>DAOQVR010000015.1:0-114556 GCA_035341665.1 Anaerolineae bacterium
CGCGGTTTGCGATACGCGAGGGTGGTCGTACGGTTGGTGCCGGCGTCATCACCCGCATCGCGGAATAGGCCGGGCGCGGAGAGGTAACGCATGGCGAAGAAAGCTGTTCGCGTTGTGATCAACCTCGCCTGCACAGAGTGCAAGGAGAGGAACTACACCACCGAGAAGAATCGGCGCAACGACCAGGCTCGGATGGAGATCAAGAAGTTTTGCCCTCGGTGCCGGAAGCATACCCCACACCGGGAGACGAAGTAGCGGATAGCCAATGGCAGATGGCGGATAGCGCGCGGCTCGAATGCCAGATCCAGGGCAGCGCACTATCGGCAATCAGCGATTCGCTAGCCTAGGCCAGTAGCTCAATTGGCAGAGCAACGGTCTCCAAAACCGTAGGTTGCGGGTTCGATTCCTGCCTGGCCTGCTGGAGAAGAGGACACCGTCTCATGAGTGACGAAGATGGGGCGGTGTCCTCCAATGTACGAAATCTGCGAGGGAGCTGAGGGCGCGTGGCGAAACTAACGATCCCCAAGATCAATTTGCGCGACAACAGGCTCGTCCAGTACTTCCGGGAGACCTGGTTCGAGCTCAAGAAGGTGTCCTGGCCGTCGAGGCGTGAGGGACTGAACTTGACGCTGATGGTGATCGTGGTCACCACCGCGCTTTCCCTTATCCTGGCCGTCATTGACTTTGGCTTCGAGAAGCTGATCGGTCTCCTGCTGTAGGACCGTCGGAATGGATGAAGAGCAGAACGAGCGCAAGCCCGTAGGAACTGAATCGAACGGCGCGCAGGCCGATGAAGGCGAGGGGGCGCTTTCGCCTGAGGATCGGGCACGGCGGCTGTTTGCCTCCTATCTTGCGCCCGTGGCAGAGGAGGCGGCACCGGAGCCTGAAGCAGCTGGCCTCGAAGCAGAGCCCGCTGCTGCCGACGTGGAGGACGAAGAGGGCGACTTTTCCTTCCTCGGCCTGGGTGAGGTGGTGGGAGAGCCGGCTGACCTCGCCGAGGTAGCCGAGGGCGAGGGCGTTCGTGCCTGGTACGTCATCCACAGCTACTCCGGTTACGAGGGCAAGGTCAAGAAGAACCTTGAGCACCGGATTGAGTCGCTTGCCATGTCCGACAAGATCTTTGAGGTGGTCGTCCCCACTGAGGAAGAGATCGAGGTCAAGGACGGCCAACGCCGGACGGTGGAGAGACGGATCTTTCCCGGCTACATCCTGGTCGACATGATGATGGATAAGGATTCGTGGCACGTGGTCCGCAATACGCCGGGCGTGACGGGCTTTGTGGGCTCGGTGAACAAGCCGAGCGCGCTGCCCCGGCGGGATGTGGACCGCATCCTCAAGAGGATGCGAAACGAGACTCCCAAGGTCAAGGTGAGCTTCCGGCCGGGCCAGAAGGTCCGCATTTGTGACGGCCCGTTCGAGGACTTTGTCGGATCGGTGGATACGATCTACCCAGACAAGGGCAAGGTGCGTATCCTCGTCTCCTTCTTTGGTCGCGAGACACCGGTCGAGCTGGACTTTCTTCAGGTAGAGAAAATCACGTAACTGGCACCCCGCTCCCAGTGGGCGGGCTGGAGGATGTATGGCGAAAAAGGTAAAGGCGATCGTTACTCTGGCGATCCAGGCGGGCAAGGCTACACCGGCACCCCCGGTCGGCCCGGCTCTTGGCCAGCATGGCATCAACATCATGGCCTTCTGCAAGGACTATAATGCGCGAACCGCGCACTTGGTCGGCTCGATCGTCCCTGCAGAGATCACCATCTACGCGGACAACTCTTTCAAATTCGAGCTAAAGACACCGCCTGCCACGGACCTGCTGAAGAGAGCGGCCGGCGTGCCCAAGGGGTCAGCCGAAGGCTCCCGCACGTCTGTGGGGACAGTCACCCGCAAGCAGGTGCGCGATATTG
The DNA here is from genome assembly GCA_035341665.1 of Anaerolineae bacterium. Taxonomy (GTDB): domain Bacteria; phylum Chloroflexota; class Anaerolineae; order JAAYZQ01; family JAAYZQ01; genus DAOQVR01. Next base: position 1,905 of record DAOQVR010000015.1, read on the forward strand.
CTGAGCAGAAGATGAGGGACCTGAATGCGTACGATGTCGAGAGCGCGATGCGCATGATCGAGGGCACCGCGCGCAGTATGGGCATCGAGGTCGTGGACTAGCAGTCCTCGGGCGGGGTTTCGTCCCCGCCCCAAGCCGGGCCGGGCCAAGAGTCCCGGCCTCCCGGAGACGTGGGAGGGGAGTTGCTCCCCACCAGGACCACAGAGGAGAACAGAATGGGAAAGCGTGGAAAGAAGTACCAGGACGCCGTCAAGCTGATCGAACCAGGCCGGGTCTATTCGCCGCAGGAGGCGCTGGACCTGGTGAAGAAGACGCACTACGCCAAGTTTGATGCGACTGTCGAAGTTCACCTTCGCACGGGGCTGGACCCCCGGCACGCCGATCAGCAGGTGCGCGGCGTAGTGCTGCTACCGAAGGGGACGGGAAAGCAGGTGCGCATCCTCGTCTTTGCCGAAGGCGATGCGGACAAGGCCGCGCGCGAGGCGGGTGCTGACTATGTCGGGGCCGATGACCTGGTCGAGCAAATCCAGAAGGGCTGGCTTGACTTTGACATCGCCATGTCGACCCCGTCGATGATGCGCAAGGTCGGCAAGCTGGGCCGTGTGTTGGGACCGCGCGGGCTGATGCCCAGCCCCAAGTCTGGCACAATTGTCAACGATGAGGACTTGCGGAGGGTTATTGAGGAAGCTCGCCAGGGGCGCGTGGAGTTTCGCGTAGACAAGACTGCGAACATCCATGTCCCGGTCGGTAAGGTGAGCTTTACCGCCGAGGCGTTGGTGGAGAACCTGGCAGCCGTCATGGAGGCCATTGTGAAGGCCAAGCCGGCGGCAGCCAAGGGAGCCTACATCAAGAAGGTGGGCGTCTGCAGCACGATGGGGCCCGGAGTCCGGGTAGACGTTAACGCTGCGACGGCGATGAAGACAGTCTAGTAGGGCAGCAAAGCCCCTTGTGGGCGAACAACAGAATCGTGCCGCAGACAGCAGGCGCGCATCAAGCGCTCAAACACAAGCCTGCCGAGGCAGAGAGCAGATCGACCGGTGGGTTGGCCTACACGCCAGCCATGCCGGTAGGAGAGCCTTTGCGCCGGCGGCACAAAGGCTTTTTTGTTGGCACAACAGAATCGATCGAGGAGGTGAGATAGGTTGGCCATTTCCAAGGAAAAGAAAGGTCAGTTGCAGGCGGGCTATGTCAAGAGCCTCGCCGAGTCCCAGGCTGTCATCCTCTCGGAATACCAGGGGATGAGCGTGGCGGCGGCGACCGCGCTGCGCGTGCGGCTGCGGGAGGCCGGAGCGAGCTTCCACATCGTCAAGAACACGCTCTTCCGAGCCGTGCTGGAGAGGGCGGGTATCCCTGACCCCGGCGACATGCTCAAGGGCCCAGTGGGCATCTGCTACTGCGGGACCGATGTGGCGGCCGCCGTCAAGGCACTCAACAGCTTTGCCCGTGAGAACGAGCAGCTCCGCATCCGGGGCGGGATCGTCGGGACGTCCCTTGTGGACGCCGCGGGCGCGAAGGCGCTGGCGGACCTCCCACCGCGGGAGGTGCTTCTGGCGCAGTTGGTGGGCACCGTCCAGGGGCCGATGAGCAGCCTGGCAGGCGTGCTCGCCGCACCGCTGCGCGACTTGGTGTACGTGCTGCAGGCCAGGTCGGAGCAGGAGCAGAAGGCGGCGGCGTAGCGATCCTGGGCCGCGGAGGCTGGGCTCGAACCCCCGGCCTACAGATGAGACGAATTCGAACAAAAGGAGATAAGAACGATGTCTGAGAAGTTGGAGAAGTTGGTGCAGGCTCTCAACGAGCTCACGCTGCTGGAAGCAGCCGAGCTCTCCAAGATGCTCCAGGAGCGCTGGGGCGTGTCCGCCGCGGCCCCGGTCGCGATGGCCGGTATCCCGACTGCTGCTGCCGCTCCTGCGGCTGAGGCTGCCGTCGAGGAGGAGGAAAAGACCGAGTTCGACGTCGTCCTCAAGGATGTCGGACCGAAGAAGATCCAGGTCATCAAGGCAGTGCGCACTTTCCGGCCCGACCTGGGCCTTAAAGAGGCCAAGGACCTGGTCGACAGCGCGCCGATCAAGGTGCTCGAAGGCGTGCCCAAGGATCAGGCAGAGTCCGCGGCGAGTGCTCTGAAGGAGCAGGAAGCGGTCGTCGAGATTATCTAGTCGGCTGCCCGGCGTGCAGCGAAAAGAACAGGGGCACCCCATGGGGTGCCCCTGTTTTCTGTGGGCGACTGCGCGAAGGGATGCCCTTGCCGCCCGCCCGGGCTACAGCTTTTCCACGCGAACGGCCGCCGCCTTGTACTCAGGGATCTTGGCGACGGGGTCAAAGGCCGGGTTCGTCAGCACGTTGGCTGCCTCCTCGGCAAAGTGGAACGGCACAAACACCGTCCCGGGAGGTACGCGGCGCGTGACCCAGACCCGGGTCTCGATCGAGCCTCGGCGGGTGACGAGTCGGGCCCGCGCCGATTTCTTCAGCCCGAGCTCCTGGGCATCCTCCGGGCTAATCTCCACGTAACCGGCCGGCACCTCTCGATCGAGCTTCTCCGAGCGGCGCGTCATGCTGCCAGTGTGGTAGTGGAACATCGTGCGCCCTGTCGTCAGGATCAGGGGATACTCCTCGTCAGGAAGCTCGGCCGGCTCTTTGAACTGAATCGCACTCAGCTTGCCGAGTCCGCGACTGAACTTGCCCCTGTGCAGGTAGGCTGTGCCTGGGTGCTCGGCTGTCGGTACCGGCCACTGCAGGTCGCCGCACTGCTCCAGTCTCCGAAAGCTGACGCCGCCGTAGCTGGGTGTCAACGCAGCAATCTCATCCATGATCGCCGCCGGTGAGTCGTACTCCCATCCGCCAAACCGGGCTGTCCGGGGAGCCCCATCCATGCGTTGCGCCAAGTCGGCTACTATTCTCCAGTCGGCCCGTGCGCTGCCAACGGGCGGGATCGCCTGGCGAATGAGCTGGACGCGTCGGTCAGTGTTCGTGAATGTGCCGTCCTTCTCCGCGAAGGTGACACCTGGCAGCACAACGTCGGCCAGTGCAGCCGTCTCAGTTGGGAAGATGTCCTGCACCACCACGAACTCCGCCGTCTCTAGGGCCTTCTGTACGTGCTTGATGTCTGGATCAGACACCATGGGGTTTTCCCCCATGATGTACAGCGCCTTTAGCTCGCCATGGTGTGCCTTGTTGATCATGTCGGTGACTGTGAGGCCCACCTTCAGGGGACCGGCGCTGCCCCAAGCCTCAATGAACTTGGCCTGGACCGCCTCGTTGATCACTGGTTGGTAGGCGGTGTAGACGTTGGGCAGCCCACCCATGTCGCATGCGCCCTGTACATTGTTCTGGCCCCGCAGCGGGTTCACGCCCACTCCGGGTCGCCCGATGTTTCCGGTCACCATTGCCAGGTTGGCACACGACACCACGTTGTCGATGCCCGTGGTGTGCTGGGTGATGCCCATGGCGTACAGGATCGCCGCGTTCTCGGCGCGGGCGTACACCCGTGCCGCCTCGGCCAGGTCGGCTGCCGGGATGCCGGTGATGGCCTCCACCCGCTCGGGCGTGTACTCCGCCACTACCGCCTTGAGCTCCTCAAAGCCCTCGGTACGCTCCGCGACGAATTCCTGGTCGTACAGCCCCTCGGCGATGATGACGTGCAGCATCCCGTTGATCCATGCCACATCCGTGCCGGAGCGTTGGCGCAGGTGGATGTCGGCGATGCGGGCGATCTGGACATCCCGTGGATCGACGACGATGACCTTGGCCCCCCGCTTCTGCGCGCGCATGACACGCATCGCGATGAGCGGGTGCGTCTCGGTGGTGTTCGAGCCCGTGATCAGAAAGCAGTCACTCTCCTCGAGCTCTGGGATAGAGTTCGTCATGGCCCCACTGCCGAATGCGATGACCAGACCGGCCACCGTGGGGGCGTGTCAGAGGCGTGCGCAGTGGTCGACATTGTTGGTGCCGATCACCGCACGCGCCCACTTCTGTAGCAGGTAGTTCTCCTCGTTGGTGCACTTGGCCGATGTCATGAAGCCGATGGCATCTGGCCCCGATGTGGCCTTGATCTCACTCAGCCGGCGCGCCACCAGGTCCAGTGCCTCGTCCCAACTCGCCTCACGCAGTGCACCGCCTCGGCGGTCGCGGATCTGCGGTGTGGTCAGGCGATCGGGGTGGTGGATATAGGCGTGCGAGTTCCAACCCTTTACACAGAGCTTGCCCTCGCTGATGGGGTGGTTCTTGGCCGGCAGCGTGCCCACGACCTTGCCGTCGAGCACCTCGAGGTACAGGCCGCAGCCACAGCCACAGTAGGCGCACGTAGTCAGTACGTTACGGTATTCCACCAGCTACCCTCCTTGCGGCAGCGTCTCGACCACCAGTGGTGGCAGCTCGTCGACACTGCGCCCCGGCACGTAGCCAAACATCTCCTCCGCGTCCCGGCGCAGGAGTGCATACAGCACCGGCAGCGGGATATCTGCCGGGCAGGCGGCTTCACACTCCATGCAGCCCACGCACTTGGCCACCGTGTGGTATGCCCGAATCAGGTGATAGGTCGGAAAAGGCGGCGTCATGGTTCCCGTGTGCACCCAGAGGCTGTCCTCCAGCATGCACACCTCGCAGAAACACTGCGGGCAGACCGTGCGGCAAGCGTAGCACTTGATACAGCGGGCAAAGTGCTGTTTCCAGAACTCGCCCCGCTCCTCCAGCGACAGCTTGTCGTGCTCTGCCACCAGTGCATCGGCGATTCCCTCGACCCTTTCGCCTGCGTCGATCTGCGTAGGATAGGGCCATGCGCAGCGGCAGGCATCGCGCTCCTCTGCGGTGCACGCTACGCCGATGAGGCGCAGGTGATCCAGCGCCACCTGGTTGTGCTTGGCAAGCTCGATGAGGCCGCGCTCCTCGCACCCGCGGACGACCATGCCCAGCCGTGCATCGGGTGCACTGCGCTGAAGGAGGTCCATGATCTTGGGTGCGTTGTACTTGGGCCAGAGGGCAAGATCCGAAAGGTCATCCCCCTTCCGGTACAGGTGCAGTATGGTGGACGGCCCGCTGGCGCGCAGCGCAAGTACGCCTTCCACTTCACCGCTCTCGAGCAACTGCTTGACAGCCTGGTGCGTAACGGCGAGTCTATCCATTTTGGGTACCCTGCTTCGTTTCCAGAGGGCCCAGCTCGCGAACCTTGTCGGCAAAGGCCTGCACGACCTCGGAAAAGCGCGCTGGCTCGGAGGAAGAGATCCAGCCCAGGTACATGCGCTCAGGGTTGATGCCCACCTGTTTCAGCAGGCTGCGGAACATCGGGAACCGCTTGGCGGTCCGGTGATTGCCACTAACATAGTGGCAGTCGCCGAGGTGTCAGCCGAGCACCATCACCCCGTCGGCACCCTCACGGAACGTGCGGATCACCAGCTCTGGCGAGACGCGACCCGAGCACATGACGCGCACCACGCGAATGTTGGGTGCATACTTGAGGCGTGACGTGCCGGCCGCGTCGGCGCCGGCATAGCTGCACCAGTTGCACAAAAACCCTACGATGCGGGGCTCAAAACCGTCGTTGTTGCTCATCTAGGCATAGACCTCCTCGGGCTCTCGCTCAAAGATGCCCACGATCTGGGCGACCAGCTCCGAGTCCGTAAAGTGATGGCCGATGATCGCTTTGGCCAGGCAGGCTCCGACACACGTGCCGCACCCTTTGCACAGCGCGATGTTCACCTGGGCCCTGCCATCCACCCGCTCGATCGCGTGGAAGGGGCAGGCCAGGATGCACTCTCCACAGCCCGAGCACTTTTCCCGGACCACCTCGGCGACCGTCGGGTCGATGTCTACCTCTCCTTTGCTCAGGAGCACCATCGCCTTTGCGGCCGCTGCGCTCGCCTGGGAGACGGTATCTGGGATGTCTTTGGGCCCCTGGCAGCAGCCGGCCAGGAAGACGCCGCTTGTGGAGCTGTCGACAGGGCGCAGCTTCGGGTGCAGCTCCGCAAAGAAACCATCCTTGTCCAGCCCCGCTCCAAAGAGCCTTCCGACCTCCTTTGCACCTTCGGCGGGCACCATGGCCGTCAGCAGAACGACCAGGTCGGCCGGGATTTCGACGTAACGGCCCAACAGCGTGTCCTCGCCGCGCACCAGTAGCCTTCCGCTGCCTGCGGGGTCCGGCAGGACCTCCGCGACCTTGCCTCGCACGTACAGGATCCCCTCGTGCTGCATGCGATGATAGAACTCTTCGTACGACTTGCCCGGGGTGCGCATGTCGATGTAGAACTGGTAGACTTGCCCGCCCGTGCTCTCCTTGGCCAGGTGGGCCTGCTTGGTACCATACATGCAGCACACCCGCGAGCAGTACTCGTGCGCCTCCACGTCCCGGCTGGCGACGCAGTGCAGGAAGACGGTCGTCTCAGGCACGCGCCCGTCACGGGTCACGATTTTGCCGCTCGTCGGCCCGGCTGCGCTCGACAGCCTCTCGAACTGCATCCCGTCGATGACGTTGTCGTAGATGCCGTACCCGTAGCGCGCCAAGGTCTCGTGGTATGTTAGGTCAAACCCTGTGGCGAGCACGACCGTGCCCACCTTGAGGTCGACGAAGCTTTCCTTCTGGTCAAAGTCAATTGCCTTGGCCTCGCAGGCCTGGATGCACTTTTGCGAGCACTTGCCGCGCGACAGGAAGAGGCACGAGTGCGGGTCCACGGTGGCGCGCATGGGAACGGCCTGCGCGAAGGGAATGTAGATCGCGGAGCGCAGCCCCATCTTCGCTTCATACTCGCTGTAGACGCGGTCCTTCCACACGCAGGCGGCCATGCATGCCCCGCATCCAGTGCACTTGTCTATGTCGACGTAGCGTGGCTTTTGCTTCACCTTCACCTGGAAGTTGCCGACGTATCCGTTGACCTCGACGACCTCGCTGTAGCTCAGGAGCTTGATGTTGGGATGCCGACCGGCATCCATCATTTTGGGCCCGAGAATTCAGGTGGCACAGTCGAGTGTCGGGAAAGTCTTGTTGAGCTGGGCCATGCGGCCGCCGATGCTGGGCTCCCGCTCTACCAGGTAGACCTGGAAACCGGCGTCTGCAATGTCGAGCGCGGCCTGGATGCCGGCGATGCCGCCGCCCACGACCAGAGCGGAGCGCTCCACAGGTGCCTTGCGGGCGTAGAGGGGCAGATGCAGTTGCACCCGCTCCACTGCGCCGGCCACCAGGTCGATGGCCTTGTTGGTGGCTGCTGCCCCCTTGGCATGCACCCACGAGACCTGCTCGCGAATGTTGGCCATTTCGAAGAAGTAGGGGTTCAGTCCGGCGCTTTCCAGGGTCCTCCGGAAGGTCGGCTCGTGCATCCGGGGGGTGCAGGCAGCGACGATCACGCGCTCCAGCCCCATCTCTTCGATGTCCTGGCGGATCTGGGCCTGCCCCGGGTCGGAGCAGGTGTACTTCAGCACGCGAGCCGAGACAACGCCGTCCATTCCCCTGACATAGGAAGCAACCGCCTCAGTGTCAACGGTGGCGGCAATGTTCGAGCCGCACTGGCATACGTACACGCCAACTCTGGGCTTTGTCATATTCTTCCCTCGCTCATGCCTCTGCCGCGCCCCACTGGGTGGGCTTGGACGCCTTCGGCTTGGTGGGTGTCGCTGCGGACAGCTCGACACCCGACTGGGCGTTCTGGATCGACTGCCACACCAGCTCGGTGATGTCGAGTGCGCGGATGCGGACGCGCGCTTTGCGCGCCCCGTCGGCCAAGGTGCGCTTGCACTGCTGGCACGCCGAAACGATCGTTTTCGCCTGGGCGGCCTGCGCCTGGAGCATGCGCCGCTGGGCCACATCCGCCCCCACCTCTCCGGCATACATCGCAATGTCGCCGCCGCCTCCGCAGCACAGGCTGTTGGGGCCGTACTGGGCCATCTCCACGAAGGTCAGCCCAGGGATGCTGCGCAGGACCTGGCGCGGAGCATCGTACACCCCGCTCTTGCGCCCCAGGTCACACGGGTCGTGGTAGGTGATGACGTCCTCCACCGGTCCCAACTTGAGGCGTCCCTCGGCGATCAGCCCAGCCATTAACTCGGTGGAATGCATGATCTGGACTGGGACCTCGCGGCCCATCACCTCCGGGTAGAGGTGATGCCACGTATAGTAGCAGGAGGGGCAGGTCGTGACCAGCGTCTTGGCGCCTGTCTCTGCCAAGTGCGCCACGTTGTGCTCGGCCAATTCAGCGAGCCGTCCCTTCCGGCCGGCGCCATACACAGGGTAGCCACAACACCACTCGTCGCCGCCAAGCACGGCGTAGTCCACCCCGGCGGCGCCCAGGATCTGGACAAAGGCTCGTGGCACCGCGTAGGTCTGCGGGAAGAGTGCCCCCACGCAGCCGATGAAGTAGAGAACCTCTGCTTGGCGCCTCTCCAACTGTGGCGGCCGCTCGGGCAGATTGTCGGCCCAAATCAACCGCCCCTCGTTTGGCTCGTTGGCGATGTTGCGGGTCGCGGCCACCGAGTCAAGGACGCCACCCAGCCCACCGGGTAGGGGACCGGTCTCCTCATTGAAGAACGCCTCCCGTAGCCGACGCATCGTTTCCGTGATGGTCACCTCGCGTGGGCAGCGCACTGTGCAGCTGTAGCAGGCGGTGCACATCCAGAAGGTGTTTGACTTGAGCACCTCGTCGAACTGACCTAGCTCGACCAGCCGCCAGAGCGCACGCGGCGAGAGATCCATTGCGTGGGCCGTGGGGCACGTGGCGGAGCATGTGCCACACTGGTAGCAGGCGGCGATCGCCTCCATGATGGCCTCCCGCTCGGAAGTGGATGGAACGGCGGGGTGAATCGGAACGATTCCAGCCATAGTCCTCCTCTTTCTTTCGTGGCCCCGGGCAAGGGAGACACTTGCCCGGCACCATAAGGCCGAATGCCAGATCGCTTCGCAGTGCCTCGATAGGCAGCGCCCGATGGCTGGCGACAACGGGTGCCCAGGCGCTTCACGGGCGGCGGCCGGGCCACTCGCCGGCGAGTGGCCCGGCCTGCCGCTGTCGCTCAGGCTACTTGATAAAGCGCTTGATGGTCCTTATGAGCTGGTCCGGCTGCACGGGCTTGCTCATCCATGCGTCGATCGGGATATGCATGCCGTCGGGCAGCGAGCCGGCGTACGCGCTGTCGTCGATGCTGGAGCACATTACGACCGGGATCTCCCTCAGGGCGGCGTCACCGGCCATCTTGTGCGCCACGCCGACACCCTCGAGCGGTGTAGCCATCATCACGTCCAGCATTACCAGGTTTGGCTTGTTCTCCTTCATGGCTTGCAGCGCCTGATCACCGCTGGCAGCCGTGATGACCTTGTAGCCTTCCTTGGTCAGGATGGTCCGGGTGACCTCGACAAAGTCGGGATCGTCGTCCACCACCAGGATGGTCGGCTTGACGCTCTTGGGGACGGTCACCGTCTTCTGCGGCCGCAGGTAAGCAAACCAGTAGACCAAGCCGACAAAGCCGGCACCGCCGATGATGTTGCCGATAGTCACCGGCAGCAGGTTCTTCAGGAAAAAGTTGCCCCACGTGAGGTTCGCAAAGTCGGCGGCCGTCTTGCCGATGGCACCCCAGAAGGCCGAGTCGGCAGGCACGAACCCCTTGATAAACAGACCAATGGGGATAAAGTACATATTCGCGACCGAGTGCTCAAAGCCCGCTGCGACGAAGGCGCTGATGGGGAAGATGATGGCCAAGATCTTGTCGGTAGTGGATCGGGCTGAGGAGCAGAGCCATACCGCCAGGCATACCAGCGCGTTGCACATGATGCCCAGGAAGATGGCCTGTATGAAGCCGAGGCCGCACTTGGCATTGGCGATATTCAGGGCGGTGAGGCCGACCTGACCGCCGCCCTGGCTGAACTGCTGGGTCAGGTACATGACGAGGGCCGTCAGCACGGAGCCGACCAGGTTGCCGGTCCACACGATGGCCCAGTTGCGCAAGAGGCCGGTGAGCTTGACCTTGCCGCTCATGAAGGCCATGATGATGAGGTTGTTGCCGGTAAAGAGCTCGGCTCCGGCTACGACGACGGCAATGAGGCCCAGGCAGAAGGTCAGGCCGCCCAGGAGCCGCTGAATGCCGTAGCCGACACCGGCCGCACCCAGGCCGGCAAGCACAGTGGTGCAGTAGATGGCACCGGTGCCGATGAAGGCCCCGGCCAGGATTGCCAACGCAGCCTGGCTCGAGAACTTGAGCTTGGCTTTGTTGACGCCCACCCCTTCCATCTTTTCCGCCATTTTTGGGGGTGGAAAGGCATCGATGTTGAAATCTGCTGACATGTTTCTTCCTCCTTGAAGATGTGTGTCAGGCCTCATGGCCTGCCTTATCCCATTGATGCCCCGCATGGCTTAGAGCACGGGCCGCCAAGCCATGCAACACTACCCTTCTCGCCGCCGGTTTTCGGAACCAACCCGGCGTCGGGCAGAGGACCCACAGGCACGAGCGCAGGGTCGGACGAAGGGCATCGCTCCACGCCTCTGCCTTCGTCCCGACTCGCGCCGCTACTTGCCGTACTTCGCGCGCTGCTCGGCGATGAAGGCGGCGAACTCAGGATCCGTCGGAGCAAGCAAGCCTGCCGCTTCACCCTCGACGGCGACCTTGGCAAACCAGCCGGCGCCGTAGGGATCGGTGTTGATCAGCCCGCTCTCCCACTCCAGCTCCTCGTTGGCTTCGACGATCTTGCCGGAAACGATCGCCTTGACGCGGCCTACCCACTTTCCGGACTCGAGCGACATAAAGGCGTCGCCTGCCTTGACGGCGCGCCCAACCTTGGGGACTTCTGCGTAGACGATGTCGCCGGCAAGCGTCTGGCCAAAGTCGGTCATGCCGATGGTCACAACGTTCCCCTCGATGCGCGCCCAGTTGTGCTCCTTGTCGTAGAGTAGGTCATCGGGAAAGCTGTACTTGTCAATGTTCATGGTTCAATTCCTCCTTGGTTTTCTGTTGATCGACCGGCGATGATGGACAAGAGGGACAGCCCCTGATCCATAGTTCGTCGTCGACGGTCTCTTCCCTATGCCATATACGCCGGCCGCGGCCGCAGGTAGCATGCGGTACGACCGACGGCAACCCTCTAGTCGCCACCCGCCGTCATCGACTGCAGCACGAGCTCTGAGATGTCCATGGCCTTGAGCCGGATCTTGTTCTTGCGAGCCGACTCGGCCAGCGTGCGGACGCACTGCTGGCAAGCCGACACCACCACCTGTGCGCCCGTGTCCTGCGCCTGCTGGATCCTCCGCCGGGCGACCGATGCCGTCAGCTCGGCGTCGGCCATCTCCGCGTCTCCCCCGCCGCCGCAGCACAGCGACATCTCGCGGATGTCGGCCATTTCCACAAACTCAAGCCCCGGGATGGCCTTCAAGACATCGCGCGGCGCATCATAGATGCCGCTCGTGCGACCCAGGTCACAGGGGTCGTGGTAGGTGACCTTCTGTTCGATGCGGCCGAGCCTGATCTTGTCCTCCTGGACCAGGTCCGCCAGGAGCTCGGTGGAGTGGAGCACCTCGAAGCCGAGTGGCTCATCCAGGATGCGCGGGTACTCATGGGCCCAGGTATGGTAGCAAGAGGGACACGTCGCCACGAGCCGGCGCGCACCGAGCTCTCGCACAGCCTCCACGTTGTGCCTCGCCAGAGCCAGCATCTCGTGCCCCATTCCGGCGATCTCCAGCGGGAAGCCGCAACACCACTCCTCGCCCCCGAGCATGGTAAAGTCCTCGCCCGATCGTTCCAGCACTTGGGCAAGGCTCTGAGGGACGCTGTAGACACGCGGGTACATCGAGCCGACACACCCGGCGTAGTAGACGGTCTCAGCACCTTCGCGGCGATCGAGCCCTGCCGGCACATGGTCCATGTTCTGCGTCCATACCATCCGGTTGCTGTTATCGTCGCCCGAGATGTTGTGCTTGGTGGTCACCAGCTCGCGCAGCATGTCGAACTTTTCGGGATAGAGCTTCCACTCCACCAGCTGCTCGCGCATCGCGATCCAGAGCGGACGGGTGTCGATCTGCACAGGACAGACCTCGTGGCAGCGCGCGCACAGGGTGCAGCGGAAGACGCCGTCGGCAAACGCCTGCAGCTCCTCGTCTGTGGGCTTCTGGATGCCAAAGAGGCGTGCCACCACGCCCAAGTACTGCGACTTCCACACGTCCTTGGTCGTCGCAATCTTGGCCAGTGGGTGAATCTCCTCGTTCTTGGCCTCTGCGTAGGTAGGGCAGGTGGCAATGCACTCACCGCAGCGAGTGCACGCTTCCATCTCAAGCATTTGGCGCAGTGTGAATCTCTTCAGGTCAATCCTCTTTGCCATCGTGCACCTCCCTCACACTGCACCAGCTTCTTTGGCCTGCCTGGCCTTCTGTCGGTGCCGTGCCTTCTCGGCATCCAGCATCGTGTTGTGTGCCACCACGACTGGGCCTGCGATCACATGGGCAAAACGGCTGAAGGGCAGATAGTAGAGCAGGGCGCTCACGATCACAAAGTGCAGCCAGAAGACAGTGTTGTAGATGACATTCCAGATGGGTTGGCCGAGCCGAGCAAGTCCTAGAAGCCAGGCCAGGCCATATCCCACAAACCCCCACTGCGGCCCAAAGACATCGTAGAGCGCCTTTGGGTACTTTTCCAGCGGCAGGAGTTCCGGCGCGGGAGCCAGTACCCCGTTCACAGTAAAGTCCGCCAGCAGCCTGAACGTCTCTGTGAAGACGCCTGACAGGGCAATCAGCGTGAGCAGCAGGATGATCGTGTTGTCGATCGGCCCGGTTCGGAGCTGCGGATCCTTTTTGATGAAGCGGCGATAGAGCACCATCATCATTCCGCCCAGCAACACGAGCCCCAGCAACTCATTGACCAGGGCCACCCACCAGACATCGGCGTGGAACAACTGCCCGATGAGCGGAATCCGCGCGACTTTCTCAGGGTCCATGCCAAGCAGCGGCAGGAACTCGACAACCACACCGGTGACGGTGGAGAGGACGCCCATCACCAGGAACGACCCAAAGACCATCATGTGGGTGATCCAGCGCAGCTTGTTTTTCTGGAACAGCCGCCTCTGCAGCAGCCCGTCGAGGATGAACGACTTGAGCAGGGGCCACAGCTTGCAGCTAAAAACCACCTGCACAACGTAGGCTACGGCAAAGATCAGCTTGCGCCACCAGGGTGCGCTGGCCCACGTCCGCGGCACTCGCGACTTGAGCCAGATGGAGAGAAGGTAGACCATCAGCAGGACCCAGAGGCCCAGCATGATCAAGTGAGCGATCCAGAAAACTGTCAAGCGTGTGTCCAGGTGCATTGGCCGCCTCCTTTGCCGGTTCGGGGGCAGCGCTGCCCCCACGCACTCATGCCCCGAATTATATCCGCAGACATCACTTCGTCAAAACCGCGGCGTCCCGGCGCAGGGGTCTCGCGCGCAGCAGGCGGCGCGTCTCCGATACCAGGGTCGGTGCGTCGACAGGCTTGGACAATACGTTGTCGACGGGCAGGTGGTCGGTGCGGGGCAAGAATCCACTGTAGGGCGAGTCGTCCATCGACGTAATGAGCAGGATTGGAATCGACCGCAAGGTGCTGTCGCTGCGCATCTCTTGGGCCGTGCGCAGCCCATCGAGCATGCCCTGCATCATCACGTCCAGGATCACGAGGTCGGGCTGCGACACCCGCATCGAGGCAAGCGCATCGTCCCCACACGTCGCACTTGCTACCTCACACCCCTCGGCGGTCAGGATGCGACTTGTGATGTCCACAAAATCGGGGTCGTCGTCCACCACCAGGATACGAGGTGGCTGCAACGGCGGCAGCTGCCATCGGCTGCCGTCTTTGATGGTTCGCAGCACATGCGATGTTGCCGTATCGCGTATTCCTGGAATCGATGCGATGCACCGTGTGAGAAAGTGAAGCAGGTCGTCGGCCGATGCGAGCCACACCTCGGCTATCAGGTCACTCTGCCCGCTGGTGTAGTAGATGGCCCGTACCTCGGGCAGGCGGGCCAACCGGTCGGTCACCCGGTCCAGCAGTGCCAGGTCCACACCAATGGTGAGAAACGTGATGGTGGGCAGGCCGACTTTGAAAGGGTTGGGGACGGCGGTCACGTGGATCACGTCTTCTGTGATCATCCGGTCCAGGCGCTTGCGGACGGTTGCTTCGGACACGCCCAGTTGCCGGGCAACTTCCACATTCGGCGTCCTGCCATCTTGCTGCAGAACAGATACAATCTGACGATCTAGGGCGTCGAACTCGTAGGCCACTCTTCTTCGGAGCCTCGCTTTTCGTCTCGGATTATACGGGGATCGACGAAATGTGTCAAGCGCCGTCTTTGTCAGTGGTTCTTTCGGGACTCGCCGCTGCTCCGCGCCGAGCGTCCCTGCTTCGATTGTCCTGTGCAAGCTTGTTGACACGCCATCTGGCTTGATGGTATAATCGCGCTGAAAACTCGCATCCAGGATAGATCAGAAAGGAGCTTCCATGGCCAAGATTCTCGTCGTCGATGACGATCCGGACATCGTGCGGACAACGTCCAAGGTGCTGCAGTCGGCGGGGTATGAGGTCTTCAAGGCAGGCAACGGCGCACAGGCGCTGAAACTGATGCGCGAGGACCGCCCTGACCTTGTCTTGCTGGACGTGATGATGTCCTATATCCTGGATGGTCTCGATGTGACCCGTGAGATGGCCCAGGACCCAGCGCTGGCCGGAATACCGGTCATCATGATCAGCGCGATCACGGCAGTGAGGGACATTGAGGTGCCGGCGGGCGGCCAACTGGCACCGGTGGACGAGTGGCTGAGCAAGCCCGTGAATCCCCGGACGCTCCTGGAGCGCGTGGAGCAGGCCCTGAACAAGGCGCCCAACAAGACGTAGGGCGCCGAACAGCTCATGCTGGGCGAGGCGGCTCCCCTTGGTCGTGGGGGGCTGCCTCTCTCCGGTTAAGCGGCAGGGCAAACGTGAACCTGGTTCCCTCACCAGGCTCAGACTTGACTTGGATGCGGCCGCCGTACGAGTCCACGATCTGCTTGACAATCGAGAGGCCCAAGCCCGTCCCTACCTCCCCAGTTGCCTTCGCCTCGTCCGTACGAAAGAACTCCCCGAACAGGCTCGGGAGGTCATGGGCCGCGATCCCAATTCCACTGTCCTCGACAGTTCCGACCAGGCAGGGGCCCGGCACACCCAGTTCTCCGTTGGCCTCATCAAGAGTCACAGAAATCAGACCCCCATGGGGTGTGTACTTGATTGCATTGCTGATAAGGTTCATCCAGATCTGTCTCAGGTGGTTGGGGAGGGCCGCGATCACCGGATCGGACCGGATGTCGACGCTCAGTTTCTGTTCCTTGTGTACGGACTGAGGGTTGAGCAGCGCGACGACCTCACGCAGTACGGCAGCCGCCGGTTGGGCCGTGGCTTCTGAGTTAATCCGTTCCCTCGACTGCTTCAGCCGCGCCAGATCCAACAGGTCGGCTACCAGGTCGAGCGTCTGCTGCAGCCGTTCCTGGATCCTCAAGAGGGTCGGCCTCAGCTCGCTCTCGGCAACGTAGCCGGCCAGGATCAGGTTGACATAGCTTTGCACTGCGGCTGTCGGCGCACGAAGCTCGTGTGCGACCTGCAGCATGAGTTGGCTCTTGACAGTGTCGAGCCTCTCCAGCTCTTCCTTATCGCGGAAGAGCTGCTCCGCTCGCTCTTCGACGCTGGCCAATCGCTTGGATTCCAGCGTCAGCGCACGGCGCTCGAGGCCCTGGTTCACCGACACGAGGAGCTGCTCGACCGTGAACGGCTTCGAGATAAAGTCATAGGCACCGCGCTTTACGGCGCTTACAGCCAGCTCGACGGTAGCATACCCGGTCACGATAATGCACACTGTGTCTGGGTCCCGTTCGTGGGCCGGCTCGATCAGGTCTATGCCGCTGCCGTCCGGCATCATCACATCCAGGAGCACCAGGTCGTATTGCTCCCGCTGGAGCAGCTTACGCCCGCCGGCGAGGTCCTCAGCGGTGTCGACGACATGCCCTTCGGAACGCAGGGCTCGCTGAACCCCTTGACGGATGCCGAGCTCGTCGTCGACGACCAGTATCCGGGAACCCCGTGAGCGGTTGGTCTCAGCCATGGTTCCTCCTTGCCGCTATCCTAGTTGGCCCTGCGCCTCGGCTCCCGGCAGGTGCACACGCAATGTGATGCTGAAAGTTGTGCCTCGGCCGACCTCGCTACGGACGGTGATCTGGCCCTGGTGCATCTTCACAATCCCATAGATGATGGCCAGTCCGAGGCCTGTGCCCTTGCCAATCGGCTTGGTCGTGAAGAAGGGCGTGAAGAGCTTTTTCATGTTCTCGGGGGAGATGCCCACGCCGGTATCCTCTACCTCCACGGTGATCTGCTCGGGCAGCGTGCCTTTGCGCGTGCGCAGGGTCAGCTGCCCTTGGCCCGGCATAGCCTCCGCAGCATTGTTCATCAGGTTGAGGAAGACCTGGCGGAGCTGGAGCGGATCGGCCTGGATCAGGGGCAGGCCGGGATCCAGCTCTTGCACGATGGTCACGCCTTGGTACGTTTCCTTCCGGGAGGTCTCCTGGACGAGCTCGTGCAGCAGGGCATTGATGTCCGTCTCCTGGGCCAGCACCTCATTCTGACGCGCAAAGTTCAGCAGATCCCGGACGATCACCCGACAGCGTGTGGCCTCGCGGACGATCATGTCCAGGTCCTCCAGCTGCTGCATGTTGTCGGCGGGCGTCTCCCGGCGGAGTATGTCAGCATAGAGGAGCACAGACCCCAAGGGATTGTTGATCTCGTGGGCAACGCCTGCCGCCAATTGCCCAACGGATGCCAGTTTTTCCTTCTGGACCAACTGGTCGCGTGTACCCTTCAGCGTCTCGACCATCGTGTTGAACGAGTCGGCCAGGATGCTGGTCTCCTGCGGGCCCTGGGTAGGCACGCGCACCGACCAGTCCCCCTCAGCTACCTGACGCGTAGCTTCGGCGAGACTTGTCAGTGGCCGGGTGATCGCCCAGCTCAGAGGGATGGCCAGCAGGACGGACAGGAGGAAGGTCGCGGCTGCAGTGAGCAGCACGCTGCGGCCAAAGCTGTCGACCAGCTGCTGGAAGGCGGCCTGTCTGGCGCCGACATACAGGATACCCACAACGTGGCCGTTGTGGTCCAAGAGCGGGTCGTAACGGGTGATATAGTCCTCTTTGACGACATAGGCCTGCCCGGTGAAAGGTTTCCCTCCCACGAGGACCGTGTCAAACACCTCCTGAGACACGCGGGTGCCGATGGCCCGCTGGCCTGCCTCGTCCAGCACGTTCGTCGAGACTCGCTGGTCGCCCAGGAAGATGGTGACCGTATCGACTCCTGCCACCTCCTTGATCCGGTCCACCAGCGTGAAATCGTTGTTGAAAAGATGGCCCACGAGCACCAACCCCGCCGCCTCACCTTCGGCAGACAGAACCGGTGCTGCACTCGCGACAACCAGCCCTGCTGTGCCTTCGCGCGGGTCAAATGGCAGAGGGGCGGCCTTCGGAGTGTCCAGGAGGGGGATGCGGGCCTGTTCTTGCAGGCCGGCCCAGCGCAGCTGTTCTCCGGGCATGACCTCGGTGCCACTGATCTGCTCGCGTTTGGTAAGCGCCTCGATCACGATTGGCAGGGAAGACCAATCGGCGTTTGGCACGGCGAGCCGCTGCCGGGTATCCTTGCAGCAGATTCGCCCGACGACTGCCCGTGCGGTGCTGTCCAAGATCACAACGAATCGCTCTGAGCTGGCAGGCAGATTGGCCAGCTCATTGTCCAGCTCGGTGTCCACAAGGAGCACGGCATTGACGCCGTCCTCTGCGGCAGCGGGCAGTGCCGCGCGGATGCTTGCACGCGAGGCCAACCGCGCGGCCATGGATGTGATGTCCTTGCCTTTGAGGTCGTAGAAGGCGCGCGCCAGGTCCATGTCACGGCTGACGCGTTCCTGTTCTGCCTGCTGAAGGTAGCGGTTAATCCGGCCGAGCGTGAGCCAGGAACCCACCGCGATTGTGGTCGCGGTCGCCAGCAAAAAGCTGGCTACGAGGATCCTCTGAAGCCCCCAGCCCCGAGATCTTGACTGCAACGTGCTCACCGTCTCGACTCCTGTGCTGCCGGTCAAACGGGGCCGCTGCCCCGACTCTCGCTACTCGATGAGGGCCTGGGCTCGATACCCTTGCTGGCGCGCCGCCAGGTCCATGTGAACGGACAGGAGGCGTTCAACGACCGGTTCCACGGGACGACCCGCTTCGCGCAGGTCCACTGTCTTGAGATAGCGCCGGCAGGTCGGACAGGTATAGAGCCGGTAGAGCCCACCCGGGCCGACGAAATAAGTCTGCCTCTCCTGAGACTGGCAGAACGGGCAGCCGACGCGCGTGTAGCCCCACTGGCTGTCGCACCGAGAGCAGACCAGCCGGCGAGCTCCTCTCTCTGCCTCTAGGAGGGCGAGGTTTGGCTCGCCGCCGCAGATCGGGCAGATGGGCCGCCCCCAAGGGGTCCCCCCCAAGAGCGGCAGGATGGACTGGGCCGCGTGCTGCAGGTGCGCTCCCAGCGCAAAGGCGATCGCCTGGTCTATCGCCGGGTTGACGCCCGACTCCGAGTCCAGGTCATCGCTCTGCCGAGGGTCCGGTGCCGTCAGGGTTGGCCGCGTCTCAAAGAGCAGGCGGGCCCGGTGCACCAGCTCCGCACCGGACCCCAACGGCGGCGGTCTCTCAGGCCCGGCGCCGTGCCGGGCAAGCACCTCCAGCACACGCTCGGCCAGCGCCCGGAAGCGGTCGGGCGCAAGCGCTAGCTCCTCAAAGCCAACCTGAGGCAGTCCTGCTGCCGCCCGGCGCTGGACTGAGCCTCGGTCTGGCTCCGCGGGCGGAGGCAGCTCCTGCGCCGCTGCGATCTGGAGTGAGTAGAGGTCGCGATAGAACGCCAATAGCTCGGCCAGGTCGGGGCGCTCTGCCTCTGCGGCCGCGAGCGCCCCGAGGACCTCGTGCGATTGGGAGATGGACATCAGGTTTGGTCTTTGTGGGCTGCCTGGTGCGCCTCCCACATTTCCTTGGCTCGCTTCTCTCCATAGTACCAGAGCGCATGGTGCTCGCGTGCATACGATTCCGACACTACCCCGAACCGCATGCTCACCAGGCTTTGCCACATCATGGGGTGGATCACCGCCAAGTAGAAGTGGATGATGAACATGATGAAGGTGATCAGGAACATGATGTCGTGGCCGAAGAGCATCAGCTGGAAGAGCCAAGCCGGCATGAGCCCTTTGAGGAACCACATGGTAAGTCCCGTGATGCCAAAGACGATCGTGCCGAGTACCAGCACCACGGCGGTGAGCCGCTCGCCAGTGTTGAAACGGGGCTGGGGTGGCATCTCTCCATGGCGGCCGAGTACATAGTATGGAAACGCCCCCTTTAGCCACAAAAGATCGTACTTGCCGAAGCTGAGGAATTCCTTGGCGTTCATCCACATGCGTCGCGGCTGGAGGATGGCATACAGAACGGGCACTCCGCCGAAGATGATCGCAGCCACGCGGTGGATCAGGCGGATGTGCGTGCCGGCTGCACCCTGGGCGATGTCGGAGAGCCACGGCGCAAAGATGGCAAAGCCTGTCAACGCCAACGGCAGGAAAGCCGCCGTGTGAACCCAATGCAGCACGCGCTCCAGGGTGGTGTACTTGGGGATCCAGCGAATCGCAATGGCCGAGTCCCTATCTCGTAGCCTGACGCTCATTCTACCTCCTCCATCCGCACGTTGCGCCGGGCAATGATCCAGGCGGTGATGGCGGCCAAGACGGTGCCGCCAAAGGCCACCTGGCCCAAGGGCTGCAGAACCTTCTGCACGGCTGCCATGACCGGATACTTGGGATTCTCCGGCAGTCCGTAGGCCGCCGGTGGGGCAGTCAAGACGTAGATGCGTCCCAGCCCACCAAGCTGTGTCTCTCCGTACACGTTGGCTTGCGCAAAACCCTGCGCCGACCGGAGCAGCTCGACGCGGCTTTGGGCTTGCGCAATCATGCCGTCCCGCTCACCCCAGTCCAGGGCCCCGGCCGGGCATGTCTTGACACAGGCTGGCTTGAGCCCGTTGGTGGTGCGGTCTTGGCAGAAGACGCACTTGGAGCTCTTGGCCTCGCCGGTAAGCCGGTTGATGACCTCGAGCTTGGGGACGTGAAAGGGGCAGAACTGGCTGCAATAGCCGCAGCCGTTGCAGAGGTCCCTCTCGTACGTGACGATGCCGTGCGGCCCATACTTGAGGGCGTGGGTGGGACACACCTCAACGCAGGCCGCGTGTGTGCAGTGCATGCAGCCCTCCTTGAGGAAGAGCCACTGGAAGCGCTCTCCATCGTCGAGCTCGTGGAAGGTGATCCTTGTCCAGGTCTCGGGATCGAGGCTGAGGGGGTTCTCGTAGCTGCCGGTGTTCCGAGTCTCCCGTTCACCGGGCACGTATCCGCGCCGATCGTTCCACTGTTTGCAGGCGACCTGGCATCCTCTGCAGGCCATGCATTTGGACGTATCGATGTACATCGCCAATCTGTCAGACATCTCTCCTCCTAGGCCCTTTCCAGGTCGACCAGGAACGCCTTGTACTCGGGGATCATGGTGTTGCCATCCCCGACGTGGGGAGTCAGGTCGTTGGCGGCGTCACCCGTGGCCAGGGCAGGCGCGTCCGTTCCACCACCCCAGCCAAAGTGCCATGGCATCCCGATCTCGTGCACCGTCTTGCCGTTGATTAGGAAAGGCTTGAAGCGTTTGGTGACAATGGCGACGGCTGTGATTTCGCCGCGGGCGGAGCGGACCTTGACCTTTTGGCCGTTGGCGACACCCTTCTCCTTGGCCAGCTCCTCGCTCAGCTCCACGAACATGTCAGGCTGGGCCTCGGCGAGCCATTCAAGCCAGCGCGACATCCCCCCAGCTTGCCAGTGTTCCACCACCCGGTACGTGGTCGCAATGATGGGGAACCTATCAGGAGTCCCCAGGGCATCGCCCACGCTCTGATCGCTGTTCGTCGTAAAGATCTTGATCACGGGATTCACGGCGCGGTCGGGGTAGAGCGCATTGCCCGTCGGCGACTCAACCGGTTCGTAGTGCGTCGGGAAGGGGCCCTCATTCATCGCCGCGAAGAGCCCGCCCTTGCCGTCCGTGCGCATGATGAACGGGTCATTGCCGCCGGCGGCCGCCGGGCCTCTCGTCACCACAAAGTCGGGCACGTCGTTGCCCACCCACTTGCCCAAGACGGGCTTGCCCTCTGCGTCCTTGGTTCCCGAGTCGGCATTGGCGTCCCACCAGATCAGGTCCTTGCCTCCGGGCCACCGGTTCCCGGCCGAGTCGGCCGAACAGCGGTTGTAGACGATGCGCCGGTTGAGAGGCCAGGAGAAGCCCCAGTAGGGATAGAGGCCGAGGCCACTGGGATCCTTCTGACCGCGCCTCTTGCTCGCGGGAAGGGTGTTTCCCTCGCCGTCTGGAGCCAGGGCCACATACCCACCAAAGACCCAGCAGCCGCAGGCTGTCGTGCCGTCGGTCGTCAGCGCGCCAAAGGTGCTCAGCGTGTCGCCCTTCTTGGCCACAACCGCCCCGGTGGGTCCCAGTAGGTCTGCCAAGGCATATCCGTTCATCTCGCGGGCTACCTTGTTGATGTCTATCAGGTCACCCACGACCGGGTGGGTTGGACCCCCGTCGTACTCCCAGGTGAGGTGAAGGATCGGATCGGCGAAGGGGCCGGCATCGGCTGCGTACAGCTCCTTGAGCTTGCGCACGACGAGAGTGATGATGTCATGGTCGGGCAGTGCCTCGCCCGGGGCAGCAGCGACCGCAGGACGCCATTGGATCAGCCGTCCGCTGGTCACGATGCTCCCTTCCTTCTCCATCCCATCAGCGGCCGGCAGCAGGAACACCTCTGTCTTGACCTCTGCGGGGTTCACGCCCGGTGCCTGCCAGAAGGCAGCGGTCTCAGTCTGGAACAGGTCGTTCAGGGCAAGCCAGTCCAATTGCTGCAGGGCTAGTCGTTCCAGGCGGGCGTTCGGTCCGCCGACGGCCGGGTTCTGGCCCATGATCCAGATGCCTTTGATCCCACCTGCCAGCATGGCCTCAAACAGGGCAATATGGTAGTGGTTTGCGGCGCTGTCGACCTTGGGCAGGTAGTCATACGCAAAGCCATTCTCTGTCGTGGCGTGCTCCCCCCACCACGCTTTCAGCATGCTTGTGATGAACTTGGGTCCGTTGGCCCAGTAGCCTCCCGACCAGGCCCCACCGGGCTTGGTCTTGTTCTCGACGTAGGCCGTGAAGTCGGGGTCTCCGGTGGTCGGGATGGGCAGGTAGCCCGGCAGCAGGTGCGCGAGTAGCCCCTGGTCCGTCGAGCCCTGCACATTGCTCTCGCCACGCAGCGCGTTTACTCCGCCGCCCGGCCGCCCGATGTTGCCCAAAAGCAGCTGCACCATGGCGAGCGCCCGAACATTCTGCGAGCCGACCGTGTGTTGGGTCTGGCCCATCGCGTATAGGATCGTCCCCGTCTTTTCGGGTGCGCCTGTGCTGGCGTACAGGGCGTATGCCTGCTCGAGCTTGTCCTTGGGGCACCCTGTGATGGCCGACACGGTGTCGAGGTCGTGCCGCGCATAGTGCTGCTTCAGTAGCTGGAAGACGCACATCGGATCCTGCAGCGTCTCGTCCCGGATGGTCTTGCCTTCTGCGTCGACCTGGTAGGTCCAGGTGGCCCGATCGTATTTGCCAAACCCGTCGCCATCGTCGTCGGCAAAGCCAGAGAAGAGCCCGTCGAGGTCTTCGGGGCCCTGGTACTCAGGATGGATCAGGTTCGCGGCATTTGTGAAGCTGACCACATACTCCTTGTGGTAGAGGTCGTTGTCGATGATGTACTTCATTAGGCCGCCCCAGAAGGCGATGTCGGTGCCACTTCGGATGGGCGCATAGAGGTCGGCTTTGGCGGCGCTGCGGGTGAAGCGGGGATCGACGACAATGAGCTTGGCGCCTCTGTCCTCCCGCGCTTTGTGGATCCAGTTGAACGATGCCGGGTGGTTTTCGGCGGCGTTGGAACCCTGAAGCATGATCACGTCCGAGTTCTTGAGGTCGACCCAGTGATTGGTCATGACACCTCGTCCATACGTGGGGCCGAGACCGGCCACCGTGGCGGAGTGTCATATGCGGGCCTGGTGCTCAAGATTGACGACACCCAGGGCGCGCGCCAACTTGGAGAAGAGGTAGCATTCCTCGTCGTTGTTGGCTGCCCCTCCCAGCATGGCCAATGCCTGGGTGCGGTTTACGGTGACCCCTTTGTCGCTGACCCCCTCGAAAGAGGCGTCGCGATCGCGCTTGATCCTCTGGGCGATTTGGCCGATGGCCCACTCCCACTCGACCTCCTCGAACTTGTCGGCATGGGGCGCGCGATAGAGGGGCTTCCTGAGCCGGCGCGGGCTCTGTGACATCGAGGTGACCGAAATCGACTTGGGGTCGAGGGCGCCGCGATTGACGGGGTTGTCCGGGTCGCCCTCGGTGTTGATGATATGCCCATCAGGGCCGACGGCCGTCAGCAGGCCACAGCCGCAGGAGCAGTAGGGGCAGATCGTTGCAGCTTCGCCGATGGGCTTGTGAAGGGGAAACGCACCAGCACCGCTCGCCATGGCCTGGGCCGCAAAGCCTGCCGGCAAGAGGAGCCCCCCCGCACTGACCCCCATCAACTTGATAAAGTCCCGACGCGTCAGGTCCGTTTCCAATGTTCACCTCCTGGTGCACTCGCTGTCGGATGGCGACCGACAGATCCTGAGTCTTCGACAAGTGGTTTGGATGGGCACCGAATCAGGACAGTCTGGCTCTTGTTATCTGTGCCTTTTCTCCTTTCTCTGGCATCGCTGCCGGCTTGTGCTCCATTCAGATTTGGACTTGTGCACCAGGGAGTCTACCGGTCCCGGGCAGTGGCGAAGCCGCTTGAGGTACACCCCCCATCATGCGCCGGCAAGCGTACCACATCCAGAATGGGTTGTCAAGTTGCCGCCTTCGACCTTGAGGCCTTGAGCTCAGGAAGCCCGCACTGTCCAAGCAGGAGAGGGCCGGGCGATCCGCCCGGCCCTCTCGTGGTCCCTCTCCTCGGTGCCCGCCAATCGGGCCCGCAGGTGGCCTAGTTCTGCTTAAAGTCGACCACTGCCCAGTTGACGGCACCCGCCCCCTCGCAGTGCGCCGTCGTGGATACGACAACCTGATCGGAACGGAATTTGGTGCAGGGCCACGTGGGATTGCCATCGGCGTTCTTGGCGCAGGAGGCCGGGTCGACTGCCTGTACATTCCAGCTGCCTGGCTTGGGCGCCACGTCCAGGAGCAGGTCCCACCCTCCATTCGCGTTGGAGGGGTTGGACACGGCGCCCCAGCCACCCGTCCACACCGCTACGTGCACCCCTGCCATCTTCGCATTCGTCCGCGTGTAGACAGTGCCCTTGAGCCCCGTCGAGCCGCAGTTGTTCTGCCCCGGGCAGGTGGGGCAGGGAAGCGCGGAGAACTCGAACGACGGTTTTGGCGTGTTCGTCGGCGCCGGGATGGGCGTCTTGGTCGCAGTCGGCTTGGGCTTGGACGTCGGCTTCGACGTCGGCTTGGCCGTGGGCACCGGCGTGTCCGTGGGCAGGGGCGTGTCTGTCGGGGCCGGCGTAAAGGTGGCCGTCAGGATGACCGGTGTGTTGGTGGGCGGGATAGGTGTGTCTGTCGGCAGCGGCGTGTCTGTCGGGACAGGCGTATCGGTCGGCAGCGGCGTTGCCGTGAAGGTGGGCTTGGGCGTCTTGGTGGGCGTCGGCGTCACCTGGCCGACGCGGCCTCCATCCCCACACGCCAGCAAGCCCGCGATTATGGCTACCGCGACGATCAAGATAGCCACGCGCTTCTGGTTGCTCTTCATTCTTCCTCCATAGGTTTCTGCGGCGAGCAGATCGTGGCGAGTATACCAGGTTCTGGAGGAATGACAAGGCGGACCCTGGAGGATACGGGAGGGCTCGGTCAGAGACCTTCGCCCATCCAGGACGATCTAGCTGCTGTCAGGGGCGACAAGATGGGCCTGCCAGGAATGGGGGCGGGCACGGTTCACGCCGTGGTGCGACGTGCAATAGTGAGGTGCGTTGTTCTGCGATGATGGGCTACGACGTTATGCGATGAGCTACAGAG
The DNA here is from genome assembly GCA_035341665.1 of Anaerolineae bacterium. Classification (GTDB taxonomy): domain Bacteria; phylum Chloroflexota; class Anaerolineae; order JAAYZQ01; family JAAYZQ01; genus DAOQVR01. The sequence continues at coordinate 26,981 of DAOQVR010000015.1, forward strand.
TGCTGCCCTGTCTGCTGCTCGAGGTTCAGGCCTGACCACAAGGCCAACCATGCCTCAGAGCAGCTGCGTGAACCGTGCCCACTGTCCATACCCTACCATCCGCACATTACAGCGCGGATTACAGCTGCTATCCCTCTGGCACCAGCCGTCTCAGCTGGTATCCGTTCCCCCTTCGAGTCACGAGCCGTTGGGGGTGCCGTGGATCGGGCTCGAGCTTTTGCCTCAGGTGGCGGATGTGCTGCCGCAGGCTTTCGTCGCGCGACCCTTCGGCGTCGCCGCCCCACACCCGCCGGATCAGCCTCTCCTGCGGCACGACCTGCCCCACGTACCCGATGAGGCAGTCCAAGATCCGTGCCTCGATCAAGGTGAGGGCCGCTGCGCCCCCGCCCGACTCTGCCTCGCGGCGCGCCAGGTCGATGGTCAAGTCCCCGTCGACGTACAGGCTGCCGTCCCCTCCGGCAGCAGTGAGCTCACTCCGGCGCAGTACCGCCCTGATTCGGGCCAGTAGCTCGCTGCTGCTGAACGGCTTGCCGATGTAGTCGTCTGCTCCAAGGTTCAGGCCGCGTACCTTCTCCTTTTCCCCGGTGACGCACGACAGGAAGATGACCGGCACGCGGGAGATTCGCCGGATCTCTCGGCACGCCTCCCAGCCGTCCATGCCCGGCATCAGGGCATCCAGGATCACCAGGTCGGGTTGCCACTCCTGGACCATCGCAATGCCCCTGGCGCCGTCGCGCGCGTGGGCCACATCGAACCCCTCCGACGACAGCTTGGCACTAAGCAACTCGCCCATCTGAAGGTCATCGTCCACGATGAGAATGCTGGCCTCCATGGTCCTCGGCTCCTGTATGTTGCGTCCGCTATGTCTTCTTGCCGACACCTGCCGCGCACAAGCCAATCTCCGGCCTGTCCAGTCCCAGGTCATCCGGCCCCTCGGGCCGCCAGAGCGGGGTGAGGACCAGGCCGGGCTCGACCAGCTCCATCCCCTCGTAGAAAGGCATGATCTCGGCCGGGGTCCGATTCTTCGTCGCCGTGACCTTGGCAACCGCCTGCTCGAGTCTCTCTGCCCTGTCTGGTGGCTGAACTTCTGGCACACCGTGCAGGATGATCAGGTAGCTTCCAGGCACCATCGCCTCCCGGAACCGCCGGACGACGGCATAGGCCTGGCTGTCGTCCGGCACCCAGTGCAGCAGGGCTGTCATCACCGTCGCAACCGGCCGGCCAAAGTCCAGCAGGCTCTGGACCTCGGGATGGTCCAGGATGCTGCCTGGCTCCCGGACGTCTCCCTGAATGGCGACCACGCGCGGGTTGCCTGCGAGGATTGATTTGCTGTGGGCCACAGCCACCGGGTCAATGTCCACATACGCCACCCGAGCTTCCGGATTGGCGAGTTGGGCCACCTCGTGTACATTCCCTACGGTAGGGATGCCCGAGCCAACGTCAAGGATCTGGTCGATCCCCAGGCCGACGACGTAGCGGACGGACCGCCGGACGAACGCGCGGTTGATCTGGGCTGTCAGCCGCAGGTGCGGTGTGATCTTGTCTATCTGTGCGGCAAAGGCCCGGTCGACCTCGAAGTTGTGGTATCCTCCCAGGTAGTAGTCGTAGATGCGTGCTGCGTTTGGCTTGTCGGGGTCAATTGCTGCGCCTGCCCAGTCTGCTGTGCCCACTGCTGTACCTCCTCCTCAAGAAGCGGTTTCCTAGTTTCTCTGCTCCGGCACCGGCAGCGCGAAGGAGAGAGTGGCTCCTCTTCCCCTTCCACCACTCTCGGCCCAGACCCTCCCGCCGTGTGCCTGGATGATCGTCCTGCACATGGCAAGCCCGACTCCGACGCCGTCGGTCGCGTTGTCCTCCCGGAAGAAGCGGTCAAAGACCCGCTCCAGGTTCTCCGGCAGGATCCCACAGCCGTCGTCTCGGACGCTGACCACGATCTCGCCACCCTGCACGCCTGCTGAGAGTACGATCTGCCCGGAGGAGGCGAATTTGCCCGCGTTGTCGAGCAGGTTGTGCAGCACGCTCCAGAGGCGCTCGCGATCTCCCCTGACGTGCGGCAGCCCGTCCTGCAGCCGGACCACGAAGCCGAGTCCCTTCTCAGATATCGTGGGCTCTGCTTCTGCGGCGGCGCCCGCGATCACCTCGTGCAGGTCGACCGTCTCGTGTGCGAACGCTCCCACTCCGGCCTCCAGACGGCTCAGGTCGAGGATGGCACGGACCGACGAGGCCAGGCCCGAGATGTTGTCGAGCGCCTGCCGGCCGAACTTGATGGCACCCTGCCTGTCGACCGGGCTGCACTCTGTGCTCGCCAGCGCCATCTCAAGGCTGATCTGCGCGCGTGCAAGGGGCGTCCTTAGCAGGTGCGACACATCCCGCAGGAGGTTGTCTTTCATCTCTTCCAGCCTCCTACGTTCGGTGATATCCCTAGCGATCACGACCGCCGCCGTAATAGCCCCATCCTGCCAGACAGGACCGATGAGTGCCGAGTACCAGCGCGGGCCCCCCGATGCGGTCGGCACGCTCAGCTCCAGCCTCCGCACGGCTCCTGTTTCGAACACGTCCTGGATCGCTTCCCTGCCAGCCGTGGCGTCCTCGCCCACAACAAGCTCGTGCGCCTGGCGCCCCACCACTTCGGCTGTATCGTAGCGAGAGTCGTCGGGAAAATGGTTGACGTAGAGGATGCGTCCGCCAGGGGCGAGGGTGAAGATGATGTCCGGCGCATGGGTCACCAGCGCCCTCCATCGCTCCTCCGACTCCTGCAGCTGGCTCTCCATCCTCTTGCGCTCGCTGACATCCCGCGAAATCAGCATCGCGCTGGCCGGCTGGCCCAAACCCAGCCGGAGTGGGCCAAGATGCGACGAATACCAGACGAGCGTTCCGTCGGGCCGCCGCACGGCGGCCTCGTACCGAGCGCTGGTCCCGGTGGCGAACACTTGCCTTAGCGCCGACCTGATCCTGTCTTGGTGTTCGGGCAGGACGTAATCCAGAATACTTCTGCCCTCTACGTCCTGAGGCGAAAGCCCTGACTCGGCCGGGAGGCGATTGATGAGTGACATTCGGCCTTCGCTGTCCACGATGTAGATCAGGTCGGGGGCATGGGTCACCAGCGTGCGCCAGCGCTCCTCCGACTCCTGGAGGGCTGCCTCTACCTGCTTCTCTTGTGTGACGTCGCGAGCGATGGCCAGGGCTGCCACCACCTCGTCGTTTTGGCTGATCGGTCCGACGTGACAGGCGTACCACACCACGCAGCCGTCGGGACGCCGTACTGCCACCTCCTGTACTACGCTCTCGCCCGCGTCAAAGACGCGGTCGAGTGCAGCCATGGCAGCCTGCATCTGGTCGGGGAGCGCTCGGTCCACCGCAGGTTGGCCCAGCACATCCTGTAGCGTGAGCCCCGAGTCGGGGCGCACATAGTTGACGAACAGCACCCGCCCCTCACGGTCCACCGTCAGGACGGGATCTGGGGAGTTGTCCAGGAGGGCACGCCACCGCTCCTCAGACTCCCGCAGCGCCTCCTCGGTCTGCTTGCGCTCGGTGATGTCCGTGATGACGCCGTGCGCCCCCACTACCTGACCGCCGGCAAAGACCGGGCGTGTGGCCGAGTGCGCCCAGCGCAACCCTCCGGCGCCCGCCGGGATGCGGAACTCACTTCTGGCGTCCTGTCCGGCAAGGACCTTCGCGAAGGCGGCCTGCACCAGTGGCAGGTCTGGCTGGTGGATGTACTCGGCAAAGCTCTTTCCCAGGACCTCGGCAGGCCCCCGCCCGAACAGGCGCGCAACCGGGGGGCTGGCATAGGTAATCCGGCCCTCGGTATCCACGGTAAAGACGGCAGCATCGATCTCTTCCAGGAGCTCGCGATACTTCTCTTCGCTCTCCCGAAGCTCCCTCGTCCGATCCCTGACCTGCTCATCCAGGTGGTCACGTGCCTCGCGTAGTTGCTGCTCGGTGGCCCGCAGGTTCACGAGCAATGCCTGGCGGATTGCCTCTTGCTCGCGAAGCAGGGTGCCGCATGTCTCGCGGCCAAAACCCACGGCCAGCGCCTCCGTCAGGCTGCCGGCTTGGGCGAGCATGGCCAGGACCTGGTCAGGGGCAATGCCCGCCAGGAGCTCCCGCAACAGCAAGCTCTGGGTCCGTCCGAGTGCTTCCGGCTGGGTGTAATGCAACCTCGCCAGGGAGGTGCCGATTTGCTCGGCTGCGGCGGTGTCGAAGGGCTCGCTGAAGAGCAGGGCAATCGCCTGCCCCGTCAGGTCAGATAGGCGGCTCGTCAGCTCCGCGGAACTAAAAGGCACAAAGCTCGTCTGGGCGATGGCGCGCCGCCATGCCTCGGCGATATCGCCCTGTCGTGCCCGGAGGCTCTCCAGCAGCCAGTCCTCTCCCGGAATCTCCACGCGCTTCCCTGCCTGTGCGTCCCCCGAGCACCGTTCGTGATGCTCACCTCGGAGTGTGCGCCCTGGCACGCCAGCTGGGTGAGCGGGTGCCCGATAGATGATATCACACACACGGTTGGGCACAAAATCGGAGCGCCAATGCATGCGGCGCCGGCGGACTCGTGAGGAAGCCCTGCCGGCGCCGTGCTCTGTCTCAGCTTTGGTGAGAAGGCTCTATCTGGGCACCAGGGCCTGTACCACCAGCTCCGACAGGCCGATCACCTGCGTGTGCAGCTCATAGTGCTCACTCAGCTCGGTCAGCTGGTGCCGGCAGTTGTCGCACGAGGCAATGACCGTCCGGGCGCCCGTGGCCCGAACCTGCTCGGCCTTCGGCTCTCCCGCCTTCAGCCGCATATCCTCCCACTCCGGCATCGCCACCAGCCCGCTCCCCGCCCCGCAGCAGAAGGCGCGCTCGCGGTTGGGAGTCATCTCGCGGAAATCCTCCACGGCCGCGCGAACGACCCGGCGCGGCTCTTCGAACAGCCCTCCCTTGCGGCCGAGGTTGCAGGAATCGTGCAGCGTCACCGGCTCCGGATTGGCCGACGGGTTCAAGTGCAGGCGGCCCGTCCGGACATACTCGTCCAGCACTTCAAGGATGCTCCGCACGCGGAACGGGAGTGGCCCTCCGAACCATTTGGGGGCCTCCCAGCGCATGGTGTGGTAGGCATGCCCGCACTCGGTAATGACAATCTCCTGGACCCTGAGCCGCTCTGCTTCCCTGAGGATCCGCTCGGCGATCCGCTTCGCCTTGGGGATGTCCCCAAGGTACGTTGCGTAGTTGGCCGCCTCGAACATCGAAATGGTCCACGACTCGCCGACTGCGTTGAACACGGTCGAAGCCGGCGTAATCGTGTGAGCGCCCGACAGCGGCACGTAGAGCATCTTGGCGCCCTCTACGTCGACCGGGATTCGAGCCTTGTCGCTTCCAAGCCGGTCCTGCACCTCGACCTCGAGCTCCTTGAGCTGTTCGAGGTAGAACTCGCGGAAGAAATCGAGGTTCTCCTCTCGCGCGAGGGCAGCATCCGCCAGCTGCACCAGCATCTCTGGCGCTTTGCCCGCCGCCAGCAGAACGCCGCGCGCCGCGAGAAGTATCTGGGCGGTATCCACGGCCAGCGGGCAGTTCGCCATGCACCGGTCGCACAGTGTGCAGTTGCGATACGCGACCTCAACCCAATCGTCCAGCTCCTGCTCGGTCAGCTCTTTCGCTCCCGTCCAGGAGGGAAAGACCCTGCTCATCCAGTCGTGGTGCTTCTTGTAGACACGCCGCACCCGCTCCGCCTTGGCCACAGGCGTAATGGTGGGGTCCTTGGTCGCCAGGTAGTAGTGGCACTGGTCCACACACCAGCCGCAGTGGGTGCACAGGTTCGAAGAAGCCACGCCGACGATCTTGTTGTATCGCCGATCCAGCTCTTCGCGTGCTGCCTTCAGGGTCTCAGTTTCCTGGCTCATCGCTGACCTCCAACCTGCGGCATCACGCCTCGGCGCCCATACTTGACGCCCATCAGCACGCGTGCAAAGAACCAGTAGACATAGTGCGAGATCTTGCTGAAGGGCACATAGAAGAGGAAGGCTGCCGTCACCAGGAAGTAGGCGATGCGCCAGCCGTCTGACCTGACCAGCAGTGTCATGATCATCAGGAAGAAAAAGACCTCCACCGCCGCCAGCGAAAAGTAGTCGTCCGGGGTGCTGACTACCCTCAGGGTCGGGTCGCTGAAGCGCCGGTACAGCCGGATCGCGCCGACGATGAAGGCCAGTCCCACGAAGAACGAGAAGAAGTACCGCACCGCCGCGGGCTCCATCATCTTGGGTGCAAAAGGCAGCGTGAAGGTTGCCAGGATCGCCAGTCCCGCCCCGATGTGATACAGGCCGAACTCGAGCCAACGTGTCCAATGCTGTGTGGCAGAGCTCATCATCCAGGGGGCGACAGTCGCAGCGTAGGAATAGAGCACACCGGCCGCTGGGCTGCCCTTTGCCGGCGCATTCTCCCACTTGAGGGGCAGCCGTGCCATCGTCCATGCCTTGATGGCGTACAGGATGCCGAACACCGACAGCGCAATGATCTGCAGGTCAAGCTCGGCAAAGCGCAGGAGCGCATTCTCCTCCAACGGAACCTCCTTGTTCGCACAATCGCCGGCAGGCGGCCGAATCGCTTTCCCGACCGCCTGCCGGATGGATTCGGCCTACTTGAGGCGCTTCACCCAGAAGGTGATGATCTTGCCCTCTCGCTCCATCTTCACCACTTCGTGACCCGTGCTCTTGGCCCAGGCGGGGATGTCGGCCATTACGCCGGGATCCGTGGCGGTGGCCTCGAGGATCTGGCCCACTTCCACCTTCTTGATCGCGCCGGCCATCTTGACAACCGGCATAGGACACAGCAGGCCCTTCAGGTCCAATGTCATGCTAGGGGTCGAGTTCTCGGACATTCTTCTTCTCCTTGGTATGTGTCAATGGTCAGGCTCAGCCGCGAGCACCGACTAGATGAACATTGTCTTGCCTTCAAGTGCAAGGCCGCAGTAGGTCGCAGCACCGACAACGCCGGCGACCTCCTCGATCAGGTCCTCACGCTTGATGCCCATGACGTCCATGCTCATCTGGCAGGCCAGGAGCTGGACGCCCAGGTCGATGGCCATCTGCCTGAGTTCGGCCAAGGGGGTGACGCCCTTGTCCTTCATCATCTTCTGGAACATCCAGCGACCAATACCCATGAAGTTGAGCCGTGAGGGGCCGATGCGGTCGATACCGCCCCGGTTCATGACGCTCAGCATCTTCTCGAAGAAGGTGCTGCCCGTCGGATTGCCCTTCTGGATCGCCTTGATTCCCCAGAAGGTGAAGAACATTGAGGTCTCGCGTCCCATCGAAGCCGCAGTGGTGGCGATGATAAAGGCCGCCATCACCTTGTCCATGTCGCCGCTACAGACCACCAGCGTGCATTTCTCCAGCTCTTCGCTCATCGTTGATTCCTCCGTGTGGTGTTCGAGCACAGTGTAGCAGCTTATCTCAGAATGTGCAATACCCGGCCAGGGTATTGCGCATAGATCGGGCGGAGGGGCATAGCCGTTTTCGCATCCCCTTGGACGGGCGTAGGTTTCGACCGGGCCCTCCATCGGTGCGGTGCACCTTCAGGGTGCGCTGCACCTGCAGGCGGTAGGGCGGGTTTCCAGACCCGCCCCCGTGCCTTACGGATTCCTGCACCTACCCTGCTGCTCGAAGGCGACTCCCGCGCCTGTCAATCGGGCAGCGAAAACCGAAAGACCGTCCCATGGCCGGGCGAGCTCTCCACCCAAATCTGCCCGCCATGGGCACTCACCAGCTCGCGCGCAATCGCCAACCCCAACCCGCTCCCGCCCGCCCGCCCCTGCTCCCCGCGCCAGAAGCGGTCAAAGACGTGTCCCAGCTCAGCCGGGGGGATGCCAGGACCACTGTCAGCCACCGCGACCTCGACCTCTCCCGGCCCCTGTCTGGCCGACACTACAACCTGGCTCCCCGGCACGGCGGCGTGCCGCAGAGCGTTCGACACGAGGTTCGCCACCACCTGCCTGATCCGCTGGGAGTCCACTTCTGTGCGGAGGGGCCCTGGGGGTAGATCCAGCCTCAGCGCCTGCCCCTGGCTTTCCGCCTGCTGGGCGAACGCCTCGACCACGCCGGACAGCACCTCGCCCAGATCGGCCGCCCGGCGCTCCAGGCGGAGCTGCCCGGCCTCGGCAAGCGCCAGGGCCCGAAGGTCGTCCACCAGCCGGGACAGGAGCAAGGTCTCCTCGTGCAGCGAGGCGAGTGCCTCGGGTGTGGGCAGGTAGACCCCGTCCAGGAGGGCCTCCAAGTCGCCGCGAATGACAGACAGGGGCGTGCGTAGCTCATGGGCGATGTCCGCCGTCAGGTTGCGGCGCAGCCTCTCCTGCTGAGCGAGCGCAGCCGACATCTGGTTGAAGGCCAACCCGAGCTCGCCGATCTCATCCCGGCTGCGTACCTCGACCTGCTCGACGACCTCTGCATGAGCTGGTCCGCTGCCCTGCCCCGCCAGCCGGCGCGCCGCATGGGTCAGGGAGCGCAAGGGGGCCGTCAGTTGCCGGGCCAGGACGGCGCCCAGGGCCAGGGCGAGAGCGGCTGCCCCCAGCCCCGCCCACAGCAGGGACCGGTTGACGTTCCGCAGGAAGGTAGACTCCAGCGAGGCATAGGCTCCCACCTCCGCCGGGAGGAGAAGCGTGCCCACCTGCTGCCCGGCCGAGCGGATGGCGGTTCCCAGGGCCTTCTCTGCATCCGAGAGTCGTTTCCCTACCAGGCTTCCCCCGGAATCGGCCACGACAAGCCCCTCTGCATCGGCCACCACCACCCGCTCCGCTGCCATGCTTGCCTGACCCCGCCCCGGCCCCATGCCGCGCCCCGCGCTCTGCAGGAGGGTCGCCCCTTCGCCCGCCAGCCATGCGTCGACGCCGGTCCAGTTACCCGTTTCGGAGAAGTAGCCAGCCAGCGTCGGCGCCAACCGCTCCGCACGCGCCTGCTTTCCCTGGCTGACGTAGACTTCGAGCTGGCGCGCCGTGGCCCGGTTTGCCAGAAGGGCCACCAGGCCGACGCCGGCGAGGGCCACTACCAGATACCCCGCCAGAAGCTTGACCCACAACGAGCGCAGCGGCTTCATGGCTCGGCGAACCGGTAGCCTACGCCAAAGACGGTCAGGAGGTAGCGCGGCTGCTTGGGGTCGGGCTCAATCTTCTGCCGGAGGTTCTTGACGTGAGCATCCACCGTGCGCTCGTACCCCTCAAACGCATCGCCCTGCACCCGGTCGAGAAGCTCCATTCTAGAGAAGACGCGCCCGGGGTGGCTGGCCAGAACTACCAAGAGGTCGAACTCGGTGGGGGTCAGCTCGACTGCCCGGCCGGCGACCGTCGCCAGACGGCGCTCCAGGTCGATCGACAGGTCACCGGTGCTGACGGGCGGGGGAGACATGTCGCGCTCGGGACCCGCCCGGCGCAGCACTGCCCGCACCCGCGCCACCAGCTCGCGGGGGCTGAACGGCTTGGTCACGTAATCATCGGCACCCAGCTCGAGGCCGATGAGCCGGTCGGCCTCTTCCACGCGTGCGGTAAGCATGATAACCGGCACATTGCTCTCCCTGCGCAGCGTGCGCGCCACGTCCAGCCCGTCCATGCCCGGCAGACCAAGGTCGAGGATCACGAGCGAGGGTTTCTCGTGGCGGAAGAGGGTCAGCGCCGTGCGACCGTCGCCGGCCGTCACGACGCGGTAACCGCCACTTTCCAGGTAGGCCCGCACCGTCTTGGCGATCTTGGGCTCGTCATCTACCACCAGGATGGTCACTCCGGCCATCTATCCACCCCCCCCTGATCACAGGATACCCAAACACCTGGCAGATGTCAATCCGCTGTATGTGCCCCCATGCAGGGTCTCGACGTGATCCCCTCGCCTTCGTGCAAGCGCCACTTGCCCTGCTTGGCAGCCGCAGCACAGACATAAGGCCCCTGGCTGCGCCTGCAGCCAGGGGCCTCGTCGCAGCATCTTCGGCCGTTACGGGGCGCACGCCTCAAGGGCCGGCAGGTGCGAGTTCTGCGAGGCACGCTGCAGCGCAGTCAGCACGCGGGTAACGTCTGCCTTCTCCACCTGGGCAAACAGCCCATCATACAGGGCGACATTTGCTTCCTCGGCGGCCACACCCGCCGCGCACGCATCCGCCAGCGTCGCAAAGGTCAAGCTCTCTGGGCCCACCTCGACCTCGGGTGTCTCCAGCCCGTAGCGGGTGAAGACTCTCTCGAGGGCCGCGATGTGCCGCTCCTCGGCCCTTACGATGCGCGTGAAGGGCTGCACGTTCCCCAGGCTCGCGATGGCCTGCTCGTACAGCGCCTTGGCCTTGTGCTCGTCCTCCAGTGCGGCGGTCAGCGCAGATATCTCCGCCTCAGTCAAGCTGCCCGAGACCACATCCTCGCTGCAGGCATCGCAGGTGCCGTCCAGGCCGGCGCTCCCCTGCATGCCCCAGCCTCCGCCCTGCATGCCCATGCCTCCGCCCTGCATGCCGCGTCCCATACTCCAGCGGCCGCCCTGATAACCGTCGATTCCTTGCGCGCCCGTGGCGCACGCCTCGACATCGCAATCCACAGTGCCCCATCCGGCGCCGCGCCGCGCCTCGGCGCTGCCCGGCAGAGCCCACAGCAACACGGCCCCGATCGCCAGGACGGCGATTGCCAGCACGGCTCCCCAGATCCACTTTCTCTTTGACATCGGTTTCCTCCGCATCTCTCTTTTTTTGTTGGCTCTCGGTGTTCGAGCCTGAACTCAGTCTAGCACCCAGATGTGAAAAAACCTTGAAGTAGGTGTGAAGACTTGGCGTGGTTTCGGCGAGCCCTTACTCGTGCGACTTTGTGCCCTGGTACGGGCCGTCCTCCGGCGACCAGCTCCCCTCCAGGTAGGCCGCCACGCCGGCGCGCACAGTGCTCACCCCAAAGCCGGGCACCAGCCCTTCCAGCATCTTCATCTCCGTGCCAGGCGGCACCTCCCTACCGGCGCCGATCAGCGCATACAGTGCATCCAGCGGGATGCCATACGTCTCAGATACCCCTTCCAGCGTCATCCAGCCCTTGATTCCGGCCGGATCGGGCTGCCCGCTTTCGTCCACCACCACCTGGCCGCGCCCACTCGTCTGCCAGGCATCCGCAGACTTGGCGATGGCCACACTGCCCAGCAGTGCCACCACAACCAGCAGGGGCATCAGGTACTTGTTGACTCTCGGCGCCTTCATGCGACACTCTCCCTCTTGCCGGATCTGAGCTTGGGCAGGGCCGGCCCCAGCGTGACACCCAGCGCCGGCCTGTGCGGGCACGCCTCCACGCACTCCAAGCACCCGATGCAGTTGGCAGACACGGCCGGATAGGCATGCGCCACGTCGATCTTGACCGGGCACGGCTTGTTGCACACGCCGCACCCCAGGCACTCGCCCTCCACCCGCCGGATCCGCAGCAGGCTCAGGTTTCCCAGCAGGCTGATGGCCCCTCCCAGCGGGCAGGCATACCGGCACCAGGCGCGCGGGACGATCAGCACCGCGCCCACTACTGCGAGTGCGACAAGGTAGGCGAGCCAATGCTCGGCCAGGTTGAACTCAAAGACCCACCCCAGTCCAAAAAGGGTGCGGTAGGGATCCCACCCGGAGAACCACATTTTGACGCTGGCGATCGTGGCGGCAAGGATGCCCACCAGGCTCAGGTATCGCCCATAGGTCAGGATGCGGTCCGCCCTGCTTGGCAAACGCACCTCGGGCAGGTGAAGCTTCTTGCGGGCCCAGCCCAACAGGTCCTGCAGGGTGCCGAAAGGGCAGACCCACCCGCAGAAGGCACCTCCGGCCAGGAGTACGCCTGCCACCAGGCCCAGCGCCAGCACCAGGTTTGAGGCGTGGGTCATCTGGATGAACTTGCCGCCATCCGTCGCCCAGCGCCACAGGGTCTCAAAGCCTCCGAACGGGCAATAGGCATCGATGGATGCCATGTGCTTGCCGGTTACGGTGTAGTGCAGGATGCTCGTGATGAGGATGAACAGCGCGAAGGCGGCCTGGGTGACTCGGCGCAGCACTTGGGTCTGCTTCCTTCGCAACACCAATCGGAGTCGGGTCATGCTCGTCATTCTCCACTCCCTTTCCACAGATCACCCTAGATCTCTAATCGTGGCTTTGGCCATACGGCCAGGGACCTCCGCTTCCCCAGTGCCCGCACCACTGCCCGATCCGAGCCCTCGCCCACGCGCCTCGGCATCATTCCCCACCTTGGCGGCGGTGCGGACGGCAGCTCCCGCCACCAGGACTCCGACCAACCCTACGACAACCAGTCCCAAGACAATCTTCTTAATCATTGCATCTCCTCCCATTCTACCAGGTTCCTCGAATCTCCCTGATCCTCTTGCCCGCTCGTGGGAGCGACTTCAGTCGCCCCGTTCGACCTCGGCAGGGTTAGCTGCCCGCCGCCAGCCCGGAAGGCTGGGGCGTGGCTTGCCGCGGCGCCACCAGCCGGCGCGTCACGCTTGTCACCCAGCGCCAGTGGATCGCCAGGTGTGCGGCGGCCGCAAGGGTCATCACCACCCCGGACCACGTGTGCACCAGGTCCCAAGCGACGGACAGGCCCGAGGCGTGACCCGAGGGGGCGAAGAGAAGGACGATCCCCGTTACGGCCGTCACGAGCCCGCTGGCGGCTACCAGCACGTTGAGGGCGATGTTCCGCCTCAGGCCCCCCGGCAGGCCCTGGCCCCGCGAAGCCACCGCCCTGGCGACTCGTCGCCCTGTCATCCTCACCCAGGGCCCGTGCAGTGCCAGGTGCAATGCCGCGATGGCGACCATGGCCAACCCGCCCCACATGTGCACTGCGTCCCACGTGTGGCGATCGAACAGGACAGTAACGCCATACATAGGGTTGCGGCCTCCCATGTACCCACCCGAAGGCAGAAAGAGAAAGTACACGCCCGACACTATGGCTGCGAGCCCGCTCAGCGAGAGCAGTGCGGCGATCAGCCAGTTCCGGCGTGTCTGCAGCGAAAGGCTCACTCTGTGTTCCATCTTCCCCGTTTCCTCCCGTTTTGCCAGGCCTGCTCTTCTGTGGCTCTCGGCCTGCGCATTCCCTTCGATCCTACCCGGCAGTTGTGAAAAAGGTTTGAAGGCCGTGTGCGTTTCCTGTCAGAAACCATTCTCCGCGATCTCCGAAGGTCTCGGACCGAGGCGACGGTGCCTCAGGCCGATCGCCGAAGGACTCTGACCGAGGCGATAGGGACTCGGTCAGACCTGCGCCCACTCCAACCCTCGTTCGCACGTCGTGCTGTGGCGCTGAGCCCCAAATCTGCTACAATCGGGTGATCACCCGTATCCTGCAGGCGGTGCCTGCGTCTTTGAAAGTGAGGACTCGAACAATTGATGAGCTCCGAGGAGCTGCTCCTGCAGCGAGCCGGTGCCTACGATGCCGAGGCACTTGCGGAGGTCTACGATCGCTATGCGGGGCCAATCTATGGCTATCTCTACCGGGTTCTGGGGGACGCTGCCCAGGCCGAGGACCTCACGAGTGAGGTGTTCGTCCGGTTCCTGCAAGCCCTGCGAACGAAGCGTGGTCCCCGGGACAAACTGGACGGTTGGCTCTACCGGGTGGCTCACAACCTGGCGATGGATCTTTTCCGGCGCCAGAAGACGGGTCCGGTGGTTGCGCTGGACGAGCAGTTCGCGGACGAACGCATGCATCTTTCGGACGTGGTGCACGAAAGACAGGTCAAGCACCGGCTGCGGGTCTCGATTCGACACTTGACCGCAGACCAGCAGCAAGTCCTCCTGCTGCGTTTTGCCGAGGACCGTCCGCTGGCAGAAGTGGCCCGCCTGATGGGCAAAAGTGAAGGGGCGGTCAAGACCCTCCAGCATCGTGCCGTGAGCCGCCTGCGCACGCTTCTGGGCGGCTGAAGAGAGTAGAATCATGAGACGACAAGCCGACGCGTTTGAAGACGCACTGCAAGCATCAGCCCGGGGGGAGCCGGTTGAGGAGCGGCTCGTGCCCCTTCTCCAGGCCACCCGCCTGGTCGGAGGCCTGGCGCACGTGCCGCCGGCCCCGCGCCGCCTGCTTCCCGGCCGCCAACGCTTTCTCTCCGAGGCGGCTCGGCTGCGCGAGACTCGAGCGCCGCAGCGAGGCCGCACCTCCCTGGCCCTCCGCCTTGCCATGTCCCTCGCTGCCCTCGCGCTCCTCTTTGGCATCCTCGTGGGTGTTGATCGGGCAGCGGCTGCCAGCCTGCCGGGAGACACTCTCTACGGAGCCAAGCTGGCGGCCGAGCGGGTCCACGCGGCCTTGGCCTTTGGGCCGCAGAGCAGGTTCGCCCTCGCCCAGTCACTGGCCGAGGAGCGCATGGACGAGATCCTGGCCTTGATTGGGGCAGGCCGCGAGGTGCGGCCATCGGTGTCGAGCCGGGCCGCTGAGCAGCTGCGGGAGGCCCTCTCCGCGGCGGTGCAACTGGAAGGCATGTCGGCTCCCGTGGCTCTTGAGAGTCTGGCCGATGCAATCGGGCAGCGGGAGCAGGCCATGCGCTCTGCCATCGGCGAGCCGCCGCAGCCGACTGTGGATGAGTTTCTGCGGGAGATGGCGCGGGTACGCGAAGAAGCCCACGCCGGTCAGGGTGATCCCGATGGGCTGCGCCAGCGCCTGCGTTACGGCACCCCGCCTGTACCGACGATCCTGCCGGGTCCCAGCGGCACGCCGCAGCCATCGCGCACGCCCGATCCGCAGCCGAGCCATGCACCGGGAGCATCGGACCTTCCGCCACGTACGGGTCAACCGAGTGTTTCGCCCGCGCCGAGCGGTTCGCCTGCCCACACACCCGGCTCGACCGCGACGCGGGAGCCGACGGGGAATCCCCCAGTCTCGCACACGCCAGGCGCCTCGCACACACCTGATCCCACCGGGCAGCCGGGCGCCTCACGCACGCCCGGTCCAACCGGCGGTCCAGGCCAGACGCCCGGAAACGGAGGGGGAGGCGGAAGCAAGCCATAGCCCCTTGCAGCTCCACTCACAGTACGCTAGGTAGAACACAAGAAAAGGAGAGTGTAGGATGAAAAAGAGATGGGCACTTCTGATCGTGGTCTTGGCGTTGCTGGTTGCCGCTACCCCGGTGCTGGCCTCCGGGGGTGGGAATCAGGGCGGAAACCAGAATGGGCATCAGAATCAGGAGCAGAACCAGAACCAGGAAGAGAACCAAGATCAAGAGCAGAACCAGGGTGAGGGCCAGAGCCAGGAGCAGAACCAGAACCAGGAGCGGAACCAAGACCAGGAGCAGAATGGGCAGCACCACGGAGGGCGGCAGCCGGCATCGCTGCCCGGAAAGCAGCTGTTCACCCTGACCGGCAACATCAGCGCACTCGAGTCCAGCGCGATCACCGTCATGGTCCGCAACGGCAACCGATTTGTCAAGCCCTACGTGGGCCAGGACCTGGTGGTGTCGGTGACCGACGGCACGATGTACCGGATGTACACTCCCGGGGGGTGCCTACCCATCGCCTTTGAGGACCTGGAAGTCGGCGATTCGGTGAGTGTGGTTGGGTCCGTCGCCGGCGACGGATTTACGGCCCAGCGGGTGACGGTGGATGTTCCCTGCTGCACACCCTAGTCCGGCGCCCTTGCCTGCGCCGGGCGCGTGATACAGCTTGCTCGAGCTGCTGTCTCAGCACCTGTCACCCCTGGGTGCACTCCCCGGGGTGACAGGTGCCTCCGATCCTGACGCTCGATCCCGGCTATTCCTCGTCAGCCGCTGCTCCGGGCTTGGACACCACCGCCCAGAAGGTCCTGCCCTCGCGATGTAGACGCACTCGGCCGCCCGCATCCTCCAGTATCTCCTGGACCTGCGCCGGAGTGCGGAAGTGGCTGCGCATCAGCAGCACTTTCTCGGCGAGGGCAAGCAGACGAACGGCAGCCTGCTCTACGTTCGGCTCCTCCACCACCAGGCGCCCACCGGGTGCCAGCACGCGCAGGAACTCGGCCGCCGACTGAGCCTGATCTGCCAGGTGATGGAAGGCATCGACGACCAGAACCCGGGCAAACGTGCCGTCCGCAAAGGGCAGGCGCTCGGCCTGACCCTGCACCACTGTCAGTCCCTTGAGGCGTGCCTGCTCGAGCATGCGGTGCGACTCGTCCAGCACCACGGCTTCTTCGACCAGCCCGATCACTGCCTGCGCAACCCGCCCGGTCCCGCCGCCCACGTCTAGCAGTTTTCCGGCAGCCGGCAGATCCAGCAGGCTGCGCAGCCGGTCGTGGTCCGGAGGAGAGAACAACCGATCATACACGGTCGCGACAAGGCTGAAGTGATCCATCAGTCACCTCCGCGGCGCCATCCAGAAGCATGCCTCTGCTTGGCCCCGCCTTCTGGAACGCGGCGATCGTCTACAGGAGCTGCGACAGAGCCAGCAAGAGCAGGAAGCCTGACACGAATCCGAAGGTGGCTTCGTGCTCGTACCCGTGGCTGTGACTCTCCGGAATGAGCTCGTCCGACACCACGTACAACATGGCGCCGCCCGCAAAGGCGAGGCTAAAGGGCAGGACGGCTTGGAAGAAGGTGACAAAAGAGGCTCCCACCAGGGCTGCCACCGGTTCTGCCAAGCCGGAGACGACAGCCCACGCCAGGTACTGGCGTCGAGGCATGCCACAGGCCCGGAAGGGTCCTGCAACCGCGATGCCCTCCGGGATATTGTGCAGCGCTATGGCCAGGGCCAGCAGCAGGCCGAGCCGGGGCTGCGCCACAAAGCCTGTGCCCACCGCGAGGCCCTCGGGCAGGTTGTGCAGGGTCAATGCGGAAAAGAGAAGGATGCCGCGCCGGTAGGCCATGGGATTGGTGCACTCGAAAGAGAGGGGCTCATGCTCGTGGGGGAGCTTCCGGTCGAGCGCAAACAAGATCGCAGCGCCCGCCGCCACGCCCAGGAGGACGATCCCGGTGCCTCCCCGACCGAGTGCCTGCTGGATCAGCCCGATGGTGGCAACTGCGCTCATGACACCCGCCGCAAAGCCCAGCAGCGTGTCGTAGAGGCGCATGTCCAGCCTTGGAAGGAGCGCCACGGCTACGCCACCCAGGCCCGCGGCCAGGCCGGCAATCAAACTGAGCAGAGCCGCGGTCAGAATGCTGGTCATGGAGAGGAATAGGCCCTAGAGAGGCAGCCTGTCCAGCGCGCACCGCCGCGCTACTGCCTGTGGCTCGGGCGACAACTGTCCCAGGGTCCATTCGCGCGACTGGCGCGCCTTGTCCCGCCCAGAGCGCCGGCTGACCACCTCAATCTGGGCCGGCTCTCGGCTTGCTGCCTGCGCTTCCATGGCGCCGAAGAAAGCCGCTTGCCCCGTATCAGTGCGGCCGGAGATCAACACCTCCGCGCTGCGAGTGCTATGCTGGTGCGACTCCGTCACAAAGCCACGGTCCCGAAGTTTGGCGAGGGAGTGGCCAACCCCGGCCTTGCCGACGTCCAACCATTCGTCGACTCCTTCAGCATCGATCCGTTGGAGCAGTTCGTAGCCGTGCATCGAGCGGTCCGGCAAGAGCGCGAGCAAGTCGATCCAGGTCGTTGTCTTTGTGCTCATCCGGTTGGCAAGGATACTACAGGGCGCCGCGCCGGTCAAGGACCGCCTCATCCTTTACTCAACCGCGGCAGGCAGCGTCTCGCGCATCTGTCCTAGATACTTGACACCGCGCGACTCTGTGGTAGTATGTATGTGCAGAGTGCATCTAGATGAATCCAGAAAAGGAGATCCCGTCGGCGCCTCGAGGCTACCAAGGCTGGCAGGACCTGGGGCCCGACCAGGCGTGCCCGCGGCGCATCCAGCGCTTCCTGGAGCCTTGCCTGCTCTTACTACTGCATTGCCGGCAGGCGCATGGATATGAGCTCCTGGACGATCTCCGGCCCTTTGGGTTCGGAGAGCACCCGGCAGATCTGAGCACAGTGTATCGCATTCTGCGCGGTTTGGAGGAGCGGGGCCTTGCCGTTTCGTTCTGGGACACCAGCAATGCCGGCCCGGCGCGCCGTGAGTACCGCATTACCGAGGAAGGGGATCGCTATCTGGCCCGCTGGGTTGACGGTCTCAGAGGGACCAGCCGGATGCTCCAGTGCTTTCTCGACAGCTATGATGCTCACATGGAGGCCCACCGGTAGGGCCGGCGCATTCACAATACAAACCATTCGCAGGAAAGGTCTAGGAAGTGGTCACTGAAGCACAAGTCCGTGAGTCACTGGAAGGGGTCATGGACCCCGAGTTGCACAAGAGCCTGATCGAGCTGGGCATGGTGCGCCATGTGGCGATTGAGGGCCACAAGATCGAGATTACTCTGGCGCTGACAACGTTGGGCTGCCCCCTTAAGGAGCAAATCACGGGGGACGTCAAGGCGGCCGTGGGCGCGCTGGAGGGGGTGTCTCAGGTCGAGGTCACCTTGTCGGAGATGACCGAGGAGGAGAAGCGCCGGATCGGCATCGGTGTCCCCCAAAAGGGCGCCGCGGAAGACCTGAACGTCATCCGCCGCGTCATTGCCGTCATGAGCGGCAAGGGTGGGGTCGGCAAGTCGCTCGTCAGTGGACTGCTGGCCCTCGCCCTCCGCCGGATGGGGCACCAGGTCGGCATCCTCGACGCCGACATCACGGGACCCTCTATCCCCAAGATGTTCTTCCCCAACGGGGCGACTCTGGGTCACAGCCCACTGGGCCCCATGCCACCTCAGAGCCGTGAGGGGATCCGCATCATGTCGATCAACCTCCTTCTGGAACAGGAAGACCAGGCCGTGATTTGGCGCGGACCGCTCGTCAGCGGGGCGATCAAGCAGTTCTGGGGCGACATCTTCTGGGGCACGCTCGACTATATGGTGGTGGACCTTCCTCCCGGAACGTCCGATGCGTCCCTGACCGTGATGCAGTCGCTGCCTATCTCGGGTATCGTGCTGGTCAGCTCACCTCAGGACCTGGCCGGCATGGTCGTTCGCAAGGCTGCCAACATGGCCCGCCAGATGAACACCCCAATCTTGGGCCTGGTCGAGAACATGAGTTACTTCGAGTGCCCTGACACGGGCAAGCGGTACGACATTTTCGGGCCCAGCCATGCCGAGGATACGGCTCAGCGCATTGGCGTGCCCTTCCTGGGGCGCCTGCCGATCGATCCCGAGATTGCCCGCCTCTGCGACACGGGGCGTATCGAGGAGTACTCGGCTGACACCTTCGCCCCAATGGCCAGGGACCTGGTTGCGGGGCTGCCTGTGGCCGGTCGTCACTTGGCCGACTAATGGACGTTCGCGTTTGGTACAGAGACCAGAGAGGAGACATCCGATGCGCATAGCTGTGTCTGCGGAGAGCAAGGAGGGCCTGAACAGCGTGGTGGCACCCCACTTTGGGCGTTGCCCCTACTTTGTCCTGGTGGACCTGGCAGACGGCCAGGTGGAGGCCGTCGGCGACGTAGACAACCCCTACTACGCGGGACACGAGCCGGGCCAGGTGCCGGCTTTTGTGGCCAGCCTTGGGGCCAATGTCATGCTCACCGGCGGCATGGGCGGCCGGGCGATCATGTTCTTCGAGCAGTTTGGCGTCGAAGGTGTCACCGGCGCCTATGGCACTGTCCGGCAGGCGATCGAGCGCTACGTAGGCGGCCAGCTCAGAGGGGCAGCCCCCTGCAAGGAGAGTGCAGAGCACGGGCACGGCAACCTGCCCGCCGAGGGGGAGTACGAGAAGGACGAGCTGGGCCGCCTGCGCGAGGAGGCCGAGGCACTCCGCCGGCAGCTCGATGAAGTTGAGGGGAGGCTGGGCCGCCCGGCTGGCAAGTCGTAGGCAACGACTGCCACCCGCTGCCCCGGCCCCCGCACACCGGGGCCATGACACTTGGGGCTATCTAGGGCCAAGTCTGTCCGTGAGCCGTCGTACAGAGCAAACCCGGCCCGTGGTCGGGCCATTCCTTGGGGAGCAGGAGGGCTCGCAGTGCAGCTTCGCTGGTGAGCGAGAAGAGGCTGCAGAAAGGGAAACAGAAGTATGGCAAAGAAAGAAGTAGATGGATGCGTCAAGCCGGTGGCAGGGCCCATCTTGAAGCTACAGGCCCCTGCCGACACAGCAGTAGCAAAGGAGACGCCACTGATGACAATCGCACGTACTGGAAAGGAAGCCCCGGATTTTGAGGCGACGGCCTACATCCAGGGCAAGGGGTTCCAGAATGTCAAGCTGTCGGACTACAAAGGTCAATGGGTGGTGCTATGCTTCTACCCCGGCGACTTTACCTTTGTCTGACCGACCGAGTTGGCGGCGGTCGCCGCCAGGTACGACCAATTCAAGGCGCTGGGCGTCGAGGTCCTGTCAGTCAGCACCGACAGCCGCTTTGTGCACAAGATCTGGCAGGAGGAAGAGCTGTCGAAGATGGTGGAGGGCGGCGTGCCCTTCCCCATGGTGTCCGATGGCGGTGGTCGGATCGGGACTGTCTACGGGGTCTACGACGAGGCAGCGGGTGTGGACATCCGCGGCCGCTTCATCATCGATCCCGATTTCGTCATCCGGGCTACGGAAGTACTGACCCCAGAGGTCGGCCGCAACCCCGACGAGCTGATCCGCCAGATCAAAGCCTTCCAGCACAACCGCGCCACGGGCGAGGTGATGCCGTCCGGCTGGCTTCCCGGCGAAAAGACCCTCAAGCCCGGGCCCGCCCTCGTCGGCAAAGTCTGGAAGGAGTGGAAGCCCTAAGCAAGCCCGCCCGCACTGCGAGTCCTGTTCCCCAGCGGGGGCTGGGGCCGACTCCCGGCCCCCGCGCACAATTCCTCTGGACGCGATGATGATACACCTTGACATCCCAGGGCGCGGGCCGCTTGCCCTGGACCACCTCCTCCTCGACCTGAACGGAACCCTTGCCCTGGATGGTCAGCTTCTGCCCGGCGTTTCCAGCAGGTTGGCTGCCCTGTCGTCGGCAGTCACCATTCATCTCCTTACAGCTGACACCGCTGGCAATGCTGCTCCGATCGCTGATCGGCTGGGTATTCCCCTGTCCCGCATCAAGTCTGGGGATGAGGCACGCCAGAAGCAGGCATTCATCGAGTGGTTGGGGGCCGATCGCGTGGTCGCCATCGGCAATGGGGCCAATGATGCCGAGATGCTGTCGGCTGCGGCTTTGGGTATCGCCGTCCTGGGGCCAGAGGGGCTGGCGACCGCAGCGCTGCGGGGCGCCGACCTGGTGGTGAGCCGAGTC
Source organism: Anaerolineae bacterium (assembly GCA_035341665.1). Classification (GTDB taxonomy): domain Bacteria; phylum Chloroflexota; class Anaerolineae; order JAAYZQ01; family JAAYZQ01; genus DAOQVR01. The sequence goes on from DAOQVR010000015.1 coordinate 48,084, forward strand.
GAGGACGCACTGGATCTCCTGCTCTATCCTCGGCGGCTCGTCGCCACGCTGCGGCGGTGAGTATCGGCAGACAGAGGTGAGCCAGTGAGCATGGTCTATAAGCCAATCGGCATCATTCACTCGCCCTTTCTGGGCGTCGAGAACATGCCCATCCAGCCGGTGGGCGCGGTCGGGATTCGTGGAGAGGTGGAGCTCTTCACCGAGTACGCTCCCGGCCTCCAGGACTTGGAGGGCTTTTCGCACATCATATTGCTGTATCACTTCCATCGAGCCGCGCAGCCGAGGCTGATCGTCATGCCTTTCCTCGACTCGGTGCCGCATGGGGTCTTTGCGACCCGCGCCCCTGCCCGCCCCAACCCGATCGGCCTCTCTGTGGTGAGGCTCCTGGGCAGGGATCGGAATCTGCTCCAGATTGAGAATGTGGATGTCCTGGACGGCACCCCGCTACTGGACATCAAGCCTTATGCGCCCGACTTCGATCATTACGAGGTGCAGAGCACGGGGTGGCTTGCGTCTGCCAGGGACAAGGCGAAAGATCAGAGGTCTGATGATCGCTTTCGGTAGGTTGAGACGGGCCGGCGCAGAAGCCTACCAGCCTCTTCTATCTGGGGAAGGGGCATCAGGTCGTCCGGAGCTGGACACGTTTGCCAAGTAGGCGAAGCTAGCGCTGGTAGAGCGCACGCCAGTCGTGCAGGTCCAGCTTGGCCCGCCGCCGATAGTCCTCGATGGCGTGGCGCAGGGCCGTTGCTGCCAGATTGGAGCAGTGCATCTTGGGCTCTGGGAGCCCTCCCAGGGCCTGCGCCACTTCCTCGTCTGTCAACTGGGCCGCCTGCTCGACGGTCCTGCCGGTCGCCAGCTCTGTAGCAATGCTGCAGGTGGCAATCGCCGCGCCGCAGCCCTGCACCAGGAACTTGACCTCGGCCAGACGTCCGTCGCGCACACGGATGGTCATAACCGCCACATCACCGCAGCTGAAATCCCCACTCTCGCCACGCCCGTCAAACCCCTCGATGAATCCAACATTGCGCGGTTGAAGCGCGTGATCCCGCACGGTGTCAGAGTACTCCATGGTTCAAGTCTCCTGTCGGAATTCTGCCCTGAGTGTTCGCAGATAGAACATGTGACCGCCGTGCTCTAGCTCGGTGAGCTTGCCCTGCGCGACCATCCGGCGGACTACCGGCCACCCCTCCCCTGCCCGGGTCAGGTACTCCCCAACGGCGTCCTCACGCATGGGGTGTACGGAGGTGATGCTCAGCAAGTCCCTCTCGACGTCCCCTGTGAAAGAAAAGTCATTGCCCTCGTAGCCGATCAGATACTCCACCTGCTCCACTCTCTCCTGGAAAGTGCAAAAGGCCCGATGGAGCGCCTGCTCATCGGGCACTCTTGCCCAGGCCTCCGCCGGCGGCCGGTTCGGGATAGACAGATAGGCCCGATCCGGACGCAGGCGGGACACAAAATCGGCCGTCTTCTCGATCTGCTCGTCACCGTCGTTGATGCCGGCCACGAGCATCGTCTCCGTCACCAGTATGCCGCGGTAGTCCCTGGCGAAAGCTTCCACTCCCCTCAGGATCGAGTCGAGTGCCAAGCTGCCGTGCGGCCGATCGATTCGCCGCCATGCTTCTTCTTGGACGCTGTCCACTTTCACCGAGACCCAATCCGCGGACATCAGGTCTTGCCTCACGTCCCATCGCCAGATGAGTGAGCCATTGGTAATCACCGCGATCGGGAGTCCGAGTGGCCTGAGCAGTTCTATCTCCCGGCGTAGATGAATGTCCAGCGTCGGCTCGCCATCAGGAACAAAGGTAAGGTAGTCGATGGCCTCCCCTCTCTCTTGGGCCATGGTGACCTTCGTCCGTACGGCACATGTGACTCGGCCTGGATCGTAGAAGGCCTCCCTCACCGCCTGCAGCCTGAGGGTGCGCCCTAGCTGGCAATAGGCGCACGCGTAGGTGCAGATCTTGGGCGGGATGTTGTTGATCCCCAGGCTTCGCCCCAGTCGCCGAGAGGGCACCGGACCAAACACGATCATGTGCCAATACCTCATGCCCTTTACGAGGGGCACTGTCACCCCCAGCTGTTCGCTCCGGATGGCAACCCAGGCCTGCTTGCACACCACCGCACCATGAGATACAATCCGTTTACCGAGCGGCTGGCAGGATGCCCGTCCTTCCGACCGGCTTGGGCCTCGGGGCGGATGCTCAACCGCGCGGAAAAGCCGTCCGCCCCGAGGGTGCTGCTCGACAGTCCCGTTACTTCTCCTGGCCGAGCTCTTCGATGCGCTGGCTGATGGCGTCTAGCTGCTGCTTCAGCCATTCAGCCTGCTGCCGAAGGAGCGCGGCTTCCTCTTCACGGCCTGGGGCCGGTGCGACAGGGACAGAGCCCCACGCCGGCCCACGGCCCGACCGGGCCCAACCCGGTACGCCGGTGGCATGAAACCAGTACCGGTTCCGCCATCCTCGGCCTCCGCCGCCCCGTCCCCGGCCCAGCGCAAGGCCGCGGCCCGGACCAGGGAACGCCCAACCGGGTGCATCGTAGCCGGCGCAGTAGCCGGCTCCACGTCCGGTCCTGGGTCCCATGCCCGTGGGTCCCGTTCCATCTCCTGCAGGCATCTCACTCACCTCCTTTCTTTCCTAGTCATACGCTCGTCGTGTTTCCTCATCGGTCAGGACATGCCGGATGAGCCGCTGCCACTGGGCCGATTGCCACGTCCCTAACGTCCCGTGGGTCAGGTAATAGTTCTGCGGGATTGGGTGGGTGCCGACCACCACCTCCAGGCCATACTTTGCCGGGATGAACTCGCAGAAAGCCTGCAGGCGTGGGCACGGTGGGTAGCCAACCACCAAGCCCGTCGCCAAGTGAACCACTTCTGCGCCGTTCTTCTTCATCTCGGCAGGGGTGTATTCGACGTTGCCGCCCGGACAGCCCCCACAGGTGGTATAGCCCACTAGCTCGACCTCTTCGCCCTTGTATTGGGCGAAGGCCCCTTCCCGGTTGCGCAGCGAGCGCAAGCACTTGCCCCCGGCACACGTATGGTAGCGGTTGCAGATGATAATCCCGATCTTTTTCACAGTACGTTCCTCTGCTCTCCTCTGTTACGTTTCCGCGCCTTCAGCGCATCATGGTCAACAGCCGCTTGCCTGGGATCTGTCGAAAGGTGGCTCCCTCGCCCACCGCGCGCAGCACGGCCGCGACATCGACTACCCTGGTGCCGGAAACGGCAGTCACGCGGCGCTCCAGGAGCACGCGTGACAGCGGGGCACTGGCCCCAAGCAGAACCACGAATGCGTCGGGCCTGCAGAGACCGACCAGGTCGTCAAACGTGTGGTTGAGTAGTGATGTGCCCGTCAGAGCGACCACGTCCGCCTGGGGCAAGACCTCCTGCGCCCGGTCGGCTGGCAGGTCGCCCGGGCGTGGGTTCAGCTCCAGTACCCAGCAGGTGCCTGCCTCCCGGCGGACCCGCTCCGTGAACGGAAAGTGCCCCACGATGGCGACCCGCCGCCCGCTCCCGCGTGCCACGACCAGGTCCTCCGCGTTCAGCTCTACGCAGCCCGATTCATCTACTTCCAGCAGTGCATTCAGCGCCGCCATCCCGATGCTCGCTTCCAGTATACGTGGGGAGTTCAGCCACTCGGCCAGCTCCCGCGCGCTGTACCGGCAGAGCCTCCCGGCCTCGCGCACCAGCGGGCCCGCATCGTGGCTCTCGGCATGCAGGGTCGAAGCAAGGCCACAACGCGCCGGGTCGCCCTCCAATACCACTGCTGTCCAGCAGGCGCCGACCAGGACCTGGCACACAGGAGCGTCGCCTTCAAGGTCGGCGAGGAGCTCATCAATGGTAGTCACCTGCACCCTCCTTCATGTGCCGTTTGTGGCTGTCCAGCAGGCGATCGATGATTTCGGCTGTCTCCCGCAAGTCAGCCATCCACCACCCCAACACCTCGTTGCCCTGCGCCGTCAGGCGGTAGACCCGCCTCGGCGGTCCCTGCGTGCGCTCCTCGTCCCAGTCTGATTCCACCCAGCCTTGCCCTTCCATGTCACGCAGCAGCCGATATACTGCGCTCGGGTCCATCTCTCCCAGGCCAAAGCCGTCCAGCTCGCTGAGAAAGGTGTAGCCGTGTGACGGTCCACGGTGCAGCAGAAGCAGCAACGTCGGTTCCAGGAACCGAACTGCGCGGCGCGAGTATCCACTCTGTCGCCACCGGCGCCCGTGCCCCCTTCCTTGCATCTCGCTCTCCTCGGAAATCTGTGTGCCTGCCCTCTCACTCGACCCAGTATACCATGCTAGGTGTGATCTGTCAATAGCCATTAGACACATTGTCCAGAATACTTGACACGCTCGCGGCTCGGTGCTATACTATGTGCAGTCGGCATATAGGTGGCGGAAGAAGCGAGGTGTAGACTGTGCCTCATCGACAGGGGCGCCGGCCAAAAGAGAATATCGAAGGAGTCTGCCCTCGTCGCATCCAGGATTTCCTGGAGCCTTGCTTGCTGCTGTTGGTGCACTGTGAGGAGATACATGGCTACGAGTTGCCCGATTCCCTGGAGTCGTTTGGCTTTGCCGCGAACCCCGTGGATCTCAGTACGGTCTACCGCCTCCTGCGGAACAGTGAAGATGAAGAGCTGGTTGCCTCTCGCTGGCACCACGGCACCGCCGGGCCTGCCCGCCGGCTCTATCGCCTGACGCCAGAGGGGGACCGTTACCGTGCCTGCTGGGTGGCCGACCTGCGCGAGACCGACCGAGGGCTGCACAGCTTCCTGGATCGATACGGCAGCCACATGCGGGGGCATCGGTGATCGTGGCCAGGCCACAGACGGCGGGGGTCTCTCTGCTCGCAGCTTTGGTCTGCCATGGATGAAAAGGGATTGGTACGTCAGAATCAGTCAATCTTGAAAGGAACAAGTGACAGATGAGAATCGTAGTTTCAGCACAAGGCGACACGCTCGATGCACCGGCCAGCCCCGTCTTCGGCCGGTGCCCAACCTACCTCTTTGTCGATAGCGACACGATGCAGTTCGAGGCCGTGGCCAACCCGGCCATGAGCCAGGGCGGTGGTGCCGGCATCCAGGCCGCCCAATTCGTGGTGGAGCGCGGTGCCCAAGCCGTGCTTACGGGCAATCTTGGCCCCAACGCCTTCGATGTGCTGGAAGCAGCCGGCGTCCCGGGCTACCTGGTTCCCGAGGGAACCGTGCGCCAGGCCGTTGAAGCCTTCAAGGCCGGCAGGGTCCGGTCCATGTCGTCTGCCAACGTCGGCGCTCATGCCGGAATGGGTGGTGGAGCGGGCCTTGGTGCCGGTCGCGGGATGGGGAGAGGAATGGGACGTGGCTCGGGCCGTGGGATGGGGCGCGGCATGGGCAATCCACCCCTGACTGCTGCGGCCCCTCAGCCGGTGGCAGTGGGCGCGCGAGAAGCAGAACTGGCCCAGCTTCGCGAAACGCTGGCTGGCCTGCGCCGGCAGTTGGCCGAGACGATGGAACGGATTGCGCAGCTGGAGGAGGAAGGCTAGCCTGGGTGCTGGCCTGATCTGCGCAGACTATAGAGAGAGTGAAGGAGGAACCAAGATGGGTAGAGGTAGAGGTAGCGGACAGGGAGGCGGCAGCGGGCGCGGAGGTGGACGGGGGCAGGGCCGGGGCCTTGGGCGGATGGGTGGCAAGGCCGCCGGCCCGGGTGGCAGCTGCGTCTGCCCCAACTGCGGGCACAAGGCTCCACACCAGGTCGGGCAGCCTTGCTTCGATATCAAGTGCCCCAAGTGTGGCACAGCCATGACTCGCGAGTAGCAGCGGGCTGGAGAAAAACCAGAAGGCAACCTCCGTGAAAGAGCACGAAGAAAGCGACAAGTGGGCTCTCCTTGTGGCGGACCTGCAGCGCGAGATCGACCAGAAGGAGCAGGCGGACTACTCGGCTACGGTCCTCATGCAGGCGCGCAATCCCACGAACCTGGGTCGTATGGACGCCCCCGATGCTCACGCAGTCATCGCGGGACCTTGCGGCGATACGATGGAGATCGATCTCAGGCTCGATGGTGATGTGATCCAAGACGCCAGGTTCATGACGGATGGCTGTGGCACGTCGGTAGCCAGCGGAAACATGCTGACCACGATGGTCCGGGGTATGACACTGGACAATGCTGACCGAGTCAGTCCGCGCGATCTGCTCCTGGCGCTCGATGGCTTGCCGGACGAGAGTACGCACTGTGCACACCTGGCTGTCAATACGCTGCGCAAGGCGATCGAGGTGGCCCGCCGCGCTGGCAGCCAAGGAGACGCATGAGTGACCTCTCCTGCACCTGAGCTGCAGACCTATCCCACTGCATCGCGCGTGGCTTGGGCCTCCATCGGGGTCAATGTGGCACTCAGCCTGTTGAACCTCGCTATAGCCGCTGCATCGGGCAGCTTAGCCGTCGCGGCCGAGATGATCCACAACCTGGTAGACCTGGTGGCTTCTGTCGCGGTCCTGGCTGGGGTCAAGATCTCGGAGCGGGAGAGTCGGGCTTTTCCCTATGGGCTTTACAAGGTGGAGAATCTGGTGGCCGTCGGAATCGCCATTCTCATCTTCTTCACCGGCTACGAAATCGCCCGGCAGGCGATCCGCGGCGGGGCTGGACAAGTCACGGTCAACATCTGGATGCTGGTGGGCGCGGCACTGTCAGCAGTGATCCCGCTGGCCTTCAGCCTTTACGAGATGCGCGTGGGCCGGCAGATCAACTCGCCCAGCCTGGTGGCTGACGCCCAGGAGTACCGCGCGCACGTCTTTTCTTCAGGTGTGGTGCTCCTGGCGTTGCTCGGCCACAAGGTAGGCCTGCCGCTGGACCGCTACGCGGCGTTGGCCATTGTCGCATTGATCGCCAAGACAGGATGGCAGTTGCTGGCAGACGGCATGCGGGTCCTGCTGGACGCTTCCCTGGATACGGACACCCTCAACCAGGTGCGCGCCATCATCCAGGCCGACCCGGCGGTCACCGCCGTGCGGTCGCTCGTCGGCCGCAACGCCGGCCGCTACCGCTTCCTGGAGGCAGACGTGGCTCTGCGGGTCGATGGATTGGAGAAGGCCCACAGTGTCAGCCGTCGTATCGAGGAGGCCATCCGTTCCCACGTGCCGCACGTCGAGCGAGTGCGGGTCCACTTTGAGCCGAGAAACCGCAACCAGGTGAGGTACGCCGTGCCCCTGGCCGATTCGACCGGCGTGGTGAGCCAGCACTTGGGTGAAGCGCCGTACTTTGCCTTGGTAACGGTGCGCGCCGCCGATGGTCAGGTGGAGCGCCAGGAAGTGCTGCCCAATCCCCAGACAGGCGTCGGAAAGGCCAAGGGCATCCGGGTGGCCGAATGGCTGGTTAGCCTCAAGATCGACGCAGTTCTCCTGAGCGAGGATCTGCGGGGCAAAGGGCCGGCCTATGTCTTCGCCGATTCCGGCGTCGAGACGCATCTGACCGAGGCGGTCACGCTGCCTGAGGTTCTCGCGGGGCAGATGCAAAAAGCAGATGGACAAGGAGAATAATCCATGATCATCGCCGTAGCGAGCGGCAAGGGCGGCACGGGCAAGACGACCGTAGCCACCAGCCTGGCACTTTCCATTGCTGAGGAGGGCTATCTCCCTCTAGGACCGCAGCTTTTCCTGGACTGCGATGTCGAAGAACCCAATGCGGCCCTCTTCCTCAAGCCGGCTCTCGGCCAGAGCGAGAAGGTGGGGATCCAAATCCCCGAGGTGGATCACGCCAAATGCACCTACTGCGGGCGCTGCGCCGAGGTGTGCGTCTGGCACGCCATCGCTGTGGTCGGCCGCCGGGTGCTCATCTTTCCCGAGCTGTGTCACGGCTGTGGAAGCTGCACCCTGAGCTGCCCGGAAGGGGCCATTAATGAGGTCCTGCATGTCATGGGAAGACTGGAGTCGGGACAGGCTGGACCCATCACCTTTGGCCATGGCATCCTGAATGTGGGGGAGGCGATGTCAGTGCCGGTCATCCGCCAGCTCAAGGCGAAGCACATCGAAGGCACTGGCCATGGCGTGACCATCCTAGATGCGTCACCTGGCACCTCCTGCCCGGTCGTAGAGACCATGCGCGGTGCTGATTTCGTCCTTCTGGTCACCGAGCCGACGCCCTTTGGGCTTCATGACCTGCGGCTGACGGTGCAGGTGGCCCGCGACGAGCTGCGCCTGCCGGTGGGTGTTGTCGTCAATCGAGATGGCGTTGGCGACGCCGGGGTAGAGGACTACTGCGCGATGGAGCGCATCCCAATCCTGATGCGGATCCCGCTGGATCGCCGCATCGCCGCGGCCATCTCGGGAGGCGAGGCGCTGGTGAATGCGCTCCCAGAATACCGGCCCCGCTTTCGTGAGCTCTATCAGCGGATCCTGGAGGAGGAGGGCCGATGAAACAGCTCGTGATCCTGAGCGGCAAAGGTGGTACAGGCAAGACCTCGGTCGCGGCGGCATTGGCCCACCTCGCTTCGCAGGAGATGCCTATCGTCCTGGCCGATGCCGACGTGGATGCTGCCAACCTGGAGCTGGTGCTGAACCCAATCAAGCGCGAAGAGCACGTCTTCATGGGTGGGCAGGTGGCGGTCATCGACCCGGACAAGTGCACACTCTGCGGTCGCTGTTTTGAGGTGTGCCGCTTCGAGGCCGTCGTCCCGGGTGAGCAGGCCTACCGGGTCGATCCGCTGGCTTGTGAGGGCTGTGCCTCGTGCGCATACCAGTGCCCGGAGGAGGCCATCCATGTCGAGGAGCAGCAGGCCGGGCTCTGGTTCCGGTCAGATACCCGCTTCGGCCCGCTTTTCCACGCTCACCTCTTTGCTGCCCAGGAAAACTCGGGCAAGCTGGTGACGTTGGTCAAGCAGCAAGGGCGCCTCCTGGCGCTCGACCAGGGCCGGGAGCTGCTCATCGTGGATGGGCCGCCTGGCATCGGCTGCCCTGTCATCTCGGCCAATGCCGGGGCCGACTTGGCCCTTCTGGTGACCGAGCCCACGGTGTCGGGTGTGCACGACCTGGAGCGCATCCTGGGAACCGTCAGGCACTTCCGGGTCCCGGCGTTGGTCCTCATCAACAAGGCCGACGTCAACCCGGAGCAGGCCACCGGCATCGAAGCTTATTGCCGGAGGGAGGGGATTGCCCTCGTCGGCAGGCTGCCCTACGATACGGTTGTCACGGAGGCCATGGTGCAGGGTCAGCCTGTGACCCTCCACCGGCCTGAGGGGGCCATGGCCCAGGCGCTGCGCGAAGCATGGTCGCGGCTTCGGCAGCACCTGCAAGGTGCGCCGTAGGAAAGGTAGACAATCCATGGAGCTTGAGCAGGCCATTCTTGCCCGGCTGCAGCAGGTCATCGATCCCGAGACCGGGGCGGACATAGTCCGCATGCGCCTCATAGAAGACCTCTGCGTGGACCGTGAAAGTGGAAAGGTTACCTACAGATTCCGCCCCTCGTCGCCCTTGTGCCCGCTGGCTGTACACCTTGCACTGGAGATCCGCCGGGCAGTGGCTGCCCTGCCCGGGGTGACAGCCCAGGAGATCGAGGTCGTAGGCTATGTCGGCGCCGAGGGGCTGAGTGCCCTGCTAAGAGAATCGGCCTGACAGGAGGTGATGATATGTGCCAGGCTGTGATCTACCTGGCCCAGGGTGACGGCGAGAGTGAGCTCATGCGGGATGTGATCCTGCTGGAGCCACTCGAAGGATGTGTGCGCTTAACAGCCTTCTTTGAGGAGCCGGTCGTGGTGCAAGCCAGGGTTGGCCGGATTGATTTCCTGAAGCACCGGGTTACCCTGGTGCCCATAGAGGAGGAGCATGATGGCGACGATGACTGACGTGGAAAAGCTCCGGGCACTGTTGCCTCACTGGATGGAGCACAATGCTGAGCATGCGGCCGAATTCCGGGAGTGGGCGGATAAGGCCCGTGGGGCTGGCCACACAGATGTTGCCGAAGAGATCGACACGGCTGCCAAAGAGCTGGGGTGGGTCAATGAGGCGCTGAGCGCCGCCCTACGGCGACTGGACGAGCATCCCTGAGTTCGGGCGTGCACAAACCAGGGAGGGAAAAGGAACATGGCTGAGCAGTCCGAACAATGGAAGGATGGGGAGCGCGCCGGGCAATACGCCCGGCAAAGAAGTCTGATCTCGAAATGGGTCTACGCCCGACTTGCCAAGCAGGTGTTGGCCTGCCTTGAGCCCTCGCTCGAAGCGCCAACAATCGTGGACCTGGGCTGCGGGCCGGGCTTCCTTGGCATCGATCTGGGCAGGCTGCGGCCCCAGGCGCGTATCGTTGGCGTGGACCCGTCTGGTGAGATGCTGGCGATTGCCAGAGTGAACGCGGCTGCGGCCGGCATTCTGAGCTATGAAGCCACACAGGGCAGGGCCGAGGAGTTGCCGCTGGCGTCTGGCTCTGCCAGCCTGGTGATCAGCCAGTCGTCGTTTCACGAGTGGGAGGACCCGCGCAGGGGCCTGGAGGAGATTTGCCGAGTTCTGGTGCCGGGTGGCAGCCTGATTGTCACCGACTACAACATCGCCTGGCTCTCCAACTGGAAGCGAAAGGTCCTGGGGCGGCTGCACCCGCTGCACATGTTCAGATTCGGATTCGAGGATGTGGCAGCCATGGCCAGATCTGTGGGCCTGGAGCAAATTGAGGGCAGGGGAAGGGGCATGCAATACTTCCTGTTTGCGTCCAAGCCCAAACGAAGTGTGGAGTGATCTGCGGAGGAATGGCACGATTTGTCTCCCTGCTCCGGCAGGGTACGTTGGACGATGGGAGGGGGTGAGAGGCCGTGATCGTCATCGACATCGAGAGCTGCACAGGCTGCGGTGCCTGCATGGAGGCGTGCCCGACCGGTGCCATCTACCTGGTGGAGGGCAAGGCGACGATAGACGAGGCGCTGTGTCGCGGCTGTGAGGCCTGCCTCCCGGCCTGCCCCAGCGGTGCCATCTACGCCTTGGCGCAAGCCAGGGATGCGACAGAGCCGGCTCGCCTGCCGGCTCGCCGGCCAGAGCCCTCGGTCATCCACGCCGACGCGCCCTCGGCTCTGACTGCCACGCGCTTCAAGCTCTTACCCGCCCTGGGCGCGGCTCTGGTTTGGATCGGGCGTGAGCTGCTGCCCTCGCTGCTCGACTTGCTAGATCGCCGGGCCTCCCAACCCCAGGCAGGGGGCGGAACTGGGAGCCGAAGTGCAGCCAGCACCGCAGCCCGCAGTGGCTGGCAGCGACGGCACCGGAAGCGAGGAGGGAACTCGTGAAACCCCGGCCCTGGGGTAGCCAGTCATGCGAATTCAGAAGGAGGAGTGAGTTCGATGCCCATCTACGAGTACCGCTGCACGGCCTGCGGTGAGCGGTTCGAGGTCTTGGTTCGCTCTCAGGTCAAGGCGCCGGTCTGCCCCCTGTGCGGCAGCCCGCTGACGGACAGGCTCCTCTCTGCACCCCACGTGCTGAGCAGCGAGTCACGCCGTCCGGCCGGACACACCTGCTGCGGGCGGGGCGAGAGGTGCGACACGCCCCCCTGCTCTGGTGGGGGGGGCTGCCGCCGCGACTGATCGAGAGTGCCGATCGACCGGAAGGAGCGGCAGCTCTTGGGTCTCTGCGCGCGTAGATGCAGCCTGATCGTCGTGGCGTTGTGGGTAGCTGTGCTAGGTGCCGGCTGCGGTGCCCACACATCCCCGCAGCCAGCCTGGACGCCTGAACATGCGGCTCAAGCGCCTGCCACTCGGACCACAGGGGCTGCTGTACCCAACCCAACGAGCACTGCCGTCCCGGAGCTCCCGCCCAGCCCTGCGCCAAGGCCGCAGCTGACAGAGGCTGCCACGCGCACCCCGGCCGAACCTACGCTTACGCCGACCTTCACGCCGACTCCCTCACTGCTTTCCCCCACCTTCACCGCGACCCCTCCTCCTCCGGCAACACTGCAGCCGCCCACCTCTACCGCGACCCCTTCTCCGTCAGCAACACCGCTACCGCGCAGCCCCACGCCCCGGCCCTCCGCGACACGCACCCCCCTGCCGCCGACGGCGATCCCCCGCCCGTACCAGTTTCAGCCCGCGGGCCCTGCCCAGGCTGACCCATCACATCCCTGCCCCGGCTGCCCTCTGGCGCCAGCATACATTGTCGGCCATGTCCTCGACGCTGGCGGGAACCCCGTCGTTGGCGTGCGCCTGGTATGCTACAACGACTGGCATCGTTACCCCGTCGTTGCTTCCAAGGCCGGCGGTGAGTACGATTTTGCCGTGATCCAGGCGAAAACTACCTGGTACCTGGTTGTACTCGACCCGGTGGACCAGCCGATCAGCCCCGTGGTATCGGTGCCATTTGACACCGACGAGACCTGCCGCTACACCCTGGACTGGCGGGCAACGCACTGAGTCAACCAGACCCGCAGCGCGTCAAGAAAAACGACCAAATGGACGCTTGCGGCTGCCGTCAATACCCAGTATACTGGACGAGTTGTGCGGTCGCCAGACCTGGCGGCCCCAGGGATGCGTGACATGCCCGGTTGGATCGAGTTCCATTGCTCGGTGAGGAGGACCGATGCAGATTACCTGCCTGGTGGACAACAGCGTCGAGCCCGGTACTCGGCTGTGGGGAGAGCACGGTCTCTCCTTCTTGATCGAGTCGCACGGTGACCGGCTGCTCTTTGATACCGGCGCCAGCGGCAGCGTGCTCCTTCACAACATGCAAACTCTGCACGTCGACCCACAGACTATCTCGGCCCTGGCCATCAGCCATGCGCATTGGGATCACACCGGTGGACTGCCTTTCCTGCTTGGGCTGCGGCCTGGCCTGCCGCTCTATGCCAACGCCGACCTATTGCGGGAGCGCTTCAGCCGGCGCGGTGGCGCTGTCAAGTCCATAGGGATGCCCATTCCGCCCACCGAGCTCCGCCAGCAGGCCGACCTGCGGCTGAGCGCAGACTGCCAGGAGATCCTTCCCGGCATGTGGACCACGGGAGAGGTGGGCGGACGGCTGTACCCCGAAGGCCGCAGCGCCCACCACCTGGTGCGGCAGGGCGAGACTTGGGCGCCTGATCCCTACCGCGACGACATGGCCCTGGTCCTAGAGTCCAGTTGCGGGCTCGTCCTGGTATGTGGCTGCTGCCAAGCGGGTCTGCTCAATACGCTGGACCGGGTCCAGCAGGCCTTTGGTCTGTCTGTGCATGCCGTGATCGGGGGGGCACACCTGGTCGGTGCGGACGCCGATCATCTCCGGCACCTGATGACGAGGCTTGACGGCCTCGGCATGCCCAATCTGTACCTCAACCACTGCACAGGACTGGCGGCCTATCTCTCCCTTGCTGTGGCTTTCGGGGACCGTGTTCACCCCTGCCCGGCCGGCACGGTTCTGGAGTACTAGAGATGGGACAGCCAGGGGTGGTAGGCGTGTGCCGGAACGGGCCTGACGGCTCCGGCGGGCCCTCCTGCCATGGCGACCATCGCCAGGCACACGGGGATGAGTGATGTCCCGTACTTCTCGGTCGGGTTGGGTCTTGGGCGTGCTCATCGTTGCCGTCGCGCTTGCCCTGGTGGCTGCCATCGCCGTGCGGGAGATGCGGAGTGGACCCGCCGGTGAGCTGGCACCTGGCGAGACCGAGACCCTCCGGGCTCGCGTGGTACAAGTGCTCGACGAGGCGGTCGTCCTCCAGGGAGAGCTCGAGCAGCCTTACCAGCGCCTTCTGCTGCGGATCAGCAGCGGCTCGCTCACCGGACACGAGGTCGAAGTCGAGCACGGCCAGCTGGGCTTGACCAGCGAGGTCTCCCTCTTCCGGGCCGGTGACCGGGTGTTGGTGGAGCACAATCGCACCCCGGAGGGAGATCACACATTCGCAGTCACCGATTGGGTCCGCACGGGGCCCCTGCTGTGGCTCGCCCTGCTCTTCGTAGCGGCCACACTCCTTCTCAGCGGCCGGCAGGGTGCGCGCTCCCTCGCCGGCATGGGCGTCACTCTGGCCGTCCTCGTCGGCTTCATCGTGCCCCAGATCCTGGCCGGCCGCAGCCCGGTCGGCACGGCGATCCTGGGCTCCTTGGCGATGATTGGTGTCAGTCTGTACCTGGTGTATGGCTGGCAGCGCAAGACCCACGTGGCCGTAGCCGGGCTCTTCCTCAGCCTGATCATCACCGGTTTGCTGGCAGCCTGGTTCGTGAGCTGGGCTCGCCTGACAGGTTTTGGGAGCGAAGAAGCAGGTTTCCTACAGGTGGCAGGTGCGCGGGTGAACCTCCAGGGGGTGCTGTTGGCCGGCATCCTGATCGGGACACTCGGAGCCCTCGACGACGTCGCGATCAACCAATCCTCGGCCGTCTTTGAGCTGAGCAAGGCCAATCCTGGGCTAGGCAGGGGAGCCCTCTTCCGGCACGGCATGGTGATTGGGCGTGACCACATCGCCGCCATGGTCAACACCCTACTGCTGGCCTATGCCGGAGTGGCCCTGCCAATGCTGCTCCTGCTCTCGATCTATACCGAGCCGCTGGGTACCACCCTCAACCGCGAGATCATCGCCGAAGAGATCGTCCGCACTCTCGTGGGCAGCTTTGGCCTGCTGGCTGGCGTGCCGCTGACCACCTTGATTGCTGCTTTCGTTGCACGCCGGCCCGACATGGGCAAGGGTCTCTGACCCCGAGATGGGCGACGATCTCGGACCGAGCTTCTCTCTCCTCGGTCGGGGACCCTCGGCGATCGAAGGACACCATCCTGTCCTCGTGTACAGCGCCAAGACCCACGCAACTGGCTGCCTCGGCCACAAGCCCTGCTCGCGCCAACATCGCGGCTTGACATCAGCGCTGGAACCCTGCATACTCTCACTAAATGCGATTGGGTCGCAAATCACGTGGGCAGTGAAGGCGAGGGCACCGCTTGAGAGATCACGGAGAGTGTCAAATGGAGCAGCATAGGATCCTGGTATATGGCTCGGGTCCGTTGGGCAGCCTCTTTGCCGCGCGCCTGCAGCAGGGGGGCAACGATGTCTCCGTCCTCGCCCGCGGCCGGCGCCTGGCCGAGCTGCGCGAGCATGGAATCGTCCTGGTGGACGCTCAGACCGGGGCGGAATCCGTTACTCGGGTGAAGGTCGTCGAGACGCTGGCGCCTAACGACGCATACGACCTCGTCCTGGTCATCATGCGCAAGAACCACACCCTGCAGATCCTGCCAGTGCTG
This sequence comes from Anaerolineae bacterium, assembly GCA_035341665.1. GTDB lineage: Bacteria > Chloroflexota > Anaerolineae > JAAYZQ01 > JAAYZQ01 > DAOQVR01. Next base: position 63,190 of record DAOQVR010000015.1, read on the forward strand.
GCGGAGAATGCACACACGCCCAACGTCCTGTTCCTGATGAACAACGCGGCCGGCCCGGCGGTGCTGGTCGAGGCGCTCGGTAAGGAGCGCGTGCTGATCGGCTTTCCCAACTCGGCCGGCTACCGCGAAGGCCACACCATGCATGTCCTGACGGGCACCGAGGAGGACAAGGCTTACGTGCCATTCGGTGAGGTGGATGGCAGTATCACCGATCGTACCCGGCAGGTCGCCCGCGTCCTCGAGAGTGCGCCTGGCTTTGGGTCACAGGTCCGTACCGACATGGATGCCTGGCTCAAGTACCATGTCGCACTCCTCTTTCCCGCGCTGGCGCCCGCCCTGCGCGCTGCCGGCGTGGACAACTACCGGCTGGCCCGCACCCGCGATTTGCTGGTCCTGACCATCCGGGGGGTGCGCGAGGCCTTCCGCGTGCTCCGGGCCTTGGGCCTCCCTGTCACACCTGGCAAGTTCCGGCTGTTCCAATGGCTTCCGGAGCCGATCCTGGTCCTCTTCCTGCGTCGCCTCATGTCGAACCCACTCATGGAGACTGCGCTCGTGAAGCACGCCGAAGCAGCCCGTGACGAGGTGCTGCACCTGCGCGGTGAGTTCATGGAGTTGGCTCGCTCCACCTCGGTGCCCACGCCAACGCTCGACCAGATGGCTCACTTCTACGAGCCGGGTGCGCCCGAAGTGCCCGATGGCAGCGCCCAGATCCCTCTGCGTTGGGACGGAGTCCTTGCCCTGCTGGCCGGGTCGGCTGCCCTCGTGGCAGCGGGTTGGTTCTTGGTCAGGCGGCTGACCGGCAGAAAGGAAGCTTGAATCTTGGCCCCTGTGAAAGCGGAAGTCGACCCTGATCTTCGACCAAAGGAGAGATCCAAGCCCACTCCTGCCCTGATTGCAGTCTGCCGTAGCGAGCAGCGGGCCGATCCCAAGACGGACCTCGGCGAGGGGGAGCTTCGCCCCGGCTGGGGGCTGGTGGGCGACAGCCATGCCGGTCCCGCCCGCCCGGGCCGGTGGGATGTCAGCCTGCTCGCCTGGGAAGACGTCGAGAAACTCAACCGGACCCATGGCCTCAGCGCCGTTCCGGGGAGCTTTGCCGAGAACCTCACGACGAGCGGCTTCGATACCTCTCATCTGCGAGTCGGCGATCGGCTGAGCATCGGCGAGCATGTCGTCCTGGAGGTCGAGCAGTTGGGCAAACCGCCCGAGATCGCGCACAGCTACAGCTTCCGGGGCCACTCCCTCCTGCCCGCTGTGGGTGTGTTTTGCCGTGTCGTCATAGGGGGTGCCGTGCGGGCTGGCGATCCCGTGCGCCTGCAGGCGCAGGGCTTGTGATCTACGAGGGTTGCCCCTCCCTGAGTCGGCAAGCCGCTGCCCTTAGCACGCCCTTGCTGCGTCTCCCTGCCCCTGAGACGCGGTCCGGGCGCCTGTTTCTGTCAGCGCCCATGCCCGGCCCCGGCCGGCTACTGCGCAGCCGCCCATGGCGCAGCCGGCGCAATGCCCGCTGCATCCACTCAGCACCCTGCGTAGATAGCCGAGGCGCGTCAGCTCCTCCAGCATCGCCTCCACCAGCAAAGGGCTGACCGACAGGCGCCTCGCCACTTCTTCGCTTGTGGACAAGCCGCCGTTGGCGACCAGCTCCAGGAGTTGCTCCAACATACTTGTCTCCACCCCGGCGGGCGCCCCTCAGAACAGCCTTGCGGCCTGATAGGTGAGGATTCCGCCGGCGAGCGAGAGAGCCGCCAGAAGGACTGTGGCAAAGGCCGTCCACTTCCAGCTTCTCGTTTCCTGCTGCATGGCTGCCACCGTCGCCACGCAGGGGATGAACAGCATCTGTGCGACCAGGAAAGCCAGGGCCGAAGCAGGCGCCAGCGACCTGGCCAGTGAGGCGCTCAGGCCACTGGGGTTGTCGGCCGCGCCAAACAGCACCCCCAGGGTCACGATCGAGTTCTCCTTGGCGACGAGGCTCGACAGGAGGGCGACGATCATCTTCCAGTCCTGCCCCATCAGCCTGCCGACAGGTGTTAGGGCTTTCCCGATACTCGCCAGGTAGCTCGTCTCGATCTGCCCATGGGGAAGCGTCGACAGCGCCCAAATCACGACCGACATGATCAGGATCAGCGTCCCCGCCTTCTTGAGGAACTCGGCGCTGTTCTGCCACACTTGGAGGCCGATCGTCGCCGCCTTCGGCCGGTGATAGAGGGGCAGTTCCATAATGAAGGCCGCGCGCTCCCCGCGTAGCACCCACCTGCCCAACACCACCCCCGCCGCTGCCAGTACGACCAGAGAGCCACCGACCAGTGCCACTGCCACCAGCGGCGCTGACCGGCCAAAGAACACCGGGGCGATGAAGACAATGACCGTCATGCGCGCCGCGCAGGGGACCAGGGGGGTCAGGAGGATGGTGAGCAGCCGTGCCCGGCCCGATTCGATGATCCGCGAGCCGACGACAGCCGGGACGTTGCAGCCGAACCCCAGGAACAGCGGCAAGAAGCTCTTGCCGTGCAGGCCCATCAGGTGCATGAAGCGATCCATCACGTAGGCGGCGCGCGCCATGTAGCCCACATCCTCCAGCAGCGCAAGAACGGCGAAAAAGATCGCCAGGATGGGCAGGAACGTCAACACCGTCCCGGCACCCCCGATGATCCCGTCCACCACCAGCCCGCGCATCCACGCCGGGGCATCCGCCAGCCAGCCCGACACCCATCGCCCCAGCGTGTGTACCACGGCTGTGTCCAGAAGACCCTGCAGGGGCTTGCCGACCGCAAAGGTCAGCCAGAAGACAACCCCCAGGATTCCGGCCAGAATCACCAAGCCCCATATCGGGTGCGTGGCCCACCGGTCCAGCCGCTCGGTGAGGGTGATCTGCCCGGCGCGAGGGCGGGTGACGGCAGCCCGGATCATCCTGCCGACCCACTCGTAGCGGCCCCCGGCTACCGACAGGACGGCGTCCTCGTGGGCGATCAAGATGTCGTGCACCCGCCGCCACACCTGCACCGGAAGTACTCCCCGGACCCGTGCCGTGATCTCGGCGTCCCCCTCGAGCAACTTGAGAGCCGCCCACTCCTCGGGGTAGGGCTCCGGGACACGGCCGGCGATCATGGCACGCAGCTGCCCCAGCACCTCGCGGTGGTCAGGCCGGATCTCTGGCAGCCTGGGGTGGCACTCGATCTGACCCCGAGCTAGGTGGACCACCGTATCCACCAGCTCCTGGACGCCCTCGTTGCGCGCCGCGGACATGGACACCACCGGCACGCCAAGTGCTGCCGATAGGACACGCGGCTCAAGGGTCAGCCCTTGATCGGCAGCCACGTCGATCATGTTTACCGCCACCACCAGTCGTGACGCCAGGGGGAGCAGCTCTGCGACCAGGTACAGGTTCCGCTCGAGCGATGCCGCATTGACCACAGCGACGACGATATCCGGCCGTTCACGCAGCAAGTAGTCCCGGGCAATGACCTCCTCCGGTGAGTTGGCCGAGAGGCTGTAGGTGCCGGGCAAGTCGACCAGGTGGAGCACCGAGCCGCCTGATCGATGTGTCCCGGTCCTCTGCTCGACAGTCTTGCCGGGCCAGTTTCCGATGTGCTGATCGAGCCCCGTCAGCAGGTTGAAAAGCGTCGACTTGCCCACGTTGGGCTGCCCGGCCAGCGCAACGGTCAGCATCACGTTGCCCGGGAGTGGCGGTGTGATGGGGGCATTCATGGGAGAGGCTCTGCGCTGCTCTCGCTGCCCTCAGTGGCCGCCCACTCCACCAGGACCTGCCTTGCCTCTCCGCGGCCCAGGGCAACCCGCGTGTCCCTCAGGGCGACCAGCACGGGACCATGCCCCGAGTTCTGAAGCACACGCAGGGGGACACCTGGCGTGAAACCAAGACAGGCCAGGCGGCTGACAAAGGTATGCCCACCCGCAAGCGCCCGGATGCGGACCATTCCTTCCTTCGGCACAGAGCCCAGGTCTAGGGTGCTCTCCGGCACACACTGCTGCTCCACCATCTCTCTGACTGCAGGGTCATCCTGGCACGCAGCGCAGTAGCCGGTCAGCTCCACCTGGGCGCTGGCGACGAAGAAACCGCACGCCTGGCCAACGGCCCGTGCTACCTCGGCAAAGGCTTGGCCGTCTACCTCGATCACACGGCCGCACCCCAAGCAGACGAGGTGCGAGTGGCCGTCCTTCTCATCCAGCTCATAGTGGTGGTGCTCCTCGTCCAGGTGCAGCTCGCGCACCACCCCTGCCTCCTTGAGCGAGCCGAGGGTTCGATAGACCGTCGCCAGGCTCAGGCGCGGGTTGTGCTGCCTGGCCCGGCTATGCACCTCGCGCGCGTCCAAGTGGCCGCCCGCCTCTGCCAGGATGCGGAGCAGCAGCCTGCGCTGGTTGGTCATCCGTTTGCCCGCGGCCCGAAAGCGCCCTTCACTTACGACGGCCAATTGATCCATGGTGTGGTGCTCCCTTCGTCCAGTTGCGACCTTGTCGCAAATAGATATAGCAGACTCTCGGCGGGAAGTCAACCCTCGGTGAACAGGTGGCACTCTCGATCGCGGGGAGTCACCGTTCGAGGCGCACAAAACTCGGGGCCGGTCCGCCTCACCTGCCCCTGGTGAGGCGCACCGGCCCCTCCTTGTTCCCACGGTCCTCCGTGGGCCTGCCTTCGGTGGCTGTGTTTCTAGTGAAGCTTCTCTACATGGTCGAGGATAGTTCCCTCCATGTAGGCCTGGACTGCCTCGTCCAGGCCCGATATGTCGGTGATGATCGGCCTGACTCCGGCGTCCAGCAGGCACTCGCGGGCGCTCCAGCTCATGCCCCCCGCCAGCAGTGCTTGGCATTCCTTGATAGGCTGCACCATGCGCAGGTGCGTCGCTGCCGCTGCAGTCCCGGTGCCGTGGCAGTCAATCTGTCCGCTCATGCCCTGGCGCGGCTGGTGCTCGTCTACCGGCGGCAGCGTCTCGCTGCGGTCGATCATCTCTCGTCTCACTACCTGCGGGCCATCCATAGTCAGCACGGCGTAGTAACGTGCCCGCCCGAAGTGGTCGCTTACAGTGATGCCATCGTCCGTCACAATCGCAATCTTCATTCTTCACCTCCCTGCTCGCTCAATCCCAGGCTTGGCTTGTCAGGCTGCACCTATCTAGCCAGCTGCCAAGCGCAGCAAGCCCCCAGCGCTATGCGCCGTGGCATACATCAAACGGCCAGGCCAGGAACCCCCCGTCCAGGATAGCGACGTTCGTGTACCCCTGGCCGGCCAGGATGCACGCGGCCTCCCAAGCACGCAGGCTCGTCTTGCAGTAAGCCACGACCGGGCGGTCGCGCGGGATCTGGTCGAGCCTAGAGCGGACCGCACCCAGCGGCACCAGCGTGCTCCCGGGAATGCAGCCGTTCTGGTGCTCGTCCGGGCTGCGCACGTCCAGCAGGAACAGATCCTCACCCCCCTGCCGCATAGCCTGGAGCTCCGTGACAGTCACGCCCCGCAGCAGCCTGTCCAGCTTGTTGCGAGCGATGTTCGCCCCGTGGATTAGGACGTCCATGGCCTCGGAGTAAGGGGGCGCATAGGCCAGGTCGAGGTTGGCCACCTCGTCCACCGTCATGCGCGCCGTCATCGCAGTGATGGCGACGTCGATCCGCTTGAGCACGTCGCCCGGGCCGACGCCCTCGATGCCGATCAGGCGGCGGCTGGCTTTCTCGGCCACCAGCTTTAGGATAATGGGCTTATTACCGGGGTAGTAGTGAGGCCTGTCTGGGGCAGACACCGTTGCGCTGATCACGGGGATGCCCAGCTCCTCCGCCTGCTCGACGCTCAGCCCTGCCCGCCCGACGTTCCAATCAAAGACCTTGAGCGCCGAGGCACCCTGCACGCCGGGAAAGCGCTCGATGTGGCCGGCGACGTTGGAGCCGGCAACCCTCCCCTCCTTGTTGGCGACCGAACCGAGCGGAAGGAAACAAGAGGTGCCGCGGATATTGCACGACTTCTCGGCGCAGTCGCCTGCCGCATAGATGTTCGGCTCGGAGGTCTGCATGTAGTCGTTGACATACACCCCGCCCGACGGGCCGATGATCAACCCTGCCTCCTTCGCCAAGTCGACGTTGGGCCGGATCCCAACGCTGAGCAGGACCAGGTCCGCGTCGAATGTCCCGCGCGAGGTGACAACCCGGGCGACGCATCCGTCCCCGTTCCCCTCAAGCCGCTCCACTCTCGTAGACGTGAGCACGTTGACGCCAATGTCCCGCATGTGCTTCTCCAGCAGGTGCGTGATGTCGGCGTCCAGCATCGGCAGCACGTGCGGCAGCATCTCTATGACGGTCACGCTTCCCTCGCGCTCGACGATGGCCTCCGTCATCTCCATGCCGATCAGACCCCCGCCGATAATCGCCACGTTGGGGTGCTCCACCCGCTGCAGGTACTCACGAAAGCGGTCGGCGTCCTCGACCTGCTTGAGCTGCCAGACATTTCTCAAGTCCCTGCCCGGGATCGGTGGATTGACCGGAGTCGCGCCCGTGGCGAGGATCAGCTTGTCGTAGGGCAGCCGTTGGCTCTCGCCCGATTCCACGCCGACGACCTCCACCGCCTTCGCCGCCCGGTCGATTCGGACGGCCAGGGTCCTGTTGAGGACCCGGACGTTCTTCACCTGGGCGAAGAACTTGGGGTCGCGCAGCACGCCGATGGGCGTTGCCATCAACTGCCTCCGGTCCTCGACCAACCCCGAGATGTAGTAGGGCAGGCCGCAGCCCGCATAGGAGAGGAGCTCATCCTTCTCCACGATTGTGATTTCGGCGCTGGCATCCAGGCGCCGGGCCCGCGCAGCGGCTTTGGGGCCGGCTGCAACCCCTCCGATCACGACGATTCTCGTTCCCATGCCCAATCCCTTCCCATAGCTGGTGCTCTGATCGTACCGTTGATTCTTCAAGCCGAAGTGGACTGCACGCCTACGCCCTGTCACCCTTCAGATAGGCCTCCATGTAGGGCATAAAGTGCGGAATAATCAGCGGCAGCATTTTCGGCAGCAGGTTCCCCATCGCCGCCGGCATCAAGTCAGGCATCTGCTCTTCCATCGTCTTTGGCATTGGGATGGCCTTGCCCACAGCCGTCAACATGGCCGGCATCACTTTCGGCATCATGCCCGGCATCAGCCGTGGAAAGAGGAAGGGCATCACCGGCTTCATCGCCCCGATCATTGCGCTGCGCACCGGTGCGGGTGACGTCTTGACCATCTTCATCATCCCCCGGAAGGGTGTCGGCATCGCCTCGATCATCTCTGGCAGCAGCCCCGCCATGAACCCGGCCATCGCCTCCGGCTTGAGCAGCCGGATCATCTTCTCAAAGACCGACCACATCTCCAGCGCATAGGGTGTGGGATCAGGGTGCTCCACACCCGCTGCCCGGCAGGCCAGGCTCGTCAGGTCGATAATGGGCAGGTCACGCTTGGTCTTGTCAGCCGTCACACGCAGCTGCACTTCGCAGCAGGGGCAGGCGGCGACGACCGCCTGCGCGCCCACCGCCTCGGCTTCCGCCAGGCGCGTGTCGCCGATGCGCTCACCCACGTCCGGATCGGCCACCAGGGTCAGCACCGAGCCGCAGCAGTGCGCCTCCTGGTGGTGGTGCTCCATCTCCACGAGCTCGAGGCCCGGGATGGCTCGCAGAAGGTGGCGCGGTGCCTCGTAGATATTCCCGGCGCGGCCCATGTGGCACGAGTCGTGCCACGTGACCTTCATGTTCACCTCGTGGTCAAACTGCAGTGCGCCGGCCTCGATCCGCTCGGCCAGGATTTCGCTGTAGTGCTTTGTCTCGAACTCATAGGGAATCCCCAGCTTTTGTGCCCACTCAGGATAGAACGTGTGCCACACCAGCCAGCAGGCGGGGCAGGAGGTGACCACCGTCTTGACGCCGCGCGCCCGCATGGCGGCGATGTTATGGCGCATGATCTCTTCCCACGTATCCCACAGCCCTGAGACCAACATCGGGATCCCGCAGCAGGCCTCGTCCTGGCCCAAATACGTGAACTCGACGCCCGACCTGTACAGCAGGCAGGCAGTAGCCTGGGCGATGTCGTTCTCTACGTACGACGCCGTGCAGCCTGGGAAGTAGGCAATCTCCGCCCGCTCCGGGAGCTTTCCCAGCGCCTCCTCCGGCATCCATTTCGGCCGGTCGGCGCGGTAGGCCGCCCAGATGTTGTGCTCCTTGCGCATCGACTGGCGCATGATCTCAAAGGGCGGGAATGTCATCCGCCCCTCATGATGGACCAACTGGCCACGCAGCTTCAGCCAGCTCGGCTCGATGGGCAGGTCCTCGGAGCAGCGCACGTTGCACAGCTCGCAGGTCGTGCACGCCAGGATGGTGTCCACCATCTTCTGGTCCCAGTCGGCCTTCCCCTGCATGTAGTGCCGCAGGTAATACCACTTGCCGCGCGGCGTCTGGCTCTCCCAGCCGCGGCCGTAATACTGGTCGCACTCGTCCACGCAGTAACCGCACTGGGAGCAGGCCCAGGCGTACCAGGCCACATCGTCGGGGATTCCCCGGCGGCCCTCGCCCGCCGGCCGCTCGCCGATGGGCGCCTTGGCGGCGTTGCCAAGGCGCCGCACCACCGGCTCAAGTAGGCCGGCCATACCCATGAAGGCCGTCAGCAGGGGCTGCCCGCTGGCAACCTTGCCCGGGTTGAAGAGGTTTGCCGGGTCCACCTTGGCCTTGAACTCGCGCAGGCGGCCCAGCCGCTCCTTTCCCAGCACACTCGCCGCTTCGCCGCTGAAGTAGAGACCCGTTGAATAGGCTCGTCCCCCGGCCTTCTTGGCGATCTTGAGCACCGTCAGGGCTAGCCCAAAGGCAAAGTTGAATCCGAGCGTGCGCTCATCGTGCAGGATAAAGCCTAGCAGGGTGACCTGCCCATCCTGGCTGACCATCCCTTCCATCACCATGGGAAGCGCGATCTGCTCTTCGATCGCTCGCAGGGACATGCCCAAGTTCGCCAGCGGCACCATCACCTCGGCCGGGGCGATGCTGGGCCCCAGCCGCTTGACGGCCATCAGGTTGAACCGTTCTTCCCACTCGTGATTCGCGACCTCGTCGGCCACCATCTCTCCGCCGGCCTCCCGCACCAGCGCCGCAAGCCCGGCGGCGACCGTGTCTCGGCGAGACTCGGGTGCCACAAAGATGGCCAGGTAGCCAGCAGGCACGCCGGGGCGGTGCTCCTCGACAGGGTGACCGTGCTCCATGTGAGGTGGAAGCTGATTCTTTAGCTCGGCCATCTTGGGGTTGATGAAGCTGATCGACCAGATGGGCAGGCCTGCCCGGCGAATGGTCTCCAGCGCCCTCGACAATCGGTCCGCCGAGTCGAAGCGGGCGCCCCACACTGTCCCTTCCTCGGCCGGCCGAACCCTCAGAGTGACCTGGCTGATCAACCCGGTGATCCCCTCGGCATCACTCACAAGGTCGAGGTCGGCACCGGCGAATTCGCGGACTTGCCCGCTGGGAAGCACAACGCGGCACGACACCACACTCTCCCGGAAGGCACCATACTCGTATGCCCCAAACCCGACGCCTCCCTGGGCCAGCCAGCCGCCCACGGTGGACGATGGCGCGCTCGATGGGTAGGTGCGCAGCGCTAGGTTCTGCTTCCTCAGCTCCTTCTCCGCTTTCTCCCAGACCACACCTGGCTGCACGCAGGCAGTCCCGGCCGCAGCGTCGATGGCCAGCACCTGGTTCATCCAGGAGAAATCCACCACCAACCCGCCCTTGACCGGCAGCACGCCGCCGTAGCCGGACGTGGACTTGCTCCGCGGCACAAGCGGGACGCCATGCGTGCGAGAAAAGGCGACCAGCTGGACCAGTTGCTCTTCGTTCAGCGGCTGCACAACGCCTGCGGGCAGTGTGTTGCCCGCCAGGGGCTTCACCAGGCTGGGTAGCGAGCCCACGTCGTGCGCGTAAAAGCTCCGCTCCAACGGGTCAAAAGTCACTCGTGGTCCAAACTGCTTCCGTAGCTCCTGCTGCGATTCTGGAGAAAACGATCTCACCGTGCTGTCCTCTCTGGCACCCTGGCCACTCTAGAGTCGGGTCATCTCGGCGATGCGCCGCAGGCGGCCCACCAGTTCGGTCCGCTCTTCGCCAATCTCCGAGATGGTCAAGGCCGTTTTTCGAACGAGGCGGGCCAGCCGCTGCTCTGCCTCCCGGCCGAGCACTGGGACGTGTTCCAGGGCAGCCCGCAGCGCCGAGGTGTCCAATCCACACACCGCTGCCAGCGCGTCTATTCGGTCCGCCCATTCCGCGTCCGAGGCGACTGTGGTCAGGTGTTGGCCCGCGTGGACGGCGGCCACCAGCGTGCCCTGCACCTCGACCCGGCCGTGCGCGTACCGCAGGCCTGCGTGGCAGACGGTCGTATGCTGCGATCGCTCCGGCTCGGAGGCCCACGACCGCCACGACGCTGCGCAGTGCCGGCTCCCCTCGGCGCTGCGCAGGATGAGGGCGCAGAAGGGATTGCAGTTGGCGACTGGCGTCAGCGGCGCGCCGTCAAGCCCCGTAGTCACCGCACCGACACCCAGCGCCTGGCCCAGAATCTCCTGGATGGCGCGTATGCACGACTTGGGAAGCGCATCGGCAGACGGCGATGGTGCCTCTTCCCCCCTGGACTCTGCAGGGGTCTCCGGCCCGCCCTGCTGGTCCTGCAGCCAATCCTCGATGGCACGGCTCGAGAAACGCCACTGCCCACCTACCTTGAAACCCGGCAACCGGCCGGCGCTCAGCATGCGGTAGACTGTGATCCGGTCCACCTTGAGAAGCTGCTCCAGTTGCCTGACCGTCAGCAGTACATCCGTCCCACTCATGATACCTATGGTATCAGGAGTGTGCTCAACTGTCAAGAATTTAGTGCTAGAATGCGGGATGTTGACGTATTCTGTAACAAAATCCTGTAGCATCTACGCGCCTCTTCACGCGGCGGCAGGCGCGCCGCTGCCTGGCCGGACAGCACGGGAGAGTCCGCCGCTGGCACAGACTGGCTGCCCCGGCAGCTATGAGAATCTGAAGATCCATGGTACAGTCCCCCAGGTCAACCGACGATCGTGGCAGGAGGATGTCAATGAGCGAGCAGGGCGCCCCCGATGTCGCTTCTCAATTGCGTTTGCTGCGCAAGAGGCGCGGCTTGTCTCTGCGCACACTCGCCGAGCTGTGCGACCTGTCCCCCAACACCATCAGTCTCATCGAGCGCGGCGAGTCCTCCCCCAGTGTCTCCACGCTGCACCGCCTCGCCACCGCCCTGGCCGTGCCGATCACGGCCTTCTTCGAAGAACAGGCCGAGCCCGTCCATGCCGTCCTGACCCGGGCCGGCGAGCGTCACCGGTCGGGGAATGCCCACGTGCTGCTCGAGAGCCTGGGCACCGGCCTGGCCGAGCAGGCCCTCCAGCCGTTTATGGTGACGATGGAGCCCGGCGCCAACAGCGGCCCACAGCCGATCGTCCACGGCGGTCAGGAGCTGGTCTTCTGCATCCAGGGCGATCTGGAATACGAAGTGGCCGGACGGCCCTACCGGCTGGCCGGCGGCGATGCACTCCTCTTCGACGCACGCCTTCCGCACCGCTGGTCCAATCCGGGCACGCACCCTACTGCTTTCCTGCTGGTCTTTGGCGAGGCCGGTGCCTCCCAGCCCGCCGAGCAGCACCTCAGGGCCTGACGCCGGAAGGAACCCAGTCAGCCCAGCCGCGTCGCACTCCTGCCGGTGCGGCCTCGGCCCAGCGGAAAGGTCCACAAACCCTCGCCCCGCCTGCTTTGACACACGCGGCGCCCTATGGTATCCTCCCCGCAACTGGGAACCCGATCTGCCGCATAGCCTCAGTGCAAGGAGGTGTCGAGTATGTCCACTCTGGTGCTGTCCCGAATTCAGTTCGCCCTGACCACCGTCTACCACTTTTTCTTCGTCCCCCTGACACTGGGCCTCTCCATCCTCGTCGCCATCCTGGAGACCCTCTACGTCCGCACCGGCGACGAAAAGTACAAGCACATGACCAAGTTCTGGGGCAAGCTCTTCCTGATCAACTTCGCCCTCGGTGTCGCCACCGGAATCGTCCAGGAGTTCCAGTTCGGCATGAACTGGTCCGAGTACTCGCGCTTCGTGGGCGACATCTTCGGCGCCCCCCTCGCCATTGAAGGGTTGCTGGCCTTTTTCCTCGAGTCCACCTTCCTCGGCATCTGGCTCTTTGGTTGGGACAAGCTCCCCAAAGCGCTCCATGCCGCGGCCATCTGGCTGGTGGCCCTCGGCTCCAACCTGTCGGCCCTCTGGATCCTGGTCGCCAACTCCTTTATGCATGTGCCGGTGGGCTATACCCTGAACGAGGCGGCCGGTCGGGCTGAGATGACGGACTTTGGGGCGCTCCTCGCCAACCCGCACCTCTGGTACCAGTTCCCCCACGTCCTCTTTGCCGGCATCACCACCGCCGGGTTCTTCGTGCTCGGCATCAGCGCCTACCACCTGATCAAAAGGAGCCCTCACTCCGATCTCTTCCGCCGCTCCTTCACCATCGCCGCGATCTTTGCCCTGGTCGGCACGGGTGCCACCGGCTTCATCGGCCACCTCCAGGGGCAGTATATCTACCGCATCCAGCCAATGAAGATTGCCGCCTCCGAAGCGCACTGGGAGACCGCCGATCCCGCCGAATTCGTCGTGATCGCCGGCATCGACCAGGAAGCAGCGCGCAACACCTGGGAACTCACCGTCCCTCGCGCCCTATCCTTCCTCCTCTACGACCGCTGGAGTGGCGAGGTAAGGGGAATCAACGACATCCAGGCAGACTTGGAGCAGCAGTACGGGGCGGGCGACTACGTTCCCCCCGTCTTTGTCACTTTCTGGACCTTCCGTGTGATGGTTGGCGTCGGCATGCTTATGGCCCTTCTTTCTCTCGTTGCCCTCTACCTGGCCTGGAGGCGCAAGCTCGATCGCCCGCGCTGGTTCCTGCACATCCTGCCCTTCGCTACAATCCTTCCCTTGCTGGCCACCTCGACAGGCTGGATCCTGACGGAGATGGGCCGCCAGCCCTGGATCGTCTATGGCCTGCTCCGGACGGAAGACGGTGTCTCGCCGGTGGCCGGAGGCACGGTGTTGATCTCGTTGCTGGCCTTTGCGCTCGTCTACGCCGCGCTGATCGTGGCCAACGTCTACCTCATGAGCAAGTACGCGCGGCAGGCACCGGCTGCCGCAGCGCACTAAGGCAACCTGGACCAGGAGGTGAACGATGGATCTCAACACGCTTTGGTTCATCCTGATTGCGGTGCTCTTTGCCGGCTACTTTTTCCTGGAAGGCTTTGACTATGGCGTCGGGATCCTGATGCCCTTCCTTGGCAAGGACGACAAGGGGCGCCGGTTGGCCATCAACGCCATCGGCCCTCATTGGGACGGCAACGAGGTGTGGCTCCTCGTCGCCGGCGGTGCAACCTTTGCTGCCTTCCCCCACTGGTACGCCACCCTCTTCAGCGGATTCTACCTGGCCCTCCTCCTGATGCTCCTCGGCCTGATTGTCCGCGCCGTCGCACTGGAGTACCGGAGCAAGGACCAGAACCCCCGCTGGCGCGCGTTGTGGGACTGGCTGATTTTCGTGGGGAGTCTGCTGCCGGCCTTCCTCTGGGGCGTCGCCTTCGCCAACATCGTCCGCGGTGTGCCAATCGACGCTTCCATGAACTACGTCGGCTCCTTCTGGACCTTGTTGAACCCCTACGCCCTGTTGGGAGGCCTTGTCACGCTCGGCGCCTTCATGCTCCACGGCGCCCTCTTCCTCCACCTCAAGACTGAGGGAGCCCTGTCCGACCGCGCGCGCGGCGCCGCCTGGCGGCTCTGGCCGGCCGTAGTGCTGCTTGCCGCAGCCTTCCTGCTCGCCACCTGGCCCGCCACCGACCTCTACGCCCAGAACGGCAGCCTGCCCCTGGTGCTCGCCCTCCTGTGTGCCGTGGCCCTGCTCGCGGCCGGCCTTCTGCTGCGCGTGCGGCGCACCGGCTGGGCCTTTGCCCTGATGGGTGTCACCATCGTCCTCCTCGTGGCCTTCCTGATGACAGGCCTCTTTCCCCGCGTCATGGTCTCCCGCCCCGCTCCCGCCAACAGCCTGACCATCTACACCGCCTCCTCGACGCCCTATACCCTCAAGGTCATGACCATCGTCGCGGCGATCATGGTGCCGCTCGTCCTTGTCTACCAAGCCTGGAGCTACTGGATTTTCCGCAAGCGCCTGCGGCGGGATGACATCCTGGAGTACTAGGATCGCTGCCGGGCAGGCCGGGTGCAGGCTCGGCCGGCCGGCTGCCAGTCGTTGTCTGGCCTTGCCGCGGAAGCTGTCTTCGGCCGGTCCTGACCGGCCGCCTCCCGCCCAATCGGCACGGTATCGCCCCGCGAAGCCCGTCGTAGGGCGGGTTTCCATACCCGCCTACCACCTTGCGCAGTCCCACGCGGTCCTGACCGGCCCTCAGAAGCTGTTCCCGGCCGGCCTGACCGGTCACTTCCCGCTCCCTGGGCAGGGCACCGCTCCATGAAGCTCGACGAACGCCTCCTGCGTCAGGCACGCCTGGCCCGGTGGGCCCTCCTCCTCGCCGTCTTGCTTGGCCTGCTCGCCGGCGCCGCCACCGTCGGGCAGGCCCGCTCCCTCAGCCGCGTGGTGGACCTCGCCTTTCTCGAGCACAAGGCCTTGCACCAGGTCCTGCCCTGGGGGACGCTTTTCCTTGCGCTTGCCCTGGCCCGGGCGGGCCTCGTCTGGGGAGCCGAGGTGGCATCCGGCCGCGCAGCCAGCCGCGTCAAGCAGCACCTCCGCGAGCGGTTGGTGGCCCACCTCCTCGCCCTCGGCCCTGCCTACAGCCGGGGCCAGCGGACCGGCGAGTTGGCCAACACCGCAGTCGAAGGCATCGAGGCACTTGACGCCTACTTCCGCCAATACCTGCCCCAGGTGGCCCTGGCGGCTCTCGTCCCCCTCGCCGTGCTTGCCTTTGTCTTTCCCCGTGACTGGGTGTCGGGTCTGGTCCTCCTCCTGACGGCGCCCATTCTGCCCCTCTTCATGATGCTGATCGGCTCCCTGGCCGACCGTCTGACACGCCGGCAGTTCTCCTCCCTCAGCCGCATGAGCGCCCACTTCCTCGATGTGCTCCAAGGGTTGACGACCCTCAAGCTGCTGGGACGCAGCCGTGAGCAGGCCGTCGCGGTCGCCGGCATCAGCGACCAGTTCCGCCGGGCGACGATGGGTGTGCTGCGCGTCGCCTTCCTCTCGGCCCTCGTGCTGGAGATGGCCTCGACCATCGGCACCGCCGTCGTCGCCGTGCAGGTCGGACTTCGTCTCCTCTACGGCCGCCTTGCCTTCGAGCAGGCTCTCTTTGTCCTCATCCTGGCCCCCGAGTTCTACCTGCCCCTGCGCTCGCTGGGCGCCCGCTTCCACTCTGGGATGCAGGGGGTCGCCGCGGCGCGGCGCATCTTTGAGGTCTTGGAGACGCCCGCGCCGGCCCGCTCTGTGGAAGCGCGAGAGGTGACCACCGCATTCGCCTTGCCTGTTCTCCCCGGGCGCTTTTCCCTCTCCTTCGCGGATGTCTGGTATGCCTACGACGAGGGCCGGCGGCCTGCCGTCAACGGCCTGACCTTTGAGATCGCACCCGGCGAGAGGGTGGCGCTCGTCGGCCCCACCGGCGCCGGCAAGAGCACCGTCGCCTACCTCCTGATGCGCTTCCTCGACCCGAGCCGTGGCGAGATACGGGTCGACGGTGTCCCGCTCTCCTCGCTTCCGCTCTCCGCCTGGAGGGCCCGCCTGGCCTGGGTCCCGCAGCGGCCGACCCTCTTCCGCGGCAGCGTGGCTGCCAACATCCGCCTCGGCCGGCCCACCGCCACCTCCGACGAAGTGGTCTGGGCCGCGCGCCAGGCCCAGGCCCACGACTTCGTCCAGGCGCTGCCCGAAGCCTACGACACGGTGATCGGGGAGCGCGGCGTGACGCTCAGCGGGGGCGAGGCCCAGCGCATCGCCCTGGCCCGCGCCTTCCTCAAGGACGCCCCCCTCCTGCTCCTCGACGAGGCCACCGCCCACCTCGATCCCGAGACGGAGGATGCTGTGCAGGCGGCGGTTGCCCGCCTGTTGGCCGGGCGCAGCGCGCTCATGATTGCCCACCGCCTGCCCACGGCTGCCACGGCCGACCGGGTTTTGGTCATGGAGCGCGGCCAGATCGTCCAGCAGGGCACCCACCGCGACCTGCTGCGGGCCGGCGGCCTCTACCGGTCGTTGGTCGGCGCCTACGGGGGGGAGCCGTGAGCCGCACGGCCGGCCGCCTCCTCTCCCTGGCCGCTCCCTTCGCCGGCCGCATGGCACTGGCCGTCGTCCTGTCTGCCGCCACGGTTGCCTCGGGCATTGGCCTGATGAGCACCTCCGCCTGGATCATCTCCAAGGCCGCTCTGCACCCCTCCATCGCCGAGCTGAGCGTGGCAATCGTCGGCGTCCGGTTCTTCGGTATCACGCGCGGCATCCTCCGCTACCTGGAGCGCCTGGCGTCGCACGACGTGACCTTCCGGCTGCTCGCCGGCCTGCGCACCTGGTTCTATCGGGCGCTGGAGCCGCTCGCCCCTGCCCGCCTCGAGCAATACCGCTCCGGCGATCTCCTCGCGCGGAGCGTTGCCGACGTCGAAACGCTGCAGGACCTGTTCCTGCGCGCGGTTGCCCCTCCACTGGCTGCCGTGCTGGTCTCGACCCTGGCTGCTCTCCTCTTGGGCTCCTTTGACCCCAGCCTGGCTGTCGTTTTGCTTCTCTTCCTGCTGGCAGCGGGCGCAGGCGTTCCCCTCCTCGTCCGCGCCCTCAGCCGTCCATGGGGGGTGCGCACCATAGAGGCCCGGGCGGAGCTGAACGGCGCCCTGGTCGACGGTGTGCAGGGCGTCGCCGACCTTCTCGCCGCCGGTGCTGAGGCACCCTACTTGGAGCAGGTGCGCGATTGCGGCCGCCGGCTGGGCGCTGCCCAGGCACGGCTGGCCTCTATCGGTGGTCTGCACGTCGCCCTGGGCGGCCTGCTCATGAGCCTCGCCACCGCGGCTGTACTGGCGCTCGCCATCCGGTTGGTGGGGCAGGGCCGCCTGGACGGCATCTATTTGGCACTCCTCGCCACGGCCGTGATGTCCAGCTTTGAGGCCGTGCTCCCGCTGGCGGCTGCCTTGCAGTTCCTGGACCAGAGCCTGGAAGCGGGCGGCCGGCTGCTGGAGATTGTCGATGCGCAGCCGGCTGTGCCAGAGCCTTTGCAGCCGCTCTCGCTGCCGGAACCGGACCGGCTGTCTCTCCGCGTGAGCAACCTGACCTTCGGCTATGGGCCCGGCCTCCCGCCTGTGCTGGACGGCATCAGCTTTGACCTGCCGCCGGGTCGCCGGCTCGCCATCGTCGGGCCCAGCGGCGCTGGCAAGTCCACCCTGGTCCAGCTTCTGCTTCGATTCTGGGAGTGCCCTGCCGCAAGCATCCTGCTTGCCGGCAAGGACCTGCGCGCCTACCGGCCCGAGGAGTGGCGGGCACGGCTCTCCGTGGTCTCGCAGCGCACGCACCTCTTCAACGCCTCGATCCGCGAAAACTTGCTGCTGGCCCGCCCGGATGCCTCCGAGGCCGAGATGGTCGAGGCGGTAAGGCAGGCACAGCTAGAGGAGCTGGTTCTCTCCTTGCCGGAGGGCTACGACACCATCGTCGGCGAGCAGGGCCGGCGCCTCAGCGGGGGGCAGGCGCAGCGGCTGGCCGTAGCGCGTGCGCTGCTCAAGGATGCCCCCATTCTCATCCTGGACGAGCCGACCGCGGACCTGGATGCGCTGACCGAGCGCGCGCTCGCCGGTGCGCTTCGGGCAGCGATGCAGGGCCACTCGACGCTCCTCATCACCCACCGCCTGGTCGCCCTCGACTCCTTCGACGAGGTCCTCGTGCTCGACCGCGGCCGCGTGGTACAGCGGGGCACGCGTGCCGAGCTCCTGGCGCAGGACGGCCTCTTTCGGCGCATGTGGGACCTCGAGCGCCGGATCCTCGCCGCGCCGCTTCCGGTGGGCGAGGACTCATGAGCGCCCCCTTCTAGGTCGTATATTCTAGTCCGACGGCTCCATGCCCACCGTGCGCCTGGCGGCTTGGCAGTTCGGCCAAGCTGTGCTATCCTGCCTCCGGACAATCACGCACGAGGGAGGATGAACGCCATGATCGTCACGACCGCAGACCTGTTCAAAGTAGCCTATGGCAAGTTCGCCGTCGGGGCCTACAACATCAACAACATGGAGCAGTGCATCGGCCTCTTTCAAGGCTGTCTCGACTCGAAGGCACCTTTCATCATCCAGATCTCCAAGGGCGCGCGCGACTATGCCCGCGTCAAGATGCTTGAAGGCCTCATCCGCTCCGCCGAAGAGGTCTTCCCGGATGCCATCTTTGCCGTCCACCTGGACCATGGCGATGAGGCGGCGTGTTACGACTGCATCGACTCCGGCTTCTACAGCTCGGTGATGATCGATGCCTCGCACTTGCCGCTGGAGGGCAACATCGCTGCCACGCGCCGCGTCGTCGAGCGCGCCCATGCCAAGGGCATATCCGTCGAAGCGGAGCTGGGCATGTTGGGTGGCGTCGAGGAGCACATCAAGGTCGATGAGAAGAACGCCATGCTCACCGACCCCAACCAGGCCGAGGAGTTCGTTTCCCGCTCAGGGTGCGACAGCTTGGCGGTCGCCATCGGGACAAGCCATGGCGCCTACAAGTTCAAGGGCACGCAGAGTCTCCACTTTGACGTGTTGGAGGAGATCCAACGGCGCCTGCCCGGTTTTCCCCTCGTCATGCACGGCTCCTCCTCGGTGCCGCAGGAAGAGGTAGTGCGGATCAACGCCGCCGGCGGGGCGCTCGATCCTTCCGCCAAGGGGGTCGACGAGCGCCAGTTTGCCCGGGCCGTGCCCCTGGGGGTCACCAAGGTCAATATCGACACCGACGGCCGCCTGGTCTGGACGCGCGTACACCGCGAGTTTTTCCGCGACCAGCCCGCCAAGTTCGATTTCCGCTCCCCCGGCAAGATCTTTATGGTCGAGTACGCGAACTTTATCGCGCACAAGAACGAGATGCTTGCCAGCTCCGGCCGGCTCGAGGACGTCCGCGCCGCCGTCGCCTAGTGCTACTACCTGAGATGTCATTCTGAGGAGCGAGCGTAGCGAGCGACGAAGAAGGCTCGAACCGCGGCCGCAACTTCCTCGACCTGGTCGTCGCTCACCTCGGGATAGATCGGCAGCGAGAGGACCTCGGCCGCGGCTCGCTCCGCTTCGGGAAAGCTGCCCACGCCCAAGCCCAGGTCCCGGTACAGCTCCTGCAAGTGGAGCGGGAGCGGGTAGTAGACCGCCGTCTCGATCTCGCGGGCTCCGAGAAAGGCCTGTAGCGCATCTCGCCGCGGCGTGCGAATGGTGTATTCTTGATACACATGAAGGGCGCCCCTGCGCTCGCGTGGCAGCACAATCGGCAGGCCGGCGAGGAGCCGGTCGTAGAGCGCTGCGATCTCCCGGCGCCTGGCATTCCATCGGGCCAGGCTGCGCAGCTTGACGCGCAGCACCGCCGCTTGTAGCTCGTCGAGACGGCTGTTATAGCCGAGGCGGTCGTGCCGGTAGCGAGTGGAGCCTCCAAACCTGCGCAGGAGGTCGATCTTGTCCGCCATGGCCCTGTCGCGTGTCACAATCATGCCGGCGTCGCCATAGGCGCCGAGCAGCTTGGTCGGAAAAAAGCTCATGCAGCTGAGCACTCCGAAGGATCCCACCGGACGGCCCCGGTAGCTCGCTCCCATGGCCTGTGCCGCATCCTCGATCACGCGTAGGTTGTGGCGCTCGGCGATCGCCATGAGGGGTGCCATATCGGCCGGCTGGCCGTAGAGGTGGACGGGCAGCAGAGCCCGTGTCCGGGCTGTTACTGCGCGCTCCACCCCTGCCGGGTCGATATTCATGCTGACCGGCTCGATGTCCACAAAGACGGGAGTGCCCCCACAGCGCGTGACCTCGCTCGCTGTGGAGACGAAGGTGAAGGGTGTGGTGATCACTTCGTCCCCGGGCCCGATTTCCAGGGCGTCCATCGCCAGGCGCAGCGCATCGGTTCCCGACGCGACACCCACACCATACTCGCAGCCGCAGAACGCGGCCAGCTCGCGCTCCAGGTCTCGCACCCGGGGCCCGAGGGTGAAGGTTCCGGCCTCGAGCACCTCGCGGATGGCGGCGTCGATCTCGGGCTGAATCGAGTGATACTGGGCAGCCAGGTCGCACGTGGGGATCACTGGGCAGCCTCCGCCGCGCGGATGAGTGACCGGATACGCGCCGCGATCATGTCCATCGCCACCTCGTTGAACCCGCCCTCGGGGATGATCACATCCGCATAGCGCTTGCTCGGCTCGACGAACTCCAGGTGCATGGGGCGAACCGTGCTCAGGTATTGGTGGACCACGGACTCGGCCGTCCGCCCGCGCTCCTTGATGTCGCGGTCGAGGCGGCGGATGAACCGGATGTCTGCATCCGTGTCGACGTAGATCTTGACGTCCATCAGCCTGCGCAGCGCCTCGTCGGCAAAGATAAGGATCCCCTCCAGCAACACCACGGGCTGCGGCTCGATGCGCAGGGTCTGCACCGTGCGCGTGTGAGTGGTAAAGTCATAGACCGGGACCTCAACTGCCCGGCTTTGCTTCAGCGCCTGAAGGTGGGAGAGCAGCAGAGCATTGTCCAGGGCGTCGGGGTGGTCAAAGTTCTGCATCGCCCGCTGCGGCAGGGGCAAGCGCGCCAGGTCCTTGTAGTAGGCGTCGTGCTGGAGGAAGGCAATGCGCGTGGTGCCTGCCCGCCTGAGGATCTCGTTGGCGACGGTGGTCTTGCCAGAGCCGGTGCCGCCGGCTACTCCCATGATCACGGGTTCCATTCCTTCCCTCCTCCTGCACCATGCTCACCAGTCCGGCAACACACGGTGCCTCAGGCGGCGATTCCGGCCACAAGCGCGGCCGCCGATAGCAGTGCCAGCCCGGCTGCTGGTGCCAGGCTTTGGCGCGCGACCTGCCGGACCACGAGGCCCATCGCAGCCAGCAGTACCCCGGCCAAGAGCCAGCCAGGCTCGACTGAGTGGTTTGCCAGCGAGCCGGTGGCCCTCCAGGCCCAACCCGCGGCGGCGGTGGCCGCAGCGCCCAGAACCAGGAAGGCCATGCGTCCGGCGCCGCTCAGGAGCCGGGCTGCCTGGGCAGAAGGCATGGTGGGATCGGAAGTTGTCATTCTGCCTTCCCCGTAGCCCGCTACTTCGAACAGCCGGACAACGGAGGTGCCGGCCGCTCCGGGAATAGCGGACACCCAGAGGAGTGCCGGCCGGACCAGCCACAGAAAGGCCAGCGCAATGAGGGCGAGCGCGCAGCCGCCGATGACGAGCCCGACACCCGGCAGGTAGTCCGCCTGAAGGATGGGCCGGAAGGTCATCTCTACCTGGAGACGCATCCCGTCCAGGTTGACCGTGCCGCTTTCGTAGAGCATGCCTGCCGGGGTCTGCTGCGCCCCCGCACCGGCGGTTCTTGTGAGCTCGAGCACAGGCTGACCGGAGCGCCCCCCAGGCTCAAAGCTGAGGACCAGGAGCTGGTCCCTTTCCCCAAGGAACAGCACCGGGCGAGCTTCTGGGCTGGGAAACTCCACTCGCAGGTCGGTCGGAAGGCCGGACCCGGTCTCCTCCTGGAGCAGGAGCGGGCGCCCCTCCTCATCCCAACCACGGATGGAGAGGAGCGGGACATAGCCAAGCTGGCGTACCGCCAATCGGCGCAGCCTGGCCGGGCGGCCTGTCGCCAGCGTTGACCTGCCAAGCTCGTTCTCGCCGGTCCAGGATATCTCGGTTGTGGCGGAGGTCACCTTGCCCGAATCGCCTCGCCGCAGGGCAAAGGACTCCATGCGGACGGTCGTGACTCCCTCCGCGCCCACAGCACGGCTCTCACCTGGGTTGGGCTGCCACGGCTCACTCTGCCACCCCCATGCCAACACAAGCTGCACTCCCGCCAGCGCCGCAAGCAGGCCGGCGTAGACGAAAGGCGCGGCCCACAGCGCCCACCTTCGCCGGCTGGCGACGTGCGCGGCTCCCGCGGTAGCTGCTGCGGGGAACCACCTCAAGCCACGGTTGCCAAGCCGCTGCCGGACCGCACCGATTGCCTCGACTGCGGGCACGCCCAGATCCCACTCCTCGCGCGCACGGCGCGACCACGCGTGCAGCCGCGGGAGACTCCACAGCCTGCGTGCCGAGGCATGGCAGGCAACGTCCGCGCTGCGTGCCAGGCGGACAAGGAGGAGTGCAGCCAGGAACCCCAGCAGGAGCCGAAGCCACAGCGTGTGCGCGATTGCATAGAGGTGCAGGGCACGAATCCAGGCGCTGCCGGCGACATTGGGCTGTGTGGCCAGCCACTGGAGCGGGTTGCTGCGTGCCGCGAGCGGCAGCTGCGGGACGAAGCCGGTCGCGACCAGGGTGACGACCAGCAGCCCAAGAAACGCCAGCAGTGTCTCAGGCGCCGCAAGTACGTGCCAGACGACGTTCAGCGGGTCGGGACGGCTGGATCTCTCTGCCAGGACACGCTCTGCCATCAATCGCCACCCGGAATCAGGCTCTACCCAGAAGAAAGGCCCCAACTCAGGGCTGTTGGGGCCTGTTGGCAATCGGCAAGCCACCCAAGGGAATTGAACCCTTAACCTGGCGCTTACGAAGCGTCTGCTCTGCCGATTGAGCTAGGGTGGCGCGACCTCGAAGTCGAGCGGCGCCAATTATACCAGCCCCCATCAGGATCGCAAATCGGGATCAAGGCCGGGCACGCCGACGCTCCAGCGCGGCTGCAATGAATGCCTGGAAGAGCGGGTGAGGGCGCGTCGGCCGGGACTTGAATTCGGGATGGAACTGGCAGCCTACCATGAAGGGATGATCCTCTACCTCACCGATCTCAATCAGCCGCCCATCGGGCGACAGGCCGGAAAAGACCATGCCGGCACCGGTAAGCAGCTCCCGGTAGGCGTTGTTCACCTCCCAACGATGGCGATGGCGCTCGTGCGTCAGCGGCGTGTCGTAGGCCGCGGCCGCGCGGCTGCCGGGCACCAGCCGGCAAGGATAGAGCCCCAACCGCATCGTCCCGCCCATCTCGGCCAACTCCCGCTGGTCGGGCATCAGGTCGATGATCGGGTAGCGTGTCTTGATGTCAAACTCGGTGGAGTTTGGCTCGTCGCTGTGCAGCACATCGCGCGCCAGCTCAATGCACATGACCTGCATCCCCAGGCACAGCCCAAGGTAGGGGACCTTGTGCTGGCGGGCATAGCGTGCGGCTGTGATCTTGCCTTCGATCCCCCGATAGCCAAATCCGCCGGGGACCACGATCCCATCCAGGCCCTCCAGGCCCTGGTCGCCGTGTCGTTCCAGGTCGCCCGAATCGATCCATTCGATGTCGGCCCTCACGCCTCGCGCGACCCCGGCATGCTGGAGCGCTTCGCGGACGCTCAGGTACGCGTCGTGCAGTGAGACGTATTTGCCGACCAGCCCGATGTGCAGCGGCTCCATCGGCTGTTGCATGGCCTCCACGACGCGCTGCCACTCCCCGAGGTCTGGCGCGTGGGCGGCCGCCAGCGCAAGCCTGCTGACCAGGTAATCCCCGAGCCCGGCTGCCTCCAGGATCAGCGGCACGTCGTAGATGATCGGGGCGGTGATCAGCGGGATGACCGCCCGCTTCTCGACATCGCAGAAGAGCGCGATCTTGTCTCGCACCGACTCGCCGACGGCATAGTCGGAGCGGCAGGCGATGATGTCCGGCTGGATGCCGATGCCACGCAGCTCTGCGACACTGTGCTGAGTCGGCTTGGTCTTGATCTCGCCGGTGGATGAGATGTAGGGAAGCAGCGTGACGTGCATGTACACCGTGTTCTCGCGGCCCAGTTCCACACGCATCTGCCGGATAGATTCCAGGAAGGGGAGGCTCTCAATATCGCCGACCGTTCCTCCGACCTCGACAATGACCACGTCGGCCCCCGTGTCGCGACCGACCAGGCCGATACGCCGCTTGATCTCGTTGGTGACGTGCGGGATCACCTGGATCGTGCCTCCCAGGTAGTCCCCCCGCCGTTCCTTGGCGATCACCTCGGCATAGACCTGGCCGGAGGTCACGTTGCTGGCTCGAGTGAGGTTCTCGTCGATGAAACGCTCGTAGTGACCCAGGTCGAGATCGGTCTCGGCCCCGTCGTCCAGGACATAGACCTCGCCATGTTGGTACGGAGACATGGTCCCGGGATCGACGTTCAAGTAGGGGTCGAGCTTCTGAATGGAGACCTTGACGCCGCGGCTTTTCAGGATGCGGCCGATGGAGGCGGCCGTGACGCCCTTACCCACCGAGGATACGACACCGCCTGTGCAGAAGATGTACTTTGTGCCCATGCGAGGTATAGTAGCACACGAGCGAGTGGCTGTCAACGCGGCAGAGCCCCTTTCGCCCCGGTCGGGGGAGGTGCACAACGTCCGCTCTGCTCTCCTCACGGCGGCCGAGGGCGCCCGCGAGCGTCAGCGCTACCGCCGTACTGTCCCCTCGTTGGCGGCAGAACCCCTTGACGTAAGTTTCCTTAAATCACAGGGCCGGCAAAAGCTTAAGGTTAGGCCCGTAGGTGACAGGGTGCACACACAACATGTTGTGCTTCCCGGCCTGTCCAGGCCTAATGGTGGGCGATCACCGGGCCTGGAGCGGACGGCTATCGTCGCCGTGAGGGGAAATGGGGGGTTGCGCTCCCCTGGCCGATGTGGTATACTCCACGTTGCCGCTTCCACCTCACGGACGGCCCACATAGCAGTTACTCGCGACAGCCGGTGAACAGAAGACGGAACCTCCGGGACCGCGGCGCGTGCGCAGGCTCGCGCGATGCAGGGGATGGCTTTTGCCCGGAGGAACTCGGGCCGGCAGGGGTGCCGGCTGAAAAGGACTGACAAGACCGAACGAGGGATGAGTGAGTTCTGACCGCACGTGCGCCGGGCCGGAAGCCGGCGACAAGATCGCTCGAACGCTCGAGGGCGCCCAGCGGCTATGGCGGGCCGCTCTTGGCGAGCTGCAGCTCCAGATGACCCGCGCGACCTTTGACACCTGGCTCAGGGGGAGCCAGGTGATCGCGTGCGAGGGCGACACGCTGACGGTCCACGTGCGGCATGCCTACGCGGCCGACTGGCTCCAGAACAGGCTCCTGCAGGTGATCAAGCGCACCCTCAGCCGGCAGGCGGACGCCGAGATCGAGCTTCTCTTCACCACCCGCACCGCCGGGCCGGAAACGAGCTTCGTGCTGGTGCCCGAATCGGTTCCGTCGCCGCCTCCTGACCCCGAGACCCTGCCCTCCAGCGGCAACGGCCATGGCCGTGTCTCGGCTGCGCTGCACCCGGCTTACACCTTTGATACCTTCGTGGTCGGCTCTGGCAGCCGGCTCGCCCACGCCGCCTGCCTGGCGGTGGCCGAGAACCCGGCCAACGCATACAACCCTCTTTTCGTCTATGGCGGAGTCGGCCTCGGCAAAACTCACCTGCTGCACGCCATCGGCCACGCTGCCGAACAGAGAGGGCTGTCCGTCCTGTATGTCTCATCCGAGTGGTTCACCAACGATCTGATCGACGCCATCCGCTCTCAAGATACGCCCGAGTTCCGGCTCAAGTACCGGAACGCCGACGTGCTGCTGGTCGATGATGTGCAGTTCATCGCCGGAAAGGAGCGAACGCAGGAAGAGTTCTTCCACACCTTCAATACTCTCCACTGTGCTGGCAAGCAAATCGTCATCTCTTGCGACCGCCCCCCCAAGGCGCTCTCTGCCCTGGAGGACAGGTTGCGGTCCCGTTTCGGCTGGGGCCTCATCGCAGACATCCAGCCCCCCGACTTTGAGACCCGGGCCGCTATCCTGGGGGCCAAGGCGGCAAGGGCCGGCACACGCGTTCCCGATGACGTCCTCGCATACATCGCCCGCAAGATACCCAGCAACATCCGGGAGCTGGAGGGCGCTCTCAACCGCGTGCTGGCCCATGCACGCCTCATGCAGCGCCCGCTGAACCTCGAGACGGCCCGCTGCGCGCTGGAAGAGATCGTCAGCCGCTCGCGAGAGGTATCGCCAGACCAGATCGTCGGGGCTGTGGCACACCACTACAGGCTTTCGCGAGAGGACCTCACCGGGCCAAGCCGCGCCCGGACCGTCTCGGTACCGCGGCAGTTGACGATGTACCTGATCCGCGAGGAAACGCGCACTTCCCTCCCCCAGATCGGGGAGATCCTGGGCGGGCGCGATCACACCACGGTGCTGCACGGCTGCACCAAGATCGCGGCCCAGATCGAGACAGACCAGCAGCTCCGCCGCGACTGGCTCGCCATCAAGGAGCTGCTGGCGGGCAAGGGCTAGGGGCACCTGCCAATCTGACAGGGACCCGGCTTCACCCAGAAGCCGGGTCCCTGTCACGTTACCCCTCCAGCGCCCGAAGGCGCGCCGCAAGCCGGTCACGGCGCTCCTGCTGCGCCGCGAGGCGCTCCCGATCCTTCTCGATCACGTGCGCTGGGGCCTTGGCGACAAACTCCTGGTTGGCGAGCCGGCCCTCGGTGCGCTCGATCTCGCGCACCGCCTCCGCCAGCGCCTTCTGTAGACGGGCAATCTCCAGGTCGAGGTCGACCAGGCCCGCCAGCGGCAGGTAGGCCTCCACGCCCTGGGGTGCCACCAACGCGATCGCCTTATGAGGCTTCTCCTCGAGCGTCCGCGCGAGGACAACCTGATCATCGTCGAGCCGCGCCAGGTAAGCCAGCAGGGCACGCTGCTCCACCAGCATCTCCAGCTTGTCACCCGCCGCCAGGATGGCCGGGATCGGTTTGCCCGGAGTGACGTCGAACTCGGTCCGGGCGTTTCGGACTTGGCGGATGAGGTCGATTAGCAGTGCCATGTCCGCCTCTGCGCCGTCGTCGACCAGTGCGCCGCCGGCTTCTGGCCATGGAGTGATCATCAGCGACTCCGGCCAGGCTTGACCGGGCTCCCACGCTGCCTTCAGGTTCTGCCACACTTCCTCGGTAAGGAAAGGCATCACTGGGTGCAACAGGCGCAGGCTCTGCTCGAGCACCGTCACGAGCGTCGCCTGGGCCGTGGAGCGTGCGGCTGGGTCGCTTCCATAGAGGCGGATCTTGCTTGCCTCGATGTACCAGTCGCAATACTCGGTCCAGAAAAAGTCATAGATCCGCCGCGCCCCTTCCCCGTACAGGTGGGCCTCAAAGAGCTCTGTCACGTCGGCCGTCAGGTGGGCAAGCCGGCTCAGGATCCAGCGGTCGGGCAGGGTGAGCTCTCCGGCACCGGTCGGTTCCGGTGCCGGTCCCAGCGTGCCTATGACCAACCGCGCGGCGTTCCAAATCTTGTTGCAGAAATTGCGCGCGGCCTCCAATCGGCGTGGGTCTAGGTTCATGTCGATGCCCGCTGTCGAGCTGGTGAGGAGCGTGTAGCGCAGGGCGTCCGCGCCGATTTCCTTGATGATGTGCAGTGGGTCGTACTGCTCAGCGTTGGGCAGCGACTTGCTGATCTTCTTGCCTTCCTCGTTGCGGATCAGCCCATGTAGATAGACCGTGTGGTAGGGAGCCCGGCCGGTCATCTCAATGCCCAGCATCATCTCTTTCGCCACCCAGAAGAAGAGGATGTCATACGCCGTCTCACGCATGTCGGTAGGGTAGAAGCGACGCATGTCGGCGGTATCCTCGGGCCAACCCAGCGTGCTGAAGGGCCACAGGCCGGAGCTAAACCAGGTGTCGAGCACGTCTGGGTCCTGCTGAATCTTGCCACTCCCGCAGTGAGCACACTGCGCCGGATCCTCGATCGAGCTGGTCTGTCCGCCGCAGGCGTCGCAGTACCACACCGGGATGCGGTGCCCCCACCACAGCTGCCGGCTGATGCACCAGGGGCGGATCGCCTCCATCCACTGCGAGAAGCGGCGCTCCTCTCGCTCCGGGATGATGGTCGTCTCGCCGCTCCGGACGGCCTCCAGGGCTGCCTTCGCCAGCGGCTCGACGTTGAGGAACCACTGGGTGGAGATGCGCGGCTCGACCACCGTGTTACACCGCTGGCAGTGGGCCACAGCGTGGCGATAGGGCTCGATCCGCACCAGCAGGCCCTCCGCCTGGAGGTCACGGACGATGGCATCCCGGCATTCGTAGCGGTCCATGCCGGCATAGGGGCCGGCGAGCTCATTCATCTGGGCCGTGTCGGTGAGCACCGTCGGCGCCTCTAGGGCGTGTCGCAGCCCCATCTCATAGTCGTTCGGGTCGTGCGCCGGAGTCACCTTCACGGCTCCCGTGCCAAACGCCGGATCGACCAGCTCGTCGGTGATGATCGGGACGGCCCGCCCCAGTGCGGGCAGCACGGCCGTCCGGCCGATCAGCCTGCCAAAGCGCTCATGCGCCTCGTGCGTCGCCACTGCCGTATCGCCCAGGATCGTCTCCGGCCGGGTCGTGGCCATCTCGATGAACTCGGTGGCGCCCTCGGCCCAACGGCCGCTCCCCCACGGGTGGGCCGGGCCAGCCCATCCGTCGCCAAGGATAGGGTAGCGGATGTGCCAGAGATGGCTGTCCTCTTCCTCGGGGATGGCCTCCAGGTCCGAGATGGCGCTCTCGCAGCGAGGGCACCAGTTCACCAAATAGGCGCCACGGTAGATCAGCCCTTTGTCGTACAGCCGGACAAAAGCCGTGCGCACGGCGCGGCTGAGGCCGTCGTCCAGGGTAAAACGTTCCCGCTCCCAGTCGCAGCTGATGCCCAGGCGCCGGTGCTGCTCCGTGATCCGGGCGTGGTATACCTTCTTCCACTCCCAGGCCTTCTCGACGAACTTGGTCCGGCCCAGGTCATGGCGGGTAAGGCCCTGCCGGCCGAGCTCCCGCTCGACGACGTTCTGTGTGGCGATTCCGGCGTGGTCGGAGCCCGGCAGGAAGAGCGTCTCGAAGCCTCGCATCCGGTGGTAGCGCGCCATCAGGTCCTCGATGGCGGCCGTGATGGCATGGCCCTGGTGCAGGGCACCCGTGACGTTCGGCGGCGGCATGGTGATGCACCAGGCAGGCGCCCCAGGCCCGGCCAGGCCGCTCGCCACAGACGCCTCTGGCCTGAAGTAGCCCTTTGTCTCCCACCAGGCGTACAGGCGCTGCTCCGTGGCGCCCGGATCGTACGCTTTGGACATCTCGGTATGGTTGGTTTCACGCATCTTCGGTCTTCCTTCTCTCCTCGACTCCTGGCGCAAAAAAGCCCCTCCCGTCACAAGGACGGAAGGGGTCACTTCCGCGGTACCACCTTGTTTGGCGGCGGGCACCGGCAGATGGCCGGAGCGCACACCTCCCACTCAAGAGCGATAACGGGCTCAGCCGGACAGCCTTCGGCGCAGGCGACTTTCGACGGATGGCTGCTGTGGGGGGCTCGCAGCCGGTGACCCCCCTCTCTGCCGGGCCGGAGCCTGTTCACCAGGGCCCGTCCGCCTACTCCTCCTGCTGGCATGCCACGCAGTGATGGCCGGGTGCCGTGCACCCTCGGGGCGCCTTTGCCACCGTCCGCCCAGTATAGCAGACTCGCATGCGATTGTCAAATCGCCGACCGGCAGCTTTGGGCTTGGCAGGGGATGGGTTTGACATGCCGGGTCGATGGGGTATAATCGCCCTTTGTGCCACGAGCACGCGGCGCACGACCGGTCAATGCGAATCGCCGGAGGTATCGCACAAGGGCTATGCAGAGAAAGAACGTTGTCTTGTTGATCCTGATCCTGGTGCTGGCAGCACTCGCCGTCTACGTGGACTTGCCCAAGAGCCCGGGTCTCCGCTTCAAGATCGGCAGTTGGGAGGTCGACAGGGATTTCTCCATCCGCCAGGGGCTGGACCTGCGTGGGGGCCTACAGGTTCTCCTTGAGGCAGATGTGCCGGTTACCCAAACCCTCGAAGCTGAAGCCCTCCAGCAGGTCAAGACGATCATTGACAATCGCGTCAATGCGTTGGGCGTGACCGAGCCGCTGGTCCAGACCCAGGGCTCACGGCGCATCATCGTCGAGCTCCCCGGCATCGATGATCCCGATCAGGCCATCGCCACCTTCAAGGAGACGGGCCTCCTCGAGTTCATTGACGCAGGCTACACCTTCCTGGCCCCCGGCACAAGGGTCGCGACTACCTATCCGAAGCTGTCTGCGGAGGGAGCGACCGGCGGAGTCATCACGCCGACTTTGGGTGTGACGGCGACGGCAACCACCACGCCGACCTATGCCTATCCGACTGTGCTGACCGGAAGCTACCTGAAGACGGCCAACGCATACCGCGATCCGACCACCGGCGAGTTCGGAATCAACTTTGAGCTGACAGATGAAGGCGCCAAGCTCTTCGGAGACTTCACGGCTGCCCATGCCGACAACAACCAGGAGCCTTTCTACTACCTTGCCATTGCGCTGGACAAGGAGATCATCTCCTGCCCGCACATCGTGAGCGCCATCCCTGACGGGCAGGGGCAGATCAGCGGCAGCTTTACCCTGGAGGAAGTGCAGCAACTTGCGATCCAGCTTCAGTATGGCGCGCTGCCCATTCCGCTCAAGATCGAGACGGTGCGCTCGGTTGGGCCCAGCCTCGGCCAGGACTCTATCCAGCGCAGCATGAGGGCCGGTGTTGTCGGCCTTGGCATCGTGCTCTTGTTCATGCTCATCTACTACCGCTTGCCCGGGCTCCTGGCCGACATCGCCCTGGTACTGTATGGGCTGCTCAACTTTGCCGTGTTCAAGGTCGGCTGGCCGGCCCTGATGCTCATCGGCCTGGTGCTGATCATCAGCTACCTGATGGATCGGACTGATATCTGGGCGCTCGGTTTGGGAGGCCTGCTGCTCGCGGCTGCTATTGCATTCGGTGTCACGGGCTTCACGGGCGTCACACTGACGCTACCTGCCATCACGGGCTTCATCCTCTCAACCGGCATGGCTGTGGACGCCAATATCTTGGTCTTTGAGCGGATGAAAGAGGAGCTGCGCGCCGGAAAGAGCTTGAACGCTGCGATCGAGGCGGGGTTCAATCGCGCATGGACATCCATCCGCGACTCGAACATCTCGACACTGATCACCTGCGTAATCCTATTCTACTTCGGCCAGGCATTTGCCGCCGGTTCGGTCCGCGGCTTTGCGATCACGTTGGCTCTGGGTGTGATCATCAACCTCTTCACAGCAATCACCGTGACCCGCACACTGATGCGCGCTCTGTATGCCTGGAGCGGCGAGAAGCTGCGCGACAGCGAGCTGCTGGCGGCGCGCTAGCCGGGCAGCAGGGAGAGAGAAGCCATGTTCAACATTGTCGAAAGACGGCACTGGTTCTTCTTGATATCGGCCCTGATCATCATCCCGGGCGTGGTGGCGATGGTGATTGCCGGCGTGCGCTTCGGTGCCCCCTTCCGGCTGGGTATTGACTTCACCGGAGGCACCCTCTGGGAGATGCGATTCTCCGGCGACGTGCAGCCAGGCTCGGTGCGGCAGGTGTTCGCCGACAACGACCTGCCCGCGACCGTGCAGACCACCTCCGACGCCCAGACGGTCATGATCCGGACCAAGGAGATGCAGCCAACTACCAAGGCAGCGATCGGGAGCGCGGTTGCCGGAGCAGTCGGACCCTATGAGGAGCTGCGCTTTGAGTACGTCGGACCGGCCGTTGGCGCGGAAGTGGCGCGTGCCGCCGTTGTGGCCATCGCAGTAGCAGCACTCTTTATCCTCCTCTACATCATCTATGCGTTCCGCAAGGTGCCCAACGCCCTCCGCTATGGATTGTGCGCCATCATAGCCATGATCCACGACATCTTGGTGACGGTCGGGCTCTTTGCCATTGCCGGGCTTGTCCTGGGGTGGGAGGCCGACGCCCTCTTTCTGACGGCCGTCCTGACGGTGGTTGGCTTCTCCGTTCAGGACACGATTGTGGTCTACGACCGCATCCGCGAAAATATCCACAAGCGACGCGGCGAGCCCTTCGAGACGATCGTCAACCGCTCTCTCCTGGAGACGCTGCACCGGTCCCTGGTCACCCAGCTGAACGCCATCTTTGTCATGATCGCGCTTCTTCTCTTTGGCGGGGCGACGATGAAGCAGTTCGTCGCCGTCCTGCTGGTGGGGATGCTCTCGGGCACCTACTCCTCGCTCTTCAACGCCGTCCCGCTCGTGGTCGTCTGGGAAACGGGCAAGCTGATCGGAAGGGTCCGCAAGCCCCTCCCGACGTAGTGTAGCCCCTTGTGGGCGTTGGTCCTAGATGGGCGAAGGTCCCGGACCGAGCCCGGGGGTTGTTCGGCGGTGCTCAATGGAGTACTTTGATCTCGGCAGGACACTCAACTTCGGACACCGGGGAGCCAGCCGCGCAGCACCGGCCAACACCCTGGCTGCCTTTTCCCGTGCAGCAGACCTCGGTGCCGACGGCGTTGAGCTGGACGTCCACCTCTCGCGCGACGGACACCTCGTCGTAATCCACGATTTCTCCCTGAGCGCAACCACCAACGGCGATGGCTTGGTACGGGACAAGACCCTCGCCGAGCTGAAGGAGCTGGACGCCGGAAGTTGGTTCGATCCTGCCTTTGCCGGGGAGCGCATCCCCACCCTGCAGGAAGTGGTCGACGCGGTCGGCCACCGCTTGCTCCTGAACATCGAGCTCAAGAGCCAGGGCGGCGAGGAAGCCGGGCTGGTTGCCGCCGTCCTGGAACTGATCGAGCGCAATCACCTGCTCGGGAAGGTCGTCATCTCCTCCTTCAACCGCCAGGCAGTGCTCACGGTGCGGCAGGTCGATCCCCGTGTGCCCGTCGGGCTGCTCTTTGACATCGACCCATTTGCTACGTTGCGCCCATGGCCCCGGAACCTCGCGCGGCCTGAGGCGCTGCATCCGTACCACCGGATGCTGAGCCGTGCCTATGTCCGCTGGGCCAAGTGGCGCGGCTATCGCATCCATACCTGGACGGTGGACGATCCCGCCCGGATGCGCCGGCTGGCAGAGTGGGGCGTCGAGATCGTCATTACCAACCGGCCGGACCTGCTCGCGCAGGTGCTGGCCGGCACTCGCCGGGCGTGAGCCCGGTGCGCGCCGGAGCTGCGCACCATGCCGGTTGACGTGCGGGTCGGGGACGTCGCGCGGCTTCGCAAGCCGCACCCCTGTGGAAGCTTCGAGTGGCGGGTCGTGCGCATCGGCGCGGACATCGGGATTGTCTGCCTCACGTGCGGGCGGCGTGTGCTGCTGGATCGCCCGACCTTTGAGAAGCGGCTCAAGTCCCTCACCCGACCCGGCGAACAAGAAAGCTCCGAAGGCTAATCGCCCCCGGAGCCTCCTATTGGCAGCCAACCCGGCACCGGTCTTCTCTCCTCGCGGTATCGCTCTCCGCGGGCCGGCTACGACCCGAAATACGCCAGTGCCAATCGCACCCGCTCCTCGAACGGCAGCGGCCCATGGGGCAGCGAGCGGATTGCCTCCTGGGCCTCGGCGACGCTGTAACCGAGGCCGGTCAGCGCCGCAATCAGGTCGGCATCCGCCTCGCTCAAGGAGGCGAGGATGCCGCCTCCCCCAAGCTCGTCCGCCAGCTTGTCTTTCAGCTCAAAGGCCAGCTTCTTTGCCGTTTTCGGCCCGATGCCCGGTACCCGCGTTAGAATCGGGACATCCTCCTGGACGATGGCCGCGCGCAGCCTGTCGGGGGGCAGAGTCGACAGGATCGTCATCGCAACCTTGGGCCCGATGCCGGATACCGTCAGCAGAAGGCGAAACAGGACAAGCTCATCTTCCGATGCAAAGCCGTACAGGGCCAGCTCATTCTCGCGCACGTGCAGGTGAGTGAAGAGGGTCATTTCCCCCACCTGCTCGGCGGCATTGTCCAGCAGCGCCTGCGGAACCGAGACGCGAAAGCCCACGCCGCCTACGGCGATGACGAGCGACTCCTTCCCTGTCGAAACGATGTACCCTGTCAGGCTTGCGATCATGAGCGTACCCTTGCCGGAGCCCCGGCCGCACCCGCCGGCCCCTATGCCGAGCCGGCGACCAGCTTCTCCATGCGCGCCGCGTGGATGTGGCAGATCGCGATGGCCACCGCGTCGGCCGCGTCATCTGGTTGGGGCGCGCGATCCAGGTCGAGCAGGAGCCGGACCATCTCCTGAACCTGATGCTTGTCCGCCCCACCGTAGCCTGCGACCGCTTGCTTGACCTGCATCGGCTTGTACTCGGCGACCGCCAGGCCGGCATCCGCCAGGGCCAGGAGCGCCACACCGCGGGCATGGCCGACGGCGAGGGCGGTGCGTGCGTTGCGACTGAAGAACAGCTCCTCGACGGCCGCAGCGTCCGGCCGGAACGCGCGAACCAACCCGGCCAACCCCCGATAGATGGCCTGCAGGCGCAGGGGCAGCGCCTGACCTGCAGCGGTCGCGATTATGCCGCACTCCACCAGGGAAAGCTTGCCGTCCTCCTCGTCTACGAGGCCATAGCCGGTCGTGGCTGTGCCCGGGTCGATGCCCAGGACGATCACTCGGACTGTGCCTCGTAGCGCTCCATCATCTCGTCCGAGATGTCCAGGTTCGTATACACCTGCTGTACGTCGTCGAGCTCTTCCAGGTTGTTGACGAGCGTCATGTTCTGGAAGGTCTCCTTCTCGTCGAGGGTGATGGTGGTCTTGGGCACCATGGTCAGTTCGGCCGAATCGATCTTGTAGCCCCGTCCCGCCAGCGCTTCGCGGACTTCCTGGAACGATTCCATCGCTGTGTAGATCTCGATATACTCGTCCCCCATGACCACATCGTCTGCGCCCCACTCAACCGCCACCTCGAAAACCTGGTCTGCATCCTTGCCCGCGGCCAACACCGAAAAGTACCCCTTCGACTCGAATTGCCACGCCACCGAGCCGGTCTCCGCAAGGGCACCCCCCGCCTTGGTGAACCAGCGGCGCAGCTCCGAGACCGCTCGGTTCCGGTTGTCAGTCACGACCTGGACAAGGTAAGCCACGCCGTGGGGGCCGTAGCCCTCGTACATGACCTCCTCGAGAGCAGCTCCCTTGTCGAGTCCCGCTCCCCGGCGGATGGCGCGCTCGATGTTCTCCTTGGGCATGTTGACCGCCTTGGCCTTGTCGACGACCAGCCGCAGCTTAAAGTTGCTCTCGGGGTCTGCGCCCCCTTCGCGAGCTGCAATCGCTATCTCTTTGCCAAACTTGGTAAAGACGGCCCCTCGCTTGGCATCGGTTGCACCCTTCTTTCGCTTGATGGTCGCCCACTTTGAATGTCCGCTCATTTAGCCTCCTTGTGCAGACAGGATTCTCGGGTTCACCCTAGTGTGGCTCCACGCCCGGGAGCCGCTCGTCAATCTTGTCCAGGTCGATGCTTCCGCCGCCCAGCACTTCGCGGCCGCGGCCCGCACCCTCGTCCGGTCCGACGATGCCCTCCTCCTCCAGCTGGTCCATCAGCCGGGCGGCGCGAGGGAAGCCGATTCGGAGCTGCCGTTGAATGAATGAGGTAGAGACACGCTCGCGACCCTCGAGCACCGCGATCGCGCGCTCGAGAAGACCATCGTCCGCCGAGTCCACGATGCCTGCCCAGGGCATGGCGGGCTGGGTTTCCTGGTCGTCCATCGCATGCTGCTGCCAGAATTCGGTGAGTCTCTGGATCTCTTCGTCCGAGACATAGCAGCCCTGCAGGCGGGTCGGAGACGGCAGCTGCGGGGCGGCAAACAGCATGTCCCCCCGGCCCAGCAGCGTCTCGGCCCCCGGATGGTCCAGGATGACCCGCGAGTCGATCTGGCTGGTGACGGCGAAGGAAATCCTCGCCGGGAAGTTGGCCTTGATCAGCCCCGTGACGACGTCGACGCTGGGTCGCTGGGTAGCTATGACCAGGTGGATCCCAGTCGCGCGCCCCATTTGCGCCAGCCGGCAGATGTAGCGTTCCACTTCGTCGGCCGCCGTCATCATCATGTCGGCCAGCTCGTCGATGAGCACCACGAGCGTGGGCAGGGGCTCGCCGTGCTTGAACCGGCTGATGCGCTGGTTGTACTGCTCCAGGTTGCGGACCCCCAACTTGTGGAGCTTTTGGTAGCGGTCGTCCATCTCGCGGGCAACCCAGGCCAACGCTCTCACAACCTCTTCCACGTCGACGATCACTTTGCCGATCAGGTGCGGAATGCCGTTGTAGTTCACCAGCTCGACCATCTTGGGGTCGACCATCATCATCCTGAGCTCGGCGGGCGTGTTGTGGAAGAGCAGGCTACAGACAACCGCGTTGATGCACACGCTCTTGCCCGATCCAGTCGCGCCGGCAATGAGCAGGTGTGGCATCAGGCCCAGGTCGATCGCAACCGGGTGACCGGAAACGTCCTCGCCCAGAGCGAGGGCCAGCCGCGAGCCGATCCGCCGAAACACGTCCGACTCCATCACACGCCGGAGCGAGACCAGTGCAACCGTGTCGTTGGGGACCTCGAGCCCGACCACGGACCGCCCGGGGACGGGCGCCTCAATTCGTAGAGGGGCCGCCGCCAGGGCCAGGGCCAGGTCGTCCGTCAGGCTGACGATGCGGCCCACTCGCACGCGGTGACGCGCCATCTGCCCGTCCGGCAGCTTGCGCTCGATAAAGCCCGGGTCCAGTCCAAACTGGGTGACCGTCGGCCCCTGCTGAACCTCGACCACCCGTGCCGGAACGCCAAAGCTTTCCAGCGTCTCCTCGATGATCTGGGTTTTGCGTCGTACGTCGGAGTCACCGTATGCCTGGGGCGAAGCTGGATTAAGCAGGTCGAGCGACGGCAGGCTGCCGTCGTCCGGCCGCACCACCTTCTTGCTTGTGGAGGGTTGCGCGCCCTGCCGGGTTCGCGCTCGCCCCTTCGGAGCCTTGCCAACCGGTGCCTCGGCCTCCTGCTCCCACCAAGGTACCTCCTCGACCTGGGGCGGCACCGGGGTGCCCTGGCGCGTCGTGCTGAATCGGCCGGCGGCTGCCGCGATAGTCCGGGCCAGCCGGTGGAGCCAATCCTTCAGGTCTTGCCAGGAAACGGGCAGGATCAGAAACAGGGCAGCCGCGAACGCACTGAGAAGGATGAACGAGCCGATCGCTGCGCCCAGGCCACTCATCAGTAGGTCGGCGAGGGCCCAGCCCACGATTCCTCCCCCACGTCCCTCCACCCAGGCAGCTGACTTGGCTGCGCCGGTGCCGTCGCCCAGCACGAGTGGTGCGTGTGCGGCTGCCATCAGGACCAGCAGAAGCAGCTCAACCCCCACCCAGTCTGTCGGAGTCAGGTGGAGGCGTGCGCGGAGATCGGGCCACACGAGCCACAACCCCGCCAGCGCGGCGACGAGCGCGACGGCGTACCCAACCCACCCGAACAGCTTGCGCACCAGCCCGGCCCACCCGCCGAGAATGACACCCCCTGAGATCTCGGTCAATCCCAACACGCTGAGAAGGGCCACGG
Source organism: Anaerolineae bacterium (assembly GCA_035341665.1). Lineage (GTDB taxonomy): Bacteria > Chloroflexota > Anaerolineae > JAAYZQ01 > JAAYZQ01 > DAOQVR01. The sequence continues at coordinate 100,532 of DAOQVR010000015.1, forward strand.
CCAACAGCACCCCGCCCCACACCTCCTTGCGGAGGAGCAGCGGTGTCAGGCCGTCCGTCTCGACAGGCCGGGCCTGCTTCGCAGCACGGTTCCGTGTAGCTTGACGCGAAGGTTGGCGGCTCACGCTTCTTACCTCAGGCGATTGGCTCGGCTTCATGCACCTGGCGCAGGCTGAGTGCCACGCGATGCTTCTCTGCGTCCACCGCAATCACCCGTGCCCGGACCCTGCTGCCCTCGCAAACGACCTCACGCGAGCGCGCAGCGTTCCCCTCCGGTAGCTCGGAGGCGTGGATCAACCCTTCCAGCCCCTCCTCCAGCCGGACAAAGGCGCCAAAGGACACCACGCTGGTGACATCGCCCTCCACGATCTGTCCGGCTCGATACCTGCTGTGGGAGTCGGACCAGGGGTTGGGTCGCAGCCGTTTCATGCTCAGCGCAACTCGCTCTTCGTCAGGGTTGACGCCCACGACCTGGACCTGGACCTCGTCGCCCATGTGCAGCAGGTCGGCAGGATGGCCCAGCCGGTCCCAAGATATCTCGGAAACATGGAGGAGCCCTTCGATTCCTCCTAGGTCGACAAAGGCGCCGAAGGACGCCATGTTGACGACTGTGCCGCGGCGAACGTCGCCGGGCCGGAGCTTGTCGAGCAGCGCGCGGGATGGGTCCCCGCCCTCGGCCGCCGCTCGTTCCGAGAAGACCAGCCGGTGTTGGTTTTCGTCCACTTCGATCAGGCGCACCTGGACGCTCTCCCCGATGCGGCGGGAGAGCAGGCGGGCACGCTCTTGTGGCAGGCGGGTGTGCGGGTTCTCCTTCAGCCGGGAGGCAGGGACGAAACCGGGCATCCCGTTCCACTCCACGACAAGCCCGCCGCGGTTCGCGCCCACAACTTGAAGACAGAGGGAGGTGCGCTCCTCCAGGGCAGCGCGCGCTGACTCCCACATCTCGCCCGGCGCACCCTCGCTCGGCTCGAGGGGCGGCCCAGGCGCCGCCCACGCTTCCGGGTCGCGGATGGGCTGGCACATGACCTCGTGCACCTCGGCCGGCAGGGCTTGCGCTGCGTCGATGGATCCCTGTTCGAGAAGCGCGCGCGGGTACCCTTCGCCTCGTCCCTGCCAAGAGGCGCGGTCGTCGTGCTGCACGCTCTCATCTCTGCCGGTCATTGTGCCCTGTCCCCGTGCTGCCCAAGGATTACCCAGGAAGCTCTTGCCCCTTCCGGTGCCTCCAGCGGGCGAACGCCCTATCATAGGCCGGTTTTCCCGCCATGTCAAGCCGTCCTTTGCCGGGCACTGCTCTCCTCTCCTTGTGTCGAGAGCCCGCTTCGATCCCGTTCAAGTGCCAGCAGTGCCTTGGCCACCTCCGCGATGGCAACTCGCTGCTTGCGGTAGAGGTCCGACTCGCTCATGGCCATCCGCCGCGCAATATCCTGGACGCGCAAGCCCCGTATGAACTTCATGTCGATAATATTGTAGAGCAGCCACTCGCTGGCCGTCATTTTCTGCTCGCCCGCAGGACGCAGGCGCTCGATGGCAGCCGTCAGTACCGCACGCACGGCATGCGCCGGGCCCACCTGCTGCTCGCGCATCAGGTCGCGAACCAGGCGCAGGCCCAGCAGTGGGCTCTCACTGAGCTTCGGCCCTCCCCAGTAGTGGCCCAGTGCATCCCTGACCCACTGCTGGAACTCGGGCGCGTAGATCGGGCTGTCCTGGAGCGCCTGCACCGGCGGGGAGCCACTGAACTGGGCCGCATCTTGCCACCGGTGCAAGAGCTCGATCTCCGGGAGGATCCGTTTCAGGGTATCAAAAACCGACTCCTGCAGGTAGCGGTCCTCCAGGGCTTCCTGGGCGCGGTCGATCAGCGCAAGCACCGGGCCGTGCTCTTCGGCCGTGAGCTCCGCCGCGCCCGATCTCGCCTCCAGCCCGAGCACCCCCAGGACCGATTCGCTCTTCTGTCCGGTGAGTGGCGCCAGCCAAAATCCATTGGCGGCCGCGAAAGGCTGCAGTTCATCCAATGGGCCGGACGCGATGAGGGCGCTCAAGTCGTGGCCGGCGACGAACTCCCTGACGGCCGCTTCGTCGCCCACATACCTCTCGAGGCGATGCTGCTCGCCAGCCTGTATCGCGACAAAGCCGGTTCGTACCTGCAAGAGATCGCACAGCGCCGCCAGCGTGTTCTCCAGGAATGCATCGAGGTCCGCCGAGGTCAACAGCCTCCGGTCAAGAGTCTGGATCCACGTGATCTCCTCCCGGTCTTGCCGGTAGATGGCCCGGTCAATGAAGGGTTTGGCCAGGTTGATCGCCAGTTGGAGAAAGACGACAAACCCCACCACCGCAAAGATCAGGACCGTGTCGCGCGGCAGGCCCAGAATCTGCTCGACCTTGGGCACAGCCAGCATGATAAAGATGAGTACAGCTCCCACAAGCGGTCCGCGCAGCATGTAGTGGATCAGATCGTGACGCACCACCCGGTCCGGGGTCAGTGCACCAAAGTAGGCTACGCTGTAGGCCATCAGCAGGAGCATCAGGAGAACGGCGATGTTGCCCGCCAGGACCAGCAGCCGGAACCCGTTGGCCGGCTGGATGGCCGCGACCCCGGTCAGCATCAGGTAGGGAAACGCGCCGAGGGCCGGTGCGGCAAAGGCCAGCCCGAGGTAGGTCATCCGGCGCCGCGACGCCGACGTCAGGCACCGCCTGCGCGCCCGGCGCACATTCACGGCTCCCCAGACGACGGCTATCCCAAAGTAGGCGGCAAAAACCCAGAAAAGCGGCCCGGCAGCCAAGTGCGAGCCGGCAGGCGAGTAGATGCCGTCGGTAACCACGAGCTCGGTGCCATAGACGAGCCCCAGCACCACCAGGCTGACCAGGTAGCTGGCCCAGATCGCAGCCCGTGTCGTGCGATGCCGAGCTCCCGTCGTTCGGAACAACGCATCCGAGAAGTCGAGGTAGGCGGCGGGTACCAGGGCGATCCCTATCCACTGGAACCGGAGCCACTGTACCGCCGCATTCTGGCTCTTGACCTCCACGAGGGCAACGTCGCCGACGTAGACGATGAGCATGAACAGGAGCAGGGCACAGAAGGCCCGCGCGACCGCGCTGCGGATATTGTGCGTCAGCAGGTAGATGAGCAGCGAGAAGGAGGTGAGGACAATCGTCGCTGCCAGGACCTGGTTGGTCAGGATCAGTCCTCCGGTGATCCAGCGCGACAGGTCACCCATCGCAGGTCAACCCTGTACCGCCCCTCTGCTGGCAGTCATGCTGTGTAGTGGCCTCGGGCAGGTATCCGGCACGGCCCTCAAGTCTCGCACTTTGGTTCTAACGCAAGAGCTGCACAAAAAAGACAGCGATATCTTGGTTCAGATAGTACTGGTCGTTGAAGCCGCAGAAACGGAACCCGAGTTTCTCGTAGAAGTGGACGGCAGGGTAATTCTTGGTGGCTGCTTCGACTAGGATGCCCAACAAGCCCTGCTCCCTGGCCCACTGCCGGGCGTGGCGAACCAGGGCCGATCCAATCCCGCGCCGCCGGTACTCCCTGTCGACGGCCAGGTTGGTGACCCACAAGACCTCTTGCCACGGCTGCACCCGTCCATCCAGGTAGCCACGGATCTGGTCCCCCTCCTCAGCCACGAAAAAGCCCTCTCCCTGCTGCCAATCGTCCACCAGTTGCTCCAGCGCCCTCGGATATGGGGCGCGCATGCTTCGGGGAAGCCGCACGGTCTGGAAGGCCACGGAGAGGTTGCCCTCCTCCTCGTGGACCCGCATCTGCCAGACATGGTCGGTCACGTAGCTGTGATCGAGGACCAGGCACGAATTGACATCGGCCAGCTCGGCGGGGCGTACGTTCATGGTCTCCTTCCCATCTGCGCACCTGGCAGGCCGGGCCATCCGGTCCACCCGCGCTGCCCAATTCTATCACCCGCGGTCCGAATAGGCAAGCAAACTCCCGGAATTGGGCGACGCGGAGTGTGAAACCAATGTGATCACATCCGATCTCCGATTTGACAAGCACCTGGGAATCGTGTATAGTCAACGTCAAGGTATGTCGCTGCGCAATCGGTGATGTGCCAGCGGAGCGCTCTTGCTCCGCCTTGATCCGGTCTGTACGGACGTGATGGCCAGGCCGCGGGGTTGGGGGGGCCCTTCGGCCAGTCGTAAAAACCATCGCGCTTCGTCAGATAGGGGTGACGCCGCCCGGTGTCACCCCTTTTCTATTGGCCTGTCGGCCCCAGTACGTCCCCTAGGAAGCCCAGGACCTTGTCCTGGTACAGCTCCGGGTAGGTCCATGCCGACCATGCATGCCCCGAGTCGTTGAGCCATACCTCCTTCGGCTCGTTGGCTGCTTCGAGCAACCGCTCCGCATGGTCCACATGCACCTGGTTGTCTGCGGTGCCGTGGATGATCAACACGGGTACGTGTACCTGCCGGATGAGATCGACCGGATCGGGCACACCGGGCACCAGCCATCCCGGCGGAAGGCCGTATTTCCGCGCATACTCTACGTTCGTCCATTCGGCAAAGAGGCTGTCCAGCACCAGGCCCGCCAGCCGGACGTCCCGTGCCGCGTCGTTCACGAGCGCGGCGGCGCCCAGGCTCTGGCCCAGGCCTGCCACAGCACCCCCGACCCCCTTGTCCTGGAGCCAGTCCAGGGCGGCGTCGACGTCCAGCGCCTCCTCCGGGCCGATGGTCGTCGGTCGCTTGTCACTCCCTCCGTGCCCCCGGAAGTCGAGCGCCATCACGTTGTAGCCCGCCTGGTGCAGCCAGGGAATGAGCCGCAGCAGCGTCCACTTCGAGTCTTGGAGCCCGTGTGCCAGCAGCACGGTGGAGGTGCTCTCACTGGGGGCAGGCACAAACCATGCCGCCAGGTTCAGGCCATCAGCCGTCGTCAAAGTCACCTCGGAATAGGCCAGCCCGGCATCGCCCGGGTTCCGCCAGGGCGGGAAGGAGGGCGTCTGCCCGCCGCCGGAGGGATTGTAGGTGTAGTTCAGGCGGTCCAGCACCCGGTTGATCGTCCGCCACGCCGGCGAGTAGGGTTTCCGGAAGAGATCGCTCGCCACGACCGGATACGCGCCGAGCAACACCAGGAGGACGACGCCTCCCACAAACAGCGCAGGGCCCATAGCTCGCCTCCTCCCAGCCCCCGGGTTTGCGGCGGCTGGTTGCCGGCGCCGCTGGAGCGCGCCATGCGCCAGGGCTAGCCCAAAGGACAGGGCGGCAAACGCAGCAAAGCCGGGCACCGGGTGCGCCATCCGCTCCACGTACCGCCCGGCGACCACGCTGCCCGCCAGGAGCAGCACCGGCCAGCCCAGCCGAGCGGCAGCCGCGCCCAGCGGCCGCCGGGGCGCCTCGGGCCGCCAGCCCAGGCGCACCCCGATGCGACCGGCGGCCCAGGTGGCTGCCCCGCCCAGGGCCAGCAGCCCGCACACCACCCAAGGATCAGGCATGGCATGCCATTATGGCGCACAACCGCCTCCGGCGCAATCCCCACCCGTCTCCCGGTGCGGCTGGGCTGCTGCAATGCCATCGATCTCTCATTCTGAGCGACCGCAGGGAGCGAAGCATCTCGCCAGCAGCCGCGGCGAGATGCTTGGCTTGTGCCGAACCTGCCTCGCCCCCGCCCGCGGCGAGATTCTTGGCTTGCACTGCACCTGCTTCGCCCCCGGCCACCCCCCTGCGGCTGGGCTGCTGCAATGCCACCGATCTGTCATTCTGAGCGACCGCAGGGAGCGAAGAACCTCGCCAGTAGCCGCGGCGAGATTCTTGGCTTGTGCTGCACCTGCCCCCCCTTCCCCTACCCGCAGCCGGACCGGCTTGCCAACCGGCGCATTTGGGATAAAATGTACGTATCGATCGCGGCGCGTGGGACGGGGCCACTCGGGCCCTGCCCTGAAGGCGCCCTCTAGTTCGCCGGCAGGAGGCACACATCATGGATCCCATCAAAGAAAAACTAGCCGACTTTTACCTGGGTCAGGAGTATGACCTGAAAGAACGCAAGGCCCTCGACCAGCCGGTCACCTACGACGCACGCGACCTCACCACGCACGGCGTCATCGTCGGCATGACCGGCAGCGGCAAGACAGGCCTCGGCGTCATCGTCCTCGAGGAGGCAGCGCTGGACGGCATCCCGGCCATCGTCATCGACCCCAAGGGCGACATGACCAATCTCCTCTTGACCTTCCCCGGTTTCGAGCCCGCCGAGTTCCAGCAGTGGGTCAACGAGGACGACGCGAGGCGCAAAGGGATGGATCCGGCGGCCTTCGCGGCCGCCCAGGCTGCTTCGTGGCAGAAGGGCCTCGAGGCCACCGGTCAGAGCGGCGAACGGATCCGCGCGCTGAAGGCAGCGGCCGATTTCGTGATCTACACCCCCGGCAGCAGCGCAGGGCGGCCGGTGAGCATTCTCGACTCTTTCAGAGCCCCCGACCTGTCCTGGGATGATGACTCCGAGGCATTGCGCGACAAGATCAGCGGCGTCGTTTCGGCGCTCTTGGCCCTCGTCAAGATCGAGGCCGACCCGATGCGAAGCCGCGAGCACATCCTCCTTTCCAACATCTTCGAGACGGCCTGGCGCTCCGGCGAGGACATCGCCCTCGACAAGATCATCGCCTACATCCAGAACCCACCCTTTGCCAAGCTGGGCGTCATGCCGGTGGATACCTTCTACCCGGAGAAGGAACGCCTCGGCCTGGCCATGTTGCTCAACGGATTGATGGCCTCGCCCAGCTTCGCCGCCTGGACCCAGGGCGATCCGCTCGACGTGAGCGCGCTGCTGCGAACGGAGGCCGGCAAGCCCAAGGTGAGCGTCGTCTACATCGCCCACCTGTCCGACGAGGAGCGCCAGTTCTTTGTCACGCTGCTTCTGGAGCAGGTGATTTCCTGGATGCGGGCCCAGAGCGGCACAACCAGCCTGCGCGCGCTCCTCTACATGGACGAGGTCTTTGGCTACCTGCCGCCCACCTCCAACCCACCCAGCAAACAGCCGATGCTCACGCTGCTCAAGCAGGCACGAGCCTTCGGCCTCGGCCTGGTGTTGGCCACCCAGAACCCTGTGGACCTCGATTACAAGGCGCTGACGAACGCCGGCACCTGGTTCATTGGCCGGATGCAGGCCGACCGCGACAAGCAGAGGCTGCTGGATGGCCTGGAGGGAGTGCAGACCGGAAGCGGAACCTTCACGCGCAGCGATTTCGACCGGCTGATCTCCTCGCTGCAGTCGCGGGTCTTTATCTTGCATTCTGTTCACGCGGACAGGCCGGCCATCATGACCACACGCTGGGCCATGAGCTACCTGCGCGGACCCCTGACACTGGCCCAGGTCCGCCAACTGTCAGCCCAACAGCCCCGGCCCGCCGCCGTGGCCCCGTCGGCCTCGGTGCCGGCAAAGGCAGTCGGCAGGCCCGCACCGCCTCTGGGCGGAGGAGTTTCCCTGCCGGCCACCGCACCGGGTGGCTCCGGCTACAGCAGCGTGCCGCCCCAGCTGCCGTCCGAGGTCGAGCAGGTCTACCTGCCGGTCCAGGTTGAGTTCGAGAGCGCAGTGGCATCCTGGACCCAGGCGAAGGGTGTCTCGGCCCGCACCAGGGAGCCGCTCCAGGGAAGTCTCGTTTATACCCCCGGCCTGGTCGGCTTGGCCACCGTCTACTTTTCGCACGCCGTGAGCCGTCAGAACTGGCAGGAGGAGGCGGCCTACCTGCTGCCGGCCGAAGGCGATGATGTCGACTGGTCGACCGGCCGGGTGACCCTGGAGGCCCGACACCTGGGGCGCAGCCCGATGCAGGGCGCCCTCTTCGCCGACCTTCCGCGCGACCTGGGGACCGCCAAGAAGCTGGCTGCGCTTCAGCAGCGCTTCGAGGACTACTTGTTCACCATGACCTCGACCCTGTCCTACAACCCCAACCTCAAGCTCTACTCCCAGCCTGGGGAGACGGACGAGGCGTTCCGGCGGCGCTGCCGGCAGGCGGCTGAGAAGGAGCGCGACGCCGAGTTGGCCAAGCTCGTCGCCGGCACCAAGAAGAAGCTGGAAGTACTGGAGACCAAGCTGGAGCGCGAGGAACGGGAATTGGCGATGGACAAGGACAAGCTCTCCGGCCGAAAAGGAGAGGAGCTGCTCTCCGGCGCCGAGACCCTGATCGGCCTTTTCGCCGGCCGCAAGAAGTCGTCGGCCCTCTCATCCGCATCCCGCCGCCGGCGTATGACGAAGGAAGCCAAAGCCGCGGTCCAGGAGTCGGAGGAGGCGATCAAGGACCTCGAAGCCCAGATAGCCGAGCTCGAGGAGCAGGCCAAGCAGGAGGAAGCCAGCCTGACCGCCAAGTGGCAGGAGCTCATGAACCAGCTTCAGGAGATTCAGGTCCGACCTCGCCGCAGCGATGTCCGGCTGGACCGCTTCGCCCTGGCCTGGATCCCGAGCTGGGAGGTCACCATCGCCGGCCAGACCCTCGCCCTGGCGGCCTACGAGCCGGCTTCTGTCGAATAGCGCCGATCACTATCGAGCACAGGGGCGCCCCCCAGGGGGTGCCCCTCCTCATTTCGGGTGCCGCCTGTGAAGTGTCATTCTCATTTCGGGTGCCGCCTGTGAAGTGTCATTCTCATGTCGGGTGCTGCCTGTGAAGTGTCATTCTCACTTCGGGTGCCGCCTGTGAAGTGTCATTCTCATGTCGGGTGCTGCCTGTGAAGTGTCATTCTCACTTCGGGTGCTGCTTGTGAAGTGTCATTCTCATTTCGGGTGCTGCCTGTGAAGTGTCATTCTCATTTCGGGCGCTGCTTGTGAAGTGTCATTCTGAAGGAGCGCAGCGACTGAAGAATCTCTGATTCGGCCAGGCGCAACGAGAATCAGATGCTTCACTCTGCCTAGCATGACAGGTCTCAGGCTTCAAGGACATCCCTACTGAACCTGGCAGCGCCCCGGCCTTCCCAGCTCCCCCTCCACTCGCACCCGGCCGGGAAAGAGCTGGTTCACCACCCAGTGGACCGTCAGCAGATGTTGCGTGATCTCTTGGCAGGTGAACTCTGTCCGACCCGAGGCGAAGGTCGCGGGCAGGACCAGCTGGTCCGCCAGGTGCCGGTCGAGGGCAGCCGTGCCACGCAGGTACCCCAGCAGTTCGTCGGCCGCCTCCCCGGCCACCCTCTCCGCCGGCTTGCCCAGCGCCCCGAGTGACGTGAAGCCGGCTGAGGCCCTCTCTGACTCGGCCCACAGAAAGACGGCCGTCCCCTGCCCCTTCGAGGGCGCGTCGATCGGGTCGATGCGGGCGTTTACCCCCTGCGAGCGCAGCAATTGGAGTGCGGCGGCTTCCTGCCGGGTACGGATGTGCTTCGGCAGGTTGCTGCTGGCCGACACGCCGCGGACGCGCAGCAGCGCCCCGCGCTCCATCCCCTCCAGGCCATGCAGCGCCCCCTCTCCTGCCAGAGAGACCTTGATCTCGCCGCCGCCGAGCGGGTACCAGCCCCATCTCTCAATCTGCGCCGTGCCCCTAATCCCCATGCGTGCCAGCATCGGCAGGAGGACGTGCTTCAGGTAGTCATAGGGCGGGCTCCACGCTACGTGCGTGCCGCCGCGCAGCGTGATCTGCGAGGGCCCGCCGGCGAGCGCGAGCGGTAAGAGCACGGCCTGCAGGACGAGGCTGGTCGCCCCGGCACTCCCCCCTTTGGCCGCTTGCTGTACATCAAAGACATACGTGCCGGGGCGGGGAGGTGACTGCGGCGCGAAAGCTATCTCCTGCGAGTCCAGGATGTCCCCCTCCACGCGAGCACTGCAGATCTTGGCAGCGGCGCGCACCGCCGTCAGGTGCTGGGGCTGCAGTCCCGGCTTGCGCCTCCCTGCCCGGATGCGGCGCACCTCGAGGGGTTCCCCGGTGAGTGCGGCGAGTGCCAGCGCCGTTCGCAGGATCTGGCCTCCTCCTTCCCCTTGTGAGCCGTCGATTTCCATGCGCCCATTATACTATCGCCCCGACTTCGGGTATAATCCGCGGCATGGGCCTGGAGGTGGCTGACAGGAGCTTGCACGGCGCGCTGTCGCAGCTGGCTGGCGGTGATGACGACTGCCGGGAGGCAGCGGCAGTTGCCCTGGGAGGCATGGGCCCAGCGGTTATCGGCCCGCTCTCCGCGCTGCTCGATAGCCCGGACGTGGCCCTCCGCTGGTGGGCCACGCGCGCTCTGGCCGAGGTGGGCGGGCAGTCGGCTGTCGCGCCGCTCACGCATGCCTTGGCGGACGACGATGCCGACGTGCGCGCCTGCGCCTGCCTGGCGCTGGGCAAGGTCGGCGCGGCTTCGGCAGCCGGAGCGCTGGCGGAGAGGCTGGGCGACGACAGCGTGTTTGTGGCTGCCGTCGCGGCCGATGCCCTTGCCATGCTGGGCCCGGGTGCGGTCGATGTTCTGGCTCAGATGCTGCTGCATCACCGGCCCACGGTCCGGCTGCACGCCGTGCGCGCCCTGGGCCGCATCGGCTCTCAGCAGGCGGTCGAGCCGCTGTGCCGTGCCCTGGATGATACCAGTTACCTCGTGAGCCGGTGTGCGCTGGATGCGCTGGAAGAACTGGGCGTGGGGATGGTCTACTTCCCGCCTGGATAGCAAGACAAGGAGAAGAGCATGGGTGGAACGATCACGGCCAAGTGGACCGGCGGCGTGCAGTTCTTGGCCGCCGACGAGAAGGGGCACGTCCTGGTGTCCGACTCCGAGGGCCAGGGCTTCAAGCCGTCGGAGATGCTGCTGGTCGCCCTGGTGGGCTGCGCTGGCGTGGACCTGGTGGGCATCCTCTCCAAGAAGCGCCAGCAGTTCAAGGCCATCGAGGTCAAGGCGACCAAGTTCAATGCCCCCGAGCCGCCCTGGCCGATCCTCACGATCGAGGTGGAGTGGACGGTCCGGGGCCGCAACCTGAAGCAGAAGGCAGTCGAAGACGCGGTGCACCTGGCCGAGGACAAGTACTGCCAGGTCAAGGCCAGCCTTGCCTGCCAGGTCGTCACTACTGTCGTAATCGTGAACGAAGAAGGTGGATGACAGCTGGGATCGTCTCCAGGCCGACATGCTCGCCTGCCGCAAGTGCCTGGAGGCGGGCTTTGGCATCACGGCCGGCGCGGTCTTTTCCGGACCGGCGCCGGCGCCCCTGATGCTCGTCGGCCAGGCGCCGGGAATCACCGAGGCACGGGCCAGGCGCCCCTTCAACGCTTCGGCCGGCAGGCGGCTTTTTCAGTGGCTCGCCGAGGCAGGCATGGACGAAGGTCACTTCCGAGCTGCCTATCACATGAGTGCGATCACCAAATGCTACCCCGGCAAGCAGCCGGGCGGCAAGGGGGACCGCCGGCCCAGCCGTGCCGAGCAGGAGCTCTGCCGGCTCTTCCTGGAGCGGGAGCTGGCCCTCGTGCAACCGAGGGTGCTGGTGGCGGTGGGAGGCTTGGCCATCGATACGCTGCTCGGCCGGCACCTGCCGCTGGAGAGGGCCGTCGGTGAGGTCTTCCTGGTGGAGGGAAGGTGGGTCCTCCCGCTGCCCCATCCATCGGGCGCCAGCCTCTGGCCCAACCGTCCTGAGAACAAGGAACGCATCGGGCGGGCACTAACGAACCTGCGCGAGGAGCTGTCCGCGCTGCTCGTAGCGGCCTGATCTGATCTGTTGAGGCACACTACATCTTGGATTGAGGAGAGAACCATGGAGATTCGGGTAGGGGTCGGTGGAATCCAGGCCACCGAGGACGAGCTGATTGTAGTCAACCTGTTTGAGGGTGTCGGCGCCCTCGGCGGTGCCGCCGGTGCGGTGGATCAAGCCCTGGGCGGAGCGATTTCCGAGGCGATTGCCGCCGGTGACCTGCGCGGCAAGGTGGGCGAGACGGCACTCTTCTATCCGCGCGGTGCCATCCCGGCCCGGCGGGTGCTGGTGGTGGGGCTGGGCAAGGAAGAGGGCTTTGGCCTGGGGCAGGTACGCTGGGCCGCTGCGGCCGCCGCCCGAAAGGTGCGCGAGCTGGGCGCCCACTCTTTCAGCAGCATCGTCCATGGGGCCGGCGCCGGCGCCCTTGCGCCCGACGCCGCTGCCCAGGCGACCGTCGAAGGCACCATCCTGGGATTGTACCGCTACCAGGAGCTCAAGAGCGAGCCCGTCGACCGGGCAGATCCCGACCGGCTCACCCTCGTCCTCCTCGACGCCGAGGTTCTCCCGGCTGTGGAGGAGGGCGCGCGCATCGGCCAAGTTGCGGCCGAGGCAGCCTGCCTGGCCCGCGACTGGACGAACCGCCCGGCCAACATGGCCACGCCGACCGACCTGGCCGACGAGGCAGAGGAAATTGCGGGCGGCTTCGAGTCCATGACCTGCCAGGTCATCGACGAGGAGCAGGCCGCTGAGCTCGGCATGGGCGCCTTCCTCGGCGTGGCCCAGGGCAGCGAAGAACCGGCCGCTTTCGTTGTCATGGAGCACAACCCCGGCCGGGACGACCTTGACACCATCGTCCTGGTGGGCAAGGGCATCACCTTCGACAGCGGTGGAATCTCCCTGAAGCCCTCGGAAGACATGGATCGCATGCGCGACGACATGGGCGGCGCGGCCGCCGTGCTGGGGACCATGTGGGCCGTCGGCCGGCTGGACATCCCGCTGCACGTGGTTGGCATCATGCCCTTGACCGAGAACCTGCCCAGCGGCTACGCTTACAAGCCCGGCGACGTGCTCAGGGCCATGAACGGCAAGACGATCGAGATCCTCAGCACCGATGCCGAGGGCAGGCTGGTCCTGGCGGACGCCCTCGTCTATGCCGGCCGCTACCGGCCCAAGGCCGTCATCGACCTGGCTACCCTGACGGGAGCCTGTGTCATCGCCCTGGGTCGCGGCGTGGCAGCCGGAGCCTTCTCAACCGACAGCGGGCTCCTCGTCCGCCTCCAGGCAGCCGCCGGCGCCACCGGCGAGAGGATCTGGCCCATGCCGCTCTTCGACGAGTACAAGGACTCGATCGAGAGCCTGACGGCCGACCTCACCAACACCGGCGGGCGTATGGGGGGCGTGGGTACCTCCGCCATCTTCCTCAAAGAGTTCGCCGAGGGCTACCCCTGGACCCACCTGGATATCGCCGGCATGGTGTTCGAGGAAAGGCCTGCCACGCCCAAGCGCCCGCCCCATCTCACCAAAGGCGGCACCGGCTTTGGCGTCCGGCTCCTGGTCCAGTTCCTGCGCGACTGGGCGAGCGACTGAGAGCCAACGGCAGGTGGCTTTGGCGGATGGCGAGCACGCTGCTGCCATCCGCCAAAGCCCACGCCATGTACCGTCGTCCGCAGTCCACCGTTTATGGTCACACGTCCATCGACCGCCGATCAGCTCAGGCTTGCCGTCTTTGACCTGGACGGCACGCTGAAACAGGCGCGCGACCCCTACGTCTACCTGCACCAGCGGCTCGGGACCTGGGAGGCCTCCCAACTCTTTTTCCAGAAGGGCCTGGCCGGAGAGCTGGACTATGAGGAGTGGCTGAGGCTCGACGCCGGCCTTTGGAAGGGCGTCAGCCGGGCGCACCTGGAGGCAATCCTGCGCGGGAACCCCTACCTGCCCGGGGCCAGGGAGACCGTCCTCGCCCTAAAGCAGGCAGGGGTCCTCGTCGCCCTGGTCAGCACGGGGCTCCTCCTGCATGCCCAGATGGTGCAGGCCGAGCTCGGCATCGACCGGGTCGTAGCCAACGAGATCTTTTTCGACGGCGGGGTCGTGTCGGGCGAGGTCCGGGCGCATCTGCCGGAGGGCGGCAAGGCCGAGGTCGTGGCGCGCCTCCAGGCCGAGTGGGGCGTTGCGCCGGCGGAGTGCATGGCCGTCGGCGACAGCTCATCCGATGCCGACATGTTCCCCCTCGCCCGCCTCGGCGTGGCGGTCAACCCTTGGTCGGACAGGGTGCGCACGGAAGCGGACCTCGTGCTCGACGCCCCCGACCTTCGGCCGCTGCTCGCACTCGTCGAGCACGCTCTCCCCGGTTGGCTGCCGGAAGGGGCTCGCGATCAGACGTAAGCCCGAGCGGTTGCTCCCTCCAGGAGGCCGCTCCCATCCTGCCCGCAAGCCCCCGCGTTGACAGGCAGCCGATTGGGTGGTAGGATG
>DAOQVR010000016.1:0-30858 GCA_035341665.1 Anaerolineae bacterium
CTACCCCATCGGGTGATCCGCATCAAGTATCGCTAATAGGAGACCACGCCGGAACTAGGACGCTATCCTGCGTTCCGGGCCGGTTTCCCGGCCGGCCCGGCCGTCGTGGTCAGGAGACCACGACGAAGCTGGGACGCTATCCTACATTCCGGGCCGGTTTCCGGACCGGCCCGGCCGTCGTGGTCAGACTACGACGGAACAAGGGATTCCTTGGTCGCTGCGCTCCCTCGGAATGACAGTTGTTGGAGAGCCCCGGCTGCCGTGGCGGGCAGACCACTGCGGAACCACGCCGTTGCCCCACACAGCGGGCCCGCCTCCCGGCCGGCCCGCTCGCGTGCCCAGGATGCGGCGGAGCCAAGACCTAGCGGGTGATCATCGGCAGCCAAATGCGGGCTGGCGCGACCGTCACTGTCTGCTGCACGGTGGTCTGGCCGCAGGCGTTGGCGGCCGTCAGCGCTACCAGGTAGTCGCCGGCTGCGGAGTAGGTGTGCGTGATCTCGGCACCACCTGCGGCGCTGCCGTCGCCCAGGTCCCATGCGAATTCGACCGGCTCATCCCCCCCAGCCCAAGCCTGGAAGGTAACCTCCTCACCCGCGACCGGCAGGGGAGGCTGCCAGGAGAAATCCGCATCGTGTACGGGAATCGGCACCCAGAGGATGGCGGGAACCGTCACCGCTGGGGTGTCCGGGTCATTGCTGGACACAATCAACTGCGCCATGTGTAGGCCGGGAAAGAGCCCGGTCGCGTCGAATGTCACCGTGACCTCCTGGCAGGCGCCCTGGGAAAGCGCGCCTCCGGTGGGATCTTCGCTGAGCCAGGGCACGTCGGATGCCGGGCCCCCCACCTCGCCGATAGCCCAGGTCAACTCGGCTCCACCCTGGTTGCAGATGGTGAGGGCCTGCCAAGCGCTCGAACCGGCACACAGTGTCTCCGCGAGGAACCCGGGCGTCACCACGATGCTCGGTTCCTCACCCGCGGTGGAGCTCAGCGCAGCGGCCTGAGGCACCCGGCCCGGCATGGTCTGCGCGAGGAGGGGGGCCGCAGCCATGAGCAGCATGCCTGCCAGCAAGCCGGCGCGCACCAGGGCCCGCGCAGCTGCGGGCAAGAGAGCGAATCGTCGCATCCAAACGCCTCCGGGGTCCGACTGTAGAGCGACGATACCACGGCCCGCGAGCCCGCGCAAGGCGCGGGGTTGCGGCGATCGACGATGGAGCATACCTGATCCCCTGCCCGAGGCGAGCCGCTCTCCTAAGGCGGTCATCGCCCATTTCCCGTCCGCCTCGACGGGCATTGACATGCGCGAGCATCAGCCGTATGATGGACCCATCACGTCCCATGGAGCACCCTGGGAGGCGCAGCGCATCGTGTGTGCCGGGGACTCCCACTGCAGCCAAGCTGAATAGCGCAGACAACCAAAACCCAGTGTCAACGGAGGTGCATCATGGTCGCGAAGAAGCTCTTCGTCATGCTGCTCGCTGCAGCCGCGGTCCTGGCCAGCGGCCTCGTGCCGGCCCTCGGCCAAGCGGCCGTGCCCGCCATCCCTATCGGGGAAGAGGCCGCCGTGCGCGTCTACTACCCAGACGATGCCATGCGGATTGCCGTCTATCTCGGCTTCGAGCCGTTCGTCTACGAGACGAACTACCGAGAGGGCTATCACGTCATGGTGCTCGCTCAGGCAGAGATCGACCGGCTCGCGGCCCTAGGGCTTCGCATCGAGCGCGACACCGTATGGATGCCTCCGCCTGTGACCGGCCCCCTGCCCGAAGGGATTACGACCATTCCCAGCTACCCCTGCTACCGCACTGTAGAGGAGACGTACGCCGCCGCGCAGGCGATCGTGACCAATTACCCGGCGCTGGCAGGCTGGCTCGACGTGGGCGACAGCTGGCAAAAGGCGCAGGGCCCGGGTGGGTACGACATGATGGTGCTCAAGCTGACCAACTCGGCGATCCCGGGCGACAAGCCGGACCTCTTCATCACGGCGGCCATCCACGCGCGGGAATACACCACCGCTGAGACGGCAACGCGCTTGGCCGAATACCTGGTGAGCCACTACGAGACCGATGCCGATGCACACTGGCTGCTGGACTACCACGAGATACACATGATGTTGCAGGCCAACCCCGATGGGCGCAAGAAGGCGGAGACGGGGCTTTCGTGGCGCAAGAACGTCCGCGACAATTGCTGGTACAGCATGCCGCCCAACGGCGACGGCATCGACCTCAACCGCAACTTTGCCTTCAAGTGGGGCTGCTGCGGCGGCTCGAGCGGCACCGCGTGCAGCTCCACCTACCGCGGCACCACGGCAGCCTCGGAGCCAGAGACGCAGGCCGTGCAGGACTACATGGCGGCCGTCTTCACGGACCAGCGCGGTCCCCTGGACACGGACCCGGCGCCCGCCGCGGCAACCGGCCTCTACATCGACCTCCACTCCTACGGCGAGCTGGTGCTGTGGCCCTGGGGCTGGACAAGCACGGACTCGCCCAACCATACCCAGCACCAGACGCTGGGGCGCAAGTTTGCCTACTTCAACAATCACACGCCGCAGAAGTCGTACCAGTTGTATGCCACCGACGGCACAACCAACGACCATGCCTACGGCCTGTATGGCGTGGCGGCTTACTGCATCGAGATGGGGACCGCCTTCTTCCAGGACTGTGCATCATTCGAAAGCACGATTTACCCCAGCAACCTCCAAACGCTGATCTACGCGGCCAAGGTGGCCCGCACCCCGTACGAGACACCGCTCGGACCCGATGCGCTGAGCCTGCTCGCAACACCCGCCGGCGTGCCGATCGGCACCCCGATGACACTCTCGGCTACGATCGATGACACGCGCTACAACAACACGAACGGCACCGAGCCGACGCAGGTCATCGCCACTGCAGAGTATTATGTCGATATTCCTCCCTGGGTTGGCGGCGCCCTGGCCGCCCTACCAATGGAGGCTTCGGATGGGTCCTTTGACGCAAAGAGCGAGGCGGTCACCGCCACTGTGGACACAACGGGCTGGAGCGAAGGCAGGCACATCCTGTTCGTGCGCGGCCAGGATGCGAACGGTGATTGGGGTGCGTTTTCCGCCATCTTTGTGAACCTCGAACCCACCGCGGTCGAGCTGGAGCGGTTCGAGGCGTGGCCGGAGGGATCGGCCATGCACGTGCAGTGGGAGACGGCGCAGGAGATCGACAACCTGGGCTTCAACCTCTACCGCTCGAGCACGCGAAGCGGGCCCAAGGTCCAGCTAAATGGAGAGCTCATACCGACCCGGGTGCCGCCCGGCTCCCCCTTTGGCGCGGTGTACGACTGGATCGACGGGTACAGACTGCGCACCGGACGAGCCTACTTCTACTGGCTGGAGGGCGTGGACTTGCACGGGAGCTTGACGCTGCACGAGCCGGTGCGGGTGCGGATGCCGTAGGCAGGCCGCGGATGGCCTCTGTCCCGCGCCGGCCTCCGACCGGCTCACCGTCGTGGCCCTGAGACCGCGCCGGAACGGCTGCCAGATGGGCTACCACGCAACGGTCCTGACCCATGCTGAGATCGATTGCCCCGGCATGCCCAGCAGGCGGACCGCGGCCGGCTTCTTCATCGCCATTTTGATCGCGGCTCGCTCACCCGCCCAACGCAAACGCCATGCGCCTCCGACTGTAATGGCCCCTGTAATAGCGTCGCTGTAGCCTACGTTCACGGGGAGTGCGAACTGTCCTTTCCGCTTTGTGCGAAGTGCGCACAAAACTGGACGCCTGATTGACAGCTGGTATTATAGACGTCGGGCATCACCCGTGTTACTATACGGTGGATCCGCGCAGCCTCGCGCTGAGCGGCTCCCCGCACCTCAGAGAACAGCTGCAAAGGAGAGAAGGCATCAATGAAGAGACTTGGTGGCTACTTGGTCCGCATCCTCATGGCGGTCACAATCCTCGCTTCGTTTCTCGTCATGCCCACAGGCGGGGCAGCTGCACAGGAGCCGACACAGATCGTCGCGACGCTCCTCTCTGCGTCCTTTGACGGCAATTCGCAGGGTTTTGTCTACGCTGACGACCCCTTTGGGACAGCGCAGTCCAACTACGCGAGCGGTTCTTGGCAGTCCGGCGGAGGCTACAGCGGAGGAGGGCTGTTTGTCTCGGTCGGCGGCGTGAACGACAATGTCATCTCAAACATGTCAGGGGGTTGGAAGTACACGCTCAACCTGGCGAGCGAAGTGACAGGGGTGCTGTTGACCTTTCGCTACCGCATGACCACGCCCACCTATTACGAGTACGACGAGTACAGCCGCGTGCTCGTCAAGGTGGACGAAACGCAGTACGGACGCGGCGCCAAGCCGTACGTGGACCACATCGGCGGCGATGGCAACGACACGGGCCCAGCCACCCACGATACGCTGTGGCAGCTCCACCAAGTGTACCTGGGCACGCTGCCGGCGGGCGCTCACACGCTGATCCTGGGTGCCTACAACAACCACAAGAGCCTCACCAACGAGGTGACCAGCGCCTACTTTGACGACGTCCTGGTCACGAGCGGCAACGCGGCTCCGGCGGCGAGCGACGCCCAGCAGCTCGTCAACCGGGTCGACATCAACCAGTTCCTGGGCTATATTCAGGGCGTGGCGCAGTTCGACGACCGCTGCCGTGGCCCGAACATGAGCTGCTCCTCCTCCGACTACTCCACCAACTATTACAACGCAATGGCCTGGCTCGAGGGCCAGCTACAGGGCCTGGGCTACACCACCACCCGCCACAACTTTAGCTACAACGGCAACACCGGCACAAACCTCTGGGCGACCAAGGTGGGCTCGGTGACGCCCACCGAGATGTACATGATCTCGACTCACCTGGATGGCCGCGGTGGCGGAGACGCCTTCAACGATGATGGCTCCGGCGTCGGCCTGGTGATGGAGATTGCGCGCGTGCTGGCCGGATCGGACGTGACCACCGGCAAATCAGTCCGCTTCCTCTTCTGGGACAAGGAAGAACTGGGGCTCTACGGCTCGCGCGGTTATGTGCAGGACCGCCAGGCGCTCCAGGGCACCCTGAATGAGCCCACCTGGCTGGGGCTGATCACCCACGACATGATCCTCTACGACCACGGTGTCGGCTCGGTGACCACGCAGCAGAGCCCCTATGCCGACCTGGACGTGGAGTGGCGCGACGGAACTACCTACGCCTCGCAATCGATGGCGCTTGCCCTAGCCTGGCGCTTTGCCAACGGCACCTACTCGACGGACTATCCCGCGAACGCCGCCAACTACAGCACCAACACCGACGACACGCCGTTCCACAACTACTGCCCCTCGATCAGCGTCCGGGAGAACCGGCGCGGCGTGAGTGGAGAGTGGATCAACCCCTATTACCACACCGTGAACGACAAGGAAACCAGCTATACGCGCGACGACGACGCAGACGGGAAGCGGGATGACATCGAGCTGGGGTACAACGCGGTGCAGGCAACCTTGGCGACGATCGCCGAGCTGGCGGGTGCGCACATCGCCTCAGCGAACAACCCGCCGGTCGCCGACCCGCAGTCGGCCACGACGCCAGAGGATACCCCTGTGGCCCTCACGCTGACGGGCTCGGACCCCGACGGAGACCCGATCACCTTCCAGGTGACAGGTGGGCCCAGCCATGGCACGCTGAACGGGACGGCGCCCTACTTGACCTACGCGCCGGCAGCCGACTACAACGGGGAAGACAGCTTCACCTTTGTGGTCAACGATGGCCGGGCGAGCTCGGCCCCGGGCACGGTGAGCTTGTCTGTGACACCGGTCAATGACCCTCCGTCGGCGAATCCGCAGTCGGTCGCCACGCAGCAGGACACCTCGGTCGGAATCACACTGACCGGCACGGACGTCGACGGCGATATCCTGACGTACCTCGTTGCGACGCCGCCGCTGCATGGTAGCCTGGTCGGCGAGGCACCCGACCTGACGTACACGCCGGACCTCGGCTACCTGGGTCCAGACGGCTTCACCTTCACCGTCAGTGACGGAGTGGTCCCATCGGATCCGGCCACAATAGACATTACAGTCACCGCGGTGAACCACGCGCCGGTGGCCGACCCGCAGTCGGCGACGACTGCCGAAGATGTGCCGTTGGCCATCACCCTTACCGGCAGCGATCCCGACGGCGATCCGCTGACCTTCGTCGTTGCCGATGGGCCTGACCACGGCACGCTCAGTGGAACGGCGCCGAGTCTGACTTACACTCCGGCTTCCAACTACTTTGGCCCTGACACCTTTGGCTTCGTTGCCAGCGATGGGCAGCTCACCTCCCCGGCGGCCGCAGTCGAGATTTCGGTGAACCCTGTCAACGACGCGCCCGTCGCCAGCGCCCAGTCGGTGACTACACAGCAGGACGCGCCCGTCGCCATCACGCTGACCGGCTCCGATGTGGACGGCGATTCGTTGACCTACAGCATCGTGACCGAGCCCGGTCACGGCACTCTGAGCGGGGCTGCGCCGAGCCTCACCTACACGCCGGCCGCAGGCTACAGCGGCTCCGATAGCTTCACGTTTGAGGTCAGCGACGGCCAGTTGTCCTCGGCACAAGCCACGGTCAGCGTCACCGTGAACGCCAACGGCCCGCTCCTCTACCTCGGTTCCAGCACCTCCGGTACGGCGGGAGGCGTGTCCTTCGCAGATGAGGACATCTTGATCAAGAACCAGTCGACGGGCGCCTGGTCGCTCTACATCGACGGCTCGGACATCGGCCTCTCTAGCTATGACGTGGACGCCTTCGACCTGCAGGCCGACGGCTCCCTGCTGGTGAGTTTTGACGTGGCCTTTACGCTGAGCGGCTTCGCCGCTGTAGACGACTCGGACATCCTGCGCTTTGTGCCCTCTTCGACCGGACCAACCACTGCGGGCACGTGGCAGTGGTACTTTGATGGCTCCGACGTCGGGCTGTCGACCAGCGACGAAGACGTGGATGCGTTCCACGTGCTGCCGGACGGGAGGCTGCTCATCAGCACCCTCGGCAGCGTCTCAGTCACCGGCGCCTCGGGCGCGGATGAGGACCTGCTGGTATTCACGCCCACAGGTCTCGGCTCTACGACCAGCGGCACCTGGGCCATGTACTTTGACGGGTCCGATGTGGGCCTGTCGACCACGTCCAACGAAGACATCAACGGAGCGTGGGTCGACGCCGCGGGCAAGATCTACCTGACCACTGTGGGCAGCTTTAGCGTCACCGGCGTCACCGGCGACGGGTCTGACATCTTTGTGTGCACGCCCAGGTCACTCGGCAGCGCGACGTCGTGCACTTGGGCGATGTACTGGGACGGCTCGTCCAACGGCTTCTACGGGGAGGACACGGACTCACTCGGGATCGTCGAATAGCGACACAAGGCTGGCCCGCTCACATGAGCGGGCCGCAGCAAGGGTGCCTGGTTCCAGGGCGTGGCGCGAGGCAAGGGCGCCCCCAGCAGAACCAGGCACTCTGCCTTCCCGGCCTCCATCGGCCTCTCTTCCCCGTGCGCCGTCGTGCCCGACCCTGGCCCAAGGGCACGCCCGGTGCGCACACAGCTGGCGCACACTTGCATGCGCGCGCCATAGACTTGCTCGCCACTGGGTGCTAATATGGACCTTGGGGGTCCAGTTCCTACGGCACGCAAGGCGTTCGGTTGCACCTCTGCAGTGGCAACCCGCCAGGGAGCCAACGGCCCGGGTGTCGCCGATTGCAGTCTCCCGCGCGCCGTCGGCCGCAGGCAGGCCATCCGAACTTGACAGGATCGCAGGAGACTGGTATGATAACGCGTGATACCCGCGCGAACTCGACGAACTGATAAGAACTGTGGTGAATTCCGTCAGCGGCGTTGCGTGAGAAGTCGGCCGGCCGTCGACCGACACGGCTTGAGATACCGTAGCACCATGCAAGGAGGCATCAACATGTGCGAGACCAACAGGTTACACCGGCGACAGGGCGTCTTGGGGCTGCTCCTGGCAATAGCCCTCCTTGTGCTGCCGTCCGCTTCGGCGTCGGGCGCTGCACCTGACGCCACCCTGCTCTCGGCCACCTTCGACGGCAGTGCAGAGGGCTTTGTCTACGTCGACGATGCCTTTGGCACCTCCCAGCCAGGGTATGCGAGCGGCTCCTGGGGCTCGGGGTACGGCTACAGCGGTGGCGGGCTGCGGGTGCTCGTGGGCGGCGTGGATGCCAACACCATCACCGGCATGTCGGGGGGGTGGACAACCACGCTGAACCTGGCTGACTCCGAGTCGGGCGTGCTGCTCACCTTCCGCTACCGCATGACCACCCCCACCTACTATGAGTACGACGAGTACAGCCGCGTGCTCGTCAAGGTGGATGAAACGCAGTACGGACGCGGCGCCAAGCCGTACGTGGACCACATCGGCGGCGACGGCGACTCCACCGGGCCGGCCACCCACGACACGGAGTGGCACCAACAGGAGGTGTACCTCGGCGACCTATCGGCCGGGAGCCACACACTCGTTTTCGGGGCCTACAACAGCAAGAAGAACGCCTCCAACGAGCAGACCACCGCCTACTTCGACGACGTCCTGGTGACAAGCGGCAATGCGGCCCCAGCCGCCAGCGACGCCCAGCAACTTGTCAACCGCGTCGACATCAACCAGTTCCTGGGCTATCTCCAGGGCGTGGCGCAGTTTGATGACCGCTGCCGGCTCAGCGGCTGCGATCCGACGGACTACTACGACGCGCTGGCGTGGGCAGAGGGGCTGCTGCAGGGACTGGGCTACACGACGGTCCGCCACAACTTTAACTACAACGGCAACACCGGCACCAACCTGTGGGCGACCAAGGTCGGCACCGTGACGCCGACGCAGATGTACATGATCTCCGGCCACCTGGACGGCCGGGGAGGGGGCGACGCATTCGACGACGACGGCTCGGCCGTGGCGTTGCTGCTCGAGATCGCGCGAGTGCTGTCGAGTGCCGACGTCACGACCGACAAATCGGTGCGCTTCCTCTTCTGGGACAAGGAGGAGGTGGGGTTGTACGGCTCCTACGGCTATGTACAGGACCGGCGGCTGCTGCAGGGGTCGTTGGACGAGCCGACCTGGCTGGGTTTGGTGACCCACGACATGATCCTGTACGACCATGGGGTCGGTTCAGTGACGGCGCAGCAGAGCCCCTACGCCGACCTGGACGTAGAGTGGCGCGACGGAACCACCTATGCCTCGCAGTCGATGGCCCTGGCCCTAGGATGGCGTTATGTCAATGGCACGTACTCGACGGACTACCCCGCGAACGCGGCCAACAACAGCACGAATACCGACGACACGCCGTTCCACAACTACTGCCCGTCGATCAGCGTCCGGGAGAACCGGCGCGGCGTGAGCGGCGAGTGGATCAACCCCTATTACCACAAGACGACAGACGTGGAAGGATCGTACGCCCGGGACGACGACGCGGACGGCAAGCGCGACGACATCGAGCTGGGCTACAACGCGGTGCAGGCGACGCTTGGCCTCATCGCCGAACTGGCCGGCGCACACGTTGCGGCCGGAAACCACACGCCCGTGGCGAACCCGCAGTCGGTGATGACGCCTGAGGACACGCCGCTGGCGATCACTCTCACCGGCAGCGATCCGGATGGTGACCCGATCACCTTCGAGGTGACAAGCGAGCCGGCACACGGCACCCTCAGTGGAGACGCCCCCCATCTCACCTACGCGCCGGCTGCCGACTACAACGGACCCGACGCCTTCACGTTCGTCGCCAACGACGGGCACCTAACCTCCTCCCCCGCAACGGTCTCGATCTCGGTCACCCCGGTCAACGACCCGCCGGTCGCCTACCCCCAATCGGTGGTCACGCAGGTGGACGCCCCCGTCGCGATCACCCTCACAGCCTACGATCCCGATGGGGATCCTCTCACCTTTATCACCGGCGGTGGTCCGACCAACGGCGTCCTCAGCGGAACGCCCCCTAGCCTAACCTACACGCCCGCTCCCGGCTATGTTGGGCCGGACAGCTTCCTGTTCCTGGTCAGGGACGCGACCACCAGGTCTCCGTCTGTCACCGTCAAGATCAAGGTCAGTCCGAACGTCTACGCTTTGCCCTTCGTTGACACCTTCGAGGCAAACCTCGGCTGGACCGTGAACCCGGACGGGACCGACACAGCCATACGGGGGCGGTGGCAGCGCGGCGACCCGGAGCCGACGGCGCTCGACGGCCCCAAGCAGCTCGACGCGTTCAGCGGAGACAACGACCTGGTGACGGGACGATTCGCCGGCTCGGATGCCAACAGCAACGACATTGACGGCGGCGTGACTTCGATCCGCTCGCCGATGATCCAGTTGCCGGACGACCCCGGGCAGCAGATCACGCTTTCATTCCGGTACTACCTCTCTCACGGCAGCAACTCGTCGAGCGCGGACTATTTCCGCGTGCAGGTCGTCGGCAGCAGTCGGACGACCGTCCTCGAGCTCCGGGGCAGCAACTCGGACGTCGACGCGGCCTGGGCCGAGTACTCCGTGAGCCTGGATGGCTTTGCGGGTCAGCAGGTGTACCTCCTCGTGCAGGCAGCCGACCTCGTCTTCGGATCACAGGGTGAGGAGGAGAGCCTTCTTGCTCCGGGAGACAGCCTGGTGGAGGCTGCCATCGACGATGTCTCCATCGTCCAGGCACCGCGCGAGACTCCGATCATCGACGCCACCTTCGACGCGGACGCGGAGGGCTTTGCCTTTGCCGACGATCCATTCCGCGGCACCGCGCAGCCGGCCTACTCGGACGGTGCATGGGCGTCCGATGGAGGCCACGACGGGGGCGCGCTGCGAGTCGTGGTGGGTGGCGTGGACAATGCCGTCGTGGAGGGCATGTCTGGCGGGTGGGCACGCTCCTTCAGTCTGCCGGAGGACACGCACCTGGTCCTGTCGCTCTGGTACAACTTGACCCAGTCGCCGGACTACGAGAGCGATGAATACAGCCAGGCCCTTCTCAGCGTCGACGGGACCCTGTACGGCGTGCCGCCGACCGACTACCTGGCCCAGATCGCGGGCAACGGGAACGGCGGCATTCCCGAAACCACCGGCTGGCGTCTCTTCCAGGTCGACCTGGGCACGCTGCCGGCAGGCGACCATTCCCTCGTCATCGGCGGCTACAACAACCGGAAAAGCTACGCCAACGAGTGGACGGAGGTGCTGATCGACGACGTGCTGCTCGCGCCCTAGGATCCGGGCCTCCTTGACGCCACGCACGCCAAGGGCCCTTCACTGCGCCGTCTCGTCGACGGGTGGAGCCGCACCCGGGATCTCGCGAAGAGATGCCTGCTCGGCTTCACCCGGTCTGGTGTGCTTCCCCCCTGCACGCCGCACGCGTCACTTGACAGCGGCAACTGCCTGTGTTACACTGTAGTTGAGCATCAACTCCAGCCCCCAACTTGGGCTTAGTCCGTGGCGCCGCTTGCGGCCGGCCAACTGTAATACGACCTGAAAGGTGCATGCGGTAAGCTTCCGGCTAGGGGAAGTACCGCCTACACGCAGCACATGAACAGAGGCATACCACTGGGGAACCCGGAATGGAGCCCGGCTCGCTAGCAGCCGGCCGAGGCGCAGATAGGTCCCCCGTGACCGGAGGCGCGCTCAGGAGCGGCCTAGAGAGACAGCCGGGGCGTCCGGCAAGGCCAATTGGCACTGGTTCGTGCAATTGCATAGAGGAGGGCATCGATGACAGCTAGAGGACAGGTTGCGTTGGCCGCCAGGATGCTCCTGGCACTCGTATTCCTGCTGGGCATTTCGCCCCTTCCGGGCAGCCTGGCACAGGACGTGCTCGTGGCGCAGGCGAGCGACGACGCTGCGCCTCCCGGGCAGATCCTCGTCAATCCCGCCCCCGTGCAGGTCTACTACGTCCCCCTGCCCGAGGACGATCTGCTTAGGCTCTTTGATGAGGATGATGCTGCGGGGGGGACGTTCCCCGATCCGGTGAGTCCCATCCGAAGCATCACCTCGATCTCAATCGGCGCGAGCGGGACGCTGGTCTACTGGGATCAGTGGGAGGACGCTGGCTACGACGCCGACATGGCCAACCCGGGCGCCAATACCTACGACGCCAGCACCAACCCCGACGGCACGCAGATCTGGGGCGACGGCGTGCTGGCCAACGGCTGTCCCCCCAGCGTCAACAACGTGCCCAACCCCTGCCTGGCGCCGGCAGATGACCAGTTTGCCTACGGCGACGTGATCATTCTCGACAACGATGTCCCAGTAGCCTCGGCTACCAACGTCGCCAACGTCCTCGATACCTTCAGCACCGTTGCTTACAACAACAACAATGGGGATCAGAACTGGGCATCCGACTGGACAGAAGTCGGCACGGGTGAAAACAACCCGGCGACTGGGCGCATCCTGATCACTGGCAACGCACTTCGGTTCGCCGACGTGGACCTTGACGACTACATTTGGCGCGCGGTCCGCATGCCTGCCGCCGGCTACGTTCCGCTAAAGTTTACGATCGGATACAGCGGAGTGGAGACCACTGGCGACACCTTCAGCGTCGATGTGTCGCCCGATGGCGGAGCCAACTGGTACGACGCAGCCACCTACGGCAACGGGAGCCTCCCGGGGAACGGATCGAGTCAGGAGATAGATATCTCCGACTACGCCGGTCCGGACACCAGGGTTCGCTTCTACCAGGACAACAGCCCAGATGCAGGAGAATACTGGTACGTCGATGACGTCGAGGTCGAGTTCGGATCCTACTACCGCGATTCAAACCGAATATTCTTCGATGGTAGGGACAAGTTTGGTACAAGCGTAGCCGTCGCCGTTACCCGTGGCGCATTTCCGCTTTCTCCCGGCTCGGTCATGGCCGGCGCGAGCGAGGTGCTCGACACCAGCCGTTGGGGAACGACCTACGAGGCGCCGCTGGGCGAGAACACGTCCGACCTCGCCACCAACGCCTTCCAGGACGTGCGCTGGTTCATCATGGCCGGTGCCGGAGGCGCCACGATCAGCGTCGACGTCGACGGCAGCGGAGCGATTGCGCCTGTGAACTACACACTGGCCGAGGGCGCCAAGCAGCAGGTGGACGGGATCCTCATGGGCGCGACGCTGAGTGTAACCACGGGCGGTGCGGTGCAGGTCCACTCGATGGCGGCCGACGTGGACGACACCTTCGAGTTCCGCTGGGACGCCCTTCTCCCGCGCGACGTCTGGAGCAACGAGTACTACACCCCCGTTGGCACCCAATACAACACAACGAACTACTCAGGCTGCACCGAGGTGGAGGCGTACAATCCCAACGGCACCACCATCACCGTGAATTACGACTTGCGACCGACTGGAGGTACTGGGAGCTTCACCGTTCCGACGAAGACAACCGCAACCGGCCAGACGACACCCGCGACTCCCCTGGTCACCAACAACAACGGTGGGCGCTACTGGTCGTCCGGCGGCGAGGACTTTCTCCCCATCTCGGTCACGGACTGCACCCGCGACACCAGCGGCACCGACGGCCGGCTCTTTGACTGGGGTAACCCGCTCTTCCCCCTCGAGAACCTGACGCCCGAGGTGCTGGTGGGCTGGGCGCCCGGCTGCTCCAACGAGAGCCTGCTGGGCATCTGCGAAGATGCGGATATCACGACCAACAACTTCAGCCGCAGCGTGGTCTGGGTCAGCCCCATTGCCACTACCATCATCTACGTCGACACCGACGGCAGCGGCATCACGTGCCCCGGGGGGGCCGGCGCTGATCAGACCATCAACCCGGCAACAGCCCTGAATTCCTACAAGATCGACGATGACCCCAGCGTCGCCAACACGGTACGCGACGACTTTGGCACAGCCTCATACAGCAACAACAACGGGACGCAGAACTGGAGTACCAGCTGGAGCGAGACGGGAGATGACGGTTCGCCAACCGCGGGCAGCATCTACATTACGGGGGGCACGCTGCGCTTCCGCGACGTCGGGACCAACCAGGAGGCCGGCGACAGCATCCAGCGCCAGGCCAACCTCTCGGGGCAGATCTTTGCCGATCTCACCTTCCAACTGACCTCGTCCGGAAACCTGGACGCGGATGACGACCTCGCAGTGGATATCTCGCTGGACGGCGGAGCCACTTGGCGCACCCTCCAGGTGTTCCAGGACGACCCGACGACCAGCACGCAGGTGAAGGCGATCATCGTAACCCCCTATGCCTCTGCCAACACGCGGATCCGCTTCCGACTGGTGGATGAACTGGAGACCGGAAAGTATTGGAACATCGACCAGGTCCAGATCAAGTACGCCCCCGACGGCGACTATGACATGACGGGGGCGCGCATCCTCACCTGCGACGGCACCAAGATCGCCGCCGCGTGGGGACAGGACCCGGCGCGCTCCGGAGGCAACGACGAGGAGGCGCTCGACATGGGCACCGGCATCGCCCCCTTCGGCGCCATCATCCAGATGTCCAAGTCGGTGGACAGGACCTGGGTCTCGCCCGGGGGCGAGGTCGTCTACACCTACCTGGTAACCAACCCGGCCGCGACGGCCCAGAGCGTCACCAACGTGACCGTGCCGGATGACAAGTGCTCACCTACCTATTACGTGAGCGGCGACAACGGCAACGGCGCGCTGGACGCCGGCGAGACCTGGACCTTCCAGTGTGTCTCGCACATCTTTGTCGACACCGTCAACGTGGCCTACGCCACGGGCAAGGTCGGCGACCTGACGCTCACCACCGCCCCGGACGAGGCCTTCGTGCGCGTCACCGGCGCCATCGGCGACTATGTCTGGGTCGACGAGGACGGAGACGGCGACCAGGACGCCGGCGAGCCGGGCATCCCCAACGTCAAGCTGACCCTCACGGGCACCGCCTTTGATGGCACCCCCATCACGATGGTCACCTACACCGACGCCTCAGGCGGCTACGTCTTCCAGGACGTGCCGCCCGGTACCTACACCGTGACCGTCGACCAGAACACCGTGCCGGCCGGCCTGCGTGATAACCGCACTTACGACGAGGACGGCATTGCCACCCCGCACAGCTCGACCGTCACGCTCGGCTCCGGCGAAGAGCACATGACCGCCGACTTTGGCTACAACTGGAGCACCACGACGGAGACGAACAACCCCGTGCAGGGCTCCACCGGCGCCATCGGCGACCGCGTCTGGATCGACGCGGACGGGCAGGGCGACCAGGACCCCGAGGAGGTCGGGCTCTACAATGTCAAGGTGGAGCTGTACACCGCGGGGCCGGACGGCCTGTTCGGGACGGCGGACGACGTGCTGGCCGCGACGACGTACACCGACCACAACGGCAACTACATCTTCGATGGGCTTCCTGCAGGCGCCTACGTCGTCGAGGTAAACGATGGGGTGCCGCCCGCCGGGTATGCCCAGACCGGTGACCCCGACGGCACGCTCGACAACAAGACGACCGACCCGATCGTGCTCGCCCCGGGCGACGTCTACCTCAACGCCGACTTTGGCTACCAGCCAACGGGCGCTTCGGGCACCATCGGCGACACGGTGTGGCTGGACGCGGACCGCGACGGGATCCAGGACGCGGGCGAGAACGGCATCGCGCAGGTGACCGTGGCGCTCGTCAAGGACCTGAACGGCAACGGCGTTTGGGATGTGGGTGAGCCGATCATCGCCACCGACATCACCGATGAGAGCGGCCTCTACAGCTTCAAGGGCCTGCCGCTGGACGATGGCGGGGGCGACGGCGACGCCGACTACCTGGTGTGGGTCAACGACACGGCCAACGTGCTGAACGAGCTGGATCCCGTCTACGACAAGGACGGAGGCGCGCTGCCCGCAAACGGAGGGGCGCCGATCGGCGCCGCCTCCAGCACCGTGCTGGGGCTCAGCGCCGCCAGTCTGTCGGCAGCGGCGCCGACGGATAACACCCAGGACTTTGGCTACGCTCCGCCGCCTGCGGCCACCGGCACCGGAGTCATCGGCGACACGATCTGGCTCGACCGGGACGGGGGCAACGACTACGACCCGGGCGAGGGGCTGGAGGGCGTGACCGTGGAGCTGCTGGACGGCAACGGCAACGTCATCCGGCGCACGGTCACCGACGAAAACGGGAACTACTACTTCGGCGGCCTGCCCACGACCGGAGGCGTAACCTATACGGTGCGAGTGGTCACAAGCACGCTGCCGAACGGCGGCGTCGGCCTGACCAACACAGTCGATCCGGAGAGCGATGCCAACAGCCAGTCCACGGTAACGCTGACCGACCTCAGCCCGATCGACCTGAATCGCGACTTTGCCTACCGGGACACCACGCCAAACTCCGTCGGCGGCACGCTCTGGGAGGACCTCGATGCCGACGGGACACAGGATGGCAGCGAAACGACCATCTTCCCGGGTGTGACCGTCGCCCTGTACGAGGACACCAACAACGACGGCAAGCTGGACGGCGGCGACAAGCTGGTCGGCACGACCACGACCGACTCCAGCGGCCACTACAGCTTCACGGGCCTGCCGGACGGCAACTACATCGTCGACGTCACGGATGAGGAGAACCTGCTGGACGGCTACTGGCACTCTCTGGGCACCCAGGGCGAGGCCGACGACGGCCAGTCCAAGGTCGACCCCTACGTCATCTCCCTCTCGGGCGGCGAGAACCGCGACACGGTCGACTTTGGCTACTACATCCAGCCGGCCGGTCTGGGCAACTATGTGTGGAACGACGCCGACTACGACGGCATCCAGGATGTTGGGGAAGCAGGCATCCCCGGCGTCGTCGTCACTCTGACCATCACCTGGCCTAACGGCGCGGGCACGACGGTGCTCAAGACGGTGACCGACGCCAACGGCTACTACAGCTTTGACAACCTACTGCTGGACGAGGACCTGGACGGCACCGGCACCGGCGAGCCGACGTACGCCATCTCGGTGGCGCCGCCGGCCGGCTGGGTGGCCAGCCCGGCAGGCATGGGTTCGGACCGGGGTGCTGACTCGGGTCTGTTCACCGGCGAGGTGGTCAACACCACCGAGGGCAGCTACAACGACACCTATGACTATGGCTTCTACTACTACCCAACGGGCGTCAAGCTGAGCTACTTCCGGGCAACGATGGTCAGTGACGGCGTCACGCTGGAGTGGGAGACGACCGAGGAGATCGACAACGTCGGCTTCAACCTGTATCGAGCAAGGCGACCGCTGGGCGACATGGCGCGACTCAACGAGCAGATGATCCCGACTCAGGTCCTCCCAGGGTCTCCTTTCGGAGCACGCTACACCTGGACGGATTCGACGGCGCGCCCTGGGATCGTCTACTTCTACTGGCTCGAGTCGGTGGATGTCTATGGAGTGACCGCCCTGTACGGCCCGTACCAGTCGCTTCCGGCTACACCGGGGATCAGCCCCAGCACCGGCGCACCTTAGGCGGGAGCACCGTGCCCCGGGACGCGCGGCGGTGCCTCGGGCAACGGGCGGGAACTGTAGCTGGAGACGGGCTCGGTTCCCGCCCGCGGGGGTGCCTGAGCCGCCCCGCGGAGCGGCACAGGGATCACCGGTCCGGCCAGGTTGACGGCAGTCCGGGGTTTGTGATAGGATGGATATGGAATGATGCGGGTCACGAGCACCCCCTGCAGCTCGGCGGCTTTTGCGCGACTGAGCGCCGAGACCCTGGGCGCAGGAGTCCTTCTCCGCCTCCGGGCAAGGGGAACAAGCATGTGCCCGCTGGTGCGGGATGGGGACATCCTGCTTGCCCGGCCCCTGCGCGACGGCCTGTCGCGGGTCCGAGACATCGCCCTGAGCAGAATCGACGAGGACCGGGCATAGGAGGCTCCAGGTTGGGTCAAGAGCAGGCTCGTTACGAGAGGAATCCGACCTTCATCTTCCGGCGCATCGTGGATGAGGCGGTACTGGTGCCCATCCACCGGGACGTGGCCGACATGGAGTGCATCTACACGCTGAATGATGTCGCAGCCTTTCTCTGGAGCCGCCTGGAAGCGCCGGCCAGTCTCGATCAGCTGCAGGCTGCGGTACTGGAGGAGTATGCTGCGGAGCCGGAGGCGGTTGCCTCCGACTTGCCCGACTTTCTCGAGGAGATGGTGTCTGTGGGCGCCATCCGAAGGCTCTAGGCTGTGGACTGCCTCACCTATCCCGAAGTCACCATGGATGAGCTGAGCGAGGAGCTGCTCGGGCAGCTGAGCGGCCGAAGGCACCCGTTCCTCGGCACGCTCGAGCTGACAGAGCGCTGCAACCTGTCCTGCATCCACTGCTTCATCAACCAACCGGCGGGCAGCCGGGAGGCGAGGGAGCTGGAGCTGAGCACGGCCGAGGTGCAGCGCATCCTGGACGAGATCGCGGCGGCGGGGTGCCTGTACCTGGTGCTCACCGGCGGCGAGGTCCTGCTTCGGCCCGACTTTCAGGAGATCTACCTGCACGCCAAGCGGAAGGGCCTGCTGGTCTCGTTCTTCACCAACGGCACGCTGCTGACTCGGGAGCTGGCTGACCTTCTCGCAGAGTGGCCGCCCTCGTCGGTCTCGATCTCGCTCTACGGCACGACGCAGGAGACCTACGAGCGGGTCACCGGCGTGCCCGGCTCCTTCGAGCGCTGCATGCGGGGCATCGACCTGCTCCTCGAAAGAGGGGTGCGGCTGGGCCTCAAGTCTGTGATCTTGCAGACCAACCGCCACGAGCTGCCGGCCGTGAAGGCCTTTGCAGCCGAACGTGGGCTCAAGGTCCACACGGACGCGCTCCTCTGGCCGCGGCTCAACGGCGACGAGATGCCTGCGGGAGTCCGGCTGCCGGTGGAGGAGGTCATGGCCCTCGAGCGCGCCGAGCCTGAGCGCCGGGAGGAGTGGCTGGCGATGCACGACCGTCTTGGCGGCGCCATGGTCCGCTCCGAGTATGTGTACACCTGCGGGGCCGGCTCGCGGAGCTTTCACGTGGACAGCGCCGGCAGGCTGGGCATGTGCCTGATGGCCCGCCGCCCTGCCTATGACCTTCGCCTCGGCACCTTCCGGCAGGGCTGGGAGGATTTTCTGGGGGAACTGGTCCGCTCGCAGCGGCAGCAGGAGACTGCCTGCCGCAGGTGCAGCGCCGGAGCTCTCTGCATCCAGTGCCCGGGCTGGTCGCAGGCCGTCCATGGCGACAGCGAGACACCGGTCGAGGCCATCTGCCAGATGGGCCGCCTGCGGGCGGCCGAGCTGCTCGGCACGCCTGCGGACCGGCCTGCCGTGGCGGACGCCGCGCATCGCGTCACTACACTGCATCGACAAGTGGAGGATAATAGATGACACAGAAGAAGCATTACGTGAAGCCATCCATCAGGCGCGTGCGGCTGGACGTCAAGGCCGCGGTCCTGGGGTTCTGCAACACCAGTGTAGATGTTGTGCCGATGGCTCTTGGCTTCACCTGCCGGCAGAACAACTGCCCCACGCCCCGTCCCTAGGGCCGGAGTGAGTCGTGCCCAAGCAGCCGCCGCGGGCGCCTGAACGCGGCGGCAGGCCCTACCCGTACACGGTGCTTTTGTGCATGCAGGATCGCGGTCTCCCGTGATTGGTCTCGCAGTGGCCGGCCTCGAGCTCTGGCTCGATGCCGTGGAGAGCGGCGTCCCCATCACGCTGCCGGAGTGTCACGAGCTCTTCGCAGTCCCGGAAAGCAGCCCTGCCGGTCTGGTCCTCCGGGTGAGAGGAGGCTCCCTCCCTCCGACAGACGGCTGGCGGCCCCTGTTCAGCGCGGCGAAGAGCTGGCACCTGTATCAGGATGGAGCCGGGAGGTATGTATTTGAGCCCGCGCGGGAGTCGCTGCCCAGACGCCATGTCACGATCGATGCCTGTTTCACACAGGGAGAGGTGCTGGGCGAGTTTGACCTACCCCCGGCCGGCGGGCAAGCGACCTATCCCCTGCAGGACCTCGATCTAGTGATCTTTGCCAACTGGTTGGCAGACTTGGGCGACCTGATCCTCCACGCCTCTGGAGTGGAAGTTGAGGGGCGTGGGTACTGCTTCGCGGGCGAGTCGGGGGCCGGCAAGTCGACCCTGGCCGCAGCCTTGGCAGAGGTGCCGGGTGTCACGGTGTTGGGCGAAGACCAGGTCGTGCTCAGGCTCCTGGGTGGGCGGTTTTGGATATTCGGGACGCCATGGCACGTCAACCCGGCCCGCTGCTCGCCGCGCGGGGCTCCCCTAGACAGGCTGTTCCTGCTCGACAGGAGCAACGGACACGGGGCATGGCCCCTGTCACCGGTTGACGGCATCGCCGGGCTGCTGCAGACCGCGTTTGTCCCCTACTACCGGCCCGAGGCGGTGAGCAGGATCCTCGAGACCCTGGCACACCTGCCCGAGCGCGTCCCAATGGACGGCCTGAGCTACGAAATGGGCTCGGATCCTGCGGTTCTGCTCAGGCGCGTCTGACGGCGCAAGTGGGCTGCTTATCTCCCCAAACGCGTTGCGAGCCCCACGGCCGGCCATGGCACCGGCGGCAGGAGCCGCACCATCTCGCTGCGCACCTCTCGGAAGGGCGCCAGTGCCAAGACCCACCAGACTGATAGGGAGACTCAAGACATGGAAAAGCACACGATCATCCGCTGGGCCCTTCTTCTCGCCCTGCTTCTGGGCGGAGTCTTGTCGCCCGGCAGGCTCAATGCGACCGGAACGCCCTCTGCCTCTACCCAGGACGGCGTGAGCGTCCCTGCCGAGGCCGAGGCGGAGGGCGTGCACCTGGTGTCGTCGACCGTCTCGGAAGTCGTCTTTGACCTCGCAGTTCCCTGGAACCAGGTGGGCCTCGAGGAGGGCGGGCAGGGGTTCGTGGAGGTTTCCCTGCGCGATTGGCCGGCGACCTCGCAGCCCGGCGCGCCCAGGCTCCCTATGCAGGCCGTGGCACTGGGCGTGCCATTCGGCGTCGAGGTGACGGTCCAGGTTCAGGCCGGTCCAGCGCACCTACTTGCCCTGGCGGGGCCTGTTGCCCCGGTGGGCTCCCTCAGCTTGAAATGGGACCCGGCGAGCGCCTTCTCGGCCCCGGCCGCCCTGCCTCAGCCCACCACCGTGCCTCGCATGGACCCGGCCGTCTACGGCGGCCAGGCTGCCTACCCGGGCGTCCTGGCCGAAGTTGCGAGCGACGCGGTGGTGCGGCAGCAGCGCATCGCCGGTATCGCCGTCTACCCTCTCCAGTATGACCCCGCCGGCGGACAGATCACGGTCTACGAGAGCCTCCGCGTCCGGGTTGGCTTTGCGGGCGCGCCAGCCGAAGCCGGCCGGCTGCCTGCGGCCGAGTCCACCGCCTATGAGGACCTGTTCCGGCACTCGCTCCTGAACTACGAGACGGCGCGCACCTGGCGGCAGGCGACCGCCGTCGGTCCCTTGTCCTCCGGCTCGCCCGCCGGCGTTCCTTGGGCGCCGCCCGAGCCCGGCTGGCGAGTTACGGTCCGCGCCGACGGCCTGTACAGGCTCACGTACACCGAGCTCGAGGCAGCCGGCCTGGACGTCGACATCCTCGATCCGCAGACACTCCAGGTCTTCCACCTCGGGCAGGAGGCTGCCATCGAGGTAGCCGGCGAGACGGACCATTCCTTCGATCCCGGTGATTCGGTCGTCTTTTTCGGACAGGCCCTGGCCTCCAAGTATACCTGGGACAACGTCTATTGGTTGACCTACGGCCAGCAGGCCGGCCTCCGGATGTCTACGCGGGACGGGTCGCCTGGGGGAGCAGTGTCGCCTGACCATCATCGCGCGTTGCTGCACTTCGAGCAGGACCTCGGCTACATCCCCGGGCTGCAGGGAGACGAAAACCTGGAGAGGTGGCTGTGGGCAGGCGTCTACCCGCCAAACATCCCCACCTGGAGCCACACTTTCTCTCTGGTAGCGCCCTACAGCGGCGCGGACACCGGGCGCCTCCGGGTAGCGATGTACGGCAACCTCGCCAACCCGATCAATCCTGACCATCATACCCAGGTCTTTCTCAACGGCACACTCCTTGAGGACGCATGGTGGGACGGCATCGGCTGGCGCATCGCCGACGTCGCGTTCGACCAGTCCCTGCTGGTGGCCGGAGCAAACACGATCGCCGTCACGTGCCCCAACGACACAGGCGTCGGGGTGGACCTGGTGTACATCGACTGGGCTGAGCTCGAGTACGCCAGCACTTTCACGGCCGTCGGTAGCCAGCTGGCCTTTGACTATGCAGAGCTCGGGACCTGGCAGTTCTCGATCGACGGCTTCACCACGGATGACGTAGCGGTGTACGACGTCACTGATCCCGCCGGGGTGGTTCGGATCGACGGAGTCGCTGTCTCTCCCACCGCCGGCGGCTTCGCGGCCTCCTTCGAAGATGAGGTCACCGGAGGCACGAGTTACTGGTCCCTATCGGGGCCGCAGTTTCTCTCTGTTCAGGGCATCGAGAGCGATAACCCCTCGGACCTGGCCTCTCCCACAAACGGCGCCGATCACATCATACTGACGCATCACGACTTTTCGGGCCAGGCGGTCACTCTGCGCGACCACCGGGCCACTCAGGGCCTGCGCGCTGTGGCGGTCGACGTGCAGGACGTATATGACGAGTTCGGGTACGGGATTCCAGGTGCCATCGCCATCCACGACTTCCTGGCCTATGCTTACACCAACTGGCAGGCCCCGGCGCCGACCTATGTCCTGCTGATCGGGGACGGGCACTATGATCCCAAGGACCACTCCGCCTATGGCCGGACCAGCTACGTGCATCCCTATCTGGCGCGGGTCGACCCTTGGTTGGGCGAGACCGCCGCGGACAATCGGTATGTTGCCTTGGTGGGAGATGACACGTTTCCCGACATGATGCTCGGTCGAATGGCCGTGAATTCGGCTTCCGAGGCCGATGCCTTGGTGACCAAGACGATGAGTTACGACCTGTCCCCAGCTCCCGGTGACTGGAACCAGCAGCTGCTGGCGGTCGCCGACAACGCCGACCAGGCCGGCGACTTTGCCCAGCTCTCAGACTCGCTGCTCGATTGCTGCCTTCCGGAGCCCTACCAGGCCGAGAAGGTATACTACCTTGTAACGCACCAGACAGTCGCCGAGGCCCGGGCGGCGATCCAGAGCGGCATGAATGCCGGCAAGCTGATCGTCAACTTTATCGGGCACGCCTCGGCTACTGCCTGGGCGACCGAAAGCCTTTTCAAGACTGCCGATGTTCCGCTGCTGCAGAACGGCGACAAGCTGCCGATCATGCTGCCGATGACCTGCTGGGACGGCTACTACATCTACCCCTTCCCCGTGGACTGGGGCTACGAGTCGCTCGGCGAAGTCGTGACACGCACGAACGGCCGCGGTGCGGTGGCGAGCTGGTCGCCGACCGGGCTGGGGGTGTCGAGCGGACACGACCACCTCGACCGCGGCTTCTTTGAGGCGGTCTTCCTCGGCGGCATTCGCGACTTGGGCGAGGCTACCACCGCCGGCAAGCTGAAGCTATGGGCAACCGGATCGAGCCTGGACCTCCTGGACACCTATCTCCTGTTTGGAGACCCGGCCCTACATATCAATGCCCCCGTCTCGGGTGCCGACCTCGGGGTGACCAAGTCGGTCGAGCCGGCCGGGCCGGTGCTGCCCGGCGACGCGCTGGTCTACACCCTGACCTTCACCAACGACGGCCCGGCCACAGCGCAGGGCATCGTCCTCAGCGACCCTATCCCCGCTCAATTGGTCAACGCCCAGGTGATCTTCCAGAGCCCGGAGGTGATCGGAGTGATCCCGGGCACCCTCTTTGACTGGCAGATTGCCGACCTGCCGCCCGGGGCCAGCGGCATGATCAAGGTGCGGGCGCTCGTCCGCAACCAGACGCCCGCCGGCGACATCGTGAACACGGCGTCGATTGCCGGCTCCTCTCCCGATCCGTCGCCGGACAACAACACGGCCTCGGTCAGCACCACGGTACTCCCCGTCATGCGCGTCGCCTCGATCGTGCTCCGCTATGCGGAGCCGGCCCCGGGGCGCTACTCGCTCAGCGGCCAGGTGCGAATCAGCGACCTGTCGCGCGTGCCGGTTGACGGGGCAACGGTAAAGGTGCAGTGGACCTTCCCCAACGGCTCGACGATTAACCAGCAGGGCGTGACCGACCTCCTGGGCAGGGTGAGCTTCCGCACCAAGTCGCTCCAGTCGGGCACGCACAAGCTGTGCGTCACGAACGTGGCCAAGTCGGGCGTGGTGTACATGCCCGCCCGCAACCTGGAGACCTGCGACACGCTGGTCATCCCCTAGCAGTGGCAGGCCAAGAATGCGGGCCCACCGGCAGCTGGTCGGTGGGCCCGCATTCTTGGGCCGGGAAGCTCAACGTGACACAGCCCCAACAACCCGGGACAGGCATCACACCTCCCGTTCGACCGTCGCTCGTGCTCGTCCAGAAGAGCCTCGAAATCGACTCACCGGCTTTCGCGGAGCTGTGCTCTGAGCTGCTTGGCATTGGCGTGGCGGTCCGCTTCCGGGCGAAGGGGGATAGCATGGCGCCACTGGTGCGCCATGGTGACACTCTGTCCGTGGAGCCGCTGCCCCGCGGAGCTGCACGCGCAGGGGATGTCGTCCTCTTCCGGAGCCAAATAGGCTACACCCTGGCACATCGTGTCATTGGGCAGTGCAGGCAGGAGGGCAGCTTGCGTTTCACGATCCAGGGCGACAACTTGCAGCGGGCCGACGGGGTTATTCCCCCGGAACGGATCTATGGCAAGGTGGTCTCCGTAGAGCGCGGCGGCGTGGCATTCTCACTGTCGGAGCCCCCGATGATGCTGCTTGGATGGCTGGCGGTGGTGCAGTCGCGCTGGGGCCTCCGGCGCAGACGCTGGTGGCGGGCTGTGGGACGCATCGCCAGGCAGCTGCTGCCGTTCGCGAGGTACCTGGCGTAGCCCACACGCGCCTCTGCGCACCCCGGGAGTTCCGGGCTGGTCTCCCGACCAGCCCGGCCGGCGTGGTCCCGAGACCACGCCGGAACAGGCAAGGGGTGCGGCGCACCTTTGGGGTGCGCTGCACCTATCAACCGGAACGCCCGCCGATGGCGCCCGAACGGGCGCAATGCCCAGCACCACAACCGCCCGCCAGGCGTGGCCCGGAGACCACGCCGGAGCAACAGGCGCTCCTCCGACGTTCGGGGCTGTCCAAAAAGCACGCGGCCTGCCATGCTGAGCGCGGCGATGCATCTGTACTACACTGCGTATCGAGCGGAGTCAGAGATTCCTCGGTCGCTGCGCTCCCTCGGAATGACAGTTTTGGGACAGCCCGTCCGGCGTGGTCCGGAGACCACGCCGGAACAACGTCTGGAAGGTGCGCCGCGCCTGTGTATGTTAAGGGACCGTGATGGTCTTGCAGGCCGGCACCTCGTTGGCCGCCGGGTCGTAGGTGTAGCCGGCCTTGACCAGGTTCGTCACGCAGAACTGGTACGTGCCCGCCTTTCCGCTCACCGGGATGGTCGCCCGACCGAGCAGGTTTGTGAGTGCCGTCCGGCTGATGGGGCGACCGTTCGGCAGCGTCCAGGTGCCATAGACGGTCACGCCGGCGGCGCGGGCGTGTGCCTGGTCGTGGACTGTGATCACTGACCGCAGCTTGTACGGCACCGCCGTCCCCTTGTAGCTCAGCACCAGCCCGTTCAGGTGGAGCTTGGTGGCGGAGCCCCCCTCCAGCGTCAGCGTCACCGTCTCGGAGTGGGACGCGCTGCCCGACGTACCGGTGATGGTGATGGGATAGGTGCCCGGCGCGGCGCCGCCCGTGTTGCCGATGGTCAGCACCGTGCTTCCGGCAGGCGTCACCGGGTTCACGCTCCAGGCGGCCGTGGTGCCCGCCGGCAGGCCGGTCGCACTCATCGTGACCGGCGCGCCGAGGGCACAGGTGCCCTCCACCTGGACGGTGAACAGCGCGTCGGCCGGCTGCACGACCGTCTGCTCGTCAGGCGAGGCGTCCACATGGACGGCGGCATCGTGCCGAAGAGAAATGACGCGCGTCGCCGACGAGGAGCCCGACATGTACTCTGTGGTGAACCAGAAGGTGCAGTCATCCGCCGGGTCGACGCCAATGCCCGAATAGTCGCCCCAGCGGTCGTAGTAGGACTGGGAGCCGCTGCCGGCCTGCGCCTCGATGTCCACGTAGGCCATCGTGCCCGGCGCATCCCACGCCCGCCGCCCTGCGTAGCGGATCGACGGATAGACCGTGCTGCTCGTCAGTGTGTACCCCAGCGCGATGCCGCCGCTCCCGTCCATCGCCACGCTCGTCACCGAGCGGTGGTGGCTGTCACCGCCGCCGACGACGCCCTCCTGGTGGACCGACCAGAAGCCGAGCTGCCGGCGCAGCTCGAACCAGCGCACGGCCGCCGTGTCTGCGCCGTCGACATCTTCGGCAAAGCCGCCCACCAGCGTCTCGTAGCCGCCCCAGTTGCGGTACTGCAGCGGCTGGTGGATCGGCTCGCGGATCGGGTCGAGGCCCTGGCCGTTGGGCTGCTCCATGCAGGACCAGTCGCTCCCGGTGCCGCACAGGGTGCAGTCGAACTCGGCAATAGCCACATCGGGCAGCTCGGTCAGCGTAGAGTTGCCGGGCGTGGTCCAATCGACGTCAAACTCCCAGACCTCGAGAAAGTCTGCCGAGCCGTAGCCGCTTGGGCCGTGGACCTCGGTGTCGCGCGGGCGCATGAAGAGGCCGCCCAGTCCCGAGGGCGGGGGCGTGGGCCCCTCCCACGAAGCCGGCACCACCAGCTGGAAGCCAAATCCGGAAAGGGAAGGGACAGTGAACATCTGGTAGGTCGCCCCCTGCCCCGCCAGCATTTTGGCCCGGTCGAAGGCAAAGAGCTGGCGAGTGCCGCCGCTGCCACCGTTGTAGCCCATGTAGTAGGCATCCGGCCAGACCCCGTACTTGGGATAGTCGAAGTAGGGCAGGTCGAAGGTGTAGGCGTACCAAGTTCCGGTCGGGTCGGGCGTCGTCGACACGTAGAGGCACATGGCGTTGCCGCCCGAGGACGAGAACTCGGTGATCAGCCAGCGGTCGGCCGCCGAGTCGTAGATGACGATCGGGTCGCAGTAGCCGTTGTTGCAGGGCGCAGTGCTCGAGAGCGACTCCATGGCAAAGGTCTTGAGCACCGTGCCGCTCTTGTCAAAGACCTGCACCGTAGACCCGGTGTTGGCGTTCACGGCCTGGAGGTAGTGGTCCGGGCCGACGTCGCCGGTTGCATCGGGCGGGTAGATGTTATAGTCCAGGCCGGCCCAGTTGGTGAGGGGTGTGGTGAAGCCGTCGGGCCCGGCAAGCACCGCGCGGCTCTGCACCTCCACCAGCGGGTCGAGCCAGGCCGGACCCTGAATGCCCAGGCCGACGAAGCCGAAGTAGTCGCGCTTGGCCATCTCGCGGTCGAGCGAGGGGTCCATGACAATGTCCGGGAGGTCGCGCACCGCCGGGCTGACGGTCGGCACCGAGGGCTCGGAGACGAACACCTCTCCCGAGGCCGGTGCGGCATCCTCCGGCGCTGCCTGCCCTACCGCGCTGCCCGCCGAGCGTGCGGCGCCGCCCGTGCCCGCCAGCGTGGCGCCAGGCACGGTCCATACGATCCCAGCCATCACCAGCGCGATGGCCAACAAGCCACTTGCCACTTTCCAGGTCGTTCTCATTGATCTCCTCCAATCTGTCTCGCATCACTGGCACCCCGGCGTGGTCAGGAGACCACGCCGGAACGTCGACTGCCGACGGGCACAAGGCCCTACACTACAACCGCCCGGACGGCGTGGTCAGGAGACCACGCCGGAACGTGAGCAGACCACGCTGCAACAAGGTGCAGCGCACCATGAAGCTGCACCGCACCTACTCCTGGTGGAAGTACGTCAGTGTCCCCGAGATGGCCGCGGCGGCGGCCTCCTCTACGGTGGCCTGGCCGTAGAAGGCGCGCTCGATTTCGCGGCTGGCGGTCTCTTCGATGGCCGGCCAATTGGGCAGGTTCGGCATCCGGCGCAGCAGCGGAAGCGCATCCAGGAAGACGCGACTGGAGGCCGGCGCCTGGTCCGGGTCCAGGAACGCTGCCGACTCGGCCACGGCCCGCAGCGAGGGGACCGTGCGCCCGGTGCCGGCCATGATCGTCTGCCCCTCGGCCGAGTTGGCGAACTCGATCAACGCCCAGGCACCCTCCTTGTCCTCCGCGCGCGCCGAGAGGCAGTAGCCATCGCTGTGGAGGATCCCGGCCGGCTGCGCCCCCTGGGGCAGCGGCGCCACGTCCCAGTCGAGGCCCTCCACCGTGCGGTAGGTGGTCACGCCGCGACGGCTGTTCAGGTACATGCCCAGCCGGCCGCTCATGAAGCGGTTCTCGCTCTCCTCCGCCTGCTCGGCCGCCGCGCCGGGTGCGACCCCCTCGACCACCTGGAGGCCGGCGAGCCACCGGAAGGCCGCCTGCGCCTCCGGCGTGTCGAGGGCCAGCCGGGTTGGGTTGGCGTCGTCGTCGAGCAGCTCACCGCCGAACTGCCAGATGAAGGGCGCCAGCCGCATCAGGCCGATGTCCATCCCGACGCCATACTGGTCGGCCTGCCCGTCGCCGTCCAGGTCGCGCGTCAGAGCGCGCGCCGCCGCGACAAGGCCGTCCAGGCTCCACCCTTCCGTGGGATAGTCGAGCCCTGCCGCGTCGAAGAGGGCGCGGTTGTAGTAGACCACCAGGCTGGAGACGTTCTGCGGGATGCACCACGTTTGCCCGTCCCACTCAAATGCCTCGAGCGCCTGCGGGTAGAACTCGGCGCGGTCGAGCTTCTTGCTCCCCTCAAGGTAGCTGCCCAGAGGCTCGAGCCCACCCTGCGCGGCGAACTGGGCGACGCGCCGGTGATTGAGGAGCATCACGTCCGGCTCGGCCTTGGCCGAGAAGGCGGTCACCAACTGCTTCTGGTAGTCGCCCTGGCCCGCCACGTGGC
Organism: Anaerolineae bacterium; assembly: GCA_035341665.1. Lineage (GTDB taxonomy): Bacteria > Chloroflexota > Anaerolineae > JAAYZQ01 > JAAYZQ01 > DAOQVR01. Next base: position 28,746 of record DAOQVR010000016.1, read on the forward strand.
GCAGCTCGACCTCAATCTCGGGGTGGGCGGCGCGAAAGGCATCGACCAGTGCCTGGTAGGCAGCCAGCTCCGCGGGGTCACCAAAGACCATGAAGGACACGCCCTGGTGTTGCCCGCCGCACGCAGTGGGCACAACCAGGAGGGAGAGGAGCAAGAGCAGGGAAACGAGACTGATCGCACGGGACGAACGGCGGCAAGATCGGAATGTGCCTTCAGCGGTCACGGGATCCTCCTGGGGCGCAGGTATGCGACCTGCACGATGATGAACAAGAGCACGACGGGCAGGGTCATCAGGACTGAGCCGGCCATGAGCAGCCCGGTCTGGGTGTCGTCCATCTGCCGGAGGAGCTGCAGGCCGACCGGCAGGGTATAGACCTGGGGCCGGAAGAGGTAGAGCACCGGCGTCGAAAAATCGCCCCAATAGAGGGCGAAGGCGAGCAGCAGCGCCGCGGCGGCCGTCGGCCGCGCCAGCGGGCGCGCAATACGCCGCCAGACCGTCCACGCATCAGCGCCGTCGAGCCTCGCCGACTCGTACAGCTCACGCGGGATCCGCCAGTAGGCCCAGTAGAACAGCAGGACGAAGAGGGGGCTGCCCCCAGCCAATGCCGGGACGATGAGCGCCCAGAGTGTGTCGACCAGTCCAAAGGCATTCAGCACATGGAAGCGAAAGGTCCACACCGCCATACTGGGCACCAAGAGCAGGGCGATGGAGGCGGTGACGAGGCGCCTCCGCGCCCGGTCGCGCAGCTGGGTCAGGGCAAAGCCGGCGAGCGAGGCGGTGAGCAGTGTCAGCGGGACCGCGAGTGCGACGACAAAGAGCGAGTTTCGGGCATAGCGCGCCATCGGCACCGTCTCGAAGAGCCGGGCGTAGTTGGCCCAGTGCGGCTGCTGCGGCCACCACTCGACGGACGAGGCGGGCGGCAGCCCCGGCGCGCGCAGGGAGGCGACGGCGGCCCAGTAGAGGGGCAGCAGGAAAAGAGCGGCAATGCCCATCCCTGCCAGCGCGGCCAGCAGCCGCCCTACCCTACTCCTCATGGGAGAGCGCCCTCCCGCGCAGTCCCTCGACCAGGTTCCGCACGCCCCAGATGAGCAGCAGGATCCAGGCGTAGACGACGACGAGCACTGCCGAGGCAAGCCCCAGGTCGGTAAAGTCGAAGGAGATCTCGTAGACCAGCAGCGGCAGGAAGATTGTCGCATAGTAAGGGCCGCCGTAGGCCAGGACAAAGGAGGGGGTGAAGGTGTTCTGCACGGCGACGACCAGGTCGCGGCAGGTGAGGAGCGCCAGCCAGGGGGTGATGAGCGGCAGCGTGATGCGCCAGAAGCCCTGCCAGCGGTTGGCTCCGTCCACCTCGGCCGCCTCGTAGAGAGCCCTCGGGATGATCTGGCGGGCTGCCATCAGGACGACGAACCCCTCGCCGATCTGCAGGAGCGACATCAGCACGATGGCTGCCCGCGCTGTGCCCGCCTCAGCCATCCAGGCAGGCGCCGGCAGCCCGAAGCCGGCCAAGACGAGGTTGAGCGGGCCGGAGACGGGGTTGAGGATCCAGAGCCACAGGAGGGCGTAGGCCGTCTCGGGAACGATGGTCGGCAGGAAGACGGCGGCGCGGGCGAGCCCGGTGCTCCGGGACCGGCCCCCAAGCAGAAGCGCCAGCCCGAGCGCTGCCGCCAGGCGCAGCGGGACGGCCGCGGCGGCAAAGACAAGCGTGTTGTAGAGCCCGACCTGGACGAGGGGCGTCTTGGCCAGCCGGCGAAAGCTGTCGAGGCCCGCCCACGCCGGCGGCTCGATGGCGTGATAGTCGGTGAAGGAAACGCCGAGGGTCATCAGCGCCGGCACGACCACGAGGACGAGGGTGCCGAGAAGGTAGGGGAGGAGAAAGAGTGTGGCCTGCCCGCGGTAGGTGAGCCGGGGTAGGCGGCGCGCGGCGCGCTGGATCCACGCGGCGCCCGTACCGGCCTGGCCTGCGCTGCTGCTCCCCGGCTGGCTAATCATCGGCGGTTGGCGGGCCTTGTTATAGCACAGCCGGGGCTGCGTGCCAAGTGTGCGCGCGCTGTTTGGCTCTTGCAGGTGCAGCGCACCTGAGAGGTGCGCCGCACCTGAGAGGTGCAGCGCACC
>DAOQVR010000016.1:30958-102615 GCA_035341665.1 Anaerolineae bacterium
TGGGAGGTGCACCGCACCTGGGAGGTGCACCGCACCTGGGAGGTGCACCGCACCTGGGAGGTGCACCGCACCTACCGTGTTGAGAGGTGCACCGCACCTGGGAGGTGCAGCGCACCTGAGAGGTGCAGCGCACCTACCGTGTTGAGAGGTGCACCGCACCTACCGCCTTGAGAGGTGCGCCGCACCGGGCTCGGCCAGAGAACATCGCCCATGCAGAGGTACGAGACGGGGCTGCCCAAGAAGCACGTGCCCTGCCATGCTGAGCGCGGCGATGCATCTGGCCTCACTGCCTTTCAAGCGGAATCAGAGATTCCTCGGTCGCTGCGCTCCCTCGGAATGACAGTCTTGGGACAGCCCCATGACACTACGGCGTCCGCACGCGCAGCGGGCCGTGGATGGACGTGCCGCCGTAGAGGTCGACGTCCTCCAGCCAGTAGAAGTAGGCGCGGCCCGGGCGAAGGCGGTAGGCGTCGATCCAGTCGTACACGGCGCCATAGGGCGAGCCGGGCGGCACGAGCGTCGGGATCAGCTCGGGGTTGAGCCTGAGCCTGGCGCCGGTGCGCGTGTTCGAGCGGTAGAGGTTGAAGCCAAGGTTGTCGATCTCCTGCGCCGTCTCCCACTGGACATGGAGCCCCGCCCCCTCCGGCCACGCCTCGAACCGGACGAGGTCCACCGCCGTGGGGGCGATGCCCAGCTGGCCCAGGTAGAGGTCGAAATCCTCCTCCAGGTTGTAGAGCGCCTGCGCAGCGCCGACGGTGCCGTAGGCCGGAGCCCCGTTGCCGGGCGGGTTCTTGCTGTAGAGCAGGGTCGGTCCTGTGACGGTTGACGTGCCCACTGTGGCCGTCGCCCACTGCAGGCGCGGCGAGCCGGCGTTGCCGCGGGCGTACAGCGGCGGGTCGTCGGCGGTGGCCGTGGCCTGCAGGGTAGAGAGATAGGCGCCCGAGGCAGCGTCCAGCTTGAGCGCATAGAGGTTGGCCCCACGCAGCCAGGCGGGCGTGACCCCGGCATACGTCTGGTCGTATCCGAGGTAGGCGACGTAGGTGTAGCTGCCGTTCCCTGTGATGGAGGGAGGCGTGTGCTCGGCAAGCCGCGTTCCGTAGGGCCCCTGGGCCGTCGCCCAGGTGATCGCCGGCAGCACCGAGGTGCTGTAGGTATAGCACAGCTCAGGGGCAGCCGCGCTATAGTCCGAGTAGCGGTTCCAGGCGACCCACAGCCTGCCGCCGGCCCAGTAGATCGCAGGGTGGTTCTCGCGGTTGCCGGTGTTTGCCGCAACCGTGTTGGCGCCGTTCCAGGTGTCGGTGTTGCCGTTCCAGTACTTGACGTAGATGTCACGGGTCGTCCCCGCGTAGCTCCACGCCAGCCAGATGTGGTTGCTGGCCGTGTCCACCGCCAGAGCGGGATAGCGGTGGTTGGCACTGACGACCAGGTTTGAAGCAGCGCTCCAGGTGCCGTCGATGTTCATGGCAGATCGAAGGCCCGTCGTGCCATCCGAGCCTGTGTAATACCACCAAACCAGCACGATGTCAGGCTGATCGGCGTCTCCGTCGTAGGCCAGAGCCACGTCGTTCATGCTGGCCGAGGAGTTGCCCGTGATCGCGTCGCGCTGGCCGATTGCACCCCACGCACCGCCAGAATAGGTGCGCGTGTAGAGGTACCAAGCCGAGGCGCTGCGCTCCTGTGCCCAGGCCACGGTGACGCTGCTGCAGTCCGCGCTGCCGGAAATCGCCGGTGGGACGTTGTGGTAGCCGTCGTTGGCGTCGACCTGCCACTTGGTCCAGGTGGCGCCGCCGTCTGTGGAGCGCGCCGCCCAGATCTCGAAAGCGCTGTTGTCGTGGCTCTCGCCGCTCAGGTAGGCGGTCCAGAGGGTATCGGGCGCGCTCGGGCACGTCCAGAAGGCAGGCGACACCTGGGCTCCCGCCGTCGAGACGGCGTCGGGGCCCACGGCCGTATCGTTCATCAGGCTGCCGGTCGGCACCACGTTGAGCGCCAGCACCTGTGCATCCTGTCGCGCGCCGCTGCCGGCCGAAGTGGCGATGAGCGACACATCGTACGCCCCGGTAGCGACGCCGCTGCCGGCACTCACCGTGGCCTGCACATCCTGCGAGGCACCCGAGGCCAGGCTCAAGGGCCCCGCCGGGCTGAAGGTGACCGTGAAGCCGGAGGCAAGCGCGCCGCTCATGTCCGTGGCGGCTGGCGACAGGCTGATGGTGTCGGCGTTGGTGCCCCAATTGGTCACGCGGAAGCTCGCCGAGAAGGCATCGCCCGCCTGCAGATGCTCGGGGATACCGGTGAGAGGCCGCAGGGAGGGGTAGTAGGGCTGCGCAGAGGTGCCCATGCGGCCGGTACAGGAGGAGATGCCAGAGCAGGTCCGCGCATACGAGGGGGTGACTCCCAGGCCGCCGGAAACCACCAGCGCGAAGGGCTGGTAGGTGCCCGTGGGCGCATTGGCCAGGGTCACGCGGACGGTCCAGGTGCCTGTTGCTGGGCTCTGAAGGTACACTGCCTCGGTGTTGTTGAGGGAGTCGACTGCCCCACCGCTGTTCGACCAGGAGCCGGTGAAGTTGTTGCCGTAGTAGATCGTACCGCCAGGCGAGGTGACGGTCAGGTTCAGGTTGTTGACGGCATAGCTGCTGTTGGTGGTGTTTGCATAGTCGGTCCAGGTCAGCGTGACCTTGAGCGGCTCGCTGCTGTCGGCCACAGCCACCGAGTACTGGGCATAGTCACCCGACCCGTCCGGTCCGATCGTGGACTTGTGGTTGGTGTCTGTGATGTTGGTAAAGTCGTCGTAGAAGAAGGAGCGCGGTGCCCGCGGGGTGAGCGACTGCTCCAAGTTGGCCATCCCCCAGCCCTGCTGGTTGCGCCCGCCGTAGGGGTAGGCCACCGTGTTCGCCTCGTAGCCGTAGCCCATGTCCACCGCACCGTTGACGAGCGTCGCCTTCAGCAGCGCGGCGCTGGGCGGCGCCGTGCTGCCCAGCCCCTGGACGTCCTGGTAGTAGTCGCGCACGATGATCGCCGCGCCGGTGACCTGGGGCGACGACATCGACGTGCCGCCGCTCCAGGCATAGTCGAGGTGCCCGTCGCCGTCGCCGTCACCCGGCTCGTTCTGCCAGAGGCCAATGGTGCCGTTGGCGATGTAGGTCGTGCGGGTCGAGAGGACGTCGGCGCCGGGCGCGACAATGTCGGGCTTGAAGCGGGTGTCGCCGCTCGTGGACACCGGGCCGCGGCTGGAAAAGTCGGTCAGGCTGCTCGATGTCTGGCTAGTATCCCAGGTCGACCGGTGGTTGCCGGCAGCGCCGACGGTGAGGATGTTCTTGGCGTTGGCCGGCTGGCCAATCGTCCCGGCACCCGGTCCGCCGTTCCCACCCGAGCCCACGATAAGGTAGTCTTGGGAATTCCACATTATGTAATCTGCCAAGCGCGCGTTGCCGCCGTAGCTGTAGGTGGAGGCACCCCAAGAGTTGTTGACCGCGCGGGCTCCTTGATTGTACAGCGTAGTCCAATCCGTCTGGGCTGAGACGCAGATGCCGCCGCTCGTCCCGCCGGCATGGACGACGGCGATCTTGGCCTCGGGCGCCTGGCCCGCGCCCCAGGCGTAGTCGAAGTAGGGATCGGCCGCCGTCGCGTGGCCGGTGAGCCCGCGCTGCAGGAGCGACAGGTAGCCGTTGCCGGCGATCGTGCCCGCCACGTGCGTGCCGTGCCCGCTGATGCTGTCCGTACTCGTGCAGGTGCAGAAACCCGTGCAGCCTGCGCCGTTCTGGTTGTACACCACGCGGCTGGTGGTCGTGCCGCCAGCATAGTCGTAAAAGTCCTTCACTCTGGGACTCGTGGTCTTGTCGTCGAGCCCCGAGTCCACCATGCCGGCGACCTGCCCGGCGCCCATCAGGTCCTGGAGGAGGCCATTGCGGCTCGCCTTCCAGAGGTACCTGGTGTGCATCACCTGGGTCGCCGCGTCGTTGTGCAGTCGAGGCTGAGAATAGGGCTCTACGCGAAAGACACCCGGGAGCCTCGCCAGCGCCGGCAGCTGCTCGCGAGAGGCCCAGACGCGCGCCACCAGCGCGCCGTCGTCCTTTGGGTCGAGCAGCGCGATGGAGACTCCCGAGGCCTCCAGACGTGCCTGCGCCAGAGCTGCATCGTCGCCGGGGAAAAAGGTGACGTCCACAGCCAGCTTGCCGCCCTCCGTCTCGGCCTTGGCCAACTCCTCGGCTGAGGCCAGCCGGTAGAAGGGGTGGTAGTGCCCCACCCACCGGACGGCATGGGCGGCTCGCACTGCCTCCAGCAGGCCGGGGTCCATGCGCACGATGTAGGTGTAGGTGGGATAATACGTGAGGAATGACGCGCCCATGGCCTCCAGGCCGGCGAGCCACTCCGCCTTGATCGGGCCGTAGAACTGGACGAGGAAGTAGGGGTCGCCCGGCTCTGAGCGCAGCCCGTCGGGGATGGCAGGCTCGCCCTGCCGGGTGTCCCAGGCCGTCCCGATGAGCTTGACGGTCGTGGCCTCCTCCATCGCGTCCATGACGTTGCCGGGGGGCAGCGCAGCCAGCGGCCCCTGCGAGACCCGGGCCAGGACGAAGGCCTCGCCATACTCCTCGAGGATCTCGAGCCCCTCCGGCAGCGGGGGACCGTCGAGCCTGCTGAGCAGCACGAGCCGGCTTCCGGCAGCGCCCTGCGGTTCCGTCCCCTCCGCCACTTGAGCCCCGGCCGCCGGCACGAGCAGCGCGGCAACCATCAGGGCGAGACCCGCCCAATGGGCAAGTCGACGCAACTTCTTTGTCATCGTCGTCTCCCTTCTGCCTCCCCCTCTTGCGGCCACCCTCGGCCCCGGCCCTTCGCGCCCCTGGACATTATCTCACGGTCAGCCCGTTCTGTCAAGCCGGCGACTTGGACCCATGGCCCGGACGCCTCCCCCGGGGCTGTCCAAGAAGCACGAGACCTGCCATGAGAAAGTGCCGCTCCGCGACCATGGCATGTGCGCACGGTGGCACGGTTGCCCCTCGCGCCGGTGCAGCCAACGCATGCCGCCAGCGTTTGCGCCGCCCGCCGCGGCATGGTATACTCTGATCATCCCGACCGGAGGAGTGCTCCATGCTGAAGCGAGCCCTATCCCTGTCCGATTCGCTCGTCGCCCTCAGGCGACAGGTCCACCGCCACCCCGAGCTCGGGTTTCGCGAGGAGCAGACGGCCGCCCTCGCCGCGCGCCGCCTGGCGGAGCTGGGCATCGCCGTGCGCACCGGCGTCGGCAAGACGGGCGTGATCGGGGATCTCGGCGAGGGCGGCCGCTGCATCGCCCTGCGCGCCGACATGGACGCGCTGCCCATGCAGGAAGCGAACGAGGTGCCTTACGCCTCGGCCATCCCCGGCGTGATGCACGCCTGCGGGCACGATGCACACGTGGCCTGCCTCCTCGGCGCGGCGCAGCTGCTGTCGGAGGAGTCTGCTGCCGGCCGGCTGCCGGGCCGCGTGCGTTTCCTCTTCCAGCCCTCGGAGGAGGCCCAAGACGCCGAGGGCATGAGCGGCGGCATGCGCATGGCGGCCGAGGGTGCTATGGAAGGCGCGGACGCCGCCGTCGCACTCCACGTCTGGGCAGACGACCCACTGGGGACGATCAGCCTGCGCGACGGCACCATGACCGCCCACCCTGACAAGTTCGAGCTGGTGATCGAGGGCAAGGAGGCGCACGGTGCGATGCCGCAGCGGGGACACGACGCAATCGTGCTCGCCGCGCAGGTGATCCAGGCCCTCCAGGCGGTGGTCTCGCGCCGCACCGACCCCACGCACGCCAAGGTTCTCACGATCGGCACCATCCAGGGCGGGACGAAGGACAACATCCTCGCCGGCCGGGTGGCGATGACCGGGACGCTGCGCACCTTTGACGAGCCGACGCGGCAGGTGCTGCTCGACGAGATGGAGAAGGCGTGCAGCGTCGCGCGGGCCCTCGGGGGCGACTACTCGCTGAAGGTAATCCCCGGCTACCTCCCGGTCGAGAACGACCCGGGGCTGTCGGCTCTGGTGCGGCAGGTTGGGACGGAGCTGCTGGGTGCTGGGAACGTGACCGAGGCGCCGCTGGAAATGGGGGGCGAGGACTTTTCCTACTTTGCACAGTCGGTGCCCGGCTGCCTCTTCTGGTTGGGGGCGGCCTTCCCAGGCGAGGCCAAGCGGCTCCACCACCACCCGCTCTTTGACATTGACGAGCGCTGCCTTCCGCTGGGCACAGCACTGCTGGCCGAGGTGTCGCTGCGCTACCTGGCGGGCGCCGCTTAGCCGGGAGCAGACGCCCGCCTGCGCATAGCAAACGACAACCGGGGGCCGGCTGAACCGAGAGGAGATCTGCGCAACTATGCGAATCGGGAGCCTCGACGAGCTCGTTTCGGCGGCACAACGTGGCGGGCCGGTCCGGATCGGCGTGGTCGCCGCAGACGACCCCGAGGTGCTGAAAGCCGTCGGGCAGGCCCAGTCGGAGGGCTTTGCCGAGGCGGTGCTGGTCGGTAACTGGCCGGCCATCGAGGCGTATGCGGCCCAGACCGGCGTGGACTTGGCCGGGATGGAGCTCTTCCACGAGCCAAGCCCTCGCAAAGCCGCCGAGGTGATCGTCGCCAAAGCACGCGCCGGTGAGATCGACGTGGTGGTCAAAGGACAGATCAAGACGGCCGATCTGCTGGGCGCCTGCCTCAACCGCCACATCGGCATCCGCGACCGGGGACTGCTGAGCCACGTCGCCCTCTTTGAGCTTCCCGGGCTCGGCCGTCTGCTCTACCTCAGCGACTCGGGCGTCGTCATCGCCCCGGACGTTTACCAGAAGCTGGAGATCATCCAGAACGCGGTCGCCGTCGCCCACAGGCTGGGCCTGGCGTGCCCGCGCGTGGCGATCCTGGCGGCCAGCGAGACAGTGCACCCCAAGATACCGGCTTCGATCGACGGGCTGGCGCTGGCCAGGATGGCCGACCAGGGATGGGTGGACGGCGCGATGGTGGACGGCCCGATGGGGCTGGAGACGGCCATCTCACCGCAGGTGGCCCAGATCGAGGGCAGTCGCTCCCCGATCGCCGGCCAGGCGGACGTGGTGATCGTCCCCAACGTCGAGTCAGGCAACATCGTCGCCAAGGGGCTGCTCTACTTTGCCAAGGCGCGCATGGCCGGGCTGGTGGTCGGGGCACAGAAGCCGATCATCATCTCCTCGCGCGCCGACAGCGCGGAGACGCGCTACCTCTCCCTGGCCATGGCTGCGGTGCTTGCCCGCACGGGCGAGGCCAAGGCAGGATCGGCAGGAAGGACATGACGCTAGCGCTGCAACCTCACCTGTTGGGCTGTGAAGCGAGAAAGGAGGCCACTTTGAACGTCATCGAATCGGGCATGGGCGAGCTGATCCAGCTGCCTGACATGGATGCGTTTCGTGAGTGGAACCGGCAAAAGAGCCGGAGGCTGATCGATAAGCGGATGACCGAGCAAGAGGCCGTGGCGCGCTTTGTCTACGACGGCTGCTACATCGGCACCGAGCTGTACGGCACGGTGCGCTGTCCGATGAGCCTGGTCCGCGAGGTGGTCCGGCAGGGAAAGAAGGACCTCCGCCTGGCGGGACAGGGGGTGACCGAGCTGGACATGTGGCTGGCGGCCGGGATCGTCAAGGCGCTCGACATCACCTACATCGGGCTGGAAGTGTACGGCACGTCCAACTCCCTGCGGCGGGCGGTCGAGTCGGGGCAGGTGGAGAAGGTCGTGGAATGGAGCAACGGCGGCATCTCCTGGCGCTTCAAGGCGGCGTCGCTGGGGGTGCCGTTCATCCCTGTGCGCTCCATGCTCGGGACAGACACGCTGCGCTACAGCTCGGCCAAGGTGGTCGAATGCCCCTTCACCGGCGCCAAGCTGGCCCTGCTGCCGGCCTTGATCCTGGACGTGGGCTTGATGCATGTCCACCGCGCTGACATGTACGGCAACTGCCAGGTGGAGGGGATCACCGGCTTTGGCACCGAGTTCGCGCGCGCATGCAAACGGCTGATCATCAGCGCCGAGGAGATCGTTCCCAACGAGGAGATCCGGCGCTATCCGGACCGCACGCTCGTCCCCTACTACCTCGTGGATGCCGTGGTGCACGCGCCGTTCGGATCCCACCCGGGCGAGATGGCGTACGCCTACTGCCGGGACGAGCCGGAGATCAAGGCGTGGGTGAAGGCATCGGAGACGGCCGAGGCTGCCGCGGCGTACCTGAAGGAGTGGGTGCACGACGTGCCCGACCACCAGGCCTACTTGGGCAAGGTGGGGGAGCAGCGGCTTGCCCGCCTGGTCGAAGGGAGGGAGAAGCGCGAATGAGCGAGCCAGAGTACAACCCCAGCGAGCTGCTCATCTGCAGCGCGTCGCGCCTGATGGAAGACGAAACCACGGCCTTTATCGGGACGGGCATTCCGATGCTGGCTGCATCGCTGGCGCAGCGCCGGCAGGCGCCGAACCTGATCCCGGTGTTCGAATTCGGAGGCATGGGCGCCATCCTGGAGGACCTGCCGATGGCGGTCGGCGAGGCGCGCACCTTTCATCGAGGGCTGTCGGCGTCGGGGATCTGCGACACGATGGAGACCGCGGCGCGCGGCTTCATCGACTATGGCTTCCTTGGAGGAGCGCAGATCGATCCCTACGGCAACCTAAACAGCACGGTCATCGGCGCAGTGCACCACCCACCCAAGGTGCGCCTGCCCGGCAGCGGAGGGGCGAACGATGTCGGCTCCCTCTGCTGGCGGACGATCATCATCATCCGGCACAGCCGGCGGAGCTTTGTCGAGCATCTCGACTTTTGCACCACGCCCGGGTACCTGACCGGGCCCGGCGCGCGCGAGGCCGCTGGACTTCCGCCGGGCACGGGGCCGCTGTACGTGGTCAGCACGATGGCCCTGCTCGGCTTTGACGACGCGACCAAGCGGATGAAGCTGGTGGCGACCCAGCCAGGCGTGACGGTGCAGCAGGTCGTCGCAGAGACGGGGTTTGAGCTGCTCTTCGCAGACCCGGTGCTCTCCAATCCGGCACCGACGGCGGAGGAGCTGCGCATATTACGCGAAGAGGTCGACAGGCAGAGGCTGTACATCTAGGCCGGCTCCCCGCGGGCCGCGTCCCTGCGCAGTGGCCGAGCCAGGAGGCAAGAGATGAGGTACGGAGAAGTGCTGAGCCGCGCGTGGCAGATCACGCGAAAATGGAAGCTGCTGTGGGTTCTTGGCTTCCTGGCGGGGGCGGGCGCCTCGGCCCTGTCGGGCACCAATGTGTACCAGTACAGCGGGCGGGATATCGCCGGCTGGGGCTGGGATCCGAGCTCGTGGCCGATCGCGCCGGCATGGCTGGCCCTGATCGCCGCGGCTGTCATCCTCCTGGCCCTCGCCTTCGGGGTGCTCTCTGTGATCGCCACGGGCGGGCTGATCGGTGGGGTCCAGCAGATCGAGGAGAGCGGCTCGACCACGCTGAGAAGCGCTTGGCGGGTGGGCGTCCGGCACTTCTGGCGGCTTCTCGGCATCGCGCTGGTCACCCAGGCGCCGGTCGCACTCGCAGCCACCGGGGCCGCCCTGCTCTTTGTGCTGGGCTTGGTGCCCGTCACCAGCTCCATGGACATGACGGGCGGCGAGGGGATTGCCGGCGCGATATCGGTGGCGTGTGGCGGCCTGCTCTGCTGCGCCCTCATCCCCATCTCGATCGGGTTGGCCATCCTCGCCGTGCTTGCGCAGCGGGCGGCCGTCCTGGAGGGCACGCCCTGGCTGGAGGCCATTGGGCGCGGATGGCGCGTTCTGCGGGCGCGGATGGGACCCAGCCTCGTCCTGTGGCTTATCCTGCTCGGGGTCTCGCTGGGCGTGGGACTCGTGCTCGGGCTTGTCGCGCTGCCCATCTTGGCGGCTCTGGCCTCGCTGTTCAACGTCAGCGGGGCTACGGCCGCCTTTGTCGCGCTGGCCGTCATCTCGGGGATAATCACCTTTCTCGTCTTTGCCCTGGTCGAATCGATTGTGACCACCTTGACGTCGGCGGCCTGGACGCTTGCCTACCGCGCCCTCACCGGCGCGGAAGGGGCCGCCAGCGAGGATAGTGCGGAGCCGCTGCCGGCGCCATGATCCTCGGCGTCGACGTCGGCGGCACCTTCACCGACTTTTGTCTGCTGGACGACGGCGGGCGCATCCGGGTCCACAAGCGCCTGACATCGCCGCGCGATCCCTCGCGGTCCATCCTGGAGGGGATTGCCGAGATCGGCGCCGGTCTCGATACGGCGGTCGTGCACGGCACGACAGTTGCCACGAACGCGCTCCTGGAACGGCGCGGCGCGCGCACCGCCCTGATCACCACCTCCGGCTTCGGCGATGTCCTGGAGATAGGCCGCCAGACACGGCCAGAGCTGTATGCCCTCCACCCGCAGCGCCCGCCGCCCCTGGTGCCGTCTGAGTGGCGCTTTGAGGTGCCGGAGCGGGTGGCGCCTGCGAGGGGGAGAGTGCCGGCAGACAAGGAACGCGCCCTGCTGCTGGAGCCGCTGGACCCCGCGGCAACGGACCGGGTAGCTCGGCAGCTCATCGAGCTTGGTATCGAGTCGGTCGCGGTCTGCCTCCTCTTTTCCTTCCTGTACCCCGACCACGAGCGGGCCATCCGCGAGCGCCTGCTCGCGGCGGCGCCGGATGGTAGCCTGACAGTCTCGCTCTCCTCGGATGTGCTGCCCGAGTTCCGCGAGTATGAGCGCACCACCACGACGGTGATCAACGCATACGTGGCCCCGCTGATCGCGCGCTACCTGGAACACTTGGAAGAGGGGCTGGAGGGCCGGAGGCTGCGGATCATGCAGTCCAACGGGGGAGCCATCTCCGCCCAGTCAGCGCGGGCCCTGGCCGCACGGACTGCGCTGTCGGGCCCGGCAGGCGGCGTGGTGGGCGCCTTCGAGCTGGCGCGCCAGGCGGGCGTCGAGCAAGTCATCACCTTTGACATGGGCGGCACGAGCACAGATGTGTCGCTCTGTCCGGGATGGGTGCCGCAGACGAGCGAAGGAGCCATCGCCGGGCTGCCCCTCAGGCTGCCGATCATCGACATCCACACCGTCGGCGCCGGCGGCGGGTCGATTGCCTACGTCGACGCCGGGGGGGCGCTTCGGGTGGGGCCACAGAGCGCGGGCGCCGATCCCGGCCCTGCCTGCTACGGCCGCCCGGGCGCGACGCAGCCCACCGTGACGGACGCCAACCTGCTGCTCGGGCGGCTCGACGCCGACCACTTCCTCGGTGGGGCCATGCGGCTTGACATGGCGCGCAGCCGCGAGAGCCTGTCGGAGCTGGCGCAGAGGCTGCGCCTGTCGCCGGAGGAGGCTGCGTGGGGTGTGGTCCGCGTGGCCAACTCGAACATGGAGCGAGCCATCCGCAAGGTCTCCGTGGAGCGTGGGCACGATCCGCGGCGCTTCACTCTCGCCGCGTTCGGCGGCGCCGGTCCGCTGCATGCCTGCGAGCTGGCCGCTGCCCTGCGGATCCCGTACGTCTTGGTGCCACCGCAGCCGGGGATCCTCTCGGCACTCGGCATGATCCTGGCCGACGTCGCCAAAGACTATGCCCTGACGGTGATGCTTCCCCTCGAGAGCGCCGAGGCGGGGACCCTCGAACGGCTCTTCGGCCCGCTCTGCAAGCGCGCAGTGGAGGAGCTCACCTCCGAGGGCATCGGGCGCGGCGACATTGTACTCGCGCCGGCACTCGACATGCGCTACGTGGGTCAGTCGTTCGAGATCACCGTTCCGCTGCAGCTTTTCACCGAGCGCGGTCCGGGGAGTGGAGGGCAGGCGCTGCCCGCCGGCTTGCCAGGACTGGCAGCCGCGTTCCACGACGCCCACCGCGTGCGCTTTGGCTACGCCCAACCCGATGAACCGATCGAGGTGGTGAACCTGCGGTTGGCAGCCACCGGCATAACGAGCAAGCCAGTGCCCTCCGCGGCACCATTGGGGGGCGCGGACCCCAAGGCCGCCTATGCCGGCAGCAAGGAGGCATGGTTCTCCGATCCCCAGCCCCCGTACCGCGTGCGCGCCTTTCGAACCGCACTGTATGAGCGGGAGAGGCTTCAGCCAGGCAACGTCGTGATCGGGCCGGCCGTCCTGGTGCAGCTCGACTGCACCACGGCGATCCCTCCGCTGTGGCACGGCAGCGTGGACGGCAGGCGAAACCTAATTCTGAGGGCAGCCGAATGACGGCCAGCGACCCGATTGCGCTCGAGATACTCAAGAATCTCTACATCTCCGCGGCGGAGGAGATGGGGCTGACGCTTGGCCGGACGGCGTACAGCCCCAACATCAAGGAGCGGCGCGACTTTTCGTGCGCCTGTTTCCTAGCCGACGGCCGGATGATCGCCCAGGCCGCGCACATCCCGGTCCACCTGGGGGCCATGCCGGCTTCCGTCCAGGCGGCACTTGGGGCGTTTGAGGCGTGGAGCCCAGGGGACATCGTGCTTCTCAACGACCCATACCTCGGCGGAACACACCTGCCCGACATCACGATGGTGTCGCCGGTGTTCGCGCCGGGCGCCCAGACACCCACCTTCTTCGTCGCCAGCCGCGCCCACCACGCCGACGTGGGAGGCGCCACGCCCGGCTCGATGGGGATTGCGACTGAGATCTGGCAGGAAGGGCTGATTATTCCCCCGGTCAAGCTCGCCGAGGCCGGGAAGACGAATCGTGCGCTCCTGGACCTTGTCCTGCGCAATGTCCGGACGCCCGTCGAGCGCCGCGGCGACCTGGCGGCACAGATGGCAGCGCAGAGGGTGGGTGAGCAGCGCCTTCTCGACATCGTGGCCCGCTACGGGATCGAAGAAGCCCTGGAGTATGCAGGGGAACTGCTGGCGTATTCTGAGCGCCTGACCCGCACGGCACTGTCGCGCATCCCTCCAGGCAGCTACACATTTGCCGACGAGATGGACGACGATGGGCTGGCGCACGCCGGAGACGAAGGCGTCGCGCCCCCCTCGATACGGGTGACCATCCGCGTTGGCGCGGGGTGCATGACTGTGGACTATGGCGGCACGTCGCCCGCGGTGCCGGGTCCCCTCAACGCGGTGCGAGCCATAACCGAGTCGGCAACGTGGTACGTCGTGCGCTGCATCGCCCAGGCGCTGCTCTCCGAAAGCACCGGCGCCGCCGTGGACGTGCCTGTCAACAGCGGCGCCTTTGCGCCGGTGCAGGTGATTGTGCCAGAGGGAAGCCTCCTAGACGCCGGACCGCCACACGCCGTGGCAGCGGGGAACGTCGAGACGTCGCAGCGAGTCGTGGACGTCCTGTTGGGGGCGCTCGCCTGCGCGCTGCCCGAGATCGTACCAGCCGCCAGCCAGGGCACGATGAACAACCTCACGATCGGGGGGCACGACCCTGAGCGGGGCACGCCCTTTGCCTACTATGAGACGGTCGGCGGCGGCGCGGGCGCAGGGCCGCTGGGCGACGGGCTGTCGGGCGTGCAGGTGCACATGACCAATACGCTGAACACGCCCATCGAGGCGCTGGAGTATGCCTATCCCCTGCGCGTGCGGCGCTATGCGCTGCGCCGGGGCTCGGGAGGGGAGGGCAGCGCGCGCGGAGGGGACGGGCTGGTACGCGAGCTTGAGTGCCTGGTGCCGTCCACTGTGGCACTCCTGTCCGAGAGAAGGCGCACAGTTCCCTATGCCCTGGGGTGCGGCACACCCGGAGCGCCGGGCGTCAACTTGCTCATCCGGGCGGGCAGCGCGACGCCCCTCCCCGGCAAAGTGCGAGTCGAGGTAGAGGCCGGCGCCGCCCTGTGTATCCTGACGCCGGGAGGCGGCGGCTGGAGCGAGCCCGGCTTCGCGCGCACCGGCAGCGGGGAACCGGATGCGCCGCCGGCCTAGTCGCCGGAGGAGACGCCCGGCTGGGCCTCCGGCCGGCGGCGGGGCCTGAGCAGCTGCTGCAAGACCCTCTTTGCCCTTCCCACCCTCAGCTCCAGCCACCTGCGCCAGAGGAGGGGGCGGAACAAGGCCCATGCCTCCTCGGCCCTGCTGCTTGAGTCGGCGCGGGCGCCGAAGCGCTCGGCGACGTACGCCTCGGCAATGGAAAGCGCCGCGTCACGGCCGGCGGGCACAGCCGACGCCACAGCCCTCCCATACTCCAGCGGAGTCTGGTGGTCGAGGGGCCGCATCTTGAGCAGCCGCCCGGCGCCGCGGCTGAGGCGGTAGTAGGCCCTCTCAGCCGGCGTGAGCGTGAGCATCCTGCGCCTTTGGCGCAGGACAAGCGCTGCGAGCCCACCCGCCAGCAGCAGCGCTGCGCCCAGGACGCCCCACACCCAGCCCGGGAGCCTTCGCCAGAAGGGCACCCGGGGTGCGCCGGCGAGCGGGCCGAAGCCCCCGTCCCGCAGGGTGGGGTCCTCGCCGTCGTCCATCTGCGGCAGCTGCCGGTCAAAGCTCTGGCTCACCGCCGCAGCCGTGGTGGTGGCCTTGGGCGAGCGGGAGGTCAGGGCTTGAGAGGCCGTCGGCTCGAACTCGACCCAGCCATAGCCGGGAAAGAACACCTCGGGCCAGGCATGGCTGTCCTTTTCGAGGATGCGGTAGACACCCTGGACCGGCTGCCCGCGGCTGTATCCCTCCACGTAGCGCGCCGGCACGCCCACTGCCCTCAGCAGGACGACCATCGACGACGCGTAGTAGCTGCAATAGCCCTGCTTCTCCTCAAAGAGGAAGTAGTCGACCCCATCCTGATCGGGCTCGGGTCCCGGAATCTGCTGGCTGTAGGGGATCTTGCGCAGGTAGGCCTCCACGGCGATGACTTTGTCGTAGGGCGCCGTAAGGCCACCGGTGAGCTCCCCCGCCAGCGCGCGCACGCGGCTGGGGAGAGTGTCGGGAAGCTGGAGGTAGCGGGCCTGCACCCACTCAGGATAGCCGGCTGCGGCACCGCGCAGGGACTCGGCCGTGACGGCCGACACCGACGAGACGGCCCGGTAGCTCGCTCCCGTGGGAAGGCCGGTCTTGCTATAGAGGAGGGAGACGCCCCAAGGGGTCCGGCTCGATGACATGGACGGCAGCGGCGCATCAACGGTCAGGGTCGGGGTCAGGTAGCTCACGACTGCCTGCGCCTCCACGCTCACGCGCAGTGGATCCCCTGCAGCCACCAACGCGTACCCCATCCCTAGATCCTGCCTCATCGTCACCGTCTGCGTGAGCACCTGGCGCTCGGAGTAGGACGGCTCCGCCTCCAGCCCAGTGCCACCGGTGCCCAGAGTCAAAGTCTCCTTGTCCGTGTTCAGCCAGCCATAACCGAGGTAGGTATCGTAGGCATGGCTTCGCCAGTAGCGCCCGCCGGGAGCCTCGATGTCCATGACAGGCTTGTCCGTCAGGGTGACGGGGCCGCCGAAGGTCATGCCTTTGCGCACAAGGACGGCGGGAGGCACCTCCCGGGAGTTGATGTCCTGAAAGGCCACCTCCCAGCGTTCCTGGAAACGCAGCCACGGTTCGCGGACCTTCTGCCAGGCTGCCTGGAAGCGGTCACCGGAGACGACAGCGGGCACGAGCCAGGCGAGGGCGAGTGCCAGGACAGCCACAGTCAGCCCGGCCCGGAGGAACCCGGCTACCACCTCCGGCGCATACTGCACTCGGCCCGTGCGCCACTCCTGCTCATAGGCAGCCAGGCTCGTGCGCACGATGAGAAGGAGCGCCAAGAGAAGGAAGGAGAGCAGGAACCAGGTCTGGTGCGAGGGGGCGGATGTGACGTTGATCAGCATAGCCACGCTGCACACAAGGACCGCCCACCACGACCGGTGCCACCGGAAAACCGCCAGTGCCGAGATGTAGGCAATCAGCCAAAGGAGCAGGCAGAGGACAAAGAGCAGGATGTGGGCGACGGAGCTCTGCCCCTCGGCCATGAGCTGTCCCACCCACGCCTGCAGCCTCCAGTCGAGCTCAAGCAGGGCTGCCGCGCCGGGCAGATGCATTTCGGCCACCAGCACCCGACTCGTCAACCACGCACCCCAACTCAGGCCGGTCAGGCCAGAAAGGGTGTGCGACATCCAGGCCGGCAGGCGGTTCTTCGCCAGCAGGATTCCGAGCAGGCCGCCGACGAGGGCAACCCAGACGAGCACAGGCAGGCCCGGCACCCAGTCCGCAACGGCGATGGACCAGGCCAGGCACAGCAGCATCAGCAGCAGCAGAACAACGGTGAACCAGCCCTCTCGCAACCGGTAATCTGACACGCCCTAAATCTCCTCGCCCGGCTCTTGCGCCGCCTCCGCTTCCATAAGAACGCCGGTCCGCTTCGCGCAGTTCATCCGGCAGGCACCATTGTAGCGGAAGCCGCGGCGCTCGTCAAGGGCCGGCCGCAGGCGCCCGCAGCCCAGGAACTTGTCCTGACCGACGCCCACAAGGGGCTACACTACCCGGGTGCGGCATCCCGCACGGCCTGCGTCCGGACTGACACCCACGAGGGGCTGCACTACCCGGGTGCGTCGCGGTGACGAATCGGGCGCCGGCCCGTTATGTTCACGCGATCCCCGGCGCGGGAGCGCACGCCAGCGTTATGTCCGCCTCCTGTTGCTTACGGCGCCGCTTTCGAACCGTTATGTTACGCGCTCATGGCCCTGGCCCGGGCCGGGCGGCCGCTTGACAGCGCGTGCAACCGCGCATATAATCGCGTCCGATTGGCATGCATCTCCCAGTGCGAAAGAAGAAAGGGCCTGCCCGTGGAACTGGTCCCACTGCTCCGAAAGCTATCCGAAGCTACAGGCGTCTCGGGTTATGAGCATCCGATCCGGGACTTGGTCGCAGAGGAGTTTGGCCGCTACGCGACATCGATCCGCTCCGACACGCTGGGCAATCTGATTGCGCTCGTACCGGGCAGCGGACCGGAACCGCGCCCCTCGATCATGTTGGCCGGCCACATGGATGAGATCGGCCTGATCGTCTCGCACATCGAGGAGGGGTTTCTCCACGTCCCGGGCATGCACAGCTACGACGAGCGCGTCTTGCCGGGGCAGGAGGTGATCGTCCATGGGTGGCGCGAGCTGCACGGGGTGATCGGGGCGCGCCCGCCGCACGTCCTGGCTCCGGGCGAGTCAGAAAAACCGTACCCGACCGACAAGCTGCTGGTAGACACCGGCTTGCCCCCAGACGAGGTCAGCCAATTGGTGCGCGTCGGTGACTTGATCACCATGAACGCACCCCTGGTCGAGCTCAAGGGAGGGCTTGTAGCGGGCAAAGCGCTCGACGACCGGGCAGCGGTGGCAGCCGTCGCAGTCTGCTTGGAAGAGCTGAGCCGGTCACAACACGAGTGGGACGTGTATGCCGTCGCCACGGTCCAGGAGGAGGAGGGCTGCAAGGGGGCGCTGACGAGCGCTTTCGGGCTGGCTCCCGACATCGGGATCGCCATTGACGTGACGTGGGCACACCAACCGGGCGCGCCAGACGAGTACACCTACCCTCTAGGAGAAGGGCCGACCATCAGCTGTGGCCCCAACTTCCATCCTGGGCTGGTCAAAGCCCTCCGGGACACAGCCGACTCGCTGGAGATGGACGTCCACTTGGAGCCCGCCGCCCGGCCTGGGGGCACGGATGCCTGGGCCATCCAGATCGCGCGGGAAGGCATCCCGGCCGGGCTTCTCAGCATCCCCCAGCGCAACATGCACACCCCTGTCGAGGTTTGCTCGGTCAAGGACATTGAGCGGGTGGGCCGCCTGTTGGCGGCCTTTATCCGCGCGCTCGACGGCAAGTCGCTGGACAAGCTGACCTTTGACCTGGGCCTTGACGAAACCGAATAGGAGGCAACGTTGCTTCTCGAAGAGCTGTCGAACGCCTTTGGGCCGTCTGGCTGTGAGGACCAAGTCCGCCGCATCCTCGCACGAGCCGTGCGCAGCCAGGTCGATGAGCTGCACAGTGACGCGTTGGGGAACCTGATTGCCCTCAAGCGTGGCAGGGGGCGCGAGCCTCGCCTGCGCGTCATGGTGGACGCGCACATGGACGAGGTTGGCCTGATGATCACCCGCATCGAGAAGAACGGACTGCTCGGCTTCCGGGTCGTCGGCGGGATCGATCCAAGGCTGCTGATGGCCAAGCGAGTCGTGATCGGCGGCGAGCGCGTGCCGGGCGTGATCCTGGCGCCGCCCATCCACCTGACCAAGGCTGCGCAGCGCGCGCAGGTGGTTGGAGTGAGCGAGCTTGCCATCGACATCGGCGCAACGAGCGACGCCCAGGCGCGCGAGTGCGTACACTTGGGTGACTATGCGACGTTCGCTACCCGGTTCGAGGTGTTGACCGAGGGCGGGCTGCGAGTCGCCAAGGGCAAGGCGTTCGACGACCGGGCCGGATGCGCAGTTGCCGCTGCGCTGGTCGACGAGGAGTACGACATCGACCTGGCGCTCTCCTTCAGCACCCAGGAAGAAGTCGGGCTGCGCGGCGCGCAGGTCGCCGCCTTCGCCCTCCGTCCCGACATTGCCTTCGCGCTGGAGGGAACCATCTGCGATGACATGCCCAAGAAGGCCGACGTTAGCCCGACGACAAGGCTTGGTCAGGGGCCGGCGATCACGCTGATGGACCGGTCATTCATAGCCGACCACCGCCTGGTTCGCTTGCTGCAGGAGACGGCGACCCAACAGGGAATCCCGTATCAGATCAAGCAGCCAGGCATCGGCGGAACGGACGCCGGTGCCATCCACCAGTCGAGGTCCGGTGTCCCGGCGGTGGCGCTCGCCGTCCCGTGCCGGTACATCCACACCCCGGTCAGCCTGTTGAGCATGGTGGATTTGGACAACCTCGTCCGGCTCATGAAAGCCGTGCTGCACTCGCTTCCCGAAGGCTGGACCGGGTAGCGCAGAGAGCAGAGCAACTGAGTTCGCCGGGCCAACAGAACCGATCAAGGAGATCCGCTGTGAAAGAGCTCATCAAACAACTGACGGAAGCGTACGGGCCATCCGGGCACGAGGAGCAGGTTCGCGACATCATTCGGAATGCGGTGGAGCCGCATGCCAACAGCGTGCGCGTCGATGCGCTCGGGAACCTGATTGCCGCCAAGGCCGGCCGCAAGGGCGGCAAGAAGATCATGCTGGCAGCCCACATGGACGAGATCGGAGTCATCGTCAGCTATGTGGACGAGAAGGGTTTCCTGCGTTTCCAGGGCATCGGCGGGCTTGACCTCATGAGCCTAACAGGCAGCCGCGTGCAGTTCGCGGATGGTGTGCTGGGCGTCATCCATCCTGAAGACAGGCAGTCCTACAAGAGCGAACCCCTCCTCAGCAAGCTCTACATCGACATCGGGGCGGCGAGCCGGGAAGAGGCACAGAGCCGCTTGGGCCAGGCCGCCTGCTTCGTCAGGCCCTTTGCTGGGCAGGGCCAGAGGCTGGTCGCCAAGGCACTCGACGACCGGATCGGGTGCGCCATCCTCGTCGCTGCGCTGCAGCAGCTCGACGACACGCCACACGAGGTATCGTTTGTCTTCTCCGTGCAGGAGGAGGTCGGCTTGCGCGGGGCGCGGACGAGTGCGTTCCACATCGCGCCCGAGATCGGCATCGCGCTGGACGTTACCCTTGCCGCGGACACGCCTGAGTGCCGCAAGCTGAGCATGAAGCTGGGCGATGGCCCGTGCATCAAGGTGGCAGACCCGGGGCTCATCGCGCACCCGGGTGTCAAGGACCTGCTTGTCCGCACGGCAGAAGCGCACGGCATCCCGTACCAGCTCGAGGTCCTGGACGGCGGCACCACCGATGCATCTGCCATGCAGATCTCGGGAAGCGGTGTGGCAGCGGGCTGTGTCTCGATCGCCTGCCGCTATGTGCACACGCCCTCGGAGATGGTGGACCTGCGCGATGTGGAGAACGCGGTTAGGCTGCTGGTAGCCATGCTCAAGAACCGGGTTGAGCTTTAGCGGATGGCAGAGTCCCCCCCCCCAGGACTCTCGCGCTCTTCCTCTCGCCGCAGGCGGCCGCGCAGCTTCCTGCGGAGGGTGGGGCGCTTCTTGTCCGACTGGTGGGCCGAGGTGCTGATCGGCCTGCTGGTTGCCTTCGGCGTCTTTCTGCTCTTTGAGAGGATGCAGATCCGGCAGAGCCTGCTGCGCTGGCTGCAGACGGGATGGGCAGCACTCGCACGCCTGCTGGGCACGGCCTCGGAGGGGCTGGCTCGCTTCATCCAGAGCCGCACCCTCTCCGATCTCACTGGAATCGCGTTTCTTCTGCTTGCCGTGGTCGTCATCCTCTGGCGGCTGCGCTGGCGGCTTCTCCATACGCCTCGTTTCAGAGATCGCCTGTGCCCGGAGTGCGGAGGCTCGCTGCACCGCGTGCACCGGCACGGCCTCGACCGGTTGGTGAACCTGCTGGTGCCGGTGAGACGGTACCGGTGCGACAACCGTGAATGCCGCTGGGTCGGCCTGCGCTACGGGAAAGACCACTAGAGCCAGGATTGGGGGCTCGTTCCTTCCTGGTCGCCCTGGGTGGCCGCAGCGTGCTGCCAACTACGCCGTCCCTGATTTGCGCCCTGTGGGCAGATGTGCTAGAATGGCGTCATGCACACCCTGCTGTGTGCGTGATGTCCGTAGAGAGGGTACGAGCCAACACCTTCCGAAAGGGAGTCGGGCGCCAGGGGGGATGCGATAGCCTCGTAAGGGGCAAGGCAGTAACCTCTGGGTAGACACCCACCTGTCAAGACAGGTTCGACGCCAGCAGGACACACGGCACAGCGGGGACCCCGACAACGGCGCCACCGGATCGCACCCGATCCGGTGGCTTTTTTGTGAGGGAGCGGTGCCTCGGAAAGTCATCGATCTCAACGGCAGCGACTGGCAGCTGGGCAGGGCACCGGCAGGCGCCGACCCCGGGAGGGCCGAGTGGGCCGAGCTTGAGGAGATCGCCGAGTGGTTTCCTGCCCAGGTGCCCGGCAACATCCATGCGGATCTCGTAGACCACGGCCGCTTGCCGGACCCCTGTCGCTCTTTCGACGCTCGGGCCTTTCGTGAGGTGGGTGAAGCGACCTGGTGGCTCGTCCGCGACTTTTGGGCTGAACCCACGCCGGATGAGCGGGCGCGCCTTGTGCTGCGTGGAGTGGACTATATCGCCGATGTCCTCGTCAACGGCCATGTGCTTGGGCGGCACGAGGGCATGTTCTCACCGGTGGAGTACGACGTCACGCAGATGCTGCGTGGCAGCAATCGGTTGGCCGTCCGACTGCTCGGCACGCGTTGGCTGCCGCGCTCGCGGAGCACCCCGTGGGAAAAGCTGCTGAATCGTGCCGAAGCGCGGTGGGGTGGGCTTCCGGCCGACTACCCAGATCGGCGCGACACGCTCAAGTGCCAGATGCAGTTCGGCTGGGACTTTGCCCCTCCCCTGCTGAACCTGGGCCTCTGGGATGACGCCTCGGTCGTCATAGGCGGCTCGACCTATATCCGCGCGGTGCACGCGATCTATTCCCAGAAAGGGCGGGGTGCCACGGGCCGGCTGGACATACGGCTCTGGCTCGGAGGGGAGAATCGCCCTGTTAGGGTCATCGCGCGGCTCGACGGCGGTACCACCTCGGACTTGCCTCTGCGCACCGAAAGGGACGTCGCCTCCGAGCCCCTTGGGTCTCCCCTCCTACTGTCGCTGCAGGTCCCCGAACCACGGCGCTGGTGGCCTTGGGATCATGGCGAGCCAGCCCTGTGCCGCCTATCCGTCGAGGTCTGGGGCGGTGATCGCATGCACGACCACCTCGCGCAATCGATCGGACTCCGGGAGATTGAGGTCGTCGACTACTCAGTCAGAGTCAACGGCGAGCCTGTGTTTGCGCGGGGTGCCAACTGGGTGCCAGCAAGCCTGTTTCCTGGGCGCGTTGGCGGCGGGGAGTACGCCAGGCTGACGGGGATGGCGCGCAAGGCGAACATGAACATGCTGCGCGTGTGGGGTGGGGGTCTGCGGGAGAAGCAGGCCTTCTATGACGAGTGTGACCGCCAAGGGCTCCTGGTCTGGCAGGAGTTCCCGCTGGCCTGCGCCTTCGTCACGCACTTTCCCCGGTCGCCGGAGTATCTGGAGCTTGCAGGCCAAGAGGCAGCAGGAATCGTGCGCGAGCTGAGGCACCACGCTTGCCTGGCAGCTTGGTCGGGCGGCAACGAGCTGTCTCCTCGCCGCAACGCGCCTGTGCTCCGCGTGCTCAGGCAAGCCGTCGAGGCTGAGGATGGCACGCGCCCCTTCCTGGCTGCCTCGCCCCTTGGCGGCGACCACCACAACTGGAAGGTGTGGCACAACTTCCATCCACCTGAGGACTATACGAAGGACGACGCCACGTTTGCCAGCGAACTCGGGCTCCAGTCGCCTCCGTCCCTCGACGAGCTGCACCGTTTTCTCGCGCCGGAGCAGTGCTGGCCCCCAGGGGAGGCATGGATCCTGCGTGGCGCCGGCCTTCAGAAGCTGTGGCGCTATGCGCGACCCTATCTGCCCGCCCCGCTGAGCGGCCGCGCGCGCCCAGACTGGCATGGGATCACACCGGACGCGTTCCTCGAGGCCAGCCAGCGGGCGCAGCTTCAGGGCCTGAAGATCGCGATCGAGCACTTCCGGCGCCGAAAAGCCGCAGGGTGCGGAGGCATCCTGATCTGGCAGCTGAATGAGCCATGGCCGGCGATATCGTGGGCGGTGATCCCACACAGCGGCGAACCGAAATCGGCCTTCCATGCCCTCGCTGGGCTGTTCAACCCGCTCATGACCTCGCTTGCCTATCCGCTCCGAAGATACTCGGCCGGCTCCCAGTTCGACGGCGAAGTATGGGTGATCAACGACACGCCCAGCCCAGTGCCGGGGTGCGAGCTGCGCGCCAGCCTCTTCGATGGCGATGGGCGGCTGCTCCAGGCTTGGAGCCGACCGGTGGAGATCCCCGCGCACTCTGCCGCAATCGCCGGCGGCG
This sequence comes from Anaerolineae bacterium, assembly GCA_035341665.1. Lineage (GTDB taxonomy): Bacteria > Chloroflexota > Anaerolineae > JAAYZQ01 > JAAYZQ01 > DAOQVR01. The sequence goes on from DAOQVR010000016.1 coordinate 53,765, forward strand.
TGTCCTGGACCTTGCCAGAGGGGAACTGCTGGCGGGCCACGTGCTCCCTGTCGCGCGATGGCAGGATGTTGACCTCCTGTGAGTACGACCTGGGTGTGCACGACGACATCCAACCGCGACCGGTCCAGCGGCTGTGGGCCTGGCTCGGCGGGCTGGTTACGCGCCTGTGAGGACGACACGATTGCGACCGAGGGCTTGCTCTGCTATACTTGAATGCAGCTATGCAAAGAAGCAGGGAGATTGGTCAGCACTATGGACAAAGCGCGCGTGGTGATCACAGGGATTGGTGTCATCAGCCCCGTGGGCCTGGACCTGGCAACCGCGTGGGACAACCTGACGGCAGGTCGCTCTGGAATCGGGCCGATTACCGCGTTTGACACCAGTGGGTACGACGTCACTATAGCGGGCGAGGCACACGGATTCGATCCCCTGAACTACCTGTCGCCGAAAGAGGCGCGGCGGACCGATCGCTTTGCGCAGTTCGCCCTCGCTGCACTCCAGGAAGCACTGGCACAATCGAGGTTTTCCGTCGAAGCAGGCAACTGCCACGACGTCGGCGTCATCATTGGTGCAGGCGTGGGGGGCATCCAGACCTACTCGGATGAATTCGACGTGCTGCGCTCCAAGGGCCCCAAGCGGGTCAGCCCGCTGCTCGTGCCCATGATCACATCGGATGTACCGGCCGTGCAGGTGGCCCTGCGCACCGGAGCCCGCGGTCCGAACCTCGGCCTTTCGTCGGCCTGCGCCAGCGGGGCCGACGCGATTGGGCAAGCCTACGAGACCATTCGCCGCGGACACGCGCAGGTCATGATCACGGGTGGCGTGGAGGCAGCGATCGTTCCTATCTCGATCGCCACCTTCGACCGGATGAGGGCCATTTCACACCGCAACGACGATCCGCAGGGAGCCAGCCGGCCTTTTGACGCAGGGCGGGATGGGTTCGTCGTGTCCGAGGGAGGCGCCATTCTCATCCTCGAGGAGATGGAGAGCGCGCTGAGGCGCGGGGCCGAGCCGCTTGCCGAGATGGCAGGCTACGCCGCAACCTCGGATGCCATCCACCTGGCCGCTCCTGACAGCGAGGGCGCCGGTGCAGCCAGGTGCATGAGCCTTGCCCTGACGCGGGCAGGCGTTCTTCCCGAAGAGCTCGGCTACATCAACGCCCATGGGACCAGCACGCCGCTCGGCGACCCTTCAGAGACGCGGGCCATCCGAGAAGCACTCGGGAGGTACGCGGACCGGGTCGCCGTGAGCTCTACCAAGTCCGTGACGGGACACATGATCGGGGGAGCCGGCTCATTCGAAGCGGCCGTGTGTGTGCAGGTGCTGCGAACCGGTATCCTGCCACCGACCATCAACCTGACGGCACCCGACCCGGCCTGCGATCTTGACTATGTTCCCGGGAAGGCGAGGGCGGCCGATGTCACGGTCACCCTCTCCAACTCGTTTGGCTTTGGGGGCCACAACTGCTCACTGGTGCTGCGCAGAGCACCCTAGCTCGAACTGCAGGCCGGCGGCACATCCAGTGCGCCCCAGGGGGAGCGATGATCGATCTGGGCGATGTAGAGAAGCGCATCGGGTTGGTCTTTGCCGACAAGAGCCTGCTGCTCAGAGCCCTCGTCCATAGCTCTTACCGAAACGAGCACCCGGGCTTTTCGTTCGAGGACAACGAGAGGCTGGAGTTCCTTGGAGATGCAGCCCTCGGCTTTATCACAGGTGAGCACCTCTACCACCGTTTCCCCGAGGTGACAGAGGGCGCACTCACCACCCTGCGCGCTGCCCTGGTCCGGAGGGACGCGCTCGCCGAGATGGCGCGGCGCTTTGACCTGGGAAGCTTCTTGATGATGGGGGCGGGAGCCCACGCCGATAAGGTGCATGAACGGCCAGCGACCCTGTGTGCCGCCTTCGAGGCGCTGGTCGGCGCGATCTACCTCGACCAGGGTCTTGAGCAGACCCGCGAGTTTCTTCAGCCGCTCATAGGGCCGGCCGCTGTGGCAGTGCACGAGAACCACTCTGACCGAGACTGGAAGAGCCGTCTGCAGGACATGGCTCAGGGCCTTGCCCGCGGCAGGCCAAACTACACCACCATCTCCGAGACCGGCCCCGATCATGCTCCCGAGTTCGTGGTGCAGGTCACAATCGGCGGCGAGACCTATGGCGGCGGCTCCGGGCCTAGCAAGCAGATGGCCGAGCAGGCAGCCGCTCAAGCGGCCCTTCAGCGCCTCGAGGATGAGGCCTGCAGCCCGGCGCCGGAGGAACAGGAGGGCCCCGGCAAGGACGACCCCCAAGGAGCCCAGCAAGTCCCTCGTGGCTGAGTGCCTGTTGGTCACCGGCGCCAGTGGCTACCTGGGCAGCTGCCTGATCCGTCAAGCCGCCGCGAGGTGGCGGGTGATCGCTGCTACCCACACACGGGGCGTAGCCGTTGAGGGTGTGGACGAGGTGCGACTCGACATCCGGGAAGGGGACGCCGTGCGCGACCTTGTGCGTGCAACCCGGCCTCGGGCGATCATCCACACCGCCATGGACACGACGTCACCAGAGTCGATGCAGGCGGTCATCGTCGAGGGCACCCGGAACGTGGCTCTGGCCTCTGCCGACGTGGGCGCCTACTTCATCCACATGTCGACGGACATGGTGTTTGACGGAGAGCATGCTCCCTATGTGCCTGAGGACATGCCCAAGCCGGTAACGCCGTACGGGCAGGCCAAGGCCAGAGCAGAGGAAATCGTGGCAGCCCTGCTGCCGACAGCGGCGATCGTGAGGACCTCGCTCATCTACGGCTTCTCTCCTCCCGACCCACGTACGCTTTGGGTGTTGGACAGCGTGCGCGGCCGGCATCCGATCACCCTCTTCACAGACGAGGTACGCTGCCCGGTCTGGGTGGAGCAACTGGCGGCCGCCCTGCTGGAGCTGACCAGGCGAGAGATGCCCGGGACCTGGCACCTGGCAGGACCGCAGGCCATCGACCGCTACTCTTTCGGCGTGCGACTTGCCCGAGCTTTCGGGCTCGACCCTGCCGAAATCAAGCCCGGCCTCAGCCGCGAGAGCGGACTGGTGCGGCCACGCGACCTCACCCTCTACGTCGAGCCGGGCGCGGCACGGCTGAGCGCACCCCTCTGGGGGGTGGACAGCGTCCTGTCGAGGCTGGGCAAAGTCCGCGAGGCATCCCGCTCGCCGCGACGCTTCGCAAAGGTCGGTCAGGCTCCGCTGAAGGAGTAGGACCTGGCATCCACCGGCGGTGGCCTGCAGGCCGGGCGCCGGGCAGAAGCTACTCCTGAGAGCCGAGCTCCTTCGCGAACCGATCGAGGCGGCCCTTCTCTGCTGCTACCTCGAGCAGCAACGCCTGCTGGTCGACGGGCGGCACCGAAGTGGATTCGCGACGCACCAAGGCCAGGGCGCCCTGCGGGCATTGGGGGACGCACACGCCGCAGCCGATGCACTGCTCATCGCAGATGCTCGCCACGTCGTCCACGGAGATGGCCCCTACCGGGCAAGCAGCCTCGCACAGCCCGCAGGCGATGCACTCCGAGGCTGCCACCCGGCACAGGAAGTTGGAGGCGATAGAGTGCGCCGCTCCACCGAGCCGTGTCACCGTGCCCAGGAGCCCGCAGCAGCAGGAGCAGCAGTTGCAGATGAACTCGACTTTGTCGCGGGTGTTGGAGGTCATCTGCACAAGGCCGGCGTCGTGCGCCCGCCGCAGCACCGCCTGAGCCTCCTCGCGTGTGATGAGCCGGCCCATGCCCCGCTCTGAGAGGTACTTGGCCCCGTAGTCGAGGGCCAGACACACGTCCACAGGTGCCTCGCAACGATGGTTGGCTACCCGGCAGGCACAGTCCTGGACGGAGATGTACTTCGCGCGCTCTAGATAACCCGACACCTCGTCAAAAGAGAGGACGGTCTGCTGTGCTTGTATGGCCTCGTCGATGGGGATCACGCGGGCCATGTGGGTCGCGTCCCCTATCATCTCGGCACCCCAGCCTGACCGGTAGTAGGAGTCCCACAGCTCGCTCAGCCGATCGTAGGGGAGGTCGAGCTGTCCGTGCTTCATCATGGGGAACTCAAAGAGGCCGGGTGCCGTCGGGAAGAGCATGTAGAAGTGGCGGCCTCTCGCTTCGTACGCATACACCAGGCCTTTGTCGGCCATTGATTCGCATCGAGCGACCACCTCGTCTGCGGTCAGGCCTGCCCTCTCGGCAATGTCGATGTCGCGCATGGGTCGGAAAGGGAGATGGAGCGCAACGGCCGCCTCCTCCGGGCTAAACAGGATGCGGAGTATCTCCAGGATCTCTTGGCTGTCTGGCGCCCCCGCGGGGTGAGCCGCCAACTTGGCTCGCAGCTGCACGTAGCTATCCATCACACCCTCCCATCGCAGACTTGTGGGCAAGAGCACTATAGCACAGGCACCGATGCAGAGCAACCTGCGCCAGATGAGCACATGGTGATTGCGGCCAGGCGCGGTGCTGGGCAATGAGCCGGTGAGCTGGGCAGGACGGCCCTTGACAGAGTCACCCGATGGTGATACGCTCACGGCGCTGTGCAGGCTGCCGGTTCCGGGCCGGTGTATGACGCCCGGCGAAGGCGCCGAGTTCGTATGCTAGGAAGGGAACGCCGATGAAGAAGCGAGCTGTTTGGTTGCCGCTCTTGGCTGCTGCTCTTGTGCTTGCGGGCATGCTCGGCCCGCAACCGGCTGCAGGGACGCCACCACCAACTCCGACCTCCCCTGTAGTCGCACGGGTGCAGTACTCGGACCAGGAGGCCTTGAACGGCCTGGCCAGTGAGCTGGATGTGTGGGAAGTGCATCGCGAGGAGAAGTACATCGTCGCAGCCATCTCACCTGAGCAGTACCAGCGGCTGCACGACCTGGGCTTCCAGATCGAAGTCGACGCAGAGAAAACCGAGAAACTCGGCATACAGGCAGCACTCGACCCGCGTTTCTACTACTTTGACGACTACAACATCAACCCGAACGGGCTCTATGTCGTCGACTTCTTGCAGGCCATCAGCACAGCCTACCCGAGCTTGACGGAGCTGCTCGACGTCGGAGACGCTTGGCAGGCCTCCCATGGGGGGTATCACCGGGACCTCTGGGTCCTGCGAATCACCAACGAAGACCCTGCCTATGGGGACATTCCCGACAAGCCCACTTTCATCCTGCACTCTGAGATCCACGCCCGCGAGGTGGCAACACCCGAGCTCGCCATTCGATACATCCGATACTTGACATCGGGGTTTGAGGGGCTGGGCGGATACGGTCAGGACGCTGATGTCACGTGGATGGTGAACCACAACGTGGCCTACTTCCTGGTGGTCTCCAATCCGGACGGCAGGATCGTAAACGAACAGAATATCGACGCCTACCGTCGCAAGAACATGGACAATGACGACGGCTGCAACAATCCGGGCACTTGGGGCATCGACCTGAATCGCAACCACAGCTTCAGGTGGGGTTGCTGCGGAGGCTCAAGTGGTGACCCTTGCTCAGAGACGTATCGGGGTCCCAGCCGGGGTAGTGAGCCAGAGACCGAAGCGTTCCAGGCGTTCTTTGCCTCGGTCATGCAGGACCAGAACGGCGACAACGGAGATGACGAGATACCGCCCGCCGCGCCGGACGACGCGACGGGTACTTTCCTGTCGCTGCACAGCTACCAGGACGAGATTCTCTGGCCCTGGGGGTTTCAGTCCGCGCCGGCGCCGAACGGCGACCAGCTCGAGGCCATCGGCCGAAAGCTTGCCTTCTACAACGGCTTCCTCCCGACACAGACCCTGTACACAGTGGATGGGGACACCTACGACTGGACCTACGGCAAGTTCGGCGTTGCCTCCTTCTTGTTTGAGGTGGGCCCGACATCAGGGCCGTGCGGTGACTTCTTTCCGCAGTATGGATGCATCGACGGCATCGACGGGATGCCGCGCGACTTCTGGGCCGAGCAGCGCCCGGCCTTCATCTTCCTGCACAAGATTGCCCATACCCCCTACATGACCGTTTTCGGCCCCGACGCGCTTGACCTGGCGGTATCACCCGTGGGTGCCGCGCCCGGCGAACCTGTCCAGCTCACTGCAACGATTGCCGACCGGCGCTACTCGAACGATCCGCTGCAACCAGTCGCTGCTGCGGAGTACTTCATCGATGGCCCCGGGGAGGACGGCACCGGCACACCGCTCGCCCCTGCTGACGGTGCATGGGGCAGCACTTCGGAGGAGGCACTCGCCGTTCTTGACACTGCGGGGCTCGACGCGGGCCAGCACTACATCCTGGTGCATGGACGGAATTCCAGCGGAGACTGGGGGCCCTTCACAGCCGTCTTCCTGTACGTGCTGGAGCCCGGGGTGTCGCCCGTCATCCAGGGCTATGTCCGCGACGCCAGCAACAACGCACCGCTGGCCGCGACCGTCACGGCGGGATCGTTCCAGACCAACAGCGACGCGGAGACCGGTTTCTACAGCATGATGGTGGTGGCCGGGACGTATGACATGACGGCAGAAGTCCCCGGGTACGCCGTGTCAACCGCCTCCGATGTGGCTGCCGAGGACTACCAGACGGTCGAGCAGGATTTCTACCTGTTCCCGGTGTGCGAGGTCTTTTCGGACGATGTGGAGTCGGGCAATGCCGGTTGGAGTGCCGATGCACCCTGGGCCATCACCGAGGAATCCTCGCACAGCCCAAGCCACTCCTGGACGGACAGCCCAGGCACTAGCTACGGGAACTACCTCGACATCAAGCTAACATCGCCAGTGATTGACCTGTCTGAGACCGACGGCGTCAAGCTCTACTTCTGGCACACCATGGACCTTGAGGCCAATGCCGACTATGGGTATGTCGAATACTCGACCGATGGGGGCGGGACATGGAACACGGCTGCCTCCTACAGCCTGGAGGACCAGAACACCTGGACCCAAGCCCAGGTCGATCTGCCCGCGCTGAGCAACCAGGCCGATGCCCGACTTCGTTTTCGGCTCGCGACCAACTGGTACACCGGGTCGTACGACGGGTGGCACATCGACGACATCGTCTTGGCCGGTGGCGACTCCTCCTGCTGGGAGCCGATGGCCCCTGTGCCTGCCTTTGCCACCAACAGTCCGGTGGCTCTCGGACAGCCAGTGGAATTCACCAACGAGACGCTCGGCACGCCTCCAATCGAGTATCTCTGGGACTTTGGTGACGGAACGGGCACGTCCACCGAGGTGAGTCCGCAATACGTCTATGCGCTACCCGGGATCTACCAAGTCACCCTGACCGCAACCAATAGCGAGGGAACGGCCGCCACCGCGCAGCCGGTCGTGGTGGTCGGCAACAGGCTGTACCTGCCGTTGATAGTCAAGGGGGAGTAGACCCGCACTCTCCAGACGAGACGGGCCAACGGGATTCCTCCCGTTGGCCCGTTTTTGTGTGATACTGTGGGATAATATGGGATAAATGGGGGATATCCTCGCCGCAGACTGAGGTGCCGACAGAGCACAACAGGCCCTACTTGAGAATGTAGTAGGTCGCCCGCTTGTCACCAATCCTCAGAAGGAGACCTTTGGCGACCAGCTCGGCCAACTCCCGGCGGATTGTCTCCGAGCTCACATCGGGACAGAGATCCTGAAACTCCCGGTTGGTGATGCGCCCCCGCTCGACCAGGTAGGCCAGCGCGCGCTCCTGGCGGTCACTTGTTCCGAGGCGGCGCCAGCGCCGGCTGGCGGCCTCCGCACTCTGTGCGCCCGGGGCGCCGTAGAGCGTCACGCGGAACCCACCCGATGTCTCCTCAAAGCGGGGCGCGGGCAGGCCTGCCTCGGCTGACAGGCGGAGTATGCGATCGATCCCGTACCCTAGCCTCTCGATGAAGCCCATCTCGGACAAGACCTGGACTATGGTCTCGTTCCGACTGAAGCGCTCCTCCACCAGGTTCTCCAACGTGACGTGACCCGGAAGCCTGCCAGGGCTGTGGCACTCCAGGCGATCGCTGAAGAGCAGCACCCTGATCTCGTCTCCGATCCGGTAGTCGCGGTGGGCGACCGCATTGACAATCACCTCGCGGATCACATCCGCCGGGTACTCCGCCACCTCGTCGCGCTCGAGACCCGTGATCTGCACGGCCCGCTGCAGATTGGACACAACGAAAGCCTCGGCTCGCCGGATCTGATCGGGGAGTGAGCCGGCGATCTCCTCTTTGACAAACCGGTCGGCCATCAGGCGCCCGGAGTACCGCACGACCAGCACTCGGGCGGTTCGCGCCCAGCGCTGGGGATCGAGACCAAAGAGCAGCAGGCCGGCCAGGGTGGGATGCAGGACTCCCTCGATCTCGCGCAGACAGCCGCACCTCAGCAGCTGGCCGGCCGCATCGCCAGCCATACCCAGCGACGAGGCATGGCGGCCCGCACTCTCCCAGTCGATGTGATCCAGGCGGGCTCCTTCCGGCACGTTGTCCTCGACGCTGGCGGCCCCCCTCGCCATCAGGAGCTCATTCAGACGCCGCGACCCAATTGGCCGGTTGTGGGCGCCATCGCGCGTCAGGAAGCGACCTTGGCAGACATAGGCATGAGGCAGTCCTGGAGGCACGACCACCTCGACGACGTGGTTCACACCGTAGCCGACAAGCCTAGGTAGAGGAATGACCAGCGGAGGATCGAGTGATAACGCCGCCTGCAGCACGCGGTCAATCGCCAGGTCAGGGTCTGCCAGGGACTCTGCCTGGGAGGTCCGAGGATCGATGCCGACGAGGACCGTGCCCCCTTTGCCGTTGGCCAGGGCGCACAACGTCTCCGCAAGCTTGACTACGGACGTGGTTCGCCGAACGAGCACCGGCCCGCTATCGTCCGTCATTCCATGCCTAGGCGGGGCAGCATGCGCCGGCCCTAAGGGGCACACGTCGATTCGTAGCTGTCCAGGCGCCACTCACAGCCGTAGGGCAGCGCTTCGTCGTTGGGGACACCTATGACACGCCAGGTGACGCGGCACACGTTGTTGGTGTCCGCCGCGCCCTGAGAGTTCACACCCGCCACGGAGACATGGACCGGCCGGGGCTGGCGGAGCTGCTCAGCCTGAATGTCGGGCACATAGCCAATCTCCCAGACCAGCACCCGCTCGAGCTCGCTGCGGGCGAGCGCCAACCCAAAGGTGTCGGACGCGATGTCGTAGGACTCCTGAGCCGGCGCACTTAGGTACTGCCTGGCGGTGGCGAGCTTCTCTCCGTCTTTGCCCAAGGCGAGGTAGAAGGCCAGCACCGCCTTCTCGGGGTAGTGGACCTGGGTCACATCCTGAGGTTGGCCTGGACCAAAGACCAATCCCTTCTCTGCGGGGTCTAGGAGAACCTGAGTGCCGGGCCTGAAATAGGAGCCAGCTTGTGGTGCGTAAACTCGCTGGGTGGCTATCTGGCTTCGCTCCATACCGTCCCGGTCGAGCGTCGTGATGGTGTCCTTGTCTCGCCGAATCAGGTAACTTGCGTGAAACGAGCCGATGTTCTCGTAGCGAATCGAGTTAGGGAAGGCCTCGCCGGGGTGTGCTGCGCGCCACTGTCTCTGCTGCAGGCAGTTGAGCTGCACTCCAACCTTGCGGAAGATGTTAAGATCGGTGACCGCGCCCCGGGCGAAACCTTTGATGATCACCTCTGGCCGGTCGAGGGGCAAACCCGCGGCAGCCGACAAGGGATCTGCGTAGGTCACGATGTTCTCGACGGCCACGTCGACTTCATCCTCGCCCAGTGGACCACCGGCCGTCGACGACAACTCGTAAGAGAGAATGGAGGGCGGCCGGCAGTTGACCTGCCCGTAGATCGCGGCCCCAAAAGGACCGGTTACTGTCTCAGCATGCGGGTCGACCACATCATACTGGTAGAAAACCAGCCATTCCTGGCCCGAGGGATCGGCCGGCACTGCCGTGTCAGCTACCGGAGTGGCCGCGACGTCGGCATCGATCAGATGAATGTAGTCCAGGTCATAGACACCGGGCGCTACCTGCGCCAGATCGATGAACTTGTCCTCCATCAGCCGGTGAGCCAGGTCGACTCGGAGGGGATTTGGATTCCACTTGAGCACCTTGACCGCGAACTGGAAAGCCAGAAGCCCGGTGGCCACGAGAAAGCAGAGGAAGAAGAGGAATCGGCTGATGGCCGGCGTGCCCGATCCCCGGAAGGTCAGGATCATGAGCACGAGCCAGGCGACAAAGAGCACCAGGATGAGCACGAGCCTCCTCCTTGCTGGCCTAGAGCGGCTGGGCCGCAGCCGACTCCGGCAGGAGCGCTACGGGCAGTACCTCTTCCATGCGGTCCACAAAGACAAGCTTCACATCTCGCCTGACACGAGCCGGCACCTCGGTCAGGTCCTTGCGGTTCTGATTCGGCAGGAGCACGGTCCGGATGCCCGCGCGGTGCGCAGCCAGGACTTTCTCCTTCAGCCCGCCTATGGCCAGCACGCGCCCGCGCAGAGTGATCTCGCCGGTCATGGCCACTTCGTGACGCACGGGCCGCTGGATTAATGCGGAGATGAGCGCTGTCGCCATCGTAATGCCAGCAGAGGGGCCATCCTTCGGGACTGCGCCCTCCGGGACATGGATGTGGATGTCCAGCTTCTCAAAGTCAATGTCGCCGATTCCTAGATCCGTGGCGTGGGATCGGGCATAGGACAACGCAGCCTGCGCCGATTCCTGCATCACTTCTCCCAGCTGTCCCGTGAGGGTCAGGGAGCCTTTGCCCTCCATCAGGGACACCTCTACCGGCATTACGTCGCCGCCCGCCTCGGTCCACGCAATACCCAGAGCAAGGCCAATCTCGTCGATCCGGTCTCCCTCATATCGGAGAATGCGTGCTGCGCCGAGATATCGCCGGAGCGACTGTGTGGTGATCGAGCGTGGCGTAGAGCGTGCCTCGGCGACCCTCCGGGCCACCTTCCGGCAGACGTTCCCGATCTCGCGTTCAAGGTTGCGGACGCCGGCCTCGTAGGTGTACTCACGGATGATCGCCCTCAGCGAGCTGTCAGAGAAACTCAGACGGCTGTCAGCCCCATCCAGGCCCGCCTCCGCCAGCTGCCTGGGGATAAGGAACTGGCGAGCAATCGCCAGTTTCTCTTCCTCGATGTAGCCGGGGAATTCGATGACCTCCATGCGGTCAGCCAGGGCCGGGGGAATCGGGTCGAGCAGGTTGGCCGTCGTGATGAACAAGACCTTGGAGAGATCGTATGGAAGCTCAAGGTAATGGTCGGAGAAAGAGTGGTTCTGCTCGGGATCGAGGACCTCGAGCAGAGCGGCTGAGGGATCGCCACGGAAATCGATGCCTATCTTGTCGATCTCATCGAGCATGAAGAGCGGGTTGATCGTGCCCGCCGTCCGCATGGTCTGGATGATGCGCCCAGGCAGCGCGCCGATGTACGTTCTGCGGTGCCCTCGGATCTCGGCCTCGTCGCGCAGCCCACCGAGCGAGATGCGCACGAACTTGCGACCGAGCGCCTCGGCTATGGAACGGCCCAGGGAGGTCTTGCCTGTGCCGGGTGGGCCGACAAAGCAGAGTATTGGGCTACGGGAGGACGGCCTGCCGGCCGACAGCTTGCGCACGGCCAGGTACTCCAGGATCCTCTCCTTCGCTTTCGGCAGCCCGTAGTGGTTGGCATCTAGGATACGGGCAACCTCGGAGATATCCAGGTTGTCCGCGGTTGTCTGTGTCCAGGGCAGCTCCAGTAGCCAGTCGAGGTAGGTGCGGATGACTCCGACCTCGGGCGATGCCGAAGGCTGGACACGAAGGCGCCCCAGTTCCTTCTCCGCGCGCTGACGAACCGCAGCCGGCATCTCGGCCTGGCCGATGCGCTCCTCAAGCTCCTGCATCTCTTCAGCCTCGACATCCAGCTCGCCGAGCTCTGAGCGTATGGCGCGCATCTGCTCACGCAGAAAGAACTCCCGCTGCGATCGATCGACTTCCCGCTGCACACGGTCCTGAATGCTTGACTCCAGCTCAAGCACATCCAGCTCGCGGGCGAGCAGGACGCTCAACCTCTGGAGCCGCGCAGGCGGCTCCACGATTTCGAGCAGCTCCTGGCGTTCGGCAAACTCAAGGTCAAGCACTGAAGCGATCAGGTCCGCCAGTTGGCCCGGGTACCGCACGTTCAGGGCAGCGACGTAAGCATCTTCCGGCAGGCGCTGGGAGAGCTGCACTACCTTCTCGAAGAGCGACAGCACGGCGCGCATCAGCGCTTCCGTGCCCAGGGTCACCTGCTGCGACTCTTCGATGGGCTCCACCTGCACACGCACGTAGGGACGCAATTGCTGGAAGCTCGCGAGGCGCACGCGCCGCCGGCCCTGCCCGAGGATGCTGGATGTACCGTCTGGCATACGCAAGACGCGTGCGATATGTATTGCCACGCCGACGGAGTAGAGGTCGCTCTCTCCAGGTTCCTGGACGTCGGCACTGCGCTGAGCGACGACAACCAGTGTGCGGTCACCGTCCAGCGCAGCTTCGACCGCCTTCATCGAGCGGTCTCGTCCCACCACCAGAGGAGCGACCATGTGCGGGAAGACCACCGTATCGCGCAGAGGCAACAGCGGCCAGTCACCTGGCATGTCACCGCCCGCATCGTCCAGGTCTTCAAGGTCAAATGGATTGAAGCCAAAATCGAAACTCAACGGATTCCTTCCCTCCGATACAGCCACGGCTGTTGAAGAATGTAGCGCAAGTCAGCTGAAAGGACAAACAGCTAGACGGGGTCAGAGGGTGGGAGGGGCAGCCCCTCTCGTCGGAACCACGCTACCCGCGCCTCCGCCGCAAGGAAGACGGAACCCGCGCAGCAGACGAGGTCCTCTGGTGCGGAGGCAGCCAATGCAGACTCCATGGCAAGAGGCACGGTGTCACACACCTCCATCTCGAATCCCTCGGCCGCAGCCTGGGACTGAAGCCATTCGGGTGCAGCGGCCCGCGGATGTCGCGACCGGGTGGCTATGCAGCGGTCCGCGCTCAGCAGCAGGGTTCCCAAGAGGTCAGGTGTTACGTGGTCGGCCGACGCTCCGAGGATCATGGTCAAGCGCCTGAATGGGACCAGTGAGCGCAGGGCCCGCGTCAGCTTCTCGGCCGAGTCGCCATTGTGCGCGCTGTCCACAACCAGCAGCGGTCGCTCGTTCAGCACCTCGAGCCGCCCTGGCCAGTAGACATCGCGCAAGCCCGAGTGCAGCGCTGCCTCGGGAACGGCGACGCCGGCCCCGCGCAGGACATCTACTGCAGCGACGGCGACTGTCGCATTCAGAGCTTGGTGCTCGCCCAAGAGCGGAATCCATAGGTCTATTGGGTCTGAAGCGCAATGGGAAACAGAGAGAGCCTGCCCAGTCAAGTCAGCCTTTGTGCCGACCCAGGTCCAGTCGCTGCCAACCTTGACGAGAGGAGCGCGCAGGCGCCGGCTGGTGCTCTCGATGACCGCCGCGGCCTCTGGCACCTGCGGCGCGCTGACCACCGGGACCCCTTGCTTGATGATCCCGGCCTTCTCAACAGCTATCTTGGCCACCGTATCGCCCAGGATCGCCGTGTGATCCAAGCTGATGGGGGTGATCACTGAGACCTGTGGCAGCACTACGTTGGTGGCGTCCAGGCGTCCCCCCAGACCGACCTCAAGCACCACCCAATCGACCCCCTGCTCCGCAAACCAGACAAAGGCGAGGGCCGTCATGATCTCAAAGGTCGTGATGCCCGGGATACGGCGGATGGTTGGGCGCAGCCTCCGCACCAGGCGGACAACATCGGCTTCTGAGATCGGCACACGGCCTACCTGCATGCGCTCCCGAAAGGTGTGCAGGTGAGGCGATGTGAAGAGACCGGTGCGGTACCCGGCACCACGCAGGATGGCTTCGGTCATGGCCGCAGTGGATCCTTTGCCCTTGGTCCCGGCAATGTGGATCACGCGGAAACGGTCGTGAGGATTCCTGAGCAGCGCCAAGAGATGGCGCACCCGATCTAGGTCATAGAACTCGGGCGCGTACGTCGCAAAGCCGCGTTTCTCGTAGTCTGTGTAGCTGTAAATGAACGTCAGTGCGCTGCGGTAGGTGGTTGGCATGGGCCTGCTTCCGGTGGTATTTCGCCCATTCTAGTGCAAGAGTGGGCAAATGCCAAGTTGCCAAAACGAGCGGGGACTGCTAAGATGGCTGCGGAGAAGACTATTGCGCATCCGCTGCCGGACTCACCTGCTCTCCCTGGTGGCTTACACGCTGTTGGCCCTTGCATTGACGTGGCCCCTCCTGACGGCGATCACGACACACGTTCCGGGCAACGGGGGCGATGACCCTCCACTCACATGGAACCTATGGTGGGTCCGCTACAGCTTGCTCGAACTGCGAGCGAACCCTTTTGACTGCGGCTACCTCTTTCACCCCATTGGCATAAACCTGGCGTTCTACACGCTCACCCTTCTCAATGGGCTGCTCTCCATTCCACTGCAGTCCGCCGCCGGGTTGGTGATCGCCACCAACCTGTTGCTTCTGTCGTCGTTCGTCCTGAGTGGGTACGGGGCGTTCCTGCTGGTCACCCACGTTCTGCGGACGCACGCGCGTTGGCAGGCCGACGACGCCAATCGCTGGCCCCCGACGGTCATCCCGATTGCGGCGTTCAGTGGAGGCCTGCTCTACGCCTTTGCTTCCAGCAAGCTCTTCTATGCTGCCTTGGGCCAGTGGAACATCTCCAGCTCTCAATGGATACCATTCTACGTGCTCTACCTGATCAGAGTGGGTGACAAGCCTACGAAGTTGCGCTACCCGCTCCTGGCTGGGGTCTTTATGATCCTCCAGGCGTATGCGGAGCTGACCTACGCATCCTTCTTGGCGCTCTTCACCATCCTCTGGTTTTTGTGGCGGGCCTGGCTTCTCCGGTCGCCGCCAAGGCGTGCTCAGATCGGCCGGCTTGCGGCGAGCACTCTCCTCATCGCGCTCCTGACTGCCGTGGGCCTGACCCCAATCCTGGCGAAGATGGTACCGGACCTGCTCGCTGAGGGCGACGTTTTTGCCGAGGGCGGTGGCTTTGCGGATTCCTTTTCCGCCGACTTGATGGGGTTCCTGGTGCCAACGAGGCTGCACCCCATTTTGGGGAACCTCGTCGAGACGCTGAGCTTTCCCCACGACGTGGGACAGCACCTCTATTTGGGCTACTCGGCCCTTGCCTTGAGTGCCATCGCAGCGCTCTACTGGGGTCAACGCTCCGAGAGGAAGGTCGCGCCAAACAGACCACCGGTCAGCGGTGCGCCCACCGCCGCAGCGGCTTGTCCCCAACCGCCTGGCGCTGTGGCATCGCCCGCGTCTGTTGTCCGCTTCTGGTGTGCTTCCGCACTCGTGTGGTGGCTCCTTACCCTTGGGCCGACGCTGCGCGTAAACGGGACAGACACAGGAATTCCCTTGCCCTTCCGCCTCATCGAACAGCTCCCCTTCTTCAAGGGCAACCGCTACCCGAGCCGCTACAGTGTGCTGCTGATGCTCAGCCTGGCGGTGCTGATTGGGTTGGGCATCGCTGCCCTGGTGAGGTCGGCCGGGCGCCGTGCCGACGGGCGTCGCGGCCGCGCTCTGCGATGGGCAGCGCCGCTGGCAATACTGGTTCTCACCTTCGAACACCTATCGGCGCCACTGCCCCTGTCTGACATGCGAGTGCCAGTGGTATACCGGGACATCGCATCAGAGATGCCAGGCGACTGGACCCTTCTTGACATCCCGGTTGCGTGGCGCAACGGCTCGCGCGTGACCGGGACCCTTGACACGATCATCATGTTCGAGCAGTACTACCAGTCGGTACACGAGAAACGGCTGCTGGCGGGAAACACCTCTCGCAACCCGATCCTCAAGTTCCAGTACTTCTCCGAAGCCCCAGTGATCAGCACGCTCATCGCAATTGAGACCGGCCACAGCGTCCCTGAAGAACAGGTCGCGCGTGACGGACTACTGGCCGCCGACGTCCTGGCCTTTTTCGGAATCGAAGGAATCGTGGTCCACCCAGGAAAGGCCGGCGCTGAGATGATCCCATACGTCGAGTCCGTCATGCCGGTAACTCGGATCCACGACACCGGGGCAGTTGTCGCCTACCGCGTAGCTTCGCGCCCGGCGCCCGATGACTGGATCGTCAGCCCCGGCACTGAACTAAGCCGTCTGAGCTACGCCGAAGGATGGGGCATCCCTTCTGGCGAGTGGAGATGGGCGCAGCGCAAGGAGGTTCGCCTCTTCGTGCCTATGAACGGCGGGCCCCAGGTTATGGCCTTCCAGGCCCTGGCGCCGTACCCTGGGCAGGCAGCATTCATAGAGGTGAACGGCAAGGCAGTCGGCAGAGTAGAGCTGCAAACAGGCTCACAGAGCTACTCGATCGACATTCCACCTGAGCCGGTCATCGCGGGGCTGAACGAGGTCGTCCTGCGCTTCCGGCAACTATCCGCTGCGGCCGGCATCCTGGCTGGCAGCAGGAGCATCGGGGGGACGGAGATTGAATCGCCAGCAAGCATCGCTGTGCTGAGCGCAGGCAACGAAGTTGGCGACTTGGGCCTTATCTATGTCAACGGTACTCAGGTATCCCCGAATAGGAGAGGGTACAACCTCGTCGTCGTCGATGAAGTGAGCGGCACCGTGCTGGACGCCGCGGTGTACGATACCCACATGGACCCGGCAGCCAGCCAGGCCCTGGCGCTGTACCTGCAACAGATTCCGGAAGGGCGCGTGGTCGCAGTCAGCGCCGCGGATGAGGCGTCGCGCTTACTGGGCCTTGAGGCGGTAGAAGCACTACGCGCAATCGGCGCCCAGGGCGACCTCCGAAGCAAGTTCCGGTGGGGACACGCCATCATCGGGATCAAGGGAGCGGAGCCCGGGACGGCTCTCGAGGCCACGGACTGGATGCGTCCTGTTTCGCTCGCCGTGGGTACAGGCGCCACAGAACCGGACCTAGCTGCGGGGATTGGAGTGCTCAGGTTCAGTGCAGATGAGCCTTAGGGGAACGCCAGGGCGCTACCCAGCACAAGAAGCGCGCCGCACTCCGGCGGGGTGCAGCAGCCGCTGCTTCAGAAACGGAGCTTGACTTGACAGGCCCTGGCGAATGCCTATAATCTCGACCACGTTTCGGATGACCAAGGAGCAAGAATGATAGACGTTAACGATCTCCGCAAGGGCGTAACATTCACGCTGGACGGCGTGCTCTTCCGGGTGATATCCTACCAGCACACCAAGCCAGGTCGCGGCAATGCCGTGATCCGCACCAAGCTGCGCAACCTTCGCAGCGGCTCAACCGTGGAGAAGACGTTCACTTCCGGCGATCGCGTGCAGGACATCCGCCTGGAGCACCAGACAGTGCAGTATCTGTACACTGACGGCGACTTTTACTACTTCATGGATACGCGGACATACGAGCAGTTCCCGCTATCGGTTGCTTTGCTGGAAGACGCGATTCCCTACCTCCTGGAGAACATGGAAATCGAGCTTTCCAGCTATGAGGGCGAGCATCTCGACATCGAGCTTCCGACGACCGTAGACCTGCGTGTAACAGAGGCGCCCATTGGCCTGGCGGGCGACACGGCAACAGGCGCCAACAAGGAAGTGACGCTCGAGACGGGCTTGAAGATCCATGTCCCGCTGTTTGTCAACGAAGGCGACGTTCTTCGAATTGACACGAGGGATGGCAAGTACCTGACCCGCGTATAGTGAGATCGGGGGCGACAGCGCGAGCGACCGGGCCTTCTCCTCACGGAGAGGGCCCGGTCGCTTTCGGCGAGAGCCTACACGCGTCTACCTCCCTACCTGCCCTTCTGGCGGCCGGAGACGCGCTCGATGCGGACTCTCTCGATGCGATTCCCCTGCATTTCCACGATGCTCAACCTGAGGGTGCCGAGAGCGAGTGCCTCCCCTGTTTCGGGGATCCGCTGCAGCAGGTAAAGGATGAGGCCCGCGACAGTCTCATAGTCCTCTCCCTCGGGCAGGTCGAGGTCGAGTCGATCGTTTGCCTCATCCACCCGGAGCTGCGCGTCCAGCTCGACTGTGCCTTCATCCAGTCTCACCACTGGCGATTCAATCGTGACCAGCTCGTCACTCATTTGGCCAACGATCTCCTCGACGAGTTCCTCCATCGTCACGATTCCGGCCGTCCCGCCGTACTCATCCAGGACGATGGCCATCTGATTTCGCGTAGCACGCATCCGGGCGAAGAGGTCGGCTACCTCCACGGTTTCCGGCACATAGAGGGCAGGACGAACCAGTGGCGCCAGGGGACCAGCAGCACCCGACGGATCGCCCGCAAGGGCCAGCAACACGTCTTTGATTTGCACCACGCCCACGACTTCGTCGAGGTCATCGCAGTAGACCGGAAAGCGCGCGTGGCTCGCCCCCGAGAAGAGCTGAAGCAGGTCCTGAATGGACGCTCGCTGCTCGATCCCCTGGACAGCGTTGCGGGGGATCATGACTTCGGAGACTTGCCGGTCGGCGAACTCAAACACTTTCTGCAGCATCTCCTCCTGATGCGCCTCCAGAACCCCTCCCGCCTGGCTCTCCCGGACCAGATACTTGAGCTCCTCGACTGAGTGCACCTGCTGGTGTCCTGAGGCTCGGCGGAGGCCGAAAAGGCGCAGCAGGCCATTGCCTGTGCCGTTGAGTGCCCAGATCGCTGGGCGGAATAGGTTTTCGGTCCAGACAATGGGGCGCGCCACCAGCAGGGAGGCGCGCTCCGGGTACATCAGGGCGACGGACTTGGGCGCCAACTCGCCCAAGACGACGTGCAGGAAAGTGATCACGGCAAAGGCCAAGCCAGACGCAACAGAGTGCACGACGATTTCGTCCCACGGGCCTGGGATCGCTGCCAAGGCTGGCCGTATCAGGTCAGCAAAGGCCGGCTCGCCGATCCACCCCAGGCCGAGACTGGCCAGGGTGATGCCTAGTTGCGTGGCAGCGATGAAGCGATCCGGGTCGCCGATTGCGTGCCTGACTACGCGAGCGACGGAGTTCCCCTGGGCAACCAACTCCTCGATGCGGGATCGGCGCACACTCACCAACGCAAACTCGGCCACCACAAAGAAGCCATTCATCGCCACCAGGGCCATTGCAAGTCCAAGGCGCAGCAGCGCTGTCTCTACCGACATGATTCGCACTCCTGATTCTTGTGCTCTCTCTGCGCCGCAAGGTGCTCGCACAAAGCCTGCTCGTACGCCCGGAGTGAGCGGCTCTCGAACAGCACGAACCTCACCAGCCGGATGCTGGTCGGCGCGGCACTACAGAGGAAGCCTATCACAGCAGCGAGGGCTACGCGGGCGGCCGGCTCGACAGGGTACCCGAATGCGCCTGTACTGATGGAAGGAAAGGCGATACTGTGCAGGCCATTCTCGCTGGCTGTCTCCAAAGAGCGCCGGTAGGCCTGCGCCAGTAGGCTGGCAGATCGTTCCAGCGCATGGGGGTCGTATATGGGGCCCACAGTGTGGATCACATGGCGGGCGCGCAGCCTGCCCCCCGTGGTGATCTTGGCATCGCCAGTGTCACAGCCCCCCAGTTTCCGGCACTCAGCCAGTATTGCTGGACCACCTGCGCTGTGGATCGCCCCGTCCACTCCACCGCCACCCAGCAAGGTGCAGTTGGCCGCGTTCACGATCGCATCGGTGTCCTGAAGCGTTATGTCACCCTCCGCCAGCTCGATTACTGCCGCTCCCAGCTCCGCGCGCATTCTGCCTCCAATCCCCGGGATAACTGCCCCGAGTTCGCCCTACACACCGTCCCACAGCCGGCCCCCTCGGAGGTCCGATTTGCCTCGCTCCCCCAACGGCGGTATAGTGGCGACGGTATGGCACCAGCCTCAGGCTCCGTGAGCCACCCCGATCCGGGCTTGCTCGGCCAGCGACTCCTACAATGGTACGAGCCGAAACGTCGCGCCCTCCCCTGGCGTAACACCCGCAACCCCTACGCCATCTGGGTTGCCGAGGTCATGCTCCAGCAAACCCGCACCGAAACGGTGATACCGTACTACGAGCGGTTCTTGACGCGGTTTCCCACCGTGGCTTCATTGGCCAATGCCCCGCTGTCCGAGGTTCTCAAGGCCTGGGAGGGGCTTGGCTACTACGCTCGAGCACGCAACCTCCACGCTGCGGCGCAGCGTCTGACGCTGGAACAGGGAGGTCAAGTACCCGATGACGTCGAAGCGCTCCTGCGGCTTCCCGGTGTTGGGGCGTACACAGCCGCGGCGATCGCCAGCATCGCCTTTGGCCAAGACGTGATCGCCCTGGACGGAAACCTTCGCCGCGTGCTGTGCCGAGTCTTCGGGATCGACGATGACCCGGGAAGGCCTAACACCCAGGCTCGCCTTATCGGCCTTGCTCACGAGATGCTGCCCCCCGGGTTTGCTGGGGAGCTGAATCAAGCTCTCATGGATCTGGGAGCCGGAACCTGCCTTCCCGCACATCCCCGTTGCCTGATCTGCCCTCTCGTCGGCCTCTGCGAGGCACAGGGAGAGGGGATCCAGGAACTGCTTCCCATACGGGCAACGCGCAAGACACGGCCTCACCGGGACGTCACCGCGGGGGTGATCCGGGACCCGGAGGGACGATTTCTCATCACGCAGCGCCCGCTGGATGCGATGCTCGGTGGCTTGTGGGAGTTCCCCGGCGGCAAGCGCCGCCCTGGCGAAGAGCTGGCGGACTGCCTGAAGCGCGAGATTGGCGAGGAGCTGGAGATTGAGATCGAAGTGGGCAGACTGCTCTGCACGGTCGAGCACGGATTCACCCACTTCCAGATGACTCTGTATGCCTTTGACTGCAGATGGCTTGCGGGCCTCCCCAAGTGTATCGGCTGCACCAACTGGCAGTGGGTCACCCTTGATGACCTCGACCAGTTCGCCTTTCCCGTTGCGGATCAGAGAGTCATCGCCTTTCTGCGCGACGGCGCTGGCCAAAGCTCTCCGGACTAGCGCCGCAGTGGCACAGCTCAGGCGCAGCTTCGCCGAGGCGGTGATCGTCGTCTTGGAACACCGCTAGAGACAGACTCCGTCTATGGCGGTCGAGCACTGCGCACACAGGCCGTGCATCAGTGCTCGGCCGACTACGCGGAAGCCCTGTCTTCGCAGGACTGCCGCGCCGCAGTTCGGGCAGAGAGTATCCTCCAGCTGCGCTCCGGGGAGGTTCCCCACATAGATGTAGCGAAGGCCCGCCTCACGTCCCAACTCATGCGCGCGCCGCAAGGTCCGCTCAGGGGTTGGAGGCCGATCCTGCATCTCATACTCCGGATGGAACCGACTGACATGCCAGGGGGTCTCGACGCCCAGATCCTCCGCGACAAACCGGGCAAGGTCGCGCAACTCGGCATCAGAATCGTTGAGCCCTGGCACCACCAGGGTCGTGACCTCAACCCAGATCCCTAGCTCTTTCATGCGCTTTAGCGAGTCGAGAACCGGCTGCAGCTCGGCGCCACAAACCGAGCGATAGGTCTCGTCGCGAAATGCTTTCAGGTCCACATTTGCTGCGTCAAGGAAACCCTCGGTGCGGCCTGCACCGCTGAAGAGGTCCAGCATCTCCCGAGTCATGTAGCCATTTGTCACGTATATGCTGGCAAGGCCTGTGCTGTGACCCAAGCGAGCGATGTCATAGCTGTACTCAAAGAAGATGGTCGGCTCACTGTAGGTGAATGCGATGGAAGAGCACTGATACCGGGCAGCAGCCTCGACTACCTGCTCAGGAGGCACGGCTCGCCCCTGGATCAGTCCTTTGTTGCGAGGCATTTGCGAGATATCCGCGTTCTGGCAGAATGCACAGCGGAAGTTGCAGCCAGCCGTGGCAATCGAAAAGGCGCTGGTGCCCGGGTGGAAGTGGAAGAGAGGTTTTTTCTCAACCGGGTCTACCGCCTGAGTCAGGGGGATACCATAGACCAGCGAGTAGAGGGTCCCATCGCGGTTCTCACGTACCTGGCAGATGCCCTTGTGCCCCGAGGCGATGGTGCAGCGATGTGAGCACAGGTGACACTGTACGCGGTCACCCTCAAGCCTGTCGAAGAGCATGGCCTCGTGCATGGGCTTCCTCATCCGGCAACCATGTGCCTACCCGCGGCTAGGGTCCCTGCCTCCCTATCACGGCAGCGCATGCTAGAGGCCAGCCTCTGCACGATCGAGGATGTACTCCAGGGCGATGCGGCTTGGCGCATCAGGGGGCAGGCGGACGATCGCTTCTCCACGGGCGTCCAGCTCGGCGACCAAGGGATCTGCCGGGATCAACCCAGCCAACCTGAGATTCCGCTCTCCGATGTACGCAGCCAGCGAATCGGGCAGCATGTCGCCCTGGACCCTATTCACGATCAGGAAGACCGAGCCAACGGATGTCTTGAGCTCATCCACAATATCGGCTACGCGCGCCGCCGCGACCAGCCCTCTCAAGGTCGGGTCTGAGACTAGGAACAGCACATCCACATCACGCGTGGTGCGCCGGCTCAGGTGCTCAAGGCCCGCCTCGTTGTCGATCACTACGTAGTCATATGCCGCTGAGAGGCGGTCCACTGAGACGCGCAGAATGTTATTTGCGGCGCAATAGCAGCCAGGCCCCTCCGGCCTGCCCATGGCAAGCAGATCAAATCCTCGCTCCTCCACCAGGGCTTGGTTGATCCGGAGGTCAAGATAGTCCCACTTGCTCATCCCGCCGGTAGCCCTTCCGCCACCTGCGGCCGTTGCCGTCTCTTCTCGCACGTCGCCGACCGTATCCGTCAAGGGAACACCCAACGCGAGATTGAGGTTCGTGCTTGGATCCGCATCGATGGCCAGTACTGAGCCCTTCCTGTTACGGGCCAGATAGTCGATTATGAGCGCCGAGATGGTCGTCTTCCCGGTTCCGCCCTTGCCAGCTACGGCGATGGTCTTGGTCACAATCCTCTCCCTTTCGTCGGCATCTGAAGGCATGGTAGCATAGTCGATCCAGGGTGTCAACCGCGACGAAAGGCCCATCCTTTCGCGCTCGCTTGTTTGGGGCACCCCGGCATGGTACAATACCCATCACGAGAAGGAATCGCGCGAAACGGGGGACGCACAACAGGAGATGCTTCGGGGACTGATAAACCGGGTAGTCGGTGATCCAAACGAGCGCGAGATTCGCAAGCTACAAGCGCTCGTCGAAGCCATCAACGCCTACGAGCCCGACTATGAGCGGCTGTCCAACGCCGAACTGCGGGCGCTTAGCGATGGATTCCGCACGCGGCTTGCTGAGGGCGCCGGCCTTGACAGCCTTCTGCCAGAAGCGTTTGCCGCGGTGCGAGAGGCGGCCAAGCGAACCGTCTCTATGCGACCCTTCGACGTTCAGATGCTGGGCGGCATCGTCCTTCACCAGGGCCAGGTGGCGGAGATGAGGACCGGCGAGGGCAAGACACTCGTCGCCACGCTTCCCATGTACCTCAACGCCCTTGCCGGCCAGGGCGCTCACCTGGTCACGGTCAACGACTATCTTGCCCGGCGCGACACGCTGTGGATGGGCGCCATCTATCATCTCCTGGGCCTAAGCATTGGGCTACTCCAGTCAGGAAGCGACCAGCCTGCCTACCTGTTCGATCCGGCGTACCGCCGGGAGCCCTACCCGGGCCTCAGGCCCGTAGACCGCCGGCAGGCCTATGACGCGGACATCACGTATGGCACGAACAACGAGTTCGGCTTTGACTACTTGCGAGACAACCTCTCCTACTCGCTTGATGGCCGAGTACAGCGGGAACTGCACTTTGCCATCGTCGACGAAGTTGACAACATCTTCATCGACGAAGCTCGCACGCCTCTCATCATCTCCGGTCGGTCGGCTGAGTCAGTGGAGGACTATCGCAGGTTCGCCGAGATTGCTCCACGGCTGGAAGCCGGGGTCCACTACGAGCTGGACGAGAAGGAGCGCACAGTCTTCCTGACGGACGAAGGCTTGGCTGAGGTCGAGCGGCAGACTGGCATCGATAACATTTACGATGAGGCCAATGAGCGCTTTGTCCACTACATGGAGCAAGCGCTCAAGGCACAGGTGCTCTTCAGGGAAGGTCGCGACTACATTCGGCAGCAGAAGCGCATCATCCTCGTCGATCCGCATACCGGACGTCTGATGCCGGATCGGCGCCTCAGCGAAGGGCTTCACCAAGCCATCGAGGCCAAGGAGCGGGTGCCGGTTCAGGCGCGCGACATGGTCAACGCGACCATCACGATCCAGAACTACTTCCGAATGTACAGGAAGTTGGCCGGCATGAGCGGCACGGCGATGACCGAAGCGGAGGAGTTCTTCAAGATCTACAAGCTGGACGTGCTGCCAATTCCCACAAACCGGCCGATGAAACGGCAGGATGAGACCGACGTGGTCTATCGGAGCGAGGAGGCTAAGCTCCGTGCGGTGGTCCGCGAGATCCTAACTTGCCATGTTCGGGGCCAGCCTGTTTTGGTGGGGACGACTTCTGTTCAAATGTCGGAGCGGCTGAGCAACCGACTGACGGGCGAGCGCCTCCAGATGGCGGGAATTGCCCCACGGATTGCCTACACACTGCAAGATGCGAACATGACCAAGGAGGAGAAGGCCCGCCTGCGCGAGGCCCAGAACGTGAACCTCGAGGCCAGCGGCTCAACCGCGTGGCGCAAACTGATGCGGGACCTAGGCCTCGATCCCAATCCACTGGCGCCAGAGCACTTGGAGTGGCTTGCGGACTATCTGCATTTGCCTGCAGGCGTTGATGCGCAGCGCACTCTCGAGCGTTCGTTGCGAGACGGCATCCCGCATCAGGTGCTCAACGCCAAGGAGCATGCGCGCGAAGCGGGCGTCATCGCGCGAGCAGGCGAGCCAGGTGCCGTTACCATCGCGACGAACATGGCGGGTCGTGGCGTCGACATCCGGCTCGGTGGCGAGCTGTCGGAAGAGGTCATCGAACGCGCCCATCAAGTGCTGCGCGCCCAGGGGCTCAACCCTTTCCGGGCCACGTCAGCTCAAATGGACAGCGCCGTCGCTGAGGTCGATCCCCAGTACGCGAGGCGCAGGGACGCAGTGCTCGCAGCCGGAGGTCTTCACGTGCTGGGCACCGAAAGGCACGAGGCCCGCCGTATCGACAACCAGCTGCGCGGTCGCTCTGGCCGCCAGGGGGAACCCGGCTCCTCACGATTCTTTCTCTCTCTTGAAGATGACCTGATGCGCCGCTTTGGGCGCCAGGAGATTCTCTCCCGACTCATGGAGCAGATGGGGGAGGATTTCCCGATCGAGCACGGCTTGGTGGCCAAGACGATCGAGCGGGCGCAGACCTCTGTGGAAGGCTACAACTTCGACATCCGCAAGCGCCTGCTCGACTACGACGATGTGCTTAGCAGGCAGCGCGAAACCATCTATGCCGAGCGGCTCAGGATCTTGCAGAGCCACGACCTTCATGGCGAGACCTGGAAAATGCTCGCCGCGCACGTGAAATCCCTTGCGGAGCGGCTAGCGCCCAAGCCAGAGCAGCACGCGGCGCTGTTCGCAGAGATGGACCGCATAGTCCCAACGTACGAACTGGAGATCCTGTCCAAAGCCACGGGTGGTGCCAGAGACCGCCGCACGCTATCAGTACTCCGTTTTGCAAGCACCGACGAGGGGTTTCGGACGAGCACACAGGCATTGGAGGCGTCCAGGAGGCTGCTACGGTGCGCCTTCTCGTTGACCGGTAGCCTCAGCGTGTTTCCGTCGTTTTCCTGTAGCTTCATTGCGGACCACCTCGAGGGCGGCACCGTGGAAGCCGCACAGAGCCGGCTGCAGGACCTGGGCAGAGCCACGATTGCCCGATATGGAGAGCAGGTTGGGCGCCTGCTAACCAATGCCATCGAGTCTGCCTCACGCCAACATGAGGATCAGCTGGCCCGGCAGCGTGAGGTTCTGGACAGCCGCATCGATGACTATGTACAGATCAGCGAAGAACGAGGCAAGGTTGCAGACGCTCGAGGCGTAGCGCAGTACCTGGAACGCAACTTCGAACTCAAGGTTCATGTCCCAGACGGGGCAGTGCTCGAGTCGGAGCAGCTCAGGCAGGCATGGGGCGAGCAGATCACGGGCCAGCTTCACCAGCGCATGTGCGCCGAACTGATAGAGCGCATCGTCAGGCAGCTACCATTCGGCATCCGGCTCGACAGGTTCCGCCCGTCCCTCCTCGCACCGGCACGGTTGAGCGAGGAGGTCTCCCGCGTCATGGAGCTAGCCACGAAGCAATCTCGGGGAACTGCCGCATCGGGTAGCAGCAGCATGGGTGCCCACCTCGATGGAAGTGAGACTGCGCAACTGACCCGCTTTGTGGAGTCCTTGAAGGCCGAGGCCAACCTCGATGTGGGCCGCCTTGACCGTCTTGCCGAACACCTACTTGCCTCCACGCTTGATACCCTGATTGCCAGGTTCCTGGGGGCCATGGACTCCTCACAGGCCCGCGCGCGCAGGGACCTCGAAAGGATCAGACAAGGACTGGCGGAGGCGCGCCGTAGTGGAGCACCGGACCTTCTCTCGCTCCTGCGTGAGATAAACGGTCTCGTCTACCTCGAGTTCTCCGATATCGAGGAGCTGCTGGCTCAGGCGCTGGACCATGAGTACGATCGCTGGGCGCAGCGTCAGCTTGCAGACATTGAGACAGCGGTCGTTGAGAGCCCTGTCACAGCCACAGATTGGAGTTCAGTCACACTTCACCTGTTGAACACGTGGAGTACGCTTCGACAAGGTCTCGTGCTCCCACGCCTTCCCTTTTGCCAGATGGCCGCAGTGCTCTCAGAGGGAATGAGCCCTGAGCAGCTGGAGGGCTCGATCCACGCCACGCTCGGGCGTATCAACGACCTGCGTGAGGGGACATGGGGCGCTCAGGAGCTCCAGGAGCCCAGAAAGCGTGGGGCATGGCTGGAGTCAACGCTGCAAGACCTTCCTGACGACATCTTTGACGGTTTCGCCCGTTCCCTCGGTGAAGGTGAAATGGACGCCCACCAGGACACGCGCATCGATGAGCTCCCACCGGAGTTGTATGAGCGAGTCGGCTTTGTGGCGGCGATGGTGGAACTTGACCGGCAGGCGATTGGCACCCTCCCCTCTGGCGCGGAGATTGCCTCCCAGCTGGGCAAAGAGATGGAAGCTCGGCTTCTCGATACCCCAGTGGGCGAGCTGGATGCCCAACTCCGGTCGCGAATCCGCAACCGGCTGCGCGAACGAGGCGACCTCGAGGATGCCCAGGCTCGGTTGGCCTTCATGGAGCGGCCAATCGGTACCTGGGACCGCAGGGCGATGGAAGCGATTGCGCGCGCCATCGGTACAAGGCAGATCGAGGCAGCGCGGGAAGTACCACTATCCCAACTTGCGGAAAACGACCGCCAAGCCGTTCTCGGCTACCTCCGCAGGCAGCGCCGGTTTGTCGACGAGGAGCGGGTGCAGAGGTTCCTGGTGCACGAAAGTCTGGACGACCTTCCGGCCGATACCCGTGACGCTGCTCTTGCGCACGTGGCCCGGGGACGGCTCGAGCGGCTGGGCCGCCGCAAGATCGCAAATCTCGATGTGGCAACCCGGCAGGTAGTGCTGAACGCAGCACAGCGCTTGGGCCTCCTGTCTGCGCAGGGCGGGCGAGGAGCCGTCAATGACAAGACCATTGCAGAGCTCGAAGGTGACCACGTAGCGCGATTCGCGCTCTACATGGCCCGGCAAGCGTTTGGAGATGGGAAGAGTCTGGGCGAGCTACCAGAGCGGCTGCGGCGAGCTATCCACGAGAGGCTTCGCAACAGCGGTTCTCTGGACGATCCTGAGCGGGTAAAGGCGACCGCAAGCATGCGCCTCGACGACTTGGGAGAGGCGGTCGCAGCCGAACTGTGGCAGGAGCTTGCCAGCGCCGTGCGGGACGGTCTTTCCGCCCGCACCATGGACGAGCTTCCCACGGACACGCGAGCGCTCGTGCACAGAGCGCTGTCCGACAAAGGATACTTCGTCGACGCAGAGCGAGTCGGGTGGTACGAGCGCCGGACTTTGGCGCAGCTCCCGAGTGACCTGCTGCGGGGACTCGAGCAGCATCTTGGACAAATGCACCTGCGCCAGATGGAGCGAGTACCCTTCCGAGACCTGACCCCGGAACTACGCGAAGGCCTGTTCTCCATCCTGGATAGCGAGGGAATACTGCCGGAGCGCGCCGAAAGGCTGCGGCTGACGCAGACGGGTCGTCTCGCGGACCTGTCCAGAGGTGACTGGCAGTCGGTTGCCCAGATGCTGGGACGTCGCTGGCTAGTGCGCATCCGGGAGATGCGGCCTGCTGCCCTGCCCGATGGCGATAGGCAGGCTGTCTGGGCCTTCATTCGCGACCAAGGCCTTGTTTCGGACAGGGACAAAGAGGAGCTGTTTGGGTACATGACCCTGGAGGAGTTCGGTCCTGAGGTCCGCCAAGACGTAGAGGCGGTCCTCCTCGCTGACCTGAGGGGCCACCTCGACAGAGAGACTATCGGTGAGCTACCTGCCCCAACCAGAACCCAAGTCGAGGCGCACTTGGCGCGAACAGGGTGGTACGTCAACCCCTCACTTGCGCACAGCGCCGAGACCCTACCTGTCACACAGCTTCCCCCAGACTTGGGAAGTGCCATCTGTGACTGCTTCGCGCAGTGTATCAGCGTCGACGCGACACTGCTTGAGGGCACACTGCGTGACCTGCCCTCATTATCGCCAGATGCCCTGGGCAACACACCGATTGACCGGCTCCCGGCCTCTCTACAAGCAGAGCTGTGGCGCTATCTTGACGGCGCCGGTTACTTCTTGGACGACCTCCGGCGACGCGATATGCTGGAAAAACGGCTGGGTGACCTGGGCGAGGAGTTGCTTGTGTTGACCGAACGAGACCTCGCCGACCAGATCCGAGGTGAGGTCGCGGGCAAGCCAATCGCGGAGCTGACCGATGACCTGCGGCAGGCACTCCGCGAGGGCGTGGAAGCAGCGGGGGTGTTCGAGAGCGGCACGGCACAGGATAGAGCACTTCAGCAGCCGCTGGGCACACTGTCGAGGGTTGATCTTGATGCCCTGGCGGTTGAGATTGGCGCAGCGCGACTCGGCAAGTGGTCAGGGCTTGCCCTGAGGGACTTGCCGCCAGAGGACCTGGAGCCGCTGCTAGAGTTCGTGCAGAGGCAGGACTGGTTCCTGGACCCTCAACGGCAGGAGAGCCTCGATGCCAGCCGGCTCCGCGACTTGGACGTCGCGGACCTCGCGGCCGATCTGTGCCGAGAGCAGATTGCCCGACTGGAGAGGCAGAACCTTTCCGAGCTGACTCGAGAGCAGCGCATGCTGGCATGGCAGCTCCTGTTTGAGCGCGGAGTCCGTGTAGAGGAGAGCCAGATGCGTACGCTCCGTCCTCGGAGGGTGGGAGATCTGGAACTCGAAACCAGCCAAAGCCTCGCGTGGTTCCTGGGCACGTCCGCGATACAGGAAATCGCTCAGACAAGAGTCAAGGACTTGAGTACGCCTCTGCAGGGGCACCTGAGCCAGCATCTAGGCCGCCGAGTCATGAGCCGCGTACAACGTAGAGTCCTGCTCGACGCCATCAGCCGGCTGTGGATCGACTACCTCACGGACATTGAGGACCTCAGGAGAGGCATCGGACTCGAGGCCTACGGCCAACGCGATCCTCTCGTTGAGTACAAGCGAAAGGCTTACGAGCTCTTTGAGCAGCTGACGGAGAATATCCGTCGTACGGTTGTCCGCTCCCTCTTCCGCCAAGCTGCAGTGCCTCTCGAGGAATAGCTCCAGGTCGCAGCTTTGTTGGTCATCGCGTTTTGGGTCCAAGAGCGGCAGTGCTATAGTGTGATAAGCGATACCCGACCCGCGCCATGGCAAAACTGACCACAAGCAGAGGGTAGCACAAATGCCAGTCCGTACCTTTTCTGATCTCCTAGACGCAGCAAGATCCAAGGGTCCCAAGCGAGTGGCGATTGCCGCTGGTCACCAGAGCGAGGTCATGTTGGCAGGCCTCGACGCCGAGGTGGCAGGCCTTGCCGAGGTGATTCTTGTTGGCGACCGCGACGAGGTACATCGTATCGCCAAGCAGAAGTCGTTCGATATCCGCCGCATGGAGATAATCCACCAGCCACAGCCCCGCGAAGCGGCATACGAAGTGATGAGGCTCGTGAGCCAGGGGCAGGCCGATATCGCCATGAAAGGCAAGGTGGAGACCAGCGATTACCTCAGGGCAGCCCTGAGCAAAGAGCTCGGTCTGCGCACAGGGCGCCTCTTCACGCACGTGGCTGCCTTCGAGATTCCCGGGTTCGACCGCCTGATGTTCATCAGCGATGCCGGTGTGGTCGTGGCTCCTGACCTTGAGCAGAAGGTGCAGATCGTTCAAAATGCCATCTACGTGGCACATGCCCTTGGGATAAGCCTGCCTAGAGTCGCCGTACTGGCCGCCACCGAGGTAGTCAACCCAAAAGTGCCTGCCACTTTGGACGCGGCGAATCTATCGAAAATGGCGGACCGCGGCCAAATCCAGGGCGGGCTCGTGGACGGCCCCTTGGCATTGGACAACGCCATCTCACCCGAGTCAGCGCGGATCAAAGGGATCAAGAGCGAAGTGGCAGGCTACGCCGACATCCTTGTCACTCCCGACATCGAAGCAGGTAACGTCCTGGCCAAGGCCATCACGTACTTCGCTGAAGGCAAGATGGCTGGAGTCGTCGTTGGCGCGCGCTGCCCGCTCATCGTCGCTTCTCGCTCCGACACGCGCGAAGCCAAGCTGGTGTCGCTGGCGCTGGGGGTGATGCTCGCTTGACCTCACTGTCTCATCTCGGAACCGGCCTTACCCTGTTCACCGGCCGGTTTGGCTCGGGCAAGAGCGAGGCAGCAATCGCCTATGCGCTGGCGCTGGTGCAACTGAGACGCGGGGTGATCCTGATCGATCTCGACATCGTGACGCCCTACTTTCGCAGCCGTGAGACTCAGACAGCACTCCGTGAACGCGGAGTGACGGTTATCGCTCCCATGGCGATCGGCCGGCACCTGGACACACCCGCCATCACCCCTGAGATACTGGGCGCTATTGAGCAGGGGGAGAGACCGACTGTCGTGGATGTCGGCGGCGATCGGCAGGGAGCGCGCGCGCTCGGCCAGTTTAGCCAGGCGGTCGTCCGGCGTGGCTACACGATGCAGTTTGTGGTGAATCCGTATCGTCCTTTCACCGGCACTCTGGCCGCGCTGGAGACTTCCATCGCTGAAATCGAGGCCACCGCGCGCCTTCGGGTGACCAGCCTAGTGAGCAACCCCAATCTGATGCAGGACACAACCACAGAGCAGATCCTCAACGGGCATCGCCAGGTGGAGCAGTTCGCACATAGTCTGAAGCTCCCACTGGCCATGATCTGCCTGACACGCGACTGGCACGATAGATTCGGAGCGGGCGCATTCTCACAGCCTACGCTCGTTCTGGACCGTTTCATGACACACCCCTGGGAAGACATCGCCGCCGCACCTGCCGAGGCGCGACCACGGCAGGAAGAAGAGGCACTACAATGACGATCCGCACCTTTAGCCAGCTTCTCGATGTCGCACTGAGCCGCGCACCCAGGACGGTGGTCGTGGTTGGTGCAGGACAGCTGCAGACTCTCCATGCCCTCCGCCTTGCGGTCGGCATGGGTCTGGCCAAGTGCATACTGATAGATGACCCGCACCGCTTGGCGTCGATCGCTGAGGAGCAGGGCGTGGACATCTCCACCATGGAGACCGTGGCCGAAGCAGACATGAGCGAAGCCGCCGCCCTCGCGGTTGCCATGATCCATGCCGAACAAGCCGACCTGATCATGAACGGACGGGCTCAGCCGATCGAGGTATTGCGAGCGGTCCTCGACACGGACCGAGGTCTCCGTCTGGGAAGCCTGATGACCGAGGTTTCGGTATTCGAGATCCCTGACTTTGACAGGCTGCTCCTGGTCAGCGACATTTTCCTGGTAGTCACACCAACCCTGTCTCAGAAGGTTCAGATCGTCCAGAATGCCATTGACACTGCAATCGAGCTTGGCATCGAGAGGCCCAAGGTCGCTATCCTGGCATCGACCGAGATGGTCAACCCGGAGATTCCGGCCAACATGGATGCCGCGAACCTATCCAAAATGGCGGAGCGGGGCCAGATTCGGGGCGGCGTCGTGGACGGTCCTCTGGCTCTCGACAACGCGATTTCCCTCAAGGCAGCCAAGATGAAAGGCATCGAGAGCAAAGTAGCAGGCTCTGCAGATATCCTGATCGCTCCCGATGTCGAGTCGGGCAACATCTTGGCCAAGGCGCTTTCCTACTTCGCCCAAGCCCAGATGGCTGCCGTAGTTGTGGGAGGCAAGTGTCCCATCGTGCTACCGTCGAGGTCCGATCCCCCAGAGCAGAAGCTCCTCTCTCTAGCTCTGGGAATACACCTGACCAAGTGAGGGACAAGAGATGAGCTACATCGTCATCGACGAAGACCGGTGCAAAGGATGTGAGCTGTGTACAATGGTCTGCCCGCAAGGAGACCTGGTGCAGATGGCCCGCAGGTTCAATGCCAAGGGTTACCGGCCATCCTCCTTTGTCGACCCAGAAGCCAAGTGCACCGGTTGTGCATTGTGCGCCACAATGTGCCCAGACGTCGTGATTCGCGTCTATCGCACAAAGAGGGTGAAGAGATGAAGACACTCATGAAGGGGAACGAAGCCATTGGCGAGGCGGCCATCTGCGCTGGTTGCCAGGCGTACTTCGGGTACCCAATCACGCCCCAGACGGAAGTCCTGGAGTACATGTCGCGCCGGATGCCGGAGGTGGGCAGGGTTTTTGTCCAGGCGGAGAGCGAGCTGGGTGCTATCAACATGGTTTATGGAGCTGCCTGCACAGGGGCCCGCGTTATGACAACAACTTCTAGCCCTGGCTACAGCCTCATGCAAGAAGGTATCTCGTACATCGCCATGTCTTTTGTGCCCTGCGTGCTGGTCAACGTGATGCGGGGTGGGCCTGGGCTTGGTAACATCCAACCGTCACAGGGCGACTATTTCCAGATGACCAAGGGCGGCGGCCACGGCGACTACAACACCATTGTGCTCGCGCCCTCCACTGTGCAGGAGACGGTTGACCTCGTGGTGGAAGCATTTGATCTGGCCGACAAGTACTGCCAGCCGGTAGCCATCATTGCCGATGGCATGATTGGTCAGATTATGGAGCCCGTCGAGTTCCCGGAGATCAAGGAGCCAGTTCGCCCGAAAAGGCCGTGGGCCCTGACCGGGGCAAAGGGGCGGCCAAAGAACATCATCACATCGCTCTTCCTCAGCCCGGAGACTATGGAACAGAAGGTCCTGAGGCTACTCGATATTGTCGCGCAGATACGGGTCACCGAGGTGCGCTACGCAGAGTACATGTTGGAGGGCGCTGAGATCGTAGTTGTGGCGTACGGAACCGCGGGCCGCATAGCGCAGACAGCCGTCAAGCAAGCTCGCGCGGAGGGGATTCCGGTCGGACTGTTCCGCCCAATCTCCATGTTCCCGTTCCCATACGATCGATTGGCTGCGCAGGTCGGTTTGGCGCGCGATGTCCTGGTGGTGGAGATGAGCGCCGGCCAGATGAAAGAAGATGTGCAGCTGGCTGTCTGCGGGCGCGCCCCGGTTTCGTTCTACGGAAAGCTGGGTGGTTTGGTGCCGCTGCCTGAAGACATCCTCGCAGAGATCAAGAGACTGGTATAGGAGGAGACTCCCATGACAGAAGAAGCAGACCTCGTCTTTGACCGACCGGCATCTCTGTCGCCCGTAGTGACGCACTACTGCCCAGGCTGCATTCACGGCATCACTCACCGGCTGATTGCAGAGGTGATGGACGAGCTTGGGATCCGGGAGCGGACCGTTGGCATCGCGCCCGTGGGCTGCTCTGTCTTGGCCTACAACTACTTCGAGTGCGACTTTGCCGAAGCGGCCCATGGAAGGGCCCCCGCGATGGCGACGGGCATCAAGCGCACCAATCCAGACTTGATCGTCTTCACTTACCAGGGCGACGGGGACCTTGCATCCATCGGTACCAACGAGCTCATACATGCGGCGGCCAGGGGCGAAAACATCACTACCGTGTTTATCAACAACGCCGTGTACGGCATGACTGGAGGCCAGATGGCTCCGACTACGCTGCCGGGCATGGTCACCACCTCGTCGCCGTACGGCCGCGACGTCAAGACACAGGGCTTTCCGGTGCGTGTGTGCGAGCTGATTGCTCAGCTTGATGGCGCTGCCTACGTCGTTCGACGGACCGCCTTCAAACCGCTGGAGGTGCGCCGGCTGCGCGCTGCGCTGAAGACCGCTTTCCAGGTACAGATGGCTGGCCTTGGCTTCTCACTCGTGGAGGTCGTCTCCAATTGCCCCACCAACTGGGGCATGACCCCACGGGAGTCTATCTCGTTCGTAGAGCAACAGATGATTGGCTACTATCCACTGGGAGACTACAAGACCAGAGAGGAAGTCAAGAGTCTGAGGTGAGTAGGGCCACTGGGCACGCCACGTAGCCCCGCTGCAGAAGGAGCACGCAATGCACGAAGAGATCATCGTGTCCGGTTTCGGCGGGCAAGGCACCCTCTTTGCCGGACAGCTTCTGACCTACACAGCCATGGATGAAGGATGGCACGTGACCTGGATTCCATCGTACGGACCAGAGATGCGGGGAGGCACAGCTCACTGCACGGTCATCATCTCCGACGACGAGATCGGCTCGCCCATCATCCGCCAGCCCACTATCTGCATCGTCATGAATCCTGACTCGATGGACAAGTACGCCCATTTGGTGAAGCCCGGCGGCCTCCTGGTCGTGAACTCGACGCTTGTGCGCGAAACGTGCAGCCGCCCGGATGTCGAAGCACTGCATGTGCCGGCCAACGACCTAGCGGGCGAGCTAGGAAACGTGCGCATGGCCAACGTCGTGCTCTTGGGAGCCATGCTGGGCAGACGCGAAGTAGTCCCGATCGAAGGCATCAAGCGCACTCTGGACTCACACCTACCCGCGAACCGCCGCGGTATCATTGCACCCAACAAGCGCGCTCTCGACCGGGGAGTTGCGTTCGCCAGGCAATAGCCTGCTCGGGGAGAGCACCGTGCGCCTTGGGAGAGTCTCCCTGAGACTTGCCTCTGACGGAGTCTATTGGAAGGACGGTGGCGGGTTGTTTGGCCTCGTGCCCAAGATGCTCTGGCAGGAAGTGTGGCCCCCTGACGAACAGAACCGCCTCCCGTTTGAGCTGCGGTCACTCTTGATTGAGACTCCATCGCGGCTGATCCTGGTGGACACCGGCTACGGGGACAAACTGGCTCCCAAGGAGCGCAACTACATCAGCCTGGCAGGCGAGAGGCGCCTCATCGGCAGCTTGACTGCCCAGGGCATCGAACCGAGCCAGATAGACCTGGTTATCAACACCCACCTGCACTACGACCACTGTGGGGGCAACACCTCAGCCGCTGGCGACGGGGTTGTACGGCCTACCTTTCCCAACGCCACCTACTGCGTCCAGAGGCTGGAGCTGGCCGATGCCTCCTCTCCCAACGAGCGCACGAGGGCGACCTACGCGGAGGAGAACTGGCTGCCGCTTCAGAGGGCAGGGCAGCTGCGCGTTCTTTCGGGTGATACCAGACTGACGGATGAGGTGTCCGTCCTTGTGACACGCGGACACACACGGTCGCACCAATGCGTTGTGGTCGAAAGCTGTGGGGAGACGGCGGTCTTTCTTGGGGACGTCGCCTCGTGGCCCATCCACATTGAGCGAACGGCGTGGGTTCCTGCTTACGATGCAGAGCCGATGACCAGCATCGAGACCAAGCGCAGAACAGCCCAGTGGGCAATCGAGAGGCATGCCCTGCTCATCTTTGAGCACCATGTGAACGTGGCCGCCGGCTTCCTACACGCAACTGAGCGCCCTGACCGCTTTCGGTTGGAGCCGGTGCCGTTCGACTAGAAACCGTCTGGACTGGGCTGGCAGCCCGGGCAGAAGTGGGCAGAGCGCTGCCCAATGACGATCCTTTGAATGGGGTTCCCACAGCATCGACAGGGCTGCCCGGTCCGGCGATAGACGGCAATCTGGTCTTGATATTGACCCCTGTCACCCTTGCTGTCCACATAGCCGCCGTCATCCAGAGTCGTGCCGTGGCCCACAATTGCCTGTTCCAGCACATGGCGGAGCGAGAAGTAGAGCTTCACGCCCTCATGGTCGGCAAGGGTACTGGCCAGGCGCAGCGGGTGAAGGCGAGCGCAGAACAGGATCTCGTCCGCGTAGATGTTGCCGACTCCAGCCAGGAAGCGCTGATCAACCAATACCGGCTTGAGCCGCCCATGGCGCCTCGCCAGGAGGGCGCGGAAATCATCCAGAGAAAGGTGCTCATCCAGCGGCTCTGGTCCCAGGTGCCTGGTTACCTCGTTGTGATCACCGACGAGATAGGCGCGTCCAAACTTGCGCGGATCGTCGAACCGAAGCTGGTACCCGTCGCTGAGATCGAGGACCAACCTGGTGTAGGGGCCATCCGGCTCACCCGAAGCGCCCCAGCGGAGCCTGCCACTCATCTTCAGGTGAAAGAGCAGCCACCCGCCAGCCAGCTCGATCAGCGCGTACTTGCCCCGTCGGCCGACAGAGAGCACGCGCCGCCCCTGCACCTCGGCCCCAAACACTGAAAGGGATGGTCGAGCAACCGTCCTCTCCCACAGCACTCGGGCACGCGCAATCGTCCGGCCAATCAGAAGGGGCCGAAGCCCGCGCACGATGTTTTCGACCTCGGGAAGCTCAGGCAACGGAGAACCTGTGGTCTTCGGATTCGCCAGCCGCGAACCACGCCATCTCTATTACGTCGTAGTAGGTACCTGTCGAGTCCTTCACGTCTCTCAGCCGGTACCCCTCCTCGACAAATCCGAACCTTATGTACAGATGGCGTGCGCGGTCGTTCTCCGCGCGCACCCCAAGCCTGACCTTCTCTACCCCTTGCGCTGCCGCCCACTCGAGTGCGTGCTCTATCAGTGCTGAGCCCACGCCGCGCCCGCGCCACTCGCGGACCACGCCAGTGCCTAGCTCGGCGGCATGACGTTGGAACTCAGACGTCCCCCGCAGCGCCGTCAGCCAGGTCACTACCCTGCCGCGGGCCTTGCCAACGAGTACAAGGTCTCCGCGCTCCTGTGCCGCCGAGAGAAGGGTGCGCTCTGCCTTCTCGTCGATTTCGAAGCGTGATCGGAGAAAGTACGCACCCTCCCGTGCGACGCTGTCAATCGCACGGATGAGTTCTGCGGCATCCTCCGGGACCGCGGAACGCAGACAGACCGTCTGCCCGCCCGGAATCTGAACCGTACTTAGTGCCATCGGCTACCCACTGCCGCTATGATCCCGAGGGTACAGGCCTGCCAGGATCTCGGGCCATGCCGAGCACGCGCGCTGAGTGAACGCACAGCAGGAGGCGGGCACATGGGCCGCCGGGGCAGGCAGGCCAGCAGTAGTGAGCGCCCGAACTGTGTGGCAGATGGGCATTCCCATCACATTTAGCCAGCATCCCTGTACGGTGGCCACTGGGTCGAAAATGGGATGCTGAATCGCATAGGCTCCTGCCTTGTCGAGCGGATCACCACTCTGCACGTAGCGGTCCACTTCGCTGTCGGCGTAGTCACGCATCAAAATGCTGCTCTTGCCAAGCTCGCAAACCAGACGCCGTGCGGCTGCGTGCCAGATCACCACCCCCGTATAGACCACATGTGGCCTGCCGCGCAGCACTCGCAGCATCCGCACGGCATCCGCCGCATCCTTGGGCTTTCCTAGTGACTTGCCATCGAGGGCCACCGTGGTATCTGCGGCAATCACCAGCTCGTCGGCACGGGCACTGTCAACTGCCTGTGCCTTCGCACGCGCGACCCGCAGCACCATCTGCTCCGGAAGCTCATCGTCGTGCTGCTCCTCGCTCACATCCGCCGCTTGGATCACGAATGGCAGCCCCAGGAGTGATAGGAGCTGCCTGCGCCGAGGAGAGCCAGACGCAAGCACCAGCCGACGGATCGCCAACCCTTGGCATGTCATGGGCGGCTAACCATCCAGCGCCCCAAGGATGCCGGCAGCAATACGGTCCAGTGCGGCCCGGTCGGGCGATGGAGAACCCAAGGGACTGATGCGGAAGCCGTCTCCGCGGAAGCGCGGCAAGACATGCAGGTGCACGTGCATCACCTCTTGCCCAGCTGCCCGACCATCGGCCAGGAAGAGGGCGATCCCCTCGCAGGCCACACCGGACCTTCGCACAGCCGGCGCCAGCCGCATCGCAATCTGGAACAGGTGCGCTCCAACGACCGGGGACAGTTCGGCCAGACTCGCCGCATGCAGTCTTGGCACAACCAAGAGATGACCGGGATTCACCGGCCGGATGTCCATGAAGGCGACAGCGCGATCATCCCGCCAGACCAGGCTTGCCGGCGCCCTCCCGGCGACAATCGCGCAGAACACGCATTCGTCATCCATACCATTGCTCCCCTAGACTGATTGCCGGAATTGTAGCACGCCGAGCCAGCCAACCCAAACATAAGCCCTCGCCACGGAGCGAGGGCTGTGATGCACAGGCAGATGGGCTGTCGCACAACTGGTTGGCTAGAGCGAGACTCGCGTTTCTTGCTCCTGGCCCTCCCTGACAAACCGGACCAGCGTGGCTCCGTTGGGAAGAACGCGCAGCCGCCGGTTGAGATCGACAGCGTCCCGCACCTGCTGCCCAGCAACCGAGATGATCACATCACCCTTTCTGAGACCTGCCTTCTCTGCCGCAGAACCCGGGCGTACGTGTCCAACATAAGCCCCCGAAGCGGGTAACCCCGGGAGCCTTCTCGACTGCGTGGCAGCATCGGCTACGGAGGCTCCCAGCCTGGGCCGCGTCTGAGAGACCAGGGCACGCAGGCGAGGCAGGTCAAGACCAACCACGACCTCCCCATCTACGGTGATCACCGGAACACCCTGCTGTCGCGAGACGCGGACCATCTCCCCGGCAGCCTGACGATCTGATGTCACGTCCTTTTCCACAAACTGAACACCCTCTCGCGAAAGGAACTCTTTCGCCTGGTTGCAGTAAGGTCAGGTCGGCGTCGTGTAGACAACAACTCTCATTGATTAATGCATCCTTGGCGCGGCAATCGCGCTGAACGGGCAAGCGCCCACGCATGAGTAGCACGCAAAGCAGAGGTCTCCATCAGCATAAGGTATGCCGGCTGAGCCGTCTCGCAGGAGTGCTCTGGCAAGGCATGCAGCCACCGCCGGGCAGTCAACACAGCGCTGGCATCGCCCGACGTCGATCCTCGGAGCCATGTCGTTCCAGAGACTGCTCGACTCCTTGGGCATAGGCATCCTCACGCCGAGTGGAACACCAACACCTACTTGCCCGCCGCCTCGAGGAGCTTGGCTAGCATCATCGGCTCGGGGACGGCGCCCTCTACATGCACACTCTCGTTGAAGACCGACCGCGGCACACCATGGACATGGTAGTGGCCAGCCAGGTGCGGGAACTCCACAGCCTCAACCATGTCGGCCCGTACCTGGTCGCTCTCAATTGCGAACTGGTGAGCCAGGCGAACTGCCTGGGTGCAGTAAGGTCAGGTAGGGGTGACGAACACCTGGATGTGTACAGGCTGCGCGAGATCGGCGAGCACCTGTTTTGTCTTCGCCTTCAGTTCGGTCGCCCCAACAGAGACGTTTAGGATGTCCTCGATCAGGGTGGTGAACTCGTAGCCAGACGGGATACCATAGAAGCGGATCCCATAGTCCCGCTCGCCGGTATCCTCTTCGCGCACTAGAGCAATCGCAGGGATCTTGTCGACACCGTAGCGCTCTGCCGCAGCCTTATCCTCGACGAAATCGAGCACCTCTGCGGTGATCCTGTCAGACAGGCTGGCGACTTCGTCGACGATCTGGCGAGTCTCGGCGCAGAACTGACACTCCACCTGCTGAGTGAACATCACAAGCTTGACCGGCTCCACCATCCGGCTGGCGAGCTCCTTGCGTAGAATCTCCGCATCCTTCTCCGATATCAAGGCCACAGTCAACTCTCCTTCTGTAAGCTACTCTCGAACGGGCTGCGAGGCAAGTGCCTCCTCGATCAGGGGCATCACGTGGGAATGGTGCGCACTTCCAGCCAATCTGAGCCTGCCTCCTACCGCCACGAGCGGATATGGCAAACCCTGCTCATCGATCCGCTCGAGGACGTCCGCATACTCCGCCTTGCCTGCAGGCCCGCTAAGGTCGACGTATTCCACGCGCACACGCGACCCGTGTAGCATCTCAACGTGGCGCCTGGTTGCATGTGTGGTCTCCTCCGAAGACCGAGTCGGCCCTCAGCCGTGCGCCTGACAAGACTCCGCGAGCTCGTTTCCAAAGACCATGACCAAGATGGGTTCCGGGCTTGACATTGCGTCTCTCCTTTTCGAACTAGTCCCAGTGCCCGCGGTGCACCATGGCACAGGCGCCAAAGACCACCTGCATGCCGTTTTCGCGGCAGTAGGCGATGGCCAGGTCCGACTCTGAGCCGGGCTGCATCCAAATCCGCCGGAGGCCGAGCTTGTGCGCCACGCGAATCACCTCCTCG
Organism: Anaerolineae bacterium; assembly: GCA_035341665.1. Taxonomy (GTDB): domain Bacteria; phylum Chloroflexota; class Anaerolineae; order JAAYZQ01; family JAAYZQ01; genus DAOQVR01. Next base: position 94,183 of record DAOQVR010000016.1, read on the forward strand.
GTAACGGAAGGCGGCACCACCAAGTCTACCACCTCGGGCAGCTCAGGCAGGTCCGCCAAGGAGCGATACACCGGCATCCCGTCCAGCTCTCCTCCTTTGGGGTTCACGGCAAAGATGATGTAGCCTGCATCTCGCAGCGCCCGGTAGATGCGTGCACCGTACTTGGCCGGATCTTGGCTGACGCCTACGATTGCCCAACGCTGGCGGCCTATAAAATCCGGGATAAGATCGGTAGTGTCCATCAGCCCCCCATCGCATCCAGTATACCCCACCAGGGTATCCAACGGGAAGTCTATCAAGCAACCCACGCCCTGTCAAATCAGTGTCAAGTCATTGTACACCAAGCTTTGCTCATTGCCAACCGCTGGGTGGAGGACTCGGATCGCCCGGTCAGCCTATGGCATCTTCTTGACAAGAATCAATTGGTCGTCGTATACTCCGCGGCATCGGCAGAGCGGCCGGGCGGCAGCGAATCCAGTTGCGACACCACTTGCGGGCAGCGGCCGGTGCTTGGGGCACCGGCTTCCTCTTGTGCCGGGCATGCTGGTGCCCCCCGGGCGGCCCTACAAAAGATAGGAGTGCATCAGATGACGATACATGTGGGCGTTCGTCGCGAAGACAAGTCCGTTTGGGAACGCCGCGTGCCGGTGACCCCAGACGACGCCGAGCTCCTCTGGCTGGAGCACGGAGTCCAGGTGATTGTGCAGCCTTCTGCCACACGCGTCTTCACCTCTCAGGAGTTCGAATCGGCGGGCGCTATCGTGCACGAAGACCTATCCTCGTGCAGAGTCGTCCTCGGAATCAAGGAGATGCCCGAGGAGTCATTCCGGCAAGGCGGAACCTACGTGTTCTTTGCGCACGTCATCAAGGGCCAGAAGTACAACATGCCAATGCTCCAGAGGATCATGGATCTGGGGTGCACTTTGATCGATTACGAGCGCGTCGTTGACGAGCAGAATCGCCGCCTCATCTTCTTCGGCTGGCACGCCGGCGTTGCGGGGGCAATCGACACACTATGGGCTCTTGGGCGGCGCCTTGCCTGGGAGGGGATCTCCAACCCCTTCTCACTACTCCAGTTGACGCATGACTATCACGACCTGGCCGAGGCAAAGGCGATGCTCGCTGAGGTCGGGCGGCGCATTGAAGAGGATGGCCTTCCTGAACAGGTGACTCCGCTCATCGTTGGCGTCGCCGGCTATGGAAATGTCTCTCGCGGGGTCCAGGAGATCCTAAACCTGCTGCCTACCGAGCAGATCGAGCCTGAGCAAATAGCTTCGGTTGCGGCGGACAGGGCTTCATCGCGGAATCACATCTACATGGCGGTGTTTAAGGAGTGGCACATGGTGGAGCCTCTGACACCGGGGGCTCCCTTCGACCTGCAGGACTATTACGCGCGACCGGAGAGGTACCGGGGAGTATTCGGAAAGTACCTTCCCCACCTGACCGTTCTGGCCAATGCGATCTTCTGGACCGGGGACTACCCGCGGCTCGTCACCAATGCCGACCTATCGAATCTGTTCAGAGGGCACAGCAAGCCGCGCTTGCTTGTCATCGGCGACATCAGCTGCGACATTGAAGGCGCGATCGAGTGCACGGTAAAGTCAACATCTCCCGGCGACCCCGTCTTCGTGTACGACCCAGCCAGTGCGGGGATAGCCGATGGGTATGAGGGCCCGGGAGTTGTCATCATGGCAGTGGATATTCTTCCCGCGGAGCTTCCCCGGGAGGCGTCCACGTACTTCTCGCGCGTCTTGCGGCCTTTCATTCCGGCAATTGCGGCGTGCGATTTCTCCGTGCCCTTCTCGGAGTGTAGCCTACCGCCCGAAATCCGGAGGGCGACGATTGTGTACAGAGGGCAGCTGACTCCAGACTACGAGCACATCCGGCAGCATCTCGGCAAGTGAGCAAGGCTATCCCATGGCCGCACGTTCCACCATCAGGAGATGAAGACTATGAAGAGAGTACTCATTCTAGGCGCAGGACTGGTGAGCCGTCCGCACGTTCGCTACCTACTCAACGTTCCCGGCTTTGAGGTGACTGTCGCCTCTCGAACTGTGAGCAAGGCAGAGGCCCTCATCCAGGGTCACGCGCAGGGCCGCGCACTTGCCCTAGACGTTGATGACCAGGGTGCACTCGACGCTCTCATAGAGGAGTGCGATCTCGCAGTGAGCCTGCTGCCCTATGTCCATCATCCCGTTGTCGCGCGCCTGTGCGTCAAGCACCGCAAGCACATGGTGACCACCTCTTATGTCAAAGATGCAATGCGTGCTCTTGACGGCGCGGCAAGAGAAGCTGGCGTTGTCCTGCTCAACGAGGTTGGGGTCGATCCCGGTATTGACCACATGTCGGCAATGAAGGTGATCCACAATGTCGAGCGACGCGGCGGGCGCATCACGAGCTTCGACTCGTGGTGCGGTGGACTCCCAGCTCCAGAGGCCAACGACAATCCGCTCGGCTACAAGTTCTCCTGGAGCCCCAAGGGTGTGCTCCTGGCTGGGAGGAACCCGGCGCGATTCCTCAAGGACGGCCAGATTGTGGAGGTTCCAGGCGAAGAGTTGTTTGATCACTATTGGACCGTGCAGATCCAGGGCCTCGGCGAGTTTGAGTGCTACCCGAACCGAGACAGCCTGCCTTTCATGGAGCAATATGGAATCCAACCCAGTGGATGGATGTTTCGTGGGACACTCCGCAATCTCGGATGGTGTGCAACGCTGAAGAGGATTGCAACCATGGGCTACTTGGAGGAGACTCCTTTCGTAGGCCAACCGGCTAGCTACCGCCAGCTGACGGCCCAACTGCTCGGTTTCGAGGCCGGCGAAGGGCTGGAGAAGCGGACTGCGGCCCGCTGGGGCTTGCCAAGAGACGCCAAGCCCATCGCGGATCTCGAGTGGCTTGGGCTCTTCTCTGACGATCCCCTGCCACCAGGTCAGCACACGCCAATCGATGCCCTCACGGCCCGCATGCTGAAGAAGATGTCCTATGCGCCAGGCCAGCGAGACCTGCTGGTGATGCAGCACGAGTTTGTCGCCGAGTACTCAGATCACAAAGAAGCCATCACGTCGACCATGATTGACTACGGTATCCCCTTCGGCGATACGTCTATGTCCCGAACCGTGGGCCTGCCGGCCGCCATTGCCGTGCGGCTCATCCTACAAGGCGGCATCCGGGTGACTGGTGTTCACACCCCCGTCATCCCCGAGATCTATGACCCGATTCTGGCTGAGCTCGAAACCCAGGGCATTGGCTTGAGGGAGAGAGTCGAGATTATCCAATAGTGGCGAGATGCTCGGGGACCGGCGGACCCTGAGCGCTACGTGAGGGAGGTGAGAGCACAGTGGACACACAGGAATACATCGCCATCGAGGATCGCTACAATGCGCACAACTACAAGCCTCTTGACGTTGTGCTGACGCGTGGAAACGGTGTCTGGGTAGAAGATGTTCAAGGCAAGCGATATATGGATTTCCTCGCTGCCTATTCGGCGGTCAATCAGGGGCACTGCCACCCACGCATCGTAAAGGCCATGGTGGAACAGGCCGCACGTCTTGCGCTGACGAGCCGCGCCTTCAGGAACGACCAGTTGCCTCTCCTGGCCCGCGAGCTCTGTGAGCTCATGGGCTACGAGATGATGCTCCCCATGAATTCTGGGGCTGAGGCAGTCGAGAGCGCACTCAAGGCAGCCCGCAAGTGGGGCTACCAGTTCAAGCACGTTCATGAGGACCGCGCCCATATCATTGCGTGCGACGGGAACTTTCACGGAAGGACCATATCCATCGTAAGCTTCTCACCCGAGGAGCAGTATCGCGATGGCTTTGGCCCATTCACTCCTGGGTTCGAGTTAGTCCCATACGGCGACGCCGCGGCCCTGGAAAGAGCTGTCCGCCCTCACACGGTGGCGTTCCTGGTCGAGCCGGTTCAGGGCGAGGGAGGCGTGGTGTCGCCGCCTGTAGGCTACCTGCGACAAGTGCGCGAGATCTGCGACAGGCACAATCTGCTGCTGATTGCGGACGAGATTCAGAGTGGGCTCGGGCGCACCGGCAAGTTGCTCGCCACTCAGCACGACGACGTCCGCGCGGACGTCGTGGTCATTGGAAAGGCGCTGTCAGGCGGCATGTATCCGGTCTCAGCAATGCTGGCGTCCAGGGAGATACTTGGCGTGTTTGAACCCGGCGACCATGGCTCGACATTTGGGGGGAACCCCCTGGCCTGCGCCGTTGCACGAGAGGCGCTGAGAGTCCTCGTTGACGAGGGGCTTGTCGAGAAAGCTGCCGAGCTGGGTGAATACATGATTGAGCGACTCCGTCACATCGCAAGCCCACACGTGGCACAGGTCCGCGGCAAGGGTCTGTGGGCAGGCATTGTGCTAAGGCCCGAAGCCGGCGGCGCGCGGCGGTTCTGCGAGGCACTGATGGACCGGGGTCTGCTCGCCAAGGAGACTCACTGGAATGTCATACGGCTCGCTCCGCCGCTGGTGATCACCCGACAGGAACTCGATTGGGCGCTGGACAGGATCGCAGAGGTGCTGCGACTGCCGTGAAGATGCCGGGGATGCGCGGATGAGGCTCTGTGGTAGGCGAGTGATCATTCGCGAGATGCGCCGAGACGACATTGACGCGATGATGCGCTGGCGCCCGTCGGCCGATCCGGTCTACCAACCTTTCGACTTTCCGAAGAGAAGCCAGACAGAGCACTATGCTTGGTTTTCGGACCGTGCTCGTGATCCGGCGCGACTGCTCTGTACTGTCGAGAGCTGCTCTGGTCAGGTCATCGGAAGCTTGACCTTGCGAGAGATGGTCTGCCCCCAGTCGGCTCGGCTTGGCATCACGCTGGGGGCAGACCACCTTAGCCAGGGACTGGGGACAGAGGCCTTGCGCCTCTTTCTCGACCACTACTTTGAGCGGATGGGCTTTGCTCGGCTGGACCTCGATGTCGCAACCACCAACCTGCGAGCTATCCGCTGCTATCTGAGCTTGGGCTTCCGGGAGACCAGTCGACACTGGGAGATAGCCTGCCACCCCAGCTATCGCGCTCTCGCGCTCGAAGCCCAATACCGGCACTTCCGCGGCTGCTTCAGGCGACAGGGCACGGCTCTCGAGGTGCAGTTCCTCGACATGGCGCTCACCAAGGCCGATTGGCGACAACGCACTGCAGACGCTGGCACCGACACCAGGAGCCCGCAGCCCTTTGTGGCATAGCAGAAGCACTATCCGCGGGCTCTGGATGTGACCGTTTTGGCAGGTTTTTTGCACGTCTTTTGAACACGAATACGCCATAGTGAAGCCCCGGTGACGCGGCCGAAACCCTGAGCGCCGGCCCGCGTATATGTCACAGCACGAGAGGTGATCCGATCATGAAGGTAGCTACTTGTCCAGAATGCGAAGGCGAGTTTCGCACTGGTCCCATCCTGAAAGTGGGACAGCGCCTCATCTGTCCGAATTGCGACGCTGAGTTGGAGGTGATCCACCTAAGCCCGCTCGAGCTTGACTGGGCCTACGACGAGCCCGCATCTGAAGGAGAGGAAGAGGAGGAGGAAGGCTGGGACGACGAGGAAGACAGCTGGGAAGATGACGAGGACTGGGAGGACGAAGAAGACGAGTGGGAGGACGACGAGGACGAGGACGAAGACGAGCTCTAGTCGTCCGAACAGCGGCTGAGTCCGCGTAGCAGTCTCGCACGACCATACTAGAGAGCCCTGCGCTGGCGCTGCCAGGCACAGGGTTCTATTCATGTAGCAGAAGGCATGCAAAAGGAAAATGGATACCGAAAAGGAAGCACAAGAGCTTGAAGAACCACCCGGGTGTAGCCCCCTCCAGCCGCCCCATCCTTGGGAGGCCGTTCCCCTAGCGTCGTGGCGCGACTGGCGCTGGCAGCTTGCCCACCGGCTGAACAGCGTCGAGGACCTGGGCAACGTAATCCACCTCACTAAGGAAGAGATCGAAGGTCTCTCTGCCCGCGGAAGATTCCGAGTCGATGTCACCCCTTACTTCGCCAGCTTGATGGATCCAGACGATGCAGCCTGTCCGATCCGCAGGCAAGTGATACCGACATCCCAAGAGCTGGTGCCCTACCGCTACGAAATGGCGGATTCATTGGCAGAAGACAGGCACTCTCCCGTACCCGGACTTGTCCACCGCTACCCTGACCGCGTGCTGATGCTGGTGACCACCCAGTGTGCGAGCTATTGCCGCTACTGCACCCGAAGCCGCCTCGTCGGCGACCCCGCCGCTCAGTTGGGTCGGAAGGCATACGATGCCCAAATCGAGTACATCTCTCGAACCCCCATGATCAGGGACGTGCTTCTCTCCGGGGGCGATCCTCTCACCTTGCCACAGAATGTCCTTGAGGACCTCCTGCGACGGCTCAGATCAATCGAGCACGTCGAAGTCGTTCGAATCGGAAGCCGAGTGCCCATCTTCCTTCCGATGAGGATCACACCTGACCTTACCAGCATTCTGAGAAAGTACCACCCTCTCTGGATGAATGTGCACGTAAACCATCCGAGAGAGATCACGCCCGACGTGCGGCAAGCGCTGGCTCGGCTGGCCGATGCTGGTATCCCGCTGGGCAATCAATCGGTTCTCCTGGCAGGGATCAACGATTGCCCGAATGTTATGAGGGACCTCGTACATGCGCTGGTCAAGAGCCGAGTGAGACCGTACTACATCTACCAGTGTGACATGGTGCACGGCGCCGGGCATTTTAGGACACCGGTCTCCGTCGGAGTGGACATTGTCGAATCACTGCGAGGGCACACATCAGGCTTTGCAGTGCCGACCTATGTGATTGACGCGCCTCATGGCGGCGGAAAGATCCCAGTGATGCCCAACTACGTGCTAAGCCAATCACCCGATCGGGTTGTCGTCCGCAACTACCTGGGCTTCATCACGGCCTATACCCAGCCCGACGCATACCTCCGCCACGATTCGAGCAACTGCACTTCATGCCAGAGCCACATACTCGCCGACCCGCAGGAGAGCGAGAGCGTCGCCGCCCTGCTCTCAGGACGGCGGTCAACCATCGAGCCTCTTGAGGTGGTGGACGCACCCTTGCGCCCCCACTCTGCCTCGCCCGAGATTGGTGCCCTGGCACCTGCCGGGGCTAACGGCCATCTGCGCTAGTGGAGAATCAGTGAGATGCGCGTTGCACTGCTGGCGAACCTAAAGAAGAATGCACCGAGCTGGGCTGGCATGTCGCCTGACCGGTGGGACGACCTGGACTCAGAGGAGACTGTCGAGTCCATTCTGGACGCGCTTCGCGCAGGGGGCCATGAAGCAACCTTCCTCGAAGGTGACTCAAGCCTGCTCGTGGAGTTGCCCAAGCTCAGGCCGGACATGTGCTTCAACATCTGCGAAGGGCACTTTGGCGACGGGCGTGAGGCTCACGTCCCTGCACTCCTGGAGATGTCACGCATCCCGTACACGGGTTCGCAGGTCCTGACCTTAGCGCTGGCGCTGGACAAGCCGATGACCAAGCGGATCATGGCTTACCATGGCCTACCCACGCCTGCCTTCCAGGTGTTCGAACGGGTCAACGAGCCAGTCGATCCCGATCTGACCTTTCCTCTCTTTGTCAAGCCGAGCCGCGAAGGAACAGGGATGGGTGTCAGTGCGGAGTCGGTCGTTCGCGACGAGACGCAACTCCGGGCGCAACTTCAGCGGCAGATCCAGAGGTATAGCCAACCCATCCTGGCTGAGCAGTACATTGAAGGACGCGAGATCACCGTGGGAATCATCGGAAACCTTCGCGTGCCAGTGGCGCGGAGAGTCCCAGAGGACGAGGAAGCTGCGCGCATTCTCAAGGGGCTGCACTTTCTACCGCCGCTGGAAGTGGACATGTCGGCGTATCCCCCGGAGGAAGCGGGCATCTACACCAGCCGTATCAAGGTTGAGATGGCACGCGACTTTCGCTATCACTGCCCGGCGCCACTTCCGGGGAGAGTTGTGGAGGAGCTGCAGTGGCTGGCGGCCGCCGTGTTTCGCGTGACGGGCTGCCTCGACGTAGCCCGCGTGGACTTCCGGCTCGAGGAAAGCCAGGGGGGCAAACCCTACATCCTCGAGGTGAACCCTCTACCTGGACTGAACCCGGGCTACTCCGACCTGTGTGTTGAAGCCAATGCCTATGGATGGAGCTACCAACAGCTCATCAACGAGATCCTGAACCTGGCCGCCGAAAGGTACGGGCTCGATTAGCGCACTTCAGATCGGCAAAACGTGGCCCTCCCCGGTCCTAGGCTTGGGGGGTCTTCTTCAGGCTCAGCCCAATCCGCCCGCGCTCCAGGTCTACGGTGACCACGGTGACGTCCACCACATCCCCGACGCCAACGAATGAGTGGGGATCGCGCACATAGCGCTCAGCCATCTGCGAGACATGCACCAGGCTGTTTTTGTCAACTGAAAACAGAGCCATTTGATCACCGAAAAGAGAGCCACTTGG
>DAOQVR010000017.1:0-85274 GCA_035341665.1 Anaerolineae bacterium
CGCGGTTTGCGATACGCGAGGGTGGTCGTACGGTTGGTGCCGGCGTCATCACCCGGATCGCGGAATAGGGAGCACAGCATGGCGAAGCAAAAGATCAGGATCCGCTTGAAGGCGTTCGATCACCGAATTCTCGACCAGTCGGCCCGACAGATCGTCGATACGGCCGAGCGAACGGGGGCGCAGGTCGTGGGTCCCGTTCCGCTGCCGACGCACATTGAACACTTTACCGTGAACCGCTCAAGCTTCGTCGACAAGGACTCGCGCGAGCAGTTTGAGATCCGGACCCACAAGCGGCTGATCGACGTGATCGAGCCTGGAAGCAAGACGGTGGACCAGCTGATGCGGCTGCAGTTGCCGGCAGGGGTGGATATCGAGATCAAGCTGTAAGGAGCGTTGCGGCTCGGTCGCGAGGCCGCCGCAACGGGGCGGGCGGGCAAGTGCTAGGAGCCTCACAGGCCAGCATACTGCCGGCTCGATGGTAGAGTGGCGCGGTCACGCGACCGGTCACGGTGAAGTGAATAGGGATGGTGCAGGGCGCCTAGCCTGACAGTCCCAGGGAGGTAGGATGAAGGGAATACTAGGCAAGAAGGTCGGGATGACCCAGATTTTCAACGCGCAGGGGGAGGTCATCCCAATCACGGTGATTGAAGCGGGCCCCTGCTTTGTCGCACAAATCAAGACGGAGAAGCGGGATGGGTACAACGCCGTCCAGATGGCCTTTTCCGAGACAAAGCCGTCACGCCTGACCAAGCCCGAGGCCCAGCATCTGCAGAAGGCAGGGCTGGGCGCGCTGCGCTTTCTCCGAGAGCTCCGGGTCTCGGAGGACGAAGCCGCCCAAGTCAAGGAAGGCGAGAAAGTGACCGTCGGTGTCTTCGAGGTAGGCGAGCTGGTCGACGTGACCGGCACCTCCAAAGGCAAAGGGTTCGCTGGCGTGATGAAGAGGCACAACTTCAAGGGTGGCTCGATCACTCACGGCCAGTCGGACCGGCAGAGGTCGCCAGGTGGCATCGGCGCGTGCAAGACGCCGGGTCGCATTATGAAGGGCAAGCGGATGGCCGGGCACATGGGCGACGTGCAAGTGACGGTGCAGGGCCTGGAAGTCGTACTGGTCGACCCGGAGCGCAACCTCCTGGCTGTGCGAGGCGCGATCCCGGGCGGCAAGAATGGCCTTGTGGTCATCCGGCAGGCGCGCAAGACGCGCGTGATGAAAAAGATCCGGAAGTGAGGCGGCATATGCAGGTGCCAGTATACAACAAGCAAGGCGAACAGGTTGGCGAGGCGCAGCTGCGCGACGACATCTTTGCAGTGCCGGTAAGCGAGCCGCTGATGCACCAGGCGCTGTTGAGGCAGCTGGCAAACGCGCGGCTTGGCACGGCCAAGACCAAGACGCGCGGCGAGGTGTCGGGCGGCGGACGTAAGCCGTGGCGGCAAAAGGGCACTGGGCGCGCTCGGCAGGGCTCGATCCGCGCGCCGCATTGGCGTGGTGGCGGAATCGTGTTTGGACCACTGCCACGCAGCTACCGACAGCAGATGCCGCGCAAGATGCGCCGGCAGGCACTGCGCTCGGCCCTTACAGTCAAGGCGGCGGAGTCACAGGTGGTGCTGCTGGAAAGCCTGGACATGGGCGAGCCCAAGACGAAGGACATGGTGGCCCTGCTGAAGGCGCTGGGCATCCACTCCTCTGCCCTGATCCTGCTCCCAGGCCACAGTGAGGTCATCCTCCAGTCAGTGCGAAACCTGCCGCAGGTTAGAACACTGGTGGCGCAGTACCTGAACGTGCGTGACCTGCTCAAGTTCGACGCACTGGTCATGCCGCTGGACTCGCTGTCTGTGATTGAGGGGATGTTGGGCCAGACGGAAGGGGTGGAGTGATGAACGTCTACCAGGTTCTGATTCGCCCGGTCCTCACAGAGAAGACCGACTTGCAGCGGGACGATACCAAGTATGTGTTTGAGGTGGACGCCGAGGCCAACAAGCACCAAGTCAAAGAGGCAGTCGAAAAGATCTTTGATGTGAAGGTGGCCTCGGTCAACACGATGGTGATGAAGCCAAAGCGGCGTCGGATGGGCCGCAGGTGGGTCGTGGCGCGGGCAGGCTGGAAGCGGGCGGTTGTGACGCTGGCCCCCGGCGAGCGGATCCAGGAGTTCTTCGAGGGGGTCTAGGATGCCGATCAAGTACTACAAACCAACGTCTGCTGGCCGGCGCAACATGAGTGGCTCGACCTTCGAGGAAATCACCCGCGACAAGCCCGAAAAGTCGCTGGTGGTGGAGTTGAAGGGCCGCGGTGGACGCAATGCACAGGGCAAGATCACGGTCCGGCACCAGGGCGGCGGCCACAAGCGGCGCTACCGGATCATAGATTTCAAGCGGGACAAATTCGACGTGCCGGGCAAGGTTACTTCCATTGAGTATGACCCGAATCGGTCGGCACGCATTGCACTTGTGACGTATGCGGATGGCGAAAAGCGCTACATCATCGCGCCGCAGGGCCTGATGGTGGGAGACACTGTCCTCTCTGGCCCCAAGGCCGAGGTGCGCGTGGGCAGCACGCTGCCGATCTCGAGCATCCCGGTGGGCACGACGATCCACAACGTGGAGCTGCACGAGGGCAAGGGCGGGCAATTGGTGCGCGCGGCAGGCGTGTCGGCGCAGCTCCTGGCCAAGGAAGGGGAGTATGCCCAGGTGCGGCTGCCCTCCGGCGAGGTGCGCAAGGTCAGCGTCCGCTGCATGGCGACGATCGGCCAGGTGGGAAACACCGAGCACGGCAATATCTCCCTGGGCAAGGCGGGGCGCAAGCGCTGGATGGGCATCCGGCCGTCGGTGCGTGGCTCCGCAATGGACCCGCGGTCGCACCCGCACGGTGGCGGCGAGGGCCGCTCGCCCATCGGCATGCCGGGGCCGAAGACGCCCTGGGGCAAGCCGGCATTGGGCCTGCGGACACGGAAGAACAAGACGACGGACCAGTTCATTGTTCGCCGGCGCGGTAAGAGCCGCAAGTAACGAGGTGAGAAATGTCGAGAAGCTTGAAAAAGGGACCGTACGTTGAGCCAAAGCTGCTTGCGCGGATTGAGGAGATGAACCGGCCGGGCGTGCCAAAGCGCGTGATCAAAACCTGGTCTCGGGCATCGACGGTCTTCCCGCAGATGGTGGGACACACGATTGCCGTTCACGACGGCCGGCATCATGTTCCAGTCTATATCAGCGAGAATATGGTGGGCCACAAGCTCGGTGAGTTTGCCCCCACTCGCACTTTCCGCGGGCACGTGCGAAAAGAACGCAAGACGCGGACGCAATAGGGGGACGAGCATGGAGGATTTCCAGGTCCGAGCTCAGATCAAGTATGTCTGGCAGACACCGCGCAAGGTGCGCCTGGTGGTCGACAGTGTTCGCGGGATGCCGGCCGAAGATGCCCTGAGCATGCTGAAGCTGATGCCCAAGCGCGCGGCCGATCCGGTGCTCAAGCTGCTCAAGTCGGCTGTAGCCAACGCGGAAAACAACTTCGGTATGGCGGTCGAGGATCTGTACATCGCTTCGATCATGGCCGACGAAGGACCCGTGCGACCATGGCGACGGTTTGGCGCACGCGGCCGCTTCAAGCGGATCGTGAAGCGCTCGTCGCACATCACGGTCATCCTGCGCGAGCGGGCGGCCGAGGAGGCTGCGCCGGTGACGGGTGCTCGCTCGGGAGAGCGCCCACAGCGAGCAGGCGCAGTGCGCGCGGCGCGAGGCGAGGGCCGTGAGAGCGGCCGGGGCCTGGCTGGACGATTGAGCCGGCTACGGCGCGGTGAACAGACCGGCCGCGGCGAAGCGAAGAGTTAGGGGGACGGCATGGGTCGAAAGGTACATCCGCACGGCTTCAGACTAGGATTCATCAAGGACTGGAAGGCCCGCTGGTATGCGGAGCGCGAGGAGTATTCGGACCTACTGGCCGAAGATCTCAAGCTCCGTTCCTGGATCCGCAAGGAACTAGGGCATGCCGGTATCTCGAACATCGAAATCGAGCGCTTCCCGCGGGCGAAGCACCTCTCTGTCAAGATCTGGACGGCTAAGCCGGGGATCGTGATCGGGAAGAAGGGGGCCTCTGTAAACGCCCTGCGCGAGTCCCTGGAGAAGATGACGGGCAAAAAGGTCCACATTGAGGTTCAGGAGGTGGAGCGCCCCGAGCTGGACGCCTATTTGGTGGCGGAAGGCATCGTGCAGCAAATCGAGCGGCGCATCTCGTACAAGCGCGCGATGAAGCAGGCGATCCAGCGAGGGATGCGCCTCGGGGCCGAGGGCATGATGGTAACCTGCTCGGGCCGCCTGCAGGGCGCGGAGATGGCCCGGCGCGAGTCGGCTCGTGAGGGGCAGGTGCCCCGCCACACTCTGCGGGCAGACATCGAATATGCGCGCGCAGAGGCGCTGACCACCTACGGGCGCGTGGGTGTCAAGGTGTGGATCTACCGGGGCGAAGTGCTACCGGAGAAGGCGCCGACAGAGAACTTGGCTGTGTAGTGTGCGCCCTTCTCGGGAGCACCTCCATCTCCAACCCCGCTTATGGCGCCTGGGCGAAGGGGTGGCACGGTGAAGAACCGGGGGCGAGCTTGAGGGAGAGTCTGCGATGTTGATACCGAAACGGTTCAAGTACCGAAAAATGCACCGGGGGCGGATGAAGGGCAAGGCTCAGCGGGGCAACTCTCTGGCCTTCGGAGAGTACGGCCTCCAGGCTATGGAGCCGATTTGGATGACAAGCCGGCAGCTTGAGGCAGCCCGGCGCGCCATGGTGCACTATTTGAAGCGCGGTGGCAAGATCTGGATCCGGGTCTTTCCGGACAAGCCGGTCACACAAAAGGCGGCCGAGACGCGCATGGGCGGCGGCAAAGGCATGGTCGACCACTATGTGGCAGTCATCAAACCGGGTCGGATGATCTTCGAGGTTGGAGGAGTGGACCTCGAGTCGGCCCAGGAGGCGATGCGCCTTGCCGCTCACAAACTGCCCATCCGCACGCGCTTCGTCGGCCGCGACGAAGAGCTGGGAGGCAAGGAAGAATGAAAGCGCGGGAGATTTGGGACCTGACACCGGCCGAGATCAAGACCAAGCTCGAGGACACACACGCCGAGCTGTTCAACCTGCGCTTCCAGTTTCAAACAGGGCAGATGCAGAACCACACCCGGCTGCGTCAGATCAAGCGGGACATCGCGCGGATGAGCACAATCCTCCGGGCGAAGCAGTTGCAGGAGCAGGCTAAGAAATGAAAGAGCGCAAAAGAATCCTCGAGGGCCGTGTTGTGAGCAACCGCATGACCAAGACGGTCGTGGTCGTGGTGGAGCGCCAGACGCGCCATAAGCTGTACGGCAAGGTTGTGACGGTGCGGACGCGCTTCAAGGCACATGACGAGGAGAGCCGCTGCCAGATCGGGGACTTGGTCCGGATCGTCGAGGCACGCCCCCTGAGCCATGAGAAGAGGTGGCTGGTCACCGAGGTCCTGGAAAAGGCCTAGAGCACAATGCACAGTGCACAATCGGGAGATTGGGCATTGTGAATTGAGACCGGAGGAAGAAGATGATTCAGCAGGAAACTGTGCTGAAGGTGGCGGACAACACGGGTGGCAAAGAGGTCCTCTGCATCCGGGTCGTGGGGGGCTCGACCAGGCGGTATGGAACGGTCGGAGATATCATCATGGCGGCAGTGCAGGGGGCCGCGCCGGGTGGCTCGGTGAAGAAGGGCGATGTCGTGAAGGCGGTCATCGTCCGGACAAAGAAGGAGATCCACCGGCCGGATGGCTCGTTCATCCGCTTTGACGACAACGCAGCAGTGATTCTGGACCAGCAGAAGAACCCGAAGGGGACGCGTATTTTTGGCCCGGTGGCACGCGAGCTGCGCGAGAAGGGCTTTATGAAGATCGTCTCGCTGGCGCCCGAGGTGCTGTAGAGGGACGCGGAAACACGGGGACGCGGTGGCGCGGAAGCGTGGGGATCCGGTGAGGGAGAGATGGAACGGATAAAAAAGGGTGATACGGTCCAGGTGATCAGCGGGGCGGATGCCTCAGCTGCCAGACGCGAGGGGAAAAAGGTGGAAGGAACCGTCCAACGCGTGATCCGCGGCTGGAGGGTCGACCGCTTTCGCCGCCGTGTGGGCCGGGACCGAGACAAGGACCGCGTAGTGATCCACGGGGTGAACATGACGATCAAGCACCAGCGCCGGACGGGGGACGTGCGGACGCAGGTGGGGCGAATCGAGATGGAAGCGCCCGTTCACCTTTCGAATGTGATGCTCGTCTGCCCGTCGTGCAAGAAGGCGACGCGGGTGGGTTTCCGGGTTTCGGAAGACGGCGCCAAGACGCGAGTCTGCAAAAAGTGCGACGAGGCGATTGAATAGAATGCACATGCGCCACTGCACAATGCGCAGCTGGGGACTGTCAGCCGCGCACGGGCACTGCGGGTTGAGCATTGAGAATTCGGAGTTTGACGATGCCAAGACTTAGGGACATGTACCGGGAACAGATCGTGCCGGCCCTGCAGAAGGAGCTGGGGATCGAGAATGTGATGCAGGTGCCGCGCCTTGAGAAGATCGTGGTCAACGTGGGCGTCGGTGAGGCGCTTCAGAACGCCAAGGCGCTGGACGCAACGGTCGGCGACATGATGATCATTACCGGGCAGAAGCCAGTGATTACCCGGGCGCGCCGGTCGATCGCGAGCTTCAAGCTCCGCGAGGGAAACCAGGTAGGCGTGAAGGTGACGTTGCGCGGCAACCGGATGTGGGACTTCATTGACCGCCTCATCTCAATTGCGCTCCCGCGCCAGAGGGACTTTCGCGGAGTCTCGCCCGATGCGTTCGACGGCCGCGGCAACTATAGCCTGGGGCTGCGAGAGCAGCTGTCCTTTCCCGAGATCAACTACGACAAGATCGACAAGATCCGGGGGCTGGAGATCCAGATCGTGACGACGGCCCGGACGGACGAAGAAGGATATGCGCTGCTGCGGCACCTGGGGATGCCGTTTCGCGCGCGGTAGCGCGGGCGATGCACAAGGCCGATTGCGCAATGCACAAGTTGGACTTGCGCATTGAGCATCGTGAATTGCGCACTGTGCATTGATTTGAGGAGGAGACGTGGCAAAGACTAGTATCGTCGTGCGGGAGACTCGTCGCAAGTATCCGACCCGGGTGCGGAACCGGTGCAGCCGGTGCGGGCGCCCGCGGGGATATATGCGCCGGTTCAAGCTGTGCCGCATCTGTTTCCGCGAGCTGGCCGGCCAGGGGATGATCCCCGGCGTGACCAAGTCGAGCTGGTAAGGACGAATGCGCAAGGAGCTATGCACAAGGCACAAGTGGGAGTCAAGCATTGTGCACTGTGCATTGCGCATTGAGTATTGTGACAAGACAGGAAGTGGGGGTGGGGTATGCCTGCGACTGATCCGATTGCTGATCTGCTGACCAGGGTCCGAAACGGACAAATGCTGCGCAAGAGCCATGTGCTCATGCCCAGCTCGAAGATGAAGGTGGCGATCGCAAAGGTTCTGCTCGAAGAAGGGTTCATCCAGGGATATGAGGTGACCGACGAGCGTCCTCAGCCAAACTTGAAGGTTTGGCTGAAGTACGATGACAAGCGCCGCCCGGTGGTGTCGGGTCTGCTGCGCGTGAGCAAGCCCGGCCGGCGGGTGTACAAGAGCAAGCGGGACCTGCCGTGGGTGCTGAGTGGGCTGGGGATTGCTATCGTGAGCACCCCCAGGGGCGTGATGACGGGGCGAGAGGCTCGACGCCTGGGTGTTGGCGGCGAAGTCCTCTGCTACGTTTGGTAAAGGGGGTAGTATGTCTCGCATCGGTCTGAAACCAATCCCTGTGCCGCCCAAGGTGCAGGTGAGTATTGACGGCGCCACGGTGACGGTGAAGGGCCCCAAGGGGGATCTGGTCCGCTCGTTCTCTCCAGACATGGAGATCGCGCTGGAGGAAGGGATCCTGCATGTCCGGCGGCCGACTGACTCGCGCATGCACCGGTCACTGCACGGCCTGACGAGGACGCTCTTGGCCAACATGGTGAAGGGTGTCTCCGAAGGGTTCGCCAAGACCCTGGAGATAGTTGGCACCGGGTACCGCGCGGAGAAGCAGGGCAGGAACCTCATGCTGCATGTGGGGTACTCACACCCGGTGGAGTTCAAGCCGCCCGAGGGGATCGAGTTCGAAGTGCCCAAGGCAGGCAACGCAATCACGGTCCTGGGGCGCGATAAGGAGCTTGTCGGCGAGATGGCGGCGCGGATCAGGCGCCAGCGTCCCCCTGAGCCCTACCAGGGGAAGGGTGTCCGCTACTCGGGCGAGCACGTCAGGCGCAAGGCCGGCAAGGCGGGCAAGGTCGGCAAGGGCAAGAAGTAGGAGGAACTATGGATAGGGCGAAGCAGAAGCGAATCGCGCGCCAGCACCGGCATATCCGGGTCCGCAAGCACGTGAGCGGAACGCCAGAGCGGCCCCGGCTGTGTGTCTACCGGAGCCTGCGGCACATCTACGCACAGATCATCGACGACACGCGCGGCCATACGTTGGTCTCGGCGGGCACACTCGATGCGGACCTCATGGCGGGTGCGGCCGAGAAAGACAAGACGGCACAGGCCAAGGCCGTCGGCGAGGTGCTCGCCCAGCGTGCACTGGCGGCAGGGATCCGTGAAGTGGTGTTCGACAGGGGCGGGTATGTCTACCACGGGCGGGTCGAGGCTCTGGCAAAGGCGGCAAGGGACGCAGGCTTGAGCTTCTAGGGAGCGACCCCGAATCGCGCTTGGTGCGAGGGGCGACCCGTGGGGACGAATGCACAATGCGGAATGCACAAGACACAAGCAGCAATTGTGGATTGAGCATTGGGAGTTGCTTCAGGAGGAATGATGGGCCGAAGAGATACGCGAAAGCCTAGGGTTCAGAAAGACAAAGAAGAGGGCGACGAGCTTGACGAGCGCGTAGTGCACATCGCTCGTACTGCCAAAGTCATCCAGGGCGGGCGCCGCTTCGCCTTCCGCGCCGTGGTGGTAGTCGGCGACAACAAGGGGAGCGTCGGCGTGGGAATCGGCAAGTCGCGCGCCGTGCCGGATGCAATCCGGAAGGGCGCGGAACGGGCGCGTCGCAATATGCGGCCGATCGCCATGACCGGGGCGACGATCCCGCACGAGGTGCAGGTGCGCTACAGCGCTGCAAAGGTGCTCCTGAGGCCGGCGTCACCGGGCACGGGCGTCATCGCCGGCGGCGGGGTGCGCGCGGTTGTGGAGGCCGCTGGCATCCGCGATATTCTGACCAAGTCGCTGGGCAGCTCCAATATCCTGAACGTGATCAAGGCAACCATGATCGCGCTCGATCAGTTGAAGGATCCGTCTTCCGAGGCGGGGCGGCGAGGCGTGCCGCTGCGGCGCGTGACCCCGTTCTGGATCAAGGGGGACGACAATGAGTAGGCTGCACATCACCTGGGTCAAGAGCTCCATCGGCTACTCGGTTCGCCAGAAGAGGACAATCCGCGCGCTCGGCCTGCGCCGCCTCGGGGACGTCGTGGAGCAGCCCGATACGCCCGCCGTCCGCGGCATGCTGGATAAGGTAAGCCACCTCGTGAGGGTGGAAGTCAAGGAATAAGGCGCAGTTGTCAATCGGCAATTGCCGATTGTGACTTGAGGGGTGTGACGATGAAACTGCACGAGATCGGACCCATGCCGGGGTCGAAGAAACGGCGAAAGCGCGTAGGCCGCGGCAGCGCGGCTGGACAGGGTAAGTCGGCTGGCCGCGGCACGAAGGGCCAGGCAGCTCGCTCGGGCGGCGTGAAAGGGCCGTACTTCGAAGGCGGCCAGCTTCCGCTGGTGCGGCGGCTGCCCTTTCGGCGGGGCTTTACGAATATCTTCAAGGTACACTATCTCCCGGTGAACCTCAGCCGGTTGGCTACGT
The DNA here is from genome assembly GCA_035341665.1 of Anaerolineae bacterium. Classification (GTDB taxonomy): domain Bacteria; phylum Chloroflexota; class Anaerolineae; order JAAYZQ01; family JAAYZQ01; genus DAOQVR01. The sequence continues at coordinate 9,887 of DAOQVR010000017.1, forward strand.
TCGAAGCCGGCGCCGAAGTGTCGCCGGAGACGCTAGCAGCGGCGGGCATCCTGCGCTCGGCGGACCAGCCGGTGGCGATCTTGGGCGGCGGCGAGCTGGACCGGCCTCTGTCGGTGAAGGCGCACCGCTTCTCGGCCTCGGCCAAGGCCAAGATCGAGGCGGCCGGAGGGTCGGCGGAGATCCTGGAGACGCGGTGAGGGCCCAGTCTGGGGACTTTGCCCATAGGTACTCTGAGAGGAGCAGACTCTTATGATACAGGCCGTCCGTAATGCCTTTTCGCTGCCGGACCTGCGCAAAAAGATCCTATACACGCTGCTGATCTTGGGCATCTACCGGCTCTTTTGCCACGTGCCGGTGCCGGGAGTGAACAGAGAAGTTCTCAGCGGCCTCTTTCAGCAGAACCAACTGCTTGGCATGCTGGACCTGCTCTCCGGCGGAGCCATGGCCAACTTCTCGGTGATGGCCATGGGCGTGTACCCATACATCACGGCCTCTATCATCCTGCAGCTCTTGGCACCCATCATCCCGGCGCTCGAGCGGCTGCAGAAAGAGGGGGAGGAAGGCCGGAACAAGCTGAACCGCTTCACCTGGTACCTTACCGTCCCACTGGCAGCCCTGCAGGCCTATGGGCAGGCGGTGCTGATGAACCAGTACAGCACGACTCCGGTCCTCCAGAGCTGGGGCTTCCGGACAGCTCCGCTGACGACCTTCGCGATCCTCCTGACGATGACGGCGGGAACGCTCCTGGCGGTATGGCTGGGTGAGCTGATCTCCGAGCAAGGTATTGGCAACGGGACCTCGATCATCATCCTGGGCGGCATCGTTGCTCGATTGCCGCAGAACCTCCTGAGCCTGATCGTGGGGAAGCAGTGGCTGGCAATCGCCATCTTTGTGGTGGTGACGGCGATCACGGTGCTGGGGATTGTTTACGTCCAGGAAGGGAAGCTGATGATCTGGGTGCAATACGCCAGCCGGACGCTGGGGCAGCGCGGCGGGCGGCTGCGCCAGACGCGCTCCATGCGCACGCACATCCCGCTGCGGGTCAACATGGCCGGTATGATTCCGCTCATCTTTGCACAGAGCCTGATGACCTTCCCGAGCACGATTGCGGGCTATTTCATGGCGCCCGGCGGCGCGAAGGGGACGACCTTCGTCCAGCAGGCGGCGTACTGGGTGGATAGGGTGTTCAATCTGCAGTACACGATCGCGTGGCCGCTCTACTTTCTGTTGGTCGTTGGGTTCACCTACTTCTACACGGGCGTGATCTTCCAGCAGTCCAATATGTCGGAAAACCTGCAGAAGCAGGGGGCGTCCATCCCCGGCATCCGGCCGGGCAAGCGAACGGCAGATTACCTCACGCAAAAGACCAACCGCATCACCCTGGTGGGGGCACTCTTCCTCGGAATCGTGGCTATCCTGCCGTGGCTCATCGATCTTCTGGCGGGCCTCATCCCAGGGACGGAAGGCTTCACCGGCAATCAGGTGATGCTCATCTCGTCGACGGGGCTCTTGATCGTGGTGGGCGTGGTGCTGGATACGATGCGGCAGCTCGAGGCGCAGCTGCAGATGCGTCACTATGACCGCTTCCTGAAGCGTGGCATCCTGGGATAAGGCAGCGTACCGCTGGCTTTCCAGTATTGAGTATTGAGTTATCGCTGTGATGAGCTCTGACGCGCAAGTGGTAGTGCTTCTGGGGGGGCCGGGTGCCGGGAAAGGCACCCAGGCGGAACGCCTATCGGCGGCGCTGAGCATCCCGCATGTTTCGACGGGGGACCTGTTCCGCGAGAACCTCAAGGCCGAGACACCCCTGGGGCTTCTGGCCCGAGGGTTCATGGAGCGCGGGGAGTTGGTGCCGGACGAGGTGACGGTCGCCATGGCGCGGGAGCGGCTCTCGCGGCCTGACTGCGCTCTGGGTGCCATCCTGGACGGTTTTCCTCGGACGGTATCCCAGGCGCAGGCGCTCGAAGACTTGCTCTCGGACCTGGCGACTACCGTCTCGGTTGTGCCGTATATCCGCGTGCCACGGCACGTGCTCCTGGAGCGGCTGGCAGGGCGGTGGACGTGCCGGGCTTGTGGGGCGATGTACCACCAACTCTTCAGCCGGCCCCAAGTCACGGGGAGATGTGACCGTTGCGGAGGAGAGCTGTACCAGAGAGCAGACGATGCGCCGGAGACGCAGAGCCGCCGTATCGAGGTCTACTTTGCGCAGACGGCTCCCTTGATCGAGTTCTACCGCGAGAGAGGGCTCCTGGTCGAGGTGGACGGCATTGCCGGAATCGAGCAGGTACAGGCCGCGCTGCTGGACGTGATCCGCACGGCTCGGTCACCAAGAGCAGAGACGGCATGATCAGCCTCAAGTCGGAGCAGGAGCTGGCGCTGATGCGCCAGGCAGGGCGGATCGTCGCCGAGGTGTTGGCTCGGATCGAGGCGGATCTGGTTCCAGGCATGACGACTGCGGATCTGGAGGCCATTGCTCGCCAGGTCATCGTGGAGAAGCATGATGCGGTACCGTCGTTCAAGGGGTACCGCGGATATCCGGCGATGATCTGTGCCTCGGTCAACGAGGAGGTTGTTCACGGCATACCGGGACCTCGTAGGCTGAATGAGGGCGATATCGTCGGAATAGACGTCGGTGCCATCTACCGCGGCTACCATGGGGACGCGGCAATCACACTGCCTGTAGGACGGGTGGACGAGAACAGCCAACGGCTCCTGGAGGTGACCGCCCAGGCGCTGCAAAAGGGAATCGATGCGGCGCAGGCGGGAAAGAGGACGTCCGATATCTCCCGCGCGATCCAGGAGTGCGCAGAGGCACAGGGCTTCTCGGTGGTACGCGAGTATACGGGCCACGGGATCGGCCGCAGGATGCACGAGGACCCGCAGGTGCTCAATTACTATGAGCCCAGGATGGGCAGCGTGCAGCTCCGGCCCGGGATGACACTTGCGCTTGAGCCGATGGTGAATGCTGGAGATTGGCTGACGCGCGTGCTGGAGGATAACTGGACGGTAGTGACCGTCGATAGCAAGCGGTCGGCTCACTTTGAGCATACGATAGTGATAACCAAGAACGGCCCCGAGATCTTGACCAGGCTCTAGGGGCAGGACGCAGTGAGTTGGGAGGCAAATCATGAAGGTCAGACCGTCGGTCAAGCGTCGTTGTGAGCACTGCAAGATCATCAAGCGCCATGGCGTGGTGCGGGTGATCTGCCAGAACCCAAAGCATAAGCAGAGGCAGGGCTAAGGCCGAATCCATAGTGCACCACGGGCATGGGGCACTGAGCTTTGCGCATTGAGTATCGTGAATTGAGCACTGGAGGGTAACGATGGCACGTATTGCGGGTGTAGACCTGCCCCGGGAGAAGCGAGTTGAGGTCTCGTTGACCTATATCTTTGGCATTGGGCAGAGCACCAGCCGCGATATCCTGGCCGCGGCGAATGTCGATCCCAGCATTCGTGTTCGGGATCTATCCGAGGTTGAGGTAGCCAGGCTGCGTGAGGTCATTGACCGGAACTACCGGGTGGAAGGCGATCTGCGCCGTGAAGTGGCGATGAACATCAAGCGGCTGCAGGAAATCGGTTGCTACCGCGGCATCCGTCACCGGCGGAGCCTGCCTGTGCGTGGGCAGCGTACCCGGACCAACGCCCGCCAGCGGCGCGGCGCCAAGAAGACGGTTGCCGGCAAGCGCCGTTCCCGGGCCAAGAAGTAGTTCTCGGTTGGCAGATAGCGTCTGAGGAGGTAAGATGGGACGAACCAGAGGTCGAGCACCCGCCCGCGGAGCGCGTAAAGAGAAGCGTATCGTGCCGCGCGGCAGGGCACACATCCAGGCCACGTTCAACAACACAGTCATTACCCTCACCGATCCGAAGGGCAACGCCCTTGGCTGGACCAGTGCCGGTGCGGTGGGATTCAAAGGCTCGCGCAAGAGCACGCCCTATGCGGCACAGGTCGCCGCTGGTCAGGCGGCGCGTATTGCCCAGGAAAACGGCATGCGTGAGGTGGATGTCTACATAAAGGGACCCGGACCAGGCCGAGAAGCGGCAATCCGTTCTCTGCAGTCCGCGGGTATCATCGTCCGGTCCATCACCGACCTGACGCCCATCCCGCACAACGGGTGCCGGCCGCCCAAGCGGCGGCGTGTATAACGAAACAGCCAGGAGGGAACCATGGCGAGAAACATTGGCGCGGCATGCAAGCTGTGCCGTCGTGAAGGGGAAAAGCTCTTTCTCAAGGGAGACCGTTGCTCGTCGCCCAAGTGCGCCTTTGAGCGGCGGCCCTATCCTGGTGGACAGCATGGACCCCAGGCCCAGTTCCGGAGGAAGGAATCGGACTACGGCCGGCAGCTTCGCGCGAAGCAAAAGGCCCGCCGGGTGTACGGAGTCCTGGAGCGGCAGTTCCGCCGCTACTTCGCCGAGGCTTCGCAGCAGCGGGGTATGACGGGCGCCAATCTGTTGGCCATGCTTGAGAGTCGCCTGGACAGCGTTGTGTATCGCTTGGGCTTCGCCTCCTCGCGGGCTCAGGCACGGCAGTTGGTACGGCACGGCCACTTCGATGTGAACGGCCACAAGGTGGATGTTCCTTCCTACCTGGTCCGACTCGGGGACGTGGTGTCCATCCGTGCCAGCAGCCGGCAGAACGCCTTCTTCAGGACGCTGGTGGAGGATCTCGAACACCGGGCGACTCCCGAGTGGCTGACACGCGATGACGAGGCGCTGTCTGGTCGCGTCCTTGCCTTGCCTGCTCGGGCGGACGTCAGTGCTGACATTCAGGAACAGCTGATTGTCGAGTACTACAGCCGCTAGTCAAGGCACGAGACGCAATGGCGGAATGCGTGTTGTGTCTCGTGCGTTGAGAGGGGGTGCCACTTGATGAATCAGGTTTTTCCCAAGATCGAAATCGACGCTCGCGCCAGGAACTATGGGCGCTTTCTCATCGGCCCGATGGAAGCTGGGTACGGGACCACGTTGGGAATTGCCCTCAGGCGTGTGCTTCTGGGCTCGCTCGAGGGGGCAGCCATTGCCTCGTTGTATGTGAGGGGCATCCATCACGAGTTCTCTACCATTCCTCACGTCCGCGAGGACATGACGTCCTTACTGCTGAACCTCAAGCAGGTGCGGTTTCGTCTTCTGGATGACGAGGAGGAGTCCGCCCGGCTTCGGCTAGAGGTCCGTGGCGAAGGTGTCGTCACGGCCGGCGATATCGTGTGCCCTCCGACTGTCGAAGTGGTCAATCCCGAGGTCTATCTGCTGACCACCGACTCGCCCGAAGCCGACATTGAGATGGAGATGGGCGTGTTGCGTGGCCGTGGATACTCCCCGGCGGAGGAGCGTGGCAAGTTGCCGGTGGGCGAGATCCCGGCGGACGCCATCTACTCCCCGATCCGCAAAGTGAACCACAGGATCGAGCGGGCACGTATCGGGCAGATCAGCAACTACGACAGGCTGGTCCTCGAGATCTGGACCGATGGCACCGTCACGCCGGTTGAAGCACTCAGCACCAGTGCGCAGATCCTGGTCGGGCATTTGGCGTTGATTGCCGATTTTGGCAAAGCTGCCGTGCGGATGGAGCCCGAGGCACCGGTTAGCCGTATCCCTGAGCGCATCGCCGAGGTGAACATCGACGAGCTTGATCTCGGCGTGCGTGCCCACAATTGCCTCAAGAGAGCAGGCATCACCAAGGTGGGCGAAATTCTGGAAAAGCTCCAGCGCGATGAGCGAGAGCTTCTGACCATCCGCAATTTTGGTCAAAAGTCGCTGGAAGAGCTGAAAGAAAGACTGGAAGCTAGAGGTTTCTGGCCGATTGCCGACGAATAGCGGCTCGGTTTGAGGGGATGGACGAGATATGAGACACGGGAGAGTAGGCCGCCACTTCAAGCGGTCAAGCGGCCAGCGACATGCGCTGTATCGAACACTCATGGTTGAGCTGTTCCGCCACGAGGAGATCACGACCACTGAGGCCAAGGCGCGGGCCATCCGCCCGCTTGCCGAGCGGCTTGTCACCAAGGCACGCAAGGGACGCGCCGACCGCGTCATCGAATTGGCCAACCAGCGCAACAAAACGACGCTCACGGCTTGGTTCGGCGCCCGGCGCGCAGAGCAACTAATCGCGCTCGTCGATCAAGGGGATGAGAAGGCGCTTGCGACGGCGGCCCAACAGATGGCGCTCCATGCCAGGCGTCAGGTACTTGCTACCCTGCCGGACAAAGAAGTGGCGCACAAACTCGTGGACGAGATCGCCCCCCGCTTTGCCGAGCGGCCGGGTGGTTACACGCGCATGTACAAGATCGGCATCCGCCGGGGTGATTCCTCACCCATGGCCTTGCTGCAGTTGGTGGAGTAGGGCAATGCACAAGGCGGAATGCACAGGGCGAAACTGACCCAAGTGCATTGAGAATCGCGCATTGAGCATTGAGAGACGAGTCTGGGCTAGGGTCGAATACGACGGGACCGACTTCTACGGCTTCCAGGTCCAGGCACGCGAACGGACAGTTCAAGGAGAGATCGAAAGGGCAATCCGAGCGGTAACAGGGCACGCGGCGCGAGTGGTGGGCGCCGGCCGGACAGACCGGGGAGTTCACGCTCAGGGACAGGTGATTGCATTCACTGCCAACTGGAAGCATGGCTTGCCGGCTCTCCAAGGTGCCCTGAATGCGACGTTGGCGCCGGATGTGGCTATACTGGCGCTGGGACCGGCCGCCGAGGAGTTCCATCCTCGCTTTTCCGCCCGGAGCCGTACCTATCGATACTCGGTAGCAAACCGGCCATGCCGGCTGGCGCTGGAGAGAAGACATGCGTGGCATGTGGCGACGCGGCTGGATCACGATCGGATGTCCGCCGCGGGCCGGTGCTTGGTAGGGAAGAAAGACTTCTCGACCTTCGGACGGCCACTGCACGGAGACAACACGCTCCGCACCGTCTTTCGGGCGGAGTGGGAGTGCCCGGCAGGAACTGGACGCTCGCAGGAAGGCAAGCTCTTGGTCTTTGAGATAGAAGCCGATGCCTTTCTCTACCGCATGGTGCGAAGCGTTGTCGGGACGCTCGTTCGGGTGGGCCTCGGCGAGCTGACTGCTCAAGAGTTTGAGGGCCTGCTACGGGCCAGAGACCGGAGTCAGATCCGGTTGGTAGCGCCCGCTCAAGGGCTGTGCCTTGCGCGGGTGGATTATGATGCGACGTTTCAAGGAGTTGTGCAGTGAGGACTTTTACCGAGAAAACAGCAGACATCAAACAGGCGTGGTATGTGGTCGATGCTCAGGGTCAGACCCTCGGGCGGCTTGCGGCACGCATTGCCCCTATCCTGAAGGGCAAACACAAGCCGACCTATACCCCGCACCTGGACTGCGGCGATTTCGTCATCGTCATCAACGCCGAGAAGCTGCGGGTGACCGGACGCAAGCTCGATCAGAAGCAGTACCACCGGCATTCCGAGTATCCTGGAGGGCTGACCACCATCAGCTTGCGGGATCAGTTGGAACGGCACCCTGAGCGGGTGCTGGAGGCGGCCGTACGCGGCATGCTGCCCAAGAACAGGCTGGGCCGTAGGATGTTCAAGAAGCTCAAGGTGTATGCCGGCGGTTCACATCCTCACCAGGCCCAACAGCCCAAACCGCTAGACTTTGGGGAGAGAGACAATGTCGGATGAGGTTCGTTTCTACGAAGGTGTTGGCCGCCGCAAGCGCGCGATCGCCCGCGTGCGCCTGTACCCTGGCGATGGCCAGATCGTGGTCAATGAAAAGCCCCTCAAGGAGCATTTCGGTCGCGCTCAGGACTGGATGGCTGTCGCAGCACCGCTCAAGCTGACCAGCACAGAGGCAAGCTTCAACGTCTCGGTTCAGGTCAGCGGAGGCGGTGTGACCGGTCAGGCAGAGGCCATCCGGCACGGCGTGGCTCGCGCGCTTCTGCTGGCCCAGCCTGAGTTGCGGCTCGCCCTGCGCCGGGCTGGCTTCCTCACACGTGATCCTCGCGAGAAGGAACGCAAGAAGCCGGGTCTCAAGCGTGCAAGAAAGGCGCCGCAGTACACCAAGCGCTAGCGCTCCCTACACGCCGACTTTCCTGGTGCAGCGAGGACACTCGGCCCCGTACTACCTGTAGCAGGTCTGGGTGGCTGGGCTGCAGTCTACGGCGCACCACATGTTGGCAGAATAGCCAAGACCCCTGTTTTCCATGAGGAAACAGGGGTCTTGCGTTCTCCAATGGGCCGCCGGCAAAACCGTGGGGCATCTGCCCCTTCCGCAGTTGGCCCTGGACAAGTTGCGGGTTATACTCAGCACGGGAGTGAGCTTGGCAGGTGGCGTGCCGTCGCCCACGCCTTGGGCAGGCACTGCCAGCCGATGAACTGGAGGAGGGTTTGCGTGAAGACTGGCAAGTCTTGGTGGCACTGGCACTTGGGCAGGTTTGTGATCCTCCTTCTGCTCGCGCTTGCGCTCTTGGGACTCGTCTGGCCGGCTGCGGCGCAGCTGCCTGCGCCCTCGACCTCTTCGCCGGCTGCGCCGGTCGAGCTCCAGCCCGGGAAGCTGCCGGCCAAGCCACAGGTGAGAGCAGCCCTGGGCACGGAGGATGCCCTGCACAGCGGCCCTGATAGCCCCGTTCCTCCTCCCGACACCCCGTACCTCTACCTGCCCATGGTCTTTGCGGGCTACGGCCACGACGTGCTCGTGGCCGAGAGCTTCGAAGGCGCGGTCATTCCGCCAACCGACTGGGACCTGATCCCGACCAATCCTGTCTACACCTGGGAGATTTGGCCCTTTGTTCCGCCATTCCCGCCCCCGACCTACCCTGGACCCTTCGACGGCTCCTACTCAGCCGCCTGCGATACAGTCGGGCTGGTTCAGGACGAAGTGCTGTTGAGCCCGCCGTTCAAGAGCGCAACAGCCCAGCTCCAGTTCTACTCCTTTGGCGACGATTCCTTCTGGTATGATCACAGCCTCAACGTCTGGGTGGTGGTCGGCGCGTGGGATGGGGTAGACGACGTCCTGGTCTACACGGCAAACGGTGATTGGATCGTAGATCCCAGCCACCACTACCTTTGGTCCCCCAGTACGGTTGACCTGACGCCCTACCTGCAACAGGATACGCCGGTGCGCATTGCATTCCAGTACGAAGCCGGTGACGATGGGGATCTGGTCGGGCTCGACGCGATCCTCATTACTCGCTAGTTCCTTCAGGTAGGCGAGCCCTCGTCGCGGGGCGGCCGTCGCCGCATGGCCGCCCTGCCACACTCCCCGGCCGGTCTTGGCCCTTCGGTCGCCTTGTGCTATACTTCCGTACGGAGACAGAGGGTGATCATCGACTTTCACACGCACGTCACGGCGCCGGACATCATCGCGCGGCGCGACGAGCACTGTGTGCGTGATGCTTGGTTCCGCGACCTCTACGCCAACCCCCAAGCTCGCCTGGCTACAGCCGACGATCTGATCGCCGCCATGGATCGCGCCTCCGTGGACCATGCAGTAACCTTTGGCTTTGGTTGGTGCGACATGGATCTCTGCCGGCGCGACAACGACTATGTCATGGAATCTGTCGCGCGCTTCCCCGATCGGCTCACCGGATTCGCCGTAGTCAACCCCATCGCGGGAGATGAGGCAGTCCGCGAGCTGCAGCGCTGTGTGTCCTTTGGCCTGCGCGGCGTTGGCGAGTTGATGCCCGATGGCCAGGGCTTTCGCCTGGACGACAAGGGAACCATGGCGCCGATCATGGAGTTCGCCCTTGAGCGTCGGATGCCGCTCCTGGTCCACTGCAGCGAGCCGGTGGGCCATCTCTACCCCGGAAAGGGTACGGTGACACCCGGAGTCGTGGTCAGCTTCGCCCGGCACTTCCCGGAGGCAACACTCATCTGCGCCCACTGGGGAGGCGGAGCCATCTTCTACGAGCTCATGCCTGAGGTCGCCGCGCTGATGCGCAACGTCTACTACGACACGGCGGCCTCTCCCTACCTGTATCGCGACGACATCTTCGAGCTTGCAGCGCGCCATTTCCCATGCAAGGTGCTATTTGCGACGGATTATCCCCTGATCACGCCTCAGCGCATGATCGAGCACATGGGGAGATCTGGGCTATCCGGCCCTGCGTTTCAGGAGATACTGGGAGGCAACGCCCGGCGGCTCTTGTCCGCCCAAAGGGATTCGAATGCAGACGTTGCGGACGTTCGTAGCAATTGAGCTGGACGGCAGCCTCAGGGCCACGCTGCGCCAGGTCCAGGATCGGTTGGCTGGGCAGGTTGCGGCGCGGATTGTCCGATGGGTGAACGTCGAAGGCATTCACCTAACCCTCAAGTTCTTGGGCGATACGCCGGTGGACAAGGTCGAGGCCATTCAGGCAGGCCTCGATAGGGCAGCCTCCGGCACGGCGGCGTTCCGGTTGGCGGTGAGGGGACTGGGCTGCTTCCCGAATCATCACCAGCCGCGCGTCGTATGGGCGGGTGTCGAGGAGCCCCTAGGTCTTCTCTCAAGCCTGCAAAAGTCAATCGAGGCTCAGGTGAGCCCCTTGGGTTTCCCCGCTGAGCGCCGAGCCTTCAGCCCACACCTGACGCTGGGGCGCGTTCATCAACATGCGTCTCGCGCAGAAGCGAAGAGCATCGGCGATGCCGTCGCTGGGAGTGCCTTCGAAGCGCTCGGTGAGATGCTGGTCACGGCGGTAGCCTTCATACAGAGCGATCTCACGCCGAGAGGCGCGGTCTATACCAGGCTCTTTGAAGCCAAGCTGAATCTCTAGGCGATTCTCGGGCGGGGTTCATGGGCCATGGCACGATGAGCCCTGCAGTCGTAGGAAGGGAGCTGGGTAGTGGAGGATCTCAGGCGTCATTTCGGGGAGCTGAAGCTGATCTCGGGCAACGCCAACCTAAGCCTCGCGCGCAAGATCGCGTACGAGCTGGACAAGCCATTGGAGAATGCGAACATCGGCCGTTTTGAAGATGGTGAGGTCCAGGTAGACCTCGATTGCGTCGTGCGCGGCTGTGACGTCTTCATCATTCAGCCCATCTGCCAGTCTCATGCCGGCCCCCAGAACAGACCTTGCCTTGCTGCAGGGGCGCCGGGCGGCGGAGAGCCTGAGGTATGCACCTATCAGTCGGTCAACGACAACCTGATGGAGCTGCTGGTGATGATCGACGCTGCCCGCCGCGCGTCGGCCGGCCGCGTCACCGCGGTGGTTCCCTACATGGCCTACGCAAAGCAAGAGAAGAAAAAGCGAGCGCACGAGCCCATCACCGCAAAGTTGGTCGCCAATCTGATCACCCAGGCTGGCGCCGACCGGCTTCTGACCATGGACCTTCACACCCCCGCCATCGAGGGTTTCTTCGACATTCCGGTCGACCACATGCGCATGGCGCTGCGTATGGCGGCCTACTTCCGCAAGGACCTCGGCCTGGAGGAGGCGGTCGTCGTATCCCCGGACGCCGGGGGCGTCGCTCGGGCAACCGAGTTTCGCGACAGCTTGAAGACGGACCAGCTCGCGATCGCCAGGGATGAGATGGCCATCGCATTCAAGCGCCGGACGGCCAAGCGCGAGCCCACGTTCATTGACATGGTGGGTGACGTAGCCGGCCGGCCTGCGGTGATCTTTGATGACATGATCCAGTCAGGAGGCACGCTCCTGCAGGTAGTGGACCGGCTGAAGGAGAGGGGAGCCACCGATGTGCACGCGGCAGCCGTCCACGCCGATTTCACAGTGGGCGCCCTGGAGAGGATCCAGAGCCATCCCGATCTCAAGACCCTCATCTTGTCCGACACGACGGCGACGGCGTTCGAGTCCGAATGGGGAAAGGTCAAGATAGTGACCTCAGCTCGTATCCTTGCCCAGGCCATCTGGCGTGTCCACACCCAGCAAAGTGTCGGATGGATCTTCGACACACTGCGTGACCGGGGAGAGTTGCCGTCCTTGATGCAAGAAGCCTAGGCGCCAGCCCTGGGCCTTCTCCCTGATTAGTCTTCCTCTTCCGGAGTTGGCACTGCATGCCAGAGGAGTAGCAGCACCTTCAAAACCAGGAACAGGGCACCCACCAGCAGAATCGTGGTTGCCGCAATGGCAGCCAACCCGACCAGTTGTGCGTTGATCTGGCCGGGCCAGTCGGCGGCATAGCCTTGCGCCGGGAACAACCCGGTGACTCCCTGGCCAACCGTGCCTCGATAGGAGCCACTCCCTGTGCCATTCCAGCCAAGGCCGGCGAGCCCATCGCCAAAGACGCCCGGCGCAAGCCCACCCAGCACGCCGCCCAGCACGCCGGCTGAGATTGCGCCGATGGGATCTTCGATGCGCAGTACCTTGTGCAGCAGGAAGCCTGTCAGAGGCACCAACAGGCCAGCAGCGACGCCGGTGGCCAGGGCGGCCCATGGTGCGACAAACGGAGAAGCAGCTGCAAGGGCGATCACTGCGGTTACGGCGCCGCGCGCGGCGGCCAAGGAGTCGGCTGCCCCCGCTGTGAACCATGTGTAGAGACACGGCAACAGCGCGCCGCCGGCGGCTGCCAATGCCACATTCACCGCTGCTCGGGTGCTCGCCAGCTCGGTGTGGCTGCGAGCGGGGTCGGCACCAACCATCGCCATGGCGCCGAGGGCGACCGCGCCGGCACCCAACATCGCCAGTACCGGCAGGTGCACTGGCGGGAGAGCGGGCACCTCGCCTTCCGCCAGCGGCGGCAGGCGCCGCCCAAAGACCACGACGCCCAGGAGCGAGGCCAGTCCGCCCACCAGGGCGGCCGTGCTCAACCCGGTGGCGTCGATGTAACCGTGACCCATGCCCAGTGTCTCTCCAACGTGCATCAGCCAGCCGCCGCCCGAGGTCCAGTTGCCGACCAAGGGAAAGACCAACCCGCTGAGCAGGACACCCGTCAGTGCAGCCATCCAGCCTGGCACCCTGTCCCGGAGAGTGAGTAGGGGCAGGGCGACAGCTGTGATGGCAGAGGGCAGTATGGCCAGGTAGAGGCCGAAGGCCGCTGGGGTCGCGCCATCTCCCTGCAGGAAAAAGCCGCGCAGCCCGAGCACGCCCCAGTCCAGCTTCAGCGGTGAGGCCCATTCCCAGACCAGGCCCTCCAGCCCGGGCACGGAGGACGTGAGACCGACGCCTCCAGAATGGAAGGCGAAGCCGCAGGCCCACAGGCTGACGGCGGCGATGGCAGCTGCTCCGAGACCCGCCACGGCCGATTTGGCCGGCCGGCGCCCCGCGAGCCCCGCTACCAGGACGAGCAATAGACCGTATGGCATTGACAGAGAAAGAACGGCGGACAGAGTGTTCGGCATCGAAATCGGTTCCTTGTAGGTTCGCCGTGGATGGCATGCTTGGCACACTTGCCAAGTGGCTGCGCATCCTCGGCTATGATACCCTCTTTAACCCGGCCTGGACCGATCACCAGCTGGCGCGCCTGGCGAGGTCTGAAGGTCGCGTGTTATTGACTCGCGACCGGGAGCTTTCCCGGCGGCGCGGGTTCGGCTCCCTCCTCATCACGAGTGAAAGCCTGGATGAACAGATTCGCCAGGTCTTGGAGACCGTCCCGGGCACCGGGGAGGCAGGCATCGATGCCTGCGGACTTGCGTCGCGTTGCCCAGTGTGTAATGATGTGTTACAGGTGATCGACCGGGAGACGGCCTGTGCCCTGGTGCCGCCCTATGTGGCACAGACCCAGAAGTCGTTTTCGCAGTGCCCTGGCTGCCGGCGTGTCTATTGGCGCGGCACGCACTGGCAGCACATGCTGGAATACCTTGAACGGATTCGGCAATAGGAGGAACCCGAACTGGAGTCACTAGAGCTTGCCCATACGATTGTGGACGCAATCTCCGAGCGATTTGGCTCGGACATCGTGCTGCTCGATATGCAGCAGGTCTCCCTGCTGGCTGACTACTTTGTCCTCTGCAACGCCGGCAGCACACCCCAAGTCCGGGCCATTCAGGAAGAGATCGGGGCCCAGGCTGCCAAGGCGGGCACCCGCTGTCTGCACGTGGAAGGAGAGCCCGAATCGGGCTGGGTACTCCTGGACTATGGCTCGATAGTGGTTCATATTTTCGACCCGGAGCTCCGCGCCTACTATGACCTTGAGGGCCTATGGAGCAAGGCCCGCCTAGTCGTTCGCATCCAATGAGCCTGTACCAGTATACTTCGGTGAGAGCCGGCGAGCAAACGCGAGCTCTCTTGGTCCGCCGAATATCACATGCAAAGGAGTTGCGCAATGTTTCAGACCCTTGATCAGGCCAGGCAGTTCATCCAGGACCGCAGCGTGCGCATGGTGGATCTCAAGTACACCGATCTGTGGGGCCGCTGGCACCATGTCACCATCCCGTCTCGTGAGTTCACCTTTGACTTGACCCAGCAGGGCGTGGGATTCGATGCGTCGAGTGTCGGCCTCAAGCCGCTGAAGGCTGGTGACATGGTGATTGTCCCCGACCTGATGACCGGTTTCATGGATCCCTTCTGGGACGCCCCGACCCTCAGCTTCATCTGCTCGGCCAAGGAGGCCGACACCCGTGTCGACTTTCCTCGAGACCCGCGCAACATCGCCCGTCGGGCAGAAGCCTACCTCCAGGAAACAGGCATTGCCGAGGCCAGTTGCTGGGGACCCGAGTACGAGTTCTACATCTTTGACTCAGTCGCGTACGAAAACGAGGTTCACCGCGTCGGCTACCGGCTCCAGTCCGCTGAAGGGGGCTGGAACAGCCCCACCGGCGGCCTCGGCTACTACATCCCCCTGCATGGGGGGTATCACGCCCATCCGCCCCGCGACTCGCTGTACAACTTGCGCAGCGAGATGTGCCTGAACCTGGAGGCCATGGGGGCTCCTGTCAAGTACCATCACCACGAGGTCGGAGGGCCCGGCCAGGTTGAGATCGAGACCCCGATGATGGGCTTGCTGCAAAGCGGCGACGTCACGATGTTGGTCAAGTATGCCACCAAAATGACCGCCGCCAGCCATAACCAGACGGTGACCTTCATGCCCAAGCCCCTCTTCGGCGAGGCCGGCAACGGCATGCACTTCCACCAGATGCTCACCCGCGGCGGACTCTCGCTCTTCTACGATCCGGCAGGCTATGCGGGACTAAGCCAGCTTGCCCTTCACTATATCGGCGGACTCCTGACCCACGGCGCTGCGCTCCTGGCCTTCACCAACCCGAGCACCAACTCCTTCCGGCGGCTGGTACCAGGGTACGAGGCGCCAGTCAATCTCTTTTTCTCCTTGGGCAACCGAAGCGCCGCAGTGCGTATCCCCAAGTATGCCTGCACACCCACCGACCAGCGCTTCGAGTTCCGCCCTCCCGACGCGACCTGCAACGTCTATCTGGCCTTGGCTGCACAGCTCATGGCCGGCCTGGATGGAATCCAGCGAAAGATAGATCCGATGCAGGCCGGCTTCGGGCCCTTCGACAGCAACGTCTTTACCTGGAGCGAAGCGGAGCGCCGCAAGATCAAGGGTCTCCCTTCCTCCCTGGACGAGGCACTGGCGGCACTCGCAGCCGACCACGGGTTCCTTCTTGCGGGCGGCGTCATGGATGAGCAGTTCATCCGAGACTGGATCGACTTCAAGCTCACGCGCGAATACATGCAGGTGCGCGACCGGCCCCATCCCTACGAGATGGAGCTATACTTTGACGCCTAGGAGGCCTGGCATGCCGGCTCGAGAAGTCCACCCTCCCCGAGGGACCCAGCTCACGTGCAAGAACTGGCTGATCGAAGCCCCCTTCCGCATGATCCAGCACAACCTGGATCCAGAGGTGGCGGGCGACCCGGCGCGCCTGATCGTATACGGGGGCAGGGGTCGCGCGGCGCGCAACTGGGAGTGCTTCGACGCCATCCTCGATGCTCTCCGCCGCCTGGAACCGGATGAGACCCTCTTGGTCCAGAGCGGCAAGCCGGTTGCCGTCTTTCGCACCCACGACGATGCGCCACGCGTCGTGATCGCCAACACCAACATCGTGCCTGCCTGGGCGACTCAGGCCAACTTCGACCGATGGGAGGCCGAAGGACTGATCATGTACGGCCAGATGACCGCTGGATCGTGGATATACATCGGCACCCAGGGCATACTTCAGGGAACGTACGAGACCCTGGCCGCAGCTGCCCGGAAGCACTATGGGCCGGCGGCGAGCCTCCGCGGCAAGCTCGTGCTTACCGCCGGGCTGGGCGAAATGGGCGGAGCGCAGCCGCTCGCCGTCACCATGAATGACGGAGTGGCGCTCTGCGTCGAAATTGATCCGTGGCGGGCCCAACGCCGGCTGGACCACGGTTACCTTGACGTCGTGGTCGACAGCCTGGAAGAGGCAATGACCCTTGCTGAGGATGCTCGGCATCGTCAGCAGCCCAAGAGCATCGGCTTGTTGGGCAACGCTGCCGACATCCTGCCCGAGCTGGTGGTGCGCGGCATCATACCCGATATGGTGACCGACCAGACGTGCGCCCACGACCCGCTGATGTACGTCCCCAACGGGCTGAGCCTGGAGGCAGCCGCTGAGCTGCGGCGCGCAGACCCCCGGGAGTACCAGCGGCGGTCCATGCAGGCCATGGCAGACCACTGCAAGGCAATGGTCGAGATGCAGCAGCACGGTGCCGTCGTCTTTGACTACGGCAACAACCTCCGCCAAATGGCGTTCAATGCGGGCTATCGCGACGTCAAGGTCGGTGGTGACCCCGCTGCGGACTGGGTCTATCCCGGTTTCGTGCCTGCCTACATCCGCCCCCTCTTCTGCGAGGGCCAGGGACCCTTCCGCTGGGTCGCGCTGTCGGGCGATCCCAACGACATCTATGAGACCGACCAGATCATCATGGACCTCTTCCCCGAGAAGGAGCACCTGGTGCGCTGGATCAAGATGGCGCGACAGCGGGTCAAGTTCCAGGGACTGCCAAGCCGAATCTGCTGGTTGGGCTACGGCGAGCGCGACCGCGCCGGCCTCGCCTTCAACGATGCTGTGGCAAGCGGGCGGCTATCTGCCCCGATCGCCATCGGCCGCGATCATCTCGACTGCGGCTCCGTAGCAAGCCCGAACCGCGAGACCGAGGGCATGCGCGATGGTTCCGACGCCATCGCCGATTGGCCGCTCCTGAACTTTGCCATGAACACCATCGGTGGAGCGACTTGGGTCAGCTACCATCACGGTGGCGGAGTTGGCATCGGGTACAGTCTTCATGCCGGACAGGTTATCGTAGCCGACGGGACGCCGGCAGCGGCGCGCCGTCTAGAGCGCGTCTTGACCTACGACCCCGGCATGGGCGTCGTTCGCCACGTCGACGCCGGATACCCCGAAGCAATTGCCTTTGCCCGCGAGCACGGTGTCCAAATCCCCATGCTCAGTGTTCAGTGAGAAACACTCCGTCCTGCACCTTGCACATTGTGCATTCGGCCTTGTTCTGCTAGCATCTGGCCATGAGAACTGAGCAGACGATTTGGCTGCTGCGGCAGCGCCGCGAGCGCCGGACGAGAAACAGGGGCGGCCCGGGCAAGGTTGCTGCGGGTGTCTTGGGCAGCCTTGCCGCCATTCTGCTCCTGGGCGCTGTGCTCACCGTTCTGGGTGCCGCCGGCACCGCGGTGGGCGTCTACGCCTATTTCGCCCAGGACCTCCCCGACCCAAACGAGATCGTCACCGCCCAGGAAAAGTTCGAGACGACCAAGATCTACGACCGAACCGGTCAGACCCTGCTGATGGAAGTGATCGATCCACGCCGGGCCGACCGCGAAAAGGTGCCGATAGACCAGATCCCTCTCACACTGCGCCACGCCACCGTCGCACTGGAGGACAAGACCTTCTACCAGAACATGGGGGTTGACCCCGCAGGCATCGCCCGTGCCTTTGTCTCGAACCTTCAGGGAAACCAGGTCCAGGGTGGTAGCTCTATCACCGTGCAGCTCGTCAAGAACATTCTGATCCCTGAGGAAGAGCGTTACGTTCTATCGTACAGCCGCAAGATCAAAGAGGCCATGCTGGCCGTCGAAATCTCCCGCCTCTACTCCAAAGACCAAATACTGGAGTGGTATCTGAACAGCAACGACTATGGCAACTGGGCGATCGGCGTGGAGGCGGCTGCACAGGCCTACTTTGGCAAGCACGCCCGCGACCTGGATCTGGCCGAGTGCGCCATGCTCGCGCCCATTCCACAGTACCCTGGCATGAATCCTGTCTACAACCCGGAGCAGGCCAAGAAGCGGCAGGGCATCGCCCTCCAACGCATGGTGGAAGAGGGCTACGTCACCCAGACCGAGGCTGACGCAGCCTTTGCTCAGGAGCTGGATATCCACACCGCAACGCTCAAGCGCTACGACATCGTGGCCCCGCACTTTGCCATGTACGTCCGCAAGCAGCTGGTGGATATGTACGGCGAGCAGGTGCTTTACACGGACGGGCTGCGGGTCTACACCACCATCGACCTCGACATGCAGCGCATCGCCGACGAAGAGGCAAATGCACAGGTCAGAGCATTGCAGGAAGACAAGAAGGACGTCTCCAATGCCGCCGTTGTGGTTCTGCGTGCACGCACCGGCGAAATCCTGGCCATGACGGGCAGCATCGACTACTGGAACGAGGAGATTGACGGCAACGTAAACGTGGCCACCGCTCCACGCCAGCCCGGCTCTTCGTTCAAGCCTTTCGCGTACCTGACCGCCTTTCACCAGGGCTACACGGCGCAGGAGATGGTCATGGACGTGCACTCCTGCTTCGATGACTGGCCCAACCCACCCTACTGCCCTGAGAACTACGACCGCAAGTATCACGGCGCGCAGAGCTTCCGTACGGCCCTTGCCAGGTCCTACAACATCCCGGCTGTCAAGGTCCTCGACAAGGTCGGGGTGGACAACGTGATCCGCAATGCCCATGCGCTGGGCATCAATACCCTCAACATGGACCTGGATTACTACGGCTTGAGTTTGGTCCTCGGTGGAGGCGAAGTCTGGCTGCTGGACATGGCGTACGCCTACAGCGTCTTTGCCAACGGCGGAGTGATGATGGGCCAGCCCACCAAGCTCCAGCAGCCTGGCTACCGGGAGCTGGACCCCGTGTCGGTCCTGCGCGTGGAGGATGCCACAGGGAAGGTGCTTTTCCAGTACGACCAACCCCAGGCGCGCGACATTGTCCTCTCAGACGGCAGCGCGCTGACACCGCAGGAGGCCTACCTCCTCACCGATGTCCTCTCCGACAACAACGCACGGGCTGCCGCTTTCGGCAGCAACAGCGTCCTCAAGCTCAGCCGACCCGCTGCAGTCAAGACCGGCACCACGACTGACTTCCGCGACACCTGGACCGTTGGCTACACTCCCCAGATCGTCACGGGCGTCTGGGTCGGCAACAACGACAACACCCCGATGGAGGGGGTCTCCAGCACGCATGGCGCCGGTCCTCTCTGGCACAACGTCATGGAGCGCATCTACGGCGAGGGGCATGCGGCCCGCATCTTGGGCGAGGTTGCGCTCTCCTTTCCCGTTCCTGACGGGCTTACCTCTGTGCAAGTCTGCTCTGTGTCGGGGCTTCTCCCCACCGAGTACGATCCGAAAAGGATCACGGCCACCTTCATCGCCGGTACCGAGCCCACCGAATACTGCAACGTTCATCACCTGGAGCGGGTGAACAAGTTCACTGGCAAGCTGGCCACCGTCTGCACCCCTCTCGATCAGGTGGAAGAGCGAGTCTACGAGATCTTCCCTCCCGAGGCCGCCGACTGGGTGCGCGAGCAAGGGATCCCGCAGCCTCCGACCCAGCGCGACGAGATCTATGGCTGCAGCCCCGAGAGCGGCGATGTGGTCGTCAGCACGCCCACGCTTGGGGGTCACGTGGCCGGCATCGTGGCCGTACGCGGCAATGCCCGGTCGGGCAATTTCGCACTCTACCGCCTTCGCTTCGGAGAAGGGCTCAACCCGTCCTCCTGGACGCAGATCGGGGGCGATCACTACAATCAGGTGACCGGCGATGTGCTCGAATTCTGGGACGTCCGCGGGCTTCGGGACGGCCTATACACCCTGGAGCTGGCCGTCGTCGATGGCAGCCAATGGACCAACACCTCGACCATCTATGTGACGGTGGACAATACCCCGCCTCAAGCCTACGTCGGCTACCCGTGGCCCGGCCGCGTCTATGTGATGGAAAAAGACGAGTGGGCCAATCTATACGCCGACGTCAGTGACAATGTCCTGATCGATCGCGTCGAGTTCTACCTCGATGACGAGCTGCTCGACTACAGCGTGGTAGAGCCCTACGGCATCAAGTGGGTCCTGACCATGCAGGATCTGAGGCCCAATCGCAACATGGCCCCGGTCTATGGCACCGAGACCATCACCAACCCTGATGGGACCGTCACCACCGTACCGATCACTGTCACGTGGGTCGAGGTGAGCCCGGACCGCAAGACCATCACCCAGACGTGGCATTCCGGCGCGATGGTCATCTCCAGCACCCATGGCTACACCGAGTCGCACGTGGTCAAGGTCATCGCCCTTGACGCCGCCGGAAACAAGACGGAGAGCGAGCAGGTTCGCTTCTACGTCATCCACAAGCCCAAGGAGAAAAAGGCGGAGGTCCCCCTATACTTCCATGACCACGGGCAGGATCATGGGGCGCCGTTTGGTCTGCGCGTAAAGGAGCTCGCCGAGGCCGTCCTTAATCCGGGAGGCAAGCTCTGCCCTGGACCCGCCACCCTGCAGAGCTTCCACGATCCGCCCAGACGCCAGGTCGATCAGCTCGCCCGCCTCACGTAGGTAGACGAAACCGCGTGTGATGATCTCCGGCCCCTGGACGAGCTCACCGCTGTCGGCAGCCACCGCCACTACCACGACCACAAACCCATCCCGCGACAACAGGTGACGATCGCGCAGCACAACGCTGCCTACATCGCCCACCCCCAGGCCGTCTACCAGTACGTGGCCTTCCGCCACTTTATCAACCACCCTTCCCCAGTCTGGGCCAAACTCCAGCACCTGCCCGCTCTCGACCACGAATATCCTCTCCCGCGGGATACCCATCTGCTCTGCAATCCGGGCGTGGTGGACCAGGTGTCGGTACTCCCCATGGATAGGCACAAAGAAGCGCGGCCGCGTGAGGCCAAGCATCATCTTGTGCTCCTCTCGGCTGGCATGGCCCGAAACATGGACCGGGGCAAGCTCGTGGTAGTACACTTCGGCCCCTGCGCGGTACAGGTTGTCAATAGTGCGGTTGACCAGCTCTTCGTTGCCTGGGATGGGCGTCGACGAGATGACGACGTGGTCTCCCGGACGGATGTTGACCTGGCGATGCTCCCCCACGGCCATGCGTACGAGCGCCGACGTGGGCTCGCCCTGGCTGCCCGTGCAGGCGATCGCCACCTGCTCGGGTGGCAGGCTGTTCATCTGATGCGGGCTCAACAGGTCCTCGGGACTTAGGTCCATGTAGCCCAGCTCGGCAGCCCGCCTGACATATTCTAGCATGCTCCGTCCGACGATGCCCAGCCGGCGCCCGTGTTTCCGCGCCACGTCCCACACGAGTTGGACGCGCGAGATGTTTGAGGCGAACGTGGCGACGATGATTCGCCCCGTCGCCGAGGAAAAGATGCGGTCGAGCGTATCGCCGACAACTTGCTCCGATGGAGTCTGCCCTTCGGCTTCGGCATTGGTCGAATCGGAGAGAAGGACGTGGACGCCGCGCTCTCCCATCTCCGCGAGCCTGGCATAGTCCGTCAGCCGGCCGTCCACGGGGGTCTGGTCGAACTTAAAGTCGCCCGAGTGCACGATCAGGCCGGCAAGTGTCGTGATCGCCACCCCGATCCCATCGGGAATCGAGTGGCACACGCGAAAGAACTCGACCCGGAACGGCCCAAGGCTCAGCACGTCTTGAGGGGAGATGGTGCGCAGGTCGGCCCCGGCAAGGAGGTGGTGCTCCTTGAGCCTCACCTCGACGAGGCCTTGCGTCAGCCGGGTAGCAAAGATCGGAGCATGCACCTCCTGCAATAGGTAGGGCAGCGCTCCGATGTGATCCTCGTGTCCATGGGTGACGATGATCGCCTCGACCTGCTCCCTCCGCTCCAGGACGTACGTCATGTCTGGGATGACAATGTCAATCCCCAGCATGTCGCTCTCGGGGAACATGAGACCGCAGTCAATGATCAACAGCCGGCCGCCGGCCTCCACCACCATCATGTTCTTGCCTATCTGGCCGACTCCGCCCAGCGGGATGATCTTGATGCTGTTCTCGGACAAGAGACTGCACCTCTCTGATTGCGGGGGCAGGATCTTCCTCTGTTCCCCCATTTGCCCTAGAAGAGGCTCAGCTGCTCAGCTTGGGGCGGCTCTGGTTTCTCTTCATCAATCTCCTCCACCTTGGCCAGCAGCCCCGGCAGCTTGGCAAAGTCCTCCTCCACGATCGAACGCCACTTCGGTTGGTGTAGTGCCGCTGCTGGATGGAACATCGGGAAGTAGATCACCCCCCCTGCGCGCTTTGGCTGACCGTGGATGCGTGATATCGAGGCCCCCGGAAAGTAGCGTGCCATCGAGAATCGCCCAAGCGTGACCACGACTCGAGGGCGGATCAGCTCGATCTGCCGGTCCAGGTACGGGCGGCAGGCTTCGACCTCCTCCGGCTCTGGGTCTCGGTTGCCGGGGGGGCGGCACTTGATCACGTTGGCAATATAGACGTCTGCCCTTTTCAGACCGATCTGGCCGAGCAGCTCCTCCAGGTATTGGCCGGCCAGGCCGACGAAGGGTCTTCCCTGCCGGTCTTCGTGAAATCCCGGCCCTTCGCCGATGAACAGCATACTCGCGTTCTCGGGGCCTTCTCCCGGCACCGCGTTCGTCCGCCCCAGCGCGAGCTGGCACTTGCGGCACGCTCGGATCTCTTCATAGAGAACGTCAAGTTGCGACACCCTTCGTCTCCTCGGTAGGTCTATGCGTTGCTTTCTCTTCCGCCATCCTCTTGAAGGCGAGCTTCCAGCCGCGAGCGGCACAACCCCAAGAGGGCCTGGAATCGCGGGCCGTGCAGGTCAGGGGTAGCCATGATATACGCATCTTCGTTGTTGTCAGAGTAGTAGGCCTTCTGAACCGACACGATATCGAACCCATACCTGCGGTACAGAGCCACTGCCCCGAGGTTCGAGATGCGCACCTCGAGGGTAGCTCGTCGCGCCTCCAGTTCCTGGCCTCGTTCCAGCAGGGCAATCAGGAGTAGCTCTCCCAGGCCCCGTCGCCTCCAGTCGGGATGTACGGCGATGGTGCTCACATGGATCTCGTCCACCAGCAGCCACGCCCCGGCGTATCCGAGCACAGGCGGCGGAGCCTGTCCGAGCAGCCGCTGCAGGGCAGACCCCAGTGGGCCCTGCCAGCGTGGCTTGGGCCGGACCACGCGCATTGTGCTGTGCGGGTTCTCGGTGATCTCATATCGGTACGCGCGGGCCGACCAGGGCGACGAGAACGAGGCCCGTTCAATGAGCAGGACTTGGTCCACGTCGCTCAGGCCCATGGGCTCGACCACAAAGAGGCCGCTATTCATCGATCTTGGGTTGCTGCAAGTAGATTGGTGTGAGGGTCGCGGGGTCGTCAGAGTCGCCCCTGGATAGTCTCTCCCAGCCCGCCTCCGCCAGGTAGGCTGCTCGTCGCAGTGAGGCCGCCGGCGAGGCAATCGTCACGTCGGGTCCGAGTTGATCGCGGATTGAGTCAGCATCCCGGGAATCGATCTCCCCGCATAGCAGAGCCGGCCGTTCCACCTCGGTGCACAGCTGCCCCCAGGTGACCAGGTAGTAGTCCCCTAGTTGCAGCCAACGCCCTCGCCGTCTGACATGGTGCGCCGCACAGATCCGGCCCCGGCCTGCCTGACACACCGCCCAGATGGGCAGGACCTGGCCCATGTGCGGCCGGGCCACGACTTCCAGTGTCGGCACGCCTACCAAAGGCGTCTGGTTTGCCACGACCAGCCCCTTCGCTACACCCAGTCCGGCCCGCAGGCCCGTGAAGGACCCGGGGCCCAGGCTGACGACGACACCGGTCAGCCCTTGCACAGGTACGCCCTGCTGCTCCATCATCCGGACCAGCCGCGGCATCAGCTCTACAGTGTGGTTTTCCGAGCAGGACCACGACTCCTCGGCGGGCACTCGCCCGCCCTCCTGGTCATACAGGGCAATGGTGGCCGTTCGGGTCGCCGTATCGATTGCTAGAAGCATGGTGCGCGCTTCCCGTCCTCTCTCGCGTGGCACGCTACGACTGGCCTGCTTGTCTTGCGCCAAAACTCGGCGCCGCAGTCCTAGTACCCGAAAGCGCTCTCGCGGAACTGCCGCAGCAGCTCATCGTAGCGGGTGCCTGAGGCGATCATCGTGAGGCCGCGTTTTGCCTCCCCCACGTGGCGTAGGGTGATCCAAAGCCGCTCCTCAGGGAGAAGAGCGCGGATCCGGTCGGCCCACTCCACGACACAAACCCCTACGCCCTCCAGGTAGCTCTCCAGGCCCAACGCCCACGCCTCCACTTCTGGGGAGGTCAGGCGGTAGACGTCGACATGGTACAGGATTGGCCTTGCCGAGGGCGGACGATGTTCGGCAACAAGTGTGAAAGAAGGGCTGACGATCGGCTCCGAGACCCCCAGCCCATCTCCAATGCCCTGTGTCAGGCAAGTCTTCCCCGTGCCCAACTCGCCCTCCAGGCAGATCGCGTCACCCCCCTGGACAAGCGACCCAAGTCGAGCGCCGAACCGGCGGGTCTGCTCGGGGCTGTGACTGATAAAGTCAAGCGTGTGCTCGTCTAGGATTGCCATGCAGGTGGGCCTCTCGGCACGATTCTACACCCAGCACATAGAAACGGCAAGCACTTGACCCCAACTGGAAGGCTATGTTATCATTCTCTTGGCGGCATGATCTGCCAGTCTCACCGGAGAGGCCCGCCTCACCTCGTGGCAGATCCGGCTTGCCTACGGACGAAAGGAACCCCGCATGCGCTGCTTGGTAGTCTCGGACATCCACAGCAACCTGGAAGCCTTTGAAGCCGTCCTGAGTCATGCAGGTCCTGTGGATTGCACCTGGTGCCTGGGCGACCTCGTCGGCTATGGGCCCGACCCGAATGCCTGCGTGGACCTGCTCCGATCCAGGACGCATCTCTGCGTCGCGGGCAACCACGATTGGGCAGCGCTTGGCAAGTTGGACCTAACCGAGTTCAACGCCGATGCAAGATTGGCGGCTGCCTGGACGCAGGACCTTCTCACGCCAGCGAATCGGGCCTTCCTGGAAGCACTGCCCAAGGATCTGCCCTGGCCCGACACGGGGCGCTTTGGACTGGTTCATGGCAGCCCCTGTCATCCGATCTGGGAGTATATCCTCGACGAGCGATCGGCGGTCGCCGCTTTTCGGTGTGGCGGTGCGGCCTATTGTCTGCACGGCCACACCCACGTTCCGGTCCTGATCAGTTTGGTCGCCCAGAAGGGCCGTGATCGGGTCACCTGGGCCCAGCCCCCCGGCGCTCCCTGCTCACTAGGGCCGGAGCGGATGCTCATCAATCCCGGCTCCGTGGGCCAACCGCGGGATGGCGACAACAGGGCAAGTTACCTGATACTGGACCCCGATGCACTTCTGATCGAGCACCGGCGCGTGGAGTATCCGTACGAGCAGACACAGAGGAAGATGCTCAACCGCGGGCTTCCGCCCCGGCTTGCGACGCGCCTGGCGTTCGGACTCTAGGAGGAGGCTGCTGCACCGTGAGCGAAGACAAAGCCATCCACCTTGGCCACCCCAGCTACGTGTGGGGATTTGGGCAGGAGCGCCGGCTGAGCTTGATCCGCCGCCACGCTCCACTGGAGGGGCGCACCATCCTCGACGTGGGCTGCGGGTTGGGGATGTACGTCCGTGCCTTCCGCCGCTACAGCCAGGACGTGCACGGCGTCGACATCGATGCGGAAAAGGTGGCAGAGGCTTCGCGCGGACTTCCCAACATCCGGGTTGCGCCCGCCGAGCACCTCCCCTACGCGTCGGGAACCTTCGATGTGGTCCTGCTGCACGAGGTGATTGAGCACGTGGCAGACGATGGGCAGGCGATTGCAGAAGCGGTGCGCCTTCTCCGCGAACCGTCCCCCGCAGCGGCTTCCCCGGTCTCAGCGGACGGCCGCCCGGAAGGGTCCGGCGGCCGGGTCGTTCTCTTCGCGCCGAATCGCCTCTATCCTTTCGAGACGCACGGAGCCTATTGGCGTGGGGAGTACCACTTTGGCAACATTCCGCTCGTCAATTACCTCCCCAATCGCTGTCGGGCCCGCTTCTGCCCTCATGTCCGGGCGTATACGGCGCGCGACATGCGGCTGCTGCTCAAGGACCTTCCAGTCAACGTCACCGTGCACACCCAGATCTTCCCCGGCTACGACAAGCTTATCCGCCGCAGCCGCATCCTGGGAGGGCTGCTCCGCGGAGTCACCTACTTCCTGGAGCACACGCCATTGCGTCTTTTCGGCCTCTCCCACTTCGTCGTGGCCGAAAAGGTCGGGCCCGGAGCCGGATCCGCAGCCGGCGTCGGCTGAGCGTAGGGTAGCCGTCAGGCTCCCATCCAGCACAAACGGCAGCTGTGTGGTACCCTATGGACACTTGAAAATGCATGGCTCATGGCGGGCGAGCAACCTCGCGGCCAGGTCCGGCAAGCGGCCAGGACCACCCGCCGCAGGTCAGCATGGGCCATGCTCCATATCGGATTCTCTTCTCCTCCTTTTGAATGAGAGCCAAGGGTCACGGGGCCGCCCTTGGCTCTCCCGTATTATTGACGGCAATCGCTCCCTGTGGGCACGCCGGGATACACACCAGGCATCCGTAGCACAGGTTGCCGTCAATGAAGGGGGGCTCTCCAGGATCGATTTGCAGGATCGCCTTCGTGCGGCAGACAGACCGTGCCAGGCACTTCCGGCACACATTGCACAGATCGTCCACCACGTGGGGGACAGCGCCCGCCGGCGCTTTGCCAAGGTCGACCATCACAAGTAGTCCTCAATGCGGAATCGCGCAGCGTGCGCGCCTGCCTGTGCGCGCGAGCTCAGGTTCAGTTTGCCGAGAATCCGGCTCACATAGTTCCGCACGGTCTTCTCGCTCAGGTGGAGCTTGTCCCCGATTTGCCGGTTGGTCTTGCCCTCGGCAATACCTGCAAGGATTTGCATTTCCTGGGCATTCAGGTCGGCAAACGCCCGTGCCCGCTCCTGCCGGTGCACCTCGCGCATCTTGGCAAAGACCCGCGTCGTCAACGAAGGGTCCAGCAGGCTTTCACCGCGGCCCACCCGCTCCAGCGCCAGGAGTAGATCGCCAGACCCAATCTGTTTCAACACATAGCCGTCGGCGCCGGCTGCAATCGCCTCGAAAAGCATCTCCTCGTCGGGGAAGGAAGTCAACACAATAATCCGCGTTTCCGGCCGCTGCGCCTTGATCTGCCGGCACGCCTCCAACCCGTCACCTCCCGGCAGCCTCAGGTCCAGCAGCACAACGTCTGGTCGCAGCTTCTCCGCCTGGGTCACTGCCTCGCGGACTGTGCCTGCCTCGCCGACGACGACCATGCCCGGCTGGCGCTCGATCAGGGCGCGGACGCCGAGCCTTACTACCTCGTGATCATCGACCAAGAGAACACCGAGCTGCATTCCACCCGCCTCCTGCAGCCAATCCGCATCGCTCCGGGAGCACTAGTCCAGGTGTGCGACGCGTCCCGGCGGACTCGCAGAGCCGGCGCACAGGTTCCCCCCGCAGGGAAAAGTCACCGTGAGTCTGAGACCCTGGCCCGGTGCAGTCTCTACGCTCAGCGAACCGCCCAGCAGGCGGGCACGCGCGCGAATGTTGGCCAGGCCGCGGCCAGTACCGTTCCCATTATCGGCGGTGGCCGGGTCCAACCCCTTGCCGTTGTCCGTGATGGCCAATTCGGTGCGATCCCCCAGATAGCTCAGCCGCACCGTCGCCTCCGTGGCGCCCGCGTGCTGCACAACGTTGCTCAGCGCTTCACGTGCGATCTGCGCGACGTGGGTGGCCGACTCTGTTCCCAGGACACAGCACCGCTGCCCCACTACTTCTAGGTTGGCCTCCACCATCGTGTCCAGGCGTATCTCCCGGATGAGGTTCTCCAAGAGCACCTCCAGCTCCCGGCTCTGCTCCGCGGCGTGCAGGTTGAAGATGTAGCGCCGGATATCTTCAACCGTCCCCGTGAGGCTCTGCATCGCTGCCTGGATGCGCGCCTGTGCCAGCACAGGCTGTTCCTCCACCATCGCTTGGGCTACTTCCAGGCTCAGGCCGGTCGCATAGATCTTCTGGATGATGCCGTCGTGCAGCTCCCGGCCGATCCGCTCGCGGTCCTCGGCCAGCAGCCGGGCGTGCTCCATCGCCGCCAGCTTGGAGTCGGTCTCCACCCGGAAAATGTCCAGGGAGCGCACCATAAAGACCGCCATAGCCAGGCCGCAGATGGAGCGAAAGACGGGAGCGGGCACTCGGATGGTTGTGCTGAGCAGCGTGTAGTTGAAAACGCTCGCTGGGAAGAACCAGGCAGCCGGCACCAGCAGGCCACCTACCACGGCAAAAGCGAAAAAGGCAACCGCCGCCCCGGTTAGGGAGCCGCTAATCCGCCCCAGGCCTGCCCTTCGCACGTGCGCCGCCTGCCGCAGCAGACCTACACCGGCCAGGCACGCGCCCGGCAGGCACAGCATATAGCGGCTCAGCGTGTCCCCAAGGTTGAAAAGAGTGGTGAGAGAGTCTTGTGCGCTCAGTCCGCGCGCCAGAACAGCACCGGCCCACAGCAGCAGCATGGCCGCCGGCATCGCTCGCAGCCATCTCCGCCAAGGGACAAGCGGCCGCACAAGCTCAATACCATACTGCAGCAGAAAGAAAAAGGAAAGGGCGTGGAGCAGGAGGTGTGCAATGACCATGACCTGCACCGCTGCCTCGCCCAGGTAGAGGGATTGCAGCGGGATGAAGATGTAGGCCCAGGCATTGAAGCCGTGCGAGACCCCAAAGGCAGCCAACCAGGGAAGCGAGCGGGAAAACTCCATGGAGCTCCGCCGGCGCCACTGGAGCCCGGTCGCAAGCCCCATGACAAAAAAGACTTGGCCGCAGATGAAGTAGAGGATCAGCCAGTTGACTTCCAGGATGTCGCTGAACATGGCAGGCCCATTGTAACACTGCGCCCTGGCGCGCACAACTACCGGATTGTCCCACGAGAATAGGGACAGATGTCAGATGCGCTCCAGTCTCGTCTGTGCTATGATAGCTTCTTGGCTGTGCCCGAAGGCATAGCTGCTCTGCGCGTTCTCAGACGTAAACGGTCTGTTAAGTCTACATCAGGGACCGACGCGAAGGGAGGTGGTGCGGGATAGATACATGACACGGTCTATCGTCTCGTGCCCCAGGGTGGGGTGTTGCGCAAAGCTCCGAACAAGCAAGTCAAGAATCAGGAGGAGATGACACAATGAAGTGGAGACTGTCGATTGTTGTGGCGCTCGCGCTGTTGTTGCTCGCGGCTGTACTGGTCGCCTGCGGCACCACCGAAGCCACGCCATGCCCAGAATGCCCCGCGGCCGAGTGCCCCACGGCGGAGGCTTGTGCAGCGCCCGAGTGCCCGGCGTGTGAAACCTGCCCCACCTGCCCCGAGGCCGTCGCCGGCACCGTAGTCACCGGCACATGCCCCGGTTGGGATGTGTGGGCCACTTCCGGTCACGCCGACAAGACCTCCGAGGCGTTCAATCACTGGAACGAGGACGGTGAGGTCGAGGCTGGATGCGCCAACTGCCACAGCACCACCGGCTATGCCGCTTACGTGTCCGGCGTCCAGGACGACCTGGCTTTCAAGCTCGAAGCCGGCGCTCCCCTCGGTGAGGTCGTTTCCTGCAACGCCTGCCACAGCGAGGCAGCGCAGACTCTGACGACCATCCCCTTCCCGTCTGGCATCACCCTAACGGTGGACAGCCCCTCGGCCCGCTGCATGGTCTGCCACCAGGGTCGCGCCTCCACGGTCCAGGTCGACAAGAAAATCGTCGACTCTGGCGTCGTGGATGACGACACGCCGAATGCCAAGATCACGTTCAGCAACATCCACTACAAGGCCGCAGCCGCGACCCTCTACGGCACCGAGGTCAAGGGTGGTTACGAGTACCCAGGCAAGGCCTACAGCGTCAAGTTCGAGCATGAGCCCGGCTACGAGACCTGTGCTGATTGCCATGATCCGCACAGCCTGGAGCTCAAGACCGAGTCGTGCTTCTGCCACGATCTCGAGACCGCCGAGGATGCCAAGAACATCCGCGAGGCCGGATCCCTGGTAGACTATGACGGCGACGGCAACGTCGAGGAAGGCGTCTACTTCGAGATCGAGACCCTGCAGCAGACGCTGCTCCAGGCTATCCAAATCTACGCCACCGAGGTGTCCACCGGGCCCATCGGCTATGATGCTCACACCTATCCCTACTTCTTCGGCGACAAGAACGCCAACGGCACGCTCGACGAGGGCGAGGGCGCGTACCGCGGGTGGACTGGGCGGCTCTCCAGGGCCGGCTACAACTACCAGGTCTCGCTCAAGGATGCTGGCGCCTATGCCCACAACGGCAAGTACGTCATCGAGCTGCTCTACGATTCGCTCGAGAGCCTGAACGAGAAGCTGGCGACCCCCATCGACATCTCCAAGATGCACCGCAGCGATGCCGGTCACTTTGACGCGTCGGCCGAAGCGTGGCGTCACTGGGATGAGGAGCCGGCTGTCGAGGGAGGCTGCGTCAAGTGCCACCAGGCCGAGGGTGTGCCGCAGTTCATCGAGAACGGCGCCAACATCGCCATGCCGCAGTCCAGCAGCATGCAGTGTTCCACCTGCCACAACAGCGCTGCCTGGCCGGCACGCCACGAAGTCACCGAGGTCGAGTTCCCCAGCGGAGCTGCGGTCGCCACGGACAACCCGGACGCCAACCTCTGCCTGGAGTGCCACCAGGGCCGCTCCTCCACCGTCCAGGTCAACGCTGCGGCCGGCGCCACCGAGGCGGACACGGTCATCGAGCGCGGCCGCTTCATCAATGTGCACTACTTCGCCGCCGGTGCGACCCTATTCGGCAGCGAAGCGCAGGGTGCCTACCAGTATGAGGGCAAGGAGTACGCCGGCAAGTTCGTCCACGTACCCGCCGCCGATACCTGTATCGAGTGCCACGACGCCCACGCCCTGCAGCTAAACACAGCGATCTGCGCCGGTTGCCACGCGACGGAGGATGTCGCGGCGATCCGGCTGGACACCACCGACTTTGACGGTGACGGCGATACGAGCGAAGGCCTGCAGTCTGAGATGACTGGCCTCGCCGACGCTCTGTACGCAGCCATCCAGAAGTACGCCGCCGACGCCGGAGCGCCCATCCTGTACGACGCCTACCGCTATCCCTACTTCATCGCCGACCCGAACGCCAACGGCACGGTCGATGAGGGCGAGGGCAACTATGCCGCATGGACCCCGCGCCTCCTGAAGGCCGCCTACAACTACCAATACTTCCAGAAGGACCCAGGCGCCTTCGCGCACAATCCTGACTACGTCGTCCAGTTCCTCTTCGACTCGATTGAGGATCTGGGGGGTGACGTCGCCAAGTTCACCCGGCCCTAGCCGGACCTGACACCCGATGCCCGGCACCACACGGTGCCGGGCATCTTCGCGTATTGCGTGATTCGCTTTGCTGGTCAGAGAGGGCCGGACGGGGAACCCAAAGGTTCCATTCCGGATGGCAGTCTATCTGGAAGTCCTGCCTCATCACGATTCTCGTGTGAAGGAGGAACGAGGATGTCCCTCAAGCAGCGTGCTATCTTGATGATAGCGTCTGGGGCCCTACTGCTGGCGGGCCTGGCGTGGGCCGGCGCTCAGCCGGCCCACGCTCAGGATCCGGGCAATGACGGCTGCCTGGCTTGCCATGGCCAGCCCGGCATGCAGGCCACCCTGCCGTCGGGCGAGGTGATCTATTTGACCGTGGACGCCGGCGTCTACAACGCCTCGGTGCACGGCCAGGCGGGCCAAGCCTGTATTGAGTGCCATCCCGATGTCGACCTGCAGGCGCACCCCAAGGGTGACACAGCCTGGAGCGACTTGGGCGTGCGCACCCACCGCGATCTCAGTTCCCTGCTGTACCGCGATGCCTGTGTTGAATGCCATCAGGATCAGTATGCCGATAACCTCGATGGCGTGCACCAACAAGCCATCGCCGCCGGCGATGAAGCCGCCGCCATCTGTACCGACTGCCACGGCACCCACAACATCACCGACCCAAGACAGCCGCTGAGCAAAGGCTCGCAGATGTGTGAGCGGTGCCACTCCGAGATCTATGAGCTGTACAAGGAGAGCGTTCATGGTGGCGCTCTCCTCGGCGAGGGAAACGGCGACGTCCCTTCCTGCACCGCATGCCACAGCGTTCACGATACGCAGGGGCCGCTGGGAGACACGGCTGACAGCAACTTCCACCTGTCCTCTCCAGAGCTCTGCCGCAAGTGCCACTCGGACACTGCTCTCATGGCCAAGTACGGGCTCACGGCGGACGTCTACGACACCTACGTGGCCGACTTCCACGGGACGACCGTCGCCGTTTTTGAGAAGCAGGCGCCCGGACAGGAGACCAACAAGGCCGTCTGCATCGACTGCCACGGGGTGCACGACATGCGCAAGGTGGACGACCCCGAGAGCGCCGTGATCAAGGAGAACCTCCTGGTCACCTGTCAGAAGTGCCATCCCGGCGCCTCGGCCAACTTCCCCACCTCCTGGATCGGCCACTACCGGCCCGATGCCAAGCGCGCCCCCCTGGTCTTCTTTGTGAACCTCTTCTACTGGATTCTGATCCCCGCGGTGCTGGGCCTCATGATCGTGCTTGTCGCCATCGACGCGCGCAAGCGGATCGCTGACCGTGGGAAGAAGGAGCACCAACATGCCTAGCACCTCGCGATTCCATCGCTTCTCCATCTCCGACCGGATAGAGCATTGGCTGCTCTTTGCGAGCTTCACCCTCCTGGCGGTGACGGGCCTGGTCCAGCAGCACGTGGATTGGGGCGTGTACGGCGCCATCATCCGCTTCTTTGGCGGCATCGAAAACACCCGCACTATCCACCACATCGCCGCCATCGTGCTGATGTTCGAGACCATCTACCACATCGGGATTCAGGGCTACCGCTTCTTCGTGCTGCGCAAGAGCCCGAGCATCCTGCCCGGCAAGAACGACGCGGTCAACCTCGTCCAGTTCTTCAAGCACGGGCTGGGGCTGAGCAAGAACCGGGCAGAGGAAGGCCATTTCACGTTCGCCGAGAAGTTGGAGTACTGGGCCGTCATCTGGGGTACCCTTGTGATGGGCATAACCGGCTTCATGCTCTGGAACCCCATCCTCACGACCCGCCTCCTTTCTGGCTCCATCATCCCGGCCGCCAAAGCTGCGCATGGGAAGGAAGCCCTCCTGGCCGTCTTGGCCATCCTCATCTGGCATCTCTACACCGTGCACATCCGCCACTTGAACCTGAGCATGTTCCACGGCAAGATGACCGAGGCCGAGATGGAGGACGAGCACCCTCGCGCCCTGGCCGATATCAAGGCCGGCAGGTTCGATCCACGCCCCGATCCCGCCACTATCCGCCGCCGGCAAAGGATCTACTTCCCCATCTTCGCCGTACTGGCAGCGGCTATGCTGGCCGGTGTCTACTTCTTTGTGGCGTACGAGACAACCGCCGTCGCGACCGCCCCGGCAGCCGAAGAAGTGGCCATCTATGCTCCTTATACGGCGACCCCCCTGCCTACTCAGGCTCCCACACCTAGCCCTGTGCCGCCCACAATCACGCCGACTCCTCTGCCCGGCGAGACCCCGCTGCCCCCGGCAGCCGACACCTGGCAGAACGGCATCGGCGAGCTGGTTCAGACCAAGTGCGGTGCCTGTCACAGCGCGGCTGCCCCGATGGGAGGGCTGGATGTCACCAGCTACCAGGTTGCCTTGAAGGGGGGCAGCACGGGCCCGGGCATCGTGCCCGGCGAAGCCGGCACCAGTCTCTTCGTCAGCCGCCAGACAAGTGGCAAGCACCCCGGTATGTTCAGTGCAGAGGAGCTCCAGCGAATCCTGGGTTGGATCGAAGCCGGCGCCCCGGAGTAGGTATCGGCATCTCCCCGACAGAGACATGGGGTGTAGCCCGCCTCTTTGGCGGGCTGCATCCCCATTTGACGGGTCCCCGGCTACCTGATACAATGGCATCATCGGCTTCCCGAGTCCAATGGATCACAAGGAGGTGTCTATGAGCGAGTCACCAAAACATCCCCCTGAGGGCGAGACCCCCCGCGATGCAGCCGTAGCACAGAAGGAGAAGCGCACCACGCGCAGGCGCGCGCTCTGGCGTGTGGTCTTGATTGGACTGGCCTTTCTTGCTGCATTTGTGGTCCTCATGATCGCCGCCATCCAGGCCTGGGAGTACTCCAACAGCGTTGCCTTCTGCACGAATGCTTGTCACGACGTCCACCCCGAAGAGACGGCTGCCTTCAGGGACTCCTACCACGCCGAAATCAAGTGCACGGAGTGCCACATGGGCCGTGGCGGCACCCTGAGCAGCCTCGTCCTCAAGGCAGGGCACTTCCGGCACCTCCCCGAAGTCATTTTCAAGAAGTACGATCGCCCTCTCCACTCCGAGTCGATGCGGCCTGCAAGCGAGTCTTGCGAAAAGTGCCACTACCCTCCCGCATTCCACGGAGACCGGGTCCGCCAGGTGAAGAACTTCAGGGATGACGAGCAGAGCAATGGCGAAGACACCTACCTTATCCTCAAGACCGGCGGCGGGCAGCGCGATCGGGGCCTCGGCTACGGCATCCACTGGCACATCGAAAACCCCGTCCAGTACATCGCCCTGGAGGAGGACAAGCAAAAGATCCGGTGGGTGGGGACCACCCTTCCCGATGGCCGCACAGTCGAGTACAACGATGTGGCCGATCCAATGACCGGCGCCGAGGTCGCCGCGGCCGAGAAGCGAACCATGGACTGCGTGGACTGCCACAACCGCGTTGGCCATCCCTTCCCAGGCCCTGAGGACCTCGTCGATGCGGCCCTTGCCGATGGGCGGCTCAGCTCGAGCCTGCCCTTCGTCCGCCGCGAGATGGTCGAGCTCCTCTCGGCCAAGCACTCCAGCCAGGAGGAAGCACTCGCAGCGGTTGACCAGGCCAAGGCGCAATACACCGCGGAGTTCCCCGACGCTGCGGCCAGGTACCCTGCCGAGATCGATCAGGCGCAGGCGTTGGCCAAGGAGCTCGTTCTCCGCCTCGTGTTCGAAGAGCCCGGCGTTTCCTGGGAGAACTTTCGCGACAACGGCAAGCACGACGTAGCCGCCGGCTGCTTCCGCTGCCACGACGGCAAGCACCTAAGCGCCGACGGCGAGTCGATCCGGCTTCACTGCAATATCTGTCACAGCGTGCCCGAGACGGTGGCCGCCGGCGACCGCGCGCCCCAGGTTCCCTTGTCCTACATCCAGGAGCCCGCTTCGCACCTGGCCACCAGCTTTGTCGCCGATCACCGCTTCCAGGCCAGCGAGTCCTGCGCAGAGTGCCACGGGCAGGTCCACTTCGGCAGCGACAACTCCAGCTTCTGTGCCAATTCCTCCTGCCACGGGCGGGCTTGGCCCTCCGTGGACCTTGACGCCGCCTTCCCGCACCCAATCGCGCTGGAGGGCAGCCACGCCCAGGCGCTCTGCTCCGATTGCCACAAGGGCGAGGCTAAGCCCGAGTTCAAGTGCTCGAGTTGCCACCAGCCCCCGCAGGCTACGCACTTCGGCGACGATTGCGAGAGCTGCCATACGCCGGCAGGCTTCGACCAGGCCACCGTGACGGGCTTTCAACACCCCGTTGCCCTGGAAGGCAAGCACGCCGCGCTCGAGTGCGTAGCGTGTCACGCGGAAGGCAAGACGCTGGCCTACGAGTGCTCCGCTTGCCACCAGCCTCCGAGCGCAACGCACTTCGGCCCCAACTGCGAGACCTGCCACACCCCGGAAGGCTTCGAAGGAGCCACGCTCGCGCCCGAGCTCCATCCGGTGCCGCTGGTCGGCGCGCACCAGCGGGCAACCTGCGACGTCTGCCACGCCGAGGGGCAGCGGGTGCCCGAGTACGTCTGCAGCAACTGCCACAGGCCGCCCGAGGGGCACTTCCCCGAGGCGTGCGACACCTGCCACACGCCGGACGGTT
Source organism: Anaerolineae bacterium (assembly GCA_035341665.1). GTDB lineage: Bacteria > Chloroflexota > Anaerolineae > JAAYZQ01 > JAAYZQ01 > DAOQVR01. The sequence goes on from DAOQVR010000017.1 coordinate 45,924, forward strand.
GGCCGCAGTCAGCCTCTGCCCTGACGCAGGCATCGCCCAAAGTCGCGCACCCGCTGGAGGGCATGGGCGACTGCATGCTCTGCCACGCCGAGGGCAAGCTGAAGCCGGCTCCCTCCAACCATGCGCAGTTCACCATGGAGCAGTGCACCCTCTGCCACAAGGCTGAGGACTAGCATCATCAACGCCTGCCCGGCGCGGTGACCGGCCGCGCCGGGTAGGTGCTCCCGGTAACCTCCATCGGGCGGGGCCGCAGCTGCCCCGAGCCAGCACCTTGCCTCTACTTCGCCCCAGCGCGCCTTCTGGAACCGCAGCGCCGGCCATGGCGTCTTGTAGGTGTCAGATGCTCAAGCGGAGGAGTCGACCCATGAATGCAAGAATCAGGTCCCTGCTCGCGGCCCTCTTTGTCGCGGCCTTGTGCACTACCTTGGCTGCGCCCGCCCTCGCCGATGGACTCATCATACCGGTGCCCCCGCCCGGCATGCCGCCCGTAGAAGTGCCCTTCCTCACCGTCAAGTACCACCACGTGACCGTCACCATCGACGGGCAGGTGGCAACCACCCATGTGGACCAGGTCTTTGTCAACGAGGCATCCTACGAGGTGGAGGGCACCTACATCTTCCCGTTGCCCGAGGAGGCGGCCATCAGCGAGTTCTCGATGTGGGTCGATGGCCAAGAGCTGAAAGGGCAGGTACTCGAGCGTGACGAGGCACGCCGCATCTACGAGGACATCGTCCGCACCAGGCGCGATCCCGCCCTGCTCGAATATGTGGGCCGCGATACCTTCCAGGCCAGCATCTTTCCCATCCCTGCCGGCGCTGAGCGGCGCATCGAGCTGGAATACAGCCAGGTCCTCCCCATCGACAACGGCCTGGTGGAGTACGTCTATCCCCTTAGCACGGAAAAGTTCTCCCCGCGGCCGCTGAGAGATGTCTCTGTCACGGTTGCCATCCGCAGCCCACAGCCGATCAAGGCCGTCTACAGCCCGAGCCATTCCGTCAGCATCGACCGGCCAGGGGAGAGGGACGCCGTCGTCGGCTACGAGGAGAGCAACGTCCGGCCCGAGCGTGACTTCGTGCTCTACTACACTGTCTCGCCCGAGGATGTTGGCCTCAATCTGCTGACCTACAACCCGGAGGGGAGCAGCGACGGCTTCTTCTTGCTCCTCGCTGCCCCCAAGGTCACGGTAGACACCCGGCAGGTCATTGCCAAGGATGTCATTCTGGTCCTCGACATCTCCGGCTCCATGCGCTCCGACCAAAAGATCGACCAGGCCAAAGACGCCCTCGGCTTCGTGTTGGACAACCTGAACGAGCACGACCGCTTCAACATCATCGCCTTCTCCACGGCAACCCAGGCCTATGCGCAGCGCTTGGTGCCGGCCGGGGAGCGTGGCGAGGCACGCGACTTCGTCGATCGCCTCGACGCCAACGGCTCTACCGACATCAACCGCGCCATGCTGGAAGCAATCGCCATGGTCGACAAGTCCCGGCCCGCCATTCTCATCTTCCTGACGGATGGCCTCCCCACCACCGGCGAAGTCGACGTGGACCGTATCATCGCCAACGTCGGCCAGGCCGCGCCCGAAAACCTTCGCGTATTTCCCTTTGGTGTTGGGTACGACGTGAACACCACCCTGCTCGACACCATTGCCGAGAACCAACGGGGGGCAACCGGCTACGTGCGCCCCGAGGAAGCCATCAACGAGGTGGTATCCGCCTTCTATGCCAAGGTCAGCACACCGCTCCTCTCCGACCTCTCGCTTGGCTTCGGCGACATCGAGGTCCTCGATGTCTATCCCTATCCCTTGCCCGATCTCTTCGCCGGGACGCAGTTGGTCGTCGTCGGTCGCTACCGGGAGGGCGGCGACACCGTGGTGACTCTTTCTGGAGACGTGAACGGCGAGAAGCAGTCCTTCCGCTACGACGGAAGGACCTTCCGCGAGCAGGGCGGGGAAGACTTCATCTCTCGGCTGTGGGCGACGCGCAAGATCGGCTACCTCCTGCAACAGATCCGCCTGCACGGCGAGGAGAGCGAGGTCGTGGGTGAGATCGTGGAGCTTTCCGTGCGCTACGGCATCATCACCCCATATACCTCCTTCCTGGTCGAAGAGACCGAAGAGGCTTTGAGCGCTGAGGGGCGTGACCGGATTGCCTTGGATGTGCAGGAGACGGCTGTGCCGGCTCCCGCCTCTGGCCAGGATGCCGTGGACCGAAGCTCCGCCGAGAAGGCTCTGGCCGGGGCGCAGGCCGCGCCCGCCGCCCTCCCGCCCGGGGGGCTGGGAGGGGCGTCGGCCGACGAATATGGCAACGCGGTCAGCCCCGTGCGCCACGTAGGAGACAAGACCTTTGTCCTGCGCGAGGGCGTCTGGACCGATACCACCTTTGATCCCACCAGGATGACCCCGGTCCAGGTCGGCTTCGGCAGCGACGACTACTTTGCCCTGGTGGCTTCCCGACCCGACTGGGGGCGTTACTTCGCTGTAGGCGACCAAGTGATCGTGCTCTTGGAAGGGACCGCCTATGAAGTGGGTGAGGGCGACGCGCCCCCGGTGACTGCGCCGGCGGTGTCTAGCCCGGCTCCGGGCGCCGCCCAGCCGGTGGAGCCGGCGCCTCCTCCGCCCTCCGCCCTCGCCAGGTTCCTCCAGGCCATCCGCGACTGGCTCGCGAGGGCACGCGGCCTCTTCCAACGCTAGGTCGGCAACTCGGGCAGGGCTGTCCGAAAACCGTCATTCCGAGGGAGCGTAGCGACCGAGGGTCTCTGATTCCGCCTGGAACGCAGTGAGACCAGGTGCCTCGTCGCGCTCAGCATGGCAGGTCTCGCGCTTTCTGGACAGCCCCGCCCGCCTACAAGTGCTCCTTGAGCTGCTCCGCGGCTCTGCGGGTCATGCCCTGCACCGCTGCCAATTCCTCCACACTCGCGGCACGGATCGCCTCCAGCGATCCCATCTGCTTCAGCAGCGCCGCCCGCCTCCGTGGGCCGATGCCAGGGATTGAGTCGAGCTGTGACGCGACCGTCTTTTGCCCGCGCAGGTGGCGATGGTACGTCACCGCGAAGCGGTGCGCCTCGTCGCGGATCCGCTGCATGAGGTACAACCCCTCCGACGTTCTGGAGAGCCGCATCGGCTCGGCTCTCTCCGGCAAATAGATCTCCTCTTCCTGCTTGGCCAATCCCACGGCCGGCACCACCTCGCGCAGGCCGAACTGGTCTAGCACTTCCAGCGCCACGTTGAGCTGGCCCCGGCCCCCGTCCACCACGAGCAGGTCTGGCAAGAGGTCCCATGACGACTTCTGGGCCCCCGGCGCCTGTTCACCATGCAGCTCGGGGTCCTTGGCGCGTTGGAACCGGCGCCGAAGCATCTCCCTCATGCTGCCATAGTCGTCGTTTCCCTCCACGCCCCGGATCTGGAACCGGCGGTAGTCGCTCTTTCGCGGCACCCCCTTCACAAAGACGACCATGGACCCCGTCGTAGCACTCCCCTGGATCGTAGAGATGTCGTAGCACTCGATGCGGCTGGGTGGCGAAGAAAGACCCAGCGCCTCCTGCAGTTCTGCGATTGCGCTGGCCTGCTTTCCTTCGTCCTGCAGCCACTGAGCGCGCAGGTGTCCCAACGTCTCGGCCGCGTTCTCTGCTGCCATCTCCACCAGGCTGCGCTTGTGGCCGCGCTGAGGAACGCGGATCAAGACCTTGTGGCCGCGCCGGCTGCGCAGCCACTCCTGGATGACCATTGCCTCGTCGATCTCCTGCGGCAGCAGGATCTCGGGGGGCACGTAGGCAGCCTCCCCATAGAACTGCTTCACGAACGAGGTGACGACCTCTGCGTCGCTCTCGTCGGCCGCCCCGTCCAGCACAAAGTACTCGCGCCCAATCAGCCGGCCGTTCCGGATAAAGAACACCTGCACGCAGGCGTCTCCGTCCGCGCGGGCAAATGCGATGACGTCCTGGTCGGCCATCGCCGCCGACACAATCTTCTGCCGCTCGACCACGCGCTGTATCGCGGCCAACTGATCCCGGAAGGCCGCTGCCCGCTCGAACTCCCACCGCTCGGCAGCCGCTTCCATCCGCGCCTGAAGATCTGCAACCACCCGGTCAGAACGACCGTCCAGGAAGTGGCACAGGCCGTCTATCATCACCCGGTATTCCTCTTTGCTCGCGGCGCCGGTGCACGGCCCCAGACAGAGGCCAATGTCCAGGTACAGGCAGGCCCTCTCGTCCTGTCCCGTAAGGGTCCGGCTGCACGTATGGTAAGGGAACACGCGCCGAAGTGTGTTCAGTGTCTGCTGCACGGCCCACGAGGCAGTGAACGGCCCGAAATAGCGTGCGCCGTCGCGCTCCATCCGCCGCACCACCTGGACGCAGGGATACTCCTCCTGCCAGGTTACCTTGATATAGGGGTAGTGTTTGTCATCCTTGAGGCGGACGTTGAACCGGGGCCGGTGCAGCTTGATCAGGTTGCTTTCCAGGATCAGGGCTTCCAGCTCCGATGCAGTGACGATAAAGTCCAGATCGGCGATGCTGGCAACCAGCCGGTCTACCTTCCGGCTGTGGGAAGCCGATACCTGGAAGTACGATCGAACTCGCGCGCGGAGGTTGACCGCCTTGCCGACGTACACCACCGTCCCACCCGCATCTTTCATCACGTAGCAGCCGGGCTTGGTGGGCAGGGCGTCCAGCTTCTCTTGCAGGTGTTCCAGTGCCTTGCTGGCCATGGGGCCATTCTAGCATATCCACAACCATGCGCAAGCCGCCCCAAACCGGCGCGCTCCACCTCCTCGCCTGCCGGCCCACGTCCACATTGACATCCCCTCCCTTTTCTCCTATACTGTCTTCGTTTTGCCGGGTTGTACCATCCATCAGTACCAGAGGCGCCGATGACCATGCACGATGACATTGCCGAAGTCCTGGTAGACGAGGAGTCGATCCGTTCCAAGGTCGCCCAGCTCGGCCGCCGCATCTCCGACGATTACCGCGGGGAGAGCCTCTTGCTTGTCGGCCTCCTGCGCGGAGCCGTCGTTTTCCTTTCGGACCTGATGCGAGCCATCGACATCCCCGTCCAGCTCGATTTCATCGGCATCTCAAGCTACGGCGCCCGCACGGACAGTGGGGCAGTCCGGCTGGAGATGGACCTGGAAACCGACATCGCCGGCTGCCACGTCCTGATCGTGGAGGACATTGTCGACACCGGCAAGACGCTCTCCTACCTGATCCAGACCCTGAAGGCTCGCGACCCCGCCAGCCTTCGGATCTGTGCCCTGCTCGACAAGCCCGATCGGCGCCTGGTTCCTATCGCCGTGGACTATGTCGGGTTCGAGATTCCCGACAAATTCGTCGTTGGCTACGGCCTAGACTTCGCGGAGGGCTACCGAAACCTGCCTTTCGTTGGCGTGCTCAAAGAGCATCTCTACAAAGAGGTACTCGCCCGCGGTGAGATCCTGCGCAGCTTCAACGCCTACCTCGGACACCACACCTCGCTTCCCCAGCTCTCCCTCTGGGCGACGGGCGCGCTGGCGAAGGGCGGCCTGGCGCCTCGGGATGAGGCCCTCCTGCGCGACCTCGTCGCGCGCGCCTCGGAGCCCAGCCGTGCCCACGGCCTGACGCTCGAGGATTGCAGCGAGTTCCTGGGCCGGCTTGGGCAGGAGTTGCGGGTCAGCAGTGCGCCGCTGCACAAGCGATAGCCGCCGGCCTGCGCCGGCCAGGTAAGGGGTGAGCCATGACGCTAGCCAACACCATCGCAGCTGCCAGGGGGGAGCATCCGGTGGACCTCCTCTTGGCCAACGCCCGCCTGGTCAATGTCCTCTCCGGTGAGGTCCATCCGGCCGATGTCGCCATACATGCCGGCCGCGTGGTCGGCTTCGGGCCGTACCGGGCTCGCCAAGTCGTCGACCTCGGCGGCCGCTACCTCTGCCCCGGCTTCATCGATGCCCATGTCCACCTCGAGAGCTCCATGGTCCAGCCGGCTGAGTTCGCCCGCGCCGTCATGCCCCACGGCACCACCTCCGTAGTCTGCGATCCCCACGAAATCGCCAACGTCTTGGGCGTAGATGGTGTGCTCTACATCCTCAAGGCCAGCCGCCGTCTCTACCTCAGTGTCTATGTGATGGCGCCATCCTGCGTTCCTGCGACCGCTATGGAGACGTCCGGTGCCGAGGTGACCGCCTCCAACATCGCGAGGCTGCTCCGCTCGCGCCGCGTCCTTGGCCTTGCCGAGGTGATGAACTACCCTGGCGTCCTATACCGCGTGCCCGAGGTGCTGGCCAAGCTCGGCGCCGCCGCGGGTCGCCCCGTGGATGGCCATGCGCCCGGCCTGTCAGGCCGGGACCTCAACGCTTACGTGGCTGCCGGCATCCGCTCGGACCACGAGTGCACCGGCCTGGAGGAGGCGCGTGAAAAGCTGCGCCTCGGCATGCACATCTTTGCCCGGGAGGGGACAACCGCACGGAACCTGGAGGCGCTCCTCCCGCTGGTCACGCCGGCCAACGCCCGCTACTGCCACTTCTGCACCGATGACCGCCATCCAGACACCCTGCTCGCCGAAGGCCACATCGACGACCTCGTGCGCAAGGCAATCGCCTGGGGACTCGATCCGCTCTTCGCGGTCCAGATGGCCACCCTGAACACTGCGCGCTACTTTGGCCTGCGCACCAAGGGTGCCGTGGCGCCTGGCTACGACGCTGACCTGCTCGTCCTCGACGACCTTGAGTCGGTTCGCGTGGCTCAGGTCTACGCCGCGGGACAGCGAGTAGCGGAGGACGGCTATTATCTTCCGGTCGCCGCCGGATCGAGGCCGCCCCTCCGGCAGAGCATTCATGTAGACGCCCAGGCTGTCAGCTTTGCCATCCCGGCTGGCGAAGGCCCGGCCCGGGTCATCGGAGTGATCCCCGGCCAGATTGTCACCGAGCACCTGCGCATCCAGCCCAGCGCCCGGGACGGGCTGGTCGTAGCGGACCCCGAACGCGACATTCTCAAGATGGCCGTCGTCGAGCGTCACCAGGGCACCGGCAACGTCGGCCTTGGCTTGGTCAAGGGCGTGGGCCTCCGGCGCGGGGCGATAGCATCCAGCGTCGCCCACGACTCACACAACCTCATCGTCATCGGTGCCAGTGATGCCGACATGCGCGCTGCCATCGCCGCCGTCGCCCGCATGGGGGGCGGCCAGGTCGCGGTCGCAGACGGCCAGCTCCATGCAGCCTGCCCACTCCCCATTGCCGGCCTGATATCCGATCGCCCCCTCGAAGAGGTGAGCTCACAGGGCGCGGCGCTGACCCAGGCCGCGCACGATCTCGGCTGCACGTTGCCTGACCCACTCATGACCATGTCGTTCCTGGCCCTGCCTGTCATTCCCGCCCTCAAGCTGACTGACCGCGGGCTTGTCGACGTCGCCCGGTTCGACTTTGTTCCTCTCTTTGGCGGGTGATCCGGTGGAGACTCGCAGTCGGCTCCCCCTTCTTGCTGCTTATCTGCTTGCGCTGGGCTTGGCCGCTGCGCTTCTCGCGGCGTGCGGACAGGGGGCCCCGCCGCAGGCCACTAATCCCACCGGCACGCCTCCCATCTCAGGGGGCCCGACAGAGCCCGGTCCGGCGGAGCCACCCGGCGAGGCTGCGATCCTGGCGCGCGAGCCCCTTACCTTGACACTCTGGACCACCGAGGCGTTCTCCCCCACCCAGGACACCCTTGCCGGCCAGCTTCTCGCCGCACAGGTACACTCCTTTCCTGACCTCAGGTTCCGTTTTCTGCTCAAGCAGCCCTATGGGCAGGCAGGAATACAGCGCTACCTCCTCAGCACCAGTGCCGTCGTCCCCGATCTCCTGCCGGACCTGGCCTTCGTGGATGTGGAGGAGGTCGGTTCGCTCGTCTATGCAGGGCTGGCCCACCCGCTCGATGCCTTGCTCCCAGCGGACCTCCTCGATGAACTATATCCCTTCGCCCGCGAGGCCTGTACCTTCGAGTCCAAGCTCTACTGCCTCCAGATTGGGGCCGACCTCGATCACCTTGTCTACAATTCCTTCCGGCTTGCGAGCGCGCCGGCTTCCTGGACTGCTGTGCTCAGCGAGAGCGTTCCCTATGTTTTTCCGGCAGGCGGCGAGGGCGGCTTGGTGAACGATGCATTTCTGGCGCAGTACGAGTCGGTGAGGCCAGGGGCGGTTGCGACAACCGATGGTGCCGCCTTCCTTGACGAGCTCAGCCTGGTGGCGGTCCTGCAATACTACCGCGACGGCGCCCTGTTGGGGGCCTTTCCCGAGTCCATTCTCCAGCTCCACACCACCGACGACGCCTGGCAGGCATACCGGTCTGGCGCGGCCGCCATGGCCCAAGTCAGCGCCCACCGGTTCATGGCCGAGCGCAGCCAGGCCGCGTTCGCGATGCCGGCTGCCGTGCCTTCCATCAGTGGACCCGCTGCTCCCCTCATCCGTGGGTGGACCCTCGTCCTCGTCACGCCCGATGCCGCCCGCCAGGCCGCCGCCGCCCGCTTCCTCAAGCTTTGGCTTTCTCCCGAGACCAATTCCGGCTGGAACCAGGCCTCTGGCACCTTGCCCACCCTCCAGGCTTCTCTGGCATCCTGGGACCCTGGGGATGCCTATTTGGCGTTTCTCCACGAGGAGCTGCTGAAGGCTCGCCCACGCCCTGCTGTGCCCGGATACGGCAAGATAGCCGCCGCCCTCCAGGAAGCGGTTCAGGCGGTTCTGACCGGTGCGCAGACACCCGAGGAGGCAGCCGCCCGAGTCATGGGCACAACCCCGTAGCGTGCTCCCGGCCTAGGCCGGGCCCAGACCAAGAAGGAGTAGAGAACCATGAGCATACGATTTGGCACCGACGGCTGGCGCGCCGTCATCTCCGACCAGTTTACCTTCAGCAACCTCAGGCTCATTGCCCAGGCCGTCGCGGACTATGTCCGGAACGAGGGTGCCAACGGACGGGACGCCGAAGTAGTCATCGGCTTCGACACCCGGTTCTTGTCTGATCGCTACGCCGCCGAAGTGGCTCGTGTAATGGCCGGCAATGGCATCGTTGCTTGGCTGACGCGGGCCGACGCGCCGACTCCGGCCATTTCCTACAGCGTAGTCGAAAAGAAAGCGGCTGCAGGGATCATGATCACCGCCAGCCATAACCCGCCTCGCTACAACGGTTTCAAGCTCAAGGCATCCTATGGCGGCGCGGCTTCCCCTCAGCAGGCCGGGCGCGTGGAGCACTACCTGGAGGAGGCGGAGGCCCAGGCACGCGGCCCCAACATCATGGAGTACCAGCTTGCCCTGGACCAGGGTCTGATCCGGCGTTTTGACCCATTGTGGGCTTACTACTCACACCTGGCGCGGCTCATCGATCTCGATATCATCTCCGCTGGCGAGCTCCGGGTCGTGGCGGACGCTATGTACGGCTCGGGCCGCGGCTGCATCTCCGGTGTGCTGGCCCGCACCCGCTGCAAGGTTACCGAGATCCGTGGCGAGATGAATCCCGGCTTCGGCGGGATTCACCCCGAGCCGATCGCCCGCTACCTCAATGCACTGGTGGCAGCCATGCAGGCCGCCCAGGCCGATGTCGGCCTCGCCACCGACGGCGACGCCGATCGCATCGGCGCCATGGACTGCATGGGCAACTTCGTAGACCCTCACCACATCTTCGCCCTGGCGCTGCGCTACCTGGTGGAGAAGCGCGGCTGGCGCGGGATGGTCGTCAAGACCGTCTCAACCACCATGATGATCGACCGCTTGGCCGCCCGCTACGGCCTCCCGTTCTGCGAGACACCGGTCGGCTTCAACCAGATCGCAGACTACATGCTCCAGGGTGATGTCCTCATCGGGGGCGAGGAATCGGGCGGTATCTCCATCAAGGACCACATTCCGGAAGGGGACGGGATCCTCATGGGCCTGCTGCTGCTCGAGGTGATCTCGCATGCCAAGGTGCCGCTCCATGAGCTGATTGACGACCTCCAGCGCCAGGTCGGGCCCGCACGGTACGCCCGTGCAGACCTGCACCTGCGGCGCCCGGTCGAAAAGAAGCAGATGGTACTCCGGCTGACCGAGGGGGCGCCCTCCGCGATCGCCGGCATGTCGATCCGGGCGATCGACACGCTCGACGGCGTCAAGTACCGCTTCGACGATGATAGCTGGCTGCTGATCCGGCCGTCCGGTACAGAGCCCTTGCTCCGCGTGTACGCCGAGGCTCCGGGCGACGACCAGGTCAAAGCCCTCCTGGGCTACGGGGAGGAGATAGCTGCCGAGGCCTGAGAGCCCCGTGCCCTATTGACAGGGGCTGTCCCGAACTGTCATTCCGAGGGAGCACAGCGCCCTAGGAAGCTCTCATTCCGCCTGAAACGCAGGCGGACAGAACTCATCGTTGCGCCCAGCATGGCAGGTCTCGTGCCTTGTGGACAGCCCCTGGTTCGGCAGCTTACCCCGAATGGCCCACTACGGGATGCACAGCTTCTGCCCGATGTAGATCAGGTTCGGGTTGCAGATGTGGTTGGCTTTCATCAGGCCGTTCACGCTGCTCCCATACCACCTGGCAAGGCTATACAGCGTGTTCCCAGGCCGGACGGTATGCCAGGCTCGGCAGCCGCTGCTCTTGGAGCTGGCGGGACCGGTGCTCTTCGGAGGCGCCACCGTCTCTTTGGCCATGGTCTTCTGGCGGTTCAGGAAGACCACCGGTCCCGTCGAGTTGAGCGGCCAGCACGGCTCACTGGCGCCCAGCTCAAACGGCCCTATCTTTGCGTCCGCCACCGCCACCCAGGGATCGGATATCGCCTCCTCGACCACATACATGCCCGCCGTCAGGCTGTCGAAAAACGCCCGCCCCGTTCCGTCGGTCGCCACCTCAATTGCGGTGCCGCCGTACGCGGGCCGCAGCGTGATCGGGACACCGGCGATGCCGCTGTAGCCAATCGGGCTGGCGGCGTTCTCGTCCGATGCATCCCCCTTGTAGACCTCGAGGCAGGCCGAGTCGCGGACATTCTTGAAGCGCACCGGAACGCACTCCGGCCCGCGCTTCATGACGCTCACCTGCTGCGTGGAGGCGGTCACCGCCGACCAACGCTCCCTTACGGTCTCTTCGATGGTGTATGGGCCAAAGGGCAGGTCCGGGAAGTAAAAGTGGCCCAGAACATCCGACAACGTGGCATACCGGTCCCCCGTCAGGCCATTCGTCGCGATGATCTCCCACTCTCCCAGCCCGCGGTTCAGGTAGTCGATCTTGTATCCGTCGATGCACCCCAGTGGCTCATTGACGAACGCCACGGATACCGTGGTTCCCGGCGTGGTGAGGGTCACTGGCTGCGATGGCCCGATCGCGCCGTTCGCCCGGTACCAGGCTTGGGGCGTCTCCGTGACGGTGTAGCTTCCCATCGGCAGCCCGCAGATCACGACTCGGCCGTTGCCGTCTGATCCCGTCTGCCCGACCCTCTCCTGCTGTGTGCCGTCGTCCCGTCGCACCGTCATCGTCCAGCCGTTCAGCAGCTCACCTGCCGAGTCCGTCTTCAGGACCTCGATACATCCATCTCGGATCTGCTTGTTGACGAATGTGACCTCGACGATCCATGGCGTCGCTGTTGCCTCCGTGGGCGCGCTGATCTGGATGAGCTGGAACGGGACGGCCGGATTCGCCGGCTGCCAGCCGATCTTGCTCTCCTCTGTCACCAGCCATTCGCCCAGGTGCGGAAGGGCAAAGTACACCTCGCCCAGCCCGTCGGTGGAGCCTTCCATCGTCACGCCGGAATTGTCCGTGACGGTCATCGACCAGTCTGGGATGCCGGCTGGCCTTCCGCCGGGGCCCGTCTCGTCAAGCTTGACCACCTTGAGGGTGGGCAGCAGGCCGACCTTGAAGCGCACCTGCGCACACTTGTCCTGCCCCTCTTTTCCCGTCAGCGTGACGGGCACCGAGGCGGGAGTGATCGGCTCCCACCCCGCTGGCACCTCGAGTGCGATCTGGTACGGTCCCGGGCAGATGCCGGGTGGTGGATTCCAGGCGGGGACGTAGAGCTCACCGCCCGCCGGGACTCGAAACGTCTTGTTCGTCCCGTCGGGGTACGTGATCGTCATCCTCCATCCACCCCCCACCCCTTTCCGCTCGTACCGGTCGATGATCCAGATGTGCATGCAGCCGGTGCACTCGGCCACCGCCGGAAGCTGGTCCACAGTGATCTCTGGGCTTGCATCTACCCCGGTTGTGGTCGTGATGGTAGGTGTCACAACGGTCGGCTCATCGAGGACCAGTGCCGCCGCCTTGGCGTTGGCTGCGGCGGCAGCCTGGCCCGTGAGCGCCGCGATCGTGCCCTCTGGCAGGAGCAGGGCGACGATCAGCAGGAGGAGCAGCGCAAGGGCTCCCGCGATCGACGCCAGGCCAAGCGTCTGCCATCGGTCGCGCCTCTTCAACGCCTCTTGATCTCGCGGACGACTCGTCATCGTGCATCCTCCCATGAGTAAAGCAGGTCTGCTTATCAGGGGCAGACACTCTCCCTATTCTACCCCACTTCACCCGCGATTTCAATCAGCCCAAAGGAGGATATCTAGGGCTTGCCAGCCCTACTTTTCAGCCCTCCGTCGTCGCCCTGCCCACCTTCTGGCCCATAGGTCGCAGACGATTTGCCCCGCGCCTCTGCGTATGCTATACTCGCGCCTGCTTAATCCATCTCGCACACCCTCAGACAGGCTGGGCTGTGCCGGCAGTTGGTCGTGCCGGTTCCCAGCCGGATGAAGGGGGTGGAGGAAAAACAGGTAGGAGGAAATCGTGTCCAGAGTCAGCATGAAAGCGCTCCTGGAAGCGGGAGTGCACTTCGGCCACCGCACCCAGCGGTGGAACCCCAAGATGAAGCCATTCATCTTCACAGAGCGGAATGGCATCCACATCATCGATCTCCAGCAGACCATTACCCGCCTCGAACAGGCCTACAACCTGGTGCGCGAGTCGGTCGCGCAGGGCGGCACGCTGCTCTTCGTCGGCACCAAGAAGCAGGCCCAAGAGGGGATGTCGGCGGCGGCTGAGTTGTGCAACATGCCCTACGTCACCCAGAGGTGGTTGGGCGGAACCCTCACCAACTGGCAGACGATCCGGCAGCGGATAGGCTATCTTCTGGAGCTCGAACAGCGGCGGGACGCGGGTGATTTTGAGCGCCTGCCCAAGAAAGAGGCGCTCAAGCTCGAGCAGCTCATCGAGAAGCTGAACCACCGTCTGGGCGGCCTGAAGAAGATGAGCCGCCTCCCCAATATGATGTTCGTGGTAGACGTTCACCGCGAAGGGATTGCCATCAAAGAGGGCGGGATCCTCAAGATCCCTGTGATTGCCATGGTGGACACCAACTGCAATCCCGATCCGGTGGACTTTGTGATCCCTTCGAACGACGATGCCATTCGTGCGATCAACTTGATTGTCGGCCACATGGCCGATGCGGTCAACGAGGGCCTGCGGATCCGCCAGGCGGTGCAGGTGGAAGAAGAGGTTGCGGAGGAAGAGCAGTATCTCGGTGCGGCCACTCTCGCCAAGCTGCGCTCGGGCCTGTACGAGTTTGAAGAGGAAGACACCGACTCCGATGTCGACTTGGATGAGGAGGTATTCTAGCCATGGCTGCAGTTACTGCTCAGATGGTCAAAGAGCTCAGAGAAAAGACTGGGGCAGGCGTCCTCGACTGCAAGAAGGCGCTGGACCTTCACGAGGGGAACTTTGACAAGGCGGCCGACTACTTGCGCGAGAAGGGCATGGCAGCTGCCTCCAAGAGGGCCGAGCGCGTCGCCCGCGAAGGGCTCGTCGGCTCCTACATCCATGCCGGCAGCAAGATCGCGGCCCTGGTCGAGCTGAACTGCGAGACTGACTTCGTCGCCCGAACGGAAGAGTTCAAAACCCTGGCCCACGATCTGGCTATGCAGGTCGTCGCTGCCAAGCCCCTCTACCTGGCGTCGGCCGACGTGCCGGAAGATGTGCTGGAGAAGGACTTGGCCGATCGCGGCTTGAGCGGCGACGCGGCTCGCGAGAAATACCTCGCCGAGATCTGCCTGCTGGAACAGCCCTTCATCAAGGACCCGGCTGTCACCATTCGTGAGCTCGTTCAGCAGCGAAACGCTGTCCTGGGCGAGAACCTTGTCGTGCGCCGCTTCGTGAGATTCGAAGTCGGCGGGTAGACAAACAACAGTCGGTCCCGGACCGGTGGTTCTTCCGTAGCGTCGAGCAGGGGCGGGAACCCCGCCCCTGCTATCTAAAACCTACTGCCGGGAGGCGAGTGTGGCCGCAATCAGCTATAGGCGTATCCTCCTCAAACTGGGCGGCGAGTCCCTGGCTGGCCCGGGAGGCTACGGCATCGACCCCGATATGGCCGACGAGCTCGCAGCCAAGATCAGGCGCCTCAAGGAATACGAAGTCGAGCTGGCCATTGTCATGGGCGCAGGCAACATCTGGCGCGGCGAGATGGGCGTCGAGCATGGAATGGACCGCGCCTTGGCCGACCAGATGGGGATGCTGGCTACCGTCATCAATGCCCTCGCGCTGGCCGATTCCCTGGAGCGCATCGGCGTCGTCACTCGGGTCCAGACTGCCATCGAGATGCGTGCCGTCTCCGAGCCCTACATCCGTCTCCGGGCGATCCGCCACCTGGAAAAAGGCCGTGTGGTTATCCTGGCGGCCGGCACCGGCAACCCCTACTTCACCACCGACACGGCGGCTGCACTGCGCGCCACCGAGCTGGATGCGGACCTCTTGATCAAGGCCACCAAGGTCGACGGCGTCTACGACGACGATCCTCTGGTCAACGCCCAGGCCAGGCGCTTTGAACACCTGACCTACTTCGATGCACTCAACATGCGTGTCGGCGTGCTCGACTCGACGGCCATCACCCTCTGCATGGACAACAACCTCCCTATCCTGGTGCTCGATCTCTGGCAGCCCGATGCGCTCATCAAGGCCATCCTTGGCCAGCCGGTGGGAACGACGATAAGCGATTGACAGGCCCGGTCACGGCCTGGCGAGTCTTCCCGGCACTCGACGCAGGGGGTAACATGATTGACGAGGTAATGGATGATGTAAGGGAGCGCATGGCCAAATCGGTGGATGCGCTGCAAGAGGACCTGCTGGGCATTCGAACCGGGCGTGCCTCGCCGGCGCTTGTCGAAAAGCTGCCCATCGAGTATTACGGCGCGGTCATGCCCCTCAACCAACTGGCCAGCATCGCCGTCCCCGAGCCGCGGCTTCTCGTCATCCGCCCCTGGGATGCTTCTGCCCTCGCCGACATCGAGCGCGCCATCCAAAAGTCCGATCTCGGCCTCACCCCCATGAACGACGGCAAGCTCATCCGCCTCAACATCCCTCGACTCACCGAGGAGCGGCGCCGTGACCTGGTCAAGATGGTCGCCCGTCGGGTGGAGGAGGCGCGGGTCTCCATTCGCAACCTCCGGCGGGACGCTCTCCAGGACCTCAAAGAGTACGAGAAGGAAAAGCTCATCTCGGAGGACGACTTCTACCAGGGCAGGGACAAAGTCCAGGAGCTCACTGACAAGTTCGTCGAGAGGATCGACGAAATCGGCCGGCGCAAAGAAGCCGAGATAATGGAGATCTAGCTCGTGCGCGTGCCGCAGCACGTCGCCATCATCATGGACGGCAACGGCCGCTGGGCCCAGGCCCGCGGCCTCCCCAGGCTCAAGGGCCACCAGGCGGGCACAGAGAACCTCCGCCCTGTACTCCGGGCCAGCGCCGAATTCGGCATCCAGATCCTCACCGTCTGGGCCTTCTCCACCGAAAACTGGAAACGCCCACCAGCCGAGGTCCGCGGGCTGCTGCGCCTCTTGCAGCAGGAAATCAAGCGCGAGCTCGGCGAGCTTCACGCCGAGGGCGTCCGCATCTGCCACCTCGGACGCCTCGATCGCATTCCCTCCGGTCTGGCGCGGCAGATCCTCGATGCCGTCGAGCTTACCCGGGACAACACCCGGATCACCCTCAACGTCGCCTTCGACTACGGCGGCCGCGTCGAGATCGTCCAGGCCGTGCAGCGCATCATCCGGGACGGCATCCCCGCCGAAGCCGTGGACGAAGCCCTGCTCTCAAGCTACCTCTACACGGCCGGTCAGCCCGACCCTGACCTGATCATTCGCACCAGCGGCGAGATGCGCACCAGCGGCTTCATGCTCTGGCAGTCGGCCTATTCGGAGTACTACGTCACCAATACCCTCTGGCCCGATTTCGGCCGCGACGAGCTCCACGAGGCGCTCCTCGCCTACGACCGGCGCGACCGCCGCTTCGGGGGCATCACGCCCGGCGGTTCGGCCGCGGATCGCGCGCTGGACTGACTTCCCCATGCTGCGCACCCGCGTCCTGAGCTCCGCTTTGCTCATCCCTCTGGTGGCCGCCGCCACCTGGGCCGGCGGCTGGATCCTCGCGGCGGTGCTGTTCGTCGTGGTGGTCCGCTCCGCGTACGAGCTCTTCCACTTGATGGAGCAGTCCGCCTACCGCCCCTCCCTGCCTGCCTCCGCCTTGGTTATGGCCGCCTTCCTCGTCAGCGCTCGCTTTCCCGAGGCTCATCTGACGGGCGCCGTCCTCGCCGCCGCGGTGATCGGCACCCTCATCGTGCAGCTCCTGCGCCCACCCAAGGGCCAGCCCACCCAGAGCTGGGCGCTGACCCTGGGCGCTGCCCTCTGGCTCGGGTGGCTCATCAGCCACTTCCTACTCCTGCGCGACCTGTCATCCCCCTTTGGCTTCGGCGTCGGCACCCGCTGGCTTGGCCTGGTCTTCCTCGTCACCTGGCTAAACGACAGCGCCGCCTACTTCGTCGGCAAAGCGTTCGGCCGGCACCCCTTCGCTCCCTACCTCAGCCCCAAGAAGACGTGGGAGGGCACCGCCGGCGGCGTGATCGGCGGCGTAGCTGGAACCATGCTCCTTGGGCATTGGCTGGTGGGCCTTCCCTGGCTGCACGGTCTCCTGCTCGGCGCGCTGGTGGCGATCGTTGCCCCCTTGGGCGACTTGGCCAAGTCCATGGTCAAGCGCCAGGTGGGCGTCAAGGACTTTTCCGACCTAATCCCCGGCCACGGGGGCATGTTCGACCGGATCGACAGCCTGCTCTTCGTCGCCCCCGTCGTCTACTGCTACGCCACCTTCATCCTGCCCTTGTTCTAGAGCTGGCTTTCTCCCTCTCCCGGACATAATCCGCTACCGCCTGCGCCATCGCTTCCCGCTCAATGTCGCGGAACATCTCGTGCCCGCTCTTCTCAAACCAGGCGATCCTCTTCTCGCCCTGCGGCGTGGACACCTCGCGGAAGATGATCTCGGCACTCTCAGGCGCCACCGTGGCGTCCTTGCGGCTTTGCAGGATCAGGATCGGCGCACTGACCTTGGGCAGCACCTTCCGTGTCGCTCCGCTGAACTCGAGCAGAGACATCACTGCCGGGATCGGCGCATACGAGTAGTTGCGGTGGCCTTCTAGCGCACCTGGGTCCACGTAGTTGGGCGGCATGGGCCAGTTCCTCAGCAGCCGGCGCACCGCCGGGATCAAAAAGCCAAAGGGCCGGCCCGGCGCAAGCGGGCTGCTGAGCTGGACGGCTGCCGCAGCCGCCACCACGCTGTCGATCCGTTCCCCATTCCGCGCAGCCAGCGTCAGTGCCACCAGCCCACCCATGCTGTGGCCAAACACGATGGCCCGATCGACCTCTGTGAGCAGGTCGTCGAGGGCAGCCTGGCCGTCGGCGACCCAGTCGGGCCACGTCACCGCTCGCAGCGCCTCCGGCGATGCTGCACCGTGCCCACGCAGCACCGGCACGCGCGTCGGAAGGCCCTGTGCGCGGACGGCCTCTTCGACAATCGTGACGCAGTTCAGGTCGGATGTGAACCCGTGCAGCACCAACATTCCCAACGGTTGCTTCGTCATTGTCGTCCTCCCATGCTTGCCACTGCGTGTCGCAGCGGTGCGGCACGCCCTCTCGGCTCCCCGCCGGAACCGGCCCCCTGATCATGGCAGGGAACTCCAGGCCGGTCAAGTCCCGCGCTCCGTTCTGCGCACGGCACCCGTGGCTTGCCAACCCTCCTTCAGCCGGCTACAATTCCCGCAGGGAGGAAGCATGGATCCAGTTGCGAGTCACCCGGAAGCCTGGGAGAGCAATTCCCGACCCCTGTCGGCCGTCGCGCTGCGCCTCCACCCAGCCGACGACGTGGCCATCGCGCGCCACGACCTCCCCGCCGGACTGGTCCTGACGCAGGAGGTAGGCGCGCCGATCACTCTTCCCCGGCCGGTCCCCGCAGGTCACAAGATGGCCCTGGTGCCGGTCGTCGCCGGCCGCCCGCTGCGCCGCTATGGCCATGCCATCGGCCTGGCCCGCTGCGACATCGCGCCGGGCGAGCATGTCCACACCCACAACCTCACAGCCGGCGCGCTCGAGAACTTGCTGGAGCGCGATCCTACCATTTCCCCCGTCACTCCCCTGCCGGCCGAGGCCCGCCGCACCTTTCAGGGCTACGCCCGGCCTGCCGGCCGCGCCGGCACCCGCAACTACCTGGCAGTTGTCTCTACCGTCAACTGCTCGGCGGGTGCAGCCCGCCAGATTGCCTACCACTTCACCCCCCAGCGCCTGGCGGCCTATCCAAATGTGGACGGTGTCATCGCCCTGACCCACGGCTCCGGCTGCCCGGTGGGCCACACCCTCCTCCGGCGCACCCTGGCCGGAATCGTGGGCCATCCCAACGTGGCAGCCAGCCTGCTTGTGGGGCTTGGGTGCGAAACTGACGGGGTGGATGCGGTCCTTGCCGAAAGCCGCCCCGCGTGCAGGCCCGTCCGCCGGCTGGTCATCCAGGAGCTGGGCGGTCTGAGGCCTGCCGTCGAGGCAGGCATCGCCGCCCTCGAGGAGCTGCTCCCGCAGGCCAACCGCGCTTCGAGGATCGCACTGCCCCTCTCCGAGCTGGCCGTTGCCCTACAGTGCGGCGGCAGCGATGCCTGGTCCGGCGTCACCGCGAACCCGGTGGTCGGTCTGGTCTCCGACGAGTTGGTGCGCCAGGGGGCAACCGCCGTCCTTGCCGAGACACCCGAGATCTACGGCGCCGAGTATCTCCTGGCGGCGCAGGCGGTCAGCGCCCCGGTGGCCGAAAAGCTGATCGATTGGGTGCGCTGGTGGGGCGAGCACGCGCGCCGGTTCGGCCTGGACCTCGACCAGAACCGCAGCACCGGCAATGCCGCCGGCGGCCTGACGACCATCTATGAGAAGTCGTTGGGCGCGGTAGCCAAAGGGGGCAGCACGCCTCTCGTGGAGGTATACGGCTACGCGGAGGCCGTCGGGGCACGCGGGCTGGTCTTTATGAACACCCCCGGCTTCGACCCTGTCTCCGTCACAGGCCAGGTCGCCGGCGGCTGCAGCCTGGTGCTCTTCACCACCGGTCGTGGGTCGGTATTCGGCTTCAAGCCGGCCCCGGTGATCAAGATCGGCTCCACGACGGCGCTCTATCGGCGCATGCCCGGCGACATTGACCTGGATGCCGGCCGCGCCTTGGAGGGCGTGGCGCTCGAAGAGGTCGCCGCCGAGCTCCTCGATCGCGTGGTGGCCGTCGCCTCGGGCGAGCCCAGCCGCAGCGAAGCCCAGGGTGCCGGAGAGGCCGAGTTCTCTCCCTGGAATGTCGAAGGCGTGATCTGACCGTCTAGGATCTGCACCCTCCGGCCCGCGTACTGTGCGGCAAGCGGATCGTGGGTGACCATGATCACCGTCTGGCCGGCTTGGTTCAGCTCGCGCAGCAGCTCGAGCACCTGCGTCCCCGTCTGCCGGTCTAGGTTCCCGGTAGGCTCGTCCGCCAGCAGCACCGGAGGCTGGTTGATGATGGCCCGGGCAACGGCCACCCGGCCTTGCTCGCCGCCCGACAACTGGTAGGGCAGGCGCCCTTCTTTGCCCCCCAGCCCCACCCGCGCCAGCGCCTCCCTCGCTCGCGCCCTCTTCTCGGCCTTGGTCAGCTGCGCAATGACCAGCGCGAGCTGCACGTTCTCCTGCGCGGTCAGGTAGGGTAGGAGCTGCAGGTGCTGGAAGACAAAGCCGATGTACTCGTGCCTGAAATCTGCCTGCCGCTCCGCCCTCAGGCCGTAGACGTCGATGCCGTCGATAACCACCCGGCCCTCGCTGGGGGAGTTCATGGCTCCCAGCACGCCGAGCAGCGTGCTCTTGCCCGAGCCGGAGGGCCCCATCACGGCCACGAACTCCCCTTCGGCCACCTTCAGGCTCACATCGCGCAGTGCGTACACAGGTACCTGGCTGCCGTTGTAGATCTTGCTGACCTTTTCCAGTGTGATCATCGTCTCCCTCTGCGGGTGCCTTTCCTCAATGCTGTGGTGCGGCCCTTCTGCTCGTCGCCCATGGTCCGCTGTCTGCCTACAAGGACCTCAGCGCCATGCTAGGGTCCAGCCTGGCAGCACTCCGGGCCGGATAGAGGCTTGCGAGCAGCCCCACCAGCAGCGCGCCCCCAAGCGCGGCGAGAGCGAGCCAGGGGCTCCAGGCCACCGGCTCCGTCACCCCGGCCAGGCGCGGCGCAAGCACGACGGCCGCTCCCATGCCCATCAGCCACCCAAGCAGGCCGCCGGCCACGCTTACCAGCGCAGCCTCGCTCAGCACGATGCGCATCACGTGCGACTGGCGAAAACCCAGCGCCCGGAACAGCCCAATCTCCTGCCGGCGCTCCGAGACCGCCCCGAGCATCGTGGTCAGGACCACCAGCGCGCCGATTACCACCACCACCGCCGACACTGCGAGGGCAAACTGCTCCAGTTGCCCGACCGTATCCATGCGCAGTTGCACGGCCTGGCGCAGCGCCGTCACGCGCGCTTGGGGCAGCACGCCCGAGATTTGGTCGACCATCTCCTCCACAGGGCAGGCATCGCACAGCGCAGCCACCTCGGCCAGGCTGACGAGACCCGGCTTGCCCATCGCCTGCTGGGCAGCGGCCAGGTCGATGAAAAGGATGTCGTCGTCCTGTGACCCGTTCTCGGCCAGCACACCCACCACCTGGAACGCCTGCCCTTCGACCTGCACCCTGTCCCCGGGCCCGAGCCCGAGGGTGGTCGCCAGGCGCGACCCGAGCAGCGCGTCTCCCATCGCAGCGGGCTCCATCCCCTGCGAAACGTGCCACCACTGTTTCAGACGGATCTCGTCCGAGAAGCGCACCCCCGCCACCAGCACGCTTTGGCCGCCCACAGTGGCGGTGCCCAGCAGCTTCGGCGCGACGATGGCGACGCTTGCGGCATCCTTGATCGTCCCGATCTGCTCCAGGTCCGGCATCGTCAGCTCGCTCACGTCAAAGGCCGCCGACGCAACCGTCACGCCCCCATAGGAGAGCGTCAGGTCATTGGCCTCCGGCACGATCAGGATGTTCGCGCCATACTGGTCCATCTTGCTGGCGATGTCGGCCCGCATCGTCGTCGTGATGGCGGTGAGCGCAACCACAGTCGCCACGCCGATCATCAGCCCCGCAACCAGCAGAGCCATGCGTCCCTTGCGCCGCCGCAAGTTGCTCAGCGAAACGTCAGTCAATCGCATGTTCGTCCTCGCCTCAGAACAGCCTCAAGCCGTCGACCAGCTCGCTCGCCTGGATGACAATCGAGTCCCCCTCCACTGCCGGGCTCAAGGGCGCAGGATTGCATCCGCCATGCACGGCGCCGACCTGGCTGACCGGTATACGCCGGCCGCAGTTGCTGCAGACCATCTCCTCGCCTTCCTGGTGGTACCCCAGTTTCCCCGGGAAGCATACCTCGCAGGCATTGAGCGCCGCTCGGATGGCACCAGACCCGTCCCTGACGACAAAGAGCTCCACCGCGCGGCCGTTGACCATGACTGTGCAAAAACGGGCTACTCCGTCCGCCAGGGCAGCGGCAGGCAGCCGCACCACACCCTCCTCGGCGGAGAGCAGCGGATAGGGATCGTGTCCCTGCGTGGCAGCCTGGACCGGCTGCTCCTTCCCGGCATCACCTGCGAGCGGTGCCGCAGCCGCTCGCCCCGCGGGGCGCGACAGGGCATAGAGGGTGCCTCCGAGCACAGCCAGCACCACGGCCAGGCCCGCAACGAGGACCAGGGGTGAGGCGCCTTTCGGCTTGGGGGTCTTCTTCTCAAGGCCAAAGCGAGCGCGCTTGGCGTCACGGGATCCTGTCTGGGTCATCGTTTCTCCTTTTCTTCGAGAATCGGTGACGCCACTATACCAGGGGGTGAGGCCCGGCGGCAGCGCCAGACGGCCCGTCTTGCACCCGCCATTCGGCGGGTATCTCTGGACGGGGGAGCCTTGGGCCTTGTCGGGGAGAGGTCTACTCGCCCTGCGCTCTGGCAGGGGGCGGATAGGGCAGGCGCACGATGACCTGCGTCCCCTGCCCCGGTGCGGAGCGGATCGACAGGCTGCCGCCGTACAGGAGCGCCCGCTCCTGCATGCCCATCAGGCCAAAGTGCCCACCGCGCGCCATGGCATCCGGCAGGTTGGGCGCCACGAACCCCTGCCCGTCGTCCCGCACCCGGAGCACCAGCTCCTGCTCCTCGAACCGCGCCTCCACCCATGCACGGCTGGCCCGGGCATGCTGCCGCACGTTGTGCAGCGCCTCCTGCGTGATCCGGTAAGCAGCCAGCTCCATCTCGGGCG
Source organism: Anaerolineae bacterium (assembly GCA_035341665.1). Taxonomy (GTDB): domain Bacteria; phylum Chloroflexota; class Anaerolineae; order JAAYZQ01; family JAAYZQ01; genus DAOQVR01. Next base: position 68,466 of record DAOQVR010000017.1, read on the forward strand.
GCAGGCGCCGCACGCTGCCCGTGACATCCAGCTCGGCGCACAACTCCTGCCCACTGCACGCCGTGCGCACCAACATCTCCAGCGCCGGGACAAATCCCAAGTCCTCGAGGTACACGGGCCGCAGGTCGCGGCTGAACCGCCTGACCCCCTCCAGCGTCTCGGCCAGCATCCGGCGGACGGATTCCAGTCGCTCGGCCGCTCGTTCAGAGCTGGTGGGCAGCGCCTTCTGCGCCATCTCCACCTGCTGGCCAAGAGCGATCAAGGCCTGGGCCGTGTCGTCGTGCAGCTCCCGCGCCAGGCGCCTGCGTTCCTCTTCCTGTCCTTGCGTGATGGCGGCGATATAGCTGTGCATGCCCCGCTGATAGGCCTGGATCCGCTGGGCCATATCATCCATCGCCCGCCGCAGGTCCTCGATTTCCTCGACGCCCCCGACCGGCGTGCGGGCCGCGTCAAAGTCGCCCCACGCCACCATCTCCGCCCGCTTCCTCAGCGCTCGTAACGGCTGGACGAGCGACCGGATGCCATAGTACAAGGTCAGCAGGGCGATGACCGCCGCCAGCGCCGCCACCAGGGGCACAGCCTGCGAGTAGCGCAGCACAGGGCTCGAGAGCTCGCTCCACGGCTCTTCGATGATGACGTACCACCCCGGACCCGGTCCCAGCGGGGCGTACGCCAGGGCCATCCTCTCGCCCTCCGGCGACTCGCACTCGGTCGCGCCTGCGCCTTCCGCCTGCTGCGCGACCGAGAACCCACTGTGGCCGGCCAGGCTCGTGCGGACGTGCGCCGCCGCCGAGTGGGCCACCACCAGGCCGGAGGGGTCCACCAGGTAGGCTGTGCCATGCTCCCCGGCCTGCGCCTGCCCCAACGCTCGCTCTATGCCCGTGTCCCGCGCGGTTACCGGGCCTGCCAGCACGCCGCTTATCGCGCCCGATGCGTCGTGCACCGGGACGCCGAGCAGGAAGGTGCCGGGCTCCCCCCCTGCCTTCTCCAGCACCGGGCTCAGCGTCATCTCCTGCCGGACACCAGCCGACCGGACGAGCGCCGCAAGCGCGCTCTGCTCCGCTGCCCATGCAGGCACGCTCCTTCCGCTGGCAGACAGGCGCCCGTCGTCGCCGATCAGTGCGGCCTCACCCGCCAGCCTTCCGCCCAGGCAGCCGGCCGCCGCCAGCAGCTCGTGCGGCGCATCCCCGCCCTGCCAGAGGGCTGGCTCCTCGGCCAACGCCTCCAGGGCCGCGCTCGGCCCCTCCAGGAGCGCCTCCACCTCTGCCGCGGCGACAATCGCCAGGGCGCGGTCGCGCTCCTCGACCAGGGAGCGCATGGCCTTCTCGTGGCTGTAGACACCGGTGAAGGCCACTCCAATCAGAACCAGTGTCAGCGGCAGCACCGTCCACAGCACGATCTGCATCGCCAGGCCCCGCAAGCCCGGCAGGCCCCTCCGTGTCATTCGATCACAATCCAGCCCTGTCGCAGCGCTTCCATGACTGCCTCCGTCCGGCTTCCGACGCTCATCTTGGCGTAGATGTTCGCCAGATGTCCTTGCGCAGTCCGGTCGCTGATGCTGAGCGCCTGGGCGATGGCCTTGTTGGTCAACCCTCGCGCCGCCAGCCGCAGCACCTCCAGCTCCCGCTCCGTCAGAGCCTCCGTTCCCTGGACAGCACCCGGCGGCCTCCCACCGGCCATCTTCTCGATCATCTTGCGCGTGATGCTGGCATCCAGCGCCGGCTGGCCGCGCTGGACCGCTCGTACGGCCTCGACCAGCTGCGCCGAGTCTGCTGTCTTGAGGAGGTATCCGTGGGCGCCGGCTTGAAGCAGCGCAAAGACGTACGGATCGTCGTCGTACGCCGTCAGCACCAGCACCTTCACCCGCGGATGCTCTGCCCGGATCCGGCGCGTGGCTTCGATCCCGGTCATCCCGGGCATCTGGATGTCGAGGACGGCCACGTCCGGCCGGTGCTCGGCGACCAAGGCCACCGCCTGGGCACCGTCGCCCGCCTCCGCTACGACCTCGATGTCCCCCTCCGCCTCGAGGAACTCGCGGATGCCCTTGCGCACCACGGCGTGGTCGTCCGCCAGGACGACGCGGATTCGTTGGCTCATTGCCGCATCTCTCCCCCAGGCGCCCATACTACCACACGGTCGCCCCCTCGTCAACCCTTCGCCAAAAAGCCCGGACAGGCCGTTTGGCGGGGTCCCGGTCGCGCCGAATGGCGCTGGTCGGCTTCACCGGCGCGTGATACACTATGGCGATGAGTGCAGTGCCGGCGCCTGGTTGAATAGGCAGACGCACCCGCAGACTCAATCACGAAAAGGAGACGGTGCAGGATGAAGACGGCCCTGATCGCATTGGGAGTGATCGTTCTGGCGTTGGCCCTTGTGGCCGGGGGGATGCTGCTCGGCGGCACCTTCCTGCGAGGCCGTGCTGCCTCGCCCGCGGCATGCCCGCTGGCCGCAGGAGGGCTTCCGGACGGCCCCGGCTGGGGATTTCGGGGAAACCAGGCCGGCGCATTCTGCGGAGGCGGGCTGCTCGGCCGGGGGATGATGGGCGGCCGCTACCAGGGAATGCCCTGCGCTGGGTCCTACGCCCCGCCCCGGTCGGGAGACGTCCTCTCCCTGGAGGAGGCCGGCGCAGCGGCCGAGGGCTACCTGGATCGCGCAGGCTACACCGGCCTCGAGATCGAGGAGGTCATGGAGTTTCAGTACAACCACTACGTGCTCGTCCGCGAGTCGGACACCGGCATCGGTGCCATGGAGCTGCTGGTCGACCCCTCCACGGGAGTAGTCTCGCAGGAGATGGGACCCAACAGGATGTGGAACGCCAAGTACGGAATGATGGGCCAGGGCGGCCGCCGTGGCATGATGCGCGGCTACTCCGCGTCGGGCGAGATGACCCTATCGGCCGAGCAGGCCGGTGAGTCTGCCCAGCGTTGGCTGGACGAGAACCTGCCGGGGCGCACGGCCGGAGAGGCCGATGCCTTCTACGGCTACTATACCTTCCACTTTCTGAAGGATGGAGCGATCGACGGCATGCTGAGCGTGCACGGCAGCAGTGGCGATGTCTGGTACCACAGCTGGCACGGCGCGTTCGTCCGCATGGCCGAAGAGACCGGCCTGTAGCAGCGCCGCATTCGGCGCACCTGCGTTGGCTGGCAGAGCGGCGGAGTGGGGCTGTTCAGCAACTGTCATTCCGAGGGAGCGCAGCGACCGAGGAATCTCTGATTTCGCCTGACACGCAGCGAAATCACGTGCAACGCCGCGCTCAGTATGGCAGGTCCCGTGCTTTCTGGACAGCCCCGCTCCGCCCTCTTGTCACCCGCCTGCCCGCTGCATGATCCAGCGGTAGCTCTGCTCCCAGACCGCTTCCCTCTCGCCGTCGGCCAGCAGGTTGTGCCCCGACTCTTTGAGCCAAACGAGGGTCTTGTCCCGCGAAGCAACGCCATCGTACACCGCCTGGGCCGCCGTGGGCTTCAGCGTTGCATCTCGTCGCCCCTGGAATAGGAGGATCGGCTGCCGGATCGTGGGCAGGGCCTTCCGTACCCGCCGCTGCAGGAGGTACACCTCGGCCGCTCCCCACAGCGGCGTTCTGTCGTAGCACCAGACGCGCTGCCTCGCCGCCGCATCGCACAGGTCGGTGTCGCCCTCCGGCTCGCCCGGCCGGTACTTCAGCACATGCCGCAGCACCACCGACAGCGGCATGAGCCGGTTCTGGACCTGCACGGCGGGCGCCATCAGGACCAGGCCGGAGATCTCTGCGTGGCACGCGCCCAGCCACAGCGCCAGCAGCGAGCCGAGCGACAGCCCTCCCACAAAAACCGCCTCGCACCGCCCCTGGAGCTCATGCAGCGCCGCCTCGACCGCCGCCGCCCATGCCCGCCATCCGATGCGCGTCAGGTCCTCGGCCGAAGTGCCGTGCCCCGGAAGCAGCGGGCACCGCACGCTCAAGCCGCGTGCGGCCAGGTACTCCCCCATCGGTCGCGTCTCGGCCACGGCGCCTGTAAACCCGTGAATCAGCAGCGCGCCCACTTGCCCGCTGTCTGCTGAATAAGGCCCCGGGTCAAGGCCGGCCGGCTGCGGCATCGGCTTCTCTCCTTCGCCTCTCTTGGGGCAGATTCACGGCTGCCTACGCCAGGGGCAGCCCAAAGCCAAAGGTGCTTCCCTGCCCAGGCCGGCTCCGCCAAAAGACGCGGCCGCCGTGCTGCTCCACGATCGCCCGCACGATGGGCAGCCCGAGTCCGTGGCCTGCAACGCCGCGCACACGGGCATCGTCGGACCGGAAGAACCTCTGGAAGAGGTGCGCCTGGTCCGCCTCCGCAATGCCCGGCCCTGTATCGCTGACCTCCACGATGGCTTCCTTCTCCTTCACCAGCAGCTCGACGGTCACGCACCCGCCGGCTGGAGTGAACTTGATCGCGTTGCTCAACAGGTTGCTCATCACCTGTCCCAGGCGTGCCCTGTCGGCCGCAACGATGGCCGGCACCTCCGTGATCGCGGCTTGCAGCTGCAGCCCACCTTCCTTCGCCAGGACCCGGAACCCCTCCACGGCCTGCGCCACCAGCGCGCTGAGATCCACCGGCTCCAGGACCAGCCCGGCCTCCCCCTGCTCGATCCTCTCCACGTCGAGCAGCGTGTCGATCAGGCTGGCCATCTGCCGGCTGCGCGCCAGCACGATGTCGAGGTACTCGGTAATCTCCGTGCCCAATCCCGACCCACCCAGCTGCAGAACCAGCTCCACATACCCCCGGATGATGGCCAGGGGAGAGCGCAGGTCGTGCGCGGCCATGCGCAAGAAATCCGACTTTTCCGCGTCGAGCCGGACAAGGCGGGCGTTGGCTGCTTCCAGCTTCCCCCGCAGCAGGCGGACCTCGTTTAGGTTCTGCATCAGCTGCTGGGCGAGGATGCCCCGCTCCGTGTCGTCGTGGACCAGCAGGACGAGGCCGCCCTCGATCTCCGGGTCGGCGATCCCCGTCAGAGAGAGGTACCTTGGGCTGTCATCCGAAATTGACCGGTTGACCAGCGGCATCTCGAAGGAGGCCGACTCGCCGCGCGCCACGGCCAAAAGCTCCTCTTCGCAGCCGATCAGCTCTGGGAAAACGTCCGTGACGGATTGGCCGCACAGGCTGCCGCCTTGCGAGCCGGCCATGACACCTTGCCCAGGCGAGTGCGCCCGCACATGCAGGTCCGGGCCGGCATGCACGACGGTCACCCGGAGGTCGGCCAGGTTCTGTTCGGTCAGCCACTCCCCGGCGCGCGCCGCTGCCAATGCCGTCACTCCCCTTCGGGGCGCCCGACCAGGAGCATCCCGAGCCAACTCAGGAGGCTCTCAACGCTCTCTCCCGTCTTGGCGCTGGTCAAGAAGCAGGCCACTCCGGCCGAGTCCGCTGCCTGCGCGAGCGCTTCGTCGCCCACCTCGCGCTCTTCGACGAGGTCCACCTTGTTCGCGGCCAGGACCCACGGGGCGCCGGGATTGACGGCCTGGAACCCCTCGGCATAGTGCTTGGTTCCTTCCAGCGTCTCAGGCCGGGTGACATCGCACACGATCACCGCACCCGCGGAGCCGCGGTAATAGCTCGGAGACACCGGACCTATGGTGGGCCCACCGGCCAGATCCCACAGCATGAGGTTCAAGGTCACAGCGCCGTCCGGCCCCGGCAGATGCAGGACCTTTCGGTCGACCTTGACGCCGATGGTGCTCAGGTACCGCTCGTCGAAGCGGCCTTCCACGCTGCGGCGCACGAGGCTGGTCTTGCCTACCGCAAAGTCGCCCAGCAGGCAGACTTTCTTGGTCAGGCGTCGTTCGGCCCTGCCCATCCCTTTCGCTCCGCCTACGGTCCCGGGGTAAGGATGGCCAGCGGAGGGGCTGCAAACAGGCCCACCCACTGGCCCGGAACCCAGCCCTGCACTGCGGATGCATCGCCCGGTGGGAAGCGGATCAGGTACCAGCTTCCGGAGATCGCCACAATCTCGACGGGCCGCCCATTCGTCACCGTGATTCCGGTGACAGGGCTGTTGTCTCTCGGCTCGGCACGCAGCCACACCGACCCGATCATGACCCCGACAAACGGGGTGCTGGTGGGCGTCGCGCTGGGCGAGGGCGTGGCACTCGGCACGGACGTGGGCGTGCTCGTCGGCACCTGCGTCGGGACCGACGTCGGGGTGGATGAGGGCATCTGGGTGGCCGTCGCCGTCAACGTGGGCACGGCAGTGACCGTGGGTGTGAGCGTGGCAGTCGGCGTCGGGGTCGGCCGCCCCCAGGTCAGCCTCCACGCACCAAAACAGGCCGTAGCCAGGCATAGCAGCAGGACGGCACTTGCCCCGGCTATGGCCAGCCACGGTGCCCGCGCCTGCCCCCTTTCCCTGGCCCCCGGCGACTCCTCGCCCAGCAGGGGTCTCAGGTGCGCCTCCACGCCCGCGAGCTCGCCAAGCTCGCCGTCGAATGACTCCAAAGGCTCCGCGTACGCCCGGTTCACGTCGCTCAGCGCGCTTCGCATCTGGTGGCGCAGGCCTTCCGGCGCAATCCCATCCACCACCACTGCCAGGTAGGCCCATGGTCCAGGCTCCAGCACGATTGAGAGGTTTCCGTACTGGATCTCGTCCAGGCCCCCGTCCCGCTGCTCCCCAAGGGTGTCCTGGGCAAAGTCGCGGATGGCGGTCAGCATGGCTCCGATCACGTCGCTGTCGGCCTCGCGGTCGGCGCTTTTTGAGAGGTGGCAGAGCAGAAGCCCGGAGGTCCGCTGGATCAGAAAGACGTCCTGGACGGAGAACGGAAGCGCCTCGCGGAGCACCAGCTCGGACTCGGGGATGCCCTGGACGCGTGCTCGGATCCGCTGTCCCACCCGTTTCAGGCTAAAGGTGCTGCGCAGCCCACGGTCCACTCGGTCGGCCAGCGCGCGCATCGCTTCGGCCACCGAGCGCTGGATCGCCTTGCCGATGACCGGGTACAGCGCATCGATGATGTCGTCCTGGGATTCCGCGATTTGGTGGCGGATGGCCTGGCCCAGAACCGGCGCCAACGCGGCCGCCATCTCTTCCTTCGACTCCTCTACCCGGCCGGCAGTCGCCTCTGCAATCACCGTCTGGACGGTGTCTGTCAGGTACTCCGGATCCTTGCGCAGCAGGATGTCGCGCAGCTCCTGGAGCCCGCCGTCTTCTGGCACGCGCGCCCCATCGCCGGACGCCATCTCCTCGCCTGCTGACACGTCTCTTGACCTGCCGTGTTGTCTCTGGAGGGACGTAGCCTTAGCGTGCCTGGCTCAGCTGCCCCAGCAGGTCGGTGATGCCGGCCTGTTCCTTGAGGCGCGTGCCCATCTCCACCAGCAGGTCGCCCAGGTGATCGCGGCTCGTCTTGTCGTCCTCCAGGGACGCTATCGCCTTGGCGAGCTCCTCGCGGTTCTGCTGGCTCAGCTTGCGCAGCTCGGCCGACCGGTCCCGGATCTGCCCGGCGAGGTCGCTGTTCTGCGCCTCCACCTTGGCCTCCAGTTGCTTGGTCGTCGCCGCAAAGCCGGCTTCCAGGCTCTCCAGGCGCTGCTGCGCCTCCTGCTGGATCTTGGCGGCTCGGGCGTCTTGATCGGTCCTCTGCCGGTCCAGCGCTGCCCTCAGGTCATCCAGCTCCTTGGAAACCTGCTCGAACTGAGCGGTCATGCGCCGAAACTGCTGCTCGTACTGGCGCATCTGCGGGCCCATGATAATGTCGCGGATGCGATCCACCTCAGGGATCGGGTGCTCCTCCGTGATGCCCTCGGTATTTGCTTTCGCCATCGTTGACCTCCTCGTTTTCAGAAGAGCCGGGTAGGTTAACAACCAAGTACGATTATACTTCAACCCTCCTTTCCCTGCAAGCCCTCGCTCGACCTGGCATTGCCCCCGCACTCCTGGGTATCGCGGTGTTCCGGGCCGGTCCCTTCTCCCTCTGATGAGCGAAGGTCTCCGACCGTGCCCGCCCTCGGTGCGCTGCGCCTCGTCTCCGATGCGCGCCGGTCGTAGGGCGGGTTTCCATGCCCGCCTCTCCGCACTCGGATGCGCGCCGGTCGTAGGGCGGGTTTCCATACCCGCCTCTCCGCACTCGGATGCGCGCCGGCCGTAGGGCGGGTTTCCATACCCGCCTCTCCGCACTCCGATGCGCGCCGGCCGTAGGGCGGGTTTCCATACCCGCCTCTCCGCACTCGGATGCGTGCTGGCCGTAGGGCGGGTTTCCATACCCGCCTGCTCCGCACTCGGATGCGTGCCGGCCGTAGGGCGGGTTTCCATACCCGCCTGCTCCCGCCCCGATCGAGCCCCGCATGCCTGCCCCCAGGGCAGTGCGCAGGTCGCACTTGCGCCCTGTGCCTTGTGCATTCTGCATCCGTCTCGGATGTGCGTCGCCCCCGGCGGGCGCCCACCCACACCCGCCTGCCTCCTTGGCAAATCCGCTGACTTGGGCTAGGATGATACCCAAGCCATGGATTACGTGACCCTGCTACTGGTCGACGACGACGCAGAGCTCCTGCGCATGCTTCAGCGCCGCCTGGAGCTCGACGGCTACGACGTGATGACTGCCGCCGGAGGCCGTCTCGCCCTGGCGGCGCTCGACCGCAGACTCCCGGACCTCGCCGTCATCGATCTCCTGATGCCTGGCATGGATGGCTTTGAGCTCGCCGAGCAGATTAAGAGGCGAGGCGACCTGCCCCTCATCTTCCTCACCAGCGTCGGCGATGCCAAGACCCGGATCGACGCAATCCGCCACTATGCCGAGGACTATGTCCTCAAGCCCTTCGACTACGAGGAGCTCATCGCCCGCGTGCAGCGCATCCTTCGTCGAACGGTCGGCTCGAATCCGGTGTCAGACCCCCTCGTCGTCGTCGATGCCGGACTCACGCTCGATTTTGGGCGGGCCGAAGCCCACCGCCCGGCCGGGGTCGTCAAGCTCTCCGTCACCGAGGCCAAGCTGCTGTACCACCTGGTACACAACGCCGGACAGACCCTCCCGGTAGGCACCCTCGTGGCCAAGATCTGGGGCTATGCGGACGAGGCGGGGCCAGAGGCGCTGCGCGTGGCGATCTATCGCCTAAGGCGGAAGGTCGAGCCCGATCCGCGCCACCCCCAATACATCCTCACCGAGCGAGACGTCGGCTACCGTTTCGTCCAGTTCAGGCCGCGCTAGTACCCAAACCTCGCCGCCGCCAGCCGCCGTTCCGAACCGCCGCCAGCTGTCCTTCCGAGCCACCGCCAGCCTGTCATTCCGAGCGACCGAAGGGAGCGAGGAATCTCGCCGCGTTCCTTAGCAGCAGCCTCGGGTTGCACCACGCGGCCGGTCCCTGCTGTAATTCGGTGCGTAACTCCTGCGTGGTAGACTGCATCTTGGAGCGCAGATGCAGATTTTGGACCTGCCTGGGGTCGATCCCCGGCACGCCGCCGGCCTCAAGAACGCGGGCATCTGGACCTGCCAGCAGCTGCTCCAGCTGGCCCGCTACCCCAATCGCCTGCCCGGCCTCGCCCAGGCCTCGGGGCTCTCGATGGGTGCCTTGCGGGACCTGGTCGACCGCGCCGAGTTGAGCCGGCTCCAGGGCGTCGGGCCGGCGCACCTCGGCTACCTGATCGCCGCCGGCATCGACACCCTCGCTGCCCTGGCGGCCCAGGAACCGGAGGCGCTCGGGCTCCGCCTGAGCCAGGTCACACCCCGCAGTCCCAACCTGGCGGTCGTCGAGGACTGGATCCTTCAGGCCCGCCGGCGGGCGCGCCAACCGGGGCAGGATGACCCTCCTGCCCCGGGCTTTGTCTCCTGCTAGAGGTCGCGCTTCGCTGCGGCCGCCTCCAGCGCCATCTGGCAGAACTCGGCCACAGGCTGTGCCCCCAGGTCCTGCCCGTTGCGCAGCCGGACCGCCACCTTGCCGGCCTCCGCCTCGCGGTCCCCGACGACCAGCATGTACGGCACCTTCTGGAGCTGTGCCGCCCGGATCTTGGCCTGCATCCGGTCGCCCGACTCGTCCACCTCCACGCGCAGGCCGGCCTCCCGGAGCTGCTCCGCCGCCTGCTTGGCATACGCCGTGTGCCGCTCGGCGATCGGGATGAGGATCGCCTGCACCGGCGCCAGCCAGACCGGGAAAGCGCCCCCGTAGTGCTCCAGCAGCACTCCGAAGAAGCGCTCGATCGATCCCAGCAGCGCGCGGTGCACCATGTACGGCCGGTGCTCCAGGCCGTCGGCCCCCACGTACGTCATGCCAAAGCGCTCCGGCTCGTTAAAGTCAAACTGGATCGTGGTCGTCTGCCACTCCCGGCCCAGCACATCCTTGAGCTTTAGGTCGATTTTGGGCCCGTAGAAGGCCCCGCCCCCCTCGTCCATCTCGTACGGCACGCCTTCCACCGCGATCGCGCGCTTCAGCGCCTCGATCGCCTGGTCCCAAGCCTCCGGCTCGCCGATGGCATCCGCCGGCCGCGTCGCCAGGTACGCCTTGAACTCCTGGAAGCCAAACGCCTCCAGCATCCTCAGCGAGAAGCGGAGAACCTCGAGGATCTCGCCCTCGATCTGCTCCGGCGTGCAAAAGATGTGGGCATCGTCCTGCGTAAAGCCGCGCACCCGCATCAGCCCGTGCAGCACCCCGCTTCGCTCGTAGCGGTACACCGTGCCCAGCTCCGCCCACCGCATCGGCAGCTCGCGGTAGCTGCGCCGCTTCGCCTGGTACATCATGATATGGAATGGGCAGTTCATCGGCTTCAGGTAATAGTCCTGCCCGTCGATATCCATCGGCGAGTACATGGCATCCTTGTAAAAGCCCAGGTGACCGCTCGTCTCCCACAGCCGCGCGCGCCCGATGTGCGGCGAGTAGACCACCTCGTAGCCCCCCTGCCGGTGCCGCTCCCGCCAAAAGTCCTCGATGAGCGTCCTGATGCGTGCACCCTTGGGATGCCAGTAGACCAAGCCGGCGCCCGCCTCCTCGTGGAAGCTGAAGAGGTCCAGCTCCTTGCCCAGCCGCCGGTGGTCGCGCTTGTCGACCTCCGCCAGCCATGCCAGGTACACCTCCAGCTCCTCCCGCTTCGCCCACACCGTGCCATAGATCCGCTGCAGCATCGGCTGCTTCTCATCGCCTCGCCAGTACGCCCCGGCGACGTTCAGCAGCTTGAAGGCATCGGCCGGGATCTGGCCCGTGCGCTCCAGGTGCGGCCCGCGGCACAGGTCCGTGAACTCGTGGTGCGTATAGATCGAGAGGCTGCTCACCGGCTCGGCGCCCGCCTCCCCATGCTCATCCTCCGCGCCCGAAGACAGCTTCTCGATCTGGTCCAGCTTGTACGGCTGGCCGGCAAAGAGCCCTCGCGCTTCGGCGACGCTCACGTCGCGCCGTACGAAGGCATAGTTGCTCCGGATGATGGCGCGCATCCTCTTCTCGACCTCGGCCAGGTCCTCGGTCGTCAGTGCCCGCGGCAGGTCAAAGTCGTAGTAGAAGCCCTTCTCGATCGGCGGGCCAAAAGCCAGCTTTCCCTCCGGAAAGATCGACAGCACCGCCTCGGCCATCACGTGGGCCGTCGAATGCCGCAGCCGGTGCAGCGCCTCCTCCCCATTCACCTGTTCGTGTGCCATTCTTTCCTCCTCGACAAGTCAGATGTCGGACAAACAAAAAAGCCCCTCGCCCATGGGGCGAGAGGCAAGCTCACGCGGTTCCACCCAATCCGGTGACAGGCCAAACGTCTCTCTGTCACCCTCGTCCGGCTTGATAACGGGCGCCGCCCGGAGCCCTATACTCGGAGGTCCTTTCCAGGGCCCGCTCACAGGGGGTTTTCGTCGGGGCCATGGCTGGCGGAGCTCCCACCCGGTGGCTCCCCCTCGCTGAAGCCGGTCCCCCGGCTACTCGTCCTGCTCGTCGCGTTTCTCTATCTGGTGCAGACCCTCGCTGTCTGCCGGCAGTGGGCGGTAGAGGACTTGAACCTCTGGCCTCCACGATGTCAACGTGGCGCTCTAGCCATCTGAGCTAACCGCCCAAAGTGCGCACCATTCTACCACACCCGCGCCAGGGTGCAAATCCCGTTCTCCCCTCGTAGCCGTAGGGCGGGTTTCCATACCCGCCCGCTCCAGTGCGGCCGCGGGCGCACAATCACTCGCCCGCCGTCGTCGGGCTCGGCCCATCACGGCACCGGGGATGTGTAGTACGTCTCGCCCCCGAATACATCGCGCACCACTTCGAGCATGTCGAACTGGTAATTCCCGGCCGGATACTTGGGCCCCAGGTTGGCCGTCGGCTCGACCGTCGTCGTCTCGGCCCAGTTGTTCCACGTGTTCAGCCAGATCAGCTTCAGCCCGTTTGTGCCGAACGGTTCGGCGTGCTTGCGGGCCACCTCCGCCATCGCGACGACCTGGTCCTTGCTTTGGGCAGGCACGTAGCTGGGATGGCCCAGGTTGAACCTCCTGTCGTCATACTGGGGCGCCCAGGCCGGCTGAAAGTTCACCAGGTCCTCTCTGCCGGCTACCTTCAGCCCGGAGAGCTGGTCGCGCCACCAACGGAAAGCGCCGTCCACCTCCACCGCCGCCTTCCCCACGTCGCCGAACGTGCCCGGATCGAGGCCCGGGATCAACATCGTGAACGTGGAGCTGCCGTCGAACAGCGCGGCGTGCGGCCGGTTGAAGCAGCCAACGCACACCTCGTCTCCCACGATGAACACGTCATAGCCCAGCGCAGACACCTCATCCCGGGCGTCCGCCATAGCGCCCGCCAGGTCACCCACGAAGCTGTTCGTGGCCCAGATGTAGACCACGGGCCGGCCGTCGACCGCCAGGTACTGGGGATGCCCAAAGTACTTCTTGGCAAAGTGCCGGAAGTCCGACACAAAGGTATCGTACACATCCGGCTGGTCGAAATTGATGTTGGGTACCACGTCGACGTCCAACCCCGGCGTCTGCTCCAGCCGCAGGGGAAAGTCATAGAAGATGGCCCACCGCAGCTTGTGGATATTGGGCGACTTGAGAAAGACGTCGTCCAGGATGGTCTCGATGTCATTCCCCTTGCCGGCGCCGCGTGGCGTGATCCACTCGATCGAGAAGCCATCGACGCCATACTCGGCCGCCCACTCGATCTGCTGGTAGACCACAGCCGGGTCGCTGGACCAATAGCTCTCGCCGAGAAGCGGGGTGAGCGGCGTGTTCCGCTCGTGGTTCTCGTTCTCAAAGCCGCCCCAGAAGCCTGGGCCGTAGTACCAGAGGTTGAGCTGCCCGATGACGATGTACTCGTTGGGCGCAGCGTCCAGGAAGGGTGCCGGGGAAACCTCGAAGGTCTGCGCGTTCTGCTCGCCGGGCTCGATGCCGTCCCAGGTGAGCACGGCGACGGCCGATGGGGTCGCCTCCGGGTAGCTCGAGATCTCGACCCGGGTCGAGCCGATGTGCCCGCGCCCGATCTCAAACAAGAGCGGCTTGGCGGCCTCGATCTCCGCGAGTAGGGCCTCCGCCACCAGCTCCACGCTCTTGTGGCCCTCGGCTCGGGCCAGCGATTGGCCGAGCACGAGCGAGTCCCCCTCCGGTCCGGCCGGCTGAGCCTCTTCGCTGGATGAGCTGACCCTGACCTCGTGCAGCGTCCCGCCGCCAGCCAGCCGCAGGGTGGTCCAGTCCGAGGTCGTGCTGACCCTGATCTGGACGCGGTAGGAGGGCGTGGGCACCTCCGGCCGTGCCGTGGTGGCGGTGGGCGAAGGCTCCACATGTTGCGTGGGCCGGCTCGTGCGGGTGGGGGGCGGGGCGACCGGCTCGGAGGTGGGGGACGGCTGCGCCGGCTCTGAGGGTGAGACGGTGGGCACGGACGCCGCAGACACCTCCGTGGACACCGGCGCGCTGGTGGCTGGGGGTCCACCGCAGGCGACGGTCAGCAGCAGGGCCAGGGCGCCGCCCAGGATCCTCACGGTCCAGGACCTTGCCTTCATCGTGGCCTCCTTCTGGCGTGGGGCGCTTCCCGTCCTGCGACAGGACGTGCCCCCTGCCAGGCGAGCCCCCAGGCCGCTGGCCTCCCAGGTCCGCCTCGGGGCAGCTTCACGGTCTGCCCTATCATACCCCCGAGTCGTGTGCCGTGCAAGGGCGGCATGGCAGCCATGGGAAAGCGCCCCATCTCCCGTGCCTGCGGCCGCTGCCCAACCCGCACTTGCTCGCGCGCCCTTCGGCCCAAGGGGCAGTTCCTGCGATTTGCGTCGCCAACCCCGCGGAGTATAATGGAGACACATGCCGATCCCACCCAGGGGTGCAGGAGCAGGGCCATTCGCGCCGCCCGGCGACCTTGCCGGGGCAGAGGAACGCGGTGCGCCCCCTCGGGCACGCCGCAGGGTAGACCGGAGCAGGGCTCTCACAGAGCACACCCCTGCAGGGCGGGATGGGAGCCCGTTCCATGTGCGCAACGCGGACCAGGATGCGAGGCCGGAAGCCTCCGCGACCTGGGTGAAAGGAGAAGACGATGCGCAGGGAAGCTGGGATGATCGCGGTCACACTGCTGGTCCTCTGCCTGGTCTCCTGCTCGGGCATGACCTCGTCGGGAGGGAGCGTCAAGGCGGGGCACAGCGGGAGCTCCGGCATGCTGGAAGTCTCCCATGCCAAGGCCAACGGCACGACGCAGCGGGATATCGCGGAGGATGACGCAGGGCTCGACGACATCGTTTCGCCCGGCGACGTGCTGGAGGTCGACCTCACCCTGGCCGTGGGCAAGGGGAGCTTCAAGATCGAGCTCCTGGGCCAGGATGGGCAGGTGACCTTGACGCTCGAGGCACGCGACGGCGAGACCCTGACCGGACATGGCCAAATCGTCGTGGACAACTTTGGCGCGGTGCCTTACCGCGTGACTGCGGTCGAGGCAGAGAACGTCGACTACTACATGGAGTATTGGCTGCAGTGACCCGGGGCCAGGGCCAGCCGGCTCGCGACCCCATGGCGCACCGGCCGCGCATCTCGTGCGCTCGCGACCTGGCCGGGCGGCGCGCGCGCCAGGGGGAAGGAGGGTAGCCGCAGAGAGTCCATCGAAACAGGGCATGTGCAGGCGCTAGTCCCAATCTGACCCAAGGAGAGAGGATCATGAAGACACGTTGGACCGCTGCGTTTTGCCTGGTTATGGTGCTGACGATTTCGCTGGGTGGCGTCAGCTTCGCCGCCTCTTCCCGGGCGGGCACCGGCCCGCTTGAGCTCCAGGTCACAGAGCCCGACAACGGTCGCGCGGTCGAGCTCAAGGGCGAGGTGCTGGTCGTCAAGCTGCCGAGCAACCCCTCCACCGGGTATGGCTGGCAGGCACAGGGTATCGACGCACAGGTGCTGCGCCAGCTGGATGCCACCGAGTGGCTCCCTGACACGGAGGGCAAGCTCGGCGGGCCGGGGACGGAGGTCCTCCGCTTCGCCGCCGTCGGCCGAGGCCAGACCACCCTCAACCTCGTCTACGCCCGCCCCTGGCAGGCAGCTGCCCCAGCCGCAGCCTTTTCCCTGCAGGTGCGCGTGGCCGAGCCATCCCGCAGCGCGATCTACCCTGAGCCTGCTGCCGAAGGGCCGCTGCCAGATGCCGGCGGCGGGGTCACCGCCCTGCCCTCGGTCTACAACTGGTGCGACCTCGGCGAGTGCACGGCCGTGCGGGACCAGGGCAACTGCGGCAGCTGCTGGGCCTTTGGCACCGTCGGCTCCTTCGAGTCGGCCATCCTGATCGCGGACAACCTCACCAGGGACCTGTCGGAGCAATGGCTGGTCTCGTGCAACACCGACGGCTGGGGCTGCAACGGCGGCTGGTGGGCTCACGACTACCATGTGTCGCCCGGCTCGGTCTATGAGACCGACTTCCCCTACACCGCCACCGATGCCCCCTGCGGAGGCCCCTACACCTACCACGAAAAGCTCGCCAGCTGGGCCTTTATCGGCAGCGAGAACGGCGTCCCTGCCACCGACGCCATCAAGCAGGCGATCTACGATCACGGCCCCGTCTCGGCTGCGGTGTGCGTCAACACTGCGTTCCAGCTCTACACGGGCGGGGTCTTTAGTCCCACGACTCGCTGCAACAGCATCAATCACGCCATCGTCCTCACGGGCTGGGACGACGCCAAGGGAGCCTGGCGGCTGCGCAACTCATGGGGGTCCGACTGGGGTGAGGGCGGCTACATGTGGATCGCCTACGGCAAGTCGTACGTCGGCTACTCGGCCAACTACGTGCTCTATGGCGACACGCCGCCGCCGTCGCCCACGCCGGCTGCGCCCACCAACCTGGTGGCAAAGGCCGTCTCCAAGACCCAGATCAACCTCACCTGGACCGACAACGCCACAAACGAGCTAGGCTTCCACATCGAGCGCTGCACCGGCAGCACGTGCACCAACTTTGCGACTATCGCCGACGTAGGGGCGAACGTCACCGCCTACTCCAACAGCGGCCTTACCGCCAAGACGACCTACCGCTACCGTGTGCATGCCTACAACGCCGAGGGCGACTCCGCCTACTCCAACATCGCCAAGGCGACGACACTGAAACGCTAACAGACCGAGCATGCCGGGCCCTTCAGGCGCCCCACGCCTGAAGGGCCTCCGCCCCGCCCCGGTGCGGTGCACCTCGCCTCAGATGGGCGTTGGTCGTAGGGCGGGTTTCCATACCCGCCCCTCCCGGCAGCTGCTCGCCTCTCGCTCCAGCAGGCCGCCGCCGGCCTCGGCCGTGGTCGTCGCCAGTTGGTTGTAGGGCGGGTTTCCATACCCGCCCCGCCCGGCAGCTGCTCGCCTCTCGCTCCAGCAGGCTGCTGCCGGCCTCGACCGTGGTCGTTGCCAGGGAATGGACCAGGGCCGGCGGCTCCTCCGGGCGCAGGGCCGGCGAGCTGTGCCACTGCTCTACAAATCGTTCTGTGGGTTAGGCGGGGACCGTGCTT
>DAOQVR010000018.1:0-7822 GCA_035341665.1 Anaerolineae bacterium
TCCTGCGCGCTCCTCGGGGCTTACCGGACTTGACAAAGCGTGTCCTGACCACGCCGGGCAGGGCCGGTCAGGAGACCGGCCCGGAACATCCTGATGTCCAGGCAGGACCGCTCAGGAGGCCGGCCAGGGACGGCGAATGGCCTCACCTGAGTCGCTGCGCCAAGCCGCGAAGGGCAAGACCGGCCCTCTGCAGGTACGCCAGCGGCCACAGGCCTGGCCTGCCGGGACAGTACCGGCGGCGCATGTACTCTGGGCTGGGGAAGGCCGCCTCGAGGAGAAAGCGCGCGCGCCGGCCCAAGCCGGGCATGGTCGCCAGGGCGAGAAGCGTGTCCGCGGTTGGCGTCCGGTGCCGAAGCACCCACTCCTGCACGCGGCGCTCGCCAGGCGTTGGGGTGAGCTGGGAAACCGCGGCCGTCGCAGCCTCGGGTACGAGCCCAGGCCAAATGGACGCGATTTCGGCCAGCGTGCGCCGGACGGGCAGGACGAGCCGCCACGCTGCTGTCCGACGGACGACGGCATCCCAATCGAGCCCACCGGCGGCGCCCTGGATCAGCAGGGCCATGTCCAGCAGCCGCAGCAGGGAGCTCCCGTACAGGTGGTGCAGCGCTTGGTGGCCGCACAGGTAGACAAGGTGGTCCTCGGGCGCCGGCATGCGGGCCGCGAATCCGTCCCGGAGCACTGGCACGGCGCGGTCAAACCAGTCCGCGACGGGGGTCCGCTCGTAGTAACCGATGTCGTACGGCCGAATGTGCAGGCCGACATAAAACGATGGCTCGGGTGCGATGGGGCGCCCGTAGGCTGCCGAATTGCGGTAGCGCCAGCTGAAGCCGGGCCAAGGATCAGACGTCGACATCCCGAAGCCGACGTCTTGAAGGGCTCGCTCCGCGCGCTCGACCTGGTCCCTGGGCACCAGCAGGTCCAGGTCGACCATCGGCCGCACGCCCGGGTTCTGGTAGAGGGCGTCCACAAAGGCGGCGCCCTTCAGGAGCAGCACGGGCACGCCCTCGGCCGCGAAGGCGCGCAGGATCGAGTCCAGCTCGCGGAGCAGCAGGCTGTTATAGGCGGCCGTCTGGTAGTAGGCCTGGGACCACGATTCCTCGACGCCCTGAGGGAGAATGTGCTTTCCTCGGAGCTTGTAGTACAGCAGCGCTTGCAGGCTGTTCTGACGCGCAGCCTGGCTCACCCGGTCCCAGTCAAGGGGCTGTCGGCCGGCCAGGGCGGCTGCCTCTTCCAGGTGACTGGGGTCGAGCACGCCGCGCAGGCAGAGTGTCAGGAACTGCTCCTCGTGGGTGGGCCCGGGCTCGACGGGTGATGCCAAAGGCAGAGGTCCCTCCTTCGGTGACGTTGTTTCATTCTAGCCCGGAACGCGGGTGCGTCAAGTCCGTGGCGGGTATGGAAACCCGCCCTCCAACGGGACGTACGCCCGTCGGGAAGAGGTGCAGCGCACCTGGAAGGTGCACCGCACCGGGGCGAGGGCTCGGTCGGAGACGTTCGCCCATCAGGGAGAGGTGCAGCGCACCGGGACGAGGGCTCGCTCGGAGACCTTCGCCCATCGGGCAAGAGACCGTCGCCCATCGAGTGGTGGGCGGGTATGGAAACCCGCCCTACAGCGACACGGGAGGGGCTCGCTCGGAGACCTTCGCCCATCGGGCAAGAGACCATCGCCCATCGGGTGGTGGGCGGGTATGGAAACCCGCCCTACAACGACACGAGAGGGGCTCGGTCGAAGACGTTCGTCTATCAGGCAGTGGGCGTGTATGGAAACCCGCCCTACAACGACGACGCGAGGGCGCAGCGCCCACACTGGGCCGGCGCCCGTTGACAGGCGGCAGGACTTGTGCTATTCTATGGGCGCGATGGCAACCCACCACCACGGCTGCGACCTGGTTGGGCGCGGGCTCCCATGCAGGGGAGCCGGCTCTGCGGCGCACCTCCGCCCTCGCCCTCTCCTTGAAGCCGGCCTCTGACGCACCGCCCGACCCGGGACAGGGGAGCAGGGACGGCTCCTGTGTCCCGCCGTTTGCCGTGGCGTCTCTCCCGAATCTCGCATCTCAATGAGGAGGAAACATGCTGCGACCCAAGCTCAAGTTCTTGACGGATGCCACCGTCGATCGCGTGATCGAGGAGGCCTACAGCCTGCTGCTGGACCCGGGCGTGCGCGTCCACTACGACGAGGCGCTGGACCTGCTGGCAGAGGCGGGCGCCGACGTGGACCGTGCCTCGCGCGTGGCGCGCATTCCGCGCGCACTTGTGGAAAAGGCGCTCGAGACGGCGCCGAGCTCTTTCTACCTGTATGACCTGGACGGCAACCCCAAGGTTCACTACGGGGGCGACGACGTCCACTACGACCCCGGCTCGGCCGCCATCGAGATCGCTGACTATGGGGCGAAAGAGTCCCGCGTTCCGGTCACGGCCGACTGCGAGAACTATGTCCGCCTGGCCGAGATGCTGCCGCAGATCGATGCGGTGGCGACGTCGATCGTGTGCGGCGACGTTCCCCAGGCCATGTCGGACTGGTACCGGCTCTACCTCTTGCTCCTCTACGCGCGCAAGCCGATCGTGACTGGGACCTTTGCCATCGAGACCTATGCCATCATGCACGAGCTGCTGGTGGCGGTGGCGGGCAGCCCGGCAGCGCTGGCGGCCAAGCCGCGCGCCGTCTTTGACGTCTGCCCCTCGCCGCCGCTTCTCTGGAGCGACATCACCTGCGCCAACCTGATCGACTGCGCCCGCACCGGCGTGCCGGCCGAGCTGGTCTCCATGCCGCTGATGGGGGCCACCGGCCCGGCGACCGTGATCGGCTCGGCGGTGCAGCACTGCGCCGAGTGCCTGAGCGGCGTCACCATCCACCAACTGGCAAAGGCGGGCAGCCCGATCGTGTGGGGTGGCTCGCCGGCCTCGTTCGACATGCGCACCGGCACGACCCCGATGGGCGCGATGGCGACCATGATGCTCGACTGCACCTATGCCCAGGTGGGCAAGTCGATCAAGCCGGGCGGGCTGCCGACGCATGCCTACCTCGGCATGAGCGACACCAAGATCGTCGACGCACAGACCGGCCTCGAGTCGGCCTCGGGCGCGATCCTGGGCGCCCTGGCGGGCGTCAACATGATGTCGGGACCCGGCATGCTCGACTTTGAGAGCTGCTTCAGCCTGGAGAAGCTGGTGATCGACTCGGAGATCGTGGGCATGGCCAAGCGCCTGGTCAAGGGCGTGGACGACTCGGAGGAGCCGCTGGCGCTCACTGTGATGCGCGAGGTGGGGCACGCCGGCAACTTCCTGAAGAGCACGCATACCCGGCGCAACTTCCGGCGCGAGGACTATATCCCGACCGGCGTGATCGATCGCGACTTCCGGCAGACATGGTTCGACAAGGGAGCGCTGGATGCCCCGGCGCGGGCCCACCGGCGGGTGCAGGAGCTGATTGCGGCCTATGAGCCGCTGGCCCTGGCGCCCGAGCTGGTGCGGGAGCTGGAGACAATCGCGACGCGCCACGCGCGGACCTATGGCCTGGACAAGCTGCCCGGCTTGTCGGCCCGCTAGAGCAAGCAAAGGAGCAAGAGATGTCTGAAGAGTTGTTCAAGCGAATGGCCCAATCGGTCATTGACGGAGATGTAGAAGCGGCTGGAGAGGTGGCGCAGGAGGCGCTCGACCTGGGGCAGGACCCCCTGGAGGCGATCAACAAGGGCTTTTCTGCGGGCATGGACGTCGTCGGCGAGCTCTACTCGAGCGGCGAGTACTTCCTCCCCGACCTGATCCTGGGCGGCGAGGCGATGAAGGCCGCGCTCGCGGTGCTGGAGCCGGCGCTGCTCGCCACGGGGCAGGAGCGCAAAGTGCTGGGCACAGTCGTGCTTGGCTCGGTGAAGGGCGACATCCACGAGATCGGCAAGGCACTGGTCGGCTCGATGCTGGCCGCCAACGGCTTCAAGGTCTTTGACCTGGGCATCGACATCGAGGCGGAGCAATTCGTCGCCAAGGCGCGCGAGGTGAACGCCGACATCGTGGCGCTCTCCGCACTTCTCACGACGACGATGCTGCGCCAGCGTGAGGTGATCGAGCACCTGGCGGAAGCCGGGCTGCGCGAGCGGGTAAAGGTGATGGTCGGCGGCTGCCCGGTGACACAGGCGTGGGCAGACACGATCGGGGCGGAGGGCTATGCAGAGGACGCGGCCGGCGCTGTGACCGTGGCCCGGCGC
Organism: Anaerolineae bacterium; assembly: GCA_035341665.1. Classification (GTDB taxonomy): domain Bacteria; phylum Chloroflexota; class Anaerolineae; order JAAYZQ01; family JAAYZQ01; genus DAOQVR01. The sequence continues at coordinate 4,197 of DAOQVR010000018.1, forward strand.
CTGGTGGCGGCCTGAGAGGCGACCGATGGGATATCGCTACGCAGTGCTGGGGGCCGGACGGCAGGGGACGGCGTGTGCCTATGACATGGTCCGCTTCGGCGAGGCGGACAGCGTGCTGCTGGCCGACCAGTCGCTGGAAGCGGCTGAGGCGGCGGCGGCGCGGATCAACAGGATGCTGGCAACCGACAAGGCGCGGGCGGCGCGGCTGGACGTGTCCGACCAGGCTGCCGTCGTGCAGGCTTTGGCCGGGATCGATGCCTTTCTCAGCGCGGTGCCCTATTACTTCAACCTGGACATCGCCAGGGCGGCCGTCCGCGCGGGCGCCAGCATGTGCGACCTGGGCGGCAACACCGACCTGGTGCTCGAGGAGCTGGCCCTCGACCGGGAGGCGCAGGCGGCCGGGATCAGCCTGATCCCCGACTGCGGCCAGGTGCCCGGCATGGGGACGTCGCTCATGGTGTATGCGATGAGCCTGCTCGACGAGCCGGAGGAGGTGCTGATGTGGGACGGCGGGCTGCCGCAGGACCCGCGCCCCCCCTTCAACTACCTGCTCACCTTCAACATCGCCGGGCTGACCAACGAGTACGCCGAGTCGCCGGTTTTCCTGCGGGACGGCAAGCCGACGGTGGTGCCGACCATGACCGAGCTGGAGGAAGTGGTCTTTCCTGAGCCGGTGGGGCGCGTCGAGGCGTTCATGACCGGCGGCGGGGTGTCGACCATGCCCTGGACGTTTGAGGGCAAGCTCAAGACGCTGCAGAACAAGACGATCCGCTATCCCGGCAGCTTTGCGCAATTGCGCGCTTTCTACGACCTCGGGCTGTGGCGGACCGATCCAGTTTTTGTTGCGGGCCAGGACGTGGTGCCCCGGGAGCTCTTCCACGCGCTCTTTGAGCCGATGGTCCGCATCCCCGGAGAGAAGGACGTGGTCGTCATCCGGATCCGCGCGACGGGCAAGAAGGCAGGCAAGCCCGCCTCGGTCACACTCGACCTGATGGACCTCTTCGACGAGGGAACGGGCTTTACCGCCATGGAGCGCACGACGGGCTGGGACGGCGCTATCGTCGCCGGCATGATGGCCCGCGGCCAGACGCCGCGCGGCGCCAAGCCGGTCGAACTGGCCGTGCCGCCCGCCCTCTTCGTGGAAGAGCTGGCCAAGAGAGGGATTCGCGTAACAACGGAGATAGCGTACGGGTGATGGGGCTGTGCCTGGCAACCGGCCAGGCTGTCGTTCCGAGCCCAGTTACGGTCATTCGCAGCTCAAGAACTGTCATCCTGCCCTAGGGACTGTCATTCCGAGCGACTGCAAGGAGCGAGGAATCTCGGCTGAGCAGCGGTGAGATTCTTCGCTCCGCTCGGGTGACAAGGTGTCGCAGGCGCAGGACAAGCGCTTCTGATCCAATGACATGGTGCTGGAGAGAGTTCGCAAGGCTATCCTGCAGCAGGGGCTGCTCGAGCCCGGTGCACGTGTCGTCGCCGGCGTCTCGGGCGGGCCTGACTCTCTCTGCCTGCTGCATGTCCTGACCCGCCTGGCGCCCGAGCTGGGCCTCGCGCTGCACGTGGCACACCTGGACCACCGGCTGCGCGGCCCGGAGTCGGCCGCCGATGCCGCTTATGTGGCGAAGCTGGCGGGGGAGTGGGGCCTGCCGTGCACCGTCGAGCAGGCCGACGTCAGCGCGATCGCGACCGACCGCCACCTGGCCGTCGAGGAAGCGGCGCGGCGGGCTCGCTACGCTTTCCTGGCGCGGGTGGCTGTTGCGACCGGCAGCATGGTGATTGTGGTGGGCCACAACGCCGACGACCAGGCCGAGACGGTGCTCATGCACTTTCTGCGCGGCTCTGGACTGGCGGGGCTGCGCGGGATGCTGCCGAGGGCGCGCCTGGGCGACTACCGGCTTCTGGAGGAGGCCGGCGCGCCTGCGGCAGCGCTGCCCGAGCTGTGGCTGGTGCGCCCGCTCCTCGAGGTCAGCCGATCGGACATCCTTGCCTACTGCGCCAACGAAGGGCTGCAGCCCCGCTTTGATCGCTCCAACCTGGACACGACCCTCTTCCGGAACTGGCTGCGCCACCGGGTACTGCCCCTCCTGTCCGAACACAACCCGCGCGTGCGCGAGGTGCTGTGCAGGTCGGCGCAGGTGCTTGCGGATGAGCACGCCCTGGTGCGCAGCCTGCTTGACGAGGCCTGGGAGGGCCTCGTCGCGGAGGAAGCACCCGGCCTCGTCGCCCTTGACCTGGCGGCGTGGCGCCGGCTGCCTGCGGCCGTGCAGCGGTCGAGCCTCCGCGAGGCGATCCACCGGCTCCGATGGACGCTGCGGGACATTGGCTTTGTTCATGTGGAGGATGCGCTCCGAGTGGCGCAGGAGGGTCCGACAGGGCGACAGGCCACCCTCCCGCAGGGCCTCATGCTGCGCGTCGAGTACGACCGGCTCGTCGTGGGCGAGGCAGTCGGCGGCGCATCGCTGCCTGACTGGCCGCTGCTGGATCCCGATACCGCGCCTGTGCCAGTGGTCGTTCCGGGCCAGACACGGCTGCCCGGCGGGTGGGTCCTGGAGGCGAGCCTGGTGCCTGCTGCCGGCCTGCCGCCCGCCTGGGACGCGAACCCTGATCCCTGGCTGGCCTATGTGGCGTGGCCCGAGCCTGCAGGCGTGCTCTGGCTGCGCACGCGCCAACCGGGCGACTGCTTCTGCCCACTGGGCATGGGGGGGCAAAGCGTCCGCCTGGCCGGCTGGCTGACCAACCAGAAGGTGCCGCGGGCCGCTCGCTCGAGGATTCCCCTGCTCGTGGGAGAGCCGGGGATCGTCTGGGTGTGCGGGCAGCGCTTCGACGAGAGGGCCCGGGTGGGGACAGGCACGGAACGCGTGCTGGTCCTGCGCTTCTGGAGGGAGTGAGCAGCGTGGGCTCCGAGCTCTAGGGGTCGGAGCCCACGCTACGGCGGTCGGCGATCTCCGCTGGGCGGCGCCAGAGTCCCTACTTGGGCCGGGGGAAACACCCGAGCTGGCAGTGGGAGACGCGAATCCCCAGCGTCTCGGCGGCAGCGGAGGCCTCCATCCGCCTAATGTGAAGGCCGGCCGCGATGGCCCACAGATCGGCGCAGGGGATGCCGGCCGGCGTCGCAGCAGCACGGATCCGCTTTGCCAGCTCGTCGGACACCGCATCCATCGGTTGCACGATCTTGTGCTTGCCTTCCGCCTTGGGCCCATAGCCGAACAGCCCAAGCTGGCAGTGCGATATCCGGACGTCGGCCTCGTTGGCAGCCGCGCCGACGGCGGCCGGGCTGAGGCCAAGATCGGCGGCGATGGCCATCGCCTGGCCGCAGGGCAATTGCCCGTCGAGCAGCCGGTCCTGGATCGCCCTCTGAAGTGTCGTGTCCACGATGTCCTCCTTGGTGTCTGAAGTCGCCGGATTCTACACGATCCATCGCACGTGGGCAACCTACCGGGTGCAGGCGGCCGTGGCACCGGGCCGAATGCCCACCTGGCGCCGTAGTGCAGGGCGCTGGGCCCGCCTCGCGGCGCAGTGTAGGGCTTGTGCCCGTCCGAAGGTCCAGGACTGACCGCGGCACGACGCCCACGAGGGGCTACACTACCCGGGTGCGCTGCGGTGCACGGCAACGCCCACGAGGGGCTACA
>DAOQVR010000018.1:7922-80118 GCA_035341665.1 Anaerolineae bacterium
TGGGGCGCAGGGCAACGCCCACGAGGGCTACACTACCCGGGTGCGCTGCGGTGCAGGGCCTTGGGCTGGTTGGGGCATCCGTGCCGGGGCGCGGGCAACGTCCACGAGGGGCTACACTACCCGGGTGCGCTGCGGTGCAGGGCCTTGGGCTCGTTGGGACGTCCGTGCTGGGGCGCGGGGCAACGCCCACGAGGGGCTACACTACCGGGGTGCGCTGCGGTGCAGGGCCTTGGGCTCGCTGGGGCGTTCGTGCCGGGGCGCGGGACAACGCCCACGAGGGGCTACACTACCCGGGTGCGCTGCGGTGCAGGGCCTTGGGCTCGCTGGGGCGTTCGTGCCGGGGCGCGGGGCATCGCCCACGGGGGGATACACCCCGCGGGTTGCGGCCGGTGCAGTGCCTCGTGCCCGCCTCGCGGCGTAGTGTAGGGCCTCGTGCCCGTGTCGTAGGGCCTGCCCGGCACACTGCCGGCCGTGCGCTACAGGTTGACGGCAAGGACTGCCCTGGCATTTGCATTCGCGAGCATGTCGAGTATAATCGACTGCATACTCGGGGAGTAGCGCAGTTCGGTTAGCGCGCACGGTTCGGGACCGTGAGGTCGGAGGTTCAATTCCTCTCTCCCCGACCATCACATCCGGAGCTCGCAAGGTTTGGCCACAGGCCCGACTTGGCGAGCTCCTGCTCTACCGGCGTCCTGATCCTCGATAGCCATACGTTGCGGAGGGAGGTTCAGATGCAAAAGAACAATGGCGGTGGAGTCCTCGGTTTGATCCTCTTGGCCGCCGGCGCCTGCTACGGCTTCTACTATGTCGCCTGGCATCCCATTCGCAGCACCATCGGTGCAGGCAACTTGGCCAGCTCGATTGCCTGGGCAATATTCCTCGTTCTTGCCGCCACGGCCGTCGGCTACTTTCTCATTGCGTGGATCTCGACGCTTCGGTCCCGGCAACCATCCTGCGCCGGCCCTCTACTCCTTGCCTTTGTGACGTCCGCGCTGTTGGTCGGGGGGATCTACGCGCACTTTTACTTCGGGCCGCTGCACCTGCGTCCGGCGCAAGCTGCCTACTGGCGCTCGGTGGGCGGCGTGTGTGAGGGTACTGGCGTGCCCGATGCGCGGGCCTACTCGCCGGGCCAGGGCGTGCACAAGGTCGAGGCACTGGAGCCGCGAGCCACCGCCTCGTGGCCATGGACCAGGCACCTCCCCAAGGACTGGAGGCCGGCTTCCCTCGACGAGATGGAGCTTGTGCTCTGTCTCGAGGCCGAGGAAAAGGCCAGGGTCGAAGTGTGCAAGTACAGCGGGAACCGCGAGATGGAACGCTTCCAGTACCGGCGGCAGGCGACCCTTCGCGAGGCACGCACCGGGGAGGTCGTCGGCAGAATGCTTCTCAAGGGCAGCTCGCCCGCCACCTGTCCCGCGGTGACCTCCGAGATGGCCGACAGGAAGGGCTCGCGAGTCACCGACGACATGGTGATCGATTGGCTGGAGCCCTATGTGAGCCCGTGAGTGTTCCTGGAGGACGGCCGGCGTAGCGTGCGGTTGGCAGGGAACGATCGTAGGCTGCAACGGATGGGCCTGCCCCTGGCTCCAGTTTCTCCCGATGTGAGATAGTCGTTTCTGGGATTTCGGGCCTTTTGGGATAGTACCCTCAAAATCTTGGCACAGTGTCACAGTTCGCCGAACGGGCCATGGTCCTGTGGGCAGGGCCGCCTGCCTATTCGAACGCCCGGGAGGAGCCGCGGCGCGACGCCCACGAGGGGCTACACTTCCCGGGTGCCTGATGGTGCTGGTCCTCTTGCCGGTTCGGACCTCCAGGCGGGGGCCAGGGAACGACGCCCACGAGGGGCTACACTACCCGGGTGCGCCGGTCGCCTCGGCCGGAGACCTTTGGCGATCTGAGGGTGCTGTGCCGGCGCCGTTGCTGACGCCGGCCCGAGACAAGAACTGGGCACCCGGTCAAAGACCGGGTGCCCAGTTCGCTGTTAGTCCGGCAGATCGCACCGATCTGCCGGACCTAGTCGTTTACGGCGCGCAGTTCGGCACGTCGTTGTCGGCCGGGACGTAGTCGTAGCCGGCCAGGGTCAGGTTGTCCACGCATAGCAGCCATGGCCCGCTCAGGGCGTGCCCCCAATGGAAGCGTGCCCAGCCGGTCCAGTGGGTGAGGCGCGTGCGTTGAACCGGGGCGCCGGCCGGAGGCGTGATGGTGGCGTCCACCGCTACCAGCGACAGCGGCTCGTGGGCCTGATCGTGCGCCAGGACGTACCAGCGCGCCTGGGTCCTGCCGTAGGGGTCCATGACGGTCTGGAACTGGATGTCGCCAATGTGCATCTCGGGCACCAGGTCGAGGCCGATGATCACCGGATCATGGTCCGCCGAGCGATACGCGTCGGGCGCGTAGAGCGCGTCCTGCGGGTCAAGCTTGTAGTCCATGTCGTAGTTGATCAGGTCGGACTCGTCGGCGTTGATGTGCCAGGTCGTCAATCCCGTCACCTGGCCAACCAGGCTCGCGCTGGGCATGGAGTAGTCGAGGTAGCCCAGCTGCCCGTCGTACAGGTAGCTGTAGGCGTACTCGCCCTGATAGGCGGACACCAGGTCGGTGTAGCCGCCCGCCAGGAGCACGTCGATCGGGTCTTCCTTGTCGTACGAGTTCAGGTCGCCGACGATCAGGGCATCGGCGTCGCCGCTGCCGGTGGGATCGGCCGCCAGCCAGTCGACCAGCGCTTCAGCCGCGTGCATGCGCGTCAGGTTGCAGTTGCCAGCCCCGTCGCCGAGGTCGGGATCGCCCACGTCGTTGCAGTCTGACCCCTTCGACTTCAGGTGGTTGACGGCCACCGTGAAGACGGCACCGGTCGCGTTCTCCTGGAACGACTGCGCCAGCACCGGCCGGTTCTTGGTGTCCAGGAACCGGGGGTCCACCGACGAGTCGAGGACCGCGTAGGCGCCCAGAGGAGTCACCGAGGCGGGCTTGTAGATGAGGGCGACCCGGATGGCGTCGGTGCCGATGGCGCCGCTGGCGATGTAGTCGTAGGTCCCAGCCCCCATCACGGTGTTGATGCCGCTCACGAGGTCGGCCGTTGGCACGTCACCGGGATAGTTCTCAATCTCGACCAGCCCGACCACGTCGGCGTTCATGGTCACCAGCGCAGGGATGATCTTGTTGCGCTGTCTCTCGAACTCCTCGACGGTGTCGGCACCGCGGCACTCCAGGTTGCCGTTGGGGCCGCAGATCGGTTGTCCCGTGTCAATGGTGGTGAAGTAGTTGAGCAGGTTAAAGCTCGCAACCTTCAGGCTGCCGCCCACGTCGTCCGGAGTTGGCGGGCGGACATTGACCGGGGTGTAGGTGGCACCCTGCACCGGCTGGATCCGGTAGAGGTTGAAGCTATAGTCCAGCACGCCGGTGACGTTCGTCAGGGCGTCGCCACCCCGGAAGAGGTTGCTCATGTCAAAGACGGCGCCATTGGGATGCAGGGCGGGATCGGGGTTCTGCACGGTGCGCCCGTCGTCGAGGGTGATGCGCTTGAGCGCGTTCAGTGCCGCCAGTGCCGCCTGCTCAGGCGAGCCGGGCTCATAGACGGCCGTCGGCGTGTTCTGGCGGGCGTCGGTGAGCACCATCTCGTTGTACCGGTCAAAGTTAAAGTACTCGGAGATGTACAGCGCATCGGGGAAGGTGACGAGCATGCCCTCGTACGGCTCGTATTCGTCCACCGTCACCTGGGGCAGGGTGATGGGGGTAGGGAGGATGCTGTTGCCGCTCGAGCAGAGCCAGACCTGGCTGGCAGTGACCTCGGTCATGCCGTTGTACTCGGACACAACGCCGCGCACCCGCACCGCATCGCCAACGGCGACGTCGATGGTGTTCGCCGAGTAGTAGACGAACACGCCATCCGAGGTCGTGGCAAGGCCGTCGCCGGTGGGGTCCTGGACGTGGAAGCCGTTCAGGTCGCCGTTGTCCGAGATGCCGTTGTTCTGGAAGTCGCCGACCACGACGCCCTCGAGCGCAACCTCGGTGCCGACCAGCGGGCTGTCCATCCCGCTGCCCTGGATGTCGTAGATGAAGGTGTAGGGGTCGCCGCACTGCTCGGGCGGCGCCACGTAGACCTGGTTGGGTGCGCCGGGCGTGTTGTAGGCTTCGCCGGGGCCGAGCGTGCCCGGGTAGCCGGGGATGCCCGCCAGGTCAAAGTCGTTGCGGACCCAGTCGGCGGTGGTGTCGGTGTCTGTGCCGTCAGGGTAGCGCGAGGCGCCGCCGGGCATGTAAGGCAGGCCGTCGTAGTAGGCAACCAGGACGGTGAGGCTGTAGGAGAGGTCGCCGGTTCCGCCGTCGTTGGCGGCTAGGTCGTCCGCTATCTCCGTCCAGGGAGTGACGTCCAGGACGCCGTCGTCGTCGGTGTCAAGGTCCTGACCGGCACTTCCGGTAAAGTCCTTCACGAGCAGCAGGGTGATGCTGCCGTTTTCGAGGGTATCAGCCGCGAGGCTGGCGAGCCAGAAGCCGGCGGCATCGGTGGTGCCGACCGGGATGACCTCGTCGACCGTGCCCATGGCGCTGTTGCTGTCGCCCTCGATCTCGAGGATGGTGTAGGCGGAGTAGTCGGTGCTGGGTGAGGCATACACCTCCACAAACTCAAAGTCGACCCCAGTGGTACTGGCGGAGTATTCGTTGATGACGGGGCCTTCAATGGCCGGAGGGACCAGCTGGTTTGGCAATCCCGGCGTGTTGTAGGCTTCGCCGAAGATGGGCGTGCCGTCATAGCCGGGAATACCCGCCAGGTCAAAGTCGTTGCGGAACCAGTCGGCAGTGGTATCGGTGTCGGTGCCGTCAGGGTAGCGCGAAGCGCCTCCGGGTGCGAAGGGCAGCCCGTCGTAGCCGACTGTGAGGACGGTGCTGGCGTAGGTGAGGTCGCCGGCTCCGCCGTCATTGACGGCCACATCGTCGGTCAGCTCGGTCCAGGGGGTGACGTCCAAGACACCGTCGTCGTCGGTGTCCAGGTCCTGGCCGGGGGAACCGGAGAAGTCCTTGACGAGGAGGAGGCTGATGGTGCCGTTCTCGAGCGCGTTCGAGGCGAGGTTGCCGAGCCAGAAGCCGGCGGCGTCGGTGAGGCCGACAGGGATGACCTCGTCTACGGTGCCGAATGTGCTGCCGCTGTCGCCCTCGAGCTCGAGGATCGTGTAGGCGGAGTAGTCGGTGTCCGGGGACCCATAGACCTCGACCCACTCGACGTCGGTCCCGGCCGTGCTGGCGGAGAACTCGTTGATGACGGGGTCCGCTATGGGCGACGCCACCAGCTGGTTCGGTGTCCCGGGCGTGTTGTAGGCTTCGCCGAAGATGGGCGTGCCTTCATAGCCGGGGATGCCTGCTAGGTCAAAGTCGTTGCGGAACCAGTCGGCAGTGGTGTCGGTGTCTGCGCCGTCAGGGTAGCGCGAAGCGCCTCCGGGTGCGAAGGGCAGCCCGTCGTAGCCGACTGTGAGGACGGTGCTGGCGTAGGTGAGGTCGCCGGCTCCGCCGTCATTGACGGCCACATCGTCGGTCAGCTCGGTCCAGGGGGTGACGTCCAAGACACCGTCGTCGTCGGTGTCCAGGTCCTGGCCGGGGGAACCGGAGAAGTCCTTGACGAGGAGGAGGCTGATGGTGCCGTTCTCGAGCGCGTTCGAGGCGAGGTTGCCGAGCCAGAAGCCGGCGGCGTCGGTGAGGCCGACAGGGATGACCTCGTCTACGGTGCCGAATGTGCTGCCGCTGTCGCCCTCGAGCTCGAGGATCGTGTAGGCGGAGTAGTCGGTGTCCGGGGACCCATAGACCTCGACCCACTCGACGTCGGTCCCGGCCGTGCTGGCGGAGAACTCGTTCAGGACCGGGTCGACCAGCGTCTCGCAGGCATCGCCGATGCCGTCGCCGTCGCCGTCTTCCTGGCCAGGGTTGTAGACGTAGGGGCAGTTGTCGACGTCACCGCAGATCCCATCGCCGTCCATGTCGTTCTCTGGGTCGAGCGGGCACGCGTCGCAGGCATCACCGATCCCGTCGCCATCCGCGTCTTCCTGCAGGGGGTTGTAGACGGTGGGGCAGTTGTCGGTGTCGTCTGGAATCCCATCCCCGTCCCCATCTGGTGGGGGGGTCCCAAAACTTTGGCCGAGGTTGACTGCGCCGAAGGTGTCATCGGCCGGCGCCTGCCAGGCAAAGTCCTCGTACACCGTGCCAGCCCCGGACAACTGGAGTGAGTAGCCTACGGGCGTCGCTGACGACTCGGCCACGCCGATGTCGATGCTGGCGAGACCGAGCGCAGGCCCATTGGTCGCGGTACAGGTCCCTTCATAGCTGAGGAACTGGATGACTGCGCCGCCGGCGTCGACCAGAGCCATGCCGTCGGGAGCGCCGTTCTGGATGCCGTCGACGGGGTAGCTGAGATAGACGGCGCCGTACCCCGCTTGGAGGTCAGGGATCGAGCCGCTGAGGTAGTCGGTATCGTAGACGACGCATCCATTGCCGTTGTAGAGCACCAGGCTCCAGCCGGTCAGGTCGGTCCCGGCAGGCCCTGCGACTTCGATGGCCTCGCCGGCGTCGGTGCCGGTATTGTCGTAGTGGATCTCGTTGATAAAGACGGGGGTCGATGTCAGCGCGGCTGCTCGCCCGGCGCCCGTGAGGGGCATGAGCGTGGTCACCATCGCCAAGATTACCAGGCCGGCCATGAGCCGGATCGAGCGTCCTCTCCTCTTCATTGTCGTACCATCCTTTCACATGCGTAGCGTCTCGATGGAGTTCTGCGATGACTGGTTCAGACTTCCGGCCCCTATTGCATCACCCCCTCTCCCACGGTACTAGTGTCAAGGCGCGGTTGGTGTTCTGGTATGCGCGGCTCAGCGCATGTCGTGATCCTGGATGGGTGCATTGTAGCATCGAGAAGGCGTGAGGGCAAGGCCGCGCCGTGTTGGCGACGGCAACCGAGCCGGTAGCCGGGCGCCAGGTGTGACCGCTCACTGCACGAGGCCGGGTTCTGGACGCACCCTTGATAGACACCGAGGGTGGCTCCTTGCGGAAACGGGCAGCCCGTGCTATCATCAGCGACGACTCAGTGTGCCGGAGCATTTGGCAGAAGGGGGACTCTATGGAATTCACTCGCCAACAGCTTTACCTGCTCATCAACTCGCCCAAGCCTCTGTGGCTGGTGCGCGCCGATCTCAGCGAGGCCGACCTGCGCTGGGCGAACCTCTACAAGGCGAACGCTGTGCGTGCCAACCTGAGCGGCGCCGACCTCCGGTGGGCGAACGCCTCCGAGGCCGAGGTCAGCGGGGCCGATCTGACCAGGGCCAACCTGACCGGGGCCGAGATGAGCGGAGTCCACCTGAGCTGGAGCAACCTGACCGGCGCTGTCCTGAAGGGAGCGCGCCTGCATGGCGCCCAAATGATCTGCGCCAGGCTGAACGGCTGTGACCTGGAAGGCGCCGACCTGAGCGATGCCAATCTCAGCCGGGCTGTGCTGCGGGGTGCCAAGCTGGCGCAGGCCAACCTAAAGGGGGCCGACCTGCGCGGGGTGGACCTCACTGGGGCAGAGGTGACCGAGCAGCAGCTGGCCCAGGCGAAGGCCACGGCGGGCGCTGTGCTGCCGGGGACGAAGGCGGGAGCAGCGTCGTCTGGTCAGGATACGAGCGGCGTCCAATCCGCTCCCCCTCCCGAGGCAAGCTTGCCACCGGCCGGCGTCGAGCCCGAAGGGGTTGCGGCTGAGGAGACGGCAGCGGCTGCGCTGGACCAGGCGAAGGCGGCTGAAGCGGAGCCGCAGGCCGGGGCCGCAGCGGAAGAACCGGCAGTCGAGCCGGCAGGGGAGGATGCCGCAACCGAGGCCGAAGAGGTGGCAGTCGCTGCGGCTGAGGACCTGCCGGAGGTTACGCCCGCTGCGGGCAGCGAGGAGCAGTCCGCTGCCCCGGCTGAGGGGCAGGCACCTGCGGCAGCCGAGGAGCCGGCTGCGGCCCAGGTGGAGGAGCAGGCAGTGGCTGTGCCCGAGGAGCCGGCCGGTGCTGCTGCCGAGGTGGAAGCCCCAACAGCAGACGAGGAGCAGGCTCAGGAGCCGGAGAGCCAGGCGGAGGTGCCGGATGAGGGTACGGCTGGCGAGCCTCTGGCCGAGGAGATTGCTCCTCCTGTAGCCAAGGACCCGGCGGATGAGGCGCTGGAGGGCGGTGGCGACGCCGACGAGGCAGGGGAGACCGGCCACGCGATCCCATGACCAAGATCGAGTCGTACCGAGCCACCCTCCGTACGCTGACTGATTGGGACGCCTACCTGCTCGAGGGTTCGTGTCTCCCCGGCCCGCGGGCCAACCTGGAGCTGGCGCAGGCACTCGCGCTGGAGGGCGACGAAGACCTCTTTCTGCGCTATGTGGCCGCGGGGCCGGAAGAGGCCGGCACGAACACGCCGCACGTCTTCCTGGTTGTGTGTGGTGTGCTTGGGCTGGGAAGGCTGCTGGCGAAGGGTGATGGGTCCCACATCGCCAGGCTGCGGGGCCTCGCCTCGGACCCCCTCTGGCGCGTGCGAGAAGCCGTCGCAATGGCGCTGCAGACCTGGGGGGACTCGGATTTGCCTGCCTTGCAGCAGGAAATGCGGCTGTGGAGCAAGGGCACGCTGTTGGAGCAACGGGCAGCCGCTGCTGCTCTCGCTGAGCCTCGCCTCCTGAGAAGCGCCGGGCACGCGCTGCAGCTGCTCGACATCCTCGATGACATCACGGCGTCGATTTCCGCGCGGGTCGACCGGCGGTGCGAAGAGTTCCGGATCCTGCGCCAGGCCCTGGGCTATTGCTGGAGTGTCGCGGTGGCGGCGCTACCCGACGCGGGCAAGCGCAGGATGGAACAGTGGTTCCAGTGCGACGACGCCGATGTGCGCTGGATCATGCGGGAGAACCTATCGAAGAAACGCCTGGCCCGGCTTGATGTAGCCTGGGTCGAGCGCAGCAGGGCGGCGGTGCAGGGGAGCTGAGCCCGACCGGGCGAGTCTGGCTCAGCCGCCGCCGATGATGTGGATCACTTTGACAGAGTCACCGTCGGCCAGTGGCTGACCGTCGTAGTCGCCGGGTGGGATGAGAAGCCCGTTGATCGACACGACGACCACCGTGTGGGTAAAGCCCAGCGAAGCCAGGGTGTCTCGAACGGTCAATCCTGGCTTCCATTCCAGCTCCCACCTGTCATTGACGGTTATCACGTTCGCCTCGCAGTGCGGGGCGTGGGGCGAAACCAGACCCCAACGCCCCGCCTTTGGCTCTGCTAGTCCCCGGTCGCCGCGTGCTGCTCGATCAGCCGGACAACCTCGGGAATGTCGATGCCCAACGATCGCGCAGTCTCGAGCGTGGGGACGCCGTCCCGGTCCCATCCGCGCCGTGCGTAGACGGCGTCGATGAGCTTTTCGTACTGCTCCTCGCGGTAGCGGCGAAGCGCGAGCCGCTTTTCGGATGTGGTGAGCCCCTCCGGATCAAGGCCGACCTGGGCACGCAGCTGCCCGTCGTAGCGCTCTGCGCGGCTCTCGTATTCGGTGTCCGTGACCGGGCCGGCGGAGCGATAGGGGATGGCATCGTGATCGCGCGTGCCGAACCCCATCTTGAGGTTGAAGAGGCGCTGGAAGTTGTAGACAACTTCGGACAGCCGGACCAGATCATCGCCGGTCTTGACGTCCGTGCGGCCCGTCATGGCCGTGAACAGCTGAACATAATTGTCGACGTGCTCGGGCACCTTGGCAGCGTCCATGCCCTGGTAGCGCGTCCTGTTGTCACCCGGCTCGACGTCGTTCCACGGCAGCTTGCACAGCCCATTGATGCCGAACCAGGTGCGCCACATCGGGAAGTAGTGCAGTGCTTCCGCCTTGTCCTCGAAGGTCGGAATCTGATTGTTCACCGCATCCATGAAGATGAGCCAAGCCTCGTCGTGCTGGGGGCCCTTGTTGGCCAGCCCGTAGCCACCCTGCTGGGCAAGCGACTCCTTGGTGACGTACTCGCTGTACTCGAGGCCCTTGGCCTCCATTCCGATGTCCTGGAGGAACGCAGGGTCCGCACCATACTGCCGGGCAAAGATCTCTTTCATGCGGCGGATGCCCTGGCCGGCAATGCACCCGAAGCCCTCGCCGCGGCCCATCTGGTGCAGAAGCTCGAGCATGGCATCGCCGTTGCCGAAATGGAGGTCCAGACCGCCCGTGATCTCCTTGTTGAGGACACCTGCCTCAAAGCACTCCATGACAAAGGCCACGCCCGTCCCGAATGAGATGGTGTCTATGCCATAGGCGTCGCAGTAGAAGTTGGCTTCGAGGACGGCATGCGCATCCCAGATGCCGCAGTTGGCGCCGATGCCGGCTACGGTCTCGTATTCAGGTCCATCGACGGTCACACTCTGTCCTTTGAGGGGCCCGCTGCGCAGCTCGAGCCCGGTCGCGACCTTGGCACAGGCCAGCGTGCAGCCGTACCAGCAGCCGTCCGGAGCGCTGTAGTCAAAGTACTTCTGAAAGTGCTCGGAGTAGATGTGGTGTGCGTCCGGATGTGCGCCGTAGCGGAAGTTGTGCACCGGCAGGATATCGTAGTCGTTCATGATCTTGGTTAGGTGGTTGGTGCCATCGAGCCGCATCGTGAACATGATTGGGTCGCGCTCATAGATCTCCCGGTGCATCTTGGCACCGGTACGCTGGATCTGGTCGAGGTCGGCGGGGCCGTTGCTGTCCCCCTTGAGGCCAGTGTACTTCACGACAAGTGCCTTGATGCGTTTTTTACGAAGAACCGTGCCGATCCCGCCGCGCCCCGCCTGCTTGAGCCGGGCCAGCTGGCGTCTGGGGTCCCAGAAGGAGAAGTTGAGGCAGCCGATCAGGGTATGCTCCGAGCCGACGCCGGCCGAGACGGAGGTGATTCCCTGCTTCTCCGCAGGGCTCTGGGCGAACACGGCGACCATCTCCTCGGCGATCTCGTTGCTGTTCACCGACTCTTCGGGCGCGGCGAGGATCTGGATCACGCCTTGGTTGCCGTCGATGAAGACGATGACTTCCTCAGGAGCGATGCCTTGAACCTCGATGGCGTCAAAGCCCGCGAACTTGAGCAGAGGCCCGAAGTAGCCGCCCACGTTGCTGTCGACAACGGTATGGGTGAGGGGTGAGATGGTGGCGGCAATGGACTTGCCGGTGCCGGGGTACTGCGTGATGCCGCCGATCGGACCGCTGGAAATCACAATCTCGTTCTCCGGGCTGTCCCACCGGGTCGCGCCCGTCACGGCGTTCCACAGCAGCCAGAGGTCGAATCCGCGCCCTCCGATGAAGGTATCTCGCATCCAGTCGTCAACGGGCTTGATAGAGACCTGGCTGGCGGAGACATCGACGTGCAGGGTACGTCCCGCATATCCCCTGCTGACGGGCTGTGGCTCGTAGCGAAGCGCGGCCAGAACGCGGTGGGCGGACTGAATGGCCTCGACGCGTTCCTTGGGTGTCTGGGGTGCAAACATGCCTTCTACCTCTTCCTAGAGTTCCTGGATGCTCAGTGCACCGGCCGGGCACTCCTTTGCGCAGAGGCCGCAGGCGATGCACTTGATTGGCTCGACGTGGTCGGGATGGTAGTACATGGTCAGCGTTGGGCAGAAGCCGACGCACGAGAGGCACCCCACACACAGGTCCTTCTTGAGCCGTACGACCCCGGTCTTGTCTCGAGACAGGGCCTGCGTCGGACAGACCTCGATGCACTGGCCGCATTGATTGCAGACGGCCATCGCCCAGTCGGCATTGCCGAGGCTGTCGATGCGAATGGACGACTTGCCGCGGTTGATCCCCTTGTACCAGGCCTGCGAGCAGACATCCTCGCAGAGCCGGCAGCCGATGCAGAGCTTGTCGTTCGTTACCAAGACCTTCACACTGCTACCCTCACCGAATCATTATGGATGGGCCGATGCCTGCCTTGGAGCAGATGCACATGCTACAGGGGGCAGCCAGCGAGGCCGGCTGCCGCCGGGCCAGCATCCTATCACAGGGCGGAACGGCTGTCAAGCAAACACAGCCAGTCCGGCGCGCTGTTCCTGCGCCGGACTGGCAAGGGGCGTGGTGGCTGGCAGGCGGTTGTCGCCAGCGTCCTAGTTCGCCAGATAACCGTGGGCGTAGATAACCTTGTTCTCCAGGATGCGCACGGTCTTGTAGATCGCCAGCTGCCCGGGGTCCGTCAAGTCCACGTGGTCGGGAGTGAATTCCTCCATGCCCGCTACAGCATCGTAGAGTGCCAGGTAGGCGCGCCCTACGCCGGTGCTGTCATCGCGCTGCTCGATGATGCGGATGGCCTCGTTCTGTGCGAGATCTAGTGGGTCTGCGATGGCCGAATCGAGCCCAGTCGCGAGCAACATCACCAGATAGGTGCGATTGAGGAGGCTCCGGCCCTCGGGCGGCACGCTGTTGGAGATGTTGGAAAGACCAACCGTGGTCATGGGAGATGGGTCCCAGAGCATCTTGAAGGAGCGGATGGCGTTGATGGTCTCGGGTCCGTGATCCTGGCAGCCGTTGACGGTTAGCACCAGCGGATCCAGGTAGATGTTGTGCATCGGGATGCCCAACTCCTCGGCCTTGGGGATGAGGATCTCCATCGCCAGCTGGACGCGCCCGTCGGCTGTGGCGGGGATGTTCTTGTCCATCGCCAGGGCGATGATCTTGGCGCCGTACTCGGCGGCAAGCGGCATCGTCACATTGAGCCGGTCGGGGTCCGCTGATGTGGAGTTGATCATGGCGGTGATGCCCAGCTCCCGGCACTTTTTCAGGCCTGCCTCGATGGCAGCTGCGTTGGTTGTATCGAGCGAGAGCGGAACGGGTCCTATCTCTTCGCAGATCTCGTCGATCAGCCAGGGCATGACCTCGACGCCGTCCTTCTTGCGCGGGCCGATGTTGACGTCCACCATGCTGGCGCCATGCTCAACCTGGGCGCGCGCCGACTGCCTGATGTAAGTGGCATCGTGGTTGGCGATGGCTTCTTTGACCCTGGGTGACAGAATCTGGATGTTTTCACCTATGATGTACATTTCGTTTCGCCTCCTTGGTGTCTTCGCGGAAAGTCTCAGTCTACTGCCGGGCAGGCTGCTTCTCGAGCAGCCGCATGACAGAGGGAAAGGAAGAGAGGTCTGTGTGTGGCAAGAAGAGGGCAGACATGAACTCGTGGTAGAATGTGTTGTCAGCCGATAGCTCGAGATAGGTCATCTTGCGGGCCAGGTCGCACATCTCGCGGCGCATTTGCCTTGAGACCAGGGAGAAAAAGGCGCCAAGGGCAGATGTGTTGCCAAGGTATCGGAAGCGATCCCAAGGCATGTCTGGCAGCAGGCCTATCTGGATCGCCTTCTCGATGTTGATGTACTGCCCAAAGGCACCCGCAATGAGCACCTGCTCGACGTCCGCCAACTCCAAGCCCACACTGCGCACAAGGACGGAAAAGCCGGCGTAGATCGCACCCTTCGTGCGGAGGAGGTTCTCGATGTCGACCTCCGTGATCACAATGTCCGACCCGCTGGCGGACTGGTCGGCCCAAGCGATCACATACTCGCCACCATGGTCCCCGACCCGGACGCGAGGGGTGGGCAAGTCCCGCTTGACCTTTCCGGCTTTGTCGATCACGCCAGTGATGAACAGCTCGGCCAACAGGCCAATCATGCCAGACCCGCAGACGCCTCGAGGCGGCAACTGGCCGATCGTCTGGTAGGTGGGCTCGAACGTGCGGTGGTCGATCCAGATCTCCTCGATCGCACCGGCGGTGGCACGCATGCCGTGCCGGACACCGCTGCCCTCAAAGGCCGGCCCGGCGGACGCAGCGCATGTGAGGAGCCAATCCTGGTTGCCGAGCACTATCTCACCGTTGGTTCCCACATCGATGAAGAGCGTCAGCGCGTCGGTCTTGTGAATGCCCGACGCCAGGACTCCGGCCGTGATGTCGGCGCCGACGTAAGCGCCCACCACCGGCAGACAGTCGACTGTTGCCTGGGGGTTGATGTTGAGGCCCACCTCCTTGGCAGTGATGGGAATCGGCTGGCTGATGGTAGGAATGAAGGGCATCTCGCGGATGTAGCGGGGGTCGATCTCGAGAAAGAGCTGAATCATCGTCGTGTTGCCGGCGACCACGGCCTTGGTGATCTGGCGGCTTGGGACCTGATTGCGCGACGTGAGCTCCTCCAGGAGCCCGTTGAGCGTCTTGACCACCAGCCTCTGAAGGCGCTGGAGCCCGTCTCGTTTCTGCGAGAAGAGGATGCGCGAGATGACGTCCTCACCGGCCGATATCTGCGCGTTGTAGGCGGAGGCGCGGTCGAGGACCCGACCTCTCTTGAGATCGACGAGATAGATCACGTTGGAGGTGGTGCCGATGTCGATGGCTACCCCATAGCAGCGGTCGGTCTGCTTTCCAGGCAGGACGTCAATGAGCCTGGGAGACAGGGTGGGGGTCAGCAGCTGGTCGCCCATCTCCAGGACGGCCGTCACGTCCCAGTCGGCCTCGCGCAGGTCGCGGCTCAGGTAGCGAAGGCTTGACAGGTCGCAAGTCACATTGTGAAGGCGGTGCTGGAGCGCAAGCTCACGCGTCAGGCGATCCCAATCGGTGGTCTGATCGGAGAGGCTGGGCGGTGGTATGGCTAGGTGGACACGCCGAGTGCTGGGATCGAGGGCCCCGCCGAACTCGGCTGCGAGCGCGACCCTCTCAGCACCCACAGGCTTGGTGACGAACTCGAGGTCGGTCTTGTCCTGCTCGGGCACGAGAACAACGGCGTCGCCCTTGACGACAGACTGGCAGCCGAGCACCCAGCCCTCGGCCTCCTCATCCGGGGAGATGCGGGCGCCGCTGCGATGGCTGATGGAGCCGCTCTCCACCTTGACGCGACAGCGGCCACAGCGGCCCTGCCCACCGCAGGGCAGGTTGAGCACGACCCCTGCCTGCACGGCAGCATCGGCCAACAGTGTGCCGATCTCGACCTGTGCAGTATGGCCAGAGGGGTGGAAGTGAACACTGGCTAGTGGGGCGTGCTCGCTGGCTGTGTCTACCATCGATCCCCTACCGCCTTCGGAGGAAGGTCGCAGCTCGCGGGAGGCTCGCCGGCGGATTCGCCGGTCCAAGCCTCCCGCACAGCGGCTACTTCCAAGTCTTCAGGTAGGCCGGGATATCGACAGCTTCCCGCGGACCCACCTGGATCTCCCAGCCTGGCAGTGCCTCCTCCAGCTCACCCGAGAGGACGGAGACATGTCCAGGGAGAGTGATCTTCTTGTGGGCGAGCCTGTCGGCGATGCCCGAGGACTTGACACCTTTGGCGATGGTGTCTGCGTCGAACTTGCCGGCTGCCCAAGCCGTGAGCACGCTGAGGCCCTCGGCGTCGCAGATGAGCAGCCAGGCGGGCATGCCGCAGCCGTCGAGCTCGCCGGCCACGCTGAAGTAGGTCAGCGAGAAGTTGGTGGTGACCAGAAGCGGCGAGGCTGCCGTGGGGCTGTTGAACTCGCGCAGGCCCGGCTCCACAGAGATGGGCTTCTGCGGATCGGTGTAGATGTTCAGCCGGAGAGTGAGAAGAGGATACGCAACCGCAGGATCGAAGTGATCCACCACCACGATGCCAGCGTACTTGGCAATATACTGCGCCGCGGCCACGATCTCTTCATCCTCAGTGTCGGCCACCTCACAGGGGAAGGCGATGATCGGGAACCCAAGCGGGCGGAAGTTCTTCTTCAGCGCCAGCCGGCGGAGCTGGGTCAGCTGCATGAGGGACGTACCAAGATCGCGGCTACCCGGATCAAGGACCAAGTCGGCGATCCCGGCATCCCCGAGCTTCTTGGTCAGGTCTGCCAGCTCGTCCAGCCCGTCCTTGCTCCGGACCGCCAACGGTGCGCCGGACCCTTTTGCCACCGCCGCCATGGCCTCCCAGTTGTCGGAGGTGGCGGCATAGAGGAGGGGCTTCTGACCCGCATCGGCGGCTAGTCCCGCCTTCAGGACATCGGCGTCCGCGGCCATGAGCACGAACGGCAGGTCCGTCTTGGCGCGAGCGGCCCGTATCGCCCCGGCAAAGGTGGCAGCATCGCCGGACGCGTTCACGATCGCGATGGCTCCGAATGTCATCTGGAAGCCGACGCGCTCGACGCTGTAGGCATTGACCGCGTCAATCCTGGCGGCGGCGGCGCCTGCCGGTTCCGTATCCTTTATGCGCAGAGCGAGGGCAGGCTTGTTGAAGAAGGTCTTTTCGTGCCGGAAGAGGACCGTCTCGTTTCCGACCTGGAACTCGCGCGCTCCAGTGCCGAGCTTGATAAGGCGGATGGGAGGGGCGGCCGCAGCGGACAGAGCCTCTTTGGCCTCAGGCGAAACGTAGGGGCATGTGTCGAGCTCCACCTGCTTGGCCGCCAGTTTCATGGCAAAGGCGAGGCAGGTTGGGAAGCCGCACTCCTTGCAGTTGGTTTTTGGCAATAGCTTGTAGACTTCGAGTCCCGAAAGAGCCATCTTGGCTTACCTCCTCCTAGTGCGCCATCAGCCGGTTGATTGTGCCACGGATGACGCCAATCACATGAGGGTGCCGCAGGACTACCATATCCGCACCCGACTCCAGCAGTGCCGTCGCAGTGACGGTCTCCCAGGCGATTCCGCGCTTGGCTATGTCGCCCCATTGTGCCGGGACGCCCTTGGCCGTCCGGGACTCTTTCTGGCGCCAGCTCTCCTCGCCGACGAAACAGATCATCGGCTGCTGAGTCATGCCATCTCCCGTCAAGGCGGCGAGGCGCAGGCGCTCCATCACCGAGTAGGTGTACTCGAGCCCGTAGCCCAACGCACCGGTGGTCGGATCCATAAGCACGCGATCTAGCGGCATGCGCATGTCGCTTATGAGGATGTTGAGCTGCTTGGCGAGGTTAACGTCGATAGGGGTGCTCGCAATCACGAGCTGGCCGTGTGCCAGCGCGGCCGCGACGATGGTGCGGTAGTTCTTGTCCTCACAGAGGCCTAGCGCCAGGCGCTCACCGGGTGCGGCCTCGGCTACGGCGACCAGCAGCTCGTTGTCTGCCTCCGCTTGCCCTGGGCCCCGGACGATGAGCGGCAGGCCTGTCGCAGAGAGCACCGCCTTGACTGTGGCAGCCGCATGAGCTGGCGTGGCCTTGTTGCCATCGGCGTCGGTCGCTCGCAGGCGGAGCATGATCACGTCAGCCCCCAGTTCCTCTGCCTTCCGGGCCCAGGAGGCAGGATCCCTGAGAGCGTCTCCCCAGACGTCCTGCAGAACTGGGGACCAATCTGCGGGGAATGCGTTTTGGACCTCGACTCCTATGACCGGGGCGTGGGGCATCGCGCCTTCGAAGTGCAGGAACGGCAAGGTGGTCTCGCCACCGACCGTGACTGCGCGCGACCGGGTGCCGCCCTGAGGTGCGGTCGCGCCTAAGGTGACCTCCCTGATGGTACCCGTCCACTTTTCCTTTGGAATCTCAACTGCCGGCATACGTCCTCCTTTCAGTCTTCGATAGCTTGACCGGGAAGCGCCTCGCACCGGCCGGTGCCTTGGGTGGCAGGCTCTTTCCGGAATAGCCGACAGCAAGAGAGGCGAGCCATCTCTTGCTGCCGGTCCGTCTACTCTCCTACCTGTCGGCCCTCAGGCGTGGCAGTTCTCCGTGAGCAGCGGCCTTCGGAAGGTGTCGTCTCACCGTCTCCTACATCAAGGGGTCCATCGCCAGCGCGGGATGCCCCGTTTGCTCGAGGTAGGCCAGAACCTCCTCTTCCGTGGTCGCCACGGTCTCGTCGGCGATCTTGTCGATCAGGTCTGGGTCACCGGCCAGGGTGGCTGCTTCCCGTAGTTCATCAGCCATGGTTCGCTTCAGGAAACTGGACATCCAGACGATACGCTGGAGCCCGCCATCGGCACGGATGAACTTTTTGCTGGCGATGAAGTACTTGCCATGACCCATCACGCCAGGAGTCTGGAGGCCGCCGCCCGCCATTCCGGCGAGTGTAGAGAAGGTCATTCCGGCGGGGGTCATGCTCGGATCCTCCCGGCTTACGACCATGAAGCCGTTGCAGAGGGGAAGGATCATCATGATGCACTCGAAGCACCCGCAGGATGTCATGGGAGTCTCCATGATCGAGTACATGGTGACGGTTTCGATGGCACCGTGCGAGGCCTGATTGACAAAATCGTTGACCTTGTCGTAGACCCCGCGCCACTCGTCCAGCGCGCGACCCTTTTGGATGGGCTGGTTCGGCCCGGTGGCGTTGATCTGGTAGCTCGCCTTGCAGTCGAGCCAGTTGTAGGCTCCGCAGAGGCCCAAGCGCTCCGGGCTCACGACGCAGACGTGGTTCGGCGCAAAGCTCTGGCAGAGGGTGCAGGAGTAGAACTCGTCGACTGCCTCGTCGGTCATGGCAGCGAGGCGCTTGTTGCGGTAGTCGTAGGCAGCCCGCGCCCGCTCCAGCCACTCGGCGTGCAGTGCTTTGTCGGTGATGATCCGGACCTGTACCTTGTCGACAATGGCACCAAAGTCGGCCATCAGGCGTGCGTAGAGGATCTCGCCAAAGTGCTTGAGGCTGAAGCCCTTCTCCGCCGCAGCCTTGGAGATGCGGATCCAGGCGATGTCGCGCTGGCCGATATGCTGGATGCCGCTGGCGCCGTTCACGAGGTAGTGAATCTGGCGCTCGAGAACCGGTTCAAAGTCCTCCTGCATCTTGCGGCCGGCTACCTCGACAATGATGCCGAGGTCCATCGCAGCACCCTGTGCGGCTTCGGTCGAGTCCGGGCCAATGATCTCGATCTTGTGGTCCTCCACCTGGTCGAGGTCGACCATCCGAAGGTACTCGAAGGCGCGCGAGTACTTGCCGCCAAACTCGACGCGCATGTCTTCCTTGCGCACCCGCTCCCCTTCGAAGGCAGAGCCATACGGTACTGGGATCGGGATGTCGGTGACCTTGATCTTGACCCCACGAACTTCGATCGCCTTCTGGACGAAGCGCGCGGCCCTTTCGGCGTCATCGGCGCCCTCGATGTCGTCCCATGGCATGGAGATGACGTGCTCGTACTGGGTGATGCCCGTGGGCCGGATTTCGGGAATGATGGTGTCTGCCAGTACGGGGAAACCGTACGTGATCGCCCCGGCGGCCGTCGCGTACTTGAGATCGTCTACTTCACCCAGCGCCACCGCAAAAGCGAACACGCGGTACTTGTTGTACAGCAAAATGTCGCGCGCCTGGCCGCCCTTCATGCCGCCGAACGTCAGCGCCGAGCGAGACGCGAAGCCAAGCGGGTAGACGGTCGAGATGGTATCGAGCCCGAAGGGAACGATGTAGGTGTCGTACCCCATCTCAACGCCCTCCTCCATGAGCTGGTGAATGATGCTCCGGCCATTCACGTTCCCGCTCAGGAAGATCAGGATATTGCGCATCTGGAGTTGGCGCACGAGCTCAACGGCGGCCTGGTTTGTCCGAGCACAGCCGATGATTGCGGCAAAGCCGGGCATGCGGCCATCGACGAGCTGTATGCCCCAGCTGCGCAGTTGGATATCGTCGATGGGGCCGTTCAGGTACCCGTCGCCCGGCGCGCTGGATCCGGTGAGCTGCAAGCCAGGCAGCTTCTGGGGTTCCTGCCCATAGGCGAACCGGATGCCCATGATGCCTTCCTCGGCAAGCAGTGTGGCAACGCCGGCATCGAGCGTCTCACCGAGATAGGGAAGCCAGTTCTTCTCCTCGGGAAGGCCGTGGATCAGTGTCCGGCAGTGGTCAAGGACCTGCCTGAGGCCACCGATGGTGCCGACTTCGAGACCTGTATAGCCGAGGATGGTCGGCAGGTAGTAAGCGGTGTTGGTGAACTGGATCTCTTTGTTCGGTCCGAGCTCCTGGATGGCTCTGTTCAGGAGCGCCTCGAACTCGTTGGTAATGAGGTTGGCGCCGCGCAGGGCCCGTGTCGCAATGTAGCGTGACATGGATGCCTTCTCCTTTATTCTGGGACTTGGGCGTACGCCTTGCGGCTGTACAGATTACGCTCTTCGGGCGAGGTTGCGAAGAAGGCCTCAAGGGGTGTGTCGCCACTTGCGCCATATCGCGAGGGATCGTACGCAGGAAGCCCAAGTGCCGCGCGCTTCTTGTCGATATGCTCGAGGCTCTTTTCCACCACAGTCTCCCACTTTTTGTGGAACTCGAGCTTGCCCCCGACTTTTCTCTCCCAGCCCTCTGAGATAAGCCGGGTCACCTCCTCACTGGCGGAGACCGGCGAGCCTACACCAAAGATGACGTAGGCACCCGAGGCCACGCAGTAGGTGCCGATGGCGATGGCTTTCTCGCACATGTACTCAGGGCAGAGGCCAACGGCTGGAATGTCATCAATGTCCTCTCCGAGACCGCCTTCCGTGGCAACCTCCGTGAGGACGGTGAGAATGCGGCTGTTGTCGACACAGGATCCCAGGTGGAGCACCGGAGGGATGCCAATCGCCTCGCAGACCTCACGGAGCCCTGCGCCTGCATGGCGCATCATCTCAGGGTCGAGGAATCCATGCTTGCCTGATGCATGGGCCGCGCAGCCCGTCACCACGACAAGGACATCGTTGGCGATGAGCTCGCGGACGGTGTTGATGATGCCCTCGTCCTGCGGAACGCGGGCGTTGTTGCAGCCGACGACTCCTGCCAGCCCACGGATCCTTCCTGCTATCACTGCATCGTTAAGGGGTCGGAACGAGCCCCGGTAGAAGCCTCCCTGCATGTATCGCAGGTATTCGTGCGAGAAGCCGGCGACGAGGTCACGCTTGTATCCGGGGATGTGTGTGGCACCCCGGTTTGGGTAGTTGTCGATTGCGCGGCGGACGATATCCTTGGCCGAGTCGAGTGCCTTGTGCTCGTCGAACTGCATGTGCAGGGCTCCGGGGATCTTGGCCTTGCGCGAGGTGGTGATCAGCTCGGTGTGAAAGTTCTGCGCGAGGCTGCCGAGCGCTTGCATGATGCACTGCACGTCGACGACCATTGCCTCGACGGCGCCGGTCATGATGGCGAGCTCCTGGTGAAGGAAGTTGCCGGCGGGCGCGATGCCGTGGCGCATCAGGATCTCGTTTGAGGTGCAGCAGATGCCGGCCAGGTTGATTCCCTTGGCTCCCTTGCTCTTGGCATAGGCGAGAAGCTCTGGATCCTGCGACGCAACGACGATCATCTCTGACAGCGTGGGCTCGTGGCCATGGATGATGATGTTTACCTCGTCGTCTTTGAGAACCCCCAGGTTCGCCTCGGACTGAACAGGGGCCGGTGTGCCGAATAGCACGTCTGAGATGTCTGTGGCGAGCATGGAGCCACCCCAGCCGTCGGCAAGAGACGTCCTCATGGCGTGGTCGAGGATATGTTCCGGCTCCAGGTCCACACCTTCGTGAGTGCGGTGAAGGGTCTCGACGATCTCCCGGTCGACGCCGCGCGGCATAATCCCGAGCTCGCGCCAGAGGGCCTGCCGCTTGGGCGTGGCACGCCGGGTGAGAATGATCTCTCCGCTCTGCTGGCCGAATTGCTCCAGGGCCTTCGTGCCAACGTCGAGAGCGATCTGTTCTTTGGGACGGCCCGCGGTTGGGATGCCCATGTGGCCTGCAAGTGCCCGCAGTTTGGCCTCATCGCGGATGCGGTACCCCTGTCCCTCGCCCTTGGCTACCGACAGAAGCGTCATGGCGAGGTCGCGGCCATGGTCGGAGTGGGCAGACGCACCGCCGGCCACCATGCGAGCGAAATTCCGTGCGGCTACCGTCGCCAGAGTGGCTCCGCAGACGCCAGCGGTGACTTTCCCCACCAGTCTGCAGGGGCCCATGGAGCAGATCTTGCAGCAGGCGCCTTCCTCTCCGATGGGGCAGGGCTTGACCTTTTCGGCTCGCTCGAATGCAGTCTCGAGCCCTTTCTCCTTCGCGACTTCCAGCATCTCAATGGCTGCCGGGTCGATGCTCTTGATGTCGGACATGCAGATTCCTCCTGTTGGGTCAGCTGCGGCCCGGCCGAAGCCGGTGGGCAGCCGTCTAGTACTTGCGATGGTCGCCTGATGCCTCAAGGTCACGGCGGTCGGTCACAGTGATGCGGTCCTGGAGCTGGAACCAGGCCGCTGCGTCGGCGATACGGCTGGGGTGCTGCGGCAGAGCCAGCTCCTCCCCAACGTGGTACCCCGACAGGGTGAGGGTCTGGGCTAGGGTCTCGGGATTGGTGACGGCGGGATCGAAGCGGATCACCACATCCTGGTACATGGAGCTGGCGACAACTTCGGCCACTCCTGGAGCCTCCACGAGGGCCTCACGAACAGCCAAAACGTGATGGTCGGCCCACATGCTGGGGATCTGGAGCACAACTTTTTCCATCGGACTGCCTCCTGATAGGCTAGTTCAACTACTGGGTGCAGCGTGACTCGCCGATTGTACCACATCGTGGAAGCGGGGTAAAGGCATGGCATGAAGCGCGACGCCCGTGCCCCAGCACGCCGCTCGGCAAGATGGGGAGGGCACGTACCCTCCCCATCTTGGGTGCTGCGCATGTTGCTCCGTCAAGCAGAGCTGTGGACATAACGCGAGATTGTCCTAGAAAAGCCCAACGACTCGGCCAGTCTCAAGATCGATGTCGACGTCCGTGAATGCCGGCCGGGTAGGGAGGCCTGGCATCGTGCGCATGGCACCGCAGAGCGGATAGAGGAAGCCGGCTCCCACGCTGGCTCGCACATCGACGATCGGCAGGGTCCAGCCGCGCGGCGTGCCCTTGAGCGCAGGGTCGTGCGTGAAGGAGAGGTGCGTCTTGGCCATGCAGAGCGGCAGGTGGCTGAGGCCCATCTTGGTAAAGAGCTTGATCTTGGCCTCGGCATCGGCCGTGTAGCTGATGTGCTCTGCCCGGTAAATCTCGCGGGCGACCGTCTCGATCTTCTCCTTGATGGAGAGTGCGTCGGGGTACAGGAATTGGAAGTTCGAGGGCTTCTCGCACGCCTTCATCACGGCCTTGGCAAGCGCCACGCCGCCCTCGCCGCCGTTGGCCCAGACTGTGCTCTCGACGGCATCTTCGGCACCTGTCGAGATGGCACGGTCGCGGATCAGCGCGATCTCGGCGTCCGTGTCATCCTTGAAGCGATTGATCGCTACCACGACGGGCACGCCGAACTTGAGCGCGTTCTCAATATGCTGGAGGAGGTTGGGTAGGCCCTTCTCGAGGAGCTCCAGATTCTCCTGGGTGTAGGCCTTGTCCAGCGGCTTTCCGGCGACGACTGCAGGGCCTCCGCCGTGCATCTTGAGTGCGCGAACGGTGCACACCAGTACCACGCAGTTGGGAACCAGCCCGCTCACGCGGCACTTGATGTCCATGAACTTTTCCATGCCACAGTCGGCGCCAAACCCCGACTCGGTGACCACGTAGCCGTTGGGGCCCACCAGGCGCAGGGCAATCTGGTCTGCGAGAATGGAGCTGTTTCCCTGGGCGATATTGGCGAACGGGCCGCAGTGCACGATGGCCGGGCTCCCCATGAGCGTCTGCATGAGGTTGGGCATGATGGCTTCCTTGAGTAGCACGGTCATGGCCCCGGCGACGTTCAGGTCTTCAGCGGTGATCGGCTCGTCCTTCTTGTTCGTGGCGACGATGATCCTACCCATCCGCTCGCGCAGGTCTTCGAGACCGGAGCAGAGCGCCAGGGCAGCCATGATCTCGGATGCTACCGAGATGTCGTAGCCGGTCTGCCGGGGGGTCCCGTCGTTTTCGGTTCCCAGACCGAGGATGATGTTCCTAAGGGAGGCATCGCTCACGTCCACAACGCGGCGCCACTGGATCGAATAGGGGTCAATGTCCAGCCGGAACATGCGCTCCCGGTCGGGGTCGGATAGGTCAGCCGGGACTTCAGACTGAATCCCGAGCTTGGCAAGCCGCTTTCGCATAGAAGCAGTGTATCTGCCGTCTGGGCAGAGCGCTTTGGCCAGGAAGGCCGTGCTCCAGCGCAGCTCCTTGGAGAGGCGGTTGTCTACCGCGGCAGCCAAGAGGTTATGGGCGGCGCTGACGGCATGGATGTCTCCGGTGAGGTGCAGGTTAAAGTCCTCCATCGAGACGATCTGGGCATACCCTCCGCCGGCGGCGCCTCCCTTGATGCCAAATGTGGGGCCCTGCGATGGCTGGCGGATGCAGGTCATGACCTTCTCGCCCAGATAGGCGAGCCCTTGGCTCACACCGATCGTCGTGACGGTCTTGCCCTCACCCAGAGGCGTGGGCGTGATGGCCGTGACGTCGATGTACTTGCCCATCGGCAGGCCTGCGAGCCGGTCCAGTACGTTGAGGTGGATCTTGGCCTTGTACTTGCCGTAGTAGTCGAGATCGTCCTCAGTCAATCCAAGGTCGTGTGCGACATCGATGATGGGACGCATCTGGGCTTCCTGGGCGATCTCGATGTCGCTGGGCACAGGACGCCTAATCTGAACTAGCATCGACTCGATACCTCCTTCGGTGTGTGTTTAGTCGGCGTCAACGCCGCTGTCTGCAAAGCGTGGTGTGAATTGTGGAGTCTCCTCTGCGCGGATTTTAGCATGGCCGAGACCAGATGTCAAAATCGCCCCGGATCTGGGCGCTCTCCTGCCCGCGCCTGGCCTGCCTGCGCTACTTCACCTGGCGGCGCGCCGCCTCCAGGAGGTTCTGGCAGAGCAGCACGTTTGTCATCGGGCCGGTGCCACCGGGCACCGGCGTGATAAGCCCAGCGACCTCTGCCGCTTCGTCGTAGGCCACATCGCCTACCATCTTGCCTCCGACGTCATTGACACCAAAGTCGATGACCACCGCTCCCGGCTTGATCCAGTCTCCCCGGATCATTTCGGCACGGCCCACAGCTGCGCACAGAATATCGGCCTTTTGGCAGATCCCTGGCAGGTCGGCGGTGCGCGAGTGGCAGACCGTCACGGTCGCGTTCTCGCGCATCAGGAGCTGCGACATTGGCTTTCCGACGATGTTGGACCGGCCGACGACCACAGCATGCTTACCCGCAAAGTGGACTCCATAGCGGCGCATCAGCTCCATGCCGCCGGCCGGGGTTGCTGGGGCAAAGAACGGGTGCACCCCAGGGTCCCGGCCCACAGGTGCCACCATCGCCAATCGCCCTGCGTTGACCTCGTGGACTCCGTCGACGTCCTTGTTCGGTGAGAGGGCCGCCTTCACGGCAGCCTCGTCGATGCCCTTGGGCATGGGCTCCTGGATCATGATCCCATGAACTGCTGGGTCGGCGTTTAGGCTTGTGACCAGGGCGACCATCTCGGCCTGGCTTGCTGTCTCGGGGAGAATGTGGAGGTGCGCCTCCATCCCGCGCGCTGCCATGGTCTTCTTGATGGCGTTCGCGTACCACACGGAGGCCGGATCCTCCCCGGCTCGGACTACGGCGATGGTGGGAATGATGCCGGTGGCCTGCCTGAACTCGGCGACTGCGGTATCAATCTCGGCCTGCATCGCCTTGGAGGTGGCTTTCCCGTCCAGAATCGCTGATGTCATCGTACTCTCTCGCCTTTCTGTTCTTGCGCAGCTGGAGCTACAGCTTGCTCACGACGAGATCGTAGACCTCGTCCCGCATCCGCCCTTTTCCTGCAAGCAGGCCGTCCAAGTAGGCGCGCTTGGCCGCGACAAAATCCGAATCCTTGATCGTGGCGAGGTTAATCAGGACGTTTAGGGCTGCGCTGCGGAGCGCCGCCTCTGCCATGAGCACCGCAACTCCGGCGTCGCTGACGGCCCACCTGTTCCCCTTGATGGCTGCCGGCTCACAGAGGCTCATGATCTGCACCGCAACCTCTGCGATCCTCATCGGGACCATAGTGGCGTTCTTGAGTGCGGCCTGCATGGCTGCGTTCCGCGTCGCCTTTTCGTCGTCGGTATCGCGGGGCATCTTGGCGGTCTGGGAGTAGGCCGTGTAGGCGGCCACATCCGCCTCGAGGAGGTCGGTCATCTCCTGTCGCAGGGCCTCCGATTGGCCCAGCAGGCTCTGGATATCGCCCTGGACTGCTTCGTAGCCCTTCTTGCCGAGCGTCAAATTGCAGACCATGCTGATGAGTGCCGCCCCCAGGGCACCGGCCAGTGAGGCCACGCTCCCTCCGCCCGGCGCGGGAAGGTTGCTGGCTAGGTCGTCAAGGAAGCTGGTGACGGGCTTGTCTGTGAGTTTCATGGATATAGTCCTCCGTGAGTTGTCTCTAGGCCCAAAGGAGCCTTTTGCGCTTGAGTAGGCCGATTGCGTCCGATCGGTGCTTTTCCAGACCCAGGTCCTTGGCGTGAAAGCCGTAGGCGACGCCCATGAGTTGCGTGAAGTACACGATCGGGATGTCGAAGCTGCCCGCGTATTGATCGTTGATCATGTCTTGGCGCAGGTCGAGGTTGGCGTGGCATAGGGGACAGGCCGTTGCTATCAGATCGGCACCGCACTCCAGTGCGTTGGCCAAGATCTTTCTGCTGAGGTCGAGGGCGATGTCGAGAGTGCTGAGGGAGAGGGAGCCGCCGCAGCAGTCAACCTTGTAGCCCCAGTCAACGGTATCCGCTCCGAGAGCGTGCATAAGGCGCTCCATGTTGGTTGGATACTCGTAGTGCTCCTCTTCCGTGATCTTAGGGGGCCTTGTCAGAAGGCAGCCGTAGTAGCAGGCCACCTTCAGCCCTCGAAGCCGCCGCACGACTGGACTGGCGGCTGCCTCATACCCGACCCGATCGGTGATGGTGGAGAGGAGGTTGTCAACCTGGATGCCTCCCGAGTAGTCGAAACCGATATCCTCCGCGACGCGCTTAGCCAAGGCCTGGTCCTTTTCGACCTCGTGCATGGCGATGCGAAACCGGGAGAAGCAGGAGGCACACGGCATGGTCATGTAGCTGTGGCCCATTCGCTGTGCTGCGGCCAGCGTCTGCATGGGCAACTTGACAGAGCGATAGAAGTCGGTGTTGTGGGCGGGCGAGGTGCCGCAGCAGACCCAGCCCTCAGGCTCAACCAGCTTCAGGCCAAGCTTCTCGGCAACTGCCAGGGTGGACAGGTGGAACTCGATCCCAGTGGCGTGCAGGCTGCACCCGGGGTAGTAGGATATCACGTCAGGGGCCGCGGTGGGCCGCTCCCCGAGACGAGGGCCCGGGTATGCTGGCACTTCCTGGTCCAGTCCTGTTTCTGCCGTGCGACCATTGCGAGGGCGCCGTGCGATATCGGGGAGGATCTTGAGCTTTCCGTGGCGAAGCATGCCCACTGCCATGGGCAGATCATACTTGAAGAGCTGGCGGAAGTTGAGATGGCCTGTGAAGAACTCGCGTATGTAGAGTTCAGCCATGAGGCCCAGTTCCCACATGCGACCGAACCAGTCGATCCCGCGGTTGGCGGCGGTATAGAACATGGGGACCGTCGGGGCCTTTGAGGGTATCCCTTGTTCCTTCGCCATAATCTCCAACTCGTCCATTATGCGGGCGATATCAATCCCCTGAGGACAGCGCGTCGAGCAGGTCTCGCAAGCAGCGCAGATGGAGATTGTGCGAGAGTGGAGGACGAGATCAGCCTGTCCAAACTGGGCAGCTCGCAGAACCTGGTGCGGCTTCAGGTCGAAATAGGCAGCTACCGGGCAGCCCGCCGTGCACTTCTTGCATTGATAACAGAGGAACACGTTCTCGCCGGAGCGTTTCTCGAGCTCCTTGGCGAGATCGGTTCGTAGGCTGACGCTCATGGGCTGTCTCCTGTTGGTTACTCGGTCGTCTGGCGCGCAGGATCGTACTTGGGACCGATCTTGGCCTGCCTGCAGATTTCATCCACAGCTTCTTCCCACTCTATTGCCATGATGTGGACGCCTGCAACGCCTTCCGTCTCCCGGCAGGCGTTGATGATCTCGACGCAGATGCGGATTCCTTCGCCTTCGAGTGCGTCCTTTCGCGCTTTGCGAGCTTGCGCTGCCTCCTTGGGCTCCATGGCCTTGATCTGCTCTGGGCTGGGCAAGCCCTTGGTAGCGTCGGTTAGGCGCTGGATGTACTGGGGCTCAACCTCCATTCCTGGAACCTTGGTAGCCATGTACTTGGCCGCCACGACGCTCTTGATGGGACCGACGCCCGCCAGGATGTAGACTCTCTCATGGATCCCGAGGTCTACCACGCGGCGCATGAACTCCTGGAACTTGCCCATGTTGTAGATCAGCTGTGTCTGGACAAAGTCGGCACCTGCGGCGGCTTTCTTGCCGAGACGATAGGGCCTGAACTCGAAGGGATCGGCGAAAGGGTTCTCAGCGGCTCCCAAGAAGAAGCGGGGTTCCTGCCCCTTGATGGCGTCTCCGCACTGAAAGACCTTCTTGTCGCGCATGTCGCGGCACATCTGGAGCAGACTCACCGAGTCTAGATCGTGCACGTTCTTTGACTGTGGATGGTTGCCAAAGGTCTGATGGTCACCTGTCAGGCACAGCAGGTTGCGTATGCCCAAGGCATGGGCGCCAAGCAAGTCGCTTTGGATGGCGATCCGGTTGCGGTCACGGCAGGTCATCTGGATATTGGGCTCGATACCCAACTCCATGAGCATGACTGCGACGGAGATGGAAGACATGCGCACCACAGCCGTCTGGTTGTCGGTGATGTTGACGGACTCGACGATGCCGCGGAGGAATTGCGCTTTGTGCTCAACCACGCTCCGGTCAGCACTCTGAGGAGGCCCCAGCTCACCGGTTGCTGCGAAGTAGCCTGCCTTCAGAGCCTTCTCAAGATTGCTGCCTACTTTGTAGCCATTGTCGCTCATAGCCGCAGATCCTCCCGCGTAATCTTGCGCTGACCTCCGTCACGGGAGGTGCTCCAGTTTTTTGGACTGTGCACCTCCATCAGCCTGTCCAGTTGGCCGAGGGCCTCTAGGCGCTTGTAGATCTGGTCCCACACGCAAGGTGTCTGCCGGTCGGCGTACACCTCGCAGATACCGCGCTGCGAGCCACCGCAGGGGCCGTTCATCAGGCTCTTTGCGCAGCGCGCGACGGGGCACAGCCCACCCGTAGTTGCCAACACGCAGTCGCCACAGGCCTGGCAGCGCTCCTCCCAGACGCCCTGCTCCGTGGGCTGGCTGAGGCCGCTGGTGTTGAGCCCGGGAAGCGTCAGCTTCTGAGGGAACTGCTCGTTCACGGTTTGGACGCCGATGCCACAGGCCAAGGAGACAACAAGGTCGGCGTCGCGGATGTGATCGGCTGCCAGGTCATTGTATTCAAACTCACACTGACGCTGTACCGTGAACTCCCGGATGTCCTTTTCTTCGCCCGCCAATCGAGTCGCCATACGCAGCTGTGACGCCAGTATGGCGACCTCTTTTTCGCCCCCGGCGAAGCAGACTGTCACGCAGGTGCCGCAACCCAGTATGAGGACTTTTTCGGCGCCGGCAATCATGGCCTTGATCTCCTCAAGGGGCTTTTGTTGCGCTACTATCATGCTCCAACCTCCATAATCGTGGATAGACGATATCGTCAGAATGAGGGATTCGAGTGCGAGACCTCGAGTCCATGAACTTGCATGTACCTGGGAACGATGATCGCCACCGGGTTCCTCGCGCCGTAGCTGTGTGTGGTGTTGTAGGGAAGTGTCGTTTGGGTCAGCCACTCTACGCGGCCTCCGAAGATATCGAGCAGGCTCTGCGTCAGCCGCACGTTGAAGGGGATACCGACCGAGCCGTCCTTTCGAAGGAGGAGGGCGCCAAAGCGCGAGCTGGCCGTGATGAGGCCTTTTGTCGGGTTGACGACATTCATGTAGTGCAGGAAAGGCACGTACAGCGCATCGCGGTCGCGCCGCTTGGCGACCAGGTCAGGGAGTGAGCACGCCTGCGCATCACCGCCGCCCATTGCCAGGCTCTTGTGGGCAACCGTGTGGCCGGTGGGCGTGGCCCCAAACTCGTCGGCGCTATCTTGCGACCACAAGAAGCCCCTGAAGGTCCCTTGATCCACGATGGGCCAGGGTCTTCTGGGAATGCCCGTAAAGTCCACACGAAACGGGAAGGTCTCAAGCCTGTCTGGATCGTCGATCAGGGTGAAGAGCGGCGAGAAGACCTGGCGCCCAAGATCGCTCGCCTGAAGGAAGGAGTAGCCTCTCTTCATCAGGCCACCATCGAAGCCGACCCAGTTCATCACGCCGAGCATCTCGGCGATGGCGGCTGGGCCAAAGATGATGTCGTACGCCCCGAGGGGCAGTTGGCTGGGCTGAGTGGACTCGAAGCGATCGGCTAGAAATGACAGCTCGCGGTGAAGTGCGGCAGGATCCAGGTCGGGCGCGGCCTGGGCGGACTGCTCAGCGATCAGCTCCCACTTGAGGCCGGCATGAGCAAGGACGGCGGTCACCTGCGCATCTGACGTCCTGAAGTAGAGGCTGTGGTCAGAGCGAGTGTTCATCAGTGCGATAGTGTTCGAACCAGATGAGAAGATGCCGGACAGCTTGAGTTCGGGTGACTCAAGTCCCAGCGCTGCTTCATTGAAGTATGCAAGCTTCTGCTCGCTACTCATCTCGGCCAGAGGTCGGTCAAAAGCGGATTCGTCAGTGAACGATGTGCGATAGGTGGGGACGGTGGGTTGGTAGGTGAGTGGCTGGGAGTGCTGGACCATTTCCCAGCACATGTCGATCGTGCCCTTGATGTCGTCCGCCCTGGACAGATCGGTGATCAGGCCGACGCTGGCCTGCCTCCTGTCCAGCGTGGCCTGGATGTTCAGGCGGATGAGGTGCTCGCTTGTGTTGAGCGAGATGGCCGAGTTGGCGAAGCGCATGAGCGAGCCGTTTTCCTCTTGATACAGGAACTCGATCTCGTACCCCTTGCCAATGGCGTAGGTGCGCAGATCGTGCAGGGTCTGGAGTACTTGGTCTATCATGGTTACACTCCTATGGTCACGTCATCGAACCGGCAGACGGGGATGCCGTGGCCCAGCTGCATGATCTGGTTGGGCTGGCCCTTGCCGCAGTTGTCGACATACTTGAGGTCCCAGGTGGAGTCGTCTCCGACAGCCGAGAGTGAGTTCCAGAACCGGACGGTGTCGCCTTTGTAGGTCGAGTTCTTCACGACCCGGGTGATCTCTCCATTGTCAACAAGCCACCCGATCTCGCACCCAAAGTGGAACTGCTCGCGGTTGGACCCGATCGACCAGCTCCGGTCCCCGTCAAGCACGATACCTCTCTCCGTCCGGCTGACGATTTCGGAGAGAGTCCCGTCTGACCCTGGGTCGATATTGATGTTGGTCATCCGCTCGATGGGCACGCGATAGAAGGATGTTGCCCGGTTGCAGCCACCGCTACCAGGGAAGAGGACGTGTCCTGCCTTGGCGTTGGCCTCCTCTACCATCTGCCTACCGGTAATGGCTCCGACCAGTATGCCCTTGTCAATGAGGAGTGTGTTTTGGGCAGGAACTCCGTCATCGTCAAAGCCGAAGCTGCCGGGGCTGTTGGGCATCGTAGCGTTGGCCCTGGCCGTCAGCTTCGCAGAGCCGTAGCGCAGCCTTCCGAAGTCCGCCAATGTCACAAACGAGCCGCCGGCAAATGATAGCTCGTAGCCAAGAATCCGGTCCAGCTCGAGCGCATGCCCAATCGTCTCGTGGGTTTGGAGGTGCATGATGTCGGGCAGCAGAATGACAGAGCGGGTCTCTTTAGGGCAGTCCTCGGCGATCAGCACCTGGTTGAGTTCCTCGACCAGGCGCTCAGCCTGCCTAGAAAACCATGGCTCGTCTATCGATTCCCACCCGCGAGTGAGTCCTCGGCACCCCAGGCGCACCTTTCGCTCATGGGAGGTGCCCTGGGCGTCGTTGCCGTCGACCTCCATCTGGGCGAAGACCTCGGTGATTCTCTTGTCGATCTCGGCCTTTTCACTGTCGAGGAAGACAACCTGCTTCCGGACGAAGGTTAGGCGCCCGATTCGCTGGGCTACGCCGGCCTGGTCCATGGCCGCGTCCATGTGCTGAAGAGATCCAACCTTGTCACGGAGAGCAACCGTGAACGGGTCGATCGTACAGGGGCTCACGAAGTCGGCACGTACAGCATCCCTGTCAGCCAGCCGGATTGGGAAGGTGACACGTGCGGCGGCAGCCCGGGCGTTCTCGAGCGCTTTGCTGAACACGGCCGATGGCTCGCCCGCAAAGGAGGAAGCCGCGAAGCCCCAGGCCCCGCCAAAGAGGACCCGAACTCCTAGGCCACTCTCCCGTGAGAAGGAGTTGTCCTTGAGGTTCCCGTTCCACATCACGAGGGACTGAGTCTCCTCGAAGGGATACCAGCGGGCATCTACGTAAGAGGCCCCCTGGGCTCGAGTGTGTTCGACCAGATGTCGCAGTTGTTCTAGCATGAAGGCTCCTGTTCTGATTCTTCTCGAGGGCGCCCGGCCTGCTTCAGAGGATTGGGCCCGAGCTGCCGAGCTCGCTCTGTCATGTCGGCCGCGATCTGTGCGAATCGGGCTCCCTCGGCCGAAGACAGAAAGAACATCTCAAGGCGTTCGGGTTCGAGGCCCGTTTCGGCCAGCAGCCGTTTCGTGTAGTTGACTCTTCGTTCAGCGCCTAGATTACCTTCCAGGTAATGACAGGTACCCTTGAGTCAGCCGGCGACGAACACTGCATCGGCGCCGCCCTCGAAGGCTTTGAGAAGGTAGATCACGTCGATCTTTCCGGTGCAGGGAAGGTGCAGTACTTTTACGTTGGGTGGATAGGCTAGGCGCATCGATCCGGCGAGGTCCGCGGCAGCGTAGGCACAGAAATGGCACGCGAAAGCCAGGACCTGCGGTTCGAACTCAGTCATCTCCTTATCCTCCGAGAGCTAGATCGATCGACTCAAATAGAGAGCTCTGCTTGGCCAAAACCTGGTCGTCGGTGAAGTGCTGAAGCTGGATGGCTTTGGCCGGGCATTCTGCCGCACAGAGACCGCAGCCGCGGCATGCTGCAGCACTGATCTCCGCAGCGCCTGTGATCCCGCCGACGCCCACGAGCAACGGGTTGATGAGCACGGCGCTGAAGGGGCAGATGCGGACACAGGTGAGGCAGCCAGTGCACTTGGCGGGATCCGCTACGGCAACGACCCCGCCGACCTCAAGTGCTTCTCGTGACAGGATGGTGGAGGCGCGCGCGGCCGCGGCTCCAGCTTGGGCGATGACCTCGTCAATCAGCTTGGGGTAGTGTGCGCTACCCGCGAGGTAGATGCCCTCGGCCGGGAACTCGACAGGCTGTAGCTTCACATGCGCTTCCAGGAAGAATCCATCGAGAGTGCAGGAGAACTTAAGTTGGTCAGCCAAGTCCTGGCTGCCGTGTGCGGGCACCAGCGCTTCGCTAAGTACGAGCAGGTCGGCTGGTAGGACCAAGCTGCGCTGAAGAATGTCGTCGTGGACGCAGATGCTGAGGCGTTCTCCGGTGGTGATCTCCGGCCGTGAACCCTCCGGGCAGCGAATGAAGGTAACGCCCGCCTTTCGTGCCGCCGTATAGAGCTTCTCGAGGAACCCGTACGTCCGGACATCGCGGTTGTATACCACGTAGACTGCGACGTCTGGGAAGAGCGTCTTGAGGCGGAGGGCGTTCTTGGCAGCCGTGGAGCAGCAGATCCGGCTGCAGTAGAAGCCGGTAGCGGAGCCGGCCTCGTCCCACGGTCCCACGCACTGGAGCATGACCACACTTCGTAGCGGTCCGGCGAAGGGCCCAGGTGACCGTGGGTCATCTGACTCGCTGCTTCCCAGTGCGTGCTCCAGGTCGAGCTGGGTGAGAACGCGGCCGTCTGCGCCGAGGCCGAATGCTGTGCCGCGGTGCTCTTGGGCGCCGGTGGCTACGATGATGACCCCGTGCTCGATCAGGCACTGGGTCGGCCCGGACTGCGACGCGACAACCGTGCGGAAGTTGCCGACGAATCCGGAGGACTTTTGCACGACGTGGTTCGTGAGGACCTGGATGTGTGGATGATGTACAACGCGAGTGACCATGGAGGACACGACGGGCCTCGGATCGATGCCGTCCCCGGTTGCCGTGAGGCGGCTTGCCAGACCTCCGAGTTGTGGCTCGCGTTCCACCAAAACCACATCATAGCCCTGGTCCGCCAGGCAGAGTGCCGAGGTCATCCCAGCAACGCCTCCGCCGATGACAAGTGCTTGGTGAAACAGACTCTGCTCTTGACGGTAGAGAGGCTGCAGCCTCCTGGAGCGTGCGACGGCCATCCGTGTAAGGTCCATAGCTTTCTGGGTCGCGAGTTGCGGCCACTGGGCGTGCACCCAGGAGTCTTGGTCACGGATGTTGGCCATTTCAAATAGGAATGGGTTGAGGCCAGCCTCTCGAACTGTGTCACGAAAGATGGGCTCGTGGGTGCGGGGTGTGCACGACGAGACGATCACTCGATTGAGGTTCTTGTCGCGAATCCGTTCCTGGATGAGCTTCAGGGAGTCGGCCGAGCAAGTGTACATCGTGTTCTCGGCATGCACGACATTCGGCAGCGACGCTGCGTAGCCGACTACCGCTGCCACATCCACCACCCCTGCGATGTTGGTGCCGCAGCTGCAGATGAAGACACCAATGCGGGGCTCATCCGTTGGCAGCACGGTCAGTTCGGGCGGGTACTCCGCCCGGGTCACGAGTGTCCCCCTCGCTTCGCCGATGGTGACCAAGGCGGCTGCCGCTGCACCGCCTGCCTGTATTACTGTGTCTGGGATGTCCTTGGGCTCGGCGAAGGCCCCGCAGACGAATACCCCCGGGCGGGATGTTTCGACAGGATGGAAGGGCTGGGTCGCGCAAAAGCCGTCGCGATCGAGCTCGACCTCCAGCCTTTGGGACAGGAGCTCCGCGCCGGTCGGTTGCTCCATGCCAACGCTGAGCACGACCAGGTCGAATGGGTCCTTGGTCCAGCCACCGTCTTCGCGCTCGTACGTGAGGAGCAAGTTGTGGTTTGCCGGGTCTTCTGCAATCGCCGGAATCCGATACCGAACGTACCGTATTCCATACTTCTCGCGAGCGCGCTGGTAGTAGGCGTCAAAGCCCTTGCTAAAGGCGCGCATGTCGAGCATGAAGATGGTACATTCCACGCCACGGACGTGCTCAGTAGCGAGGGTAGCCTCTTTTGTGGCGTACATGCAGCACACGGCGCTGCAGTACTCGTGCTCGCGATCGCGGGAACCCACGCACTGGAGGAAGGCGATCCGACGCGGCGGCTGCCGGTCAGAGGGGCGAAGAATGTGGCCCGCCGTGGGTCCAGACGCAGAGAGGAGCCTCTCAAACTCCAGGGAGGTCAGCACATTGGGGTACCGGCCATAGCCGAGGGCCGAGTAGCGTTCCGGGTTGAACGGCGCAAAGCCAGGAGCGAGAATGACCGCACCAACCTCGAGCGTCTGCTCGTAGGGCGCCTGATGATGGTCGATCGCGTGTGCCTTGCAGGCTAACACACACTGGTAGCACTCGGAGCAGAGGCCGCAGCTCAGGCAGCGTCCTGCTTCGGCCAGAGCCTCTTCCTCGCCGAGGCAGGCTTCCACTTCCCGAAAGTCATGCAGGCGATCCTGGATGGCCGCCTTGGGGGCGATTGCCCTTGGCCGCACGTCAACCTGCCCATGTGCGATCCTTGCCTGGATTTCCTCGTGACTGACCGCAGTCGTAGGCAGGGGCAGAAGCTCGCGCGGAGTGCGCAGGGGGACGCCTCGCAGATAACGGTCGATGGACAGTGCTCCACGGCGGCCTGCGGCGATGGCCTCGATCAACGCTCCGGGTCCGGCGGCCGCATCACCACCTGCAAAGACGCCTGGGAGGTTGGTAGCTAGCGTCTCAGGGTCAACCTTGAAGGTGCCCGCACGCGTAACTGCCAATCCGTGATCTGGGTCGAGGAAGCTGATCTCTGGCGCCTGTGCAATGGCTGCCACCATCGCGTTGCAGCGAATCTCGAACTCGCTGCCCTCTACGGGGATGGGGCGGCGCCTTCCGGTGGTGTCAGGTTCACCGAGGTGCATCCGCATACAGCGCAGCGCGACAATGTGCCCCTTGTCAGAAATGACGGCAACCGGCTGGGTAAGGACCTCGAGGCGAACGCCCTCATCCAGGGCCTCCTGGACTTCCCAATCGTTGGCCGGCATCTCGGCCCGAGTGCGGCGGTAGACGAGAGTGACGTCGCGCGAGCCCAGGCGCAGAGCAGTGCGCGCGGTATCAACAGCGGTGTTTCCCCCGCCGACGACTACGATCTGGTCTCCAAGGTACGCTCTCTCGCCAAGGGCGACGGCGCGCAGGAAAGGCACACCATGGAAAACCCCCTTGGCAATGTCCTCTCCGGGGATGCGCAGCTTCTGAGGCTCGTGCGCGCCGATGGCAAGGAACAAGGCAGCATACCCGTCACGGAAGAGCGCTCCGATGTCCTGGACGGGGTGGTTGAGCTCAAGCTCCACGCCCAACTTGAGTATCTCGTCAATCTCACGGTTCAAGACGTCGCGCGGAAGACGGTATGCGGGTATGCCGACGCGTGCCATGCCACCGGCAACGGGCAGAGCCTCGAACACCTTTACCTTGTAGGCCATCCGTGCCAGGAAGTGCGCAGCGCTCAGGCCTGCCGGACCGGCACCTACCACAGCAACCCTACGCCGATCCTCAGGCGGAGGCTCCGCCGGTGCCTCGGGGTAGGCCCGCAGCTCTCGGCCTTCGGCAACACGTCCGGACCTGTCCCACTCTGCGTAGACTGTGTCTGCGACAAAGCGCTTCAGGGCACAGATCGCCACCGGCGAATCGAGCTTCCGCCGGTTGCATTCGCTCTCGCAGGGGTGATGGCACACGCGGCCCACGGTGGCAGGGAAGGGGTTGTACTGCTTGATGACTTCGAGAGCCTCTTCGTACCGCCGTTGCCCGATCAGCGCGATGTAACCCTGTGCGCTTGTGCTCGCCGGACAGGTGGCCTTGCAGGGACTCGTCCCTCGTTTCGAGATGACATAAGCACTGGGCACTGCCTGAGGGTATGGCTTGTAGGTGGCCGTTCGGGTGGAGAGACCCGCATTGAACTCGCTTGGCACATGAACTGGACAGACCAGGGCACAGTCGTTGCAGGCAGTGCACTTGTCCTGGTCTATGTAGCGCGGTCTGCGGAGAAGGCTTACCGTGAAGTGCCCCGGTTCCCCTTGAAGGCCCAGAACATCGGTAGTGGGGAGGACCTCGATGTTGCGGTGTCGCCCCGCCTCGACCAAGCGCGGCGACAGAATGCACATTGCGCAGTCGTTGGTGGGGAAGGTCTTGTCAAGCTGCGCCATATGGCCGCCGATGGCCGGTCCCTCCTCCACAAGAAAGACCCTTACGCCCGAGCCGGCCAGGTCGAGGGCGGCCTGCACCCCGGCGATGCCTCCTCCGACCACGAGAGCCGCTCCCACTGGTTTGCTATCGGATGCAGTCACGCTGGCGATTCTCCTAGGCCTCTCCACCCGACGGGAGTCCCATGAGGGTGCGCGACTTCACCCGGTTGAGTGGAAGGCCGACCTCATCGGCCGATAGGCCCAAGGCCACTCCAAGAAGCTGTGGGTAGAAGAGCACCGGAAGGTTGAAGCGTGTATCAAAGAGCTTCTCGATGCGGCGCTGCTGCAGCTCGTACATGATGTCGCAGAAAGGGCACACGATGACAAGTGCGTCTGCACCTGATTCGGCCACGCGAGCGAGTTTGAGGCGAGGCAGCTCAAGTGCTGTGTGTTCGTCGGCCGCGAGTATGCCGCCTCCGCAGCACAACTCGCGCCCCTCATAGGGGATTGACTGAGCTCCGGTTGCCTCAATGAGCTGGTCCAGGCTGGTGGGATTTTCGGGGTCGTCGAAGTGGTCATGAGCTTCGCCGGGCTTGAGGTAATGGCACCCGTAGTGCGCCGCGAGCCGGAGTCCCGAGAGGTCGACGCGCACAGAGCGACGGAGACGGCCGGGGCCGATCTCTTCGTATAGTAGCCGAACGAAGTGTCGGATGCGAACATGCCCCTGGTATTCCAGGCCTGACGTCTTCCTGAGGAGCACGTTGATGCGCTCTAGCAGCGCTGGGTCGGCGCAAAGCGTGCGATTGGCTTCAGCGAGAGTGCCGGTGCACGAGCTACAGAGTGCGCAGACGTCGATACCCTGCTCCTCGGCAAGGGCCAGGTTGCGTGCGGCCATTAGGAGGGCGGCTTCGCGGTTGACTGACTTGACTGGGAACCCGCAGCAGCCGAAGTCGTTGATATCATGAAGCTCAATGCCCAGGCGAGAGGCGACCCCGCGAGCGGCCTTCTCGTAGTTGAGCGCGCGCACAGGCGCTGTGCAGCCGAGGAAGAGCGCGTAACGCATCGCTTATGCCTCGCCTTTGGCTTCCGAGGCGCCAGGGCTTTCCAGGCCGGCCGCTCCGAGGATGCGCGCTATGTCGGCTGGACTCTCCGTGATCTCAGGTAGACCCTGTTCGTTGCGGCGCTCGTTTTCGAGCATTGTGATGTCGTAGAGCCGGCCGTGGGCGGCAAGCAGGGCAATCTGCTGACGGAATGAGGGCGGCATGAAGCCCTCGGCCACGGCCACGTTCTTGATCGCGTGCATCAAGTCAGTGATGCGTACGTCCTGTGGGCAGCGCTCCTGGCATGTGTAGCATGTGGAACAGAGCCAGACGAAGTCGGCCGAAAGCACCTGGTGCAGGCCCAAGCGCGCCATATGGATGATGCGCCGAGGGTTGTAACGGGCTGTGATTTCGCGCACGGGGCATGAGGCCGTGCAGGTCCCGCAGCCAAAGCAGCGCCAGATGTTCTCGCCGCCCGGTTCAGAGGCGATCCTGGCACAAAGGGAAGGATCGAGTGTCTCGGCGTTTGTGTCCATAGGCAGTCTCTCTGAGGGCATGAGCTCGGCTTCGGCTACTCTTGCTCGGAAGCGGAGCGAACCGCCCTTCGGAGCGGGCTTGGCCCCAATCGACGGACGCGTTCGGTCATCTGCGTAGCGGCAGCGGCAAAAGCGTGCGCTTGGCTGCCCGAAAGGTAGAAGACTCCGAGTCGCTCCCCGTCAATCCCCACCTGCTCGAGCAGCTTGCGGGCGTATTCGACGCGCCTGGTGGCGCGCACGTTGCCGTGCACGTGATGGCAGTTCCCAATAGAGCACGCCACAATGTAGACACCGTCGGCCCCTTCTTCGAACGCACGCAGGATGTACTCGACATCCACCTTGCCGGTGCAAGGAAATCGGAAGAGCTTGATGTTAGCCGGGTAGCTTATCCGCAGCGCACCGGTCGTGTCGGCAGCCATGCTGCCACAGTAGATGCACGTGAAGGCGGTGAGTTCTGGTTCGAATCCATTCTTGTCGTGTTCTGCCATGGAGTCTCCTGCGCTAGGCGAGGGCCCACTGGCCTAGGATTGGCTCCTCGACCAGAATAAGCTGATCGTCGCGGTAGTGCCTCAACTGGATGGCGTTGGCTGGGCATTCGCTTGTGCACGTTCCGCATCCGGTACAGAGAGAGGGCTCAACGAAGGCTGCCCCAATGATCGTGCCAACGCCAACTGCCCTGGGGTCCACCTTTGGGATGTGGAACGGGCAGACTCTGACACACGTGAGGCACCCGACGCACTTGGCCTGATCTACTATGGCAATGGTCCCTCCCACCTCCAACTGGTCTTTGCTCAGGTAGGTCATCGCGCGGGCAGCGGTCGCGAGCGCCTGGGAGATTGATTCCTCGATGAACTTGGGGTAGTGAGCTAAGCCTGCGAGGAATATCCCTTCGCGAGTAAAGTCCATGGGACGGAGCTTCAGGTTGTTCTCCATGAAGAAGCCTTCACTCGACAGAGGCACGTCCAGGATCTTGGCGAGGGTTTCGTTCGTGTCGGCCGGCATCGTCGTCATTGACAGGGCCAAGAGGTCCGGAGTGAAAACCAGGGGCTGGTCGAGCGATAGGTCCGTGACCCGAATCTCAAGCTTCCCATAGTTCACCTGCACCTGGGGAGCCCCATCATCCGTGTAGCGCAGGAAGACGACGCCTCTGCGCCGGGCCTCGGTGTAGTAGGTCTCGCGGAAGCCGTAGGTGATTAGGTCCTTGTAGAGGACGTACACCCCGCAGTCGGGATTGATCTGCTTGATGGCAATGGCGTTCTTCATGGTGTTGGTGCAGCATGTCCGGCTGCAGTAGTGTATCTTTTGGTCAGGGGGGTCCACGCACTGGATCATGACCACTTTCTGGAGCTGACGGGCAGTGTCGACATCTGCGGCGAGCCTCTGCTCCAGCTCGAGCTGCGTGACCACGCGAGGATCGTGGCCGTAGAGGTAGACGTTGCCCTTGAACTCCTCGCCGCCCGTCGCCACAACCACGACCCCGTGCTCTATCTCCCAGCAGCGGGGCGGCTCGCCATTTCCTTCACAGCTGAGCCGGGACCGGAAGTTGCCGACATGACCCTCGAAGCCGATCAGCTGAGTGTTGTGAGAGAGGGCAATCCTCTCGTGGCTGTGCACACGCTTGATGAGCGACTGAAGAAGGCGTTGAGGGCTCGTCCCCTCAGCGGTCTTGTAGAGATAACGTAGGTTGCCCCCGAGCCTGTCCGTCTTTTCTACGAGAAAGACATCATGGCCCTCATCGGCGATCGACAGAGCCGCAGTCATTCCGGCAAGTCCACCGCCGATGACCAAAGCAGAGCGGCTAAAGGTCTGCTTGTCCTTGCTGAATGCGTGAAGGTGGCGCGCGCGCGCCACGCCCACGCGCATTTCTTCCTTTGCCTTCCTGCAGGCGCCCTGAGGGTTGTCCCCGTGGACCCATGCGCAGTTATCGCGCAGGCTCACGAACTCCAGGAGCTGAGGGTTGAGCCCCTCCTGGCGGATCACGTCCCGGAAGAGTGCGAGGTGTGTCCTGGCGGTGCAGGCGCCTATGACAATCCTGTTGACCCCGTGCTCGCGTATGGCTTCGCGAATCGTCTTCTGCCCATCCGCCAAGC
Organism: Anaerolineae bacterium; assembly: GCA_035341665.1. Taxonomy (GTDB): domain Bacteria; phylum Chloroflexota; class Anaerolineae; order JAAYZQ01; family JAAYZQ01; genus DAOQVR01. Next base: position 48,620 of record DAOQVR010000018.1, read on the forward strand.
AACCATAGGGGAGCACCTGTGTGTGCACCACACCAGACAGCTCTCGGGCAAAGCCAAGGAGGTCGTTGACATCAATGACCGTGTCGATCGTAGGGTGGCACGCGCAGGCGAAAACGCCAATCCTTGGCGGCTCAAGAGACACGTCCCTCTCGGTTGGGTAGTCGGGTCGCTCGATCTCTGTGCCCGACTTGCCGGAAAGCAGCGCCATGCAGCGTGCGGCGGCGCCGCTGGCGTCGATGACTGTCTCGGCGATCTCCTTGGGGGTGGCAAACGCACCGGCAACGAAAACACCCGGCCGGCTTGTGTCAAGCGGCTCGAACTTGTCGGTTTTGCAGAATCCGTACTCGTTTAGCTCGATCTGCATGTCCTCCGCAAGAGCGACTGCTTTGGGCGGTGGCACGCTGCCAACGGAGAGCACCACGAGATCGAAGCGCTCGCGACGCAGCAGGCCGCTCTCATCGTGGTAGTGAAGCAAAAGGTCGTGCGTAGCCGGGTCTTCGCGAATCTCAGATATGCGGCAGCGCGTGTACTTGACATCCCAGAGATCCTTGGATTGCTCGAAGTAGGCGGTATACTCCTTGCTGAAAGCCCGCTCGTCCATGACGAAGACCTCACAGGTCACGTCGGAGATGCGCTGCTTCGCCAAGACGGCTTCCTTCGTCGCGTACATGCAGCAAATAGACGAGCAGTAAGGGTGTTCTTGGTCGCGTGAACCCACGCACTGCAACCAAGCAATGCGCTGCGGAACCTTGCCGTCAGACGGTCGCTCAATGGCGCCCTCGGTGGGTCCCGAGCGGCTGGACAGCCGCTCAAACTGAAGACCTGTGACAACATTCGGGAAACGCCCGTACCCCAGTTCTTCGGCAGGGGTGGGGTCGTAGAGCTGGTATCCTACGGCCAATATGATTGCGCCGACTTGAATCTCCTCGATCCAGTCCTCCTCGTCGAGGTTGATGGCTTTCGTCGGGCAGACTTGCTCGCACTTGCAGCATGGATCGCAGTAGGGGCCCCTCTCTATGACGTAGGCGTTGGGAGCCGAGCGCACCGCCGGTTTGTAGGCCGCCTTGCGCTTCACCAATCCTGCCTGGAACTCGCTCACTAGATCAGCCGGACAGACGGCAGCGCATTCCCCGCAGTTGACGCACAGGGTGGTATCAACATAACGTGGCTGATGATGAACCTGGACCGTGAAGTCTCCGGGTAGGCCTTTTGCACCGACCGCAGTGCTGTTGGTGACGATCTCGATGTTCGGATGCAAGCTATGGTCGAGCAAGAACGGGGAGATGGAAGGCCGAGAGCAGCCGTAGCCGTGGTCGGACGTTCCTCTGCAGAGGACGCAGTCGTGGGTGGGAAACATGAAGCCGAGCTGCGAGACAATGCCCCCTATGCTGGGTGCCGAGTCCAGCAAGTAGACCTTGTAGCCCGAATCCGCCAGGTCGACGGCGGCGCGCATACCGCCAACCCCGGCGCCAACTACCATGACAGAGCCGCGCATCCTACGTTGAACCAAGGTGCTCCTCCTGAGTGGCGGAAAAGAATAGAGCCCCTCTAGTTGGCAAGGGGCTCGAATGCAGTTGAGAGGGTGCGTTGGGTGATTGTGTTTGGACGGGCAGAGGCGCGCCATGGCTCATCACGATCCTGCGTGCCTGGTGGGCGCCGTTCATTGCCTCAACTCCTCCTCGAGTTGTCCCGTTCCTCGACTCCGGACTTGCCTGGCTGAGTCCATTATACGCGGATGCGCGCTGCGGCGCAAAAGGAGTATTGGTCTTGGAGGGTGGGACTCGCTTGACAGCAGGCTGGCTGCGGTGCTAGAATCAGGCCATGGTATTCGGCTTCACACTGCTAGCGGGGGCCGCTTCGAACGGCCGTCTGGGCGTGCTGACGACTCCGCACGGCGAGATTCAGACTCCGGCCTTTGCTCCTGTGGGAACGCAGGGAACGGTCAAGGCTCTTGATCCCCGAGACTTGCGCGAGCTTGGCGTTGAGCTGCTGCTCGGGAACACCTATCACCTCTATCTGCGGCCTGGTGCAGAGCTGCTGGCCAGAATGGGCGGATTGCACGGCTTCATGGGATGGGACGGGCCGATTCTCACCGACTCGGGCGGCTTCCAGGTCTTTAGCTTGCAGGCGAACCGGAAGGTGGATGAAGACGGCGTCACGTTTCGGTCGCACCTTGATGGATCGCCCCACCGCTTCACTCCGGAGATGGTGATCTGGACACAGGAACAGATTGGTGCAGACATCATCATGTGTTTGGATGAGTGTGCGGATCCTCTAAACCGAGACTATAACGAGGCCGCGCTGGAGAGGACCCACGCCTGGGCTGAGAGGAGCCTGGCTGCTCAGAAACGAAGCGACCAGTGGCTTTTCGGAATCGTGCAGGGCGGGGTATTCAGCGACCTGCGTGAGCGGAGCGCACGTTTCCTGACGGGACTCGACTTTCCAGGATATGCGATCGGAGGGCTGAGCGTCGGTGAGCCAAAGCCATTGATGCACAGAATGCTGGAAGTAACTACTCCTCTCCTTCCGGTTGGCAAGCCGCGGTACCTGATGGGCGTGGGCGCGCCCGATGATCTGATAGAGGGGGTCACGCGGGGCATCGACCTCTTCGACTGTGTGCTTCCAACCCGACTAGCCCGGAATGCCGCTCTCCTAACGCGGCATGGGAGGCTGAACCTGCGGAATGCCAGCTTCTCCACAGATGCCAAGCCGGTAGAGGAGCGCTGCGACTGCTATTGCTGCCGCCGCTTTTCGCGAGCGTACCTGCGGCACCTGTTCAAAGCTGAAGAACTGCTCGGCTACCGTCTTGCCACTATCCACAATGTCCGCTTCCAGGAACGGCTGATGGAGGATATTCGCGCGGCTCTTGGCGATGGTTCCTTCGAGCAGTTCCGCTCCGAGTTTCTGGCCGGCTATTTGGGCCCGCATGGAGATGGAACCCTGACATAGCGAAAGGTCTGCTTCGACGATGGAGATGCTGAGAGCGATTCTGCTTGGTTTCATCCAGGGCGTGACTGAGTTCGTTCCGGTCTCGAGCTCTGGGCACCTGGTACTCGTGCCGTGGCTGCTTGGTTGGGAGTCTCCTGGTCTCTTGTTCGATACCGTCGTCCACTGGGGGACTCTCATCGCAGTTGTGGCCTACTTCTGGCGGGATTGGCTGCGGTTAGCCACTGCATGGGTGCGGGGCCTGATCCGCTGGGATTGGCGGGATGCCGATGCGCGGCTGATGTGGCTGCTGATCCTTGGTTCTGTGCCGGCAGCCGTGCTGGGCTATCTGTTCGACGACTTTTTTGAGGCGCTCTTTTCAGAGCCCCTGTGGGCGAGCATCTTCCTCCTTGTCACTGCGGTCATACTGATCTTGTCAGAGCGACTGGGCAGCCGGCATCGATCTCTGAAGGAGATGCGTTGGGTTGATGCTGTAGTCATCGGACTGGCCCAAACAGCGGCAATCGCGCCAGGCATCTCGCGCTCGGGTGCTACGATTGGTGCTGGCCAGCTGCTGGGTCTTCGGCGTGAGGATGCTGCGCGCTTCAGCTTCATGCTGTCCACGCCGGTAATCCTGGGGGCCGGGGTGTTCCAGCTCGCGAACGCAGTCCAGGAAAAGTCGATCACTGCGGGCCTTCCGGGGCTGGTGGCCGGCTCTCTTGTGGCAGGGGTGGCCGGCTACCTTTCCGTGCGCTTCATGCTCAGGTACCTGCAAGGGGGCAGGCTGTACCTGTTCGCGCTCTACTGTATCTGGGTGGGCACCTCCTGCCTTGTCGTGGCGCTATTGCGCTAGGATCGCGTGGCTGGCCTCTGCTGCCGAAGCGCTCGCCTTATCGGCCAGGGTGTCGAACGTCGTGCTCGCAAGTCGTGCGGTCAAGGCGTGCTGTGCTTCTGCCAGGATATGATGCACCGGGCAGTTGCCATCATTCGGGCACGCCTGTGGCTGAATCAGACACCTATTGAGGCGTACTGGTCCTTCGAGAGCTTCGATTACCTGCAGCAGGTTGATCTGCGAAGGGGGTCGGGCCAAGGCAACGCCTCCTCCTGCCCCACGGTGGGTGGTGACCAAGCCGGCGAGCGAAAGCTGAGCGATGATCTTGGCCAAAAACGGGCTTGGTATCCTTTGTCTGCGAGCGATTTCTTGTGTAGCAGATCTTGTACCTGCGGCTGACGCTGCGAGGTCGAGTACTACTCGGATTCCGTAATCGGTACGTCTGCTTATCTCCATCGTGGCAGACCCCTTCGCTGTCTGCGGCAGGAAGACGGGCTTTCTCCTGCGAGCAATTGATGCATTCTACTCACAATCCGAGTGGTGTCAAGTCGGTCGTGCTGGGAGCGGCGGTGAGCCACAGCAGCTCCTGTGGCCTCTGAGGTAGTGACAAGGGTAGGGTGAGTCTTTGATTGGCATGCCTCTGCTTCACCTACTGGTCACCCAGTCCACCAATGATCTTGCCAAGCACTTGTCCAAGGAGGGCTGCAGGGAGGGAACATGCGTGCTTTCCGAGTACCAGATAGCGGGCAAGGGCAGGCTTGGACGCAGATGGGAGGCTCCCGCCGGAGGCGGCCTCCTGATGTCGATCGTGTTCCGGCCGAAGTTGGCGCTGCCCGAGATTCACCAACTGACGATGCTGTCCGGGCTAGCTATCGTGGACGCCGTGCGAGAGGAGACGGGACTGTCGGCGAGGCTGAAGTGGCCGAACGATGTGCTCTGCCGAGGAGCCAAGCTGGGTGGCATTCTGGCGGAGAGCGCCCTGGTGGGAGACGCGGTCGAGCACTGCGTGGTCGGCATCGGTCTGAATGTCAACGCGGCTCCAAGCCTACCAGACGGCCTTTCGATGCATCGGGTCACGAGCTTGTCAGAGCACGTGGGCGGCGCTGTTGATCGGATGTCGCTGCTGCGGCGACTGCTGGAGGCGCTCGACCGCCGCTACGCTTCGCTTCGGGCTGGCCAATCACCGTATGCCGAGTGGGCGAGTGCGATTGCCGTGGAGGGTGCGAATGTCCTTATTGTGGGAGGGCAAGACCGATGGCGCGGCACTGCGGTTGGGCTTGACCCAGACGGCGCGATGCTCGTGCGACTGCCAGATGGTCGCATCGAGCGTGTGACGTCGGACGACGTCGTGCTCCAGGAAGAGCCCGGTTGGCGCGGGGCGCCGACGTCTGATACAATGAGCGGAGCGAGTAGCCTAGCATAGGAAGGGACCAGGAACTCCTGGCACGGTGCGTGCTTCGTGAGACTGTGGAAGAGGAACCCTCTTGGGCGGAGAGCGACGCTCTGGATTGCGGCGTGGCTCGCAATCGCCTGTTTGGCATCCATCTCGTGGCGCTCCGCCTCCGAGGCCGAAAGCGGGCTGTTCCAGTCAGACCTGCCGACGCCCTCCGAGTGGCCGACGGCAACCGTCGCGTCTGAGATCCCCCCGTCCGCTACGCCATTGCCGGTCCCGTCCGCAACTGCGGAAGTAACCGCCACGATCTCACCCGCTGCCGAACCGACGCTGAGCACGGAGCCCTCCGCGACGATGACGACTCCTCCGACCGAGACACCCGAGGCAGTGCCTGAGGCGACGTCTGCGCCTGCGCCGGACGAATCCTCGAGGTATCCGGAACAGAAGGCAGACCTCGAGTTTCGTTGGCGCGCCCTCGCCGACGCCCTCGTGCTTGGTGTTTCGTATGCCTGGCTTGTTTGCGGGATCCTACTGCTTGTTCTTCTGGTTGCGCTGCTGCTGTGGGCATTGGTGCGAAGGCGGCGTCCTGCGCCAGGCCGCTAAAGAGGCGCTGGTGGCAGTCGGCACAGAGCGGAGGCGAAGGCTCGTCTTGCCACGGTGAGTCGCATCGGCTGCAACCGATTGGATGCTGCAGCGAGAGGGGAGGTGATCACCGCAGCGGATGGACTGTGCTGCTGGTCACGGGGCTCGCATTTCTTCTGCGCGTCCAAGGGCTAGCCTACCAAAGCCTTTGGCGGGACGAAGTGGACTCGCTCCGCTTCGCGGCACAGCCTCTGTCTGAGCTCCTGCGCGGCTTCACGGCGCCAGGGCACAATGGCCCACTCTACTACCTCCTGCTCCGTCCCTGGCTGGCGGCTGCCGGCGACAGCGAGTTCTCCCTTCGGTTTATCTCTCTGCTTGCCGGTGTTGTGGCGGTACCGATGGTGTACCGGCTCGGCCAGGGCTTGGTGCGGGGATCAGGTAGTGCCCCCGCCGTGGCGTCCCTGCTGGTCGCTGTGTCGCCATACCTGGTGTGGTACAGCCAGGAAGGCAGGATGTACGCAGCCGCGGTCGTTCTCGTCCTTGGCTCGCTGGCTTGCTTGTTTAGCGCAGCCCAGAGCGGTGGCTGGCGACCTTGGTTTGGTTATGTGGCGCTGACGGCGGCTGCATTCTACACCCACATCCTGACAGCGCTCATGATTCCGGTTCATCTGACGGTCATCGCACTCCTCCCATGGCCCCGCGCGCCGAAGACGGCAGTGCGGCACGCAGCCGCGCTTGTTGCGCTGGCCATCCTCTACATTCCGCTGGCGATGTGGCAGTTGCCGAGGCTGCTTGACCCGGGTGCCACAGGCTTTGCGTTCGTACCCCTACCTCAGATGCTTGCCTCTATGGCATCGACTTATGTTGGTGGCGTTGCGCCAAGCGGAGTTCTTCTGAGCGAGCTCGGCTTGCTGGCGCTGATCGGCGCCGCCCTTGTCTTCCCGAGGCGCGACCGGCTGCGCGTTTCTTTCGCACTTGCTGCATGGGTGTCGCTGCCGGTGGTGGGCTTGTTCCTGCTGACCCTCAGGCAGCCCATGTATGCGGCACGCTATCTGGTTTTTGTTCTTCCAGGGCTCTTGCTGCTAGCAGGCTCTGGCTGGCGAGCCCTTGCGCTGCGCCTTCCCACGCTGTCCATCGTGCTGGTTGTGCTGTTGGCGGTATCGGGCCTCGTGGGCGTGGGCAGGCAAGCGGCCATTCCCGTGAAGGCCGATCTGCGCTCAGCTTCCCGTTATGTGTCGTCGAATATGGAGGGTGGTGACCGGGTGCTCTTTCAGATCCCCTACACGAGTCACGGCTTCGAGTACTACCTTAGGCGAGCTGAAGCCGCCGAGCCGAACCTGCCGTCGAGAGGTGCGGCGATGCTCTATTTCCCCCTGGCGCATGGGGGAGTCGAGCCCTCATGGCGGATCGACGGGCCTTTTACGAACCAAGGCGTGTCTGAGTCTGAGGTCGATTCGCTGATGGTGCAGCGCTTGGGAGACGCCCGTGTTGTCTGGTTTGTGGCCTCAGAGGTCGAGCTCTGGGACGAACGTCTGCTCGTTCAAGGGTGGCTATTCCGGCATGCCAGGATCACCGTGCGTGCGGAATTCGCGGGAGTGAGTGTATATCGGTGTGAGTTGCCCTGAGCCCCTGACGGTTTGCGCTCACTGCTCCTGGCGGTGGCTTGACAGCCGGTGCTCTTTCTGATAGTATGCGGCGCGTGCTAGCAGCAGAAGTGAGCCGACTGCACCGGCGGGCCCGTCGTTGGCGTGCCGCAGGGTTGCTTGGCGCCATGGCGATTCTGGTCACCGGCTGTGCGCGGTCGTGGCGGGAGCGGGGGCTGGAGAGGGCCACCGCCATGCCGACGGACACTGCCGCGGTCGCATCTTCGCCTGAGGCATCACCCTCAGTACCGAGGGCAACAGCTACGCCTGCCCTGGTAGCGCGGGTCAACGGACAGCCAATACTCCTCTCGGAGTTCTACGGGAGGCTCGAGGAGCTGCGAGTAGAGCAGGCAGACCAGGCGATACCCACCGCACCAGTAGGGCCTGAGGAGGCCTCGAGCGAGGCAGGGCAGCAGGTGCTCAATGAGCTGATCGACCTGCTTCTGGTGCGGCAGGCGGCGGCAGAGATGGGCATCATGCCCAGCGGTCTGGAGGTCGATGCGCAGGTCGAGGCGGCTATCGTGACCGGTGGCGGTGAGTCGGCGTTTGATGAGTGGCTGCGGGCAACCGGCCAAACAGAGCAGCAGTACTGGCTTTCTGTCCGGGACTCGCTTGCTCTTCAGCGGCTTGTGCTTGAGGTGACCGGGGACAGCGGCGCCGGTGTGCCCGAGCATGCGCATGCGGCACGGGCCGCGGCGTTTGCAGAGTGGCTATCGGAGCGGCGGGAAAGTGCGAATGTGGAGCTGTGGGTAAGACAGTGAACATAACGACTGAGGGTGGAATGCGAACGCGGCGTAGGGGATCAACGATTCTTGCGGGGGTGGCGGTTGTTGCAGTGCTCTTGGCTGTGATCGCGACCATTGCCTTCTTGGCCCTGCGCCGGGATCAGAAGGCTTCAACTGGGTGGCAAGACCCCCTTTCTCTGGTCGTGTCCGAAGAGGTAGTCCCAGGGCTCGCACTCTATCCGCTCGCCGGCGCAGCCGAGGTCGAGACAATTGATGCCGGCATCGACAACGGCGAACTGGCAAGTGCATACGCATCGCTGGTCTATGCCCAAGAGCTGTCTGACACGCAGAGGATAGGGCGGTTGACCGCGCTGGCAGCAAAGCTCACGGAGGAGGACCCTGCTGTGGCGTCCAACGCCCTGCAACAGGCTGCGGACGTGGCTCTCCTGAGCCCGGATCTAAACGACCCGCAGCGCGCCGATGCTCTGTGGCGGGTGGCTCGGGGATGGGGAGCAATGGAGCAGACCGGAAGGGCGCTGCAGGCACTCGAGCAGGCCCAGTTGCTCGCGACGGACAGTCCCTATCTGCAGGCCGCCCAGCGCCGTTGGATTCTAGCCCAGCTCGAGGAGGCCTATCGCAGCCTAGGTGCAGACACGCGCGCGGAGTCAGTCAGGAGCTTGGTGGTGGAACTGGACCAGGGGTCTGGCGGCCGTCCTGACCAGAACCGGACGGAGGCAGCGGATTTGCCGCGAAACGGCCAATCGCTATCGTCACCGGAGGTAGGGGCACTCGAAGAGGCTCGGCGGCAGGCTGCCTATGCGGTAATCGAGTCGCTGTCCCAGGGAGGAGAGCCGCCGCTTGACTTGATCGCAGGCCTAGAGAATGCGCTTAGGGCCGAGGATGCGGCGAAGCTCAGTCTCTACAATCAGGAGCTTGCGGCGACCACACAAGCAGGCCGCCGATCTGAGATCCACCATCAGCTGGTTCACTGGTTGCTGCTCAAATGCCGCGTCGCCCAGAAGGCCTTCGGCCTCTCCATTGTTCCAGAGTGGGAGAGCCGGCTGAATGACCTGATAGCGGAGCTGAGCAAGGCCCAAGAGGACCTCGCCTTCGACTACGAGGATTGGTCGGCATCGCTCCCTTACGCCGACCAGATCGCGCCGAGCAGCTATGCCGCACTTCGGTCTACTGTGTTGGCGGGTAGGCTTGGAGTGTATCCGAACTATCCGGCCGAACAGCTCGTAGAGAAGCTGAGCGGTGCTGTAGACCGGCTTCTAGGCAGCGGCCTGGCGGGGGACCTCTACGTGGGCACTCGCGAGGAGGATGGGGAGGTCCAGTTCTTTCTGACGAGGAGCGGTGATCGAGGGTTGGCTCCCTAGGATAGGCGAGGGTCGGGCGAGAAGGGAATTCTGATGCTCAAGCTGGCGATCACGGGCAAAGGTGGTGTAGGCAAGACCACGTTTTCTGCTCTGCTTGCGCGGGTCTTTGTCGAGCGCGGTCAGCAAGTGCTGGCCATTGATGCAGACCCCGCGACCGGTCTAGCAGCTGCCTGCGGCGTTCCTCCGCAACAGGCGCGGGCGATCGTTCCAGTGTCGGAGATGGAGGACCTGATCTATGAGCGCACAGGAGCACGCAAGGGAGAGACAGGGGGCTACTTTCGCCTGAACCCGCGTGTCGAGGACATCCCAGAGCGCTTCGCGATACTCCAGGACGGCATCCGGATCCTGACGATGGGCACGGTGCAGAACGCCGGCTCCGGGTGCCTCTGCCCGGAGAACGCGCTCTTGCGCAGCTTGGTGACGCACCTGCTGCTCCGGCGAGACGAGATCCTGATCATGGACATGGAAGCTGGCGTTGAGCACCTGGGACGGGGGACGGCAGGGGCAGTGGATGCGGCGATTGTGATAGTGGAGCCAGGGCGGCGCAGCTTACAGACGGCCAGGAAGATCAGCGAGCTGGCGCTCGGATTGGGGATCCGCCGAGTGCTCGTCGTCGGCAACAAGATCAGGTCGCGGTCAGACGAGGGCTTCATAGCCAGTGAACTGCCCGGGCTGAGTGTGCTGGGATACCTGCCTGAGGATCGCGCCGCCAGGGAGTCCGACTCAAGCGGGGTGGCGGTCTATGACCTGGCGGCCGACCTAATGGAGCGAGTTCGAGCCATGGCCGACACTCTGACAGTGACTCCGCCGGCCTTGTGACGGGGCTCACTGTGGTGCGAATACCTCGTCAATTGGATAGGCTTGCATCACCCTCGTGGTCTGCCTGAAGTGCATGGCTTTCCAGAAGCCAGCATCTCCGGGAACTATGACAGCGAGGCTGAGTGCTCCACGTGCTTTGAACCGGCGAGCGATCTCCCGCACGAGTGCGGCGCCAATGCCCTGTCGTTTGTGCGAGGGATGGACTGACGCCAGGTAGATCACTGCGCGCGACCCATCGAATGTTCCCCTGACGAACCCGACTGCTTCGCCACCGGACACTGCCACGAGGAATTCGGCCGCACTGCATTGCCTGACCTTTTCCATGGCTTCCGGGCCGTCAATGTCTGGGTGACCGTATTGTTGGTTGGCCCGCAGAATCTCGACGAGAGCTGTGGCATCTTCCGACCGGAACTCACGAATCTCCATTGTTTGTCGCCTCAGAACCCAAGACGCCCGGTCGCCTGAGAGAGCGGCAACCGGTAGGGAAGTGGACTCCCTTTTCAGCACAGAGAGGCGAGGCACCTACCTGCCTCGCCTCCACCTCCGGCACCTGCTGCTAATCCTCAGGCCCGTCAGTCAGCGGGGTGGATGGCTCAACACGGGCGAGGAGGTCCTCCTTCGCCTTGCTTCTCCCCTCATCTATGGCTTGGCGCACCTGTACCTGCAGCCTCTCTGCTCTCTCCTTAGCCTGGACTCCAACGCCTTCGGCGCGCTTCCTTACCTCGGCACCGAGTTGATCGGCATGGTCGCGCAACTCGATTCCGCGCTCCCTCAGGAGCCCACGGGTTTCTTCGCCTGACTTGGGCGCCATGAGGATCGCTGCTGCTGCACCGGCTAGTGCGCCGATCAGGAAACCGACGACGAAATCCAGTCCTTGCCTGTCTTCTGACACTGTTGGTTCCTCCTCTTCTACTTGATATCTGTCCAGTCCTGCGTTTTGTGCGCCTCGGCCCTCAGTGAGTGCTTGTGACCTCCCATCAGGAGTCTGAGTACTTGGCGAATGCCTGAAGTGTAGCTGGCAACTGAGATGACGGGCCTCACAAGGCTGTCGCTTAGGAATGCCGTTGTGCCCCGCACTGTCCGCGCCGTCTGGGTGGCCGAACCAAGGATGGGGCGTATCTCGTCGCGCAGGAGTCCTATCAGACTTTGCAGTTGAAGGATGAGCACTACAAGGCTCAAGCCAATCAGGATGGTCGATAGGGCCAAGACAATGATCGTGATGTCGCGGACTGTGGCGGCTATCGGGGGATTGGTGGCCAAGGCATAGACGGCGACAACCAGTCCAGCTACAAGGAGAAGAGCAGCCGTCACCAGGCCGATCTTCTGACCGAGCTTTCGGTCTACTGGTTTCGTCGTTGCTGACTCGGTTGCCGATGCCTCTCCTGGCACTTCTGTCATTCTACCATCCTCCCGTTGCCGGCGCGGTCCACGTCGTGCGAACACGATAGTACCACAGCTCGCCTAGAGGGTCAAGCGCGCGCGGAATCAGATATGAGCTACGGTAGCCTGGCGCCCAGAAGCTGCCCGCCAGTCGTCCGGGGTCCCTGTTTGCGACTTTCCTGGGCATTGGCTACAATGTCGCTGTTGAGGCGTGTGGAAGCCTGGATGTGGGCAGCCACTGGGATCGCTTAGTCGGGAGGGAGACGGGTGAAAACACTTCGCGAAGGTGACTTGGTTCTTCTCCTGAGCCGGGACCGAAAACAGTTCCTTGTGCGGCTGTGCCCCGGGAGGATTCTCGAGACTCACCGTGGAAGAGTCGCGCACGATGACCTACTGGGCAGATCGTATGGTGTGGAAGCCCACTCGCATCTGGGCTGTTCCTTTGTTGCGCTGGAGGCCGGCACCTCGGATCTGATCATGAAGCTGAAGCGCGCCACGCAGATCATGTACCCCAAAGACATCGCCTACACGCTGTTCCGGCTGAGCATCGTGCCGAACAGCCGCGTCATCGAAGCAGGGACAGGCAGCGGAGGCTTTTCCCTGGCTGTCTCCCGTCTGCTTGGGGAAGGCGGGTGCCTCTATTCGTATGAGGCAAACGCGGATACCCAGCGCCAGGCGCAGAAGAACCTCAGCGACCTTGGGCTGGCGTCACGCGTGCTGTTCCGACAGCGCGACATAAGCGGCGGGTTTGACGAAACCGATGTGGATGCACTCTTTCTTGATGTCCGGAACCCTTGGATGTACTTGGCGCAGGCGGCTAGGGCGCTGAAGGACAGCGGTTTCTTTGGTGCGATCGTGCCAACCGCCAACCAAGTTGTGCAGCTCCTGGAAGGCATGGAGATCGAGGGCACGTTTGGTCAGGTCGAGGTCGAGGAGGTGCTGGTGCGCTCCTACAAGACGGTCCCGGGGCGCTTTCGCCCGCTGGACCGGATGATCGCGCACACTGGATACCTGGTCTTTGCCCGCACGGTGAGCCCTGTGGTGAGCCGTGCGGGCTACTGGCTGGATCGAAGGCGACGCAAGCATGAGGGTATCCTTGAGGCTGCCTACGAGGAGGATGCCTGAGCGGCCGCAACTGCCGGACGAAGCCTAAGGCGAGCAGAGGGCTACTCCCGCCGGCAGTCGATGTACAGGTCCTGAGTCAGGGTCGACTGCCATGTGCCGTTGCCTGTGCCAGTCGTGATCGGCGCAGGCGTGCAAGCTGTCGCTGCCGCTCCCTTGCCCCAGTCAACCTGCACGCGTAGCTGATGATTTAGGGCGCCCGCTTGCTTCTGCACGAGTAGGGAGTAGCGATCGCTGCTTCCTGGCAGCGAGTGGGAATACCGGACCTGAATAGCGCGTGCCTGGCCGGTCTCGAGTAGGAAGCTCATGCCTACCACTGTGCGGCCCGACTCCTGATAGATCTCGGGCGGCGTGTCGCTGCCTCTCACCTCAATTACCTTGCTGTCGGGGGGTAAGTAGACGCGGAGGTAGTCCCAGTAGCAGCGGTCCATGAGATCTGCGTAGCTGTCGCCGTAGCGTGGCTCGTGGATGCAAGCGGGCGTGGGCCGGTCCACCAAGTGGCGGTAAGAAAGGGTGAGATGCGAGGTCGCCAGCCCACGGTGGTCCAGCTGGACCGCCAAGTCGATTGCTTGCTGGACATGCGGGTTCACCTTGTTGAAGCCGACGTTGCTGTCCACGACCATGAGAAAGTCACCCGGGGTATTTCGAACTGCGCCGCTCCAGCCTACTCTGCTTAGCAGCTCGCTGGCAGTTGGATCGGGCAAGTAGACTTGGATGTGGCGTTCGTCAAGGGCAGTCCAGAGTGCAGTGACCAGGTCAGAGAGCGACTCGGTGCCCTGGCGCTCAGCCTGCACGATCAGAGCGGCCAGCAAGTCGCCTGCGAAGTCTTTTCGGTGTGACCACCACTCGGCTTCTTCCCCCGGGGCGATGAGCGTGGGCGCTTCCCAGAACCTCCTCAGCATATCTCGCAGATTGCCGCTGGAGACCGGCTCAGCGTATCCAGGGATTTGGACCGACCCCAGCACTGCGACGAGGAGCTCCAAAGCCCTCTCATCAACTGCGACAACTCCATTCACGGATTGACCAGTGTCCTGGCGATACAGCTCTCGGACAACGGAGGCCGACGTACCGAAATCGGGCCACCAGTTGGCATCTCGCAGCATGAGTATTTCGGTTCCCATGTGCTGGCGTAGAGGCTCGGGCGCATCGGGATGGGCTTTCTCCAGGATGTCCACTGCGTAGCTGTCCTGGAAGGACACCGAGGTGACTTGGCCTTCGCTCACTCGAACCAAGCCGACCCCGCTGATGAAGCCGCCAGTCGCTCGCAACTCGTCGCTGTTCTGGGCCAATACCAAGTAGGCTCTGGGCTCGCCAGCGCCGAGGAGATTGGGAAGCAGCTCGAGGGAGTCAAGTGCCGTTTCGACCATTGGAGCGACGGAGTCGAACCGAGCAATGGGCTCCGAGAGGCGCGCATGCAGCGAGGCTGCATTGATCTTGCTGCGGGCAGCCTGCGCTTGTGCAAGGGCGGCCCGTGCCGATGCCAATTGGGGCTCAGCGGAGCGGGTGCTGTCAAGCAGCTGCGGACCAGCGCCGCGAAGGTCCTGACCTTCCTGAGCCAAGTGCTCAGCCAGAGGGGAAAGGCCATCAAGCAAGCTCATGGCTGCATCGCACGTGCGGTCAGCCAGCTTCAGCAAGTGCGGTGCCGCTGAGATGTCGTCGCCGACTGCGGGGATCCACGACAGGTAGCCGGACAGCTTCAGCGCAGGGCGTGCGAGTTGGGCAATCGATGCAAAGTCATTTCGAAGTGCAAGCACACTCGCACGCAACGCGCGTAGCCGGCTGGGCTCGCCGAGCATGTGGGCTATGCCAGCGGGGCCCCCACCGAGGGCAGAGTCCAGCTGCACCAGCCCAGTCTGTGCGGAAGCGATGTGCTGCCAGATGCGGCGAGCGCGCGACACGGTGAAGAGCGAGGCCGCGGCTAGGGCGATGGCCAGCAGCAGAAGAAGCGAGCCAGCCCTCCGCTTGCGAGTCAAGGCTGCTGTCATGGCTGCCTTTCCCACTTTGGCAGGGGGCGCACACGGAAAACGGGGCTGCCATGGACCTGTGCTAGGTCAAACCACTCAAGCCAAGTGTCGCTTGGGTCCAGAGCGTATATGGGGTGCTCGAGGTAGTTGTGGGTGACCAACTCACGCATCTGTTGGGGGTCGCTGATATGGGCTAGGGACAACTCCGGGACCTCAACACGTGGGTAGGTGTGTCTGATGTTGTCTCGGTACCAGTCGAACCCCAGCAGGCGGGTGTTGACTACTGCGACATCTGGCCTCTGCCCCTCGGCGTGGACGGCGTACCAGAGCACGAAGGTTGGCTGGTCGCCCTGTGCCAACACGATCGCGTTCGGGTCCAGTGCCCGCAGCACCTGATCGGCATATGTGGCACACTGTCGGTCGTGACTCAAGTCCATGTCTGCCCAGTTCAGTGCGAGCGAGCTGACGGGCAGCAACAGGATGAGCGTAGACGCGGCAACTCTTGCCGGGAGGCCTTGTCGCTGCCCCCATCTATGCAGGCACCCAAGCCCTTGTGACAGCCATAGGGCAACCGCCGCCATTGACGGCACTAGGTAGACAAGCGAGTCCTGGGAATCATAGAATAGGGCAAGAAGTGCGGTGGAGGCAAACCAAGTGATGCCGCAGAGCGCAAGTGCCACATCAGACCGCAGTAGCTGAGCTAGGCCGAGTAGAGCCAGAAGCCAGCCTCCCCAGCCAAGCTGATGCACCAGGATGCCTGCCCACTCCTCAAGCCGGGGTAATATGTGCGAAGGCGGGAGCCCAAAGACGAGCGATTGGTAAGGTTTTGCCGCGACGACCCACAAGAAACGGGGCCATGTACTGGGGGCTCCCCAGTTGACGGGGGGCACGGTGGACGCTGCTACCGGGAGATAAGAGTAGGCAGAGAGTCCGGCCAGGAAGAGAGCCACGCATGGGGCAAGTGTCTTTTTCCGGAGCCAGAGTCGCCGTTCAGGCCAGAGCAACACCGTGACGGCGGGAAGGACAACAACCAAGGTGAGATGAACCCCCAGTCCAAGCCCAAAGACGAGGGCGAACGCCCATAGCAGCTCGACTTCGCCGTGGCGCCTCCACTCAATTGCTAGCAGGAGTGCGAGCGAGGCGAAGCAGAACGCGGGCGCGTAGACCTCGCCGATGATTGCCTGGGACCAGACGAGGGGCGCGAAAGCCAGGGTGAGTGCAGCAGATGCAGCGGGTAGCCAACGGCTCTGCCCTCGAGGCAGGGTGGTGAAGCCGGCTACGCCTACGAAGCCTATCGCTGCCGCGCCTGTGATCGCCGAGAGTAGGTTCACGCGATAGGCAATCGACCCTACAGGCAGGTGTGTAGCGAGCCACGCCAGGACGATGTAGGTAGGAAAGCCAGGTGGATGCGGCACCCCAAGGGTCCGGGCGGCTGCAACGAGGTCTCCCCCATCGGCACCCCAGTGGCGCAGGGTGAGGCCGGGAGCGACTGTTGCGACGTAGAGCACAAGCGCAGCGCTGGCAACGAAACAACCCAGCAACCAGCGCTTCCGTCCCACGACAGCTCGTCTTGCTCTGGGCGTGGCCGTAACCCTTATGGGGTCGCTCGGCTTGAACCCGTGCCGGGCAGCCGGCTGGGCGGCATAGCAAAAGCGACCGGATTGCAGGTGACTGCTCCGCCATCAAAGTAAGCGGTTCCCCGGAGCACAAAGATCTGTCCCACGGATGCTGCCGGGCTCACGCGGAGGTCCAGAATGGCGAGTGCGGATTGCCCAGGCTCAAGGGTGCCAAACCGTAAAGTCACGGTCTGTTCGTCCACATCGACGGCACCCTGAGTGGCGCTGATGCGAAGGAGTTCGATGCCAGACGCAATGATCTCCCGTAAGGCCACGTTGCTCGCGTGCCTGGTGTTTGGGTTCGTCACGAGGAGTGTGTACTCGACTTCCTCGCCGGTCAGCACATCTTGCCTGGAGATGTCGGCAGCACACGATAAAGCGACGGCGAAGGTAGCCACAGGCGGCGGCTGGGATGCCTCCGAAGCCGGAGTTGGCATGGGCGTCGCAGATGCGGGGGGCGAGGTGATGCTGCCGGCCGGTGGAGTCGCTGCAGGCATGGTGGCGGTGTTGGCGGGGGGGGTACTGGTCGCTTGCGGCCAGTCGGGGGTGTCCGAAGGATCGGGGACAGGCGTATGTGTCGGCCCCGGCGGGAGCGTGTAGGCGGGAGTCCGAGTGGGAACCGTCTGCGAAAGTCGCCCGGTTGCCAGGGTTTCGTGTCCGGCTGCGAGGGCCGCAAGAAGGACAGCGGCTGCCAGTCCAGTTAGGAGCGAGCGCTTATGAGAGCGACTCGAAGGATTCATCAGTGCACCAGCTGTGCGACAGTGATCACTCTATGTGTGTTGGTCTCGTAGGGCCAGCATGTCACGAGAGTCAAAGTCGACGTATCTGTCTGCTCGAGGAAGCGCGCGTGCTGCCGCATCTCTTCCGGCGAGGCCCCGCTCTCCAGGAAGCGGTACCACGCGACGACACGATATGAGAACTCGACGCCATTGTCCGCAACGATCACAATGGTGTCCCCCTGTCTTAGCGGGTTGCCCGGGAGACCGACGTCGCTCAGTTGCCGAAAGACCTCGCCTCTCGTGTTGTGGTGGCCCGCAATGACCATGTTGCCCATCTCGCCCGGTAGAGCGCTTCCGCGAAGGTGCCCAGCGGCATGATCTGCCGTTTCCCACTCGGTACGCCAGAGGTCGTCATCCCGGGCGACTGACCATGCCACCTCGACGACCGGCACATCAAGGCCGAGTGCCGGGATGATGATACGTACAGGCGCCAACGCCGTGCTCTGGGCGTTTTGGCCGCCGGTCCCTTGCGCGGTGCTCCCGGCCACAGGCGTCGCGCCGGGGGATGGCACAGAGGTCCATAGCGACCGTGGTATGGGGGTGGCAGTCGGAGCTCGAGTGAGGATCGGCGCGTGCGTTGGCCACGCAGTCAGCGTGGCGGCGATTTCTGGCGGGATGGCGGCTTGCGTTTCTGGTGCGGTGCCTGTGACTGGCGAACAACCAACCAGGCAGATCTGCAACAACACCAGGCTGATTGCGGCCAGCCCCAAGACCCTACTAGCCAACTTGCCCTCTAGAAGAACCGGGATCGTGTCCTGCATCGCCTCGCGGGTTAGGGATGCGGCTCGCTTGCGGCACATGCCTGCCTGCACCGGCCACCCAAGACAAACCAAGTATACTAGGAAACCCTGTTGCTGCCAAATCGCGTGGTGACTCTCTTTTGCCGGGAGGTGTCCTTCCCGGTATAATGGGAACGTGAAGAAACCGCTGGTGGGAGCAGGGCTGCTTCTCGGAGTCGCCCTCGCACTTGCTCTGGTTGCGTTGGCCACTTGGGATCGGGGACTCCCTCATACATCATATAGGCCGGAGTGCCCGGCCGTGGACAGTCCTCTGAGCCGCGACAAGTCATGGGGAGTCAATACTGACCTCAGCATGCTGTCGGCGCGTGAGCGGCAACGTGTCCTGGATACAATGCGTTCGCTTGGAGTCAAATGGATCCGCCAACGCTTCGCCTGGGATCGCATTGAGCCGCAGCCTGGAGTCCTTGAGTGGATGACATGGGATGCCATCGTGACGGAGGTAGCCCAAAGGGGCATGGTGCTCATGGCGGTACTGGACGGTTCACCCACTTGGGCGCGCACAGGTGGCGATCTGGCGAACCCGTTGGCGCCACCTCACGAGACCAGCGACTTCGGGGCATTTGCTGGTGCCCTTGCGGCGCGCTACCGGGACGAAATCGACGTCTACCAAATCTGGGATGAACCCAACATCGCGCCTCACTGGGGTGATCGTTGGGTCGACCCTGCAGGATACGCGCGACTCCTGCGCGAAGGCGCGATCCAAGTGCGTGCCGCCGATCCAGATGCCGTGGTTGTGCTGGCCGCCCTTGCGCCTAACACGGAATCGGGCGGCGGCAATCAGAGTGATGTGGAGTACCTGGACGCGCTCTATGAGCTGGGCGTTGCCGAGTGGTTCGATGTCGTGGCGGCCGAGCCCTATGGCTTTGAGTACGGACCGGCGGAGCCGTCATTGCCGGGTCGCCTCAGTTTCTCGCGGGCCGAAGAGCTGCGGGCTGTGATGCTGCAGTATGCTGACCGGAATACGCCGGTGTGGGCTGTCGCTTTCGGCTGGCCGACTGAGGAGAACAAGGAGCTGGTTGCGGAAAGGCTCTATGATGCCGAGGCTTACGCCCGAGAGCGGTGGCCGTGGATGGGACCGATGCTTTGGGCAGCATGGTCCTCTCAGGACATCCAGGGGCAATATGCGCTGGAGAATGTAGCTTCTGAGCTGTCCGCCCTTCAGGAGTCGAGGGGGTCGCTGGCTGGCCCGACGGGACGAGCGCATGCCGGATGGTACCCTGCTGACCATCCGAGTGGGCTGTATTACGGCAGTTGGCGGATCACGGCAGACGGGGCGGACATCGGGGCCACAGGCGACCGGCTCGACATCGTCTTCGGTGGAACGCGTATTGACCTGACGGTGCGCAGGGGTGACTATCGCGCCTTTCTGTACGTGACAATCGACGGGCGCCCTGCCGGCGCACTGCCGAGCGACGCCGAAGGTCGGAGCTATGTGGTATTGTATGATCCGCGGGCAGGAGCAGCGTCGGTCACGCTGGCGGACAACCTGGCGGAGGGTGAGCATACTGCACAAGTGGTGGCCGAGGGAGGGTGGGGCCAGTGGGCAATCGTCGGCTGGGGCGTGTGCAGCGAGAGTCCCTCTGAACCGCAGCTGCTGCCAATCCTGTTTGCGGCGGGGTCGGCAATCGCTCTTGCATGCGCCTGTCGCGGGGCATGGACGGAGCGGCGGGCAATGCTGGTCCGTGCCCGCGAACTTGCCGAGTGGTGCCGCCACTTGGACGTGCGGCTCGCCTGGCTGGTTGGCATCGCCGCGAGCCTGTGTGCGTATCTGGCAACAGGTACAGGCCCAACCTTGGCCGGGCTACTTCTGCTTGCGGCGGTTGTCGGCATTCGACCCGAGATCGGGCTTTCGCTGATAGCCGCCTCGCTGCCCTTTTCCCAGCTTAGTGTGCCGGTCTTTGGCAAAGCCTTCTCGCTGGTAGAGGTGCTGACTTGGCTCACCGTGGCTGGCTGGCTGGTGCACCGGGCGCTGGCAGAGCCGCAAGTGCCCGGGGCGAGATCTCGCGGAGGTACCCGCGAGATCGGTTGGGCGGCGCTGACTTCCCTTGATTGGGGGGTACTTGTGCTGGTAGCAGTTGGCGCGCTGTCGCTGTTCTGGGCGGAGCAGAGGCATGAAGCCGCTCGGGAGTACCGCACCGTCATTCTGGGCTCGGCGCTCTTCTACCTGTTACTTAGGGCACTCGCGCGGGGCAAGGTAGGGCGTTGGGCCGTGATAGATTCCTGGATTCTGGGGAGCGCGCTGGTTGCGCTGACTGCTGCAGGACAGTGGGTGCTTGGACAGAACCTGATCACCGCCGACGGGGTCGCTCGTGCCCGTGGATTCTATGGTTCCCCGAATAACCTTGCCCTCTTTCTAGAGCGCTCGATCCCGTTGACACTCGCAGTCGGTCTGTGGAGCACGAGGGGCCGAAGGAAGTTGCTCTATGCCATGGCGGCGGTCCTCCTGCTTGCGGCGACCGGCCTGACTCACTCGCGGGGCGCTTGGCTACTTGGAATTCCCGCGTCTTTGCTGTTCCTGGCCGCAGCGCGGGGGCGCCGGCCGCTTCTGGTGACAGCGGGTGCCGTCTTGGCGGGAGGGCTGCTGTTACTGGTGCTCGCCGGCCCCGGACGGCTTGCCGCCGTGACCAGCTTGGCGCAGGGCACCACATTCCTGCGCCTCCAGCTGTGGCGATCGAGCTTGACGATGATTCGAGATCACCCAGTCCTGGGCGTCGGGCTCGACGGTTTCCTATATGCGTACCGCAGTACTTACGTCTTGCCTACTGCGTGGGAGGAGTTCAACCTGTCGCACCCGCACAACCTCGTGCTCGATTTCTGGATCAGGCTCGGGTTGCCGGGGCTTGCAGCTATCGGATATCTCCTGGCGAGTTTCTTCAGGCAGGCGTGGCGCGCTTGCCGCCGCTGCTCGGAGGCGGAAGCGAACCTGTTGGCAGTGGGTTTGATGGCAGGCATGGTGGCTTTCTTGGCACACGGCGCAGTCGACAACGCCTTCTTTCTTGCCGATCTTGCTTACGTGTTCATGCTGATGTTGGCACTAGTCCAGCCCGAAACAGAGCACTTGCCGGCGGCTGGCCGAGACCTAGAGTAGGAGTGTGGGCCCATGCGTGTGCTCATTACCGGGGGAGCGGGCTTCATCGGCTCCCATCTGTGCGATTATTTGCTGGAGCGGGGGCATGACGTCATCGCTATGGACAACCTGAGTACGGGTTCCACGGCGAACATCGCGCATCTGGCTGGACATCGCCGTTTTCAGTTCATCCATCACGACGTGACCAACTACATCTATGTGGAAGGCGGCGTGGATGCAGTCCTGCACCTGGCCTCTCTCCCTAGCCCGGTCGACTACCTGAACTATCCGATTCAGACCTTGAAGGTCGGAGCACTCGGGACGCATAAGGCGCTGGGTCTCGCGAAGGCGAAACGTGCGCGCTTTTTGCTTGCGTCGACATCTGAGGTTTATGGCGATCCACTTGTCCATCCTCAGTCAGAGGAGTACTGGGGCAATGTCAACCCCGTGGGTCCTCGGGGCGTGTATGACGAGTCCAAGCGTTTTGCCGAGGCGCTGGCCATGGCGTACCATCGCTACCATGGCGTGCAGACCCGGATCGTTCGTATCTTTAACACGTACGGCCCTCGGATGCGGCTTGACGACGGGCGAGTTGTGCCCAACTTTGTGAAGCAAGCTCTCCTGGGTTTGCCCCTGACGGTGTTCGATGAAGGTACTCGGACTAGGAGCTTTTGCTACGTGTCCGATCTAGTGGAGGGTATGGTCCGGCTCCTGATGTCTGACGAGGTCAATCCGGTCAACCTGGGAAACCCGAATGAGATGACGATTCTCGAATTCGCGCGCGAAGTCCTCAGGGCAGTGGGCGGCACCTCAGAGATCACTTTTGTCCACCCGGCGGATGAGCGGACCAAGGACGATCCGATGGTCAGGCAGCCTGATATCAGCCGTGCGCGCCGCATCCTCAACTGGGAGCCCCGCGTGCCACTTGATGAAGGATTGCGAGGAACGGTTGAGTACTTCCGGGCTCGCCTGGCGGCTTCCTGAGCGGTTCACAGGGGCAGCGCCTGCAGTCCTATTGGCTGGCACTGCCGTCGCCGTGACCGTGGCGCGATTGCCCGTGGCGGTGGCGGCGACGCTGGCGCTTGTATGCGTGGTTGCTGTGTGGGTTGTCGCCAAACCCGTAGCTGGCCTGCTGTTCGTGGTTCTGGCGGTTCCCTTTGGCTCCAGCTTTGGCGTTCAGGTTGGCGGCGCCAACGTGGGTGCAGCAGAATGCGCGGTCTGGCTGGTCCTGGCGTCATGGCTAGCGAGCATGGTCGCCCGCCGTGAAGCACGGCTCACCACCAGCTGGCTGGGCGTCTCCGTCCTGGTCTTCATCGGGTTCTTGCTGGCTTCCCTGCGCCCGGGGAGTGAGCTGGCGCCTGGCATCAAAGAGGTCGCAAAGTGGGCAGAGGTGTTTGGGCTTCTCCTGGCTACTGCCCACCTCATGAGCGCGGGTTGGCTGAAGGCGGTGACCGGGATCGTGCTGCTAACCAGCGGCATCGCAGCGGCGCAGGGTGTCTACCAGTTCTTGTTTCAGAGGGGCCCTGAGGCCTTCCTGCTTGGTGGCGGATTCATGCGAGCCTATGGCACATTTGGACAACCCAACCCGTACGCTGGCTACCTCGGCTTGGGCGCAACGCTAGCCTTTGGCCTGACCGCGGGCTTGCTCCTTTCGCCCGGCGGGCGATGGCGGACTCAAATCAAGTGGATGAGCGTGACCTTGGCTTCGGGGCTCCTGGTGCTCGCAGCTATCGTCATGTCGTGGTCCCGCGGTTCTTGGCTTGGGCTGGCAACGAGCTCTTGTGCGATGATGTTGGCTGTGCTTTTTCGGTGGCGAAAGCGGGCCGCCGTGGTAGTAGGAGTAGTCGTCATCATGACGGCGGTGGTTCTGGTGCTTGCCAGCCCGGGCGCAGTGTCAGGCGCGATATCCTCCAGGTTGGCAGGCCCCAAGTTTCTCAGCTTGGGTGTGCTAGGTGTAGAGGTCACGGACTCCAATTTCTCGATCGTAGAGCGTTTGGCCCATTGGGCGGCTGCAATCGCGATGTGGCGGGACCACTTCTGGCTTGGTGTGGGGATCGGCAACTATCCGGTCGCCTACCCTCAGTACGCGCTCCCCGCCTGGGATGACGCCTTGGGCCACGCGCACAACTACTATCTGAACGTCGGCGCGGAGGCTGGGCTGTTTGGGCTGCTGGCGTTTGGGCAGATCTGGATTGCTGCGATCATCACCGCCTGGCGCGCTACCGCGAGGTCCCAAGGGATGGCTGCGGGAGTTGCGCTGGGGACACTGGGGGCAGTCATCTACCTGTGCGTTCACAACCTCTTCGACAACGTTTTCGTACACGGCATCTACCTACAGGCTGCTATAATGTTAGGTCTCGCGCTGTACTTGGCGAGGGGGGGCAGCTCAGTTGACTGAGCAGGTGAAGCCCCGAGTTGGCAGCGGGCGATTGGCGAGACTGTGCCTCAGGGTTAGCCGTCTTCCTCTGGTCGGGGGCCTCTGCGGGGGCCTGTGTACGCCAGGCTCAGAGGTGAAACGGTTCGTCAAGTTCTCGCTTGTTGGAGCAGTCGGGGCAGTCGTCGATTTCACCGTGCTGAACCTGATGAAGTGGCTCTTTGAGCTTATGGGGGTTGGCCATGGCTTGGGGACGTGGGTCCAGGTCAGGCAGATTCAGCTTGTCTGCGCCAACGCGATCTCATTCAGCATGGCCGTCCTCAGCAATTTCACATGGAATCGGCTGTGGACGTTCCCTGAGTCTCGCGAGCGCCCAGTTGCGAGGCAACTTGTGCAGTTTGCCGTAGTGAATGTCGTTGGCTTGGCCATCAACACGGGGCTGTTGGTGTCCCTAGACCAGTTCGTCTTCCGGGGACTGGTCAGCGATCGCCTAAGCTACAACCTTGCCAAGGCGGTGGCGATCGGCGTCGTGCTTTTCTGGAACTTTGGTGTCAACCGTGTTTGGACTTACCGTGGCATCAGGTAAGGTGCTGGTGCGAAGCAGCATGACAGGCTCTAGTGACAAGCGATGCGCATCGGGATTGACTACACCTCTGCAGTGAGGCAGCACGGCGGCATAGGGCGCTACACCAGAAACCTAGTTGACGCGCTGATTAGGATGGGCGATCGGAATCGGTATCTGCTGTTCGTGGCAGACCGAAGTGACGTTGCATCCAGGCAGCTGTGGCCGGAGCACGTCAGATTGCGGAGAGTTCCTCTCTCCGACCGATGGACCACCTTCATCTGGCAAAGAGCGCGGATTCCGCTGCCGATCCAGCTTGTGACCGGGAGATTGGACCTCTTTCACTCGCCGGACTTTGCCTTGCCGCCCCTTGGGCGTGTGCCGGCGCTCCTTACTGTTCACGATCTCTCGTTCCTGCGCATGCCCGAGTGCTTCGTGCCAGGCTTTACGAGGTATCTTGAGAGCGCGGTATCCCGCGCCGTGGTCAAAGCAACCCACATTCTAGCAGACTCGCAAAGCACACGCGCTGACCTAGTTGAGTTCCTGCGAGTCGATGAGGCGCGGATAACCGTGCTGTACCCCGGTATCGAGGAGCGATTCCAGCCAGTGCGCGATCAGGAGCGACTCGAACGCGTCCGCCGAGCCTATGGCCTGCCAAGGCAGTTCGTCTTCAGCATAGGGACCCTTCAGCCGCGCAAGAACTTTGCTTCGCTCATCACAGCCTTCGGACAAGTCCTCAAGGAAACACCGAAGCTTACGAGAGACCTGCATCTCGTAATCGCAGGGGGCAAGGGCTGGATGTACGAAGAGATACTGTCGGCCGCAGCAGAAGCTGAAGTGGCGGATCGCGTTCATCTGCTGGGGTTTGTTGCCGATGAGGACTTGCCTGAGCTGTACAGCCTCGCGTCCTTCTTCGCCTTCCCGTCGCTTTATGAGGGATTCGGCTTGCCGGTGCTCGAGGCTATGGCCTGCGGGGTCCCTGTGGTAACTGGCGATAATTCCTCACTTCCGGAGGTCGCTGGAGAAGCTGCGCTTCTGGTCGACGCAAGCAACCAGGGCGCGATTGCAGCCGGCCTGCTCCAGCTGGTATCCGATCCCGCACTGTGTGCTGAAATGGCAGCAGCCGGGCAGGAGCAGGCGAAGCGTTTCACGTGGGCAGGGGCAGCCCGCCTCCTCGCCCAGGCATACGATGTTGCAGCGCAGATGCGCTAAAGATCGCCGGTTCGCATAGTCAGACCGACACAAGGGCCCTTGCCCGCGGCTCCCAAAAGGACGGGTGGTTATGCGAACTGCGGCAGTAGGTGAAGAGGAAGGAACTTGTCGCCCAACCCCAGAGAGCGATGGCAAGGCGGAAGGCCGGTGGTCAAGAAGTGCAGCAGCGCAACCTTCCCCCAGCGGGGCAGGGGACTCCACCGGACCCTCATCCTTGGATGGGCAATGATTGGCCTTGGTATGTACGGGACGTGGCTGCGAGACACCGTCGCAGCACTCAGCCTGAATGGAGCTGATCTGGGCGAATTCGTCAAGTTCTTGCCGGCGGTTCAGGGCGGTGCCCTGCACATTCATCGGCTGGTCTTCTATCTTCCCGTGGTGGCGCTCGCTGTCAGCGTGAGTCTCGCAATCGCCTCGCCGCCGCGCCTGCCCACAACAGCGCGGCGGCTGGCGATCATCCTCGCCCTTCTCGTAAGCCTTCTGCTCCTTCCCCCAGCCTGGTCTTTGCCGAGCCTTCGTACCTCCGAATTCCGAGTCCAGGTCACGATGCTGGGTGCCTGCCTGCTGCTGTTGGCAAGTAGCAGGTGGATCAGTGCCCTATCGCCTGTCATCAGGGGATCGCTCGTCGGACTGGTCTCGATCTCGAGCGCCGTGCTGCCGGCGGAGGAGCTTCGCACAATCACTCCCGAAGTGACCTCCGCGTACGGGACCGCACCCCGAATAGGCTGGGGCTTTTGGGCGGTCGAGCTCGGGCTCGCTCTTGTCGCCGTTTGGTCTCTGGTCACTGCCCTCAGCGCAGCAAGAAGCAAAGGCAGTTGAATCAGTGACCAGACGCATGAGAGCCTCTGCGAATGGACGACGCGCTTCAAGGCTGGAAGTGATCTCTGCCACTCTCGTTCTGCTCTTGGCTGCCTCCCTCCGCATCGGCTGGCCTCAGCTAACCGAGTTCAAGTTCAGTGAAGCACGCATGGAGGCACTAGCGCTCGAGATCACGCGTGAGGGCCGGCTGCCGCTTGTCGGTGTACCTTCCTCTGCTGGCCTGGACCACTCACCCATGAGTATCTACCTCTATGCGCCAGCGTTTCTCCAGACCAATCACCCCGTCCCAGCTACCGTCTACGGTGCCGTTGCGGGCTTGGTTGCTGTCGCAATGTGCTTTCGATTCGGCAGACAGTGGCCTGGGGGAGGTTCGACAGGGGGCTTCACATCAGCGCTCATTGCTGCTGCCAGCCCGTGGGCTGTCCTATTCAGCCGCAAGATCTGGCAGATCAGCCTCGTCCCTGTTCTCGCGCTCGTCTTCGCCGGATTAGCCGTAGCCGGGTTCGTGTCGCGAAGGCGCTGGGCGTTGTGCGGCTGCGTTATCGTCTACGCAGTATTGGCTCAGGTACACCCCTCAGCGATCTCGCTTGCCCCGGTGTTACTTCTGTGGCTCGCGCTCTTCTGGCGAAAGGAGCTGCTACTCCCCTTGGCAGTCGGAGCTGCGCTTGGCTTTGGCACAGCAATACCCTTCGTCATCCACCAGGCGCAGACGGGCTGGAGCGTACTCAACTCACTGGCGCAAGGGCTAGGCTCAGCGACATGGGATCTCTCGGCTGTGCGCCTCGCCTGGCTGACCATCACCGGGCAGGGGATCGAGGCCCTGGCAGGCATGTCTCGCCCTCAGTTGCGGGCTGTCCCCAGCATCTCGCCCATTTTCGCCGCAATTGGGTGGTTCGTCCTTGCGTCCGCAGTCGCGCTTGGGTGGCGAGCCTTCACCGCCCTACGCAGCAAAACGAACCCAGAGACGCTCCGCATTGTTCGAGTCGACATAATGCTCGTTTCCTGGCTGGCCATTCCGATTCTGGCCAATCTGCGGCACAGCCTGGACCTGCAGATCCACTTTTTCGCGCTGGTGCTGCCTCCGGCTTTCCTCGTTGTCGGGAGAGCCCTCCAGGCCGTGACCTCCGGGCAGCTGAGGCTCAATAGGCCCTACATGCGATTCAGTCTTGCGCTGACCTCGCTGTCAGGGGGTACGTTGGTCGCCGTGGCGGCAACCCAGGTGGTTTCTCTGATTCTCATGGGTTGCTTCATCGCGCGCCATGACACTGCGGGAGGATTCGGCCGCCCGTTGGGCAGCTACCTTGAGCTCACGGACGAAGTCGTTGAGCGCGCTCGCTCTGCCCAGGCTTCAGAGGTATTGATAGCAGGGCAGGGGAGCTCTCCTGTTGTAGACGAAGTGCCCGCCATCCTTGATGTCCTTCTCCGTCAACGGATCGCATACCGATTCGTCGACAGCCGAATGAGTGCCGTTTTTCCCATGCACAAGTCGATAGTACTGGAGACCCCGGAACGAGGCGCGTCGGCATCCTGGTACAGCCTTTGGCCAGAGTCCGCCCTCGCAGATGGCTTTGGCCTGCGCGTGGGGGACGGCTCCTGGCCACAGCCCGCTATGCAGTTCATCCAGGCCCCAAGGCTCCTCCAGAATGGCGTCGAACTCCAGGCCTATTCCTGGAGTCGGACGGCAAAGGACTGCACCTTGCGGCTTCTCTGGCAGGTTCTGTGGAAGACTGAGCCTGACTCGCACTTTTTCGTGCACCTGCTGGATGCAGACGCGAACCTCGCTGGCCAGCGAGATCTGCCAGGCGTTCCGTCTGAGTACCGGCGTGTTGGCGACCGAGTGCTCACTGCATTTGACATAAGCTCCGGGTGTTCAGACACCTCGCCGCTGTTTGCCATAGTCGGCATGTACACGTACCCTGAACTCGATAGGATCCCAATCATCGATCTGGCAGGAATTGCAGTGGCAGGCGAGGTCAGGCTCGGTCCGCTACAGGCGGAGTCAGGCGCACAGCAGCCGTGAAGGCTAGCCACGACCTTGGGTTGGGGGAGTGCCGAAGATCAAGCACCGCCTGGTCATTGCACGCTTATGCTTAGCACAATTGACATTGTGCACACCACACGCCCAGCGAAGTTTCTGTGGGCGGCGGCGCCTCGACGCTTCGTCTGAGCCTTGCCGTCCACACTGCGGGGCTGTGCGAACGGCAACCTCAGCGTCCTGGGCCTCGCTGAGGGCTTTTGGTGCCTCTCCCGCGGCTACACCATGTGCTGGACTGCGCCCAACCTCTCGATTGGCGGCGTTGGCGCCTTTCCCCACGACGTTGCCACAGCCGGGGCAAGCGCGCGCACGTCGTGCCGTCACTTCTGAGCAGCTGTGAGTTATGTCGCCTGAGAAGGGAACTCCATGATGCCCAACCGTCTGTCCGGCGAGACAAGCCCTTACCTGCGCCAACACGCACTCAATCCGGTTGACTGGTACCCCTGGAGCGAAGAGGCTTTCCGCCGGGCGCGCTCTGAAGACCGCCCCGTGTTCCTCAGCATTGGCTACTCTGCGTGCCACTGGTGTCACGTCATGGCACACGAGTCGTTTGAGAGTGAGGAGGTCGCTGAGTTTCTGAACTCTCACTTCATTTGCGTCAAGGTTGACCGCCAGGAGCGGCCGGATCTCGACAGCATCTACATGGCGGCTCTGCAAGCCCTGACAGGAGGGGGTGGCTGGCCCATGTCGCTTTTCCTGACACCTGAGGGAGAACCCTTCTATGGAGGCACCTACTTCCCACCGACCCCGAGGCATGGCCTGCCCGCCTTCGGCCAGGTGCTTGCCGCCGTGGCAGGAGCGTGGAGCGAGCACAGGCCTGATCTCAACGCTGCCGCTCAGCGTCTGGTCTCGGAGATTCGCCAGCAGAGCTCACTCGAAAGTGCCGACGCCGACAAACGGCTCGAACACGCGACGCTTCATCAAGCCTTCGAGAGACTTAGCGCCTCCTTTGACAGGAAGCATGGCGGCTGGGGCGGCCCACAGAAGTTCCCCCAGCCTATGGTCCTGGAGTTTCTCTTGCGCTACCACGCAATGGCGCATGACGAATCGCCGCTTGACCTGGTGACACAAACCCTTGACACGATGGCTCGAAGTGCTCTGTATGACCAACTTGGGGGAGGGTTTCATCGTTACTGCGTGAGCCAGGATTGGGCGGTACCTCACTTTGAGAAGATGCTCTACGACAACGCACAACTGGCGCGTGTGTACACACATGCATGGCAAGTCACCGGCGAACGCTTCTTCCGAAGCGTCGCCGAGGAGACACTCGACTACGCCAAACGCGAGATGGCAAGTCCTCGAGGAGGTTTCTTTTCAGCTCAGGACGCGGACAGTGAAGGCCAGGAGGGCAAGTTCTTTGTGTGGTCACTTGATGAAGTCAGAGATCTCCTCCATCATGAAGCCGCCCAATTCGCAGCAGCCTATGGCCTAACACGAGAGGGGAACTTCGAGGGGGTGAACACTCTGCGCTTCCTGGGGACCCTCGCT
Source organism: Anaerolineae bacterium (assembly GCA_035341665.1). Taxonomy (GTDB): domain Bacteria; phylum Chloroflexota; class Anaerolineae; order JAAYZQ01; family JAAYZQ01; genus DAOQVR01. The sequence continues at coordinate 78,136 of DAOQVR010000018.1, forward strand.
GATCGTCCCGCCTATGCTACTGCGCGCCAGCGCCTGTTGGAGGCCCGCGAGCTCCGCACGCGGCCGACACGAGACGACCAGATCGTCACGTCCTGGAATGGCCTGATGGTAGCGGCGTTCTCTGAAGCGGCGCGCGCGTACTCGCGAGACGACTACCACAGCGTCGCCGAGCGCTGCGTCACCTTCCTCTTGAGTGAGCTCTGGGCCGGCGACCGGCTCTCTCACACGTGGAGGGATGGTGTCAGGAAGCCACACGGCTTCCTTGAGGACTATGCCTGCCTGCTTGAAGGAATGATCGAGCTCTATCAGACGGCGTTCGACGAGCGCCTGTTTCCAGCCATGATCGAGCTCGCTGAAGGGATTGCCGCCCTCTTTGGTGATGACGGCGTGGGGTTCTACGACGCAGCCGCCGAGGGTGAGCAGCTGATTGTGCGCCCGCGCGACCTTCAGGACAACGCAGTACCGTCTGGCAACGCCATGACAACGACGGCACTGCTGCGGTTCGGCCATCTGTCGCTGGACAACCGTTATGTCGACATGGCGGAGAGGGCTCTCGCCCCCATGCAACCAGCAATCGCCCGGTATCCCTTGGCCTTCGGCCAGTGGCTGCAGGCGCTCTGCTACGCCTTGTCCCAGGCACGCCAAATAGCCATTGTGAGCGATCCCGGCAGCACCAACGCGAGAGCCCTCCTGGAAGTCACACGCTCTGGTTACAGGCCATTTCAAGTCGTGGCATTCGGCCACGGCTCTTCGATGTGCCGGGTCCCGCTCCTTGCAGGGCGAACTCCAGTGGACGGCAGGGCATCCGCCTACGTCTGTTCGGGACTCAAGTGCCAGCTGCCCGTGAGTGAAGCTGACGCACTCCGCCGCCTGCTGGACGCGTGACCCGCACAAGGGACAGGGGGACTCGCGGCTGCGCCCGCCTCGCCGTGACTAAGGAAAGAACATCGGCCAAGTGCTGATCCCGGCCAGGGGTAACAAGCTACTCAGGAAAAGAAGCGGGCCGGCACAGCCTGATGCCGGCCCCTGAATCGCTACGGCAGGTTACCTTGCACCATAGCCAGGGCCTTCTTCATAGAACGCCCGATTCTCGGCTATAGAGCCCTTGTGCTCCTCGGGTACCTCATCCTCGGGGAAGATCGCATCCTGAGGGCATTCCGGCGCGCAGGCTCCACACTCGATGCAGTCGTCAGGGTTGATGAAGTACTGCTTGCCCCAGCGTGGATCGTCTTCCGGCCCGGGGGTTATTGCCTCGACCGGGCAGACCTCCGCACAGGCCCCATCTCGGATGCACAGGTCAGTGATGACGTATGCCATGTTGTTCCTCCTCGGCTAAGATTGCTGCCGAGTGTACCATCTCTCCGGCGCAAGTCAAGTGACGGTGGTGCCACCGATTGCATAGCGATCCTCCTGGTGATAGAATCTCCTCGATGGAAGGTAAGTCTTGAGTCTAAAGGCAAGAACTCCCGTGGTCGAGCGGGGCAACAGCTACGTAATCGAGTTGGGAGCCGGCCAAGCTCCTCAAGAGCGCGACCGCCTAACCGATCAGGCAATGGTGATCGCGTACGATCTGGTGAGCTCGGAGCCTGCGCGGTGGCGACTGCGCGCCATCCACTTTGACCGCGGACACTGGACACGGTCTGGCGCTCGCCGCTGGTGGGCAGCGCACGAGATAAGACTTCTCGCGCACAGCGAGCTTGAGACTGCCGTGCCGGAGGTCTGCCGCGCTTATGATGCCCCCTCGTTCTCGTTGCCTGCGATCCTGCTCTGTCACCGCAACACCCCGATGCGCTGCGCTCGTGAGCAAATCGCGGCACTCAGAGCTTCGCCTCATCAAGGCACCGCGCACCTACAGCACCCCAACACCTGACCGATACCGACCCTCCCGCCGGCAGCTCGCAGAGGTTCCCGATGGAGCACCGAGGGCTTGTCAATTGGCGGGCTATACTGGTCCATGCATGTGCGGCCAAGTTGGTCCACTCA
>DAOQVR010000019.1:0-77698 GCA_035341665.1 Anaerolineae bacterium
AGGTGCACCAGTTGCACAGGAATGCAATGATCCTCGGTTCGAATTCGTCTGCCATTCTCTTCCTCATTTAGGCCAGCATGCGGGCTCCGCTACATAAGCCGGGCATCTGTGACGGTGAGCCCCAAGTTGCGCATCGCAGCGAGAAGCGTTTCGACCTCGACATCCTCGACTTTGATGGTCACGACCGCGGTGTTTGGGTCATCTCCCCAAAATGTGCCCAGCGCCAGGATGTTGCCTCCGAGCTGGGCGATGGTCAGGCTGATGCGTGCGATCTCCCCTTTGCGCTCGGGGATCTCCAACGTCATCCGCAGACCCTTTTCGCGTGCTCCGAACATCTCCAGAAGTACCGTGAAAACATCCGTCTCGGTGATGATCCCTACGAGACGATCGCTTTCCATGACCGGAAGCCCGCCAATCTTGTGGTCGGCCATGATGCGGGCCGCTTCCTCCACGGGCGTGTCCGGGCTTATGGTGATCACCTCTGTGGACATGAGCTCGGAGACCGACAGGTGGTTGAGGAGGTAATGGACCTCCGAAACGGTCAACGACGATGCCGGTGATGGGGAGGCGACCAGGAGGTCCTTTTCGGATACGATGCCCACGAGCTTGCCCGCCTCGTCCAATACCGGCATGCGGCGCACGTCGGCTTGCCGCATCGTGCGCAACGCCTCCGCAATCGGCGTGCTGACCAATATGGTCACAGGCTTGGTGGACATGCGATCACGAACCAGCATCTGCGCCTCCTAGGTCACCGCCCAATCGACTTCGGCGATGAGCTGGCGCTGCTCGAAGCCCTTCTGCTTGGTGGCCTTGTTGGGGCAGACCATGGCGCAGGCGCCGCAGCCCTGGCACAGCGCATAGTCGACGGTGGCGACCCGGTTGTCATAGTCCATGACCCTGGCGTGGTAGGGGCACGCCTCCACGCAGAGGCCGCAGAAGCTGCAGAGGCGCTCCTCCACCCAGACCGAGGTCGCGCGTTCGCGGAGCTCGCGCTGGGAGAGCCAGGCGGCGGCGCGCATGGCAGCGGCCTGGCCCTGGACGAGAGCCTCGTCAAGGAAGCGAGGGGAGTGTGCGAGGCCGGCAACGTAGATGCCATTGCCGAGGTCAAGCGGCTTCATCTTGGGGTGTTCTTCCTGGAAGAACCCCCAAGGGTCGAGGGCGAGCCCGAGCTGATCGGCGAGCTCCTGTTGCTGTTCGGTCTCGATGCCGACGCTGAGCACGACGGCGTCGGCGTCGATGGAGAGGTCGTGGGCGGTGACGGGCTCGCGGAGGGTGACGCGGAGCCTCTGGCCGTTGGCGGAGACTTGCGGCTTGGCGGAGAGGTCGTAGCGGATGAAGAGGACGCCGGCATTTCGGGCAGCGCGGTAGTACTCCTCCCGGAAGCCAAAGGTTCGCACGTCGCGGTAGAGGATGTAGATCTGCGTGTTGGGGTTCTCTGCCTTAAGGCGCAGTGCGTTCTTGACGGCCTGGGTGCAGCAGATGCGGGAGCAGTAGGGTCTTTCTGGCTCGCGGCTTCCGGCGCACTGGATCATCACCACGGTCTTCAGGTCCGCAGTCGAAGGGCGTTCCTCCAGGTCGCGCTGTGAGATGACGTTGGGATGTTGGCCGTAGAGGTACTCGGTGGTTCGCGCTGGCGCACCGCCAGTGGCGAGGACGACGGCGCCGTGGAGGAGCGACTGCTGGCCCGCGCCCGAGGAAATCAGGGAGAGGTAGGCGCCGGGGTGGCCCTGGATGGAGCGCAGGTGGCTGTTGAGGTGAAGGTGGACGCGGGGATCGGCGGCGACGCGCTCCTGGATAGTGGCAAGGGCAGCCTGTGCGTCGGAGCCGTCGGCCTGGTGGCGGATGGCGCGCCACTGACCTCCGAGCTGCGGCTCGCGCTCGAGAAGGTCGACTTGGATGTCCAGGGCGGCGAGGGCCAGGGCGGCGGACATGCCGGCAGCGCCGCCGCCAACGACGAGGGCCCGCTGGGCGAGCGGCTGGCAGCCGCCGGTGGAGAGGGCATCGAGGCCGCGCATGGCGGTCAGGGAGGCGACGGCCATCGCGACCAGCGAGCACGCCTTTCGGTAGAGCGCCCGGCCTGGCAGGGCGGAGGCGTGGGGGAAGAGAACCTGCTCGCGCAGGCTGACGCACCGCAGGAGGCGGTCGTCGAGGCCGGCATTGCGCAGGTTGGCCTCGTATGGGCCTGCGTCGAGGCGCCCATTGCCGCCGGCGACGACGATGCGGTTGAGCTTGTGGTCCTCGATGGCAGCGGCGATTGTCTCGGGGCCGGCGGCCACCTGAGCGATGGCGACACCCGGCAACTCCCTTGCGTACGCCAGGACCTCTTCGGCAGGGAGGTCCCCGTTGGCGGCGCAGAGAAAGACGCCAGCGCGGGGCTCTTCATCTGCGAGAACACGGGAGCGGAGATCTCTTCCTGGCTGAGCAGGGCCGGTCTGCGCTGCCGCGGCAGCGGCCATGGTGCACGTCGCATCCTGTGAATCGTGTTTCCGTCCTCCCAGGAAGGAAGCGACCTCTGCGGCGGCGGCTGTCGCCTCGGCGACCGTTTCGGGGATTTCCTTGGGTTCGCGGAAGCCGCCGGCGACAAAGATGCCCTCCTGGGAGGTGTGAAGGGGGAGATAGCCGTTGGTGCAGGCAAAGCCGTAGGCGTCGAGGGCGACGCCTGCCTGGCGGGCAGGTGCCTGGAGCCCCTCTGGGGGGGCAAGCCCAACCGCCAGGACCACCAGGTCGAAGGCCTCCTCCTGCGGCTTGCCGCCCTCGCCGACGTAGCCGACGAGGAGCTGTTTGGAGCGCAGGAGCTGGTGGACGCTGGAGGGCATGGTGCGCCGGTAGTGCACGCAGGGCAAGGCCTGAGCGGCAGAGATGTACTCCTCATAGCCTTTGCCGGCGGCGCGGAGGTCCATGAAGAAGACGGTGATGTCGAGCGAGGGGTCGGCCTTCTTGGCGAGGTTGACCTGCTTAGCGGTGTACATGCAGCAGGCAGAGGAGCAGTAGGCGGCGCCGACGCGCTCGTCGCGGGAGCCGACGCACTGGATGAAGGCGATCTTGCGGAGCGGGCCGCGCCCCGAGGGCCTACTCAGCAGGCCTGTGCTTGCTCCGGCGAGCGACACCATCCGCTCGAACTCGAGGGAGGTGACGACATTGGGGTAGACGCCGTAGCCGAACTCGCCTTTCTTGCGGGCGTCGAAGGCCTTGTAGCCTGGGGTGAGGAGCACCGAGGCGACGTCGAGAAGCCTCTCGTGAGGAGGCATGTCAAGGTCGATGGCGCCCTGCGGGCAGGCGGAGACGCACTTGCCGCACCGCGTGCAATAGTCCATGTCGATGAGCCAGGTGTCGGGCACGGCGCGGAGGCCAGGGGGGCGGTAGATGGCCTTGACGGGTGCCAGCTTACCCTCGTGATCGTGTGGGCGCGTCACGGGGCAGACGCGGGCGCAGAGGCCGCAGCCGTCGCACCGGTCGGAGACGTAGCGCGACTTGAGGCGGACGGAGACCCGGAAGGCGCCGGGCTCGCCCTCGAGGGCCAGCAGTTCGGAGTAGGGGAGGATGGTGACACCTGACCGCCGCTGGCACTCCAGAGTGGGGCAGAAGGCGGGTTGCTGGGGCAGCATGAGGCACAAGCCGCACGAATCGGTTGGGAAGGTGTGGTCGAGGAGGTGCATGGAGCCGCCGATGGCGGGGGCGGACTCCAGAAGGATGACCTCCTGGCCGACCTCGCTGAGGTGCATGGCGGCAGCCATGCCGGCAATGCCGGCGCCCACGACCAGCACACCCGCTTTCATCGTCTCTACGCTCATGCTAGGCTCCGCACGCAGGCATCAGACCAGGCCCAGGCGGTCGAGGAGAGGTCTGGGGTCCACATAGTGCTTGCCGAGCACTTTGGCCATGGGGAGGCCGTAGGCCAGGGCCATGAGCTCGGTGAAGTAGAAGATGGGCATGGGTTTCGCCTGGGGACGTTCTCCCATGAATGGGATGCCGCCGCGGTAGAGCTGGCGGCCGTCGACGTTGGCGCTGCACATGGGGCAGGCGGTGACTAGGGCATCGGCGCCGGCCTCATGGGCCATCTGGACGAGCTTGTCGACGAGGTGGACGACGACATCACTGCGGTTGAGCGTCAGGCTGCCGCCGCAGCAGTCGACGCCGTAGCTCCACGGGACAGGCTCAGCACCCAGCCAGTCGACGATGTCGTCGAGGGACGAGGGGTGCTCGGGGTCATCCCAGAGACGGGTGGTGGTGGGGGGCCGGATGAGGAGGCAGCCGTAGTAGCCGACGACGCGGAGGTTCTTGAGGGGGCGGGTGATCTTGGCCTTGAGAGCTTCCTTAGGGACGTCGCGGACGATGACCTCGAGCAGGCTCCTGGGCTTGACGTTTCCCTCGTAGCGAGCGCCCAGGTCAGCCTCCATGCGGGTGCGGAAAGCAGTATCCGTGTCCAGTGCCACAGCTGCGGCAGCGAGTTTCGAGTAGCAGGCAGCGCAGGGGATGGCGAGGGACTCGAGGCCGACGGTCTCCGCCTGGAAGAGGTTTCGGGCAGGGAGGGCCAGGCCGAGCTCGTGATCGAGGCTGTGGGCGGAGGAGGCACCGCAGCAGTTCCAGTCGGGGATTTCCACCATCTCGAGGCCGAGGGTCTCGCTGACCATTTCAGCGGTCGCCCCGAACTCGGCTCCGGTGGAGTGCAATGTGCAGCCTGGGTAGAAGGCATATTGGCGAGTCATCGCGCACCCTGTTTGCTGTATAAGCGTTCGACCTCTTTGACTCCGCGGATACGCTTCGGAAGGGGGTGGATCTTGCCGACGAGGAACATCTTGGCGCCCATGTCGAGATCGGCGATGAGGTCGCGGGAGAGGAGCTTGTACTCGACGAGCATAGAGAGCTCGTGGAGGCGTCCCCACCACTTGATGGAGTCGAGGAAGGATTGGTGGAGGCGGAAGACCTTGGGCTCCCCTGGGGGGACGCGGTCGGCGATACAGATCTGTCGGAGGGCATCCATGACGGCGCCGGCGTGGATCTGGTTGGGACAGCGGGAGCCGCAGGTTTCGCAGCCGATGCAGAGCCAGATGGCAGAGGACCTGAGGAGGGCATCCTTGTGGCCGAGCTGGACGAAGCGGAGGACCTGAGCGGGTGAAAAGTCCATGGCAAAGGCGGAGGGGCAGCCGGCGCTGCAGCGGAGGCAGAAGTAGCATGCCGAGATGTTTTGGTGGCTGAGCGCGCTGACCCGCTCCAAGAAGCCTTCTTCCGGCACGATCGATTGCTGGCTCACAGGTAGGCCTCCATCATCGACAGCACCTGAATGGGCGCCAGGTTTCGCAGCTTGCATGCCTTGTTGGGGCAGATCATGGTGCAGGCCCCGCACCCCTGGCAGAGGGCCGTGTTCACGGTGGCAATGTGCCGCCACTCGTGCATCGACCGCGCGTCATACGGGCAGCTCGGGATGCACAGGCCGCATCCCGAGCATATCTCGGCGTCCACGAAGGCTATGGTTGGCTCCTGGACCATCTGGCGCTGGGAGAAGAGGCCTAGCACCTTGGCTGCCGCGCCGCTCGCCTGGGCCACGGTCTCAGGGATGTCCTTTGGGAATTGCGCAGCTCCTGCCAGGAATACTCCGGCGGTCAGGCTTTCTACCGGCCGGAGCTTGGGATGAGCCTCGCTGAAGAAGCCATGCTCATCCACACTTACGTGCAGGCGCTGACCAAGCTCCATGGCCCCTGCGCGAGGCACCGTCGCTGTTGCCAGCACCACCAGGTCTGCCTCGACTTCGATCGGCAGGCCGGTGAGCGTGTCCACGCCCCAGACCGTGGCGCGGCCGTTTTCCTGGAAGACCTTGGACGCCTTGCCCCTCACGTAGAGGACGTCATACTCCTCCATCGCGCGCTGGACGAATTCCTCGTACCCCTTACCTTGGCTTCGAATATCGATGTAGAACACCGTAGCCTGGCCGTCGGGCACACGCTGCTTGAACAGGGTCGCCTGCTTGGCGACGTACATGCAGCATACCTTGGAGCAGTGCGGCATGTGAAGCTCCGGATCGCGCGACCCGGCGCATTGCACCCAGACTATCTCCTTCGGCACCCGGCCGTCCGAAGGACGCACGATGCGTCCACCCGTCGGGCCGTCAGGGCGCAGCATCGCCTCGAACTGCAGGCCATCGATCACATCGGGATAGCGGCCGCCTCCATACTCACCCAGCTTGCGCTTGTCATACAGGTCGTAGCCGGTGGCAATCACAATGGCACCCACGTCAAAGGTGAATCTCTGAGGCGAGAACGAGGGTGCAGGCGGAGAGCGCTTGACCGCGCTCGATTGAGCCTCTCCTGACACAGGCCCTTCGTCCGCAGGGGATTTGTCCACCTGCACAGAGAAGTTGCCAACGTAGCCACCGACGCCGACTACTTCAGACCCGGTCAGCACCTGGATATTGGGATGGGACTTGACTGCCTCGATCTTTTTGCCGAGCGGGTCGGCGCTGCTGTCCAGGTTGAGGTACAAACCCGACAGCTCAGCCATGCGCCCACCCAATTGGTCGGCCTTTTCGACGAGCACTACCGGGTAGCCTGCCTGCGCAATGTCGAGGGCGGCCTGCAGCCCGGCGATACCGCCTCCTATGACAAGCCCGCGCTTGACCAGTGGTAAGTGGAACGGGATCAGCGACTCGTTGTAGTGGGCCTTGGCGACAATCGTGCGGATGGTCTCGATGGCTTTGTTGGTGGCCGCTTCCTGCTCTTGCTGGTGTACCCAGGACGACTGCTCCCGGATGTTGGCGATCTCGGCCTGGTAGGGGTTGAGCCCTGCCGACTCGGCCGCACGGCGAAAGGTGGTCTCGTGCATGGCGGGCGAGCAGGCGGCTACGATCACCGCATCCAACCCATCCGCGGCAATGTGGTCTCGGATGAGCTGCTGCCCGGGATCGGAGCACATGTACTTGTAGTCGACGGCGTAGACCACCTCGGGGAACTTGGCGATCTCCTCGATGACGCGCGGCACGTCGATGGTCCCGGCGATATTGGTGCCACAGTGGCAGACAAAGACGCCTATCCGTTTCATGGCCGTGTGCTGCTTCCTATGCCGGTATCCTCGGGCCGGACCGGCGCTCCGGCTGCACCAGTCAAGCGGGCAAAGAGCGACAGGACCTTGCCGGCTGCGCCGCTGCCCTGCGAGACGGCCTCAGGGATATCCTTTGGCCCTGTGCCGGCGCCCGCCAAGAAGATACCCCTGCGCCGAGTCTCCAAGGGCGCCAAGTTACCCTCGCACTCGGTCCACCATCCAAACTCATCGACTTCCAGCCGGAGCATCTCGGCCATCTGCCGAGTGCCCTCTGACGGGATCATCGCCGGGGACAGGACGACCAGGTCGGCTGACACTTCGACGGGGAGGCCTGTCAGGGTGTCCACACCCCAGACAAGCACCTTGTCCCCTTCTCGGAAGACCTTGCTCACCTTTCCCCGGACAAAGAGGACCTTGTCCTCCTCCATCGCCCGCTGCACAAACTCCTCGTAGCGCTTGCCCGCTGAGCGGATGTCTATGTAGAAAACGAAAGCCTGCCCGTCGTGCACCTTGTGCTTGTAAAGCATGGCCTGCTTCGCGCTGTACATGCAGCAGATCTTGGAGCAGTAGGGCATGTGCAGCTCCGGGTCGCGCGAGCCAGCGCACTGAATCCAGACTACTTCTTTGGGTACCTTCCCGTCAGATGGGCGTCGCATAAGGCCGGCCGTTGGGCCGGAGGCGCTGAGCAGGCGTTCCATCGCCAGGGCGTCGATCACATCCGGCACGTCTCCGGCCCCATACTCGCCTAGCTTCGAGAGTGGGTAGAGCTCGTAGCCGGTCGCCAGGATGATCGCTCCTACCTGCTCCTCGTACCAGGACGGCTGCTGTTCGTAGTCGATGGCCTTGACTGGGCAGACCTTCTCGCACAGCCGGCATTTGCCCTTTTGGAACCAAGTGCAGTACCCGGTGTCGATGACCGGCTTCTTCGGAACGGCCTGCGGCGACAGGGTGTAGATAGCCTTCCCGGTGCCGTACGTGCGCACCTGGCCGCTTTTGGTTGTCCTGGCGATCTCGAGCTGGCGGTCGAACTGCACCGGGATCTGTTGGGGGCATGCCTCGGTGCACGCGCCGCAGGCGGTACAGAGATCCCACCTGACGTAGGCGGGCTTGCGGCGGATGCGCACGTGGAAGCTGCCGGCTTCTCCCTGGACTTGCTCCACTTCGGAGTAGACGTAGAGCTTGATGTTGCGGTGCCTGCCCACCTCGACCGTGCGTGGTGTCATGATGCACTGGGAGCAATCGAGTGTGGGGAAGGTTTCGGAGAGCTGGTGCATGTGACCGCCGACCGACGGCAGCCGGTCGACAAGCACAACCTCGTGCCCCGAGTTGGCGATATCGAGGGCGGCCTGGATGCCGGCAATCCCGGCGCCCACGATCAGCACCCGGTTGCTGAGGTGTGTGGCTTCCTCCCCCTTGTGGGCAGGGTCAGAGTGAAGCATCTCCTCCGTCATGTCTCTACCCATTCCAGAGGCCCAGCGCGCGAAGCTGTGGGCGAGCATCTACGTAGTGCCGCTCCCAGCCGTAGGCGCCGGCGTCCAGGCCCAGCGCCAGACCCATCAGCTGGCTGAAGTAGTAGACTGGGATAGGCGCAAATCCTGCGTGGAACTGGGTCATCTCGCGCTGGCGCCTGTCCAAATTGAACTGGCAGAGAGGGCAATTGGTCACCACCGCCTCGGCCCCCGAGGAACGCGCCGATTTGAGGATTGTGAAGGCCATCTCGCGGGTCACGTCGGGCGCTTTGACTGCCAGGTAGGCGCCGCAGCACTCGTTCTTGTGCGGATGGTCGACGGGCACTGCTCCGAGCGCCGCCATCAGGTCGTCGAGCGAGCGAGGGTTGTCGGGATCGTCGTAGGCTACCTCTGCCGGCGGACGGAGCACCATGCAGCCGTAATAGGCTGCCACCTTCAGGTCCTTTAGCGGCGACTGAACCTTTTCATGTATGAGCTCAAAGCCGATGTCGTCGCGCAGCACGTGCAGGATATCCTTGACCTCTACCTCGCCGGCGTACTCCTTTTCGATGAAGGCGTTGACGCGCTCCCGCTCCTCAGGGTGGTTTCGGATGAAGTGATTGGTGCGCCTAAGGACGTTGTAGCAGGTTGTGCAGGCTGTGGTGAGGAGAGGGGCTTCATGGCCCTCGTCCAGCGCTTGCTCGTGGGCGGACACCAGGATGTGCGTCGGGGCAGCAAGCTCCAGCATATTGTCCACTATGAGTGGATAGGTGGCACCGCAACAGTTCCACTCGGGCAGCTCGACCAAGTCCAGGCCGACGGCCGCAGCGGACGCCCTCACAGCGTTGTCGTAGCCCTTGCCGGTGGTGTTCAGCGTACACCCAGGAAAATAGGAGACTTTCATCGGACCTCGCTCTTCATGGCAGCGCGGGCGAGCCCTGCACCACCGTGCTGCCCATCTGCCAATGGCCGGCTGCTAGAGTGCATACTTCCTGAAGCCGCCGATGAATGCTTGCTGCGGCCACTCGGCCAGCTCCTCGGGCGGGATCGAATCGTAGTTGATGTGGCTGCCCTGCTCGAACATGACGATTTCGCGCAACGCCTCCATGATGCGGCTCAGGTCCACGCCTTTCGGGCAGCGGGTGTAGCAGGTCTGGCAGGCTGCGCACAGCCAGATGGTCTTGCTCTCGATGAGCCTGTCGACCAGTCCGAGCTGAGCGTAGCGGATCACCTGGCTGGGCAGCATATCCATGGCGAAGGCCACCGGGCAGCCGGCAGCGCACTTGCCGCACTGGTAGCATGCCATCAGGTCCTGGCCGCTGTACTCCTCGATACGCCGTACCAACTCACTGTGGACCGACTCGGCTGTCAGTCGAACTCGCATATTCTCTCTCCCTGCAGGTCGCGGCTCGTCAGCCCTGTTCCTGAATCGCGTCACTCCCGGTTGTAGGCCTTGACGCCGTCCTCATAGGCGTCGCCTCCGTAGATGTCGTTGACGACGATGGCGGGGAAGTCGACGACCTCGAGCCGCAGCAGTGCCTCTGCTCCGAGCTCGGCGTAGGCGACAGTCTGCGACTTTTCGATAGACTTGGCGATGAGCGCACCTGCCCCGCCCGTGGCGGCCATGTAGACGGCCTTGTGCTTTCGGATCGCGTCGCGCACAGCCTGGGTTCGGTTTCCCTTGCCGACCATGCCTTTGAGGCCGGCCTCCAGCATGCGCGGCGTGTAGGCATCCATCCGCCCGCTCGTGGTAGGACCGGCCGAGCCGATGGGATCACCTGGCTTGGCCGGGGAGGGTCCCATGTAGTAGATAACCTGGCCCCGAGGGTCAAACGGCAGGGGCTGCGCGGCATCGAGGGCGGCGACCATGCGCTTGTGCGCGGCGTCCCGACCGACGTAGATCGTGCCGGTGATGCTCACCCTATCGCCGGCGTGGAGCTGCTCTATGACGTCGTCTGTCAAGGGTGTCGTCACGTTCACAGCAGGGCCTCCTTGTGCCGTGCGGAGTGGCACTGGATATTGACGGCCACCGGCATGCTGGCTATGTGGCAGGGGAAGGTTTCTACGTGTACGGCAAGCGCGGTTGTCAGGCCGCCAAAGCCCTGCGGACCTATGCCAATCCGGTTGACGCGGTCGAGGAGCTCGGCTTCCAGCTCGGCGAGCTCGGGGTCGGGATTGACGCTGCCTACTTCGCGCAGGAGTGAGTGCTTGGCCAACCAGATGACCTTCTCAGCGGAGCCGCCAACACCGACGCCGACAATGATCGGAGGGCATGGATTCGCCCCAGCTTTGCGGACTGCCTCGACGACAAAGCGGATGACCCCATCGCGACCCTCGGCAGGCTTGAGCATTCCAAGCTGGCTCATGTTCTCGCTGCCGCCGCCCTTGGGGGCAACCACGATGTGGAGGCGGTCCCCCGGAACGATGGTTGTGTGAATGACCGGCGGGGTGTTGTCCTTGGTGTTAATGCGGGCGGAGAAAGGCTGCCTCACCATCGACTTTCTCAGATAGCCATCGATGTAGCCGCGCCGCACGCCCTCGGCTATCGCCTCGTTCAGGTCACCGCCGTGTATGTGCAGATCCTGCCCCAGCTCCAAGAAGATGACCGTGAGGCCGGTATCCTGGCACAGCGGCACCTGCCGGTCGCGGGCCACCTCGGCGTTTTCCAGAATCTGGTCCAGCACTTCGCGGCCGACCGGCGAAGGCTCGATAGTGCGGAAGTGGCGGAGAGAGGTCAGCACATCCTCTCCCAGGTGGTAGTTGCTTTCGATGCACAGCCGCGCGACGGTGTCCGTGATCTGTCTGGCTTCCAGCTCTCTCAAGTTCCATCCTCCTTGATGAAGAAGAAAGGCACCTCTTTGGAACCAAGCGCTCGATTGGCTTGACGGAGGTGCCTGCCAGATCAACCTATTCCGGTGCGGCCCGCCCGGCCCTATGGCCGTGGGCGGCGTCTCGTTGGGGCCTCTCCCTCGAAGCACTTGGGCGATTATACACCTGCAGGGGGTGCCTGTCCAGTCAGCCTCGGCCCGCGGTGGCGGATGGGCCGGCGATCCTTGCCGGCGACCAAGGCGCTGACGGGGCCCGCATCCCGGACCCCGTCAGGAGGATGCAACTACAGCCCGGCGTCCTGGCGCAGGGCCTCTGCCTTGTCCGTCTTCTCCCACGGCGCGTCGATGTCCTCCCGCCCAAAGTGGCCATAGGCCGCGGTCGCGCGGTAGATGGGGCGGCGAAGGTCCAGCTGGCCGATGATCGATGCCGGCCGGAAGTCAAAGTGCTTCTGGATGAGCTCCAGGATCTCTTCGTCGGGCACTTTGCCCGTGCCGAAGGTCTCGACGGCCAGCGACATGGGGCGGGCGATGCCGATGGCGTAGCTCACCTGGATCTCGATCCGGTCGGCCAGACCCGCCTTGACCAGGTTCTTGGCCACGTAGCGCGCGTAGTAGGCGCCCGAGCGGTCCACCTTGGTCGGATCCTTGCCTGAGAAACATCCCCCGCCGTGGCCGGCCATACCGCCGTAGGTGTCGACGATGATCTTGCGGCCGGTGAGGCCGGCGTCGCCCTTAGGCCCGCCGGTTACGAAGCGGCCGGTGGGGTTGACATAGATCTTGGTCTGGGCGTCGATCAGGCCGTTCGGCACAACGTACTTGATGACCCGCAGAATGACATCCTCGCGAATCTTGTCCTGGTCGACATCGGGCGAGTGCTGGGCCGCGATGACGACGGTGTCCACGCGCTTGGGCTTGCCGTACGCGTACTCGACGGTCACCTGGCTCTTGCCGTCGGGCCGGAGGTAGGGAAGGAGACCTTCCTTGCGCACTTGCGCCAACCGACGGCACAGCTTGTGGGCAAGCATGATCGGGAGGGGCATCAGCTCCGGTGTCTCCGTGCAGGCGAACCCCACCATCATCCCCTGGTCTCCGGCGCCTTCGCAATCGGCATCCCCGGATGCCTCGCACTGCCTGGCCTCCAGGGCCTTGTCCACGCCCTGCCAAATGTCCAGGCTCTGCTCCTTCAGGGAGACCAGCACGCCGCAGGTTTCTGCGTCAAAACCGTACTTGGCGCGTGTGTAGCCGATCCCCTCGACCACTTCGCGGACCAGCGCATTCATGTCTACATAGGTATTGGTCGTGATCTCACCAAAGACGAGCACCATGCCCGTCGTGGCCGAGCATTCGCAGGCGACACGGGCCATCGGGTCGTCCTTGAAGATTGCGTCGAGGACGGCATCAGAGATCTGGTCACAGAGCTTGTCGGGGTGTCCTTCTGTGACCGACTCGGAGGTAAAGAAGAACTGCTTCGAGCTCATGAACGTTGTGGTCATTGACATTATCGATAGTCCTCTCTCTATCTACTCCATCACTCCATCACTCTGTCACTCCACGGTGTGTGTGCTATGTGCCTTCTTGCCACGAAGTCAGGTAGTGCGCCTGCTGTGGGGTGAGCACGTCAATCTCGATGCCCATGGCCGCGAGCTTGAGAGCGGCTATCTGCTTGTCGATCGCTTCGGGCACCGAGTAGACAGCCTTCTTGAGCTCTTGAGCGTGGCAGACCATGTACTCAGCGCACAGAGCCTGGTTGGCAAAGCTCATGTCCATGACGGCCGATGGATGCCCTTCGGCGGCTGCCAGGTTGATGAGCCGTCCCTCGCCCAGGAGAGAAATCTTCCGGCCGTCGGCAAGTGTGAACTGCTCGACGAAGGGGCGCGGCTCGTGGACAGACACAGCCATCTCACGTAGCGCCGGGATGTTGATCTCGACGTTGAAGTGGCCGGAGTTGGCGAGCAGGGCCCCATCCTTCATCAGCTCGAGGTGATGGCGGTCGACGACGTCCTTGTCGCCGGTGGAGGTCACGAAAATGTCGCCAATTGGGGCCGCCTTCAGCATGGGCATGACCTGGAATCCATCCATGACAGCCTCTAGGGCGCGCAGGGGATCTACCTCGGTGACGACCACGATGGCGCCCATGCCCCTGGCGCGCATCGCGATGCCGCGGCTGCACCAGCCGTAGCCTCCCACGACCAAGGTCTTGCCCGCAAGGAGCACATTCGTGGCGCGGACGATGCCGTCGATGGTGCTTTGCCCGGTGCCATACCGGTTGTCGAAAAAGTGCTTGGTGGTGGCATCGTTGACGGCGATGATCGGGTAGCGCAATACGCCGTCGGCTGCCATGGCCCGCAGGCGGATCACACCGGTGGTGGTCTCTTCGGTTCCACCGATGATGCCCTCGAGCAGCTCGGTGCGGTTCTTGTGCAGCACGCCCACCGTGTCTGCCCCGTCGTCCATCGTCAGATGCGGCCTGTGGTCGACCGCCTGGTGGATGTGGCGGTAATAGGTCTCGTGGTTCTCGCCCTTGATCGCATATACGGAGACACCATACCTGGCGACCAGGGCTGCGGCCGCATCGTCTTGGGTACTCAAGGGATTGCTGGCACAGAGACGGATTTCGGCACCCCCTGCCTTCAAGGTGCGCATCAGGCCGACCGTTTCGGTGGTCACGTGCAGGCAGGCCGAGACGCGGATGCCGGCAAGCGGCTTCTCCCGCTCGAAACGCTCACGTATGAGGCGCAGAACGGGCATCTCTTGGTCTGCCCATTCGGCGCGGCGCTGGCCGGCTTCGGCCAGGCCCAGGTCTTTGACGTCGAATTCTTGCGTCACGATTTCGCTCCTCAGCTACAGAATCTAGAATGCACGATGCATAAGGCTCACTGCTTTGGGCGAGGCGCTCCGCTTGGCCAGGTCCACCCGGCAGGTCCCCGGGTGGATGAGCGGGCCCATGCCTAGCCCAAGGTTGGCCGGACGAGGTCGTCCAGCTCCGGCCTGGGCCCAAAGACCTGCCGGTAGCGCTCGGCAAAGGCGCCGGGCGTATAGCGATGGTTCTGGGTGCCGTATTGCTCCAGCACGTACGTGGCGGCCAGTGCTCCGATCCGCCCGGTAACCTCCCACGGATATCCGCGGCGCATGCCCTTGATGACACCTGCGCGGTAAGCGTCGCCGACGCCGGTGGGCTCGGCTATGCGTTCAGGGGGGGCCACAGGCACTGAGAACTCCTTTCCCTTGTCGTAGATGGTGGAGCCTTCTGCCCCGCGAGTGATGATCGTGGTCTGGGGGAGCGACAGAAGCTCGCCTTCCGACAGATCCGTGCAGTTGCGGATGAGCCCGAACTCGTAGTCGTTCACGATCAGCATGCGTGCTCCACGCACCCCAGCGACGAGCTCCTCGCCTGTCATGCGCACGATCTGCTGGCTCGGGTCGTAGATGTAGGGGATCCGCAGGTCCTGGCACTCGCGCGCGTATTTGATCATGGCCGCCGGGGCGTTCGGGGAGATGATTGTGAGCTCAGGGCGAGGCATGAGGTCGTGGAAGGAGAGCCGATCAGCGCAGCCCATGGCGCCGATATAGAAGCTGGCGATCTGATTGTTCTCCAGGTCCGTATTCACAAAGAAGGAAGATGTGAACTCGTCGCCGATCTCCACAGTGGCCGAGGTATCGACGCCCATGCTCTCCAGCCAGCTGCGGTACTCGGCAAAGTCGTGCCCAACCGTCGCCATGACCGTAGGTCGCTCCCCCAGCAGGGCGAGGCTGTAAGCGATATTGGCTGCGCAGCCGCCGCGCTGCTTGCGCATCGAATCGACCAGGAAAGAGAGGCTGACGTGCTCGAGCTGGTCAGGCAGCAGGTGCTCGCGAAAACGGCCCGGAAAGGACATCAGGTAGTCGAAGGCCACGGAGCCGGTGATGACGATGCTCATGGGACTCGCTCCCTCCATGCTCCCCGCAGCGGCGTGGAGGAGGTGAGGCTGCGCAGGCTCTTGCCAAAAGGAGGATAGGCAATGCCGTTCTCGGTGATTATCCCGGTGATATAGCGATGGGGCGTGACGTCGAAGGCAGGGTTGTACACCTTGACCCCCTCGGGGGCTATCTGCTGACCGCGCACATGGGTCACCTCACTTGCGTCTCGCTCCTCGATCGGAATGTCGTCCCCTGTTGGTGTCGCGAGGTCGATGGTGGAGGTCGGGACGACGGGGTAGAAGGGGATGCCGTTCTCGCGGGCGACCACTGCCAGCTTGTAGGTGCCTATTTTGTTGGCCACGTCTCCGTTGGCGACAGTGCGGTCCGAGCCCACCAGCACGATATTCACCCTGCCGGCCCGCATCAGGTGGCCTGAAGCGTTGTCGGCGATCAGAGTCATTGGGATTCCATCGCGCATGAGCTCCCAGGCCGTCAGGGAGGCGCCCTGGAGGCGCGGGCGCGTCTCGTCCACCCAGACGTGGATCCTCTTTCCCTGCTCGTGGGCGGCCCGGACGACGGCGAGGGCCGTGCCGTAGTCGACTGTAGCCAGCGCGCCGGCATTGCAGTGGGTCAGGATATGGAAGCCGTCTTCGATCAGCTCGGCACCATGCGCGCCCATGCGGCGGTTGATCGCCACGTCCTCATCGGCTATGGTCTGCGCCTCTGCGGCCAGCGCGTCCACCTGTGCCGGCACGGCCAGTTCGCGCAGCGCGCGGGCCTTGTTCAGCATCCGTTCTATCGCCCAGAAGAGGTTCACCGCGGTTGGCCGCGTGGCAGCCAGGATGTGGGCAGCCTCCGAGAGGTCGCCGGACAGGTGCTCAGGCGTGGTTGCCCGGCTTTGTCGGGCGGCCAGCGCCAATCCGAAGGCTGCGGCCGCTCCGATGGCCGGGGCACCGCGGATCGTCATGTTCTGGATGGCGCGGGCCACGTCGCGGTAGTCTCTGCACTCGACGACGGCGACCTCCAGCGGCAGCTTCCGCTGGTCGATCATGCGCACGGTGCCGCCGGCACCCCATTCAATCGTTCGCATTCTGCACCCTGACAAAAAGAGGGCTCTCGCGATGAGAGCCCCTAACAGTCCATTTCTCTCTCATCTTCCAGGTGATGCCTTCGCTCACCTGCCGGAATTGGCACCTCGTTTCCCAACTGGTTGCCGGGGCTTCGACGGGCCGGTCCCTCCACCCCTCTGGATGAGTGTCCAGTTCAATTGACGGCGGCTATCCTAGCACACTCGGGGGCCATCTGCAAATGGCCCAACCGTCGTGGCGAGCGTAGGCTTGGCTGCCCGGCAGGCTACCTGCCGCCCGGTCTGTTGGGTCTCCAGGCCATCATGAGCAGGGCGGCACCCAGCGCCATGGCCGCGCCAAAGAGGAAGGGTGCTGAAGGTCCGAAGCCATCCCAGGAGCCGGCGCCCTGCCAGAGCAGGCCGGCGATGAGAGACGCCGGAAAGGCCAGGATGCCGACGATGGCGTTGTATGTGCCGTAGGCAGTCCCGCGCAGCTCGGCGGGCACCAGGTCGGCGACCATGGCCTTGGCGGTGCCGTAGGCGAGGCCGTAGTAGATGCCATACAGCGCATACAGGGCCCACACCTGCCAGGCGCGCCCAGCCAGCGCAAAGCCCACGTAGATTGCGGCGTAGGCAAACCAACCGCCGATCAAGAGCCGCCGTCTGCCCACCCTGTCCGACAAGGAGCCGGCCGGCGCAGAGATCAGGCTGTAGACCAGGTTGAAGGTGACCAGCATGCCCAGCACACCGAGGACACTGAGGCCGCGCTCCTGCGCGCGGAGCACCAGAAAGGCGTCGGACGAGTTGCCCAAGGTAAAGATTCCGACGATGGCCACGAAAGTGAAGAAGGAATGACCGAGACCACGAAAGCGGATGGGAACGCGCCGCTGCCCAGTAACAGGCACGTCCCTGGCTCCAAGGGCGAGTGAGAAGACCGCAAGCAGGGCAGGCAGCAGGCTGGCGAGCACAATGATCTGGAACGTGTGCCTGTTCAGATCCATCGCCGACTGCTGCAGGCTCGAGACGATCAGGAGGGCGATGAGGAGGCCCAGCACGGCGCCACCGGTGTCGGCGGCCCGATGGAAGCCAAAGGCCATACCCCGCTGATCCGGTCCGATGGAGTCGGCGACCAGCGCATCGCGTGGCGCCGTGCGGATTCCTTTGCCTACCCGGTCTGCCCAACGGGCGCCTGCAATCGCCGGCCACGCGGCGGCAAAGAAGAAGAAGGGCTTGGCCAGTGCCGAGATGGAGTATCCGAGGACGGCCGGCCACTTGCGGGTCTTGAAGCGGTCAGAGAGGGGGCCCGAGGCGATTTGGAGGAGGCTTGCCGTCGCGTCCGCCAGCCCCTCGATGATGCCGATGACTGCCGTCTTTACGCCGAGCACGTTGGCCAGGAAAAGGGGCAGAACATTGATGACCATCTCGCTGGAGATGTCCATGAAGAAGCTGGTCAGGCTCACCGCCCACACATTGCGGGGCAGGGCTCGCCATCCCCTTCTGCTGCCCTGCTCCTGGTCGGTGCTAGACTCTCTACTCACTGCGTCTGCGCTCGCGCTTCCACAGGAACCAGGCGCCGACTGCTGCCAGAAGCGCGCCGGCTGCGGCTGCGACGGCCACGTACAGCGCCGCCGACGCCGCGGGCTTGGACCTCTCAGGCGGGGCTGAGCTGACCTCCGCCAAGGCCCCGATCTCAGCTTGTCCCCTGGTGTAGGCAACGGAAATCGGCGCTGCCGTGGACGTGGGCACAGCAGGCGTCGGGGAGGCAGTGTGGGTGGCCGTGGGCGTCGGAGGCGGCGTCTGGGTAGGCGTCGGGGTGTCGGGCGGCACAGGGGTCGGCGTTGACGAGGGAGTGGGGTAGAGAGTGCTCGTGGCCGGTGGGGGTGTGGGCGTCGACGTGCGGGGCCTGCGCGTGGACGTGGCCGTCGGCGGGACGGCTGTCGGGGTGGCTGTCGGCTGGTCGGGATCTGGCCACAGGCCGGGGACGTCAAAAAAGACCGAGTCGGCGCCATGGCTGACGGTATGGCCCACCCAGATGAACAGCGTCATCGTGGGACCACTGGCAATGGCGCTCACGGTGAGATCGGGCCACTTCTCAAAGCCCGACTCCGAGGGTCCCCAGATCACGCTGGGTGCCAGGGGATCGGTCCCGCCGGCCGGGTCTAGCCCAAGCCGGCGTTCCATGTCCGCAGCGTTGACGGCGGCCCATCCGACATCGGCCAGGTAGGCCGTTCCCGGGGTCACGGACACTTGCTGGTACACGCCGGCTGTGTAGGGCTGCCCGTCCGAAATGAGCCATAAGGACGGCACTTCGCAGCCGGGGCCGTTGCAGGTCTCGCTCGGGGCCAACCGGAAGTCGGGTGTTCCGGCCACGACGAACTGACCCCACCCCTCCAGGCTGCCAAAGTTGCAGTTGTACACAAGGTTGCCGGGTTTCAAGCACGGGTTAACACCCGGCGCCGCCTGTGCGACGGGCGGCGCCGCGAGCCCGGCCAGCAGACCGACTGCGCACAGCGACAGCGCAAGGCGAAATCCCGGATGTCTAGTCGCACTCCTCATCGCCAATCGACCCCTTTCGGAGGGCTGCGGGAGTATAGGACAATGCACACGACAAGTCAAGACCACTGTGGGGGCTGTCCGAGGCCAGGCACAAGTCGCCCAGCCGGCGGCGGGAACGAGCACTAGGCCCACTACCACCGAGGCCGGCGGCGCGCTGTCTCCGATGGACGCACGTGCGAGGCTGAAGCGGTCCCGTCCTCATCGGTCGCCACGCGCCGGGGTGGTTGACAAAGCGTCCCTTTGCGGGCAGAATGGCTGCATGCGCTTCTACCGGGTATGCACTCGATTTGTCTGGTTGGCGTTGCTCTGCGCGGCGCTGGCCGGCTGTGTGGGAACGCTCCTGCCGACGCCAGCGCCACTGGCTTCCATGACGCCTGAGGATACCGTGGTGGTGGCTCTGCCATTGACACCGGCCAGTCCCGCCGCTGCGACCCTTACCCCCACACCGTCCAGCTCGCCGACTGCCCACCACACTCCCACTCCGACACTGACGGCGACGCCAACCCCGACGCCCTCACCCACCCTACCACCGGGCGCCCTGTATGAGGCGGCGCTGAGCGAGCAGTCAAGGGGCAACTACGAGGAGGCGATCGCCGGCCTGGAATCGCTCCTTGCGGAAGGGTCGGCGGCCCATGAGATGCGCGATGCGGCATACCACCTCGCAGCGCTTTACGCCCAACAGGGCGACTCGGGCTCTGCTGCAGCCAAGTGGGAGGAGTTTATCGCGGCGTATCCCGATGACGCGCGCCTTCCAGCTGCCCACCTGGCTGCGGGAAGGGCGTATGCTGCTCAAGGGCAGTGCGCCCGAGCCATCGTGCACTACGAGGCGTGCCTTGAGGGCGAGCCGCTCCTGGGCGCGATGGTATACGAGTGGATCGGCGACTGCCACCAAGAGGGCGGTGACCTGGAAGCGGCCCTGGCTGCCTATCAAAAGGCACTGGTCGTTGCCAAGGATGTGGCGGCGCAGGCGGCCCTCCGCGAGACGATCGCAACCGTCTACCTGGCGCTACCAGACTGGGAGGCGGCCCTTGCGGAGTATGAGGCCGTCCTGAAGATCGCGCGGACAGACGCGACGCGCGCCAGGATGGAGTACATGGCCGGCGAGACCCTGGCCGTGCTGGGCCGCACGGATGATGCCCATGAGCGCTACCGGCGCGCAGTCAGCCGCTATCCTGCCACCGGCTCGGCCTACCTGTCGCTGATTCGGATGGTGGAAGCCGAGCAGCCGGTCGACGACTATCAGCGTGGGTTGGTGGACTATTATGCCGGTGCCAACTTCCCCGATGCCTACGGGGCAGCTCTGAGCGCCTTTGATCGCTATCTGGCTGCCAAGCCGGCGCCGAAATCAGAAGAGGCTCTTTACTTCAAGTCGCTGGTGTACGCGGCGCAGGAGCAGTACTCAGACGCACTGGAAACCCTCGACCTGTTGATCAAGGGGTTTCCCAAGGGCGCGTGGGCGGCCGAGGCGTGGCTTGAGAAGGGCGAGGTGCTTGCCGCGGCCGGCGAACACGATGCGGCCGTGAAGGCGTACCAGGATATGGCGGCCTACTTTCCAGAGGACAAGCTAGCACCTGAGGCCTTGTGGAGCGCGGCCAGGCTGCGTGAGCGCGATGGTGACTTTGCACTGGCGGCCGGCCTCTATGAGGAGCTGCAGGGCAGTTTCCCGGCGTACGAGTATTCGGCAGAAGCGCTGTGGCGGGCAGGGCTTGCGCACCACCGGTCAGCGGGGGGGACCAAGGCGGAGAGGGCCTGGCAGGCGCTTGCCGACAAGTATCCAACCTCCTCGTACTACAGTGCCTGCCTCTACTGGCTGGGCAAAGTGGGAAACAAGAGTGTGGCCAAGGCCAGCTGGGATAGGCTCGTGGAGGCGGATCCTCATGGGTACTATGGGCTGCGAGTGCAGCAGATCCGCGGCCAAGCCAGCCTGACTGGGAGCCGCCTGGTGCTCGATGAGATCGAAGCGCCGGCCTGGGATGATGGGCAAGCCGAGGCCGCGATCCTGACCTGGCTGCGCGGCTGGACCAGTGTACCGACTGGCACGGTCCTGGTCGACCTGCCGGAGAGCCTGGCCTCCCGGACGGATTACCGGCAGGGCAGCGTCCTGCTGGTAGCGGGGATGAGGCGCGAGGCGCTGGCGGCGTACGACGGCACCCGCGCAGCTGCCTGGAGCGACCCCGTGGCGCTGGCACAGCTCGCCATGGACTTTCGTGAGCTGGGGTTGCACGGCCTATCTGCGCGCTGTGCCTCGCGGATGGTCGGGCTGTGGCCGAACGGCGTCGTTCAGGACGCGCCCGAGTGGGTGCAACGCCTGGCCTATCCACTGCTATACGCCGATCTGCTGTCGGTGGAGTCACTAGCCAGGAACCTCGACCCGCTCCTGCTGGCAGCGCTCATCCGGCAGGAGAGCCTCTTTGAGCCGACTGCGGAGTCGTACGCAGGTGCGCGGGGACTGGGCCAGGTGATGCCGGCCACAGGAGAGGGAATCGCGAAAAGCCTGGGGATGGAAGACTTTGGCCTCGATGACCTGTACCGGCCTGCGGTCAGCATCCGCTTCTGTGCCTTTTACCTGGCGGCCCAGATGGGGCGCTTTGACGATCAGGTCCTCATTGCGCTGGCAGCCTATCACGGTGGCCCCGGCAACACCATCCGCTGGCTCGAGACCTCGGGCGACGACCTCGATCTATTTGTCGAGATCCTGACCGCCCCCCAGTCGCGCATCTACCTCCAGAGGGTGTACGAGCAGTACATCACCTACGAGGATCTCTACCGCTGACCTGTCGTGATCAGCGCCACCCCGCCGAGGATCACGGCAGCGGCGAGGAGCGTGTGGGCAGCCAGCGGCTCGGCGGCCAAGGCCCATCCAAGCAGTACGGCGACCACCGGGTTTACGTAGGCGTAGGTTGCCGCGCGTGTCGGGGTCGTATTGCGCAGCAGCCAGAGATAGGCTGTGAAGGCCACCATTGAGCCGAAGACGACCAGGTAGGCCAGTGCCAGTCCGGAGCGCAGCGACACCGCCGATAGGTCGATCTGGCCCCACTCGCCGCCGGCCGCCGAGGCCAGTAGGAGAAAGGCTCCCCCGGACAGCATCTCCATCCCAGTACCCTGTATCGGATCGGCTGGGAGCGTGGCTCGCCGGGAGTAGAGAGAACCGGCAGCCCACGAGAGAGTGGCCAAGAGCACGACCGCCACGCTGAAGGCACTCAGCCTGGCGCCTCCAATCTCGCGGCCGGTGCCGGCGAGCAACCAAACGCCGGCGAGGCCGACGGCTACGCCGGCGAGCGTGCGCCGGTTGGGGCGAGTGCCGCCCGGGAGGATGGCGCCCAGGAGGACCATCCAGAGCGGCGTAGCTGCCACCAAGAGGGCAACCAGCCCCGAGGGCACCTGCTGTTCCGACCACGTGACTCCGCCGTTTCCGCCCAGCAGCATAAAACCGCCGACGATTGCTGCCTCGCGCCAGTGGATGCGGCGTGGCATCGGCGCTCCGCGCAGCCAGGCCCATGCCAGGAGCAGCGCACCGGCCAACAGGTTGCGCGCTGCTGCCATGAAGAAGGGCGGAATGGACTCTATGGCAAAGCGGATGGCGAGGTAGGTGGAACCCCAGATGACGTACACGGCAAAGAAGGCGAGCACCAGGCGCAGCCATGGCGCTCGGAGAAGGGCCGCGGGGCCGCGGGCCGCTCGCGCTTCCGGGATGAACTCGCTCATAGTCGTTCAGGGTCCGGCGCAGGCCGCTGCGGCTTTTCGCATCTCAGACACCGGAGGGCTTGGGAAAGCAGCAGCCTATGCTGCCCCGATCCACTCGCTCACCATGCGCTCCAGCTCGTCCAGCGGCACGGCGCCGCATCCCAGCACCAGGTCGTGGAACTCGCGCACGTCAAAGCGCGCCCCCAAGCGATCCTCGGCGCGGGCACGCAGCTCGCGGATCTTGAGCTCGCCAATCTTGTAGGCCAGCGCCTGGCCCGGCCAGGCGATGTACCGGTCGACCTCGTTGGCAATGTTGAGCAGCGTCGACGAGGTGTTGGCTGCCATATAGTCGATGGCCTGCTCCCGCGACCAGCCGAGCGCATGCATGCCAGTATCCACCACCAGCCGGCAGGCCCGCCACATCTCATAGCTCAGCCGTCCAAAGTTGCTGTAGGGATCCTGGTAGAAGCCCACCTCCAGCCCCAGCCGCTCTGAGTAGAGCGCCCATCCTTCCACGAACTCGGTGAAGCCGAGAAAGCGCCGGAAAGCTGGGATGTCGAGCTCCTGCTGCAGGGCGATTTGGAGGTGGTGGCCCGGCACCGCCTCATGCAGCGAGAGGGCTTCAATCTCGTACAGGGGACGGCTCTTCAGGTCATAGGTGTTGACGTAGTAGAAGCCGGCGGTGTGCCCGTCGCCGGAGGCCGGGAAGTAGTAGGCGGCCGTGTTGCCCGGAGCGCTGGCCTCCGGAATTGCGCGGATGCCGTAGGGGGTGCGCGGCAGCGTCCTGAAGAGGCGCGGCAGCTCACCGTCCATCCGCTTCAGGACAAGGGCCGTCTCTTTGAGCAAGGCGTCGGGCGTCTCGACGTAGAAGCGCGGGTCGCTCCTAAGGAACCCGATGAACGCCTGGAGGTCGCCTCGGAAGCCCAGAGACCCGATGAGCTCCTCCATCTCGCTCCGGATACGGGCCACTTCGGACAATCCTGTCTGGTGTACCTGTTCGGCAGTCAGGTCGAGAGAGGTGAAGTAGTGGATCCGGTGCCGGTAGAACTCGCGCCCTTGCGGCAGGCCGCTGGCCCCGATGTCGCTTCGGGAGCCGGGCAGATACTCCTCCTCCACGAAGCGCAGAAGTGCCTGGAGGGCGGGGATGACCTGCCCCATGAGCAGCCGCCGGCCCTCCGCTGCGAGCCGGTCGCGCTCTGCTCCGCTGAGCGGGCCCGGCATACGTGTGAAGGGTGCATACAACAGGCTCGTGTCTGGGTCGATCACAACCTGCTGGCGCAAAGTATCGCCCAGGCCTTCTAGGGTGGGGCGAGCCGGCCGGAAGCCAAGAACCAGCCCATTGCGCATGACCTCGACCTGCTCGCCGACGTAGCGCGGGAATTCAGCCAGCCGGGCCAGGTAGTTCTCGTAGCCGGCGACCGAGTCGAAGGGCATGATCTGCGGCATCGTCTCGCACAGCTCGAGGTGGAAACCACCCGCCCGCGAGATGGGCAGGCGATAAGCCTGGAATTCGAGCTCGCCGATCTCGTTGTCAAGTAGTCGGACCAGTATGCGGGAGTTCAGCTGATCGGGCTGGGCAAGCGAGGAGGCATCGAACGAGGCCAGGCGCCGGCGCACATCGCGCAGATAGTCCAGCCACCGGTTGCTTCCCTCCGGAGTGGCATCTGGCAAACGGTCGTCGTAGCGGTGATCCCCGCAGTAGGTGGCGAAGAGGGGGTCCTGGCGAAGGTGCGCCTCCCAAGCCTCCTGTACCAGCTCGGCAAACCTCACGGCGGTGGTGGGTTCCATGGTTCCTCCGATCATGCCATCATCCTCTCGTGCCGCTGCTCGCGGACCATTCTCCATCTGGGCTCGTCGTCGAGCTGCACGGCGTTGAGCCGGGCATAGAGGCCTCGCCGTGCCAGGAGCTCCTCGTGGGTGCCCTCCTCGACGATCCGGCTGCCCTCCAGCACGACGATCTTGTCAGCGCTGCGGATCGTCGACAGGCGGTGCGCAATGATCACGGTGGTCTTGCCGACCATCAGCCGCTCCAGGGCTTGCTGAATGAGCATTTCGGTCTCGGCGTCCACCGACGAGGTCGCCTCGTCGAGGATGAGCACGGGTGCGTCCTTGAGCACAGCGCGGGCGATAGAGAGGCGCTGTCTCTGCCCGCCTGACAGCTTGACGCCGCGCTCGCCGATCATCGTGTCGTATCCTTCGGGAAGGCGCTCGATGAACTCGTGGGCGTTGGCGATCATAGACGCACGCAGCATCTCTTGCTCGCCGGCACCAGGCTTGCCAAAGAGGATGTTGTCGCGCACCGAGCCGTTGAAGAGAAAGACATCCTGAAGCACAATCGAGACCTGCTGTCGCAGGCTCTTGAGCGTCAGGTCGCGCACGTCGTAGCCGTCGAGCGTGATGGCCCCCTCGCAGACATCGTAGAAGCGCGGGATCAGGCTGGCGAGCGTTGTCTTGCCCACCCCGGTCGGTCCGACAAGCGCCACGACACTGCCGGGCGCAACATCGAGGTCGATGGAGTCGAGGACCTTCTCGCCCTCTATGTAGTGAAAACTCACGTTGCGGAACGAAATCGCGCCCTGCGCGCGTCCGGAGAGACGGACCGCGTCGGGCTTTTCGACCATGTCTGGCTGCTCCTCGAGAAGCTCGTTCACGCGCTCCGCGCCGGCGAGGGCCTGCTGGACGCTTTCCCACACCCCGCTCAGGGCACGCACGGGCTGGTAGAGCATCTCCAGGTAGAGGAAGAAGGCAACCAGGTCGGAGATCCCCAGCGCCCGGTTTAGCACGAGGCGTCCCCCAAAGTAAATGAGCACGATGGTGCCCAGCGAGGAGGCAAACTCGACAAAGGGGTGGAAGGTAGCCATCAGCCTGAGCGCGCGCAGGAGCGAGTCGCGGTAGTTGACGATGTGGTCCCAGATGTGGGCGGCCTCAGCCTCTTCCGCGGTGAAGGCCTTGATCTCGCGGATACCAGATAGGTTGTCGTTCAGAACAGCGTTGAGCTTGCCCAGCTCTACCTGCCGCTGCCGGAAGGCGGGCCGGACATAGCGGGAGATGCCCTGCGTCGCCAGAACGATGAACGGGATGGGGATCATGCTGAGCAGCGTGAGCTGCCAGCTCATGCTGAAGAGGACGGCCGTCACGCCGATCAGCATGAGCACGTTCACCAGGAGGTCCGGCACGGCGTGGGCGATCAGCTGCTCCAGCAGCTCCGAGTCGTTCACAGTGCGGGACATCAGCTGGCCGGTCTGCTTGTCCTCGTAGAAGCGCAGTGACAAGCGCTGGAGGTGCTTGTAGATGTCCGAGCGGATGTCCGCGACGACGTTCCAGCCGGCGACGTGTGCCATGTAGCTCCGGAAGAAGCTGAGCACACCCCGGACGAGGTAGATGAGCAGCGCGATCAGTGCCAGCCGCCCCACATACTGCACCGCTCCGGCCTCGGCGGCAGGATCGGTGACGCGGGCGATCATGTTCTTGACGAGCTGCGGAGCGTACAGCTGCACCGCGACGAGCAGCAGCATGCTTACCACGGTGATGGCGAGCGGCCGGACGTAGCGCCGGGCGCAGCGGAACGCAAACGCAAGTGTCTTCAAAGGTCCTCCGAGTTCGGTGGGTGTGTTTCGTCCTAGCGGGGGGCGCTCGCCAAACGCAGATTCTCGCGAATCTGCCGGAAAAGGCGCTGAAGCACCGCCCGCTCCTCGCCGGAGAAGCCGGCAAACGCCTCCGCCTCCAGGGTGTGCCACACGCGGCGCACAGCTTCCTGGACCGAGCGCCCGGACGAGGTCAGGTAGACGCGCGAGAGACGCTGGTCCGCCGGGTCGGGTCTCTTCTCAACAAAACCGCTCTTCTCCATCCGCTGGATCATCTTGGTGACCGTCGCCGGACGGATGTGCAGGCTGCGCGCCAGCTCCGTGTGAGTCAGCCCTTCCTCCTCCCACAGGCTGCGCAGGAGTGCGGGCTGGCCCTCGTACAGGCCCAGTGCTTCCAGCAGGTTCTGCACGCGCGAATGCTTGAGCCGGCAAATCTGGGCAAAGAGTACCTCGAGCGATTCCGTTGGATGCTCCATATGACCCTGCTCCGAGCCGCTCAAATCCTTAGGCGGCTGAATACTAGCCGGCAAAGTATATGGGGAGTGCAGAGGGCTGTCAAATCCCCGTGGCGGGAGGGCCTGGCACAGCCTGGTCCTGTGTGGTGCGGCGCACCCTCGGAATGACAGGTTTGGAGAGACCCGTCTCGCCCGGCCGCCCAGCAGGGGCCGGGTGGCACGTCTCACCCCAGCTCTTCGAGCAGCGCCCTCGCCTCCTGCAGGCTGGGGGTGTCGAAGCCCTCCGTGAACCAGCAGTAGATATCGGAAAGCAGACGACGCGCCTCGTCCACCCTGCCCTGCGCCTGCCAAAGCCTTGCCAAACTCGTCGCTGCCCGCAGCTCCCACGACCTGGCGGACTGACGACTAGCGACCTCGATGGCCTGGAGCAGGCTGGCTTCCGCTTCTGCCACGTCGTCGCACATCAGCAGAAGCTCGGCGCGCAGCCGGTGAAGCTCCGCCTCGTGGTGTCGCTCGTCTGTACGAGCCACCAGGGCCAGTGCCTGCGATAGGGTGACCAGCCCTTCCTCTGGCCGAAGTGCCCTCGCCTGTGCCTCGGCCAGCGATGCCAGCACGATCGGCAGGTCAATCCGTACCTCCCTGGACTGAAGAATCGCCATGCTCTCACGCAGCAGCGCCATCCCATCCTGCACGTGTCCCTGGCGCACCAGCGCCTCGCCCAGGTAGCCCTCTCCCGTCCCCTTCCAGACAGGCGCTCTATCCCTGGCCAAGCTCACCAGCTCTTCCCCTCTATCCCTGAGCTCCTCCGTGTCCCTGCGCATGCGGCTGAACAAGCAGCATCCATAGGTAAGGACGTCGGCCAGGGTGAAGGCGTGGTCCAGCTGGCGGCCCAGGGCCAACGCCTCACGGCTGCGCCGCAGTGCCTGGTCTGGGTAGCCCAGGCACCACAGGGCGCAGGCAGAGTACGCCATGGCGCTCACTCCCGCATCCGATCCAAGCACGTGCAGGAAGAGGCGGTGGTGCTCCTCGGGGACATAGAAGGCGATCGTTCGCTCGAGGTGTGCTTGGGCCGCCTCAAAGTCGCCGAGAGAGAACAGAACGACGCCGAGAGACCAGCAGCCCAAGGCTTCGGCAAACGAGTCATTCAATCCCCGTGCCACGCGGAGCGACTGCTCTCCAAACTCCCGCGCCGCCTGGTGCTCTGCGCGCGTAAAGTGATGCAAGGACAGGTTGCCCAGAACCTCGCACAGACGCGACGTCTCGCCTTGCGCCAGGCAGAGCTCGCGGGCGCGGACGCAGGCGTCTCTCATTTCGGGGGACTGAGTGCCCCTGACTCCCTGGATGGCAACGATCTGAACCAGCCGCAGCTCCAGCTCCTTGCGGTCACGCTCAGGAGATTCAGGCTGCGTCGCCAACAGCGACAGCGCTCGAAAGACGTGCGCAAGCCCTTCCTGATAGGCCGACATCTGCACGGCCCTCATGCCCGCCTGGTGAAGATATCGGACCGCCTTCTCGACGATGCCTGCCTCCTGGAAGTGGCGTGCCAGCTGAATGGCAATCGGCGCGCTGTCCTGGCCGGCATAGAGCCCCTCCAGGGTCGCTCCGATCTGCTCGTGGAGATGAACTCGTTCTACTTCATCCAGGGTGCCGTACAGGTACCTCTGATACAGGATGTGCCGGAAGCGGTACTGCGACAGCCGTTGGCTGCCCGCCCGCACCACACCCCGCGTGCTCACGAGGCGATGGCGCCGGTCCAATGCTGCGCTCAGCGACTGGATCACCTCTTGTTCACCAGCCGCCAGCACCTGAGCCACGACCTCGGCCGTGAATGTCTCACCCTCCGCACTGGCTACGCTCAGAAGCCGGCGTAGCCTATGTGGCAGGCGGCCGATTCTCTCCGCGATCACCGCTTCCACCCGTGCCGGCAGGGTTTCCCAGTCCAGCGCCGAACCCTCCACCCAGGCCCCTCCGGCGTCGCGGGCCAAATCCCCCCGCTCCTGCATGCCGCGCAGGAGCTCGACGGTAAAGAGGGGGTGCCCCAGGGTATGGTCGCAAAGTGCCCTGCGGAAGTCGCCACCCAGGTGGTTGGGCTCGCTGTCAAGGAACGCGTCGACGAATCGCCTGCCCTCACCCTGCTCAAGGTCTATCTCGATCGGGCCGAAGGTGCGCTTGAGCTCGTTGACTATGGACTCCAGGGGATGCCGGCCTCGCGTATCGTCTGTCTCTTCATCGGCGGACGGCGGCGCCGATGCGGTCAACGGCCGCCCCAGGGCTACTTCTGCAGGCCGGTAGGCGCCGATCAACAGGATTCTGCTGCCCCCCAATCGCCTCCCCAGGTGGAACAGCAAGCTGAGCGAGCCTCCGTCGGCCCACTGCAGATCGTCCAAGGCCACGAGCAGTGGGTGGCTGGCGGCGAGTTCGTGCAGAACCCGGGCATATTGCTCGAACAGCGCACTCTGCTGCATACGGATCGCACTCGTGGGATCGAGCCTGCGTGCCGTCTGCTCCTCCAGGCGCGAGAGCGGAACCACCTCGGCCGGCCAGGGCTTTACCATCCGGCTGCGCTCCAGGAGTGCCTCGCCGGCCACAAAGAGATCGATGAGGTCGGGCCCAGCTTTGACGAGGGCGTGAACGGCCAGAGGCATCAGGCGCCGGAGGCGCTCCGCCTGTTCTCTGGTCATGACTCTGGCTGCCTGCTGGGCTGCGACATCGCCCGTGAGAAGGCAGAGAATCTCGCGGAAGGGAAGGTAGGGGTCTCCGGACCCGGTGTGTGCATTGCCGCGCCCGCCCGCAACCACCAGGTCGGGGTGAGCAGCCTGAGCGCGCGAAGCGAACGCCTGGATAAGGGCGGTCTTGCCGCTTCCGGCCTCGCCGGTGACGAAGGCGACGCGTCCCTGTCCTGCCAGCGCCAGCTCCAGGAACCCATCGAGCTGAGCCAGCTCGCGCTCGCGGGCGACGAAGACGGGGCGTTCGACCTCCTGGCCTGGCTTGGAGAGGGAGGCAGGCGCGGCTGCGGCGTCGGCGGTGGAGGGGAGGGGCGGCGGCCGTCCGGCCTGGATCTCGTGGTGGAGGCGGCGGGTCTCATCCTGAGGCGGCACGCCCAGCTGGTCTCTGAGGACCTCAGTACAGTCATCGAATTGGTGCAGAGCAGCCGAACGGCGGCCAGACCAGGCGAAGAGGCGCATGAGCTGCTGGTGGGCCTGCTCGTCGAGTGGGTCGAGGGCCAGGCGCCGCCTGGCGTACGCGAGGGCGGGCTCGAACTCGCGCTGGGCGGAATGCCAGTGCACCAGCCGGTCCAGGGCCTCGAGGAGGTCGCGGCGGAGTGCCTCAGCCTGGAAGAGCTGCCAGTCGTCGAAGTTGAAGCTATCCTTGAGGCCGAAGCCGCTGAGGAATTCGCCGCAGGTGAGCGCGACGGCCTCGGCGAGGGGGGCGACGCAGGACGGACAGACCTGCGTGGGCGGGTGCCCGTGGGTCGCGCAGGCAGCCAGGTGGTGATGGAAGTCGATGACGTCGACCCACAGAGACAGCCTGGAGGGTGCCGGGGAGCCGATGTTGAGGCAGATTTCCTCACGGCCGGCATCGAGCCAGGCAGCACCCAGGGCCGAGCTCAGGGCATGAAGGGTACGCCGGAGGGCAGCGCGACCGGAAGGGCCGTCCAGGTCGGGCCACAGAAGGTTGACGAGAGAGTCACGGCGGTGGCTCTGGCCGGTGACGGCGAGGTAAGCGAGGAGCGCGAGCGCCTTGCGCCTGTCCAGCTGGACGACCTCGTCGTCGAGCTCGAGGCGGGGCGGACCCAGGAGAAAGACGGCCAGGCGGGGCACCTCGACACCTCCCTAGGGACGAGTATACCGCAAAGCGGACGGGAAGTCAACGGAATTCGGATGTGGCAGGCGAGTTGCAACGCTTTCTGGGACGGTTCTGCAACGGAGTCTTGGTAGAGTGAGGTCGTAAAGACCAAGTGGAGTGTTGAGAGAAGGACTGGTAGTCAGTCAGGAAGCAGATAACGAAAGGGAGGACGAAATGACTCACAAGGCAAGTGCAATCAAGATGGTGTGGAGCGGTGGGAAGGGCGAGAGCCAGGTGCTGAAGCGTGTGGCGCTGGTGGTGCTGGGCGCGGCGGTTGTGGCGCTGGTGGTAGCGGGCGTCTACCTGACGACGGTGGGTGTTCATCCGGCCGTGGTGACGGGGGTTGCGGCAGGAGCGGAGGCGAGCACGGCTCGGTGGGTGGCGATAGGCGAGCGGTACACTCACGACTATGCAGGCGTGGCCGCGGTGGACGCCGGGCGGTGGAGTGCAGTGGGAGAGGCGTACCTGTCCAGGCTGGCGGTGGGGGCCGAGGCCGCCTCGGCGCGGTGGGCAGCGCTGGGCGAGGGCTATAGGGTGAGCACGGCGAAGGGAACGGCAGACTCGGCGCGGTGGAGCGCGCGGGGGCAGGCATACGAGGCCAATGTGGCGGTGGGGGCCGAGGCCGCCTCGGCGCGGTGGGTAGCGCTGGGCGAGGGCTACACGGTGAGCGCGGCGAAGGGAACGGCGGACTCGGCCCGGTGGAGCGCGCGGGGGCAGGCATACGAGGCCAATGTGGCGGTAGGGGCCGAGGCCGCCTCGGCGCGGTGGGCAGCGCTGGGTGAGAGCTACAGGGTGAGCGCGGCGGAGGGAACGGCAGACTCGGCCCGGTGGGCTGCGCTGGGTGCGCACTACCTGGCCCGGTACGAAGCGTCGGCTGCGGCGAGCACGGCGCGCTACCAGGCAATGGCGGATGCGTACTCTGCCGTGGCTGGACAAGCGAAGTAGGATTCAAGGCTTGGCGGATGCGGGCGCATGGGCTCGCATCCGCCAAGCTCAACTCCGCCAGCTACTCGGTGAGCGGTACCCTCTCCTCCCGGCCGTCCCCGTGGCGTACGAGCGCCGACCGCCCATCTTCTGCGATGCAGACCCCTCGTACGCCCGACAGGTGATAGCCGTCCCATAGCCCTGCCTCGGTCGAGAGGCTTGCTTCCAGCTTGCCCACGAAGGTCAGCACGGTCTGACCGGTCCAGCGATCGACGACGTGATGGTAGATCATCTGTTCCAGCTCGTACAGATCTCCGCGGGGAACACCCTCTTCGACCACGACCTCGAAGCGCCCCGTCTCTGGCTCAAGCATGCGCTGACCTATTCTCCGGCATTTGGTGGACTGCCCCCTTCATAGAGCGCTCGCAGCCGCGGGCGCCAGGCCTCATACGATCGCAGGTCGGTGCTGTCGCTGAATTGGTCGACACTGCCGATCAGACCGCGGTTCGCAATCTGCCGCACGATCGGGTCCGTGATCTGGTCCAGCAGGGCTGTTGCGAACCGGTCTGCATGGATGACCTGGAAGGGGCGCGAGTAGTAGCCAGAGACTGGGGTGGGCAATGGTTCCGTGATGTTCAGACCGTTGTGCAACCGCGCAAGGTGCTCGTAGGCCTCGCAGAGCGCCTTTTCGCGCGCCTGCCAGGTGGGCGCCTGCAGCGCCCGCCACAGATGCGGCGACAACTCGCCTGCACAGGAGAGCTGCCCAAATGCTGTGCCTAACCACTTGGGATAGGGCGCATAGCGCCGCTCGATCAAGAAGCAGAGGCGCATGCAGTCCCGAACCAGCCGCGCGGCTATGATGGCTGAGCCCACTTCGTCGCCAGCGTGCCCGGCACGCGGCATCAGGTGCTCCTCCTGCGCGATGCGCCTCCAGCCAGAAGCCAACACGTACAGCCACACATCGTGTGGGTACCAGGCCAATCGGCTACGGAAAGCGGTCAGCTCCCCTACTTCATCGTGATGTACGGCACCGCCGGTCACCGAGCGCAGGACTTGAGAGGGAAAGGTGAGCCAGTCGGCCGGCTCCGGGTCCCGGTCTGGCTCCCAGTTGAGCCATCGCCGGCTGGCAGCGCGGACCGTCAGCGCGACAACGCCATGCTGTACAGGCCCACTTGTGCGCAAAGCCATGAGGCGAGTCTCTGGCTCGGGAGCGTATGGGACGGCATCGACGGGGAGCTCGAGGAAGCGGTGCGGCAGGCCGTCGGCCAGCACTTGCCCGATGCGTGCTTCCAGGCCCGCGTCCTGCACCCGCAAGAAGAGCTGCACGCGGGGGAACCAATCGTGATCCATCGAGAGCGTGGTGTCGAAGCCGAGCACCTCGCTTCCTGGGCCGAGGAGGGCTGCGGCGTGGGGCACACCAGGAAAGTGCTGGTCCAGGAGAGGGCGGACGGCCTCCCAGTAGAAGCGACGACTGAGCTCAAGCCCTGAAAGAAAGCTCACCCTGACCTCCCGACTCATAGCCCCACCCGCTCCTCTCCGCAAGGCGTTGGTCATGACCACTTGATTCGTCCTGGCGGAGCGAATGATACCACACCGGCAGTACCCCTACAACAGGCGTGTCCGCCTGTTCCCTCCAGCCACTGGAGCTCTTGTCTTGACACGGCTGGGCCGCGGTGCTAGAATGGCCCCGGCATCCCATGCCCGCTACCGGCAGGTCGCGGCCGGCAGACGGACAGCACTGGAGGAACCATGCCTGTCGCCACGACCGTGCGGTTGGACTACCCGGGATCCCTGCTGAATCGGCCTCTGATCCACGACCTGGTGCGCCAGTTCGATCTACTCACCAACATCCTGGAGGCGCAGGTCTCCTCGCGGGGTGGCTACCTCATTGTGATGCTGCATGGGGACAAGGGGCAGGTCGCCCAGGCCCTGGCATGGGTTGCAGCGCAGGGGGTACAGGCCCGCACCCTCTCCCAAGTTGACGTGGAACCAACCGGGGCGTGATCCGGTACTGAAGGGAGAACGGCCTCATGGCCAACCGGGTCAAGCAGGTCCTCCTTGGCTCCCCGCTGCCCACCTACCAGATCGGCGAGAAGAGACTAAACAAAACCCGGGCGCTGGCTGCCTTCTCCCCCGATGCCCTCTCCTCCATCGCCTACGCCAACCAGGAGATCTATCTGGGGCTGGTCGTTGCCGGCAGCGCGGCGCTCTCGCTTTCGTTTCCCATCGGGCTGGCCATCACCGGGCTTCTGGTCGTGGTCGCCCTCTCCTACTTCCAGACCATCCACGCCTACCCGTCGGGCGGCGGCTCCTACGCGGTGGCCAAAGCGAACCTGGGACGCACGCCCGGCCTCGTCGCGGCTGCGGCACTCCTGGTGGGCTATCTCTTGACGGCGGCCGTGAGCCTCACGGCGGGCGTGGAGGCTATGGCGTCCGCCTTCCCGGAGCTGTGGCCGCACCGGGTGATCGTTGCCCTGGCGATCCTGGCGGTGATTGCTCTTCTCAACCTGCGCGGGTTGCGAGAGACGGGCACGGTGATGGCAATCCCGGTCTATCTCTTCCTGATAGTCTACTTGCCACTGCTAGGGTACGGGCTGGTGCGTTTGATCCTGGGGGGGCCTGCCAGCCCCGGCCCCGCGCCGGTGCCCGTCACGCAGACTGTGACTCTCCTACTCCTGCTCAGGACCTTTTCGGCAGGCTGTACCGCCCTCACCGGCATCGAGGCGATCAGCAACGGTGTTCCCTCGTTTCGTCCCCCGGAAGCGCACAACGCGGGGCGCACGCTCCTGGTCATGGCGCTGCTGATGGCCGTCCTTTTCGTGGGCAGCATCGGCCTGACCTCGGCGTTTGGGGTGACGGCCAATCCCCAGGAAACCATCCTCTCTGCGCTGGCAGGCCGCCTCCTGGGAGCCGGGCCGCTGTACGTCGTGGTGCAGGTGAGCACTATGCTCGTGCTCGCCGTCGCTGCCAACACGAGCTTTGCCGGCTTTCCCCGCCTGGCTGCCATCCTGGCGGCCGATGGCTTTGTCCCCCGCCAACTCACGAGCCTGGGTGACAGGCTGGTTTTCAACAACGGCATAGTGCTTCTCGCCCTGGCCACGGCTGCTCTGATTGTCCTCTTCGGAGGTGACAGTCATTCGCTGGTGCCCCTCTTCGCCGTCGGCGTGTTCCTGGCTTTTACACTCTCGCAGGCGGGCATGGTCCGCCACTGGGTGAAGGCCCGGGGGCGGGGATGGTGGCTCAAGGCCGCCATCAACCTTCTCGGCACGCTTTCCACCGGAGTAGCCGCTACGATCATCGGCGTGACCAAGTTCGCCGAGGGGGCGTGGATCAGCCTGGCGCTGATTCCGATCCTGGTTCTGGCTTTCCTGCAGGTTCGGTCCCACTACCAGGGGGTTTCGGACCAGTTGTCGCTGGCCGGGCTGCCGCCATCGCTCAAGCCCTTCGCCCGGCCCCGGGTGGTCGTGCCCATTTCCGGCGTGCACCGTGGCATCGTGGATGCGATCGCCTACGCCCGCTCCATCACGGACGATGTGACAGCGCTGTACATCGAGCTGGAGCCGGGGGCAGGGGACCGGATGCGGGAGCGGTGGGAGGATTGGTGGCCCGGCGTGCCGCTGGCGATACGGCCGTCGCCCTACCGGTCGATCATCGGGCCACTGCTGGCGTTCCTGGACGAGACCGACCAGGAGCACAACGACGGGCGGCAGGCGACGGTCATCCTACCCGAGTTTGTGCCGGCCCACCGCTGGCAGGCGCTGCTGCACAACCAAACCACCTGGCAGATCAGGGCGGCGCTCCTCTACCGCCGCCGGCGCTTCGGTTACCAGCGGGCGATTATTGACGTGCCGTTCCACCTGAGGCGGTAGCGCGCGCCGGCTCTGCCCGGCATTTCGAGCCCCCAGTGTCCGGCCAGGGAATCGGAGCCGGCTCCTGTGCTGAGCCCTGACTCAGCGCAGCTCGGGCACGCGCAGTCCCTTCGGCGATTCGGCCCGCCGCTCCTGCACCAACCCCCAGATGCTGAGGGCAAGCCCCGCACAGAGCAGCCCGATCATCAGGTGGAAGGTGTCCTGCAGGCCGGCTACCTGTGCCGCAGCCGGTGCCGCCGTCGCCCCTGCGGGCAGAACCGCCCCACTGTGATAGAACACACGGCTCGACCAGATCGCACCCATCACCGCGATGCCTGTCGTCTGGCCCAGCGTGCGTGTCATCGTCAACAGCCCAGAGGCCACGCCCAGTCGTGCGCGCGGGACGGCCCCCATGATGGCGCTGTTGTTGGGCGACTGAAAAATGCCCATCCCCAGCCCCACCGGCAGAAAGCGCAGGATGTAGCCCATCGTGCCCATCTGGGCATTGACCGTCGTCATGGCGAGGAAACCCAGTGCCATGCTGGCCAGACCGACGACTGTGATCGGCCTTGGGCCCAGCCGGTCGGAGAGCGCGCCCGAGACCGGTGCCACAAACCCCATCGCCGCCGGCACCGCGGCCATGAGCAGCCCGGTCCGCTGCGCGCTAAAGCCCAGGACGCCCTGCAGGAAAAAGGGTATCAGGATGATCGTGCCGCTCATGCAGATAAAGGTGGTGAGGCCCGAGACCAGGTTGACGGTAAAGAGCTTGTTGCGAAAGAGGCACAGGTCGATGATGGGTTGGCTTACGCGCCGCTCGATCAAGACAAAGAGCGCCAGCAGCACGGCTGCAGCTGCGAGCAGAAGCACGACCCTCGTGCTTCCAAAGCCGTGATCCCCGCCGGTCGTGAGTCCTGCCAGCAGGGCGAGCAGGCCGGTAAAGAGCACGCCGGCCCCCAACGGGTCAAACCGCTGCTGTCCCTTGGGCCGGGATGCTGGCAGGAAGCGCACCGCCATCAGCGTCCCGACGATGCCCACCGGTAGGTTCACGAAAAAGATCCAGTGCCAAGACAGCGCCCCGAGCAGCAGCCCGCCTAGTGTCGGGCCTACCACAACGCCGACCGAGACCATTGTGCCTGTGAGGCCCAATGCCCGGCCCCGCTCGCTCGGCGGGAAGGACTCGGTGACGATCGCCATCCCCAGTGCCAGGATCATGGAGCCACCCATGGCCTGCAGCACGCGGAAGCCGATCAGCCAGTGGGCGGTCGGCGCCAGCCCGCACAGCACCGACCCGACTGTAAAGACGGCGAAGCCGGTGACATACAGCGGCTTTTTGCCGATCATGTCGCCCAGGCGGCCGATGCTCAGCAGGAGGGTCGCCAGGGTCAGCAGGTAGGCGAGCACGACCCACTCGATGGTGCTGAACTCGGCGTGAAGGTCGGATACCAGGGTCGGCAGAGCGACGTTCACGATACTCCCGTCGATCGTCGACAGAAAAATGCCCATGGAGACTGCCGCCAGGACGTACCACTTGCGGCTATAGTCGGACGGCTGCTCTTCTTCCGGGTGTGGAGTAGCGATGGAATCCTCCAGGTTTCGTCTGGGCGAGTGGGCGGCGGCATGGACTGCCATGCCACCGGTCGCCGTCTTTAGCGGACGAACGTACCATTGCGCAGGTCGCGAAGCGCCTCTTCAATCTCGTCCCTGGTCGTCATGACAAAGGGCCCATAGCGGGCGATTGGCTCGCCCAGCGGCTTTCCCGAGACGAGCAGAAAGCGCACCGGCTGGTCCCCTGTTCGTACCTCGATGACATCACCGCCTTCGAGGATGGCCAGGCGCGTGCTGCGCACCTGTTCCGCCTGTGCCGCGCCAAAGGCTCCCTGTCCCTCAAAGACGTAGGCAAAGGCGCTGTCGCCGTTCGGGACAGGCTGCGTGAAGGTGATCGAAGGCGGAAGCGTGACGTCAAGGTAGGTGGGATCGGCAACGATATCGCGTACGGCACCCTGAACGCCGTCGACGACCCCGGCGATT
Organism: Anaerolineae bacterium; assembly: GCA_035341665.1. Lineage (GTDB taxonomy): Bacteria > Chloroflexota > Anaerolineae > JAAYZQ01 > JAAYZQ01 > DAOQVR01. Next base: position 37,197 of record DAOQVR010000019.1, read on the forward strand.
ACGCGGACTCGCGTTCCGTCGGGCCGGAGCACCTCTGGGATTTGCGCGGAGGCGATCTCCTGGTAGCGCGGCCGCATCATCTTGTGGCGGGCCGGCAGGTTCACCCAGAGCTGGAAGCCGTACATCTTGCCCGCGACCGGCTGCGGCATCTCCTCGTGCATGATCCCGCCACCGGCCGTCATCCACTGCACGTCTCCCGCCTGGATGCTGCCCGAGTTGCCCAGACTATCGCGGTGAAACACCCGGCCGGCGAGCATGTAGGTCACGGTCTCAATTCCCCGGTGGGGGTGCATGGGGAACCCGGCCAGGTAATCCTCCGGCCTGTCCGAACCAAAGTGGTCGAGAAGCAGGAAGGGATCCAGGTAGTCGAGCGTGCGGGTGGCTATGGAGCGTTTCAGGCGCACGCCGGCGCCCTCCAGTACGGGCTGCGGGTCGATGAGGCGAGTCACTGAACGGATCTTGGTCACGGTCTCCTCTTTGTTGAATCGGAGTCCTTGGGGCGGCGGAGCTCATGAACGCCTCAGGGCCCGACGCCTCTTGCCCCCAAAGCTGTTCGGTTTTTACAGCTCCTGTCTCTCAAACACCAGCCATGCGCCCACCAGGGCTGCGGCGATCAGGCCCAGGCTTGCCCACACCGCCGGCCAGGCCGCCGCACCCGTGCCCCGTACCAGGGCGACGCCCCAATTGGCGAGGTGAGTGGGCACATAGTCACCAACCTTGGGCAGCGCACTGAGAAGGGCGAGCAGGATCAGCACGCCGAAGGCCAGGCCGGCGGCCACAACCTGCGAGCGGGTGAGTGTGCTGCACAGGAGTGTCAACGCAACGTAGACCAGGAGGCACAGAAGGATCAGGGCGTTCATGGCCAGCCAGGCCGAGGCGCTGACGGCGCCAAAGAGCAGCACCGTGTAGAGGTAGGAGGCCAACCCAGCCAGGACGATGCCGCCGGCGAAGGTGATGCCAAGGGCAGCGAACTTGGCGAGCAGGAAGGCCCAACGGGGGAGCGGCTTGACCAGCATGAGCGCCGCCGTCCCCCTGTCCTTTTCCACTGCCACCGTCCCCATTGCCATCAGGAGGGCCAGCAGGACACCGAACTGCACGGTGTTCTTGACGTACTGGTCGGCTGAGTCGCCGGCAGTCGCAGTGGGGATCAGGCCCAGCAGCCCCTCGGCCTGCTCTGCAGGGATGGCCGCTTTGAGAAGCTCGGGCAAGTACTTGGCCAAGAGGGGAGACGCCATCCCGAACAGCAGCAGGACCGCTGCCACGATGAGCATCCGGTGTGTGCGCCACTGCTCGAGAAGCTCCTTGCGCAGGGCAATCCAGAAGAGCATCCTACTCGCCTCCTTCGCTCACCAGCTGCATAAAGACCTCCTCGAGCGAGGGCACGCCCATCTCATACCGGGTAAAGATCACACCGGCCCGCAGGGCCGAGGGGGCCAGCTCGCGCTTGGCTGTCGCGAGGTCCCGAACCAGGATGCGTACCGACTGTGCCTGTAGAGCGACGGAGGAGACCCAGGGGACTGCTCGCAGCCCTTCGGCCCAGGCGTGGAGCGACGGGACAAACTCGGCTTCGGTCTCGACCAGGAAGACGGGAGAGGAGTACCGCTCCAGCAGCTCCTGCTGGGGAGCCTGGATCACCAACCTCCCTTGGTCGATAATGCCCACCGTGTCGCAGACACGCTCGACATCGGCCAGGATGTGGGTGGACATGAGCACGGTGCATCTGCCGCGCAGGCGGTCGATCAGCTCGAGCAGTTCTTTCCGGCCGACAGGGTCGAGGGAGCTGACCGGCTCGTCGAGCAAGAGCACGGCAGGCCGGTTCATCGTGGCCTGGGCGATGCCCAGCCGGTGGCGCATCCCTCCGGAGTAGCCGCCGATGCGGCGCCGCGCGGCCTTGGTCATACCCGTTAGCTCGAGAAGCTCTTTGGCGCGCGCCTTGCGCTCCTGAGCCGGGAGGCCAAAGACTCTGCCCACATGGTCGAGCATCTCTTGCCCGGTCATCCAGGGGTAGAAGGAGGGGTCCTGGGGCAGGTAGCCGACGTGGGCGGCCGTGCGCAGCCGGCCGGCCGTGACTTCGACGCCGTCCACCCAGGCTTGCCCGGAGTCGGCACGCGCCAGGCCGGTCAGGATGCGGATGGTGGTTGTCTTTCCCGCGCCGTTGGGTCCCAGGAAGCCAAAGACGGAGCCAGCCTCGACACTGAGGGACAGGCCGTCCAGCGCCCGCACCTCGCCAAAGGCCTTGACGAGGCCCTCAATCCGAATCGCCGGCATCCTGCTCCTCCTCTCGCCCGAAGACCAGGTAGATGATCGGGCCAAAGGTGCTGACGAAAAGGATCACGAGCAGCCAGACCCACTTGGGACCCTTGGTTCGCCGGCGCCGGGACCAATCGACCAAAGCCCAGCCAATGACGCATAGGTCCAGGATCAACACTGGGATCAGGAACGGCAACAGCTCCTTCAGGGTCGCGCTCTCCATCCTCTGACTCCTCGTGGCAATCGACGGACTCGCAGGATTCCCTCGCATCTGGGGCCGTCGCGCCGGCCCCTGGACCTGCGAATCGACCAGAATCGGGCAGTGGCAGGATAATAGCACCTGTCGAGCGACAGGGCAAGCAGCAGCGACACCTTCAGAAGACCAGGTAGTAGAATAGCGCGATCTCGCGCGTCCCCGGCTCGATCCCGCGGTAAAGGTAGGCGTCGAATCCACCCAGAACGAAGCCGCACGACTCGTAGAGCCGGCACGCGCCTACGTTGACGTTCTGCGTCTCTAGCATGAGGCCAGGCATGCCACGATCCCGGGCCCAGTTGGCGGCCTGCTCGATCAGCTGGCGGCCGATGCCTCGGCGGCGGCAGCCCAGATCGACTGCGATGTCCCAGATGAGGGCGAGCCAGTTCCAGTTCTCGTGCACCAGGACTTGTCCTGCGACTTGGCCGTCGCGATAGGCAATCCAGGCAGCGCGGTCAGGCCGTCCGACGTACTCCTGTGCGCTATGGACCTCGGGACCGTAGCGCTTGACGTAGGGCGTCAGCGGCTGCACCGTGTAGCTGATTCGCCCGCCTGTCGCGTGCAGGCAGAGCTCGGACTCAACGGCGAAAGAGTTGTCACAGCGGTTCAGATCGCCCTGGTTGGCGAAGGTAAGAGGTGTGATCGTCACGGCCATGTTGGCACTCCTCCCTATGTGCGGCCTGCTGGTCCGGATTGTACCACAGGGCCTCGCGCGCGGCCTGGTGTGCGACCTCTACGTGTGTGACCAATGTCATACCACGCCAGCATGGCCGCGTGTAGAATGGTCTCAAGAACCAGAGGCACTCAGGAGGTAGAACCGGTGAGCCAGACTATAGACAACTCAAGGGCCCGCAAGGCCAAGCTCAAGGAGCTCTTGCTCCGGCTTCACAATGGGGAGCCACAGGAAGCGGTGCACGGCGACCTGGTGCAGACCTTGGGGATGATCCCCTACGGAGAGGTCGTCGAGGTCGAGCAGGAGCTGCTGCAGGAAGGGCTGCCCCAGGAGGAGCTGCTCAAGCTGTGCGACGTGCACTCGGCCGTGCTCGAGGGCAACGTGGACTTGAGCGCTGCCAAGGCGATCCCCGAGGGGCACCCGATGGACGTACTGATCCAGGAGAACAAGGCACTGTCGGCGGTGATCGCAAGGGCGAATACCCGCCTCGCCGACTTGGTCAACGTCGAAGAGGCTGCACTGCCGTCCGCTATCTTGGACCTGCTTGGGATCTTTAACCAACTCATGGATGTGCACAAGCACTACCTGCGCAAGGAGTACCTTCTCTTTCCTTACCTGGAGCGAGGTGGCGTCACCGGCCCGCCCAAAGTGATGTGGGGGAAGCACGATGAGATCCGCGACCTGCTCAAGGGCAGCCTCGAGGTTCTCAAGACGCCGGGCATCACCCGAGAAGAGCTTCTGGCGTCGAGCGAAATCGTGCTCCTGCCGGCCGTCAAGGGCGTTGCAGACATGATCGTCAAGGAGGAAGAAATCCTCTTTCCCATGCTGATGGATGCCCTGTCTGACGGAGACTGGTACGAGATCCAGCGGCAGTCGCTAGAGTTCGGTTACTGCCTGTACGATCCGCCGGTGGCGTGGGCGCCGCCGGGCATGGCTGCAGGTGGCCTAGAAGCGCTTCCTCAGCAAGCGGGCAAAGTACAGCTTCCCACCGGGAGCCTGGGCGTGCAGGACCTGCTTGCCCTTCTTAACACCCTGCCGGTGGACATCACCTTCGTGGGCAGCGACGACAAGGTCAAGTACTTTTCCCAGGGGCGCGAGAGGATCTTTCAGCGCAACAGAGCCATTCTGGGCCGCGATGTGCGCCAGTGCCACCCTCCGGCCAGTGCCCACATCGTCGACAAGATCCTGGAGGACTTTCGCAGCGGCCGGCAGAGCCGTGCGCCCTTCTGGATCAACATGGGCGGCCGCTTCATCCACATCGAGTACTTTGCCCTGCGAGGCGAAGAAGGGGAGTACCTTGGCACGCTCGAGGTGTCGCAGGACCTGACGGCCTACAGGGCGCTGCAGGGCGAAAAGCGCATCTTGTCGTACGTGTAGAGGTGACTGAGATGACGGGACTGATTATCTCGCCCAAGACCAAAGTCGCGGACCTGCTCGATGCCTATCCCGGACTGGAGGATGCGCTGATCCATCTCGTGCCGGCCTTTGAGAAACTGCGCAACCCCGTGCTGCGCCGGACTGTAGCCCGGATCACGACCCTGCAGCAGGCGGCAGCGATCGGCGGAGCGAAGGTGGATGACCTGATCACCCACCTCCGCAAGGCTGTGGGACAGGATTCGTTCTCAGGGGCGGAGGCGGCCGCCTACAACAGGCAGCAGCCCGCCTGGTTCGACGCGGAGCGGGTAGCGGCCGGCCTAGATGCCAGGCCGATGCTGGCTGCAGGGGAGCAGCCGGTGAACCAGGTGATTGCCGAGCTGAACGCCCAGCGTCCCGGCGACATCTACAAGCTCGTGGCACCCTTCCTGCCTGCTCCGCTGGTGGACAAGGCCACCAGCCTGGGCGTCTCCCACTGGATCACGCAGGAGGGGGACCTGTACGTTATCTACTTCGCCAAGGTGTAGACAGGGGCCAGGCCTAGGGCCGGCGGCGACCCTCCCTGCGGGGGGAGCGACTGCGGCCTTGTGGATCGGGTGCCTTCTTCACCTCGAGAGGCTGAGGGGGCGGGGCATGCAGTGCCTGCTGGTAGTAGTCGTCCAGCAGCATGGCGAGCAGGGCCCTGCCCTCTTCTGTCTGCGCGAACTCGAGGACGAGTGGCTCGAAGCGCTCCATTCGCTCGACCTTGAGCCGGTCGCGCTGGCGCAGGCTGGCCTCCAGAAGGGCCGTCAGTCGCTCTCCGACAAGGGCAGCCACGTCAGAGTCGCTGGGCAGCGGCCACTGCTGCATCTCGATGCCGTATCGCTTGGCGATCTGGCCCAGGGCGAGCTGCTCGACCGGGTCGACCAGTGAGATGGCGACCCCACCGGCGCCTGCGCGCCCCGTCCTGCCGGCGCGATGGATGTAGAGCTCTGGCTCATCGGGCGGCTCGTAGATGACGACGTGCGTCAGGTCAGGCAGATCGATGCCCCTCGAGGCTACGTCGGTGGCGACGAGGAATCGGAGCGTCCCCTCGCGCACGCGCGCCATGATCCTCTCCCGGGCGTCCTGCGAGAGGTCTGAGCTCAGCTCGTCGGCGTCGTAGCCGAACCGCTGCAGGACAGCCGCAACGTAGGCCACGCGCGTCCGGGTGTTGCAGAAGATGAGCGCCGAAGGGGGCATCTCTGTCTCGATGATGCGCACCAGGCTGCGGTCCTTGTCCATCCCCGGAACGACATAATACACGTGCTGGACATCGGTCACGTGTACGTGGTCGCGGCTGAGGCTCAAGAACTCGGGCTCGTGAAGGAATTCGCCGGCCAGTCGCTTGACGTGGGCGGGGAAGGTCGCCGAGAACATGCACACCTGGACACTGCGGGAGGGAAGGTAGCGCTGGATGGCGCGCATGTCCTGGTGAAAGCCCATCGACAACATGCGGTCTGCCTCGTCAAAGACGAGGAATCTCAGGTCGGACAGGGATAGGTTCCGCTTGAGCAGATGGTCGAGGATGCGTCCCGGGGTGCCCACTACCAAGTGGGCTCCGTCCCGGAAGGCCTGGAGCTGCGGGCCGTAGGCCACGCCGCCGTAGACGGCGGCCGTCCGCATCCCGCCCTCGCCGGCAAGGGTCCCTGCCTCGCCGGCCACTTGGCGGGCGAGCTCGCGCGTGGGCACCAGGACCAGTGCCTGGCAGGTGGGGTGACCCGGGTCGATGCGATCCAGGATGGGCAGGAGATAGGCACCCGTCTTTCCGCTGCCGGTCCGCGACTGAACCATCAGGTCGCGTCCGGCGAGCAGGAAGGGGATCGAGCGGCTCTGTACCGGCATCAGCTCCGTCCAGCCGGCGCGCGCTACGGCCTCGCGAAGGGGCTGTGGCATGTCGCTCAGAGCCATCTCGGGCGGCGTGTTCGCCTGCTCGGCCCCGCCGGCACCCGGGGTCTGGAGTTCGGGAAGGGGTTCGTTCATGGCATTCCTCTCAATCTATCCCCTCACACTAGCGGGCAGCGTACGGAATGTCAAGCCGACCGGCACGGCAGGAGCCGGTTTGACCGCAGGCGCATCCTGCGCTATCCTGAAGCGGCGCGCAGCCGTGCCAGGCAGCCGCACAGAACGGAGGGGGGAGCTGCATCGGATATGGCGGGGATTCTGCTCACCAACGCCCGGATTCACACTTTGGACGTCCGGCATCCGGCGGCCACGGCACTCGCCATCGAAGGTGGCCGTGTCGTCGCCGTGGACACTACGAGCCGCCTTCTGCCGGAGTTCGCCGATCGCTTCGAGGTCGAAGACATGCACGGGCAGGTGCTGCTGCCCGGACTGACCGATGCCCACCTGCACCTGCAGATGTTCGCGCTTGGCTTGGAGATGGTCGACTGCGAGACGGCCACGCGTGAGGAGTGCCTGCGGCGCATCGGAGAGCATGCTCGCCACACGCCTCCCGGGGAGTGGATTCTTGGGCGAAACTACAACCAGAATGCCTGGCCCGAGGGGCCCGGCACCGTAGTCGACCTGGACGCGGTCGCGCCGGAGAACCCGGTGTACATCAGCCACAAGTCGTACCACGCGGGATGGGCCAACCGCCTGGCGCTTGAGGCGGGGGACCTGGGCGCCGGCACCCTGGACCCGAAGGGCGGCCGTCTGGGGAGAAGCCCCGACGGACGTCTGGACGGCATCCTCTACGAGAGCGCTACGGAGCTGGTGGAGGAGAAGATTCCCCATCCTTCGCTCGATCGGATCGCGCGGGCCCTGCGCCGCGCGCAGCAAGCGCTCTGGGAGGTGGGGCTGACCGGCGTACACGACTTTGACCGAGGGGAGTGCCTGTCCGCTCTGCAGGTCCTGCACGCGTCGGGCGAGCTGAAGCTGCGCGTGCTGAAGAGCATTCCTCTTGAGGACTTGCCCCTGGCGGGTCGCCTGGGGCTTCGGACCGGGTTCGGCGACGACATGCTCAGGATTGGCCCGGTCAAGGCTTTCATGGACGGCGCGCTGGGCCCTCAGACGGCTGCCATGCTGGAGCCCTTCGAGGGCTCGGAAGACCGTGGCATCTTGATGATGGACTCGGGGGAGTTGTTTGAGCATGCGCGCCTGGCGGCAGACAAGGGCCTGGGCATGGCGGTCCACGCCATCGGCGACCGTGCGAATCGCGAAGTACTGGACGCCTACGAACGGCTGCGCAGGTACGAGCGTGATCGGCTCGGCTCGCCGGACCTACGCCACCGCATAGAGCACGTCCAGCTACTTCACCCAGAGGATGCCGGCCGGTTGGCCGAGCTGAACATCATCGCCTCCATGCAGCCACTCCACGCCACCTCGGACATGTACACGGCAGACCGCTACTGGGGACGACGCGCCGCGCTGTCGTATGCCCTGCACACGCAGCTGCAGGCAGGTGCGCGCGTTGCCTTCGGCTCGGACGCGCCGGTGGAAGTGCCCAATCCCTTCCTGGGGTTGCACGCCGCCGTCACCCGGCGCAGGGCCGACGGATCGCCGGGAGAGGACGGCTGGTATCCGATGCAGCGTCTGAGCGTGATGGAAGCGCTGCAGGGCTTCACGACAGGTGCGGCGTACGCGGCGGGGATGGAGGATCGCCTCGGCCGGCTGGCTACCGGCTGCCTGGCCGACCTCATCGTGCTCGATACCGACCCCTTTGGCTGCGAGGCGCACGAGCTTCGGCAGATCCGCCCCTTGTGCGCGATGGTGGGCGGGGAGTGGGTTTTTAGGCGGTAAGCGGGAGTGTTTCGGAGGTTGCTGGACGGCGGCAGCCGAAGGGGTTGATGCTGCGGCCATCGCCGCGCTTGCCTTGCCCTTAGTCCCCCCCTTGTGCTTCACGCCATCTCGTGGTATACTATGGATGTCGTAGATGGACTAGTGGGTATCAGCCGACCGAGGAGGGGGAGCATGAGCACCAAGGGCGACATCCTGGTCATCGACGATGATCCCGACTTTTGCGATGTGGTCAGCACCACGCTCGCGGAGAACGGCTTTGCCGTGCGCTGCGCCCACAACGGTACAGACGGCTTGGCGATGATGCGCGAGAGAAAGCCTGACCTGGTGTTCTTGGATGTGATCATGGTGTCGCCGACGGAGGGCTGCTCGGTGAGCGACGACATCTTTGACGATCCAGAGCTGCGCCAAGTGCCCGTCGTCATGGTCACAAGCATCGTCGACACCGAGTACATCGGGTGGTTTCCCACCGACCGGCCGCTGCACGTCGATCTTTTCGTGGAGAAACCCGTTCCGATGCACAAGCTACTGGAGCTTGCCAACCGCTTCGCGCGGCAAGCCGAAGCCGCGCCCTAGACCGGCACGGTGGAAGCAAAGCCTCCCATCGAAGCACACCTCATCGGGCGAAACGGCTGGCTGATTCGGCTGCGCTGGTTGGCAGTCGGCTGTTCTGCACTGGCGATTGCGCTCGGCGGGCTCCTGTTCCCGGACTCGGTGGCCGTCGGCCCGCTGCTGGCGGTGGTGGCGGCCATCGCCCTCTACGACCTGCAGTTCAGCCTGTACCTCCGCGCCCTGCGCTTGGCGCCCCCAGGCGAGGCGCGGCTTCGGCAGGCAACCCACTTCGCGTACGCCCAGGTGGCGCTTGACCTCATTGCCTTGGCGGCGCTCCTGCACTTCTCTGGAGGCATCGAGAACCCGCTGGTGATCTGCTTTGTGCTTCATGTCATCACGGCAAGCGTCCTGCTGCAGCGGCGGGTGAGCTACCTGGTGGCAGCGCTGGCGTCGGTTCTGATCGCAAGTCTGGCAGGCCTGGAGTATTGGGGGGTTCTCCGCCACTTCCACCTGCCGCTATTCGGCGTGGAGCTGTACCGCCATCAGCTATACCTGGCGACGTCGACAGCGGCCTTGACCGGCACACTCTTCCTGGTTGCCTACCTTGCAACATCGATGACAACCCAGCTGCGGGAACAGGACCGGGAGCTGCAGGCATCCATCGAGATCAGCAGGGTCAGGGGCCGGGAACTGGAGGAAGTGAACGAGCAGCTGCGCCGGACCGACTCCGAGCGCACCCGCTTCATGGTCCTGGTCACCCACGAGCTGCGGGCACCGGTCAGCTCGATTTACAGCTGCCTGGAGCTTGCCTTGTCTGGCGTGGCGTCCCCGGAGAAGGCACGAGAGGTGCTGGAGCGCGCGCAGAATCGCGCCAAGGAGCTTCTGTCCTTCATCAGCGACCTGCTGAGCCTGACGCGGATCCGTGAGCAGGCAGTTGTGAGGGATGTGCTGCCGGTAATCCAGCTGGCCGATGTGCTGCGCGATGTGGAAGATGTCATGAAGGTCGAGGCGGAGAGAGCAGACATCCTGTTCGGCGTTGAGATCGCGCCTGACCTGGCGCCTGTGCGTGCCCGAGCTGACCAGATGAGGCTGGTCTGGATGAACCTGGTGAGCAACGCCATCAAGTACACCCATCCGGGGGGTATTGTCCGAGTCGTCCTGGGACAGGATGGTGAGAATGTGGTAGCGAGCGTGCATGACACCGGAATTGGAATCGCTGCCGACGACATACCAAGAGTGTTCGACGAGTTCTACCGGGCTTCGAACGCCCGGCTGGTCAGCCCTCACGGCACGGGGGTGGGGCTTTCGATCGTCCGCAGGATCCTTGAGAACCTGGGAGGCAAGATCTGGGTTGAATCGGAATCGGGGCTGGGTACCCGGTTCTGTTTCACGATCCCGCGGGCTTCCGGCTAGTCCTCTCCGGCCGGATGCCCTTCCATCAGCTCCCGTGTCCCGCGCAGCCGAGAGGCGACCACGGCCGCCAGCTGTTTCATGACGACAAAACCCACGTGCGGGTTGAGATCAAACAAGGTGCTCAGTTTGGCTGAGTCCAGAGCGATGAGCGCGACCGGCTCCAACGCCCTGACACTGGCCGTGAAGCGGCGCTGGGCGACCAGAGACGACCAGCCGAAGATCTTGCCCGGCTCTATTTCCTCGATAGTCACGCAGCAGTCTGGACTCGCCGACGATCGCAGGTGGATGCACACCTCGACCCGGCCGCTCTGCAGGACGAAGAGGCTCTCGGCGTGGCCGTGTTCTGCACAAATGACCGCGCCCGGCGCGTAGGCCTCCTCGCGGCCCACGGCGGCTACCTGCGCGAGCTCCTCGTCGCTCAAGCCCACGAAGAGATCACAACACCGCAGAGAGTCTGGGCCAACCATGGCTACCTCGCGACTCACACGAAGCTCTCGAGGAAGCGCGCGACCTGGGAGTAGGAAAAGACGGGGCCGTCCAGGCAGACGAACTTGTCGCCCAAGTTGCAGCGCCCGCACTTGCCAATGCCGCACTTCATCTTGGCTTCGAGCGTCATGATGATCTGCTCGGCGCAGAAGCCGAGCCTCTCCAGGGACTGGATGACGAACTTGATCATAATCGGTGGGCCGCAGATTACGGCTAGGGAGTTCCTGGGAGACGGAGCAACCTGCTCCAGCAGCTGGGTGATCAAGCCGACGTTGCCTTGCCAGGCGGCGTCACCTCGGTCTACGGTGAGGTGCAGATCGGTGTCGGGCGCCTCCCGCCAGCCGTCGTACTCATCGGTAAAGACGAGAAGCGACGGGCTGCGGGCAGCCCACAGGATCGCCAATCGGCCGTAGTCGGCGCGGTTGTCCAGGACCGTGTGGATCAGGGGCCGGAGAGGGGCGCCTCCGATCCCTCCTCCGAGGACGATGAGGTCCTTGCCCCGCATCTCGGCGAGTGGAAAGCAGTTGCCCAGGGGACCACGCACCCCGACCACGGCTCCCGGCTCCATCTGGTGGAGGGCTGCGGTAACGGTGCCCACCTGGCTGACGGCGAACTCGGGAAAGCGGGTGCGCGCCGGGATAGATGCGAGGCCAAAGGGCGCCTCGCCTACGCCAAATGCCGATAGGAAGGCAAACTGCCCGGGGGAGTAGTCCCAGCCCTCGCCCTCCAGCTCGACCTGGAAGAGCTTGATGCCTTCCGCCACCGCCCTGACGCCCGCCAGGGTGCCCAACCGAGGGCGCATGGCGTTGTCTGAGTAGGTCATTGTCCGGCCCTCATGCGCTGCTCCTTCAGGTCGTCCAGCATCTCGGCCACATCCACGTCGACCGGGCAGGCCGAGCTGCACCTGCCGCATCCGACACAGGCCACAACACCAAAGTCAAGAGGGGAGTAACAGAACTTGCAGTAGTAGCGGTTACGGAGGCGCTGGGCCTTGGTTGGGCGAGGGTTGTGGCCCCCGGCGATGCGGCGATAGCCCGCCGACATGCAGCTATCCCAGGACCGCAGCCTCTGCACGTGGACGGATCCTGGTCCGGCAGCAGGCGCGTCATCGCGGACGTCAAAGCACCTGCAGGTGGGGCAGACGTAGGTGCATGCGTGACAGCTGAGGCAGCGTTCTGCCAGGCGCTGCCAATAAGGGTCATCGAAGAGCGCGAGCCAGTCGTGCGGCGGCGTCACCTCCACCGGTGCATTGCCGGACCGGTCGGAGGGGGATGGGTGCCGGTCTGTCTCAGCGGCGGCCAAGCTCTCCAGCAGCTCGGCTCCTTTGGGCGTGACACCCTGAACCAGGTACTGCCCGGCGTCTTCGTAGAGCATCACATCCACTGCCGAGGCATCGTCGGGCGCGCCGCCCACGCTGGTGCAGAAGCAACCGGCCCACATGCGTGGGCAAGCAAGCCCTATCAGGGCTGTCTTGGCACGCCTCTCCGCATAGTAGGCGTCGGGGGGTGGGCGGCCCAAGAGCAGGGCATCGAGCACCAGGAGGGCACGCGCGTCGCAGGGACGCATGCCGAAGACCACCTGCTCCCGGATCAGCGCCGGCTCGACCAGCTCCGCCCTGCTTCCCCGCCTCTCTATCTCCAGGATCACCTCGGTGTCAGGCAGGAAGAATGTCTTGGGCGACGCGACCGTTCGCTCAAAGTCAAAGACGACCTGGCTGCTGGACGTCACCTGCCGGTACAGCAGGTCGCGCTCGACCTGCTGGGGAGCGATGACCGCGCGGGAGTCCGCCAGGGTATCAAGCCAGGCCGCCAATGCTGCGCGCGTGGTCGTTCTCATATCGGCCACTCCTCGTCCCGGCGGAAAGTGGCCAGGGGCGGCCGAGCTTGCTGGTCCGTTCCGGCGACGGTACCAAACAGCGCCTTGACTTCTCGCGCGATCATGCGATTGAGCAGGCTGAGCGGGAGATGCATCGGACAGGCCGACTCGCACGCATGGCACTCGGCGCATCGTCCCGCCAGGTGATAGGCCCTCATGACGTGAAAGAAGGCCTTCTGCGGCACTGTGTGAGCGATGGTCAGCCAAGCCGGATCCACCTGCTCGGCCAGGCACTCCGAGCAATAGCAGCCGGGGCATGCCTGCCGGCAGGCATAGCAGCGGATGCAGCGGTCGAACTGTCCCGTCCAGAATGCGAGCCGCTCCGCAGCGGAGAGGGCCTCGAACTCGGTCACGTCCGCATAGGCGTCAACCACGACCTCTGCCTTTGGGGGCTTGCCGACGAGTGCATCGTAGAAGAGCGGCACACGCTCCCGGCAGCGCCGGCACTGCGCTTGGATCTCTTGCCCGTCGCTCATTCCCGGGCACGCTACGCCGATGACAAAGACCCGGTCGCGGGCGACTTGCCCCTCATGGATCAGCACGTTGAGCGCCCGCACATCGCACGGCCTGGCCACGAGGCCGACGCGGTGGTGGGCTTTCTCCGCAGCGCCCAGAGCTGCCTCGGGGTGGAGGTAGACCACCAAGTTTTGGCTGCATGTCTGATCCCACACCAGGCGGTCGACATCGGCCGGATCATAGACAAAGGCCGGGCGCGTCCGGGCCAGGGCTGGGTGCCTGCCGGTGCCGGCCGGCTGCCTGCCTCTCTCAAAGCCGATGACGCAGCCAACCTCGCCGAGCTTCAGCAGCTCCTTGGCCCTGATCCGGATGGCCTGTTGGATTTCTTCGCTCATGTTCGAGCCCTGCCGGTCGGTGTCATGATTGGAGGCCAGTCCAGGGACCGAGCTGCTTCACCTGCTGGGTGAGCTCGGTCACCACCTGTGCAAAGCGGTTGCCCTCGGCGGCCGAGACCCACTCAATCCGCAGCCTGCCTGCCTCGACCCCGACAAAAGTGAGGAGCCGGTGCATCAGTGCGAGGCGCCTGCGGGCGTGGTAGTTGCCGTCGCCGTAGTGGCAATCCCCCGGATGGCAGCCGGCCACCAGGACGCCATCCGCCCCACCTTGGAGAGCCTTGAGGACAAACAGAGGGTCCACTCTGCCCGAACAGGGAACGCGAATGATGCGGATGTTGGCCGGATAGGCGATGCGGGCCGTGCCGGTCATGTCTGCCCCGGCATAGCTGCACCAGTTGCACAGAAAGCCGATGATCTTGGGCTCAAACTCCTCGTCCATGCCTCTCGTCCAATGTTACCCGCGCGCCAGGTCGACCTGGGCCGGCACAAGCAGTGCGGACAGCTGCCCCAATACCTGCTGATCGGTGAACCCATGCAGAGAGATGGCACCTCCGCGGCAGGCCACGACGCACAATCCACAGCCCTTGCACAGCGCGGGGTTGATCTCCGCCTGGCGCCGTCCCCGTACCTCTACGAGCTTGGCGGCGCTTGCGGGGCAGACCTCGGTGCACGTGCCGCAGGCGACACACCGCAAGGGCTGCACCTCGGCAATCATCGGCTCGATCTCCACCTGGCCCCGGTTCAGCAGCGCCACGACCTGCACCGCCGCAGCACTCGCATGGGAGACCGTGTCGGGAATGTCCTTCGGGCTCTGGCAGACGCCGGCCAGAAAGACCCCGTCGCTGGCCGTCTCGGCCGGGCGCAGCTTGGGGTGTGCTTCCATGAAGAAGCCATCGCTGCTTCGCGTGACGTGGAAGAGGTGAGCCAGCTCATCGGACCCGGCAGCGGGCACCATTGTCGTAGCCAGGACCACCATGTCCACGGGTACCTCGATCACCTCGCCCAACAGCGTGTCCTCAGCCCGCACGACCAGCCGATGCCCTGGACTGCCGTCCTGCCGGTCCGCGCGCACAGCCTCGACCTCTGCGGCCTTGCCCCGGATGAAGAAGATGCCTTCCTTTTGCACCCTTTCGTAGAACTCGGCATACCCTTTGCCAAACGCGGTGATGTCGATGTAGAACTCATAGACCCGCGCATGGGTCTTTTCGCGGATGAGGTGTGCCAGCTTCATCGAGTACATGCAGCAAGCCCGGGAGCAGTAGGCGTTGTGGTTCTGGTCGCGGCTGCCGATGCAGTGGAGAATTGCGACCGCTTCCGGCCTGCGGCCATCCTTGAGCAATACCTCGCCGGCCGTCGGCCCGCCCGCATTGACCAGTCGCTCGACCTCGAGCGCGGTGTAGACATCGTCGTACCGGCCATAGCCGTACTGGGGCAGTTTTCGGGCGTCGTAGAGCTCAAAGCCTGTAGCCAGTACAATCGACCCGACGGACAGCTCCTCCAGGCGTTCCTGCATCGTGTGGTCGATGGCCTCCCGCTCACAAGCCCATACGCAGCGGTAGCATCCGGAGCACACGCCGCAGTCGAGGCAGCGGGAGGCCTCGGCAATCGCCTGCTGTTCCGTCAGCGGCAGTACCACCTCCTTGAAGGTACGTACTCGCTCCTCCAGGTCAAGACGGAGCGACTGAACCCGCGGAGCTGGGGTGACGGTGCCCAGGCGAACCTTGGCTGCGGCTTCCTCGCGGGTCCACTTTTCCACGGGACGCTTTGCCGCCGGCAGCTCGTGGAGCGGCTCACCCTGCAGGTAACAGTGGATCGAATGGGCAGCCTCGTGCCCCAGTGCAACGGCATTCACGACGAAGCCGGACCCTGGGATCACGCCCCGCCCGGCAAAGAGGCCGGGGATGCTGGTGAGCAGCGTAATCTGGTCGCCGATCATCCGGTCAAAAGGCTCCTCGAGGTAGATCAGGTCCGAGAACTGGCCGATAGCGCGAATCACGGTGTCCACTTCCATGACGAATCCGGTTCCAGGCTCGGGCACCACGACGCGCTTTCCGCTGTCGTCGATTCGGCTCAGCTGCTGTGACTGAGCGCACTCCAGGCCTGCGACGTGGCCTTTTTCCCCGCCGCTTGCGTCTCCGACGATGCGCGTCGCGACTGTGTTGGTGAGAAGCTTGATGCCTTCGGCCTCGGCTTGTTCGAGCTCCCAGGGGTAAGCAGGGATCTCTCCCCTCGAGCGCCTGTAGACAAGGGTGACAGTCTGAGCCCCCAGGCGCAGCGCCGTCGTCGCGGCATCCAGGGCGGTTATGCCGCCGCCGACCACGGCGACCCGCTTGCCGATCTGGACGCGCCGGCCAAGGTTGACCTGACGAAGGAAGAGAACTCCAGAAAGCACGCCCTCCAGCTCTTCCCCGGGGATGCCGAGCTGTGTGGACCTGCTCACGCCGGTGGCGAGAAAGACCGCGTCATGGTCGCCGCCGTTCTCTCTGAGGAGGGTGGAGGGGTTGCGCACGGGGCTGTTCAGCCGCAGCTCGACTCCCAGGGCCAGGATGTCGTCGATGTCGCGCTGTAGGATTCCCTTGGGAAGGCGGTGCTCCGGAATCCCGGTTCGCATCAATCCGCCTGCCACCGGAAGTGCCTCGTAGACCGTCACGCCGTATCCAAGCTTGCAGAGCGCCTGGGCTGCTGTGAGCCCACAGGGACCGGAGCCGACCACGGCGACACGCTCTTGCCTCGTCTGGGGCACGGGATCGATGGGGCGGGGCAGGCCCCGGGCGTAGACATAGTCCACCACGAAGCGTTTGAGCTCCATGATCGACAACGGCTCGTCGACCAGGCGGCGATTGCAGGCACCCTCACAGGGGTGGTGGCAGGTCCGCCCGCAGACGCTCGCAAAGGGGTTGTCCTCCCGAATGATACGCAGGGCCTCCTCGAAGCGCCCTTCACGGATGTAGGAGATGTAGCCTTGCGCATGCTGGCCCGCCGGGCAGGCGTCCTGGCAGGGTGCGACGCCCACCTTGTCTATGACAAAGGCGTTGGGCACCGCCTGGGGGAAAGGCCGGTAGATGACCTTACGCGTCGACAAACCGAGGTTGAACTCGCTTGGCAGCTCCTTGGGGCAAGCCTCAGCGCAAGAACCGCAGCCTGTGCACTTGGTCACATCTACGTATCGGGGCTTGCGGCGCACGGTCACCCGGAAGTTGCCCACGTAGCCCTGAACGTCTACGACCTCGCTGTACTCCAGCAGGTGCACATTTGGATGGCTTGCCAGGTCGACCATCTTGGGGGTGAGGATGCAGGCGGAGCAGTCAAGAGTCGGGAACGTCTTGTCGAGCTGCGCCATGTGTCCGCCGATGGACGGCTGTTTCTCCACCAGGTAGACCGGGTAGCCGGAATTGGCAATGTCAAGTGCCGCCTGGATGCCTGCGATGCCGCCGCCGACGACAAGTGCCGCGCGCGTAACGGGCTCCTGGCGGGGATGAAGGGCCTCGTGCCGGCGAACGCGCTCGACGGCGCCGCGGACAAGGTCCTTGGCTTTCACGGTCGCGGTGTCTTTCGAGGAGTGCACCCAGGAGCAGTGCTCGCGCAGGTTGGCGACCTCGAGGAAGAAGGGGTTGAGACCGGCCGACTGCAGCGTGGCACGAAATGTCCGTTCGTGCATGCGTGGCGAACAGGCTGCTACCACCACCCGATCCACTCCGAGCTCGCAGATGTCGTGGCGGATCGCCGCCTGACCCGGATCAGAGCAGGTGTACTTGTTGGTGCGTGCCACAAAGACGCCGTCCAGCAGGCGTGCATAGTCACACACGGCCTCCACGTCCACCGTGCCGGCAATGTTGGACCCGCAGTAGCAGATATATACCCCGATTCTCACGCTGCAGTCTCCATCGCGCGCCACACGATCTCTGCCAGGTCCAGAACCTGCATGCGGGCCCTTTGGCGCCGGGCGGCGCCCATCAGGGTACGCTTGCATTGCTGACAGGCCGACAGAACGATGCGTGCGCCCGTCTGTTGTGCCTGAGCCAGACGCCGGTCGGCTACTGCCGAGGTGGCGGTCTCGTCGACCATCTGTACGTCGCCCCCACCGCCACAGCAGAGGGCCACTTCGCGGCTGGCATCCATCTCCCGGAGCTCAATGCCAGGCACGCGAGCGATCACCTCTCGGGGAGCATCGTAGACACCGCTCTTGCGGCCGAGGTCGCAGGGATCGTGGTAGGTGACAACTTGCTCCATGTCGCCGAGCTTCAGGCGGCCATCCTCTGCGAGGCGGGCCAGGAATTGGCTAGAGTGAAGCACCTCGAAGCCAGGCCGTGCCGAGTCGATCTCGGGGTAGAGGTGTGACCACGTGTGGTAGCAGGATGGGCAGGTCACCACGAGGGTCTTTGCCCCGGTCTCGCGCACGCGGGCGACGTTGTGCTCCCTCATGGTCACCATCGGCCCTTCCATGCCGGCCGAGTAGAGAGGGTAGCCACAGCACCACTCCTCGCCACCCAACGCGACGGCGTCGATTCCTGCCCGGCTCATGATCTGCGCCATGGCCTGCGGAATGCCGTAGACAGTCGGGTAGAAGGAAGCCACGCACCCGACGTAGAACACCACATCCGCACTGCGCCTGGTCCGAAGGGCTTGGCTTTCCGGCGGCAAGTTGTCGGTCCACATCAACCGGGTCGAGTTGTCGTCCGCCGAGATGTTGTGGCGGGCAAGCACCGTATCCCGCATCGACAGGAGGTTGGGGGGCAGGCTCATCGCACGGCTGACGGCCCAGCTGCGCACGCTGCGTACCGCGTCGCCAACCGGGATCCCGCGAGGGCAGCGCTCCGTGCAGGAGAAGCACGCAGTGCAGAGCCAGATGGCCCGGCAGGCAAGCAGGCGATCGCTCAAACCGAGGTGCAGGAGGTGGAGAATGCGCCTGGGATTGTAGTCCATGAAGGGGGCGGTGGGGCAGGCTCCCGAGCAGGTGCCGCACTGATAACACGCGACGAGCTGCCCTCCATCACGCAGGTCCGCCAGCAGTGCCTCGACATCCCGGTCGAAGCTTATCGGCACCTTGGTCATCGCCCAATCCTCCTTGCCGGATGATCAGGGAGCGGCGACCGATCAGCACCGCGATCTGCCTGGTGCGTGGAGCAGTGCGAGTAGACCGTTGGCCAGGCTGAACCTACGCCCACATTATACCATAGACCCGGCGAGTATGTCAATTGCGAGAATACAGGCCATTGCCATGCAGCTGCACCGTGCTGAGTGGTGCGGCTGCATGGCAATCGGCAAGCGTGCCGCGGGCGGCGCGACGGCCGGCAGGGTGCGCGGCCCGAGCCCTCAGGAACGATTCCCCCGGCGGCGCGCGGCCTTGACCCAACTAGCTTTCGGGGTATACTCGGCGGTGAGGACCAAGCCGTGGACTTGCTCTTGATCGCGCACCTGCTCAACGCCCTGCTCATGATCGGTCTACCCGTCGGTCTAGCGGTCCTTTTGATTGCCCGCTGGAAGCTCGGCTGGCGCTTGCTGTTCGCCGGTGCCGTCACCTTTGTCGTGTCGCAAGTGGGGCATGTGCCCTTCAATCTGGGCGCGACCGCGCTTCTGAACCGCACCTCGCTGGTGAGCCTGCCGGTGCAGGGGCAGCTTGCGTTCAATGCCGTCTTCCTGGGCCTTAGCGCCGGGCTGTTCGAAGAGTTGTGCCGCTATGGCATGTATCGCTGGTGGCTCAAGGATGCCCGCTCCTGGCGCAAGGGCGTGCTGGCCGGCGCGGGACATGGAGGCGGCGAGGCACTCCTCTTGGGCGTGCTGGCCCTGTATGCGTTCTTGCAGCTCACGGCCCTGCGCAACGCCGACCTATCGACGCTTGTTCCGGCCGGCGATCTGGCTCGGGTGCAGGAGCAGGTGTTGGCCTACTGGTCGATGACCTGGTACGACTCGCTGCTCGGCGCGCTGGAGCGCCTCATTGCGCTCCCGATCCAGATCGCGCTCTCTCTGCTGGTGTTGCAGGCGTTTCTCCGCCGGCGGGCCGGCTGGGTCGTTCTGGCGGTCGGCTATCATGCGCTGGTCGATGCGTCGGCCGTACTGGCCCTGCCCCACGGTGCCTACCTGGTAGAAGCCGTCGCCGGCGGCTTTGCGCTCATCAGCCTGGCACTCATCGTGCTGTTGCGACGCCCGGAGCCGGCCCTGGACCTCGAGCCGCTGCCTCGGGTCACGGCGGACCCCTTTGTCCCGGCCCCGGTCGAGGAGACGCGAGAAAGGCTCGACGATACTCGCTATGCGTAGGAATCCATGATCCACACAGAGAACCTGACCAAGCAGTTCAAGCAAGTCCTGGCGGTCGACGGCCTCAGCCTGGACGTGAAAGAGGGCGAGGTCTTTGGCTTTCTTGGCCCCAACGGCGCTGGCAAGACCACGACTGTGCGCATGCTGACCAGCCTGATCGGGCCGACACGTGGCACGGCGACGGTCGCCGGCTTTCGCGTTGGCAGGGACGACACAGCGATCCGGCAGTCGGTCGGCCTGCTGACCGAGACGCCGGGCATGTATGACAACCTCGCGGCGGAGACCAACCTGAGGATCTTTGCGGAGCTGTATGAAGTGGCCGACGTGAAGGGCCAGGTCGAGAAATACCTCCGGATCCTCGGCCTGTGGGATCGCCGCGGCGATCCGGTCGGCACCTTTTCCAAGGGGATGAAGCAGAAGCTTGCGATTGCGCGCGCCCTGCTCCACGAGCCGCGCATCCTCTTCCTCGACGAGCCGACGGCCGGGCTGGACCCTGAGGCTTCGCACTTGGTGCGCGAATACATCGGCGACCTGCGCAAGGAGGGCCGCACGATCTTTCTCTGTACCCACAACCTCGACGAGGCGGACCGGCTGTGTGACCGCGTCGGCGTGTTCAGGACCCGGCTGCTGGTCGAGGATACCCCTGCCAACTTGCGGAGGTCCGTCTTTGGTCGCAAGGTGGTGTTGCACCTTCGCGCGGCGGATGAGACCCTTGCACTGAGGCTGCGTGGGCTGTCCTTTGTGGGCGAGGTCAAGCTCGTGGAAAACAAGCTGGTGGTCACGTTGGACGATCCGGACGTGCACAACCCCGACATCGTCCGTCTGCTGGTTGGGGCGGGTGCGGACGTCATCTACGTCGGCGAGCTGCGCCATTCCCTGGAGGATGTGTACCTCCAGCTTGTCAGGAGCGAGTGAGGTGCCATGAGCAAGATCAGGACGATCATTCGAAAAGAGTGGATGGAGGTCTTCAAGAACCGGCTGGTGATCTTTACCGTGGCATTCCTGCCACTGTTGCTGACGGCGATCCCGCTGGTGATGCTCTACACCATGCGCGGAGCCGCGACGGGTGCGATGGCGGAGTCCCTACCGGGCGAGCTGGCCGGCCAACTGGGAGGCT
This sequence comes from Anaerolineae bacterium, assembly GCA_035341665.1. Lineage (GTDB taxonomy): Bacteria > Chloroflexota > Anaerolineae > JAAYZQ01 > JAAYZQ01 > DAOQVR01. Next base: position 58,052 of record DAOQVR010000019.1, read on the forward strand.
CCGTGTGCCCGAGCGGTCTGAGCGATGCGGAGTGCAACCTGGTTTTCCTGATCAGCCAGTTCATGATGCTCTTCATGCTCATCCCGGTCTCGATCCCGGTGACAATCGCTGCCTACTCCATCGTGGGCGAGAAGGCGACGCGCAGCCTGGAGCCCCTCCTGGCGACGCCGATCACCACGCTGGAGCTCCTGGTCGGCAAGTGCCTGGCTGCGGTCATCCCTGCCGTGCTGTCTACCTATGCGGCATATGGGATTTTTGCGCTGGGCGCGTGGCTGATCGTGGCGAACAAGGCACTGGTGGCCGCGCTGCTGGACGCGCGCTGGCTGATTGCCATCCTCGCAGTAGGGCCGCTCATGGCTGTCATGTCCGTTACCTTTTCGCTGATGGTCTCGTCGCGTGTCAATGATCCACGCGTGGCGGAGCAGGTGTCGATGGTCATCATGCTTCCGGTGCTGGCCGGATTCTTTGGCCAAGTGGCTGGCCTTTTCTTCCTGAACGAGCAGATCGTCGCGGTGGTGGCTGTGATCATGGTCGCGGTCGACGCCCTGATGGTCTACCTGGCAACGCGTGTCTTCCAGCGTGAGACGATCTTGACCCGGTGGAGATGAATCGATGAAGAAGATGGGCTTGGCTCTGCTATTGGTGCTCATCGCCAGCCTGACGGCAGCCTCTTGGGCGCTTGCCCAGGGAGAAGAGCTGGCGTTGAAGCTCTCGCGCGATTGGGGATATGGCGGACTCAGCGGCGACATACAGGGTACCTTCTCCATGAGGGCCAGCGGACCCGGCAACTTGACCCGTGTCGAGTTCTTCATTGACGACTCCAAGATCGGAGAAGCCACGAGCGCACCCTTCAACCTCCAGTTCGTGACCGACAACTACCCGGCGGGCGCGCACTCGATGAGTGCCGTCGGCTACACAACCGATGGGGGGGAGCTACGCTCACAGGCCATCCGTGCCACTTTTGTGTCCAAAGAGGAGGGCGGCAAGGCGGCCATGGGGATCATCGTGCCCCTCCTGGGCATCATCGCCGGGGCGATGATTCTGTCGTTCCTGGTGTCCATGATCAGTGGGCGAAAGGTCAAGACCCTGCCACCCGGCACACCGCGCCAATACCCGCTTGGCGGGGGCATCTGCCGCAGCTGCGGCCGTCCGGTGGCGCTCCAGGTGTTCGGGATCAACGCTGTGGCCGGCAAGCTCCAGCGCTGTCCCTTCTGTGGCAGGTGGAGCGTCTTTCGGCGCGTTTCGCTCGAGCAGCTCCGTGCAGCCGAGCGGGCGGAGCTTGGGGCCGCCAAGCTGGGGCAACCGGAGGTTGCCGAGGAGGAGAAACTCCGGAAGGAGCTGGACGACTCCAAATACCAGGGGCTGTAGGACCCCTTGGCTCGCTGCCAGACCTGGCCGGCAGCAAAGGTAAGGGACGACATTTCCTTCTGTCGCGTTCAGAGAACGAACCTTGCCTGCGGCGGAATCGTGTGCTATACTCGCCGGCGGGGGATCGGCACCATGAGACAACCCAACGGCTTCAATCTCCTCTACAGCTTTGTCCGCCTGGCCGGTTCGCCCTTCCGCTATCGAGCCGTGGGGCTGGAGCACGTTGCAGGTCCTGGGCCCGCGATCTTTGTGGCCAACCACATGGGCGCCGCGGGGCCCTTGGCCAGTGTGCTCTCCCTGCCGATCCGTCTCTACCCGTGGGCCATTGCCGAGATGACCGACTACCGGCGGGCTACGCGCTATCTGTACGAGGACTTTGTCCGCCCCACCTGGCATCTGAACGGCGCGGCGGGTTTGGCGGTGTCTTTTCTTGTCTCGCGCCTCTCGGTCACCCTGCTCAGGGGCATCGGCTCGATCTCGGTCGAGCGGCACCGGGGGGAGTCCTTTGGTGCATTCCGGCGCAGCCTTGAGCTGCTCTCCCAAGGCAGGAATCTCCTCGTCTTTCCGGAGGACGCCCAGCAGCCGGCCGATCCGGCGACTCGCCTGTACCCATGGCTGTGTGGCTTTGTTGGGCTGTGCAGTATGCACGAACGGGAAAGCGGCCAGAGGCTGCCGCTCTATCCCGTCGCCGTACATCCGGGCACGAAGACCTTGGCCGTGGGAGAGGCCCAGTACCACGCGGGCGATTCGTCGCACCGCCTCGAGGTGCGGCGAACGTGCGAGAGGCTCAGGCAGGCGGTGGCGGACCTCTACGTCGCCCTTGAGGGAGGTACCTCCGCGTAGCCTCTCGGAATTCGGAGCCTGACGGCCCTTCCCCAGCGCCGGAAGGGGAGGCCGGACGGGCGCAACCCAAACGGAGTCATGGCATGCTTGGCAAAGTCACCAGCTTCGCACTCGTCGGCCTGGAGTCCACCCTCGTCTCAGTCGAAGTTGACATCAGCCGAGGGCTTCCCTCCCAGACTATCGTCGGCCTGCCCGACCCTGCTGTGCGCGAGTCGTCGGAGCGCGTCCGGGCTGCGATTGTCAACTCGGGGCTCATCTTTCCGCGTGCCCGGCTGACGGTCAACCTTGCTCCGGCAGATCTGCGGAAAGAGGGTCCGGCGTACGATCTCCCCATGGCGATGGGTATCCTCCTGGCGACCGAGCAGGTGAAAGGCGACCTCTCGAAGGCGGGCCTGGTGGGCGAGCTGTCGCTTGATGGGGAGGTGCGGAGCGTCACAGGCATCTTGCCCATGGCCGCGGCCGCTGCGGAGCTCGGGCTTTCGACGGTCTATGTGCCGGTGGCCAACGCCGCGGAGGCGGCGCTGGTCGAAGGCCTGGACGTGATCCCGGTGGCGAGCCTGGCAAGCCTGGTCGGTCACCTGCACGGCTACACGCCGATCCAGCCGTACCAGGCACCGGCCGTCGATGCCTCTGCGCCGCTGTACGCGGTCGACTTTCGGGACGTGAAGGGGCAGGAGCATGTGAAGCGGGCGCTGGAGGTGTCGGCGGCCGGTTCGCACAATGTGTTGATGAGCGGGCCTCCCGGAGCCGGAAAGACGCTGCTGGCGCGTGCGGTTCCGACGATCCTGCCGCGAATGGGCCTAGAGGAATCGCTGGCGGTGACCAAGATCTACAGTGTGGCAGGCATGCTGCCGGGCGACACGCCGCTGATCCGCCACCGCCCCTTTCGGGCCCCGCACCACACCGTCAGCTATGCAGGGCTGGTCGGCGGAGGCAACGTGCCGCGGCCCGGCGAGATATCGCTGGCGCACCGGGGGGTGCTGTTCTTGGACGAGCTGCCCGAGTTTGGGACCAAGCTGTTGGAGATGCTGCGCCAGCCGCTCGAGGACCGGAAGCTGACGATCGCGCGCAGCTCCGGCTCGGTGACCTTTCCGGCGAGCTTTATGCTAATCGCGGCGCAGAACCCGTGCCCCTGCGGCTACTACGGTGACCCGGTGAAGGAGTGCACCTGCACCCAGGCGATGGTCACCCGCTACCAGAAGCGCATATCGGGCCCGCTGCTGGACCGGATCGACATCCACATCGAGGTGCCTCGGGTGGAGTATGAGCGGCTCTCCGACGACCGGCTCGGGGAGCCGTCGGCGGCGATCCGGGCGCGGGTGGAGGGGGCGCGGGAACGGCAGTCGCGGCGCTTTGCCGGCACGGGCTTGCTGACCAACGCCGACATGGGGCCGGCGGAGGTGCGGGAGTATTGCCCGCTGGACGAGGCGGGGCGGGCGCTGCTGCGTGCGGCGATGCAGCAGCTGCAGATGACGGCGCGGGCGTATCATCGCATCCTGAAGCTGGCGCGGACGATCGCGGACCTGGCGGGAAGCGAGCGCATCCAGACGGTGCACCTGGCTGAGGCGATCCAGTACCGGCCGCGGAGGCAGTACTAGCCGAGACCTGCGAGTCTGGGGTGCCAGCAGCCATGTAGGTTGCGACGGAGGCGTTCGACCAGATGCTCCCCCTGGTTCAGGTCCTCCTGTGAAGGCCGGGCTAAGGACAAGGTCCATTGCCTCGCGCAGTACCTAGTGGCCTGGCGAATCGCCGGCTTCGTTGGCGTCAATGCCACGAGCGCCTCGCCCTATTCGCCGATCAATGCCGCAGCCTCCTGCAGGTCAGGCAGGGCAAACCCTTCGGTGAAGCGCCCAACCACCTCGCTGAGGCACTGCCGCGCCTCCGCAAGCTCGGCTGCAAAGGCCTCGCCCTGCTGCTGCCGCAGGCGGACCAGGCTCGCCGCCGCGCGCAGCTCCCACCAGCGGCTCCCCTGTTCCCGCGCCACCGCGAACGCGTGCCGGAAGCAGGCTTCCGCCTCATCGACCCTGGAGCGAGCAAGGTGCAACCGTTGCGCTCCCGCCTCAGCCCTGTCAGGGGTCTCCGTCAGAAGCAGTAGCTCGCCGCGCATGCGCGAGACTTCTGCCTCCAACGCCCGTACGCCGGTGCCATCAATCCAGGTCCTGGCCCGCTCCAGAGCTTCCAAGCCCATCTCGACCTGGCCGGCCCGGGCGCACAGCTCGGACTGAAGGCATAGGAGGGCGGCGTACCCCGCGCCGGAGCCTGCAGCCTGCCAGGTGGACTGGGCCTCCACCGCCCGGTCCACGCCCTGCGCGGGCGCCGGCTCCTCAATGCCAGCTCCTGCCTGGGGCTTCTCCATCGCCGCCAGCAGCTGTTCCCACACTCCGTAGACCAGGCCGGGCTGGCCGAGGGGCCGCAGGTCCCGGCAGTGGCTCAAGGCTCCAGCCCAGTCGCGGCCCAGGACAGAGGTGATTAGCATTGCCACGAAATGGGCAAAGGCAAGGCTGGACGGCTGGTCCAGCTCGTGCCCCTGCACCACCGCCTGCCGGAGGCAAGCCCTGGCCTGGTCCGGGTAGCCCAGCTGCCACAGCACTGCGCCCAACATGGAGCGGGCCATCACGCCCGGGTCCGCTGCTACCAAGCCGCCCAGGGGACGGTTGGGAGCCGGGTCGTACAGGGCCACAGCGCGGCTCAGGTGTTCACGGGCGGGGACCGGCTGTCCCCGCAGCCAGTGACTGAGGCCCAGCGCCCAGTGCCCCAGCATGAGGGACTGCCGGTCGCCTTCCCCAGCCTCCCCCGAAGCCTCTGAGCGGGCCAGGTTCAGGAGCTGCCGGCCCACCCTATCGCTTCTCTCAGGGTCGGCCGACCAGCCTGCCGAAAGCGCCAGCACAGTCAGCGCGGTGAGGCGTTGCGGGTCGTCCCGCAGCTCTGGATGCTGGATCAGGTCCGCGAGGCGCTCCAGGGTCCGCTTGCCGGCCGGCGCCTGCCAACCCTGCTGCAGCATCACCGGAGCTACCAGCGCCATGCCCAGCCGCAGCTCCAGGCGCAGCCGCTCTGGCCCCGGCCCAGAGGCCGCTGTGCCCTGAAGCAACGCCAGCCCGCGCTCAAGGTGCGCAATAGCCTCTTCGTTGGCCACCAGCCTCGCAGCCCACCGGCCCGCCTCCAGGTGGTAGCGTACGGCCTCCAGGACCCGGCCCGCCTCCTCGAAGTGGAGGGCCAATTGCGGACCAGACTGCGCCAGGGCCACTTCGTCACCACGGCACAGGTCCGCCAGCGCGGCCCCCACCTCGCCGTGCAAATGTGCCCGGTCCACGGGGTCCAGGTGGTTGTAAAGATACTCCTGGAACAGCCCGTGGGCGAAGCGGTAGCGCGAGAGCCGCCGGCCCTCGGCCGGCAGGGATTGGACCCCCAGTCCCTGCACCAGCCGGCTCTCCATGGACAGCGGACCGCTCAGCCACCGATGGGCCAGCCATGGCTCGATCCCCAACACGCCGGCTGCGACCTCCGCGCTGAACGAAGTGCCCTCCACGCTGGCGGCCTCCAGCAGGCGACGTCCCTCGGGCGGCAGCCGGCTCATCCGCTCGGCGATGACCGCCTCCACCCTGGGCGGCAGTGCCTCCCAGGGCAGCTTCCGACCGTCGACCCAGCGCCCCTTTTCGTCGCGCGTCAGGTAGCCCCGTTCCTGGAAGGTCCGCAGCAGCTCGACGGTAAAGAGCGGATTGCCCCCGGTGTGGTCGTACAGCGCCTGGCGGAAGGCCGCCCTCAGGCAGTTTGGCTCGCTGTCGACGAGCGCCTCGACGAACCCCCGCCCGTCGGCCCTGTCCAGGTCGATCACGATGTCCCCCCACTTCCGGGTTAGCTCATGGAGGACAGACTCCAAGGGTCTTCCGAGGCCCTCAGGCTCTCCCGGGTCCCGCAGCGCCTCCGGCCGGTAGGCGCAGATGAGCAGGATGCGGCTGCCGGTCAGACGACGCCCCAGGTGAAATAGCAGCGCCGCCGTGCCGCCATCGGCCCACTGCACGTCGTCGACCGTCAATAGCAGGGGGCACCTGGCGGAGACGGTGTGCAGCACCCCGGTCACCTGGCCGAGCAGGTCGGCCTGAGGAGTGGCCGTGGAAGCCATCCGGTCGCCGGCACAGCGTACGCTCTCCCGCAACCGCGCTTGCCATCCCTGCTCGGAGGGTAGCCTCGACGGGCGCGCGGCCCCGGCCGGCCCAGTACGCTTCGGCAGGCTCGGCGTAGGGAACGCTTCGGCGTGGCGCATGAGCGCTGCACCTGGCACAAAGCTGTCGATCAGGTCGGGTCCGTGCTCCACCAGCGCCACAGCGACCGCCGGCAGCGCTGCCCAGATGCGCCGCACCTGCTCCTGCGATGGCGTCTCGCCGGCCCGCTTGCCCTTCACGTCCCCGGCCAGCGTCTGGAGGATCTCGCGGAATGGCAGGTAGGGGTCTCCGGCGCCGCTAAGGGCATTGCAGCTCCCGCGCAGGACGATCAGGTCGCCATGCGCCTGGCAGGCCTGCCGAGCGAATTCGTCCAGCAATGCCGTCTTGCCGCTGCCGGCTTCGCCCGCGATCAGAGCAACCCCTCCCCGGTTGGCTAGAGCCCGATCCAGCAGGCTGCTCAACCGCGCAAGCTCCTCCTCCCGAGCCACCAGACCAGGTACTCCTCGGCCGTCAGCAGCCGGAGGTGCGGGCTCCGCGGCCGATAGGACGTCAGGAGAGGCCTGCGGCCGGGGCGAGCGCAGCGCCAACCCGGAGTCCCGGATCTGAGCGTAGAGTGCCTGCGTCTCGTCGTCCGGCTCGCAGCCCAGCTCGTCCGCCAGCAGCCGGCGGCAGGCCTGATAATGGGCCAGGGCGGCAGCTCGTGCCCCGCCCAGTGCCAGCGCGGCCATCAACTGCCGGTGGGCCGACTCCCGGTACGGCTCCAGCTCGATCTGCCGCCGCGCCCAGCGCGCCGCCTCGGTGGTTTCTCTGCGCGCAAGCCGGAGCGAGGTCAGTTGTCCCAGCGCGGACAGGACAGCGCGCTGGTATTCTTCGCCCTTGAGGAGCACCCACTCCTCGAAGCCGGGACTATGCGCCAGCGACAGGCCGTGCAGGAATGGGCCGCGGTACAGGGCGGCAGCAGACTGCAGACGGCTTATCACCGATAGTTGAGGGTCTGCAGCCGATGAGGTATCGCCACTGGCGGCTATCAGCTGCTCAAACTCGGCCACGTCCAGCCAGCAGTCTCCGGCGGGGTTGAGCTGTATCGTGCTGCGGGTGACCAGCAGGATGGGCTGGGCCATCCGGCGATCGCCAAGCGCGGCGCGCAGGTTGGATGTGGCGTTGCGCAGGGCGCCGAGGGCTTCCCGGTCGGGCCGGTCGGCCCACAGCAGAGCGGCCAGGGCCTCGCGGGAATGCTCCCGTCCGCGCTCGACGGCCAGGTAGGCCAGCAGCGCGCGCAGGTGAGCGGAGTTCAGGCCCTGGATCGGCGCCACGCCGTCTAGCGTGGCATGGAGCGGACCCATCAGCGCCAGTGCTAGGTGAGCCAATGCTACGTGTTCCCTGTTGGAATCAGCATATCACGCCCGAAGCGAATTGTCAACCACTTTGGACGGTAGCAGGCAGCAGATCGCGCTCCAGCTCGGACCGGGTCGTGGAAACTGGCGGCGGGGGGTGCATGGCCGTTCGCCTCCCAAAGTCATCCCAGATTCTGGCCCTCGCGCGTTTCCCGCGCGTTTCCCGTGCGATCCACGCGCGTTCGGGTGATAGACTACACAGTGCACGAGGATGGAACCCGATGCGTGACGAACCCGACGGCTATCAGGCCTACCTGCTGCGGCTCTGGCGCGTGTGGTACCAGGGTCGGTGGCAGTGGCGGGCGTCCGTCGACAGCCCCGGCACGGGCGAGCGCCGCAGCTTTGCATCCCTGGCGGCGTTTGTCACATTCCTCAACGACACGACGCGCCAGCAGACCCCACCGGGCGCGGCTGACCGCCTGGATGCGCCCCGTGGTCCGGGCCCTTTGGAGGAGGAGGAGACACGAGATGACTAGACGCACAAGCAGGAACACGCAGGTTCTGACGGCACTGGTCCTGATCGTGGCGCTGCTCGCGCCCGCCCGGCACACGGCCCAGGCATCGCCCGGCGAAGCCTCTGCCGAGGTGATGGCGCGCCAGGCCATGGCGCAGCAAGCGCTGGCTCCGCAGGCGGCGCCGCCTGGCAATCTGGCCAACGTGCCCGGCGCCAGTGCGAGTTGGTGGGCCGCGGTGCAGGAGCAGGTCCAGCAAGACGTGTACGCCCTGGGTGAAGGCAGAGCAGAGGGCGGTGCGCTCTCCTACGTGGGCCACAACCCAGTCCATGGTTTCGTTCTCGCCTTCTCCGCGAACGGCGTCCGCCTGGTGCCTGCCGGTGAGGCGGCGTGGAGCCTGGGCCTGCGCCTCACCTCCTTCGGCCACGAGGGGCGCGTGCAGCCGGTGGTCGGCCCGCCCGTGATGACGGTGAATGGCAAACAGCTCGAGTATCGGCACGCGGGCCTGACCGAATGGTACGTCAATGGCGAACGCGGGCTGGAACAGGGGTTCGTTCTCGAGTCGCCGCCGCCTGGAGTCGACTCGGGGCAGCCGCTGGTGTTCGACATGGCCCTGGAGACCGGCCTGGTGCCGGAGCTAAGCGACGACACGCAAAGCATCGACTTCCTTACGCAGGACGGCAGTGTCGCCGTCCTGCGTTACACCGACCTGGTCGTCGTCGATGCCGCCGGCCGCGAGCTCGCCGCCCACTTGTCCGTCTCTCCAGGTAGCATTTCCATCTGGATCGACGATGCCGGCGCCGCCTACCCCTTGCTGGTGGATCCGCTCGTGATCACGCCCGACTGGACGGCCGAGGGCGACGAGTATGATTCGCGCCTTGGCTACTCGGTAGCCGCCGCCGGTGACGTGAACGGTGACGGCTACGACGACGTCGTGGTCGGCGCATCGGGCGATGTACAGGTGTACGTCTACTATGGCTCTGCAACGGGGCCAGCCGCCGCGGCCGGGTGGAGCACCGGCGGCAGTGCCGCGGCTGCGGCAGGTGACTTGAACGGCGATGGTTACGACGATCTTGTGGCCGTGAACGGCAGTGTTACGTCGGTGTATTATGGCTCGGACACGGGGCTGGGCGGCACGGCCGCGTGGAGCGCCGGAGGCAGTGCTGCGGCCAAGGCCGGCGACGTCAACGGCGACGGCTTCGACGATCTCGCCATTCACTTGAACACCGATGTGCTCGTCTACTACGGCTCTTCAGCCGGGCTGCCCGACCTGCCCCACTGGAGCGTTGGCGGCTACGAAGGGGGCACGGCCGGTGACGTCAACGGCGATGGCTACGACGACCTCGTCACCGTGGCCGGTAGTGATGTGTCGGTCTACCACGGCTCCGCCGCGGGGTTAGCCAGCACGGCTGCATGGAGCGCCGCGGGCGAAGTGGCGGGCACGGCGGGCGACGTGAATGGTGACGGTTACGACGACGTCATCGTCGGGGCACCCTACTTGAGCAATGGGCAGTACCACGAGGGTGGGGTCTACGTCTATCACGGCTCGCCCTCCGGGCTGGCCGATGCGGCTGACTGGAGTGCAGAGAGCGATCAGGCAGAGGCCCGCTTTGGCACGGTAGTGGGCACGGCCGGCGACATGAACGGCGACGGCTTCGACGACGTCGTCGTCGGAACGCCCTGGTTCGACAACGGGGAAGCGGACGAGGGTGGGGTCTTTGCCTACTACGGCTCGTCGTCCGGCCTGGCCGGCGAAGCCCACTGGACCGCCGAGAGCAATCAGTCAGACTCCGACTTTGGCGCTTCGGCGGCGGCTGCCGGTGACGTGAACGGCGACGGCTATGATGACGTCATAGTGGGGGCACCCCGGTACTACAACTCGCAGTACAGCCTGGGTCGTGCTTACCTTTTCCTTGGCCCCGTCCGTGTGACCACCGATTATCAGTGGAGCGCGGGGGGCGAAACAGCTCGCGAAGAGCTCGGCTATGCGGTAGCGACCGCGGGCGACGTGAACGGTGACGGCTACAGCGACGTCGTCGTGGGCGCCCCCTCCAACGAGGAGAATGCCCCAAAAGCCGGCAAGGTGTACCTGTTCTACGGCAGTCCCTCGGGCCTCGGCCTGGCGCCGGCGTGGACCGCCCTCGGCGAGGCGGAGGAGGACGGGTTCGGCGGTGTGGTGGGCACAGCGGGCGACCTGAACGGCGACGGCTATGACGACCTGGTCGTGGGCGCCCCGGGCCACGGCGGCGGCAAAGTGTACGTTTACTATGGCTCCGCAACCGGCTTGGGCGGCGGCCTATGGACGGCCGACGGGCAGTACGGGGGGGACGAGTTTGGCAGTGCCGCAGGCACGGCGGGCGACGTGAACCGCGACGGCTACGACGACCTGGTCGTCGGCGCCGGCGGCTATCCCGACGGCAGTGCCTATGGCAAGGTGTATCTCTATCACGGTGGCGCGAACGGTCTCGGGACAGCCGCGGACTGGGTTGCCGCCGGCCAGTCTGCCGGCGATCGCTTTGGTGGGGCTGTGGGCACGGCGGGCGACGTGAATGCCGATGGCTACGGCGACGTCGTCATCGGTGTCCCTTTGGCCGACCCCGCAGGGCGCGCAGATGCGGGCCGGGCCAGCGTCTATTACGGCGCCGACGGAGGGCTGCCAGGCTCGGCGGGTTGGAGCGCGGACGGCGCTGCAGCAGGCGATCGCCTGGGCGCCGCGGTGGCTATGGCGGGCGACGTAAACGGCGACGGCTACAGCGACCTTATCATTGGTGCCCCTTTCGCCGATGGTGGGGGTGCAGATGCGGGGCGGGCCTCTGTCTTTCAGGGCGCCGTCGGCGGCCTGCCAGGTTCGGCGGATTGGGTTGTGAATGGCGCCGCGGCGGGCACCCGCCTGGGCGCTGCGGTGGGCACGGCAGGCGACATGGATGGCGACGGCTACGCCGACGTCGTGATCGGCGCCTATGGCAGCGACAGCCTGGCCGGCGAGATCCAGATCTACCAGGGCAGCTCAGCGGGGCTTCCGTCGACTCCTGCCTGGACGGCAAGCGGCGAGGCCGCCGCGGACCGGCTCGGCCTGGCTGTGGGCACGGCGGGCGACGTGAACGGCGATGGCTTCGGCGATGTCATCGCCGGGGCGCCGGGCTACGACGGCCCTGCCGGCGCCAATGCCGGCCGGGCCACCGTCTACCACGGGATGGCGGGTGCGCCTGGTCAGGACGCGGACGGCTCGTGGCTGTGGAACTCTGGCACGATGGCAGAATCGGCCGGCGATCTGAACGGCGACGGGTACAGCGATGTGGTCGCGGGCAACGAGAACCAGAATAGGGCCTGGGTCTTTTACGGCAGCGGGACAGGGCTGGCAGTTCAGGCGGACTGGACGTCGAGTGGCGCGGCCGGTTTTGGCCGGACCGTGGGGGCTGCAGGGGATGTGAACGGTGATGGGTATGCCGACCTCCTGGTGGCGGGCGAGAGCGCGGTACACGTCTTCTACGGGAGCGCGGCAGGGCTCACCTCGGGCACGCCGGACTGGAGCGCCGCCGTCGAGGGAGGCTATAACGATCCGTGCGCTGCAGGCACAGCAGGCGACGTGAACGGCGACGGTTTTGGCGATGTGATCGCCGGCAGCCAGAGCGCCAATAGGGCCTGGGTCTATTACGGCAGTCCGACGGGGCTGCCGGCCGAGGCGAACTGGACCACGACGGGTGCCGACGGCTATGGCGGCACGGTGGGCACCGCGGGAGACGTGAACGGCGACGGCTTTGCCGACGTCGTCCTTGCGGGAGCCAGCACCCTCTACGTCTACCATGGGGACATGGCAGGGCTCACCCCAGGCACGCCAGACTGGAGTTTTGCAGTCGAGGGAGACTATTACACTCCCTGCACCGCGGGCACGGCAGGGGACGTGAACGGCGATGGCTACGCCGACCTCATTGCCGGCGCACCATACGCGGCCGGCTACACAGGCAAGGTGTATCTGTTCTTCGGCTCGGCCTGGGGTCTCGACGCTCCCTTGGCGGAAATCGTGGGTGAAGCCGCGGGTGACCGCTTTGGCAGCAGCGCGGGCACGGCGGGCGACGTGAACGGCGACGGCTTCGCCGACGTCCTTGTCGGCGCACCCCGGGCAGGGGGCTACTCACAACCCGGGGCGGCCTATCTCTACTTTGGCAGCTCGGTGGGCCTCAGACCCGACCAGGAGCCCTGGATCTACGCGCGCAGCAATGTCGAGTCCCTTGGAAAGCACGTGGCGGGGGCTGGCGACGTGAACGGCGACGGCTTTGCCGATCTGCTCATCAACGCCGTCTACACCTACTACTGGCCCAACCAGGACTGGGCCATCCTCCAGCTCGGGAACGATGGGGGCGGGCGGCTGGCGCTCGCCCGCCAGACGCGGGGCGATGGCAGCGGGATGCTGGTGCAGCCGTGGGGGCGCGCCACGCGCGACAGCTTTTCCGTCACGCTGCACGCGGTCCACCCGCTGGGCCGCGGCAGGGCCCGGCTGCAAGTGCAGGCCTGCCCATCGGCCACGCCCTTTGGCGACGAGTCGTGCCTCGAGTACACGGCCGCCGATTGGACCGAGACCGTCGACGCCGCAGGCGTCGACCTGAGCGAGATGGCCGAGTGGCTGGAGGAGGATACCCTCTACCGCTGGCGGGCGCGCCTGCTCTACGACTCTCCCTTCAGCCCGCGGGGACCCTGGCACCGCTTCCTGGGCCAGAGCCAGGAGGCCGACGTGCGCGCCGGGCGGCTTGCCACGGACCTGCAGATCACCAAGACGATGATGCCCACGGAAGAGCTTGAGCTGCCGGCCCAGATCACCTACACCCTGAGCTACGTGTCGGCCGGCGGCCCGGCGGCAGGCGTGGTCATCACCGACATCCTGCCCGCCAGCCTGGACAACGTCGAGGTTTTCACCAGCGGCGTGGCCATTGTCGATACGGGCGTCCGGCCCGGCTACGTCTGGTGGGTGGGCGATATGGCAGCGGGGGAGCAAGGTGTCATCACCATCGCCGCCCGGGCGAACGCCACACGATTCGTCAATACGGCGGAAATCGCGGGTACCTCGCGTGACGTGAACCCCCTGAACAACGTGGCCATGGTGCAGACGCATGTCGCGGGGATCATTTTCGTCGACGCCAGCGCTCTGGGAGCGGACAATGGCTCTACCTGGGTCGATGCCTACACCGACCTTCAGGATGCGCTGGTGGCGGCTGCGTCCGGGGACCAAATCTGGGTTGCAGAGGGGGTGTACAAGCCGACGACCGGGGCCAACCGCGCGGCGACCTTTGCCCTGGCCGACGGCGTCGCGATCTATGGCGGGTTTGCCGGGAACGAAGCGTACCTGTACGAGCGCGATTGGCACGCCCAGCCCACGGTGCTGAGCGGAGACATCGGTACGGTGGGCAACAATGCCGACAACGTCTATCACGTCGTCACCGCCCAGGGGGTGGGCAGCACGGCTGTTCTCGATGGCTTTGTCATCACCGGTGGCCGGGCAACGGGAGAGGATACCGCCGGCCTAGGCGGCGGGATCCATATCAGCGGCGCAAGCCCCACGCTGCGCGCCCTGGCCCTGCTCGGCAACACCGCGGACCAGGGCGGAGGGGTTTTCAGCACGGGCGGCAGCCCGGTGCTCGCCAACGTCGTGCTGAGCGGCAACGCGGCGACGACCGGGGGCGGGCTGTACAACGAGGTGGGCAGCCCGGCGCTGATCAACGCTACGTTTAGCGAGAACTCGGCGACACTGGGTGGGGCACTCTACGACGCCGGTGGGGCCACTCTCGTCAACTGCATCGTGTGGGACGAAGAACCGGCGCAGAGCCTCATCGCCGGAGGCGGGGCGACGTCGATCACCTATAGCGACGTGCGGGGCGGCGCGGCCGGCACGGGCAACCTGGATGCCGATCCGCAGTTCGTGAGCGCCAGGGGTTCCGACGGCCTCGCCGGCACCCTCGACGACGACCTGCGCCTGCACACCACCCTACGCTTCCCGTCACCCGTGATCGACCAGGGGAACAACAGCGCCCTTCCGGCAGACGCCGGCGACCTGGATGGCGACGGCGACGTGAGCGAGCCGCTGCCCCTCGACATGACTGCGCGTGCCCGCCTCATCGGCTTCACTGCGCTGCCGCCCATGGTGGACATGGGTGCCCTGGAGGCCAACATCGTGGACGTTCTGGCAGAGGGCGACGCGCTTCTCGCGGAGGGGACGACGTTTCGCACGCAGCACCTCCAGCTCCTGTCGGCCGACACGCCGGAGCTGGCCCTGCAGAACTATTCCAACTTTAACGACGGCGAGTGGTACTATGCCTTCTGCTCCGACTATGACAACGTCGACGCCGACGGCTACTGCCCGGAGACGGGCCCGGACCACGTGCGCAACGACCTGCTCGATACCGTCGACGTCTACCGCGTGGCCGTGAGCGTCTGGCCGACGGCGACGTGGACCACGCGCGATGGGGAAGTGCTCCAGGTCTGGCAGAGGGGCGGCCAGGGCGTGGTGAGGGCGGCGGTCGAGATCGGCAACGACCACCTGATATTTGGCAACGAATATCTCGTGGATGCCACAGACTATCGCTTCAGCACGGCCGGCATGCCGTACGCCGACCAGATCATTGCCCAGGAGCTAGACGAGTTGGGCCAGGCGGCGCGGCAGTTCGAGCTGATCATGGACTTGATATTCCGCGCCTTTAGCGAGTGGCGTGTCGGCGACTATTGCAACAGCGACCAATTCGAGGCTTTTGGCATGGCCAGCAGCCTGCTGATGTCCGCCCTCGACGAGACGGCGAGCCGCTACTACATGCTGGGAGACAGCGACCTGGCCCGGGATGTCTATCTCGAGGCCAGCCGGAACCAGGACATGCACCTGGCGGCGCTGGCCACGCTGGCCGAGGAGACGGACCAGGCCTACTTGGTGAACGGCAGTTGGGAGATGCTCAACAATGTGAGCCGAATGCGCGATCGGGCGCGGCAGATCGAGGCCGGTTTCGACTTTTTCGGCTTCAGGCCCGACTATGCGCCGCTGCAGCCGTACGAGCAGTTGCTACTGCTGACAGAAGGTCCGGATGAGAACGCCGGACTGCTGGGCACGGCCCGTGACCTGGAGAATCAGGCGCGCGAGGCGCAGCGCACCTACGACACCAATGCCTCGAACATGTCCACCGAGCTGGATTTGTGGAAGTACGAGCTCGACGAGCAGTTGTTCGAGGTGTGCGGCGAGACGGAGGACTTGGACGGCGATGGCTACGGCGACTACAAGACGTGCGAAGGGGGGCTGATGGCCAAGAACTGGGCCGACTTCCTGACGGCCACCGCACGCCGGGCACTGGCCTGGAACCACGCCCAGAACATTGCCCTCCAGATCCAGAACGAACAGGAGCAAGCCGGCCAGACCATCATGGTGACGCTGGCTGCGGGACGCGAGATTGCCGCAGCCGACCTGGCCATTGGCAAGCTCGAAGCCAACAAGACGACCCGGACCACAGGCACCGGCACAGAAACCGGTTTGCACAACACCGCAGAGGTCGGGGTTGAGGCATGGGTTGAGTTCGGCGGCAAGCTGTCCACCAACATTGATAACAACGAGATCTACATCAGCACGGCCGCGAAGGTGTCGGCATCGGAGAAATTCGGCGCAGACTGGAAGTCCTCCGACACCGACACGACGGAAACCGTGTGGGATCCGGCCGCGGCACAGATCGCGGCCTACGAAAGTATCAAGGACCTCAAGCAGGCCGAGGCGCAGGCAGCGATCGTGGGGGCCGCCAGTGCGGAGACCATCAAGAACCTGCTCCTCGAGCAAAGCGAGGCGCTGGAGGAGTGGCAGATCGCCACAACCGAGCTGAACCAGGTGCTCGTCGAGCACGACAACCAGCTCGCAACCTGGAGCCGCCTGGTCAACCTGTTCGCGGAAGCTGTCCCCACAATCATGACCTACAACAGCCATCTCCTCAACCCGGCGTACCGCCTGTGGCGCGACTCGTTGACCATCCAATCCTCGGCGGCCCACTCTTTGGCGGCCCAGTTTGCTTACCTCACGGCCAGGGCCAGTGAGTACGAGCTGTTGACACCCTTCCCCAACCTCGACGACATCTTCAAAACGCGCACGTCAAACGACGTTCGCCTCTTCCTGGACGACCTGAAGGTGTGGCACCAGGCCCTCGACCTGCCCGGGCAGCTCAACCGCTACCCCTACACGCTGTCCGTGGCCGAGGATTTCCTCTTCCTCAGCGACGAACAGCTCGATCCCGATGGTGTCTTGACCCCCGAGCAACTGGCACAGGAACGCTACAATCGGCTACAGGAGGCGTTCGCCCAGCGGATGGACAACGGAGACCTGGAGATTGTCTTCACGACCTCCCTGGATCAACAACGTCCCGGAGGGCTCTTTGTCTTCAGTCCCAACATCTGGAACAACCGCATCGCTGGCATCGGCGAGCCGCTGCCGGGCAACGAGGGCATCAAGGTCAACATCATCACCACCGAGCCAGTGGATGCCGGCATGGTCGAAGTGGTGCTGGTGCACGATGGCCAGGCCACGTATCGCAATGCTTCGGCCCAGACTGTGGTGTACGATCCCGCCACGGCGGTGCCTGTCGGCTACCTGGTACCCCCCGATCTCAGCCCGGCCTACACGACGGTCGTCGTGCGGCCCGACATCAACGGCGAGGGGGGCCTGCCGAACAGCGGGTTGGTGAACCTTAGCGTGGCAACCTCCCACTGGAAGCTGCGCATCCCCGCTTCCTCGTGGGGCAACCTGGACGTGTCGCAGATCGAGGACATCGAGATCATCCTGGACACGACCGGCCGGGCGCTGCCGGGCCGGGGGGCAGAGGCGGCCGAGGACTCCGAGCGCCTGGCGGCAGGGCTGGAGATGGCGGTTCCGTCGCAGGAATGGCTCCAGCAACTGCGTGCCGCTCAGCAGGCGGCGCCCGCCCCGGATCTGGAGCGCGCGGCGGAGACCGAGAGGGGCATCTCCCCACTCACCATCCCCGGCGTAGTGGGCGGCTCCTACTACGGCAGCCTCGTTGTGACCAGCCCGATTACGATCAGCGTCTACCAGCTGAGCTTTGACCTGGTGAACGTGGAAGGTGCCTTGACCGGTGTGGTGGAGGCCAAGGACTCGACGCTTTCGCCAGAGCCGATCGACCTGACGGGCACTGCCGCCGGCGACGACTTTGTCCTAGCTTCCGAGGTCTTTACCAACGTCGTGAACGGGCGAGTCGTGACGCAGAGCTTCACCCTGGTCGGCCATGCCGAGGAGGAAGCCGACGTCCTGAAGGGGGTCTACACGAGCACCATCACCAGCCTGTTGCCCGAGCCCATCGTGATCGAGGGCATCCTCATTGCCACACGTCCCGGCGCGGTAGCCAGCGACGGACTGGTCGTGGAGGCGGGGGCGTGGCGCTTGCCCGTTGATGCCAGCACGCCAATCACCGTCACGCTGGTCGACGGTCTCATGCAACCGATCGCAGGCACGGGGACCGTCACCTTTACCACCGACGTGGGAATGGTAGTGCCTTCCACTGTCGAAATGGTCGACGGCGTGTCGGTTACCACGTTTGAGGCCGGCAGTGTGCCGGGCCAGGCGATCGTGGTCGCCACGATGGGCGGGATGACAGGGCAGGTGCGGATCCAGGTCGCGACCTTCGACGGGCCGACAGCCGAGGCAGGTCCCGACCAGCAGGTGGATCCGGGCGACACGGTCACGCTGGACGGCAGCGGAAGCAGCGACCCGAATGGCGATCCTCTCGACTACAACTGGGTGCAGACGGGCGGCGAGGCGGTGAGCTTCACGCCCGACCTGGTGATCACGACCTTCACCGCGCCTGCCAGCGCCGGCCCGCTGACCTTCACGCTGACCGTTACCGATACGACCGGCCTGGCGGGTAGTGACGTCACTACCGTCACCGTGAGGAACGCGGCACCGACGGCCGACGCCGGGCCAGATCAGGACGCGGATCCTTGTGCCACGGTCACGCTGGACGGGAGCGGCAGCAGCGACCCGAACGGCGACGCGCTGACCTACCAGTGGGTGCAGACGGGCGGTGAGGCGGTGAGCTTCACACCCGACCTGGTGATCACAACCTTCATCGCGCCTGCCAGCGCCGGACCGCTCACCTTCACCCTGGCGGTCACCGACACGGAGCATCTGTCCGACGTTGACAGCACGTTGGTGACCATTACGAACGTAGGCCCGACGGCCGACGCAGGACCGGACCAGGAGGTGGACGCTGGCGCCACGGTCACGCTGGACGGCAGCGGCAGCAGCGACCCGAACGGCGATCCTCTCGACTACAACTGGGTACAGACAGGCGGCGAGGCGGTGAGCTTCACGCCCGACCTGGTGATCACAACCTTCACTGCGCCTGCCAGCGCGGGCCCGCTGACCTTCGCCCTGACCGTTACCGATACGACCGGCCTGGCGGGTAGTGACGTCACTATCGTCACGCTGAGGAACGCGGCACCGACGGCCGACGCCGGGCCAGACCAGGAGGCGGATCCGGGCGTCACGGTGACGCTGGACGGCAGCGGCAGCAGCGACCCGAACGGCGATCCTCTCGACTACAACTGGGTACAGACGGGCGGCACACCGGTGAGCTTCACACCCGACCTGATGATCACAACCTTCACCGCGCCGTTGAGCGCCGGCCCGCTGACCTTCGCCCTGACCGTCACCGACACGACCGGCCTGGCAGATGGTGACGTCACTATGGTCACGGTAAGGAACGCGGCACCGACGGCCGAGGCAGGGCCGGACCAGGAGGTGAATCCTGGTGCCACGGTCACGCTGGACGGCAGCGGCAGCAGCGATCCGAACGGCGATGCCCTCGACTACTACTGGGCGCAGACGGGCGGTGAGGCGGTGAGCTTCGCGCCCGACCTGGTGATCACGACCTTCACCGCACCCGCCGGCGCCGGACCACTCACCTTCGCGTTGACCGTTACTGACACGGAGAGTCTGTTTGATACCGACACGACGGTCGTTACCGTGAGAAACCTCGCGCCGACGGCAGAGGCAGGTCCCGACCAGGAGGTGAATCCTGGTGCCGCGGTCACGCTGGACGGCAGCGGCAGCAGCGACCCGAACGGCGATGCCCTCGACTACTACTGGGCGCAGACGGGCGGTGAGGCGGTGAGCTTCGCGCCCGACCTGGTGATCACGACCTTCACCGCACCCGCCGGCGCCGGACCACTCACCTTCGCGTTGACCGTTACTGACACGGAGAGTCTGTTTGATACCGACACGACGGTCGTTACCGTGAGAAACCTCGCGCCGACGGCAGAGGCAGGTCCCGACCAGGAGGTGAATCCTGGTGCCGCGGTCACGCTGGACGGCAGCGGCAGCAGCGACCCGAACGGCGATGCCCTCGACTACTACTGGGTACAGACGGGCGGCACACCGGTGAGCTTCACGCCCGACTTGATGATCAC
>DAOQVR010000020.1:0-70729 GCA_035341665.1 Anaerolineae bacterium
CGCTCCTGCGCGCTCCTCGGGGCTTGCCGGACTTGACAAAGCGTGTCCTGACCGGGCGTCCCCGCACCCGCCCTACAGCGCCCCATAATCCTGCCGTTCCTCCAGCTCGCCAGCGTAGAACTCGTCCATCGGCCGGCGCGCCACCATCTCGCGGAACTCGCCCAGCTCCCTCTCCATCGCCGGGTCCAGTTGGTACGGCTCGCGCTGGGCCAGGATCTCTCGCACCCGCTGACGGGCACGCTCCAGTGCCGGGCTGCCGCCCGACTCTGCCCAGGCATCGTGCGGCTCCCGCACCGAGAGACGGGGGATGAAGTGCTCCTGCCGAAAGTGCCGCAGAGTGTGCTTCTCGGCCAGGTAGTTGCCGGGACCCGTGTGCACGACCTGGCGGATGGCCTCCACCGCCAGCGTTTCCTCGTCCACCTCGATGCCGCGCGCAATCCGCAGCGCTGCGCCGCACAGCTCGTCGTCGAGCAGGAGGAGCGGGTCACTCTCGACCATGCTGCTGTCGAGTGTCCCGCCGCAGGTTATGAAATGCACCCCTGCCAGCACCGCAGGCAACAGCGTATTGGCGCGCTCGAAGCCGGCTTGCACGTCTTCCGTCTTCGCCTCGGTCGTGAGGCCCACGCCGCGGCAGGGAAGCCCATAGTAGCGTGCCATCTGGGCCGAGGCAGCGGTGATGAGGCCAGTCTCCACCGCACCCAGCGCCACAGTTCCCAGGCGCATGTTGGCGATGGTCGAAACGGTGCCGTAGAGCACCGGCGTCCCCGGCCGGAAGATCTGAGCCAGCGTCACATGCGCAAGGATGGCTGCATTCTCCTGCGCCAGAAGCCCCGCCAGGGTAGCCGGCGCCGTCGCACCTGCGATCGCCTCCGGGGACATCGCCAGCGGCTGACCATACTCCGCGCAGATGAGGAGCCCCTCCAGCTGCATCTGCAGCGTCTGCAGAGGGCTGCCCACCGAGCAAATGGCAAAGAAGCGCGGTCGCTTCCGCATCTCTTCTTTCCCCCCCGAGGCAATCGCCATCATGCGCATCATGTCCAAGGTGGGGACATAGCCGTAGCAGCCCATCCCAAAGGGCTTGTGGCTGTGGTGGGCCCACGCCCAGATCGACTCCGTATGGATCGTGGTCATTGGGATATCGCACGGCCAAACGTCCATCTGCGAGTTATGGATGTGCTCGCAGGCATCGATGAGCTGGATGTGGCGCGCCACGTCCTCCATCGTCGTCGGCCGGCGCTCGCCGGTGTCTGTGTCGAGGATGAACGTGGGGGTACCCAGACCCGCGAAGCAGACCTCGTCGCCGCCGATCGGGAGGCAGAACTGCCCATCGGCGCCGTACAGGGCGAAGCGCTCCGGCGCTTGGTCCACCGCCCAGCGCACCAGGCGCTCCGGGATACGCACGATCCCATTGGCGACGTCGACCTTTGCGCCCGCCCGCCGGAAGATCTCCCGTGCAGGCCCATAGTCGACCTTCAGGCCGACCTCCGCCAGGATCTCCATCGAAGCACTGTGAATCCGCTCCACCTCTTCCTGGCTCAACACTTCCAATCGGGCCGTCTTCATCGTCTAGCCTCCTGCGTGTGGCGGATGGCGCCATTGTAGCGCGGTCCCGCCCGCAGCACAAGTCGCCCCCTTCTCCCTCTCCCCCTTCTTGACGCCTTCCCGGCGGCCTGCTATCATGGCGCCGTCCGTCCATCCTACATGCTGCGGGGACACGTTGGACCAGGCCACTCCATCACCCGGCACCATCGTCATCCTGAACGGAGCCTCCAGCTCCGGCAAGACGAGCCTGCTGCGCGCGCTCCAGTCACTCTTCGACAAGCCCTTCCTCGATGCCGGCATCGACAAGTTCATCTGGATGCTGCCCAAGCGCTACCTCGATCGCCCACTCTGGGACGAGGTGCTCGGGCTCAACGTGCAAGCCGGCCCGGTGGGCCACCGGCTCTTCTCAGGGATGCACCACGCCATCGCGGCACTCTCCCGGGCCGGCAATTGCGTGCTGGCCGACCACGTCTTGGTGGAGCCGCGATGGGTGGCCGAGTGCGCCGCGCTCTTTGCCCCACTGCCGGCCTACCTGGTGGGCCTGCGCTGCCCGCTGGAGGTGCTCGAGGAGCGCGAGAGGCAGCGCAGAGACCGCACCTGGGGCCAGGCGCGCGAGCAGTTCGAGGTCGTCCATGCCCATGTGGTGTACGACCTCGAGGTCGACACCTCGCTCTTGAGCCCGGAGGAGTGCGCCGGGCAGGTTCGTACCATGCTCGAAGCAGACAGGCCGCCGCGGGCGTTTGCGCGATTGAGAAAGGAGACGTGAATGGCCGATCAGCCCTCCCTGCAGGTGAGCGCCGGCGTCAGCCAGGAGGAATACCGCCAGGTCTGCCGCGGCCTAATCGGCTACAACGTCGATCGGACCTCCGGGGAGGTCCAGAAGCCAGGCGTCGACATCAACGTGGTACTCAGAGATGAGCAAGGCCGCGTCTGGGGCGGCTGCTTCTGTGAAACGTGGCTCTACTCGCTCTACGTCGATGTCCTCTGGATCGACGAGAGCATCCGCGGCCAGGGGCACGGCCGCGCCCTCATGGAGGAGGCGGAGCGCATCGGCCGCGAGCAAGGCTGCACCTTTGCGCACACCACCACCTTCAGTTACCAAGCGCCCCAGTTCTACCAGGCGGTTGGCTACACCATCTTTGCCGCGATGGACGACTATCCCGACGGCATCGTCCAGTACTTTCTCAAGAAACGCCTGAACCCCTGACAGGAGGAAACAATGGCATTCGTGGCAGCAGCCAAGACCTATGAGATCGCACCAGGCAGCATGGCAAAGGTCGTGGTCGAAGGCCAGGAGGTTCTGCTGGCCAACGTCGGAGGGAGTTTCCACGCCACCGCCGAGCGATGTCCCCACCTGGGGGGCCACCTTTCAACAGGCGAGCTCCAGGATGGCATCGTTACCTGCCCACGGCACGGCGCCGGCTTCGACGTGCGCACCGGCCTGGCCGTCCGGGGCGCCAAGATCCTCTTCCTGCACATGGACGTCAAAGCGCTCCGCACCTACCCAGTCAGGGTCGAGGGCGACGACCTCCTGGTCGACCTGGAGGAGAGGGCATGAGCGGGCCGGCCGTCGAGATTGTGACCGTCGACGCCGGCAACGTCGACCGGCTCGGCTTCTTCTGCTACAAGTCCAAGCCCAAGAGCGAAGGCTACCGCGCCAAGCGAGCCTGGCTCGACGGGCGCTTTGCCGAGGGACTCACCCTGCACATCCTCCTTGCAGACGGCTGGGCTCGCGGCATGATGGAGGCCGCGCCGGGCGAGCATGCCTGGCGCGCGGTAAGCGCGGCCGGCTACGAGGTGATCCACTGCCTCTGGGTGGTGGGGCAGGGCAAGGGCAAAGGCTTTGGCTCGCGCCTGCTGGATGCCTGCGAGTCCGCCGCGCGCTCAGCCGGCCGTCATGGAGTGGCCGTCGTTACCACGCACCGAACCTGGCTCACGGGCAGCCGGTTCTTCTTGCGGCGCGGCTACGGGAAGGTCGACGAGGCGCCGCCCTGCTTCGAGCTGCTGGTCAAGCGCTTTGACGGCGCGCCGCTGCCCTCTTTTCCGGCCGACTGGGACGAGCGGGCGCGTGCCTTCGGCCCCGGCCTGACCGTGGTGCAGAGCGGCCAATGTCCCTACAACGCGGCCACAGCCGAGATGGCACTGGAGGCAGCCCGGCAGAGAGGGATCGAGGCCCGGGTAGTGCACCTGGCCGGCGCCGCCCAGGCTCGGGCGCAATCACCGTCCGCCTTCGGCACATTCGCCTTGGTGCTCGACGGGCGGCTTCTGACCTACCACCCGGTCGGTCAGAAAGAGCTGCTGGACGTGCTCGCGGCGGGCTCGGAGAAGTAGAGGCGCGTCCGCTCCACGCTGTGCCGGCTCATCGCCAGCCCCAGCGCATCCAGGACCTCCTCCGGCCGGCCCGCGCCCTGCGGGCTGGCCTCCAGCCGCATCGTCAGCGCGAGGATACCCACGCCGACCGGCCCTGCGCACACAGCCTGGACGAGCGGTCGTAGATCGTACGTCTGCCAATCCCCCTTCTGCATGCGGCGGCGCGGCAGGGAGGGGCACGCCATCAGCGAATCGATGCGGCCCTCAACCGCCTCCGGTGGCTCGTGCGTGTGGACCAGGGCCCGGTAGTCGGCCGCGCGCATCAGCGCCTGCAGCGCCGGCGCCCGGAGGTCGATCTCCTCCGCACCCGTCGCTGTCAGGTCGCGCGGCAGGATAGGGCGGAGCCGGCAGAGCGCCTCGCCTTCGCCGATCGACTCTGTGAGCCATACGTCGACCAGCTCGCATCGGCCCGTCACCCCCACCGGCAGGGCCGCCGCTATCTGAAAGCGCGGCTTGGGGTTGAACCCCTGTGAGTAGGCGACGGGCAATCCCGCCCGCCGGAAGGCCCTCTCCCAGGTGCGGGCCAGATCGAGGTGGGAGATATATCTGAGTGCCTCCCCCTTGGCGTAGGCAATGCGCAGCCGCTGTGCCGGGGTCTCCTCGCCCATCAGGCCTCTTCTCCCGGACCGGCAGATGCCGAGCCACTCTCAGGGATGCCACGCCCACCGCCTGCTGTCTCTAGTCCTTGGTCTGTCTCCGGGCACACCCACGCGCCTTCAGGCCGGCTCGCCCGCTCTCCCCGGAAAGCGGACACGATGCCGCAGCCGTGGCACCGCTCGCGGCAGTCGGGCCGCGTCTCCCCTCGCAGCGAGGCCTGGTAGTCGCGCCACAGGAACGCCTTGGCCACGCCGCTGTCGATGTGGTCCCAGGGAAACGTCTCGTCCATGCGGCGTGGTCTCGTCGCGAAAAAGGCCGCGTCGAGGCCTGCCTCCAAAAACGCCTGCCGCCAGGTCTCGGCACGAAAGTGCTCGCTCCAGCCGTCAAAACGCGCCCCGAGCTGCCAGGCGCGCTGGATCACGGTGCCGAGCCTCCGGTCGCCGCGGCTGAGGACCGCCTCCAGCCAGGTCTCCGAGTAGTGGTTCCAGTTCAGCTTGACGCCGGGCCCGCGCAGGTGGTCCATCAGGTACTCCTGCTGTGCTCGAACCTCCTCCTCCGACGCCAGCGGCAGCCATTGGAAGGGGGTGTGGGCCTTCGGCACAAGGGTAGAGACCCCCACGTGCACGTCCGCCTTCCGGCCCAGCAGCCGCCGCCCGACGGCCCGCACCTCCTGCACCAGCCGGACGATTGCCTCCAGGTCGTACAGGTCTTGGGTGGGATGCCCGATCATGAAGTAGAGCTTGATGGTCTTCCACCCCCGCGAGAACACCTGCTCCGCCACTGTCAGCAGGTCCTGGTCCGAAATGGGCTTGTTGATCACCGCGCGCAGCCGCTCGGTCCCCGCCTCGGGCGCAAAGGTAAACGAGCCGTGACGCCCCGTCGCCTCCAGCTGATCCATCAGGTCCACCGAAACCGACTCGATGCGCAGGCTCGGCAGCGAGATCGAGAGATGCCCTTTCCCCTGGCGGGCCGCCAGTCCCTTCACCAGCGCCTCGATCTGGGTGTAGTCGCTCGAGCTGAGCGACAGGAGCGCGATCTCCTCAAAGCCGGTGTTGGCCACGATCTGGTCGACCGCGTCCAGCACCTCCTCCAGTGGGCGCTCCCGCACCGGGCGGAACGTCATGCCCGCGTGGCAGAAGCGGCACCCGCGCCCGCAGCCGCGCTGGATCTCGATCGCGGCGCGGTTGTGGACCGTCTCGATGTATGGCACGATTGGCCGCACGATCGGGGCCGGCAGCGTTGCGGCGATCCGCTTGCGCACGGGCAGCTGCGCCCCAGGCACCGCCGGCACAACTGCGGCGATGGTCCCATCGGCGTGGTAGTTCACCTCGTACAGGCTGGGAACGTACACCCCGGGGATGGACGCCAGCCTGCGCAGCAGCGAACCCCGGTCCGTTCTGCCGGCCCGCTTGGCCGCCCGCACCGCCTCAGTCAGCTCCAGGACGGCATCCTCCCCCTCCCCGACGACAAAAGCGTCGGCAAAGCCGGCCACCGGCTCTGGGTTAAAGGCCGCCGCCCCGCCGATCACCACCAGCGGGTGGCGCTCGTCGCGCTGGGCTGAGAGGAGCGGCAGGCCGGCCAGGTCGAGCATGTTCAGCAGGTTGGTGTAGAGTTGCTCATACGGCAGGCTGAAGCCGACCAGGTCAAAACTCGCCAGCGGCCGCCGGCTCTCCAGGCTGAAGAGGGACAGGCCCGCGGCGCGCATCGCCTGCTCCATGTCCACCCACGGGGCGAAGGCACGCTCCGCCAATACCCGCGGCTGGCGGTTGAGAATGTCGTACAGAATGGCCAACCCCAGGTTGGACATGCCGATGTCATAGATCTCGGGAAAGACCAGCGCCCATCGCACGTCGCAGGCGTCCCACTCCCTGACAACCGAGTTCCACTCTCCGCCCGTGTAGCGCGCCGGCTTGGTCACGGCAGGCAGGATCCGATCCAGCAGCTCGTTGATATCCATAGGTCGTGCGATTATACCACGGCGCCGGGAGCAAGATACAATGCACCCGGCGCAGGGGATGGCTGGCTGTCGTTGGCGGTCTGGGCGGCCGGCCCTTGAGAAGGCTGGGGGGGGAAGAGCCTGCCATTCATCTCCCCACACCCATCCCCTAGTTGACGGGCTCCTCTTGAAGTGATATACTCGTTATAGAGAGTGACTCTCTTTAGCTGCAGAGGGGAAAAACGCCCATGGTCGATCCACAAGCAAGGTTCGAGGCTATGGTATGCCGGCTCCGGGAGAAAGAGTGCCGGTTGACGCCGCAGCGCATCGCCCTGCTGCGCCTCCTGGCCACCAGCGAAGGGCATCCCAGCGCCTCCCATCTGTACGAGCAGCTCCACGCCCAATTCCCGACCACCAGCCCTGCCACCATCTACAAGACCTTGAGCCTGCTCAAGGAGCTGGGCGAGGTGTTGGAGCTGGGCTTTGGCGACGATGACCACCGCTACGACGGCAACAAGCCCTACCCGCATCCCCACCTGATCTGCGTCCGCTGCCGTACGATCATCGACCTTGAGGTGAGTATCGCCGACGAGTTGGTGCAGCAGGTGGCCCGGCAGTCGGGCTACCCGATCATCAGCCACCGGCTCGATTTCTACGGCGTCTGCCCCGCCTGCGGGGAGGGTGCCTAGCCAAGCCCTTCGCCTACTCAATTCTCTATCGAAACGGGTTCTTTGTGGACTTGGACTGGAAGACTGGAGTGTGAAAGGAGGTAGGCCATTGTCCGTTCGCTAGTCGTGGTATCGGCCGGGAAGACACCCGGGCGCACACGAGCCCACGACACGTTGGGTGCGCCAGGGAGGCATCGTTGACAACACCAGAGACACAGCCAGAAGGAGATGAACCTATGAGTCACGAAGAGGATAGGCCGGTCATGGGCGCAGCCAGCAAGCGCGCAGGCGGCCGCGGCACGTCGAACCAAGACTGGTGGCCGAATCAGTTGGACCTGCGCGTTCTGCACCAGCATTCTGCCCTCTCCAATCCCATGGACGAGGCATTCAACTATGCGGAGGAATTCGCCAAGCTCGACCTCGAGGCCCTCAAGAAGGACCTCTACGCCCTGATGACCGACTCGCAGGACTGGTGGCCGGCCGATTGGGGTCACTACGGAGGGCTCTTCATCCGCATGGCGTGGCATAGCGCGGGCACCTACCGTGTGGGCGACGGGCGTGGGGGGGCTGGGTCCGGCTCGCAACGCTTCGCGCCGCTGAATAGCTGGCCGGACAATGTGAACCTCGACAAGGCGCGCCGGCTGCTCTGGCCGATCAAGCAGAAGTACGGCAAGAGCATCTCCTGGGCCGACCTGATGGTCCTCGCCGGTAACTGCGCGCTGGAATCGATGGGGCTGAAGACCTTTGGCTTTGCCGGCGGGCGCGAGGACGTCTGGGAGCCGGAGCAGGACATCTACTGGGGGGCCGAGAGCGAGTGGCTTGGGGACAAGCGCTACGCGGGCGAGCGCGATCTCGAGAGCCCCCTTGCCGCCGTACAGATGGGGCTGATCTATGTGAATCCGGAAGGGCCGAACGGCATGCCCAGCGCGATCGCGTCGGGCCGGGATATTCGCGAGACCTTTGCACGCATGGCCATGAACGACGAGGAGACCGTCGCACTCATCGCCGGCGGGCACACCTTCGGCAAGTGCCACGGCGCCGGCCCTGCGTCCCATGTGGGGCCCGAGCCCGAAGCGGCCCCCATCGAGGAACAAGGCCTCGGCTGGAAGAGCAGTTTCGGCAGCGGCAAGGGCGGCGATACGATCAGCAGCGGCATCGAAGGCGCCTGGACGCCAAAACCAACCCAGTGGGACATGGGCTACTTTGACATGCTGTTTGGCTACGATTGGGACCTGGTCAAGAGCCCTGCCGGCGCCTGGCAGTGGGTCCCGGTCAATCCAGACGAGAAGCACCTGGCTCCTGCTGCCCACGACCCGAGCAAGCGCGTCACAACCATCATGACCACCGCCGACCTCGCCCTGAGGATGGATCCCGCCTACAGGCCGATTGCGGAGCGCTTCCACAAGAACCCACAGGAGTTTGCCGATGCCTTCGCCCGCGCGTGGTTCAAGCTTACGCACCGCGACATGGGCCCCCGCTCGCGCTATCTCGGGCCCGAGGTTCCGGCTGAAGAGCTGATCTGGCAGGACCCGGTGCCCGCAGTCGATCATGCGCTCATCGACGCGCAGGACACCACAGACCTCAAGCGCAGGATCCTCGCCTCGGGCTTGTCGATCTCGGACCTGGTCTCGACCGCCTGGGCGTCTGCATCCACGTTCCGCGGCTCCGACAAGCGCGGTGGCGCGAACGGCGCACGCATTCGCCTTGCGCCACAGGTGGATTGGGAGGTCAACCAGCCGGCCCGGCTGCGCAGAGTTCTGCAGACCCTGGAAGGGATCCAGAGCAAGTTCAACAGCGCTCAGTCCGGCGGGAAAAAGGTCTCCCTTGCCGACCTGATCGTCCTGGGTGGATGTGCGGCTGTCGAGCAAGCCGCCAAGAACGCCGGTCAGCAGGTGACCGTTCCCTTCACGCCGGGGCGCACCGATGCGTCACCGGAGCAGACCGACGTGGCGTCGTTCGCCGTGCTCGAACCGGCGGCAGACGGGTTCCGCAACTACCTCAGGACGAGATTCTCCGTGCCGGCCGAGGAGCTGCTGGTCGATCGCGCGCAGTTGCTGACGCTGACTGCTCCTGAGATGACCGCCCTCATCGGCGGCATGCGCGTGCTGAACGCCAACTTCGGGCAGTCCCAGCACGGCGTCTTTACCAAGCGGCCGGAAGCACTCACCACCGACTTTTTTGTGAACCTGCTCGACATGAGAACGGTGTGGAAGGCCACCTCGGAAAACGGAGACCTGTTCGAGGGCCGCGACCGCACCACGGGTGAGCTCAAGTGGACCGGCACGCGAGTCGACCTGCTCTTTGGCGCCAACTCCCAGCTCCGGGCCCTGGCAGAGGTCTACGCTTGCCACGATTCCGAGGGCAAGTTCGTGCGCGACTTTGCTGCGGCGTGGAGCAAGGTGATGAACCTCGACCGCTTCGACGTCACCCGGTCGTAACAGGGACGGCGTCGAGGAGCTAGACAGGGGGCGGCGCACCAAGCGCCGTCCCCTGTTCGATCTCAGGCAGCCAACTCAGATGGGGTCCCGCCAGGACACGATCCCGCCCTCGCCTATGCCCTTCGCCAGGCAAGGATCGTCACCCCGGCCATGATGGCCGCGCCCAGGGCGCCCGGCGCCCAGGTGCCGACTGCACCCAGCAGCCAGCCGCCAGCCGAAGGCGCAACCACCCGCGACAGGCTCTCCAGCGCTCCCGCCGTCCCGAGTGCGCCGCCCACTTCGTGCGGCGGAACGGCTCGGGAGATGGCGCTGTTGATGACGGTGTTGAGCACCCCGGTCGAGAAGGCCATCGGGATCAGTACCACCAACAGCACCGGCACGCTCGGCGTCAGCGCCCAGGCCACCAGGCTGAGCGCCTGAAGGACCACGCCCCACGAGATCAGCCTGGACTCGCCGAACCGCTTGGTCAGCATCCCGATGAGCCCGCCCTGCACGATGACCGCCAACAGGCCAACGTACGCCAGCAGGTAGGAGGTTGTCTGCGCATTCAGGCTCAGGCGGTCCTTGGCCCACAGGGTGAACATGCTCTGGAAAAGCGCTGCGGCGATCGCATAGAAGAGGCGGATGGTCATCAAGGGACCAACGGTCGGCTTCCGCAGCTCCTGGATCATGGCCGGGATGCTGATCAGCGCGCGCTTTTCCCTCTTGGCCAGCTCTGCCTTCCGCTCCGCGGTCAGCGACTCGGGCAGCACGCCGATCACGCCCAGCAGGTTGGCGGCTGCCAGGCCGGCGGCCGCAAACGCAGGCACGGAGTACCCCCACTTGCTCAGGGCCCCGCCGATAGCCGGACCCAGCACAAAGCCCAGCCCAAATGCCGCTCCGATGAGGCCCATCCCTTTGGCCCGGTTTCGCTCGTCGGTGACGTCGGCGATGTAGGCCTGGGCGACTGTGATGTTGCCGCCCGTCAGGCCGCTCAACGTGCGCGCGAGGAACATAACCGCCAGGATTGCGCCGTTTTGCAGAACGGCATGCTGGTCGGGGGTAGGGTTGTCGACCACGAGGGTGGCAAGCAGCCTGCCAAGCGGCTCGGCCAGGCCCAGCAGTAGGAATCCGAGCGCGGTTCCGGCGATGCTGATGACGAGGATCGGCCGCCGGCCGTAGCGGTCGGACAGCCGGCCGAGCAGCGGAGCGCCGACGAACTGCGCGGCCGCGTAGGCCGCGACCAACAGCCCAACCAGGAACTGGCTGGCTCCGTACTGGCCCGCAAAGTAGGGCAGCAGTGGAAGGATCAGGCCAAAGCCGAGCAGGTCGACAAAGACGACGAGAAAGATGTTGGCAAGACGAGAGCGCTGCATTCTATCCTTTCGGCGCTTTCCGCCGGAGCCTGCTCACCGCGCGCCGGGCCCGCAGGTGCGGCCCGGCGCGGTGGCGGCCCGGGCATCCGAGACATCTCTAGCCGGCCGCCACTTCGCGGCACGAATTACGAAGCAGCCCCACCTTCTCGATCTCGACTTCGACGAGGATGCCGTCCCTCAGGAAGAGGGGGGGGCGCCGGTACCCTCCGGTGCCGTGCGGCGTGCCGGTCAAGAGGACGTCCCCCGGCAGCAGTGTGAATGCCCGGGTGACGAATTCGACCAGCGTGGGAATGTC
The DNA here is from genome assembly GCA_035341665.1 of Anaerolineae bacterium. Classification (GTDB taxonomy): domain Bacteria; phylum Chloroflexota; class Anaerolineae; order JAAYZQ01; family JAAYZQ01; genus DAOQVR01. Next base: position 11,202 of record DAOQVR010000020.1, read on the forward strand.
AAAGATCATCTCAGCCGTGGTCGAGTCCTGCACCGTCTCTCCATTCAGCCGGCAAGCAATGCCCAGCTTCCCCGGCTCGGGGATCTCGTCCCGGGTCACGAGCCAGGGGCCCATCGGGCAGAAGGTGTCGAGCGACTTGCCGCGCACCCACTGCCCGTCGCCCCGCTGCAGGTTGCGGGCGGTCACGTCGTTCGCGCAGGTGTATCCGGCGATAAACTCAAAGGCGCGGCCAGCCGGGACGTTCCGGGCGCGCCGGCCAATCACCACCGCCAGCTCGGCCTCATAGTCCACCTCCGCCGTCAGCGCAGGATCCCACGTGATCGTCTGCCCCGGCCCGATCAGCGACGTCGGGAGCTTGGCAAAGAGGATAGGTATCTTGGGCGGCTCCTTGCCCGTCTCGCGGCAGTGGTCCCGGTAGTTCTGCCCCACGGCGACGACTTTCGACGGTTCCGGGACCGGCGGCAGCAGGGCCAGATCCTCCAGCGGGCAGACGGCGGCCGGCGGCAGCCGGCCGGCCGACCACTCGCTCAGGACGGCCGCCGCGCGCTCTATCGCCACCGGCCCCGCCTCGAGAAAAGGCCGCATCCCCGCCGGAAGCTCGGCGTCGGCTGCGTGCAGGTCAATCACGGCGCTCCCGGCCACGAGCCCCAGCCGCGCCGCCTTGCCACGGGAGTAGGTCACAAGTTGCATGGTCGATTGTGTGCCTCCGATCCTGGGTGTGCTTTGCTCGCGCTATCATACACGAGGCCAAGCACGATGCCAACCGCTTCTCTCCCTCTGCCCAGGGCTGCTGAACTCCCCCCGATCTGTCACTCCGAGCGACCCTCCGACCTGTCATTCGAAGCGACCCCCCGCCCGGTTGTCATTCCGAGCGACCCCCCGCCCGGTTGTCATTCCGAGCGACCCTCCGCCCGGTTGTCATTCCGAGCGACCCTCCGCCCGGTTGTCACTCCGAGCGACCCTCCGCCCGGTTGCCATTCTAAGCAACCCCCCGCCGGTTGTCATTCTGAGCGACCGCAGGGAGCGAAGAATCTCGCCCGTGGCAGCGTCGAGATCCTTCCCTGTCCTCAGCCTCACATCTTGGCGGACTCCGACAGGTCCCTGAGAGCCCTGGTCGCCATCCTTGCCCCCCCGCCCGATCCCTGCTACAATGCATGCGACGGGCAGGGAGCACCATCTACCGCGGGGTTCGCCCGGGCTGCAGGCATGTCCTGCCCTCAAGGAGGCGCACGTGACCAGAGCAGTCGTGATCAACGGCAGCCCAACCCTCGACAAGGGAGACACTGCCCGGGTGGTGCAATCCTTCATCGACGGCATGGCCGAGGCCGGCGCCCACGTCGACCTCCTCTATGCCACCCGCCTCAAGCCCAAGCCCTGCTCCTGCGGCAGCATGATCTGCTGGGGCAAAACCCCGGGCGAGTGCTGCATCAAGGACTCCATGGAACCGGTCTACCCCCTGGTCCGCCAGGCCGAGGTGCTCGTCCTGGCGACCCCCGTCTACGTCCCGCTGCCCGGCGCCATGCAGGAGGTGATCAATCGCCTCTGCCCCCTCCTAGACCCCCTCCAGTGCACCTTCAGCGGCGGCCGCACCCGTGCACGCTTCCGCAGCGACGTCGCCATCCGCCACATCGTCCTCATCTGCGTCTCCGGCTGGTGGGAGCTCGGCAACTGCGATACCGTCCTGCGCATTGCCGAGGATCTGGCTGCCAACGCCGGCCTGCCGTTGGCCGGCGCCCTGCTGCGGCCCCACGCCTGGGCGATGCGGCAGCGGGGCACGCTCACCCCTGACGGCGAGGCCGTGCTGACCGCCGTGCAAAGCGCGGGCCGCCAGATCGTCGCCAGGGGCGCCATCGAACGCGCCACCCTAGAGGCCGTGAGCCGCCCCCTCATCTCCCTCGAGGACTACTGGCGCAGCCAGTTCGGGGGGTGAGCGTGACCATGGATGGCGAGGAGGCCGGCCGCTACTGGAACGAAAACGCCGACGCCTGGACGCAGCTGGCACGCGCCGGCTATGACACCTACCGCGACTGGCTGAACACGCCCGCCTTTCTCGCCATGCTGCCCGAGGTGCGCGGCCTCTACGGCATCGACATCGGCTGCGGCGAGGGCCACAACACCCGCGCGGTGGCTCGCCTCGGCGCGCGCCTCGCGGCGATCGATGTCGCCGAGACCTTTGTCCGCTACGCCGCCGAGGCCGAGCAGCAGGACCCCCTCGGCATCGACTACCGGGTTGCCAGTGCCGCCGGCCTTCCCTTCCCCTCCGGCCATTTCGACTTTGCCACAGCCTTCATGAGCCTCATGGACATGCCCGTGACCGGCCGCGTGCTGGCGGAGGTATTCCGCGTACTCAAGCCCGGTGGCTTTCTCCAGTTCTCCATTACCCATCCCTGCTTCGACACCCCCCATCGCCGCAACCTCCGAGACGAGCAAGGCATCACCTACGCGATCGAGGTCGGTGACTACTTCCGCAACCTCGAAGGCGACGTCGCAGAGTGGATCTTTAGCTCCGCCCCACCCGAGGTCAAGCAGGGAATGCGCAGATTCCAGACTCCGCGCTTCACGCGCACCCTCAGCCAGTGGCTGAACGGCCTGCTCGACGCCGGTTTCCAGATCGAACGCATCGAAGAGCCCCGGCCCTCCGACGAGACCGTCGCCCAGTGCCCCAACATCCAGGATTCGCAGGTCGTCGCCTACTTTCTGCACGTCCGCGCCCGCAAGCCCCGGGCCCCTGCCGGCCCGGAATAAGCAGCCCGGCGGCAACGGCCACCGTGGACCGTCCCCGCCCAACACCCAGGAGAGCCTCGATGGACATCCGCCCCTTTACACCCGCCGACTATCCCGCCGTCGCGGACATTCACAACAGCCTCGGCATCGTCTGGCCTGAGCGCCCCAAGACCGCCGATGCCTGGGCCGAGGCCGACCGCAACCGCAACCCCAAGCTCCGCTACCAGCGCTTTGTCGCGAGCGTAGGAGGCGACGTCGTCGCGTTCGCCACTTATGGGCACAACATGGGGGACTATCACCCACAGCGCTTTTACGTGAACGTCGAGGTGAGCCCGGCGCACCAGCGCCGGGGGGTCGGCGCGGGCCTCTATGACCGGCTCATGGCCGAGCTGCAGTCCCTGGACCCGCGCGTCCTCCGCGCCGACGCCTTCGCCAACCAGCCCCAGGGCTTTCGCTTCCTTCAGGCACGCGGCTTCTACGAGGCCTGGCGCGAGACCCCAGTCCATCTCGAGGTCTCTTCCTTCGACCCCAGGCCGTACGCCGGCCTCGAGCCGCATCTCCTGGCCAAGGGCATCGCCGTCAAGACCCTGCGAGAGCTCGCGGCGGACCCCAGTCGAGACGCCAAGCTCTACGACCTCTACTGGGACGTGACGGACGACGTTCCCCAGGAGGACACCCGCATCGAGCACCAGCCCTTCGACGAGTGGGCAGCCTGGGCCCTCGGCGACCCCACCTTCGTTCACGATGCCTACTGCATCGCCGTGCACGGAGAGACCTTCGTTGGCTTGAGTGAATGGGGCGCTGACCCCGGCAGTGATGCCCTCTTGGGTGGCCTGCTCGGCGTCCGCCGCGCCTTCCGCGGGCAGGGGATTGCCCTTGCCCTCCAGCTGCGGGCCATCGCCTGTGCCGCCGCGAATGGGTACCCGCTCGTCAAGACCTGCACAGCCATTCAGAACGCGCCCATGCAGGCCCTCTTCAACAAGCTTGGCTTTGCCCGGGACCCCGAGTGGCAGCAGTGCCAGAAGGACCTCATCCCCGTCCCTCCGCAAGGATCGGGGTCAGAGTGAAAGTGGATGCCGCAGCCGCTGAGGAGCAAGCCTTGGGCGGGCCATCGCGCTCCCTGACCACACGCCTCTACCAGTCGGCCGCCGACCTGTGGCAGATGTACGGCATGCTCATGGGGGCCCGCTCCCGGACCTCCGATTGGCGCTTTGCGCACGTCGGGGAGCTCGCCTGGACCTATTTCATGGTCGACTGCCACCTCGATCCGTGCCAGTATATCCGCCTCTGGCACGATGCCGGCCGCTTGGCCGGCTATGCCATCCTGGGAGAGGACCCCTCTTTCGACTGCCAGATCCTGCCCGAGTACGAGTGGACCGGCATCGAGGAAGAGGCCCTCGCCTGGGCCGAGGAATGCCTGGAGGCCCTTCGCGGGCGCGGCGTGCCCGGTTGGGGCGGCGCGCTCGCGTCGGGCTCACGCCAGGACGACGCCAAGCGCCTTGCCTTCCTCGACCGGCACGGCTTCCAGTACTGCGGCCGGTTCGCCGAGGTCAACATGATCCGCTCGCTGGAGGGCCCCATCCCCACCGGCCCCCTGCCCGAGGGCTTTTGCATCCGTGCCGTCGATGGGCAGGCCGAGGCCGCCGGGCGCGCCGCCATCCAGCGTGACGTCTGGCAGCCCTGGTCCGTGGGGAACGTATCGGCCGGCGACTACGCCCGCTTCATGCGCATGCCCGGCTACGAGCGCGAGCTCGACCTGGTCGCCGTCGCCCCCGGCGGCACGTTTGCTTCCTACGTCAACGGTTGGATCGACCCCGTCAACCATATCGGCGACTTTGGCCCGGTCGGCGCGCGCCCGGCCTACCGCCGGCTCGGCCTGACGCGCGCCCTCCTCCTCGAAGGGCTGCGCCGCATGCAGGCCCTGGGCATGGACCGCGCCTGCATCTCCACCAACAACACCCCCGCCCGCAGCCTGTACGAGTCGGTCGGCTTCACCGTCGTCAACCGCTATCTAGACTACCTCAAGTTGTAGGGCGGGTTTCCATACCCGCCACCGTAGGGCGGGTTTCCCTACCCGCCACGTAGGGCGGGTTTCCATACCCGCCCACCACCTTCCTCCTGGCACTGCTCGTGGGCATCTGGGCAGCCATGAGAAAACTCCTCGGCCGTTGACCGGTGCGGCGTAAGGTGCTATACTCAGATTCCAGCCAAGGAAGCGAAAGGAGCCGCCGTGGACATCCGACCCGTCAAGGCGCCGAAGGACCTGAAGGCTTTCATCGACCTGCCCTACCGCCTCTACCGGCACGACCCCATCTGGGTACCCCCGCTGCGCAGTGAGCAGCGCAGCCAGTTCGATCCCGTGCTCAACCCATTCCTCGAGCACTGCGAGTGGCAGCTCTTCCTCGCCGAGGAGGGGGGCACGGTCGCCGGCCGCATCGCCGCCTTCGTCGACCGCCTGGCGAACGATGCCTGGCAGCAGCAGATAGGCCTCTTCGGCTATCTCGAGTGCACAACCTCCCCCGGCCTGGCCCGGCGCCTCCTCGAGACGGCGCGCGATTGGCTGCGGGCGCGCGGCTGCACCGCCATGCGCGGGCCCTGGAGCTTTGTCTCCCAGGACTGGGGAATGGTGGTGGAGGGCTTTGCCCCCTCTCCGGTGATCATGGCCCCCTACAACCCGCCCCACTACAACCAGTACCTGGTCGACTTTGGCCTGCAAAAAGCCAAGGACCTGCTCTGCTGGTACGTCTCGGCGGCCGAGGGGTACGACGTCCCCGACCGCATCAAGCACCTGACCGATGCCGTGGCCAAGCGCTACGGCGTACGCGTGCGGCCGATCGACATGCGCCGCTACGATCAAGAGGTCGATACCGTCATCGAGGTGTCCAACGCCAGCCTGGCGGACAACTGGGGCTACTCGCCGGTGACCGAGGCCGAGGTGCGGGCGATGGCGCGCGACCTGAAGCAGATCCTGCAGCCCAAGGGCGTGCTGGTTGCCGAGGATCGCAGCGGGCGGCCGATCGGATTCGCCATCACGCTGCCCGACGTGAATTGGCTCCTGAAGGGGCTCAACGGCCGGATGCTGCCCTTCGGATTCCTCAAGCTGCTCTACGGCATTCCGCGCCTCCGGCGCTACCGCATGTTCGCCCTCGGCGTGATCCCGGAGTACCACGGCAAGGCCGTGGACAGCTTGCTCTACCGTGCGCTCTACGAGTCGCTCTATTCGCCCGATACCTGGATGGAGATCAACTATGTGCTCGAGGACAACTGGGCCATGGTGAACGCCATCCACAAGCTGGGAGCCAAGCCCCTGCGGCGGTATCGCGTCTACGAGATGGCACTAGAGAGCTAGCCGGAGTCTGCTCGGCACAGGCTCTCGATATCGGCCCAGCCGTAGGCAACTTCCACCGCCCTCACGCCCTCGTCCAGCGTCACGGTCTGCCTGCCGAGCAGCCGGCCCCCGAGCCGCTCGTAGAACCCGCGCGCCGGGTTCCCTTCCAGCACCCACAGCATGACCGACCTGCAGCCGCGCTGCTTCAGCTCCCCGGCCGCGGCCGCCACCAGTCGCCGCCCCAGCCCCTGCCGCTGCAGCAGCCCGCGCACGTGCAGGGCGATCAGCTCGCTGTCAAATCCGGCGATACCGGCCGGCCCCGGCCGGCCCAGGGCGTAGCCGGCTACTTCCTGCTCTTCGCCCACGGCCACGAGCAGCACATCCTCGGGGTGCTCGTGCATCCACCGCCGCCAGTCCTGCTCCTGCTCCTCGTAGGAGAAGCGCGCCAGGTACTCCGCCGGCAGGAGACCCGCGTAGGCGGTGCGATAGCTGTCCACCTGCACCCGGGCCAGCCCGGCGCTGTCGCCGGCCGTGGCTTTGCGGATCTGAGTCACCCTGCCCTCTCTCCTTCCAGCACGGCCTTGAGGTTGTCCAGGACCCGTCCCCAGGTGCGCTCGAGAAAGTCGACGAACCCCGGCCGCGCATCCAGGGAGCCCAGGACGGTCACGGTGAAGGTCAAGGTTGTGCTCCGGCCCTGCCCATCCAGCAGGACGCAAACCCTCATCGGCGGCTCATCGTCACCGTCCCAGGTGAAGGCGAGAGAGCGCTCGAGGATCAGCTGGGTGAACACCCCGCGAGCGTTGTAGCCCTGCGTGTAGATGTGATATCTGCCGCCCACCCGCGCGTCGACCACCGCCGTCTCGCAGCACCAGGTACACCAGCCCGCCGCAGTCGCAAAGGCCGCCCAGACCTGTGGCGGAGGCACAAGGATCGTCCGGGTCAGCGTAATCCCCTGCACCGGAGTGGTCATGGGCAGCCTCCTCGCGCTAGAATGGCCCGATTGGGAAATGGCCGGGCTTGTGTCCGGATTATACGGGGGAGATTCGTGCCTGTCAAGCCGATGGCGCAGGCCCCGGGGAGCGGTGCCCGGCGAGGCTCTATTTCGTGCGCCACGGAGAAAGCACCGTCTACCTCTTGCACGAGTTCGCCGACAGCGGGTGCCGGCATCCGCTCACCGAGCGCGGCATCGAGCAGGCATGTGCGCTGGCGCGGGGCCTGGGCAACCTGGGAATCGACAGGGTATACTCGAGCCCGCTCATGCGCGCCGTGCAGACGGCCGAGACCCTGGCCGAAACCCGCCGCGGCGGGCTCTACTGCCTGTCCTGGTGCGGCGAGTCCCTGGACGCCACCTCCTGACCCCCTCTCCGGCGAATCCCCTCTGTTGGGGATGACATCTCCCCTAGCCACACGGTATGCTTCGGGCAGTCGGGCAGCCCGCACGGCACCGGCGAGGCAGAAGCCACTACTGGGAGGAGAGGGGAGCGAGATGTCCGGCTACACTCACAGCAATGCACTCGGCAGCCAGGGAGGGGCGGCAGCCCGCCCTGGCCTGGCCCTCCGGAGCGGGGCCTTCGCGGTGTTTCTGGCCTGCGCGCTGGCGATTTGGTTCTTTGGCTCGAACTACTACCCTGCCTTTCGCACCAATGGCAGCGCCGGCTACTCCGCCGGCCTGACGGCCGCATTCCTTCTGGCCGCCCTCCTCCTGAGGCGCAGCACCCGGACCGCGCGCTATTGGTCGGTTGCCTACGCCTTCTTTGTCGCTTCGGCCGTGCTCCTGGTCTCCTCCCTGCTGGCGGGCCAGTATGCCCCCATCGCGAGGTCGCTGGGCGTTTCGCCGGGCTCGAACCAGGGACAGGCCCTGCAAAAGGTCTACGAGGCCCTGTTGGTCTCCGTGCCCATCCTCCTGTTGGTCAGGCTCTCGGGGGCCGGCCTCGGCTCGCTCCTGATCAGGCGGGGCAACCTCCGCTGGGGTGTGGGCATCGGCGCCCTGGTCCTGGTCGACATGATTACCTCGGCGCTCATCTTCTACGGCACCGGCTACCGGCCCGACCAGCTCGGATCGGTGATCGGGTGGGGCCTGGTCTTTGCCTTGTTCAACGGCTTCCTGGAGGAGCTGTGGCTCCGGGCTCTCTTCCTGGAGCGTCTGGTGCCCCTCATCGGCCCCACGGGGGCAGTCCTCCTGACGTCGGCCTGGTTTGCGGCCCTCCACTCCCTCGCGGTGGCCTACATGCCGGCTGCCGTCGTCCCCATCTTCGTCCTGAACACCCTCATGCTCGGGCTGGCGTGCGGGATCCTGATGCTCAAGACCGGCAGCATCTGGGGGGCCTTCCTGATCCATGCCGGCACTGACTTTTTTCTCTTCCTGGCCCTGCTGGCGGTCCAGTAGGGGGGCGTGGGCCGTTTCCGCCACGAGAGGGTCGGGGGGGCTGTCCCGAAACTGTCCTTCCGAGAAAGCGTAGCGTCCGCATCGGCAGACTTCTTCGCCGCAGGCTTGGGGAAGGTCCCAAAAACTGTCTTTCCGAGGAAGCGTAGCGACCGAGGAATCTCTGACTCTGCCTGGAACGCAGTGAAGTCAGATGCACCGCCGCGCTCAGCACGGCAGGTCTCGGGCTTTTGGACAGCCCCCTGCCTGTGCCTATCGAGTGCCGAACAACTCCTCGATGACGGGGTTGATCAGCGCCCACTGCGGCAGGAGCACCTGCGCGCCGTCGTAGCGCGTGAAGCTCGACACGAGCGGGTGCTCCAGCACCACCTGCTGAAGGCTGCCGAGGTCGATCCGCGCAGCCAGGTACGCCAGCCGCAGGAGCCGGCCCATGCCCAGGTCGGTCTTGACCCCATCCAGCACCGCCGAGGCCAGCGCGGGCCAGCGCACCACGCCGGCCCCGCTCAGCGCCTTCTGGCGGATGGCCAGCAGGACGAGCTGCTGGCGCTTAGCGCGGTGGAAGTCGCTGGTGCTCATCCGCGAGCGTGCGTATTCGATGGCCTGCGTCCCATCCATGTGCTGCCGGCCGGCGTCAAAGTGGACGGTCTTGTAGCCGTAGGGGTCCTCCGGCTTGGGGTTTGGGTAGCGGGTATCGTGCAGCGTCTCCGGCACCTCCACGTCGATGCCGCCCAGCGCGTCGACGATCCGCACAAAGGTGCCGAAATCGACCATCAGGTAGCCGTCGATGGGGATGCCAAAGTTGCCCTCGATCGTCGCCTTCAGGAGCGAAGCGCCCGCATCGGCGTTCTCCTCGTGCCCCTGTGCGCCCCAAAAGTTCGCCGTGTTGATCCGGTCCTCTCCGTAGCCTGGGATCGGCACCTGCAGGTCGCGAGGGATGGAGAGGATGCCCGCCGCCCGGCTTGCCGGATCGACCGTCAAGACGAGGATCGTGTCGGTTCGGTAGGCCCACCCCGTTTCGCTCCGCCGGTCGATGCCCAGGAGCAGGACATTGGTGCGCCCGCCCGGTGACGGCGCCAGCGCCGAAAGCAGGCCCGCGCCTGCCAGGCATGCGACCACCAGGATCAGCCCGGCGACCGCGAGGAGGCCCAACCGGCGGCTTCTCGGGTGCCGGCGGGCAGCGACCGCCGGCGTCGCCTGCCTGCGCCTGGCTTGGACGACCTCCTGGGGAGGGGCCGGCACCCACATCCGCTCTTTCACAGGCGTCACTCTAGCACGATGCCGGCGCCAGTGCAACTGGCGCGCCCGCGCCGCATCTCTTCCTTGCCAATCGCCGTAGTGTGGGGCCCCGCGCCCGCCCCGTCGCCCGACGGCCCTCTCTACGGCCGGTTCTCCCCTTCGAAAAAGATCGGGTTCGTCACGGCCGCCGGCACCGCCGGCGTGCCCGGGACAAAGACGCGCAGCACGTCCGCCCGCACAAAACCGGGGCCCGCCATGGCATAGGACACCGAGGCGTCACCGCGAGCCGCCGCTGTGAACAGAACCTCGCTCCCGTGCCCCGTCACGGCGCGCACGATGTCGCCGGCCTGCAGCCGGCGGACGTCGAGCCGCACCTCCTGCACCTCGGGCCAGCACACCGTATCGCCCATGATCGCATCGCCGGCGCTCATCTCCAGCAGCGGGCCCTCGGGCGAAAAGGTGATGAAGGAATGTCCCGCCCGCAGGGCAGCCAGGATGTCGCTCGTGCCGGCCGACTCGGCATAGACCGCCATCGCCGGCCCGCCCAAGAAGAGGAAGGGGGTGTCCCGGTGGTAGTCGCTTCCGCCGCAGGCGAGGATCCGCTCGCCCGCGCACAGTCGCCGGTGCCAATACTCCAGCGCCTGGAGGTTGCACGCCCGCATCGGCCCATTCCAGATCTCGATGCAATCGTACGGCAGCCTTCCCAGGTCAAACCGGAAATCCCACGGCGCATCGAACGGGTGGTTGATGGTGATGACCGCCCCGCGCGCGCGTGCCGTCTCAAAGCGCTGCTGCGCTTCCTCGTCGCTGTTGGTGGCAAAGCAGCCGTCGTAGGGCATCTCGACGCCCAGGAAGCCGGCATGCCCCCGGTAGTGGGTCCACTCCAGGCCGGGGATCAGGGTCACCCCTGCCACCTGCGGCAGTGCATCGCGCGTGATCGGCTGGTTGTGGTCGGTGATCACCAGAAAGTCGAGCCCGTTGCGCAGCGCCTTCCACGCCAGCTCCTCCGCGGTGTGGACGCCGTCCGAGGCCAGCGTGTGTGTGTGGATGTCGCCTTTGAGCAGGCGCCGCTGCTTGCGCTGCAGCCTGATCTCATAGTCGACCGTGACGCCCTCCGGCGCAATCGCATACGCCCCGACCAGGATCTGCCATTCGCCGGGCAGAATGGCCCACCGGCGGTAGCCGGGGGTGGCCTCGACCTCGCCGACCATGATCTCGGACTTGTCGGAGCCGGTGGCGCCCACCTGCTGCCCGTGGGGATCGATGAGCCCGATGTCGACGACATTGACCTCGTTCCGCTCGGTGAACGTGCCGTGCTCCATGGCGTGCGGCACTGCCGGGCGCCGGGGGTAGCGGTAAGCGATCGCGATCGACTCGATTCCGTCCGGGACCTCGAGGGGCAGGGTAAAGTAGCTACCCTCGCGTTCGTGGTCGATCTGGAGTGAGAGAGTCCGCGTCTCGATCATGGCAGGTCCGGCACCTCAGCATCCTCGGGCAGGGCAGGGGCGCTCTCGCCCTTCGGAAAGTCGATCAGCCACGAGAAGGCAAAGCTGATCACCATCAGCAGGATCGGGCACACGGCCAGCAAAAAGCGCGCGGCGTCGCCCGGCACCGGCCCTGGATTCTCGCCGCTCTCAAAGTGATAGATCCGGTTCACCAGCAGAAAGGCAGCGCTGGTGAAGAGGCCGTTCAGGCGGTTCATGAATCCCAGGGCGTTGGAGATGATCCCCTCGCGCCGGACCTGGTGCTTGCGCGTGTCCTCGTCCATGACTTTGGCGTTGATCAGGTCCATCGTCGTGATCACCCCGGCAAAGCCCAGGCCGACCAGGGCGCTGAAGATGAGCGCCGTCACCAGCGAGTTGGCAAAGTAGAGAGGGATGAAGGCGATTGCCAGCGCAAGCAGCGCCGCCCGCCAGACGGGCATCAGCGTGAACCTCCGCACCAGCCAGGCCCACACCGCGACGCACCCGATGGCGATCAGGAGCACGGCGGCAAAGAGCAAGCTCGTCTGGCCCTCGCTGATCTTGAGCGTGTACTTGGCAAAGAAGGGCATCGCGACCAGCACCAAGGACATGGCCGCACTGTAGAAGGCATTGGCGAATCCGGCCATCCAGAACTTGCGGTTCATGAAGAGGTCCTTCAGGCTGTTCCAGAGGGCCGGCTTGCGCTCGTCGACCGTGGTGCGGACCTCGCGCGAGGTGAGGCTCATGTAGAGGATCACGGCGCCGCCCAGGATCCCATACAGGATGGCCGTCGTCTGGTAGCCGAGGGCGGAGGTCACAATCGGCGTCAGCGCGATCGAGATGATCATCGCCACCAGCTGGAACGCCTGGCGCAGCGCGTTGGTCGAGGCGCGGCTGGCATCCGTGCGGAAAAGCTCCGGGAATAGCGCCCCGTAGTTGGCATTGATGACCGAATCGAGCGTGCCGGCGAGGATGTAAAAGAGCATGGCGTAGGCGAAGAGGCTCTTGCCTGCCAGGAAATCGGGCGTGGAGTAAAAGGCGATAAAGGCCAGGATCAGGAGCGGTGTCCCGATCACCAGCCAGGGCCGGCGCCTGCCCCACCGGGTGCGCGTCCGGTCCGATAGAAAGCCATAGATCGGGTTGTCGAGTGCGTCGATGAAGGTGTAGACGAACAGGATGGCCGCCATCTGCTTCGTGGTCATCCCCAGCTTGTCGACGTAGTAGTAGGCAGCGTACGTCTTGAGCATGTTGATGGGGATGGAGGTCCCGAACATGCCGATGGCGTAATTGAAGGACTTCCAGCGCTCCGATAGTGCCCTCTTCATCGTGGCTCCTCCTTGTTCGGTTGGCCGGTTTGGTGCCCGCACGCGGCACCTGCCCGACAGAATACCACATCGGCCCCGGCACCGCAAGCCGGCCGCAGGTCCCTCAGCAGGGCGCGCGCCGGGCGCGGCGCGTCTGGAACCCGGAGGGTAACCGTTGCCCTGCCCCGGCCCCCCGGGGGTTGACAGCCGGCCTGAAACGGGGTATACTGCGATCGACCAGTGGAGGAGATGGTACTCTTCAGCAGACCGGGTTTGAACCGGGACATCGAACAATCATCAAGCGCCAGGGCCGTCGTATGCCCTGGCGCTTGTGCGTACAAAACACCCTTTGAAAGGAGCGTGCTATGGATTCAGGGATGATCGGCAAGATCGAGAAAGCAAGGCGCTACGCCGAAGAACCGGAGCGGGTCAGGTTTGAGCAGTTCCGGCTCCAGTTCCAGGGCACGAACGGTCCCCACACCGTGACCTACGCGAACGGCACTTGGCACTGCACCTGCCGGTTCTTCTCCACGCGCGGCGTGTGCAGCCACACGATGGCAATGGAGCGTATCCTGGGGATCATGATCCCGGCCGAGGTGGTCGCCCCGGCCCTGGCCGGCCCTGTTCCGGTGATGGCCTAGCGCAGAGACCGGCTGCCAGAGGGGATGGGCACCCGCCCATCCCCTCTTTTCTTTCTAGGGCTCGAGCCGGCCGACCAGCCCTCCCTCCGCCGGCGCCACCAGCTGCACCTCCGTGACCTGGTTGTGCAGCTCCTCCTCGGACGCGGCATAGACCCGCAGGTAGTTGCCCGTCAGCCCGCTCCAGGCGCGGCCGCCCGCCGTCTGCCGCGCCGTCTCCCAGAGCACCTCCATGCGGCGGCCAAGGAACTGGGCCTCGAACGCCTTCCGGCAGGCAGAGGCGGCCTGCCGCATGGCAGCCGCCCGCTCCTCCTTCACCGCAGGCGGCACCTGGCCCGGCATCGCCGCCGCCGGCGTCCCGGGCCGCGCCGAGAAGGGAAAGACGTGGACCCGTGCCGGGGCCACCGACTGCACAAAGGCCAGGCTGCTCTCGAACTCTTCGGCGGTCTCCCCGGGAAACCCAACGATCACGTCCGTCGTCACTGCCAGGTCGGGATGGGCTGCGCGCGCCGCGGCTGCCAGCCGGGCAAAGCCGGCGGGCGTGTAGTGCCGTCCCATGCGCCGCAGCGTTGCCTCGCAGCCGCTCTGCAGCGGCAGGTGGAGGTGCGGGCAGAGCCGGCGGTCGGCCCAGAGGGCCAGCGCACCGTCCGGCAGGTCCCATGGCTCGATGGAAGAGAGGCGCAGGCGGGGCAGGTCCGTCTCGGCCAGGATGCGCGACACCAGCTCCCAGAGGTCGATCCCCCGCCTGCCCTGCCGATCGCGGCCGTACGCCCCAATGTGCACCCCGGTGAGCACCACTTCCTGGTAGCCCGCCTCGCGCCGCGCCCGCACCTCGGCGACGACCTCGTCCGGGGGGCGGCTCCGCTGCGGCCCGCGGGCCGTGTGGATGACACAGTAGGTGCACGCGTTGTCACAGCCGTCCTGCACCTTCACCAGGGCCCGCGTGTGCGGCTGGACGGCGGGCCGGTGCGGCGGGTGCTCCGGCGCGGGCTCCGCCAGGAGCTGCGCAAGCTGCTCCTTCTCGCGGTTGCCGGCGACCAGCACCACCCCCGGCAGGTCCCCCACCTCGGCCGGGGCCAGCTCGGCATAGCAGCCGGTGGCGACGAGCCGTGCACCGGGGTTCTCGCGGTGCAGCCGCCGCAGCGCCTGGCGCGACTTTTGCGCCGCCACGGCCGTCACCGCGCAGGTGTTCAGGACGCACAGCTCCGCCTCTGCCGCGCCGGCGACAATCTCATGCCCGGCGCGCGCCAGCGCCTCCGCGAGTGCGTCCATCTCGGCCTGGTTGAGCTTGCAGCCCAGGCTGCCCAAGTAGGTGCGCATGTGTACCCCTGCCCATTCTACCACCCCGGCCAAGCTCCGGCCAAACGGCCGCCGTGATCTCCCGCCTGGGGCTCCCCACCTGCCCCGGCGGGGGAGGCCGGGTGGGGGCTGCCTGCCCGCGCGAGGGAGAGAGCCCTGCTGTGCACAGGGCCGGCGAACTCTGACACTCTGACACGATTTTTAGGGTACTATCCCAAAATGCCCGAAATTCCAGAAACGACTATCGCAGGGTCGGCGGTGGAGGGCCGGTTCTCCCGCCGTCGGCGCCTGCCGCTCCGGCTTCCGGGGGAAGGGCGGCCGGGACCGGCGCCGGGCGGAGGATCGGGACTCCAGGTGCAGCGCACCCCGAGGGTGCGCCGGGCCGCTCGCCGGGAGCGAGAGGGGCGGCCTAGGGGGACCAGCCGCAGAACTCGTCGTCTGCGGGGTGGTTGGAGATGTTGGTCCAGGCCGGCGAGGAGAGGTCGAGGAGGTAGATTTCCTTGTTCCCGGAAAGGTCGCTGTAAAAGACCAGCTGCTCCCCGCCGGGCGACCAGGCGGCGAGGCCCTCTACGCTGTGTGGCGACTGGGAAAGGTTGCGGGGCAGGGAGCCGTCGGCGTTCATCAGGTAGATCTCGGGGTTGCCGTCCCGCTCGGAGTTGAAGGTGAGCCGGCCGCCGTCGGGTGACCAGAATGGATAGCGGTCGGTGCCGGGGGAGTTGGTCAGGTTGGCGACGCCGGCGTCCGTGCCGCCCGCCAGCGCGGACTGGACGTCGATCACCCAGATCTCCCTGTCGCCGGAGCGGGTCGAGGTGAAGGCGATCCGGGTCCCATCCGGGGACCAGGCGGGGTGGAGGTCATCGGCGGGATCGTGCGTCAGCTGCACGAGCCCGCTCCCGTCGACGTTGACGAGCCAGATGTCCTGGTTGCCGCTGCGGTCGCTCTGGAAGGCGATGCGGGTGCCGTCGGGGGACCAGGAAGGCCAGTCGTCGTCGCCCGCGTCGTCGGTGATTCGCCAGACGCGGCCGGCGGTGCCGCTGCCGGGATCAAAGGCCATGGCGTAGAGGGAGCCTTTGCCGAGGTTCCACTTGCCCGCCGGCGTATCGCGGAAGGAGAGGAAGGCGATGGCGCGGCCATCGGGCGCCCAGGCCGGGGCGACGTCGTCCGCCCAGGAGTTGGTGAGGTTGGTCTGCCGCGAGCCGTCGGGGGCCATGACAAGGATCTCATAGTCCGCGCTGGCGCCACGGTGGCTCTCGAAGGCGATCCACTGCGGGCGGGGCGTGGGGGCTGCGGTGCGGGTGGGCTCCGCGGCTGGCGCCTGGGTAGGCGGGGGAGTGGCCGTGGAAGCGGCAGGCGTGCCGGTCTCCTGCACGAGCGGGGCAGCGGGCTGGAGCGCCTGCGGCGTGTTCGAGGGCGCCGGGGTTGGGCTCGGCGGCTCGGCGGTCGCCGGCTGGGACGGGACAGGCGTGAGGGTGGCAGTGGGCAGATAGAAGGTGAGCCCGCCGGCGCCGACAGGGATGGCGGTCGGCTCGCGGGCCGCGCCGTGCAGCAGGCGCGCCACGCCGGGGACGTTGTTGGCCAGGTAGGCAAAGGCAAGGCCCCCACAGAGCAGGCAGAGGGCCAGAATGGCGCCCACCAGGATCCACCGTCTTTTTTTCACCGCTGCTGTTCTCCTCCCCGGGCGAGCCCCGGCTGCTGAGCGGCGCGCATTGTAGCACAGGGAGGGGGGTGGGGCAAGGGGGGAGGCACGCTCGCCTCGGGCGGAGATGTTCGGCGATCGGGGGATCAGGTGCAGCGCACCAACGGCAGGTGCACCGCACCGAGCGGGGGAGAGGGGCACGCGCGCCTCGGGCGGAGATGTTCGGCGATCGGGGAATCAGGTGCAGCGCACCAACGGCAGGTGCACCGCACCGAGCAAAGAGGCGGGATGGGACTTGACAATAGCACAAATGTTCTATATAATAGGGATGATCCTGCAGAACGCGTGCGGCGAGCGGAGGAGGCTAGCATGGGCAGCGAGCAGAGACAGAAGCAGCCTCAGCTGGAGATGACGGTGGCGGCCCTCCAGGGGCGCTACGGCCCGTGGGCCGTGGCCCGCGGGCCGGCGGGCCGGGCAGCCGGCTCTGCGGCAGCCGTCCCCCACATCCCCACCGGCTTCGAAGCGCTTGATCGCGCGCTGGGGACGGGCGGGCTGCCGAAGGGAGGTGTCTGCGAGGTTGTGGGGCCGGCGACGTCGGGCAAGACAACCCTGGCGCTGAGGTTCCTGGCACAGGCGCAGCGGGGCGGGAGCCAGGTGGCCTACATCGACCAGGCCCGCTACTTTGACGCCGACTATGCACACCGCTGTGGCGTCGACCTTTCCCACCTGCTGGCGGGCGCGCCGCAGGACCTGGCGGAGGCCCTGGCGATGGCCGAGGCCCTGGCCCGCTGCGGGAGCCTGGCCGCGATGGTCCTGGACACGGTGGATTTTCTGTGGGGGGACGCAGCCGCGGCCCGCCTGCTGGCTGCCACGCTGAGCCGGCTGCGGCCGCCGCTGGTCCGCTCGGGCACGGTCCTGCTCGTCCTGCACGACTCGCCCGACGCGCGATCGCCGGCCCTCTCGGCGCTTGCCCACACGGCCACCGTCCGGCTCCAGGTGGTACGCGAGAGCTGGATCAGGCAGTACGGCGACGTCCGGGGCTACAAAGCGCGCGTGGACGTGCTGAAGAACCGGCATGGGCCGGCAGGGCAGGCGGTCCGGTTGGCGATCGAGCTCAGCGGCGCGGCATACGGCAGCGGCATCTGATGTCTGTGCTCTATTGCACCATCCCCCACTTTGCGGCTGCCCTGGTGCAGCGGGACAGGCCGGACATGCCGGCCGGCCCCCTGGTGCTCCTGGGGCCCGACGGGCGGGTCCTGGACGCCAGCGGCGAAGCCATGGCCTGCGCCATCCGGCGGGACATGACGGCCCAGGCAGCCAGGGTTCGCTGCCCGGAGGCACACCTGGTGGAGGCGGACCTGGAGCGCTGCCGGGCGGAGCAAGAGGCGCTGTTCCAGGTGTTGGAGCGGTATTCGGCCGGAGTGGAGCCGCACGGGTTGGGGGCAGCGTATGCGGACCTTGCGGACCTTGCCCGCGAGCCGGGCACCGCGACCGGCCTGTTGAGAGAGATCGGCCACCGGGTGCGCGGGGAGCTCGGGGTGGCCCTCCAGCCGGCGCTGGGGTGGGACAAGAACAAGTTCACGGCCCAGGCAGCCGCACGGCGCACGCAGCCGGGGAGGCTGCTGACCGTCGGGCAGGCCCAGGAGAGGCCGTTCCTGAACCCGCTGCCGGTCACCCTGCTGCCGCTGGAGGCGGAGCCGCTGCAGCGGCTGCGCTTCCTGGGCCTGATCACCCTGGGGCACTATGCGGCGCTCCCCCCGGCGGCGGTGAGCCAGCAGTTTGGGCGGGCGGGGCAGGTCGCGCACCTCTGCGCCCGCGGCGAGGACAACCGGCCGGTCGTCCCGCGCGGGCAGGCGCGGCACCTGCAGGCGGCGATCGAGCTCGAGGCGCCGCTGGCCGAGCGGGGAGGGCTGTCGGCCGCGCTGGGCCACCTGGTGACCCCCCTGCTGGACGACCTGCGGGGGGAGCTGCAGGCGTGCGGGCAGGTCCGGCTGGCGGTCCATTTTGAGCGGGGCGCGCGCCAGGAGAAGGAACGGGCCTTCTTCGTGCCGGTGACCCACGCGGAGCGGATGGTGCAGGCGCTGGGCGAGATGCTGGACGGGATGCGCTGGGAGGCGGGCGCTACCGGCCTGGAGGTGAGCCTGGAACAGATCCAGGATGCCGCGACGCAGCAGATGACGCTCTTTCCGCAGGAAGAGGAGCGGAAAGGGAAGCTGCAGGAGGTGGATCGGTACCTGGCGGCCCGCTTTGGGGCCAGTCGCCTGCGCCGGGCGGTGCTGGCGCAGCCCGGCGCCCTGCTGCCCGAGTGGCGCATCACCTGGCAGTCGTAGGCACGGCGATGACGCGCTTCTGGCCGGCCGGGCAGCCGGTCACGACGTGGGGGGAGAGGGAAGAGGCGCCGGCCGGCTTTGCCTGGCTGGGAGGGCCGCACGATATCGAGGAGTACCACAGCCGGTGGCGGGTCCACACCCGCTGGTGGGACGCGGAGGAGGCCATCTGGCGCGAGTACGTCAAGGTGACCACCGCCACGGGGCTGCTGTGCCTGCTGTACCGGGATCTGAGCACGGGGGAGTGGTTCCTGGTGCGGGTGTATGACTGAGTATGTCGAGCTGGACGTTGTGGCCGGTCTCCCGACCGGCCACAACGGGGCCGGCCACAAGGGGCGGGTGTATGATTGAGTATGTCGAGCTGCACTGCCACAGCTCCTTCTCGCTGCTGGATGGGGCGTCGTCGCCGGAAGCGCTGGTCCGGCAGGCGGCGGCGCTGGGCTACCGGGCGCTGGCGCTGACGGACCACGACGGCCTGTATGGCGCGGTGCGCTTTTGGCAGGCGGCGAAGGAGCAGGGCATCCGGCCCATCGTCGGCGCCGAGGTTGCGCTGGAGGGGCTGGGGCACCTGACGCTGCTGGCCGAATCGCGGGAGGGGTACGCCAACCTGTGCCGGCTGCTGAGCGCCGGGCAGCTGGCAGGGCAGAAAGGGCAGCCCCGGCTGTCGCTCGATACCCTGGCACAGCACGCCGGGGGGCTGGTGGGCCTTTCGGGGTGCCGGCAGGGGGTGGTCGCTTCGGCGCTGCAGGGCGGTGGCGAGGGGCAGGCCGTCGAGAGGGCCGGCCGGCTGCGCGAGGCGCTGGGGAGGGAGCGGTTCTGGATCGAGATCCAGAGGCAATTCGTGCCCGGCGAAGGGCGGCTCGAGGCCGGGTTGGCTGACGTCGCCGAGCGGCTGGGCCTGGGGCTGGTGGCGACCAACAACGTGCACTATGCCACGCGCTCCGGGCAGCGCCTCCACGACGTCCTGACCTGCATCCGGCACCTGGCGACCCTGCCCGAGGCGCTGGCGGCCGGGCTGCTGCACCCCAACTCGGAGCAGTACATCAAGTCGCCGCAGGAGATGGAGGTCCTCTTTTCGGCCGGCGGGCCGGGCGGGATCGACCGGCGGGAGGCGCTGCGCAACGCGGCGCGCATCGCGGAGCGGTGCGAGGCGTGCCTCGATTTCTCGGCGCAGCGGCTGCCCGCTTTTGCCGTCCCGGAGCCCCACACGCCGCAGAGCTACCTGCGGCACCTGTGCGAGGCGGGCATGGCGCAAAAGCCGGGCCTCGACCGGGAGAAGGCAGGGCGGCAGCTCGACCACGAGTTGGCCGTCATCGAGCGGGCGGGTCTGGCCGGCTACTTCCTGGTGGTGTGGGACATTGTGCGCTTTGCCCGCGAGCAGGGCATCCGCTGCCAGGGGCGGGGCTCGGCGGCCAACTCGCTGGCGGCCTACCTGCTGGGCATCACGCCGGTCGATCCGCTGCGCCACAACCTCTTGTTCGAGCGCTTCCTGAGCGAGGGGACGGGCACCATGCCCGACATCGACGTCGATTTTGCGGCCGACCGGCGCGAGGAGGTGATCCAGTACGTCTACCGGCGCTATGGCGAGGAGCACACCGGGATGGTGTGCAACGTCGTCACCTACCGCGCCCGCTCGGCCGTGCGGGACGTGGCCAAGGCGCTCGCCTTTCCGCGGGACGTGATCGACCGGGCCGCCAAGTCGCTCGACACCCACTCGGTGTCCAAGGCCATCGGGCTGCTGGCGGACGAGTTCTCCCTGGCGGTGCCGGACCCGGCCGCGGGCAACCCGGCCCTGCCCTGGCCCCTGCTGGCCGAGCTGCTCACGCAGATCGAAGGCGTCCCCCGCCACCTCTCGATCCACGTCGGCGGGCTGCTCATCACCGCGGCGCCCCTGGTCGAGGTGGTGCCGCTCGAGCGGGCGACCATGCCCGGCCGCGTCGTGGTCCAATGGGACAAGGACAGCGTCGAGGATGCCGGGCTGATCAAGATCGACCTCCTGTCGCTGCGCACGCTGGGGGTGGTGGAGGAGGCGCTGGGCCACATCCGGGCCGAGCGGGGGGAGGCGCCCGACTTGGAGCGGCTGCCGCTGGACGACCCGGCCGTGTACGCCCTCCTCCAGAAGGCAGACACGGTGGGCTGCTTCCAGGTGGAGAGCCGCGCCCAGGCGCAGATGCAGCCCAAGATGCAGGCGAGCCGCTTCGAGGACATTGTCATCGCGACCGCGCTCATCCGGCCGGGGCCGATCCAGGGCGGCATGGTGCACCCCTACCTGCGGCGGCGGAAGGGGCTGGAGCCGGTCACCTACCTGCACCCTTCGCTGGAGCCGGTGCTGGCCGAGACGCTGGGGGTGATCGTCTTCCAGGAGCAGGTGCTGCGGGTTGCCATGGCGGTGGCGGGGTTCACGCCGGCCGAAGCCGACCGCCTGCGCAGGGCGATGAGCCGCAGCCGGTCGGAGGAAGCGATGGAGGCGCTCCGCGGCAAGTTCGTGGCGGGCGCGCAGGCACAGGGGGTGGAGCCGGCGGTGGCCGAGGAGATCTACCGGCAGTTGGCCGGCTTTGCCGGGTTCGGCTTCTGCAAGTCACACGCGGCCGCCTTTGCCCTGGTCGCCTACCAGACCCTCTACCTGAAGGCGAACTTCCCGGCAGAGCTGGCCTGTGCCCTACTCAACCAGCAGCCGATGGGGTTCTACCCCCCCGAGGTGCTGATCGGAGATGCCAGGCGCCACGGCGTCGGAATCCTTGGGCCCGACATCAACGCCAGCCTGGAGGCGTGCACCCTCGAGCGGGCGAAGGAGGGCGGGGCACGCGGGAAGAAAGCCATCCGGCTGGGGCTGCGCTACGTCCACGGGCTGGGGGAAATCGGGCAGGAGCGCATTGTCGAGAGGCGTGGGGCGAGGCCCTTCGCCACGCTGGCCGATTTCTGCCGGCGCACGCAGCTGCCGCGGCCGTCCGTCGAGAACCTCGTCCGCGCCGGCGCGATGGACCGCCTTGGGCCGGCGCGGCGCGAGCTGCTCTGGGCACTGGGCGGGCTGGAGTACCACGAAGAAGGGCTCGAGATCGACGTCCCGGTGGAAGAGGCGC
Source organism: Anaerolineae bacterium (assembly GCA_035341665.1). GTDB lineage: Bacteria > Chloroflexota > Anaerolineae > JAAYZQ01 > JAAYZQ01 > DAOQVR01. The sequence continues at coordinate 32,620 of DAOQVR010000020.1, forward strand.
CGCTGCCGGCGCTCAGCCGGGAGGAGCAGATGGCGTGGGAGTATGAGCTGATGGGGCTCTCAGCTGGCGGCCAGATCACCGGGCTGTACCGCGACTCGCTGCGCGCGCGGGGGGTGCTGAGCAGCGGCGAGCTGGCGGCAAAGCGCGACGGCGATACCGTGCGGGTGGCCGGCTGGCCCGTCGTCCGCCAGCGGCCGCCCACCGCCAAGGGGATCCTCTTTATCACCCTGGAGGATGAGGAAGGGCTGATGAACCTGATCGTCCGGCCAGAGGTGTACCAGCGCTACCGGGCGGCGCTCCGCACCGCGCCGCTCCTGTGGGCGGAGGCACGGCTTCAGCGAGAAGGGGCAGCCACCAGCCTGCTCGTCTCCCGCGCCGCCGCCCTCGTGGCGCGGGAGAGATAGGCACGCGCAGCGATCCAACAGGTTCTTGCACTCTCTTACTCGTTTTCTTGCATTTTTTCGGGTTCTTGTGTATAATTGAGTGTGGCTGAACCTGACGGAGGAGATGAACGATGCCAAACCAGCAATCGAGCGTCAAGGGAAAGGACACAGAAGTGCTTCTCGGCTCACCGCAGGCTACCCCACGCCAGTCCGGATCGGACACCGGCGAGCCGGCCTCCCAGCCGGCCGGTGAGATCGAGGCCGCTGCGCCGGCCGTCGTCGAGGAAACGCTGCCCGGCGCGGACGAAGTGGGCTCTGCGCTGTACGAAGAGGCGCGAGCCGCCGAGCCCGTCCAGGCCTCGGCCGATGCGCCGTGGCTGGAATCGGCGGACTGGCCGCCCTCGCCCGAGACCGAACTGGCGCTGATCGAGCATGACGAGCTCGCCCAGGCCATCTCGCAGGCGGCGCCGGCCGGAGCGGCAAGCGGCGAGGTCGAGACGGCGGCAGCCGCGCTGGAGACGGCGCGGGACGCCTGGGACATGCAGGAGCCGGAGGAGAGGGTCGAGCCGATCGTGCTGCCCGAGGTCGGCCTGACGGCCGACCAGGAGGAGGAGCTGCTCGCGGCGGCGGCTGCCCGGCTGGCCAAGCTGAATGCAGAGATCGACGAGGTGTATGAGCAGGTCCTGAACGAGGTGGGCGACAACGAGTCGATCGCCACCGAGTGCTACAACGCCCTGCTCAAGGCCAGGGACATCGTGCTGCGCAACGACGTCAGCCGGCTGGCGCAGGCCGAGTACTATGTCAAGCTAGCGCGCGCCCGCCTGAAGCGCGCCTCGACGAGCGCGAGCGGGGCGAGGAAGAACGCCTGGTGGATCTTTGGCTGGGGCCTGCTGTGGGGGATGGTGTACGCGGCGAGCGTCATCCTGCTCGATTCGGCCTACGTCCAGGACCTGATCGGCCGGCTGAACCTTCAGAACAGCGTGATCGATCCGAGGGTGCTGCTGCCGTCGATGGTGTGGGGCGGGATTGGCGGGGTGCTGGCGATCTGGTACAGCCTCTTCAAGCACATCTCGGCGCGCGACTTTGACGGGCACTACAACATCTCATACCTGGGCAAGCCCTTCTTCGGCCTGGTGCTGGGGGCGACGGTGTACATGATCGTGAGCCTGCTGGTCACCAGCCTGGGGATCTGGCCGTCGGGCATGACGAACAGCGAGACGGGGGCGGCGGTGCCGATGGTAACGCCGTGGGTGATCTACTTTGTGGCGATGGTGGCTGGCTTCAAGGAGAACCGCGTCTTTGGGCTGGTGGACCAGGTTATGAAGTGGATCTTCCCGGAGCGAGAGGCGACCAGGAGCATAGACAGCGACCTGTAGCGGGGTGGGCGGTTTTTCCTACCCGCCCCGTGCCCGGCGCTCGCAACGGGCTGCTCTGCGGCGGGAGCGCTCGTGCCGTGAGCTCGCCTCAGCTTGGCCGTGGGTAGACCGGCTTCTTGCTCGCTGCGAAGTGGAGGACGCTGCCAGTCTCTGATCGGCCACAACAGAGCACCAGTAGGGACAGGCCTTGGCGTCCTGCTCGATTCTCGCTCCACACTGGCCGCATGCCATTCCATGCGTTTTTCCTCTCCCGACCTGTACTCCAGAGTCGGCTACCAGATGCCATCTGCATCGCCGGCGCCTGAGCGCCACGCCCCTTCTTGGCCGGCCCTCTCTACCCCGTCCCGTCTAGACCCTCACATCATGCCCGGGTCCCAGCCCCGCACCGACGTCACACCAGATGGCAGACTCCTGCTGTGGCCGTGGTTGCGTGATCAGGGCGTCTTGAACACCAACTCGCTGGCCGGAACCTGTCCTTCAGGGTGGGTCCCGTTGTCGGCGAGTCGCCCAGCGCCGCCAGTGTCACCGGGCTCTCTGGCAGGAAAGCAGCGCCCTCCGCATGGCCGGACGACTCGTCTAGGTTCAGGACAGGCCGCCCACCCTCGATCTCCCCGCTCAGGTGGGCCATCGCCTGCTCCAGCAAGTGCCTCCTGCCCCTGGCCTCCCGCGGGCCGGCTCGCTCTGGGGCGTGAGGGCGAGGCTGGGTCGAAGGACCGATCGCCGGCGCGGATGAGGGGGAGGGCTTCTACCGCCAGCCGGCGCAGCGCCCATACTGCCCGGCCCGGATGGGTTGGGCGTAGGTCAGATCGGGCATGATCGCACCTCAGCTACGGATGCACCGTGCCATCGGGCATAGTTGCGTCGTTCAGGGTGGCCCCGCGCAGGTTGGACCCGGCCAGGTCGGCCCGGCGCAGGTCGGCCCCGCGCAGGTTGGCCTTGCTCAGGTTGGCGTCGCGCAGGTTGGCCCCGATCAGGTCGGCGTCGCTCAGGTCGGCCCCGCGCAGGTCGGCGTCGCTCAGGTTGGCGTCGGTCAGGTTGGCCGCGCGCAGGTTGGCCCCACGCAGGTCGGCCTCGTGCAGGTTGGCCACGTGCGGGTTGGCGTTGCTCAGGTTGGCCCCGCGCAGGTCGGCCTCATGCAGGTCGGCCTCGTGCAGGTTGGCGTTGCTCAGGTTGGCCCCGCGCAGGTCGGCCCCGATCAGGCTGGCGTCGGTCAGGTTGGCCGCGCGCAGGTCGGCTCCGCGCAGGTCGGCCCCTTCAAGCGTGGCTTCGGCCAAGTCAGCCTTCACCAGCCATGGAGGCCTATCAGAGGTACGCAGGTTCAGTAGCATGTACAGCTCGTTCTGTGTGAATTGCATTGCAGTCGCTCCTTTCGTCTGATGGCGGCAAACGAAAAGGCCACCCTTTTGCGCGAACGGCCTCTTGGTTCTACCCTCGGGGTGTCGGGCCGCTCGCGTCGGCCCGGCCGATGCCCCAGGTGCTGGAGACACCGCGGGGCTTTCTCTCTTCCCTGCATCATAGCACGAGTGCCGACTTCGGCCAAGATCAGGTATCAGGGCCTCAGCCGCGACAGAAGGCCTGGGCGAGAGAGCGGTTGCCCGCGCGGAAGAGGATGGCTGTTCCAGCGCACTTGCCGTTTCGTACGATTGGCGCTATGCTGCGCTTGAACCCGGAACGTCCCTGGAAGGTGGAGTTGGATGATGAGGAACGCGCTCACCTGTGTTGGCATCGTGCTCTGCCTCTGCCTTCTGCCCCTGGCCTCCTGCGGGCCCGCGCAGGCTCCTACTGAGGTCGCGGTGGTGCCGACGGACGTGCCGGTGCCGGCTGCGACCACCAGACCGGCGGTCACGGTGGCTGTGGTATCGCCTGTTACCGTGGCAGCGACTGCGACGGCTAGTGCCCCAGCGGAGCCAAGTGCTGTGAATACGCCAGAGCGCCCGGCCACCGCTGGCCAGCACACCAAGACGCCGGTGGTGACGCCCACGGCAAAGCTCCCAACTGCCGGCCCTGTGTCCACCAAGCCCTCGCCGTCGGCAACCGCTACCCCTCAGCAACCGGAGGCCACGGCTACGGTCCGCCCCCTGGTGCGCTTGTTCCGCGTCACGCCAACCACCACTCTCGACCTCGGCGATGGGTTGACCATGACCTGGGAGGCCACCGGCGAGAAAGCGGAGCTGTGTCCCATCAGCGGTCCGGGCCCGGTCGAAGCGCGGTGCCAGGATGTGCCGCTGACGGGCAGCACCCGTTTTGTGACGGACGAAGAGGCGATGACCTATACCGGTTTTGGACTGCGGGTCACCGCCGGTGGCACATTCACATGGTCGCTGGTCGACGTCCATTTGCAGTGTCAGAGCCTGCGCCCGTGGTTCTTTGCCGATCCACCGCAGCGGTGCCCGGCAGGCGCCGTGCACGAGTCGTACGCCGCCGGGCAGTACTTTGAGCGAGGGCTCATGATCTGGGTCGAGAATCCCGATAGCTTCTACGTCTTCTACCGTGGCCAGGATGAGATGGGCTTCCAGGTCTTTGACTGGATCAGTGATATCGTGCTCAGGCCTGGCGCCTCACCCGATAACCGCGTAGGAGAGCAAGCGCCGGCAGGCATGTACGAGCCGGTTAGCGGCTTTGGCATGGTGTGGCGGGGCGAAATCGAGGGTGTCCGCGCCGACGTCCGCGAGCATCTCGGCTGGGCGACCGAGCCCGAGTCCGGGTTTGACACGGCCTATCAGTGCGAGACCACTTTCTACCCGGGCCTCTGGGACTGTTTCCTGCGCGGCCCGCTAGGTGAGATACTCTACCTCCGTCCCGACTCTACCGCCCAGGTGCGCTGGCTCTGGGAGGAGTGGCAACCGGGTCCCTGATCGTCAGCCCTCACTTCGACACATGGCTTGAGCATCCCTTCATCTCAGAGATGGGTGCTGGCGGCGGTCTGACGGCTCTATGCGCCATTACTGGCCCGTCACTCGCCACTCGTGCTGTCCTTGTTACGCCGCCGCTCTTTCCACAGTTACCACCGCTTGAGGCTTTGCCCCCGTTGGATTGCCAGGGCCCACGACCAGGCATGCAGAAAGCCAGAGCTCTTGTGAATAGCGTTCATCTCCACAAGTGGATATTCCCGGAGCGAGAGGCGACCAGGAGCATAGACAGCGACCTGCGGCGGCGTAGGGCGGGTTTCCATACCCGCCCCATGCCCGGCGCGCGCGAGGGGCTGGGTCACGGCGGGAGCGCTCGGTCGGAGACCTTTGCCCGTCCGCGCCGCGGGCCGGCAGTCGAGGGTGCGAGGACAGACCTGACAGGTTTTGGTGACCTGTCAGGTCTTTTGTCCTATCACTGGTTGTGCACTGCCCCCATGCCCGCCTGGCAGCCTGGCTGTCCTGGCCGAAAAATGCCATCCATGCAGAGATCAGCCGGTCAGTCCCAATAATCCAAAAGGGCATTCCATTCTGAGCGATGGGTTTCGGAACGGATGGGTGTTTTCGGCCAGGACACCCCAACCTGGCCGCCGCGGTGGCCAGCTACGCCGTGTTGATCCGTGCCGGGCAAGTGCTGGCCGCGGGACCGCCCGAGGCGACACTAACGGAAGACAGGCTGTCGGCAACCTATGGTGTGCCGGTGGGCGTGTATCGCGTGAATGGACGCAAGGCTATTCTTCTGAACTAGACCTCGGCCTGATCAGGGCACGATCACCGTACGCACATCGCCGCCGAATTCTCCCAGGGCATCCATTACCCGGTTGATCGCGGCCGCGTCGAGGGGCACCGTCCGTGCCACCACGGTCGACAGGTCGAGCTTGCCCTGCCGGACAAACTCGACCAAGATCGATAGCTCCCCCAGCAGGTGGTCCGACACGCCAATGATCTCGGCTTCGCGGCCAATGACGTCGTGGTAGGTGTCGACCGCTATGGCTCGATCGGTGATGCCGGCCAGCGCCGCCCGGCCTTGCACCGCCAGCGCGCGCACCGCCTGCTCCATCGTCACCGGCAGGCCAATGACCTCGATCGCCACGTCGACACCCCGCCCCCCCGTCACGCGCCGGATCTCGTTCACCGGGTCCGCCTGGCGGGCATCCACGGGAAGGGCGCCATACGCCTCCGCCTGTCGCAGCTTGCCGGCGTTGATGTCCACCGCCACCACCTGTACGGCCCCCATGGCCCGGGCGAGCTGAATGACCGACATGCCGAGGCCGCCCGCACCGAACACGGCTACCGTATCACCCGCGCCCAGGCGCGCCTTGCGCAGCGCGTGGAAGGCGGTGGACGACGAGCACATCATGATCGCCGCCTGCTCAAAGGGCACGTCGCCGGGCAGAGGCACGGCGTTGCGCGCCGGCACGGCGATGTACTCCGCGTAACCGCCGTCGACGTCCTTGCCGATCATCTTGCCCGTCGTGCAGAACTGCTCGCGGCCGGTGCGGCAGAAGCCGCACTGGCCGCAGGTCAGGAGATAGTGCAGGCAGACGCGGTCGCCGGGCTTGACAGCCTGCGGCTGCAAGCTGCCAGCCGCGCCTGGGCCAACCGCCTCGATCACGCCGGCCACCTCGTGCCCCAAGGTCTGTGGCAGCCGCCCCACGCCCGACGTGCCCGCCCGATAGTGGACGTCAGAGTGGCAGATGCCCGCCGCCTTGATGCGCACCAGCACCTCGCCCTCGCCTACCGTGGGGCGTGGGATTTCCTGCATCTCCAGTGGTTTTCCAATCTCGACCAGACGAACTGCTCTCATTTTCGCTCCACGCTTCGAACACAATGGCAAACTTGAGGCCGCGAGACTTGAGCGCGTGAGGGAACAGCGCGAAATAAATCATGTCGAAGCAGCCCTGATACAGACCGGAGACTACCCGCTTGCCTTGGATCCCCGAAGTGAGCACGAAGCCGTGACAAGTAGCCGACGATCGACCCGTATGCCCGCTGAAGGGAGCCCACGCCGAGCTGTTCCTGCAGCTCTCTCTAATCATCGTCTAGTGGGGCCACAAACACTCCCCTGCTTGGCGATCTAGCACAAGGGTAACCCGGAGTGGCCCGCCAGGGGCACGATCGGGTTCAGTGCTTTTGTTCGCTAACTCTTTTGCCCCGGCTGTTGGATAAGACCAATCTGGCGAAAGACCCCGAGAAAGTCTTCTTCTCCTCGTTCTTCCACGGTCTTTCCATCGGCAATGCGATAGATGGCAATGCCGGTGAGTTTCACCTCCTTGCCCGTTGGGGGAATGCCCAAGAGGTTGCCTGATGGGTTCCTGTAAAGCTCCAGCCTTCTCAAGCAACCCCGTCACAAACGTGGTGCATCTCCGATCTACACACAGGTCCAGCGCGTCAGGTGCACGCGCTGGTTGGGCGGCCCAGTCTTTGCGTATGGATCCCGTTGCGATGCAGGTCCGACGATGAGGAGACTATGCACCTGAAATCCATTATTGTCAAGCAGAGGAATCATCCCATGGAAGAGCACTGGCTGTCCCGGCACGTTGGCGTTTCCAGTAGAAACGGTTCTGACCGGCTAGGCCATTTGTGGTCTGATGTCAGCGTTGGGATTGCAGTTTTGTTAGTGTGGCGACAATAGCTGCCCCCGAGCTCCCTTGGGGCACTCTCTAAAGCCCCACCAAATCGGTGAGGTTCTCCTGGTGAGCTGGCCCGTGGGCCGGCTTGGTCCTGGAGATCAATGTCGATGAGACGGTCATCAGGTGCTGCTCATCGGGGCTTGACGGGCGAGAGGAAGCATGGTACACTCTGGCCGAAATGGTGAGGGAGAAGTCGAAAATGAGGCAACAGTGGATCGTATCGGATCCAAGGATCATGATGGGCAAACCGGTCGTCGCCGGGACGCGGATCACCGTCGAGTTGATCTTGGAGAAGTTGGCCGCTGGCGAAACCATTGAGCAGATTCTCGATGAGCATCCCCGCCTGACCCGTGAGGCGATCCATGCCGCCCTGGCCTTTGCCACGGAGGCATTGCGCGCCGACGTAATCTATCCGGTTGCCGAGGCCGTTGCGTGAACCTGCTCGCCGACGAGAGCGTGGATCGCCAGATTGTCGACCGGCTGAGGCAAGATGGTCACACTGTGCGATACGTCGCGGAGACGGAGCCGGGCGTGTCGGATGATACGGTGCTGGATCCCGCGTATCGGGAGGCTGATCTGCTTCTGACGGCCGACAAGGACTTTGGCGAGCTGGTGTATCGCCAGGGTCGGCTCTCGTGCGGCATTCTGCTTGTTCGGCTGGCGGGTCTATCGCCTGCACAGAAAGCCGAGGTCGTCGGTTCTGCCCTTAGTCGGCACAGCCAGGAATTGCCAGTGGCTTTCGCCGTTCTCACGCCAAGGTCCTTCGGGATTCGCAGGTTGCCGCGAGGCGGCGGCCAGTGACCCTACGGTCTCGCCCGGCGCTTGGCGACCGCCGACGACAGCTACCACAATAACTGAAGCGTCAACTGACAGTCCTGTCGTACGAGCTCCCTTGGGGGCACAGTCGCCAGTGCAACAGGACGCCATCCCATAGCCCCGGTTCCTCGCCTGGCTCAGTGCGGCGGGCCCACTCAACCTGCCGCCAGTCCGCCTGCCAGTCAATCGAGCCGGGCCAGGACGTCTGCTCGCACGATTTCATAGGGCACAAACTGGGGCAGCAAATGCCTCAAGTCTCTCTCCCAATCAGTGCCCACTCGATCGAGAGTCGCCGCCAATTCATCTCTTTTCCATGTCATCTGGTATAGGGCCAGCTTGCACTGGAGCAATCCATCGTCCAACCGGACTCCTTGATTGAGCATCAGCCAAATGTCGTACAGGTCTCGTGGCTTGCCCCGCACCAGCAAGGCTCGCATCTTTTCCGCCAGCAGATGCTCGGGTGTCAAGACCGTCACGACAAAGGGACGCACATCATCATACTTGGATTTGACCAACTCCCTGCGCACCGTCACATCTTCAGGCCGCCGATTGACGTCCACCCGCACCTTCCCTTTGCTGCGAGCGCGCCCATCATAGAGCGGCCCCTGGAAACTGACGTCGAAGCTGTATCCCACATCAGAGATCCACTCGCGGCGCTTCTCGGCGGATATACCAAAATCGCGCAGCCGGGTGACAATCTCCTGCCAGAGTGACTGCAAGACAGCGACATCGCTTGGACCATTGAAATCCAGATCCTCCGAGTATCGGTTCCCACTGTAGACCATCCGCAGAGCCGTCCCGCCCTTGTAGATCAGGGCTTGGGTGCGCGAGTAGAGAAGCCAGAGAAGCAGATGCTGCAAGTAGTCGCGCTCTTGGACCTGTATCCCGATTCCACTTCGCTGTGCGATCTGCTGTATCTGGGCCTTGGTCAACATCAACCCACCCCCTCCCTGTCGACCAACTCGTTCTCAGGGATGTTCACAACGATCTGCCACCGTGGCACTGTGCGCCCTGTGCGTGGCCGATTCGGTTCCAGCTTGACCGGACTCATCGAATGAGCCAGGCCTTCCGCAGGCCGCCCATAGGTTTCCAGCAGATACCCCAGCCTGGATCCCAGGCTCCTGTTCTCCATTCGGTTGGCGTACTCGATCAATGTGGGCACGTCCACAGTCTCAAGTGCAGCCCGAAGTGCACGGGCCACCTCCCCAACGCCACCGGCATGCTGTGGCAGGTCGAGGCTGTCCACAACGGCCTTTGCCTCGTCGGCAACGACGATGGGCAGGGCTCCCACATCTTCCCGACGATAGCCAAAGAACTTGGATGGCTTTATGGCAACAAAATGGAAACGGAGGCCCCGATAGCTGACCGGGTCCTTCTGCCTTGTCGTCGCCACAAAAGTGGTAAGGGGCACCTGCTCTGTGAAGCCATAGTGGTGCAGAGCGGACCAGTAAGACACGTAAGCAGGCGCGACCAGGTGACTGGCGATATAGAGCGGATTGGACAGCACCATCTCCGGCTCGAGCCCCAACAGCAGATACTTGCCCTTCTCCACTTCATCCGCAAGCCCATCCGATGCGAGCCGGGCGACAAGACGATATGCCTGCCTTCGGGTAAGTCCAAGCAGGTCGGCAAGGAGACCAGGGGTGAAGTAGAACAGCTCGCTCTGCCGAAGCCGACGCGCGATAGAAATCGAAGGTAATATCTCCGCCATTCGCGGTAATCCTCCCCTTGATTTGTGGCCGGATCCTATCACAGGTGCGTCTCCCAGGCAAAACACCTGCCCAGGAGGACGTCCACCTTCCCGGTCGCCAGGCCCATGCGATGTGAAGAACCCCGGATGCCAGGAGCAGGAAGACGAGGTCGCGCCTTCGGCCACCAGCGCCAGGATCTCCCTCTGGCGAGTTGAGAGGCGAATCGGCCTGCCCTCCCCCTCACGTGGCTCCTGCTTGTCTTCGCAGGTCAAGCTTGTACTCCCGCTTGGCAGGCAGCTAGGCGGCAGGTGCGCTCTCGGCCTGTTCCTTCTTCCAGAAGTCCTGCGGGTTGTCCTTCCCCAAGCAGCTTGCCCAAGACGGGCAGGCATGGTACAAGCCCAGGTAGAATAGGGGAGCTAGCATGGAAAGAGCAAGGCAGCGGGTAGGGGCGGGTATGGAACCCCGCCTTACAGCGGGCGAGCGCAGGGGGCCGTCTCGCAGCGGTCAACCGGATGGCGTACTGCCCGTCCCCGCCGCCACCTGGGCCCGCTGGACCATGGCGCGGATCGCCCCCACCTGCTGGTGCAGCGCGGCGTCGCCGCACCGGGCCGCGACAAGGCAGGCTTCCTCCGCCAGGTCGAGCGCATCGCCCGGCCGGCTCAGGCCAACGCCCAGGGAGTAGGCCTGGTTGGCGAGTGAGGCAGCCAGCGCCCGGTCGTTCCCCTGCTGCCGGTGGAGGGCCGCCGCCTGCCCATACAGGGCCAGCGCCCCTGCCCAGTCCCCGCGGCCGGTGAGAACGAAAGCCTGCCCGTCGAGCGACTGGGCCAGCCCGCCGGCGTCGCCCAGATCGCGGTACAGGCGCTCCAGCTCCTGGAAGAGCGGCAGCAGCCCGTTCACGTCGCCGCCGGCATACAGCAGCGCTGCCTGCCCGGTCAGCGCGGCAGCGACCCGCCTCTTGTCCCCAAGCTCGCGGAAGAGGCGCTCCACCTCCCGGCGCAGCTCCAGCGCCGCACCGCGGTCCCCGCGCGCCTCGAGCACCGCCGACCGGCCGGTGAGCGCTGCGGCAATCCCCTGCTTGTGCCCCAGCGCGCGGCACAGGCGCTCCTGCTCGTCAAAGCACCTCATGGCCCCGTCCAGGTCGCCCCGGTCAAAGAGCACGTTGCCCCGCCCGCCCAGCGCCGCCTGGATGCCCTCGTTGGACCCCAGCCGGCGGGCCAGGCTCTCGGACTCGCCCAACAGGGTCAATGCTCGGTCCAGCTCGCCGCGCTTTCTGAGGATCGCCGCCTGGTTCTCCAGCGCGGCCCGGAGTCCCATCGGGTAGCCTATCCTGCGGCAGATCGACTCTTGTTCCCGGTAGAGCCCCAGGGCGCCGTCCAAGTCGCCGCGATCGTACAGGACTCCGGCCTGGTTTCCCAGCGACGAGGAAAGCGCCTGCTCGTCGTGCAGCTCGCGGTAGAGCCGCTCCGACTCCCGGTGCAGGGCCATGGCTCCCTCCGGATCGCCGCGGTGCTGGAGCAGGTTGGCCTGGTTCCCGAGTGAGATCGCCAGCCCCTTCTTGTCCCCCACCTCGCGGGTCAGCTTTTCCTCTTCCTTGCGCAGCGCAAGTGCCCGGTCCAGGTCGCCGCGCTGGTGGAGGATCAATGCCTGGCCGCCGAGGCACAGCGCCAGGACCATCTTCTCCGCCAGCTCACGGCTGAGGCGCTCCGCCTCCCTGAAGAGGTCCATCGCCGCGTCCAGCTGGCCCCACTCGCGCAGGACCCGGGCCTGGTTGCCGAGGCACTTGGCCAGCTCGGACTTGAATCCAAGCTCGCGGCACAGCGCCTCCTGCTCCTTGTGCAGGGCCATCGCGGCCTGCAGGTCGCCCCGGTCGAAGAGGACGAGCGCCTGGAGGCCGAGAGCGCGCTGCACTCCGGCCTTTTCCCCGAGCTCGCGGAAGAGGCGCTCCGCCTCCTTCGCCAGCGCCATCGAAGCTTCGAGCTCGCCGCGCGACTGGAGGACCAATGCCTGCCCGCAGAGCGCATAGGCCAACCGCTGCTTCTGCCCGAGCGCCCGGCAGAGGCGCTCCTCCTCTATCAGCAGGGCCATGGCACCTTCCAGGTCGCCGCGGATGCGAAGGACGTTGGCCTGCCAGCCGAGAGAGTTGGCCACGCCGAGCCTGTCGCCCAGCTCGCGGCAGAGCCGCTCGTGGCGCTTGGAGAGCGCCATCGCCCCGTCCAGGTCGCCCTGGTCCTGCAGGATCAGCGCCTGGTTGCCGAGTGATCTCGCGGCGTTGTCCCTGTTGCCCAGCTCCAGGTCCAGGCGTTCTTCCTCCCTGTAGAGCGCCATCGCGCCGTCCAGGTCGCCGCGTGCGTAGAGGACGGTGGCCTGACCGCTGAGCGACCCGGCCAGCTCCGCCTTGTTGCCCAGCCTCCGGCTGAGCCGTTCCTGCTCCTCGTACAGCGCCATGGCCGCGTCGCTGTCGCCGCGTGCCAGCAGAATGCTGCCCTGGCCGCCGAGTGCCACGGCGAGGCGGGCTCTGTCGCCCGCCCGGCGGAACTCGCCGGCCTGGTGCTCGCGCAGCGCGAGGGCCTCGTCCCGGTAGCCGGCCCCCTCGAGCAGGAAACCGAGCCTCCATACGGCGTTTTGGTCGAAGTCGCCGGGCGCCGCCAGCACCCCGCGGTAGACATCGGCCATCCGCAGCTCCGAGCCGGCCTCCACCTGCACCCAATAGGCCCTCACCTGGTACGGGTCGGCCCTCCAGGCCGCGTCGAAATAGGCCAGGTCGCCGAGCAGCGCAGCCAGCCCTTCCCAATCTCGCGCCTGTGCGAGCTGCCACGGCTCTTCGTCCACCCGCCGGGCACCCAGCTCCCGCGCGCCGAAGTAATCCGCCAGCCGGAGGTGCGCTGCCCTCTGCCCGGCCTGGGAGCTCAGGTATCTGTGCTCCACCGCCTGGCGCAGGTAGGCGTGCCCGAAGCCGAGCAACCCTCCGCGGTTGAGCAGGGACGCCTCCGCCGCCAGGTAGAGCGGCGACCACCGGGCCCGCGGCATCGGGCGGCCGTCCTCGCCCAGCAGCTCCAGCAAGTCCGCCTCCGACAGCCCGCGGCGTGCCGCCCAGATCAGCGACAGCGCGTCCCCTACGAGGCCGGGCCGGTCCCTCTCATAGTCCTCCTCGTAGCGCGCCAGGATCTTTTCGTAGAGCTGTGCAACAGTCGCGGCCTCGAGGTAATGGCCGATCCGCTCCTCCAGCCGCTCGTGCATGCCAAAGAGCCGCAGCTCCTCCAACGTGGCCCGCAGGTAGAGCGGGTTGGCACACTGCGGCGCCGCCGCAACCCGTGCCGCCCGGTCCGGGCCGAGCGCCTTGCCATACTGCGCCAGGTAGCCCGCGATCAGCCGTCCGCGCTCGTCCGGTGCAAGGGGCTGCACCTCCAACTCGGGGTAGCCGCGCCTCCTGAGCTCGTCCAGCGGCCTGCCGGGCAGGGTCGACAGGATGAGCCGGATGTTGGCCGGCAGCTCGGCTGGGAGCCACACCAGATCGGGAGCCTGGTCGCGATCCTCCAGTTGGTTGAGCCCATCGAGCACCAGCACGACGCGCCCGTGCGCCGCGGCCCTGGCGAGCCATTCGGCAAAGGCGGCGCGCAGGGCGTCGGGCCGGTCAGGGATGTCTGCCGGGACACCCAGCCACCGCCCCAGCTCGGCGATCAGGCGCCGCAGCATGGCCGACCCGTCCGCGCTGTAGGGCGTGGCCCCGACAAAGTGCTGGAGGGTGAGCTCGGGCTCCGCGCTTGGGGAGCCGGGCACTCCGCGCTGCACGAGCCTGCGCCCTAGCGAAGGCCGCGGCCCGGGCGCGGCCGCGGCGTGCCTGCCCCGGAAGCGCAGCGCCCAGTTCGCGAGCAGAGCAGACTTGCCGATGCCGGATTCGCCTACGACGACCAATGGCGGGCCGCTCCCCAACGCGTAGGCATCGAGACGCGCGAAATCGTCCTCCCGGCCGATGTACAGCGCCGACCGGCTGCGGGCGAAGGCTTCGTGCTCCGCCGCCTCTCGCTCCAGCGGTGCGGGTTGGGTTCCTTCGGGGTAGAGGGAGTTGACGATCGCGGTGAGATCGGCGAGCACCAGCTCGCCAAGTGTCACCGGATCGGAGTAGCCTTCCCGCAGCGGCAGCCCGCTCGCCCGGATGCGTGCCTTGAGATCGTCGAGCCGGCGGCGCCGCTCCCCTGCCCTGCGCAGCGCCTCACCCTCCCCGAGCTGCGCGATCTCCTCGACGGTGGGCTCTTCGCGGTACTCGGCGCCCTGCTCGGCCGGCAAAGAGTCCACGTAGGCCGGGCTGCGGAAGTAGAAGAGGGCGCGATGGGCCATCTTGGGGTCATTCAGGACGCCGTGCAGAATCTCCAGCTCGGTCACCGACCGGCCGCGCTGCCGCGCCAGCCAGGGCTCGCGCGCCACCAGCTCCTCCGGCAGGTCGCCGGGGACCCAGCCGTAGCGCTCGCCCAGCAGGGCAAGAAAATGGGGCCGGCAGCGCTTGATCTCTTCGAGGCAGATGGGGAGAACCTGGCCTTCGGCGGCCTGCTCCCCGGTCACGCCCCAGCGCAGGTCAACCTCGCCCCAGGCGACGCCCCTTTCCTCGCACAGCTTGCGGAGCTGGGGAAACACGCGCTTGACCAGCTCGTCGCGCTCCGCCTGCATGTCGCGGAACGTGGAGGAGACAAATACGCGGATCGAGCGCGGTCCCGCTCCGTCTGCAGGCAGCTTTGCGCCGGTCACAGGTGCCTCGATGGGATGTCGCACATTGCAGGATGGGGCGCATCCCTGGCGCCCGGCAGGCGATCGTACCAGACCCCGGACCGGCTGTCAACAGCACCGCCTGTCCGCGTGCGGGGACTCCCGGCCTGGACGCTCCATCATGGCATCCTTCAGCTTGCCTCGCTCCGACTGGCACCTCTCAGGTCGGCCTCGCGCAGATCGGCACCGGGCATTTCCCCGCCGGACGTGGCTCTGGCGGGCTCCGCCTGCTGCGGGCGGAACCGCTCACTCCCCTGCGCTCAACATCGACCGGAGCCTTTGGCTGAGTGAGACTCGTTCTGGCGCCTGCACGACGCAATAGGTGTCCAGCCACGCACATGGCGGATTTCCGAACTGGGAGCCCTTGTACTGCTCGCGCTGTTCTCGAGACAGACGGGCTCTTTCGCGAGACGGACCTGGGCCAGATTCCACAATGGACCGTGGAATGCTCCCCATGAGGTTCATGAGCTCCACGGGCTCGAATCGACCACTGAGAGTCAGAACTGCGATCCAATCCGCGCCCTTCTTCAGGTATGCGTCTCGTACCGTTTGGCCGCGTCGAACAATACGGTTTTCCTTCCGGAAGGTTGTGTTCTGCGTCGTTACGGCAGGAAACGCGGACTCTCCAGAGCGCCTCCAGAACCCTACGAAGGTCGCGGTGTATACACGTTCCATCCGTTCGTCTATTCGAGGCACGAAATCCCAGAGAGGGTCTGCCGAGAGCAGGCCTGTGATCGCCGTTCCTGTTCGATACTCCGACCAGACCTGAATAAAGCCCTGCAGGTGCCGCGGTACGCCCGCATCGCCGGTGGCATCCATTGTCTTGTGCATTCCCTACCTCCTCGTACACCTCTCCGTCGTGGTTGTCGACGACTCTGTCGTGATGTGGACAGATTCCACGACACGGTCCATCTGGCCTGTAGCTGTGCAGAACCGCCGAAAGTCGCCCTCAATCGCAAATGTCAGGATGACCTCCGTCGTTCGTGACAGTCCAGGGCCTTCGATAATCAGAGAATACTTCCGCATCCACAGGTCCCCAAACCGATGCGTGAGAGCGATGTGCGTCCTCTGTCCTCGCCACACAAGGTGCAAGCCTTCCTCGGCAGGCGAAGCGCCAAGCTTGCTCATTTCTTTCATCCACCAGTCCGCAAACACTCGCCTCTCGTCGTATAGCTTCCGATCATCCGCAACAGGCGCGACGGCCACGGCGTAGGGCTTTCCCGGCGCATACTCCAGGTTGAAGTCAAAGCGCACGTTGAACCCCAGAGGGAGATTGGGATCCAGCGAGCGGAATGTCGCCTGATCCGAACCGTCCACAGAGGCATTGTCCCACTGCTCGAGGCAGAACCCTGTCGTGCTGAAGCCTGTCTCTGTGCACCGAGCCGAAAACGTTGTCTCGGCACCTTTCTGCGATGCTGCACAAGCGAGCTCCAGGCCGGTCCGGAGACTGATATCGGAGATGATGTGGGGCAGATTCGTCGGCGCAGTCAGGCTTATGTCCAAAACCTTCTCGGGGCTCAGCCTCTTGCGCAGCCATTCTGCCTCATGCCTACAATGGCGGGAAGCCAGGTACCTCGGATTCGTGAACAGCACTCCGAACTCGCAGTTCTCCATGCCATTGTCAACCGCTGCCTGGAAGGCTTCGTAATTCGACAGCAAGATCTCGTATTCGGCAAACCACACACTGAATCCGTTCGAGACCAGGCACTCGGCAACTTGCCTGACCAGGTTCGCATCCTCGGACTTGTAGCTGAGAAAAAAGTCCCGGCGCTCGGGCCTGTGACTGTGGATAGAGGGCGGGTGTAGTTGCCGTGCAGGACTTGCCGGGTAATCTTGGTGACCACGCCATGGCCCACGGTATTGGAGCATGCGCCTCCAACCAAGGCCGACCAAGCAACCGGCCGCCAATCCAACGAACATCCCCAGACTCCATGGTTTTACAGACAAGGAACCAGCAGGGACAAGGATCAGGATCGGAATCACGGGCACTTCACGCGTCACAACGCCCAGGAGCGCGTTGATCAATAGGAGTATCCCACTGATGTAGACACAGCCTGTGGGTAGCCAGAAGTAGCTTGCCAATGTAGCCAGGCACAGCACAAGCAAAGCCAAGGAGGTGTTTGGTTTCATGGTCTCGGAGCCTCCTTCTTTCGGGAATCTGTCCCTTCGCCTTCCATGCTGCCGCCGTGAGGCCGCGCAGGCGAGGTAGGAGGTAGATCGGAGCCGGGGCTTCCAGCAGCGGCCGTTGAGTTCATTATATCACTGTGTATCCCGCGTGTCAATCGGGGGGCGCCAATCGTGGGGAGAGAGGGTAGACCTCTCCTGCTCCGCCATGCGCTGCATCGTCCGCCGGCCGGCCACGACCCGTCCCGAGCGACAAGCATGGCCGGTCCCCCCCAGCCGCACCGAGCAGGTCACGAACAGCAGCCCGCCGATGCCCATGGCACACGACCAGGGCCAGTGTACCCAGGGCATTGCCGGCACGAAGGGCGAGTCTCTCCAGAAGCCGGCCTCCACAGACAAGATTCCACACTTGCCTTCTGGTTGCCGCCCGGTAAAACGCTGGTGAAACGCCGGCTGTGGTAGACTCGCGCTGTCGCAGTGCGAGGCGGGCACGGCCGGGCAGGGCCGCCACGATCGCTCTATCTGCAAACCCACAGATACGGGAGGGGTGCTTCTGGGACGATTCGAATCTGCTTCATGCGGTCCTTCAACGACGTACGGCAAGCTGGAACAACCAATCCGAATCCTGTACGATAAAGGAGTGTATACAATGGCTATCCTGAGAAGAAAAGAATGGTACCTACTCGCCCTGGTGCTGGCCCTCGTTCTGGGCGGCGCCTCTGAGGCCAGTGCTCAATCGTTCGCACCGAACCCGCCGCTGACGGCGGGCTGTGGGCTCGACGTCGTGTTGGTGCTCGACGGCTCGGCCTCGATCCAGGGCCCGGCGGTGGGACAGGTCCGGGCCGCGGCGATGGCCTTTGTCGATGCGCTGGCCGGTACCGGCTCCCGCGTTGCGCTGGTGGAGTTTGCCGACTATGCGCGGGTGGCCTATTCCTATATGGGTGCATCCGTGGCCCACGACCCGTTCCACTACTATCTCTACAACACCTATCACAACGGCAGCCTGGGGGGCTCGACCAACTGGTCGGCAGCCTTTCAGGCCGTGGCCGCCGCGCTGGGTGCGCCGGACCTGGTCATCTTCATGACCGACGGCATGCCCACCACACCCCTGTACGACGCGATCTATTACAGCAGCATGGTCAAGTCGAGGGGTTCTCACATCTTTGGCCTGGGTGTCGTGCTTACCGACCCCCCCGCCCTTGACAACCTCAAGGCCGTTCTCAACGGCAGCAGCTCGATCGAGTACGACGGATCCAACTTTGCGGTAGCCGACTATTCCCTGGGCACCTTTGACACCCTGTTGGATGACCTGGCCGGAGTGGCCTATGAGCTGTGCGCCCCTTCTCTGACCCTAACCAAGCTGGTCGACCATCTCGACGGACAGGGCTACCAGCCGGCCGGCGGCTGGGAGTTCAGCGGCCAGGTAACTGCCGCCGGCGGCCTGAGCTGGGTTGCGCCGTCGACGCCCAACGGCGATGGGCGCACAGGGAGCACCGCGGCGGGTGGTTCACTGACCTTCCAGTGGAACACGACCGACCCGCAGGCCGGCTCGGCGCTACAGGTGACAGAGACCCCCGTCGCCGGGTACACGCTCGTCGACGTGACATGCTCTGTCAAGAGCCAGGCCAACGCCACGCCGGCACCGCTGCCGGTCACCCTGGACGGCACATCCTTTGCGGCGGATCTGGGGCCAGATGACATCGTCACCTGTGAGGTGCGCAACCAGGCGCAGCCGGGCACGATTGTGATCTCCAAGTCCACCGCCCCGGCCGGCGGTACCGGTTTCGCCTTCAGCAGCGACATTCCGGGCGGGACCGCCTTCGACCTCGACGACGGGCAGAGCCAGACCTTTGGCGGCCTGGCGCCCGGCAGCTACACCGTGAGCGAGGTCGACCCCGGCGTGCTGTACGACCTGTCGGGCTTGACCTGCACCGACCCGGATGGCGAGAGCGTGGTGGACCTGGGCGCGCGCACGGCCACCCTCGACCTGGATCCAGGCGAGACGGTGTCGTGCACCTTCACCAACCGGCGCCGGACCGGCACGGTCATCATCGAGAAGCTGACGGACACCGGGATGGGCAGCGGATTCGGCTTTGGCACCGACATCCTGGGCGGCGGGGGCACCACCAGCTTTGACTTGGCCGCCGGCGAGAGCGTCGTGTGGGCCGATGTGCCGGCTGGCAGCTACCAGGTGCTCGAGAACGATCCCGGGCCGGGCTACCAGCTCGCGGGCCTGACCTGCGACGATCCCGGCGGCGATAGCGTGGTGAACTTCGCGGAGCGCACGGCCGGCATTGCACTGGACCCCGGGGAGACGGTGGCGTGTGCTTTCATGAACGACGACCTGCCACCCGCGGCCGATGCCGGTGGGCCCTATCTCGGCCTGGAGGGCACCGCCCTCGCCCTCGACGGCAGCGGCTCGGCCGACGGCGTGGGCATTCTCCTCTACGAGTGGGACTGCACGGACGATGGAACCTATGACCTGTCGTCAGCCAGCCCGAGCGACGGCGCCTGCATCTACCCGGCCGACGGCTCCTACACGCTGCGCCTGCGGGTGACCGACACGGGGAACCAGGCCGGCGAGGCGACGGCGCCTGTGTCCGTCGCCAACGGTGCGCCGCAGATCACAGCCCTGGCCGCCGGCCCGGCGCTGATCGACGAGAACGGCTCGGCGACCCTGGCCGGCTCGTTCAGCGATCCGGGCCTGGCCGACGTCCACTCGGTGGTCATCGACTGGGGAGACGGCTCGGCCGACACGGTGCTCAGCCTGGCCGCCGGCGAGCGTGAGTTTGCCGCCCAGCACCAGTACCTGGACGACGACCCGACCGGCACCACGTCCGACCTGTACGTGGCCGCGGTGACTGTGATCGACGACGGAGGCGACGGCGACGGTGCGGCCACTTCCGTGACCGTCCACAACGTCGCGCCCGTCCTGGGCGGCATCACCCTACTCTCGCCCTCGCCGGTCATCGCGGCCGGTGAGGCCATCTACCTGGGCGCCTCCTTCAGCGACATAGGCACGCTGGACACCCACGCGGCCACCTGGGATTGGGGCGACGGGACGACGGCCGGCACGGTCACCGAGTCGGGCGGCGCCGGGCAGGTGGCGGACGTCCACACCTACGCGGCGCCCGGCGTCTACGCCGTGAGCCTGGTCGTGACGGATGACGACCTTCTGGCCGGCTCTGCTACCCTGGAGGAGTATGTGGTCGTCTATGACCCGAGCGGCGGGTTCGTGACGGGCGGCGGCTGGATCTGGTCCGAGCCGGGGTGGTGCCAGCTCGACGAGGTGTGCGCCCGGGCAGAGGGCAAGGCCAGCTTTGGGTTTGTGTCCAGGTATCAGAAGGGAGCGCAGGTACCCAGCGGCGACACAGAGCTCAACTTTGCGGCCGGGGGCCTGAACTTTCACTCCGACAGCTACGAGTGGCTGGTGGTGAACCAGAACGGCGCGAACGCCCAGTTCAAGGGTACGGGCACGGTCAACGGCCTGCCCGCGCCGGGCGGCGAGCTGTACGGCTTTATGATCTGGGCCCAGGATCAGACACCCGGCGACGACGCGCTGCGCGTCAAGATCTGGTACGAGGTGGGATCGGCCGAAGTGGTGGTCTATGACAACGGCTTTGAGCAGGCCATCGGCGGCGGCAGCATCGTGATCCATACCGGCAAAGGCAAGTAGCCGTCCCATCGCGGCGGTGAGGCCGATCACGGGCAGGGCAAGGGGGCCCTGCCCGGCGCCTCATCCATGGCCTTCCCCTTCCCGACGGCGCGCCCGGCCCCGTCTCCTCCCGCCCCGTCCTCATCTGCCGCCGCGCACTGGCCGCGCAGGCCGCTGACCTCGGCGCCGGCCCGCAGCTCGAGCGGCAGTTCTGTCCCTCTCCGGCCAAGAGGTGGGACGCTTGACATCTCCTGCTTTCTGCTCTATGCTGCCTCCGTCAGCGATCTCAGGAGGTGACGCATGTCGCAGGAATTCACCATCATCATCGAGCGTGACCCGGAAAGCGGTTGGCTGGTAGGCTCCGTGGCCGAGCTGCCTGGCTGCTACAGCCAGGCCGAGTCCCTGGCTGCACTTGAGGTCAACATGCGGGAAGCCATCCAGGTCTACCTCGAGACGATGGATGAGCAGGAGGCCCAGGGTCCCTTCCCGGCATTCGTGGGCCTGCAGCGCATCGAGGTTGTGGCGTGAGCCGCCTCAAGCTCCTGGCGTATCGAGACCTGGCCAGGTTGGCTGAGGCGGCCGGCTTCTACTGGGTGCGGCGCAGGGGAAGCCACAACACGTTCAGATCGCCTGACGGGCGGATCATTGTCATCCCCGACCATGGCGACCAGGTGATCGTTCGCCCTCTGCTGCACAAGATCATCCGCGACATGGGCTTGACGCTCGACGAGTATAACCGGTTGATCGAGCTGCTCTAGTTTCCGGCTTGGGGGCACGTTCCAGAGCAGCTCTCTCCCCTCCCATGCGGAGGTCCACAATGAAGCAACTGGCTCTAGGAATCGCCATCCTGTTCCTGAGCCTGCTCCTGGCGGCGTGCGGGGCCTCGCCGACACCCACCGCTGTGCCGCTGACGGCCACGCCTGTGCCGACGGTCACGCCGACGCAGGCGCCGACGGTCACGTCCAGCCAGCTGCTGACAAGGGAGCCCGTGCCGACACCCGTCCGAGTTCCTACATCGCCGCCGGGTACCTCATCGGGCCATCTTCACATCGTAGTCAATCAATACGTCGGCCAAAGCGAAGCGGATGATCGCTCCGATCCCTTTCATCCTGCCAAGCTACTCATCAATGAAGACCGGGCGCCTACCCCGGAGTTCGTCCTCGCACAGGACGATACTTCCTACTTTGACGCCATAGGGTCGCCTGACGGGAATTGGCTCGCTGACGCCCGATCTGTTCGCGGCGTATCCGGCTCGGCAGCACCATCCGCACCGCCAGCACAAGCCCGTCTCTTGCGTCTGGTTGCAGTTCATGAGTGGACCTGAGGATAGAAAGGCCCCATCGTCTAGAGGCCTAGGACACCGCCCTTTCAAGGCGGCGACAGGGATTCGAATTCCCTTGGGGGCACAGTATGCGGTCTTCCGGTACACCTGAGGCACGATCAGGTGCACGGCTGCGGCCGCTCACGCCGACCAACCCTATCGCTTCGACTCAGTTTGGTTGTCTTCACAGGTCAGGCTTGTGCTCCCGTTTGGCATGCAGCTAGGCGGCTTGCATGCTCTCGGCCTGTTCCTTCTTCCGGAAGTGCGGCGGGTTGTCCTGCCCCAAACAGCTTGCCCAAGACAGCCATGCATGGTACAATCCTAGGTAGAACAGGGGAGACAGCATGGAGAGAGTAAGGCAGCTGACAGCAGTTATCGAGCGCGAAGGAGACGGCTACGTCGCTACCTGTCCGGAGCTGGACGTTGTCAGCCAGGGCAAGACGGTCGAAGAGGCGCGGCTGAACCTGGTGGAGGCGGTGGAAGGCTTCTTCGAGGTGGCGTCGCCGTCCGAGATCCGGCGCAGGCTGAAGACAGAGACCTACATCATGCCCATCA
The DNA here is from genome assembly GCA_035341665.1 of Anaerolineae bacterium. Lineage (GTDB taxonomy): Bacteria > Chloroflexota > Anaerolineae > JAAYZQ01 > JAAYZQ01 > DAOQVR01. The sequence goes on from DAOQVR010000020.1 coordinate 54,838, forward strand.
TGCCAGTTGTCCCCTCAAGGCGACCCAAACATGCTGTGAGGTCGCCAGGTGCCTAGGCTGCGGGTCCTGTCCGGAAGGCAAGTCTGCAAGATCATGGCTGAGCACGGGTTCGAGCAGGTGCGGCAGAAGGGCAGCCATCTGATCATGCAGAAGAGGGCGGGCAACACTACTGTCACCGTACCCGTACCGGATCACGATGAGCTGAGGATGGGTACGCTCCTGGGAATCATCAGGCAGTCCGGGCTTCCGCGTTCGCTGTTCGAGACCGAGTGAGGCTGGCGCCGCACCCGGTCGGCTCTCCGGAGCCTTTCGGTACGTTCGTTGATCTCTCCTCCCCGCATTTGGCGGACTCCGGCGCTGTTAGTCGCGCGGTAGCATACCGTTGCGGCGGCGTCGCGGGTTGGCGCCCCTGCAGGCTGTGGGAACTCAGCTCGCCAACCTGTCGCTCCACCGGATTCGTGTCTGACAAAAACAGGGATATGCGCAGTCTACCCTTCCGAGTCGAATACCTGTAGACGGTGTTCCTGTTGGCCGCGCATGGCCGGACCTGTTCGTCTGCCGGGCCCTACTCGACGGCGCGCAGACACTGCTCGGGTATTCAGGACGTCTATGTCGCGCTTGATGTTGCGCTGCACGGGCCTTCTGCGTATACTCTGTTACGGAGATCGCGCCTTGTGACATATTTAGTCACAAACTGCGATCAGCGTAAGAAACTGCATGGAGACGGAGCTATCGATGTCCCGCTCTTTGTCCGACCTAGAAGCCAGGCTGATCCTGCGCCTGGAGTGGGAAAAGCAACCGGTGGTGACCATCGAAGAGACGATGGGCATCTTGGGCTGCTCGTATGACCACGCCCGCCAAGTGCTCCACCGCCTTGCGCGCCGCCGCTGGCTGATGCCTCTCACTCCCGGCAAGTATGAGCTGATCCCGGCTGAACGTGGCGAGCATGCCTTTCCCGATACCAATTCCCTGTTCATCGGGAGCGCATTGGTCGAGCCTTACTACTTCTCCTATGCCACCGCGGCCTTCTTTCACGGCCTTTCCACCCAGGCTTCTGCCACGGTCTATGTGGCCACCACGGTGCGCACCCGGAGCCGCACCTACCAGGTGCGCGGAAAGGAGTATCGGCTGGTCCTCCAGCCTGCGGACAAGTTCTTCGGGTCCGTGGAGGTGAATGCCTACGGCAGCCGCGTGCGTATGGCCGAGCCGGAAAAGACTGTCGTCGACGCTCTGGATCGGCCCGAATACGCAGGCGACATCCCCGAGATCGCCGGCATGCTTCGGCGCGGTGAAGGACGTCTCAATTGGCACAAGCTGGCCGAGTATGGCCTTCGCTACCGGTCCCAGGCACTGATCCAGCGCCTGGGCTACCTCCTCGACTTTCTCCAGTTGCCGGCTGCGGCGCAGGTGCGTGACTTGCTGCTAGCCGGCGTAGGCAAGAGCACGCCGTATCTCGGCCGGCCAGGGAGATGGGGCACCGGCGGCGAGTACGGCTCCACCTGGCACATCGTCGATAACGTGCCGCGCCAGGAACTGCTGGCTGAGATCGAGGTGAGATGATGATCGAAAAGCGACTCGTGCAGTGGTATGCGGCCGACGCCGGCGTGGATCTGGACATCGCCGAACGGGAAATCGTCCTGACCTATGTGCTCTGCATCTTGTCCGAACAGGGCTTGCTCGAACGGTTGGCCTTCAAGGGCGGTACCGCCCTGCGCAAGATCCACCTGGGTGCGCCGGGGCGTTTCAGCCTGGATCTCGACTTCACCGCTACCGGTGGTGACTCCCCTGACGGCCTGGCGCTGGATCTGGCCGCCACGCTGCACGGGCAGACCTACCACGGGCTCACCTTCACAACGCCAGACTCTGAGTACTATGCCACGGCCGACTCCTGCGGCGTGGAGGTCACCTATAGCCACGACTGGGTCACGGCCGGCCGGTTTGGCTTGCAGATTAGCTTTCGGGCCCGACCCCTGCTGCCTGTCAGGCCCATGCCGCTGCGCCGGGAGCGCTACTTCGATTGGCTTGGAGTCGTGCCGCCACGCGTGCCCTCGCTGGACCTACAGGAGCTGATCGGCGAGAAGGTGCGGACCGCGGTCCAGCGCAGCCGTGTGCGCGACCTGTATGACCTATACCAGTTAGCCAGCCAACCCTATGACCGGAGCCTGGTGCGGCGCATTGCCGTGATCAAGTGCTGGGAGACGCGATATGCCTTTGAGTCGGCAGCCTTTCTGTCCAGCTTGGCCCAGGGTAAGTATGACTGGTCCGATCTCGCGCGGCTGGTTCGCCCGGACCGGCTCGTGGCTCCTGCCGAGCTGGTCGGGGGTGTGCAGCGCGGCTACCAGTTCTTGGCTGACCTGACTCCCGAGGAGGGACAGCTCGCCGTCGATCCGCACGGCCGCGAGGTGCGGCTATACCAAGAGTTGCTGGGCACAGTGGCGGCGTGGAGCACGCGCCCAGGGTCCGACGGTTGAGCCATATCCCACCTTGGCGTTAGCGTCTTGTCCAGTGGTGTAGATTTCCCAGCCTGCTATGCTAGCCTTCAAGCACGGCATGGCAGCAGGCATGTCTACAGCGGTATACGAAGTCTACCCTTCCGGATTATATACCTGTACTTGCGTCCCTGTGAACAGGATGCCGCGCCTGCCTCAGGGGAATACGCCTAGGGTGGCCGCCGAGCTCTCGCCCCAGCGGATAAGTGTCTGACAAAAACAGGGATGTGCGCAGTCTACCCTTGGGGGCACTCTCCCAAGCCCCACCAGAATCGGTGGAGTTCCGATTGGCATTGCCAACCGTGGTGAGCCGGCCTGCGGGCCGGCTTGGTCTTGGAGATCCAAGCCGACGAGACGGGCATCAGGTGTTGCTCATCGAGACTTGACGTTCGAAAGGGAGCCTGGTACGCTCTAGCCGAGATGGTGAGGGAGAAGTCGAAAGGGGGCATCTCGATCTATCGGCAATTCGAGGTTCCCAGGGAAACCCTGTGGCGCTAGGATCGGCCCCAGTCTACGTTCCGAAAAAGCCTGGAATGGGGTTGTTCACCTTGAGTGGCCGGGTTGCACGGATCCGCATGTTCTGCCAGCATAGGGTCGCAGGCAGCTGACGCCGAGGCTGTTAGGCGGTTGCCCAGCGGAATCGACAACGGTGACGCATCACTCACTCAGTACCGAAGCGCCCATGATCCCTGGGTTGGTCCTTCGTCACTTTCGTGGCGAAGCAGACTGGCCCCACATCGCGGCCGTTATTAACGCCAGCCTCGCCGCCGACGGGAACAGCGAGCGCATCACGACGGAAAGGCTGGCCAACATCTACACACATCCTGTCCACTGGGATCCGCAGCAGGACACCCTGCTCGTGGAGGTAGACGGGACGCTGATTGGCTATGCCAACACCGAATGGCGACAGGAGGACGACGGTGCCTGCCCGCACTTCATCCACTTGCACCTGGTGGCAGAGTGGCGCGCCTGTGGTCTGGAGCTGGCTATGCAGCGCTACATGGAGCGATGCGCACGGGTGGCGGCCACTGCCGGACCCGGTAGCGTGCGCCATTGGTTCGCCAGCAACGTGCCGGAGACCTGGCAGGCACATGTCAGTACACTTCGTGCCTTGGGCTATGCCCCTGTGCGCTACTACTTTGAGATGCAGCGCCCCTTGGACGATGACTTGCCCCCGGCTGTCTTGCCGATCGGCCTCGCGCTCCTACCAGCGTCCCCCCAACACTATCGCGCGATATGGGAGGCGGGTGAGGAATGCTTCCGTGACCAACAGGACCATGTCGCTCCCAGCGAGGAGAGCTACCGCGCGTGGATAGCCACGCCGGATCTGGACCCGAGCCTGTGGCTTGTGGCATGGGGCGGCGATCAGGTTGCCGGCGCTGCGATCAACGCCATCCACGGAGACGCCTGGGGCGAGACGGATGACCTGTTCGTGCGCCGCCCCTGGCGCAGGCAGGGCCTGGGACGTGCCCTGCTCGTCGGCAGCTTGCACCTCTTCAAGGCGCGAGGGCTGTCTGCCGCGGGACTGGGTGTTGAAGCTGACAACATATCCGGCGCCCTGGATTTGTATCAGAGCGTTGGCTTTCGTCCGTACCAGCGCGTGGTATCTTATCGCAAGCCAATGTAACCTTGGCTGGGCTCGTCAGAGAGGTGCCGTCAGTCTGTGTGAGGGTAGGACGACGGCTGGCTTCTTCAGCATCGCACGTTGTCCTGGAATTGGAGCGTCAATCGGCCGAAGGACCGTTCCAGCTCCCCACCAATATCCCCACCCACTATGGGGGAACGGGCCGGGATCAGTGGGCGTGGGCTCTGTGCGATGCGCCGCCCATCGTATACGCCCTGGTCAAGTTCGGCCTGGGAGGCGTGCCGCCGGTGGAAACGGCCGTCGAACACCTGGTCGGATTGCTGCGTGACAACGGTTGGCCTTGCGCCGTTTCCAAGGAACTGGGCAGGTTCCGCGGGCCGGGGCGCAGAGACGATCCCTGCCCGTTTGCCAACCTGGCCATGCTCTAGGCACTGTCGGCCGTTGAGGAACTGCGCGACAGCCATGCGGGTCACGTGGGGGCGGAGACGCTTCTGACCCTATGGAGCGAGAGCACCACGCGGCACCCCTACATGTTCTACATGGGCACCGACTTTCGCAGGCTCAAGGTCCCCTTTGCCTGGTACGATCTCATGCACGTGCTGGAGGTCCTTTCCCGCTTCTCCTGGCTTCGGAGCGACAGCCGGCTGCTCGACATGGTTGCGAACCTTCAGGGCAAGGCGGATGAGCAGGGGCGCTTCACCCTCGAATCCACCTGGACGGCGTGGAAGGATTGGGAGTTCGGGCAGAAGAAGGAACCTTCCCGGTGGTTGACGCTGTTGGCGTGGCGGGCTATTCGGAGAGTCGAAATCGACTGAGACACTCACCACGCTGCCGCAATGGCGCTCTATGGCGGCCCCTGGATGCCCGGCAGTTGCGCGGGCCAGACGCGAGGCTGAGATCGAGAGACAGTGACTGCAGGCTGCATGGACGGTTGAAGGAGACGGCACAAGCTGGACTGCAAGAAGGAGAGGGATTCGCAGTGCAGGGGCCCTGGCCGGAAGGACCTTAGCCTGTCGGAGAACCGGAACCCAGCAGGCCCGCGCTTTTCGACTTGACCAAGCCCTCGACAGAGGCTATAATGGGGCTGTGGCTGCTTCGTCCTGCTCCACGGGTGGGGGTCGAGCACCGCTGTCCTGAGCAGCCAGATGTGCGCCTCGATCAAGGCGATGCGCGCGAACGCGAGCCACAACCGGAATCGGGACGGGTGTTATGAGCAAGCAAGACAAGCAAAAGAAGAGGCAGGCACCGAAGCCCAAGCTGTTGGTCGTGGAAGACGACCTCACCTTGCTGGAAACGCTCGAGTACAATCTCACCGCCGAGGGGTATCGCGTCCTCACGGCCACTGACGGATTGGCGGCCGTGGAAGTAGCCCGCAAGGAGCGGCCGGACCTGGTGGTGCTGGATGTCATGCTGCCGGGGTTGGACGGCTTCGAGGTGTGCCGCATCCTGCGCCGTGATTCGGCTGTTCCCATCCTGATGCTGACGGCCCGGGCGGGCGAGACCGATCGAGTGGTCGGCCTCGAGGTCGGAGCCGACGACTATCTCACCAAGCCGTTCAGTATGCGCGAGCTCCTGGCGCGGGTCAAGGCGCTGCTGCGCCGGGTGCGCCTGGACCGTGAGGGGCTGGGCAGGGAACACACGCTGCCGGCGGCCGACGCCCTCGTTTTTGGCGAGCTGACTATCGACCTGGACCGCCACGAGGCATTCCTGGGGGGGACTTCGCTGCGCCTCAAGCCGAAGGAGTTTGAGTTGCTGCTGTTTCTTGCCCGTCACAAGGGCATGGCTTTGTCGCGCGACCTCATCCTGGAGCGGGTGTGGGGCTGGGACTATGGCGGAGGCACCCGCACGGTCGATGTGCACGTCCGCTGGCTACGAGAAAAGATCGAGCCCACCCCAGCGGACCCCCAGCGTATTGCCACGGTGCGGGGGGTGGGGTACTGCTTCGAGGGCTGAAGGAGCCATGACCCACAGCATCCGCTGGCGCATCGCCGTGCCCTATGTGGTGTTGGTGGCCATCGCCACCCTGGGCTTGACATTGGTTCTGTCGCATGAAGTGCGCCAGGTGCGGATGGCCGACCTCGAGAACCAGCTCGTCGCCGATGCCCGGCTGCTGGCCGATGAGCTGGCGCCGGCATTCGGCCAGGGGGCAAGCGGCCAGGCGCTCGACGAACAAGCCAGGCACTGGGCCGACGTGCTCCAGGCACGCGTCACGATCATCGGCGCCGATGGGACCGTACTGGGCGAGTCGCACGAGGACCGGACGCAGATGCAAAACCACCTGGACCGGCCGGAGATCCAGCAGGCGCTGGCTGCCGCCCAGGGCACCAGCATCCGCTACAGCGCCAGCCTCGGCTACGACATGATGTATGCTGTGGTGCCCGTCCGGGATCCTGCCGGCGGGCGCATCACGGGCTTTGCCCGCGTCGCGCTTTCTCTGAAGGAGATCGACAGCGGCGTAAGCCGCCTCAGGACAGGCATCCTGCTGGCCGGCTTGGCCGCAGCCCTCGCAGGAGGAGCGCTGGCGGTGGCGATCGCGGAGGGGACGGCCCGGCCGCTGCGCCACCTGACCAAGGCCGCCGGGCGCATTGCGGAGGGCGACCTGTCAGGACGCCTGGCGGTCGGCCGGCGAGACGAAGTGGGGCAGCTTACGGCGGCGTTCCAGAACATGTCGGAGCAGCTCCAGGATCAGATGTCGACCCTGGCCCGGGAGCGCGGGCGCCTGGCGGCCGTGCTGGAGCACATGGCCGATGGGGTGCTCATCACCGACGAGCTGGGCAATGTAGACCTGATTAACCCGGCGGCAGCCCGGCTGCTGGGAGCGACGGACCACAAGGTTCTGGGGCGACGGCTTGGCCAGGTCGTACCCCACTACCAGATTCTCGAGTTGTGGAAGCGGTGCCACGATCAGGGCCAGGAGCAGCTGGAGGCAATGGAGATCAGCCATAGCGGGCTGTTCCTCCAGGTCATCGTCACTCCGTTTCAGGTGAGCGATGCTCGGGCCTTCCTGGTCATCCTCCAAGATCTGACTCGCATCCGGCGGCTGGAAACAGTCCGGCGCGACTTTATGGCCAACATCTCGCACGAGCTGCGCACGCCCCTGGCCGGCCTGAAGGCACTGGTCGACACGCTGCGCGGCGGGGCGCTCAAAGACCCGCCGGCAGCCAAGCGCTTTCTCAAGCGCATGGACGGTGAGGTCGATGCCCTGACTCAGATGGTCGAGGAGCTGCTGGAGCTGTCACGCATCGAGTCGGGTCAGGCCCCGCTGCGCCTGGGCCCCACACCCGTGGCTGATGTGCTCCTCCCGCCGACCGAACAGCTGCGCCACCAGGCTGAGCGAGCAGGGCTCGACTTGACCGTCGTCATCGCGCCCGAGGTCCCCTCCGTACTGGCCGATGTCGAGCGGGCGCGGAAGGTAGTTACCAACCTGGTGCACAACGCGTGTAAGTTCACGCCGGCCGGGGGTTCGATCGTGGTGGGCGCCATGTCCGCCGGTGAAGAGGTCGTCATCTCGGTCCAGGACACCGGCGTGGGCATCCCTGCAGAGGACTTGCCGCGCATCTTTGAGCGCTTCTACAAGGCCGACCGCGCCCGCAGCGGCGGCGGCACCGGGCTGGGCCTGGCCATTGCCAAGCACATCGTCCAAGGACATGGCGGGCGCATCTGGGTCGAGAGCGTCGAGGGCCAGGGCAGCACGTTCTGCTTCAGTCTACCCCGCTGTTAACCAATCCTTAGCAAATCGTTTACCTCCCGTTATTCCGCTGTTAACCGGCGCATCGTAGTCTCAACCTGGCAAGCACGGGCTTGCCCCAATACTGAACAGAAGAGAAGGAGACTATCATGCGTCGTTCGGTTTTCGTGATCCTGATGCTCGCGGTCCTGCTTCTGGCCGCTTGTGGAGCACCTGCCGCGACCTCTACCCCGCAGGCCGTGAAGGAGACGGTCTCGGCCCAGGAAGCTGCCCCGACCCAGGCGGCCGGCGCAGGCGTGGAGCTGCCGGCCGTCGACCCGGCGCAGTTGACCGGTGACATCGTCAGCGCGGGCAGCTCGACGGTCTACCCGCTGTCGGAGCGCATCGCCGAGAGGTTCGCCGACGAAGGGTACGCCGGCAACATCACGATCGACAGCATCGGCACTGGAGGCGGTTTTGAGCGCTTCTGCAAGACGGGTGAGACCGACATAGCCAACGCCAGCCGCAAGATCAAGGACGAGGAGCTGGCCAACTGCCAGGCAATCGGGCGCGACCCGGTCGAGTTCCGCATCGGCACCGACGGGCTGGCGGTAGTGGTGAGCAAGGAAAACCCCTTCCTCACGAACGCCACGCTGGCGGACCTGGCCAAGATCTTCACCGCGGAAAAGTGGTCGGACGTCAACGCGAGCTGGCCGGCCGAGGCCATCCAGCGTTTCATCCCGGGAACGGACAGCGGGACCTTTGACTACTTCGTCGAGGTGGTCTTCAACAAGGACAAGGCACCGTTGCTGAGCGCCGCGAACACGCAGTTGAGCGAAGATGACAACGTCCTGGTGCAGGGGGTGGAGGGCAGCCCCTACGCGGTGGGATTTTTCGGGTACGCTTACTATGAGGAGAACAAGGGCAAGCTGAACGTGCTGTCCGTCGAGGGGGTCACGCCCGACTATGCGACGGTGGAGGACGGCAGTTACCCCTTGGCGCGACCGCTCTTCCTGTACAGCACGGCCAAGATCATGCAGGAAAAGCCGCAGGTGGCATCGTTCATCAACTACTACCTGACCTATGCGGATGAGGAGATCGCCGCCGTCGGTTACTTCCCGGCGAGCGCCGAGGCGCTGGACGGCGCCAGGCAGGCATGGCTGGGGGCCATGGGCCAATAGATGACCACCAGCCTTCGCAAGAGGCCGCGCGTCCGCGAGTCTCTGCTTCAGGGGCTCTTGTTCCTGTGCGGTGTGGTCTCCATCCTGACGACCCTTGGCATCGTGTTCGAGCTGGGCAGGGAGTCGCTGGGCTTTTTCACGCGCCGGGTCTGGCTGGACAGCAACAAGGCCCTGGCAGCGGCAGCTACGCAGGACGCTGCCGAGCTGTCGCTCAGCGGCGGCGGCTCAGGCCTCCAGGCGGGAGACATACTCCGCGTCCAGGATGAGGTCATGCTCGTGCAGACCGCCACGGGCCGGAGCGCCTCGGTGATCCGCGGCCAGAAGGGGACACAATCGGTGGCCCATGCTGCCGGAACGGCGATCCTGCGGGGCAAGCGGGTGTCGCTGTGGGAGTTCTTCACCGGTACCAGGTGGAGCCCGCAGATCGGCCAGTTCGGCGTCCTGCCCCTGGTCACGGCTACCCTCGTCACCAGCCTGATCGCCATGCTGGTCGCTCTGCCGCTGGGGCTGAGCGTGGCCGTCTACCTGAGCGAGTATGCCTCGGACCGTGCCCGGAGGACGCTGAAACCGATCCTCGAGGTCCTGTCGGGCATTCCGACGGTGGTGTACGGCTACTTTGCCCTAACCTTCATGACGCCGCTCCTACGCGGTGTCTTTGGGCAGAATACAGTCCAGATCTACAACATGGCCTCGGCAGGACTGGTAATCGGCATCCTGATCCTGCCCCTGGTCAGCTCCATGAGCGAGGATGCGCTCAGCGCCGTGCCCCGGTCGCTGCGCGAGGCAGCCTACGCCATGGGCGCGACCAAGCTGGAAGTGGCGGTCAAGGTGGTGGTGCCCGCAGCGCTGTCGGGCATCGCCGCCGCCTTTATCCTGGCCATGTCGCGCGCGGTGGGCGAGACGATGGTCGTGGCCATTGCCGCGGGCCAGGGGCCGGCCTTCACCTTCAACCCGTTCCGCTCGGCCGAGACCATGACGGGTCATATGGTGCGCATCAGCGGCGGCGACCTGAGCTACGACTCGATCGACTACAACAGCATCTTTGCCATCGGTCTGCTGCTGTTCCTGATCACGCTCCTCTTGAATCTCATCAGCCAGCGCATCGTGCGCCGCTTCCGGGAGGTGTACGAGTGACGACTGAGGACAAGCGTCCCGGCGGCGGGCGGCGGGCAATGGCCGGCGGGCAACCCGGCAGCTCGAACTTTGCCGGCAATCTGCCTGTTCGCCACCGGACCGCGCGCGCCTGGCAGCTGGTATTCCTGGGATCGACCATCGTGGGCATCGTCGTGCTCACCGCGCTGCTGTTCAACGTCCTGAACGGCGCGTTCGGCCTGGCCGCGGTCGAAGCCAAGGTGGATCCGGCAACCCTGGCCGTGAGGGGTGCGCCCATCGAAGAGCAGAGCAAAGAGCAGCTCGTTCAGGTGCTCCGTGACAACCTCAAGCCGGCCGTGTTTGAGCGGCTGGCGGCCGAGAAACCGCTCGAGCGGCGCAGCCGCCGAGAGATATACAACCTGGTGGTTGAGCGGATCGTCGAGCCTACGGTCCTCCAGACCTGGCCACTGTTCGACTCGCTGCTGCATCGTCAGGAGATCGCGGCCGAGATCGCTCAAGAGCACCCTGGCGCGAGAGCTCAGTTCCTGTCCTGGATCGACGCCAGGTTCCTGATCACTCCGCAGTCCAGCCAGCCGGAACGGGCGGGGGTCAGAACGGCGATCCTGGGGTCACTATGGACAATCGCTATCACAGTCTTGGTCGCCTTTCCGGTCGGTGTAGGCGCGGCTGTCTACCTCGAGGAGTATGCGCGCGACACCTGGCTCACGCGCCTCATCCGCACCAACATCAACAACCTGGCCGGCGTGCCGTCGATTATCTATGGCATGTTAGGGCTGGCCGTCTTTGTCCGCACGCTGGAGCGGCTTACCAGCGGGAACCTCTTCGGCCTGGCCGATCCGACGACGGCCAACGGCCGTACCATCCTGTCAGCCGGGCTGACCCTGGCCTTGCTCATCCTGCCGGTCATCATCATCAATGGGCGGGAGGCGCTCCGCGCCGTGCCCCGCTCGCTGCGCGAAGCCGGCCTCGCGCTGGGCGCCACCAGGTGGCAGACGGTCTGGGCACACGTCCTGCCCAGCGCGCTGCCGGGTATCCTGACCGGGACGATCCTGGCCATGTCGCGGGCCATCGGCGAGACGGCGCCGCTTGTCGTCATCGGGGCATCCACCTTCATCAACAAGGACCCCTCCGGCCCGTTCAGCAAGTTCACCACACTGCCGATCCAGATCTACCAGTGGACATCCCGACCGCAGGCCGAGTTCCGCAACATCGCCGCGGCAGCCATCATCGTGTTGATGGTGCTCCTGCTGGCACTCAACGCCTCTGCCATATTGCTCCGCAACCGCTACAGCCGGAGGCTGTGATCATGTTCGCCCAAAAGCCCAACGCCAATCCCAAAACGTCCTTGCAGCAAGCCACAGGTGCCGGACTGGCTTCCGACGGCCACCATGCCATCGAAGTGCGCGCTCTCAACGTCTACTACGGCGCTTTCCGCGCCGTCCGCGATGTGAGCCTCGACATCGAACGCCACAAAGTGACGGCCATCATCGGCCCTTCGGGATGCGGCAAGAGCACCATGCTGCGCGCCTTCAATCGCATGAACGAGCTGGTGCCCTCTGCCCATGCGCACGGCCAGGTGCTCTTCCGCGGCCAGGACATCTACGCCCCGGGCGTCGACCCCGTGGAAGTGCGGCGCCACGTGGGCATGGTCTTCCAGAAGCCCAACCCCTTCCCCAAGAGCATCTACGAGAACGTGGCCTGGGGCGCCCGGATCAACGGCTACAAGGGCAGCCTGGACGAGCTGGTGGAGCGCTCGCTGCGCCAGGCCGCGTTGTGGGACGAGGTCAAGGACAAGCTGCTGCAGAGCGGTCACTCGTTGTCAGGTGGGCAACAGCAGCGATTGTGCATCGCCCGCGCCATCGCCGTCCAGCCAGACGTCGTGCTGATGGACGAGCCTTGCTCCGCCCTCGATCCGATTGCCACGCTCAAGATCGAGGACCTGATGCGCCAGTTGGCCGAGGACTATACCATCATCGTCGTCACCCACAACATGCAGCAGGCGGCGCGCGTATCGGACTATACCGCCTTCTTCAACATGGACTCGGAGCGGGCAGGCTACCTGGTCGAATACGGGCCGACCACTGGAATCTTCACCAATCCTCGCGACAAGCACACGGAGGACTATATCACGGGCCGGTTTGGCTAGTCAGGGACGGGAGGAAGGGAGAACCGGAACATGGGGAATCGGGAGGTGAGAGTTCCCGCAAGGGCGAGGGTCCTTTTCCTTTGCACCGGCAACTCGGCCCGCAGCCAGATGGCCGAGGCTTTCCTGCGCTTCTACGCAGCCGATCAGTTCGAGGTGTACAGCGCAGGGCTCGAGCCAAAGGACATTCACCCCCTCGCCGTGCGGGTCATGCAGGAGATTGGTCTGGACCTCAAGGGCCACTACTCCAAGAGCGTCGCCGAGTACCTCGGCAAGGTGCACTTTGGCTACGTCGTGACCGTCTGCGCCAACGCGGAGGAGCGATGCCCGATCTTCCCCGGCGTCAGCCAGCGCCTGCACTGGTCCTTTGAGGATCCGGTGGCGTTTTCTGGATCGGACGAGGCCAGGCTGAGCATGTTCCGACAGGTGCGGGACCAGATCGGTGACCGGGTTCGCACCTGGCTGGAGTCACTGGAAATGGCAGAATTGGCCGGAGGAGAGACCAGTGCCACGCAGAACGTTTGAGCAGGAATTGCAGCGCCTTCAGGATGATGTACTCACCCTGGGCGGCATGGTCGAAGAAGCCATCGTCCAGTCGGTGACTACTCTCCAAGATAGGGATTTCGAGGGGTCGCGGCGGCTGATTGCTGCCGACCGCGCCATCAACCAGAAGCGGTATGCCATCGAAGGGGAGGCACTCATCCTGATTGCCACTCAACAGCCAATGGCCGGTGATATGCGCATGCTGGCCGCCATACTGGAGATCGCCGGGGAACTGGAGCGGATAGGGGACTACGCCAAGGGGATCGCGCGCATCAACCTGATGATCGGAGAGCAGCCGCTGGTCAAGCCGCTGATCGATCTCCCTGAAATGGCCCAGAAGGTGCGAGACCTGCTGCACCGGGCGCTTCAGTCCTTTGCTCAGCAGGACGTGGAAGCGGCCCGCGCGATTCCTGCCGGAGATGACGAGGTCGACGCCCTGTACCGCCAGGTCTACCGCGAGCTCCTGACCCATATCCTAGCAGACCCCCGCGTGATCGAGCAGGCGAACCAATTGCTGTGGGTGGCTCACAATCTGGAGCGTGCCGCGGACCGGGTTACCAACCTGTGCGAGCGGGTGGTGTACACGGTGACCGGAGAGTTGGTGGAACTCGGTACCGATGAGCCGGGCATGGAGGGCGTGAGCTAGAGGTCTAAGGCGGACTGGCCCGGGGCCCGGCCCAGGCGAAGGACGGTGGCCCTATCGTCGCGCCGCGATTTGCTCCAGGGCGCTGGGTGCGCAGTCGAGAGCTTCGATCACCCGCCAGTTTCGCAAGTGTGGCGACATTAGTAGGAGGACGACGGCTGGCTTCTTCAGCATGGTGCGTTGTCCTGAAAGAGGCAAGTGCCTCACACGCGGCTGGAGCCGGCACGCGTCCTGGCCAAAGAACACATCCCTTCGTGAACCGGGGAGCCGACTCGCAGGCGTCGTCGAGAAGGCACTTGTCGAGACCTGCCAGGCGCCTTGTCCATCGGGAGCCTGACCAAGGGTTGACCCCATTCAGCGAGAGTGCAGTCGCTGCCTGGTGTCGACAGGGGCTATGACGCGAAGGTGGCGACCTCTTGCGTACCGAGCCGGGGTAGGGAGGACAGAGGCTGTAGCACTGGAACCTGCGGCCTTGTCCGGCGGAAGTTGACCCTGTGCTCGTTTCAGTGTACAATTGCCTCGTAGGGATTGGGCTTCTGGAAGGGAGGAGACTCGATGACTGCCCTGGATCTGTTGCAGTCTGTCCAGTTCGTCACGGTGAAGGGCGAGCGGCTAGCAGTCCTCGGTGCCGACGAATGGGAGGCCATGGTCGACTGGCTGGAGACCCTTGAAGACACGCAGATCGCCAGGGAGGCCTTCGCAGAGTTACGGGCAGCCGATGGAGACCGCCAGAGAGCAGGCTGGCTGCGCTGGAGTGAGGTGAGGGAGCGGCTCAGTTGAGCCACTACGACCTGTTCATCCATCCCGGGGCCTGGTCCGAGATTGAAGGCCTACCCGGTCATATGCGTCAACGGGTCAAGCGCGCCGTCGATGCGCTAGCCCGCCATCCTCGACCTCACAGCAGCAAGCGCCTGAGCACTGCCGGTTCGGAGCACGAGCTGCGCCGGGTCAGGCTGGATCGATGGCGAATCGTCTATGCGATTACGGAGGCGGACAAGGCCCTGGACATTCTGGCAGTACGCCGGCGTCCCCCCTACGACTACGGCGACCTGGAAGTGTTGGCGGAGGAAGTGCGCTAGGTTCGGCCGAGAGTCGGCAACGATGGAAACCCCTGAGTAGAAAATCGCCCGAGTGCTCGGCGTGAGCGAAGACGAGGCACAGGCCTTTCTTGGGCGGGTCCGTTCACTGCTCAGTCCATCCCCATGTGATGCCTGGATAGCCTGCTGCGTGGAGATGCTGCCAGCCCCTCTTCGCCTGCCGCCGTAGCACGGAAGATAGTGGAAATGGGCTTGATTGCCCGTCCAGCGGCGAGATCCGCAGTACTGCCGCCCAACCAACCTGATGTACCTTCGAGCAGGACATCCAAATCTGGGAGGCCATCCCGCAAGGCCAAGACGACTAGAGGGTCTGTCACAGGGACAAGCACTTCGCGAGATTCGCGTGGGAAGCGCAAGCCGTCCGCCGTGGCGCATCAGACACCCGTACCACGGTCCGGTCCTTCAGTAGCACAGCTCCCCCCATCCGATCCGGTCGGCGCCCCGAAGAAAAGCCTGGGCGCGAGCTCACGCTGGGCCCCCCTCACCGACGAAGGCGCCATGCGCCCCCCTGAGAAGCTCAGGCGGCTGGAAGAACTGGCCGGGCCGCCCGCGAGAGTCTCTATTCGTTCTCCGGAAGCGCGAGTTTCCTGGGTTCTTGGGGTGGAGGTGTGCGTGGCCCGCACCTTCATCGAGCACGTGCGCTCCCTGCTTGTCACGCCGCCGAGCGCCGAGGAGGTGGCGGTCTGCCTTGAAGCACACCCACGGCTGCGTGCTCCCTGGGTGCTGGCCGATCAGTTGGCGGAGGAAGCCCATGCAAGGGAGCATCCGGAGAAGGTCGGAGCAGAGCGTCGCAAGCCAGCGAGGCCCCGAGGCGGCGCGCCGCATGCAAGGCCCGACACCTTCGATCCAAGTCGTGTTCCACTGAGGAATCTCAGAGCCTGTCCGCACGGTGTCCCGATCACCGACGTGTGTCGGATCTGCAGCCCCTACAAGAAGGGGCAGGCACTCCGACTAGAAGATGCGCAGGGCTCCCCTGGCGCATACTTGGGATTGGCACGCCCGTGAACTGCGCTGAGCTTGCCATGCCCACGGAGGGATTCTAGGGCGCCCGCATGCTCAGCTGTCGCCACGGCACATCGCAGGTATACCTACAGGGATATACGCAGTACTCCCTTGGGGGCATCAGTCGCCATAATGCCGCGGTCGCGTCTAGGGCGGCCCGCAGATGCGTGCCCTGATGACGCGGGATTGCGTCGAGCGAATCACAGGGGGAGCCTGACCATGGACTCCCCCTGTTCTGTTGCGCAGCGGCGGCTCATGTCTGTCGTGAAGCACAACGAGATTGCCGACGTCGGCACCGGCCCTCGCGACCCCGCCAAGCGATAGTCGATAGTCGTTTCTGGGATTTCGGGCATTTTGGGATAGTACCCTTAAAATCTTGGCACAGTAATCATGCCCCTGCGGGGCACCACGAAGGATCCAAATCTAGCT
>DAOQVR010000021.1:0-55754 GCA_035341665.1 Anaerolineae bacterium
TTGGCGACGGGGCAGACCGCGACCGCCTGGTCGAGATGGCGCTGCAGCTCCAGCCAGCGCTCATCGTCGTGGACTCGCTGTCGAGCATCAGCAGCAAAGGGGAGAACAACGTCGAGGACGTGCGCGAGCTGCTCGGCTTCCTCAACCAGTTGGCGCTCGACGCCCAATGCGGGCTGCTGCTCGTCCACCACCTGCGCAAGCGGGCACCGCTGCCGATGATGGATACCCTGACCGTGGACGACTTTCGCGGCTCGTCGCACATCATCGCCATGTCGCGCAGCGTGATGGGGCTGTCCATCGTCCAGACAGGACCGGAGCCTGACCGGAACGGCCCGCGCCGGCTGGAGATCGTCAAGACCAACCTGGCCCGCTACCCAGAGCCCATCGGCGTGCACTTCGTGCCGATGCATCCCAAGGGCGTCCTGATCCAGTACACTGCGCAGCCGCCGCAGGCGTACAAGCAGCCGACCAAGACCGACGAGTGCTCCGAATGGCAGCTGCGCATCCTGGAAGAAGCCGGTCCGCTGAAGCCACAGGAGATCGTCGAGCGGGCCGAGGCGGAGGGGTTCAGCCAGAGGACGGTCTACCGCTCGCGGGAGAAGCTGGGCGGGCAGATCGTGGACACCGATGGCCACAAGCACCCCGAGAACCGCTGGGCGCTGGCGTGACGCGGGAGGCCGAGATGCACGGTGAACTCTGCCACTTTGCCACTCTGCCACACTGTCAAGATACCCCCGGCTGCAAGCTGCGAAAACCCTTGGCAGAGTGGCAGAGTGGCAATGTTCGACTCGTAACAAGACGGAGGACGGGACAATGACTGACGACATCGCAGAGCTGAAGGAGAGGGTGGATCTGGCCGCGCTGGTGGCGATGGACCTGGGGCCGCCTCGCAGGCAACATGGCCGCTGGGCGTGGTGGCTCTGCCCCTTCCATCCGGAGACCAAGGCCAGCTTTGGCGTCACGCCTGATACCGGCCGCTTCAAGTGCTTCGGCTGCGGCGAGACCGGAGACCACCTCGACTTTCTCCAGAAGCGGCGCGGATTGACTGCCTCAGAAGCCATCGAGGAACTGCGACGGATCGGCGGCCTGCCCGGGGCGAACCACTCTCCGCAGGTCATGCAAGTGACCGGGCCGGTAGAGGGTCTGCCTCCCAGCTCTGCCTGGCAGGAGCGGGCGCGCGCCTTCCTGGCCTATGCCCAAGAGCAGCTCTGGTCGGGCGCCGGGGAAGGGGGACTGAGCTACCTACACGCCGGGGGCCTATCCGACGACACGATCCGCCACCTTGGCCTGGGCTGGAACCCAAGAGACCTGTGCGACGATGCCGCCCGCTGGGGTCTGGAGGGCAAGCGCATCTTCCTGGCGAGAGGAGTGGCCATCCCCTGCGAGGTGGGTGGAGACCTGTGGTACGTCAAGATCAGGCGCTTCGACGCCGGGGGACACGCCGCAACCGAGGCCGGGCAGAAGTACAGTGCTCCCCGAGGCGGACGGGGCGCCCTGTTCGGTGCCGATCACCTGGTCGGACACGGCCGGCCGCTGCTCTTGTGCGAAGGGGAACGGGATGCGCTGCTGGCGATGCAGGAGCTGTCCCACCTGGTCGACGTGGCTACGCTGGGCGGAGCGGGCCGGCGGCGCCTGGGACACTGGGTGCTGTGGCTGCTGCCCTACCGGCTCATCCTGGCAGCCTACGATGCAGACACAGCCGGGCACGAGGGCGCGGCCTATCTTGCCGGCCTGAGTGAACGGGTGCAGCCGATCCAGGTGACTCATGGACATGACCTCACTGGTTTCCACGCGGGCGGTGGGGATCTGCGGGCCTGGCTGCTTGAGCAGTGGAAGCGGGTGC
Organism: Anaerolineae bacterium; assembly: GCA_035341665.1. Taxonomy (GTDB): domain Bacteria; phylum Chloroflexota; class Anaerolineae; order JAAYZQ01; family JAAYZQ01; genus DAOQVR01. The sequence continues at coordinate 1,844 of DAOQVR010000021.1, forward strand.
AGATGGGCACACTGAGCGGAGGTCTACGATGGAAGAGATCGAGACGACCGGGAAGCAGCCTGCATCCTCTCCTGCGGTCGCCGAGGGGAGGAACCGTTGACCCCGCCGCACCCTTGCGCTTCTGGCTGCTGCTGTGCAGGTGCGCCAGTCCGCGCTTCGGCGCGGCGGGGTAAGCAAGCCAAAAGGCTTGCGGACGCTGCGCGTCCGAACGGCGAGGGCTCGGCACCTATGGTGCCTCACCCGAGAGACTCCCGTGCGCCTTCGCGCCGCGAAGCGGCGAGACACCGGCATCTATGGACACACCCTGGCGCGCTGCGACTGTGCGGCTTCGCCTCCCTGGCCTGTCCGGCCAGGACAGGCAGCCGCAGCACGCCGGAGGAAGAGAGACAACGACAGGAGGGTCAAAGCATGACGGACGTGACTGAGCAAGCGCGGCGGCAGGCTGGGGGCCTGCCGCGCGCGCCGCTGCACAAGCGGAGCCTGGTGGCCCAGGTCGCCCGCCGCACCTCGCTGACCCGCGCCCAGGTGGGCGAGGCGCTCGAAGGTATCCTCGAGGTCGTCGCCGAGACGATGGCCGCCGGAGGCGCCGTCACCCTGGTGGGCTTTGGCCGCTTCGAGGCCAGGGCACACCGGCCGCGCAGCGTGCGCGGCCTGGACAGGAAGAGCTACCGCGTCGCCGGCCGCCGAGTGGCCACCTTCCGCGCCTACCCCTCGCTGCGAGCACGAGTGCAGGCGCAGGCAGGCGATATCCCAGACGAAAGAGGAGAGACATGCCGCGAACAGAGAACACTCACACCGAGAGGCTGACGGTCAAGATCACGAAGCACATGCTGGCCGACCTGACCAACGTGGCCACCAAGAGCAGGGAGCCGGTCTCGGCCATCGTGCGCCAGGCCATCCGCAACTACCTGGACGGCACCGACCTGACGCTCGGCACCCGGCGCACGTTTGACCGGCGCTTCGAGAGGCGCATCGCCGAGATGGAGGCGAGCCTGAAAGAGGGGTTGGTGCAAAGCGTGGAGCAGGCCGGTCAGAGCCTGCGGCAGGGCATGGCGCAGGATTCCAGCCGGCTGCCGACCCTGCTGCGCCGTGAGGTCGAGAAAACCCTGGCCCTCCTGCCCGCCCAAGTGGTCCAGGCACTCCGCGAGGCCGAACAGGCCAAGCGCGGCTGGCGCCGGTAGCCTGCCAGGAGCAGCCGCCCATGGCCATGACCTGCTACACGGACTGGAAGTTCGTCGGCGCCGGCAGATATGGCAAGGCCCGTGGGCTCCTGAAGTATCTCGAGTTTCGCGAGGATCGGGTCAACCATGCCCCGCGCTCCGGCGGTCCCGAGCGATGGGTGGACTGCGGCCTCGGCAGGGGGTGGCGCGAAATCCTGGACAACACGACCGAGCTGCAGACGGCCAAGGTGCTTCTGCGCTCCCTGGTCATCCGCCCGCCGCAGGAGTGGCTGGCGCAACTCCAACAGGCCGATCCTGAGCGCTGGGCCAATCGCCTCGATCTCGTGAAGAAGTTGGTGGACAGGGTGATGGACTCCGAGATGCAGCGGGCCGGCATCGTGCGAGGAGACGGCACGCGGCAGCCGCTTGACCTGCCCTACTCCTACGTGATCCATGCCAGCGAGGACAAGAGGGGCGTCGAGAGCCCCCACGCCCACGTCATCGTGCCGGCCATGGACCGCGATCGGGAGCGGCCCTTCAACGTGTATCCCCAGGATACGCAGCTCACGCGCGAGGTGGCCCAGCGGGAGACGGAACGGCTTTTCGGGCCCGAGCGGCTGCGCGATCGGCCGTTTCAGCACGAGGCTGGACGGGATCCCGAGCAAACCCATGGCCAGCCACTCGAGAGAGACTGGCAGCCCTCATGGCCGGGCTTGGATCGAGACCGCGAGTTCCATGGGATCTAGTCTGACGACGCGGCGCCCGGAGTCCGCTCGCTTCTCGCCTGCTTAGTCACCCGACACGAGCCGTTGATCTACCCATCTCCGACCTCAAGGCAGCAGTATCCGGCTCGCCCCCGTTGCGACTGATGCGCACGAACTCGTCCACCGCACAAGCCCGCAGCACTAGCCACCTGACAGTTCAACAATAGGGTTGATCGCATCGCCTTTCTCCTGTAGAATCGCGGTGCGTAACACTTCCCTGGGAGGGAGACGATGTCGATCAAGCGACTCTATCTTACCTGGTTTTAGCGGATCGGGCAATTGCGGCCGGACGAGCGGGTGACGCGCAACCGCACCTTCGTATGATTGATGGTCGGCGTCTATCGTAGTCGTTCTGTGCAGTTGAGCCAAGCAGCCGGCAGGATCCAAGGGCGAGAAGTGCTGGTGAGTACGGCACGGCGCTTGAGCCGCTGGCTGGACAACCCAACCGTGCGCGTCCGCGAGTGGTACGTTCGCATCGCGGGGCAGCTCCTGCAGGCCATGGAAGCCAGCACCGGGGAAGTACGCTTGATTGCCGATGGTAGCAAGGTTGGTTCGGGTCACCAACTGTTGATCCTGAGCTTGGCATTCCGTCGGCGGGCGATTCCTCTGGTCTGAACCTGGGTCAAGTGCCCGAAGCGGCACAGCCCGGCTACGAAGCACCTGGCGTTGTTGGCCTATGCTCATAGCCTGAGTTGGCCCAACAAGGTGGTTAGTGGCTCCGCAAGTAGACCAAGCCCGCTAGAGTGTGGACATCCGCTCGGGCGTCGACAAGACGATCACTTCCTCTGGACCGTAGATGTGGCGAACGACAGCGGCTACCCAGCGTGCCGTCGGACAAGGCGCCTCGCTCTACCAGGCCCCGTTGGGCTGCCGTGCTCTGCGGCGACTATGGCGAATCGGCGACCATACCATGTCGCTGATCAATGCCGAGTTCGGGAGAGAACATGATTGATACCTGAGCCACACCGGCCAGAACCGTTAAACGGCTTCAACGCAGTCAGGACCCGGCCCTGCAACTGGGTCATAAACAAGGACAGGCTGGCAATGGCCACCATCAGAACGAAGGGTCAAAGGCCTGGCGTTGGAGGATGCCAGAGCCTCCCATCCCGCAACGCCACCATCCGGTCGGCCTGGGCGGCCAGGGCCGCGTCGTGGCTCACCAGCACCACGGTCAGGCCCAACTCCCGATTCAGCTGGCGCAACAGACCCACGATCTCCTGGCCGGTCTTTGAGTCCACATTGCCGGTCGGCTCATCGGCCAGGATGACCTTGGGGTGGTTGACCAACGCCCGCGCAATCGCCACCCGCTGCTGCTCCCCACCCGATAGTTGGCCGGGTAAATGATGCAGCCGCTCCCCCAGCCCCACCACCTCCAGCAACTCCTGGGCTCGCTCCTTCAGATTGAAGGGTAGCCCCCGACGATAGGGCAATAACGGCAGCATCACGTTCTCCAGCGCGGTGAGCATCGGGACCAGGTTGAATAGTTGGCAGATGAAGCCGATTTTCTGGCGTCGGAAGTCGGCCAGCGCATTACCTCGAAGCGTGTTTATATCCACCCCGTCCACCGCTACCCGCCCAGAGGTCGGGCGGTCCAGTGTCCCGATCAGATTGAGGAGCGTCGTCTTGCCCGAACCAGAGGGGCCGGTAATGGCCAGGAACTCGCCGTCGCCCACCTCCAGGGATACACCGTCCAAGGCGCGCGCCTCCGCCCCATCGCCGTAGACCTTGGTCAAGTTCTCAGTTGCGACGATCAAGTCCTGCATCTCTGGCACCACCTATTTCCTGCCGTTAGCATCATCTGATGTCAGCCCCCACTCTTCAAAGAATGGCCTCAGGTCCCACCCCGCCGTCTGCTGCATAGCCTCCAGGAAGCTACTACCAGTAGCCACACCAAATCGGTGTTGGGCATAGTAGGTGCGCCATCCGTCGAAGAACGCCTCGTCCCCTATCTCCTGTCGCAGCGCGTCCATGAACACGACCCCCTTGGCGTACACGATGTCGAAGTTGTGCTCGCCCGTGGGAGCGAACGCCCACATCGCACTACCCACCGGCCTATCGTCCCCCTCGATCACCTGCACCCGCATGTACTGGGCTTTACGCTCACTCAGGTGTTGCCTTGCTACCTCTGGACCTTCCGCGTCCTCCAGATAAACCACGGTGGAGTATTCGGCCAGTGCCTCGTCCAGCCAGGGCTCCGTAAACACATCGTTACCCACGACTGCGTACCACCACTGGTGGGCTACCTCGTGGGCGACGAGCTGGGAGATCGCTTCGCTATCCTGACGGTGATAGAAGTAGATCATACCCGGATACTCGATGCCTGTGTCGCTTGGGCTGAGGAGAGCAACCAGGCGAAGTGAAGAGTAGGGATAGGGACCGAAACGCGCATCAAAGACATGCAGTGCCTGCGAGGCAGTCTGTAAGATCGCCTCAGCCTGGGGATCGTCGGGCAAGGAATAGACGGAGATCATCACATCCTCGGCCTTTTGGCTCTGGACACGAAAATCCGGACTCAATGCCAATGCCAGGTCCCTGACGGGGCCGGCCTGGTAGAAATGCGCGACGGTGCCGTCGGCATTCCGGGTAGTGCCCACCTCCTCCCCGGTAGCCGAGATCACCCAATCGGCCGGCGTGGTCACCGCGAACTCGTACATGCCGCTTTCGCTGTACACGATATCATAGCAAAAGTCGCACACGTCCAACCGCCAGCCACTCGCCTCATGAACGGCCAACATGGGGAAAAACGAGCCAAGTGCCCACACATCCGACGACAGGGCACCGGAGGGCGGCACTTGCAGTCTGAAGTCCAGCTCTACTGTCACCTGCTCACCCGGAGCGAGAGGGCTGTCCAGGGGGAGCAGGGCAGCGGTATCCGAAACGGTAAGAGTGACTTCCACGGGCTGTCCATCCACGCGGACGTCCTCCATCTGCAGGCGCGTCTCCTGCATTGTGCCTTCAGGAGTCCATTGGGGGGGGGAATTTGGATAGAGGCGCACGGCCAACATGTCCAGCGGGGTTCCGGTCCGGTTGGTGAACTCGATCGTCTCTTGCCCTTCGATTCGCCGTCCCTCCACGTCCGCCAGCAAATCCAGCCGGTAGCGAGGTAAGTTAGCCGCTGCGACCGGCGTGGGCGTCGGGACAGGTGGGGGCGGCGGTAGCAGAGATGTCGCCGTCGGCGCCGGTGTGGGCATACCGGCCACCGGCGGAGGCGGAGGGGCTGGCTGCCCTCCCCCAGCCCAGGAAACAGCAATCACGAGGGCTATGACCGCCGCTCCGCCTAACCACAGCCAGGCCATCGTTCGGCCCAGCGTTCCCGTAGGCGCCAGGCGTTCCTCGCCTCGCAAGGCATCAAGCGGGAGCAGGCACGCTGCCTGGCGGGCGGGATGGAGCATGGCCAGCACCGTCACCACCAGGGGCAGGACGATCCCCAGCCCAAAGATGTGCAGCCAGGTGGCTGCATTCTTGGGAAGCAGGCCGTATGAGAAGAGGTACAGCAGGACCGCGAGCGCCATCCCCAGCAGCCCACCGGCCAGCCCCATCAGACCGCCCTCCGCCAGAAAGGCGCGGAACAGATCTACTTGGCGCCAACCCAAGGCACCCAGCAGTCCGATCTCTCGCCGCCGCTGGATAACGTTGAGCATCATTGCCTCGGCCACTGCAAACGCCGAGGCCAGGAGCGCGACGCCCCCCATCATGAGATGATAAGGCCGGATTTGGGTGCGTATCCACGTACCTAGCAGCGTGCCGTACAGGACGCCGTCCAATCCATCTATCACGAGCTTCAAGAAGACCAATAGCCCGGTCGCCAACGCCAGGCTGGCCAGCGTAGCCATCGTTCGTGCTGGTCGCCGTAGGGTGCTTCCTACAACATGGCCCAGGAAACTGGTTCCGCCAGGCACGCGTCGAACAGCCGCCGTCTCTCCGGCCTGGATCGCAGAGACAGGGGCAATGCGGGCGGCCCACCAGGCTGGCAGCAAGGCTCCCAGCACGAAGGCACCCCCTCCCAATGGCACCAGAAGCGCGACACGCTCCGGAGGCACCGGCAGGGCGAAGGCGCACACGATCCCCAGCGCCAGCAATGCGCTCAGGGCACCACTGAGCAGGCCAAGGACCAATGCCTCGCTCACTACCAGGCTAAGAAGCGTGCGGCTGCGCCAGCCAAGCGCCCGCATGATGCCGAATTCGGGCAGACGGCTCAGTACCGAGACGTAGTTGGCGCTAAAGAGAAACAGCAAGCAGGCCACCAACATGACACTAAAGAGGAGCGCGTTGGCGCGGTTAACCCCCCTGGTCACGAGCGTGGTCACTCCTTTTAGCACCCAGCCCTCTTCCATGTAGCCCAGGCCCGGCACCTCTCCGTAGCCGGGGATGTGCACCAGGACGTGCTGCGGCGACGAGCCCACCATAATGTCCACGTGCAGGCCGGTCAGTTCGACGATGCGCTGGGCGACCTGCTCGATGCGTACCTGCGCCTGGGGGGTGAGGTCGGCGATACCCCCCACCCGCACGCGGATGGCCGAGAAAATATCCTCCCGTACCGGTGAGCACTCGGAATGCTCCTCTCTAGGATATGGTGTCCCCCTGACGGACACCCATTCCATACACCCCTCCGTCAGTAGGTAGCGAGCGGCGTCCAGCGTAATGAGCATATCCGGCGGGGAGACCAGGTAGCCCTCGGCATTGAGGGTGGGACGCAGCGTGGCCGGCGGCTCGACTGGCTGGCCTGCTTCGTCATATCTGAGGGTGACCAGCGGGGGAAAATAGGTTTCCATCGGCACCTGGTTGGGCGAGGCATCGCCCAGTGCTTTTAGCACATCCACCTCGAACAAACCCCGGACATAAGGTTCAAACCAGACTTCCTGTTGGGGCTCCAGGCGTCGAAAGACCAGTTCGGGAGATCGCCGCCACCTCACTAAATCCAGAAGTTCCGCAACATCTGGCGGAGAAGCTTCCTCGTGCTCGTGTCGCTGCTCGGTCGATGTTGCGCCCACCGGGACGGCCTCCAGCACCAGGAGTTCTTCGGGGATCGCTGGCGGCGGATGCCGCATCACGCGATACCGCACCGGGGCGGGTGCGTAGATGTGACCGGTGAACTCCCGCACGTAGGGGAAGCCAGACTCTACCTCTCCGCCGCTGATATCCAACAAGGGCCAGAGGGTGCGCCACACCTGGCGCACAGGCAACGTTTCCTCCCAAACCACTCGCCGCGGCGCAGCCTCGATCTTCTCTGGCCCTGCGATCGCCTTGAGGCCATCCAGCAGCTTGGGTCCTTCGTCGAATGCGTCCACCCGTTCGATACGGATCGTTAGCGTCTCGCTGACATAGTCGTGCACGTTCAACAGCAGGGGCACAATGGGGGCGCCGCCGTGATTCAGGATCACCGGTGCATCGGATCGCGGGTAGTCACCTTCTACCACCATCTGATCCAGATTGATCAGACGGGCCTCCTGCTCCGGGTCCACCGCGACCAGCAGCGCTTTATCTTCAAAGTATGGCGTTTGGACTGCAAGGCCCCACGTGTCGGCAGATCCAAGAGGAACCAGCTTCAGACGGGACGATTCAGACCATATCTCTTGTGCTTGTGCTCCGAGACTGTCTTGAAAGTATACTCCGTAGTATGGGCCTGAAGTTGCTGGGAGCGACCGGTAGCCGTCCCATATCGTGGCGGTAGCAGAGATGCGGTAGATCCCATCGGGCAGGGGGTCGCGGATGCCGACGACCGGCGAACCTCTGTGCAGGTAACCCAGCACGGCAATAGGAGCGGCCACCTCCACTTCCGGAATCCCGCGAATCTGCTCGTACTGCTCGAAAGTGATGCCGCCGGGTGTCCCGCTGAGGTGGTTGGCTTCCACCAGCCCATACTGACGCTCAATCTCGGTCACGGCGCCGGGATGGCGCACTAGGATATCGTAGGTGGTGCGCCAGTAGCGGCTCAATGCCTGATCGGCGGTGACTGTGGTCGCTGACGAGGCGGAAGCAAACAGGGCAAAGGCCACAGCGATGAGCGCGGCGCTGGTCACCACCAGCGCCGCGCGTTCCCGATGCGCCCACAAGTTTCGCAGCGCGAGTTTCAGCACCATCTCATCGCAAACCGTCGGATCCCGATGGCCGTAGTGCAATATCAGGGTCTGCTGGGCACCGGCCCGCTAACAACAGACTGACTCGCCGACTCTCTTGAGATCGGCCCTTCAGGGACCCCAGAACCAACAGACGCGAGATCTTGGTCATGGTCATTCACCTCGCCGGCGGCGATCCTTCCCTGGGAAGCGATGTGCTGCCAAAACAAAGACGTTGTCTATCGTTATTGCGTTCCCAGTCAAGTCCGATTTTCCTGAAGGATCCAATGCGCTTCGATACACTGACCAGCGGACCGGGTCGGCTGGCACAGCACATCTCGTGGCCTGGTGCGGCAAAGATCGCCGGCCGGTTGCGGAACGTGATCGGCCCCACACCATTATACAACGGAACGTCACGATTTGCGTGACGCGGCCACAACGTTTGTCTCACTCAAGGCCCACGCTGACTCCAAGACAGCGTCCACGGTCCCGACACCGCCACGGTGACCCCCTCCACCTCAAAGTGGTAGCAGCCGCGCAGCGCAACACCCGTGCTGGGATCTGCCAAGTCAAAAGACAGACCACTGTAATCAAAGCGAGCAGCGTAGCTGCGGTCCAGCGGCTGTCCGTCGGGGCCCACGATGGAGGAGAGACGCAGACCGGTGAGCCAGGCGCCAGCCGTTGGGTCCGCCGGCTCAGCCGGGATGAGCACCAGTGACGTCGTGTTGTTGATGCCTTCGAGGCGGGCCGATGCCAGGTGCAGCCGATAACCGGCCAGATCCAGCGGAACGTCTACAGCCCAAGGCTCACTGGCTGGCCACGGCGGTTCGGAGCGAGGCTGCATCTCCACCCCCTCCGGCACCCACACGTCGAAACTGATGGAGCCCTCCAGGAGCAGCTCTACTGCCGGCACATGGAGGGTCACCCGCCGGGCTAACGGGTGCAGTGGTTCGAAGCTGAGGGTCTGGGAAATCAGCGGAAACCGGGCGTTCTCAAGTGCCTCCTCGTCACCTGGTCGCCAGGTTGTGCCGTAGCTGAGCGAGCAGCGGTTCCCTCGATCGTCCTCCAGGTATAGGTCGTCGGTTCCCGTGGCCGGATTCCAGGCCAGGACGCGGCTCAAGGCGACACCGGCGGGAGCACCATCCAGGTCCACGGTCACGGCCGTAAGCCGGTCGGTACGCACCACCTGGCTCACGCGCAGCGTCAGATCGTGCCGGGTCTGGGTGGCTGTCGCCGGATACTGGGTGACCGGGACAACCCGTGCCTGATCCGCCTCCCTTGCGCCGGGTACCGCCCAGGTCAGGAGCCAGGGCCCGCGGAAGGCGACACTGCCGTACTCCACCTGCACTTCGATGGGGCCGGCCGGCACCTGGGCTCCCTCCCGCACTTCGAGGCCGGTACGGATGCTACCTGTCTGGGGATCGTAGCCGCCGGATCCACCCGTGAAGATGTCCATGTCTGCCACCAGGCCTATGCCGTAGAGGGTTCTGCCGTCCTGGGCCGGCACAGAGTCTACGTCGAACTGCAACAAGGTACGCAGCACCGGCCCATCGCGCAGCGTTAGCTCTTCCTGTGCCAGCCGCGCGCCGCTGAGGTGCACCGGGAAGCCGGACACCGTGAGGTGAACGTCCAGCGGCCAACGGTCGCCCACCTGGGGGTCGTCGCCCAGATCCACCACAAAGCCCGCTGCGGCGGGAAGCTCCAAGTCGACGGCGTCCACCGACAGCGTCATCTGTCCGGCCGACGGCGAGGCAGGGGCAAAGGCGAGTGTCCGCTCCTGTGTTGGAACTGCAGGGGTCGGCGCAGATGTGCTATCTTGTCCTTCAGGGATGCGGATCACCTCGGTCTGGACAGGGGAGCCGGTGCCGGAAGCTGTAGATTCGTGATATACGTGGCCCAGATCATCGCGTAGCTCCGGCAGGCGGAAGTGCCCCACGGAGAGGAACCGCCACTCCTGCTCGGTCCACTGGATCTGCAGGCGGAGCGCCGTCTCCTCTGGGCTATGGGCCACCTCCAGGACGCGCAGGGTGACCCCTTGCTGGGTGCCGTGGGCGGCCGCCAAGTAGGGCTCTGGGAAAAGCTCGGCCACCAGCTCCCCTGTGGCGGGACGCAGATCCAGAGGAATGCTCCAGTTCTCCGGAGCCGTGCCGGCGGGCACCAGCGGCAGTCGCACCAATTCCAAGGTGACACGGTATACGCCCTCCGGCAGAGGCGGAAACTCGAGTGTTCCCCCACCCAGGCGCAGAGTCCAGGTTCCCGTAGTCAGCGTGCGGCCGTCGGGCAGGCGCAGTACCGGTTCGTAGTCGTCCTCACCTCGCGCGCCGCCGGCCCAGATCTGATCCTCAGGCGGCAACCCCTCACTGCGAATGACGACCTCGGTGCGCTCAGGCCGGGCGATGACCTGCTCCACGCGCAGGGTCACGCCGTCGCGGGTCGCCTCCACCGGGGCCACCAGCAGCCGCGTAGCCTCCAGGTGCACAAAGCCGATGCCGGGCACGTAGCCCAGCAGTCGTTGGATACTGGCCAAGACCTCCTGAGGGCCCATGATGGCTACAGTCACGGCCGCGATCAGCAGCAGCCCGCTCATCGCTGCCGCCCAGCGGTGCTGGCTGAAAGGGCCTCTCCACTGCCGGAGACCCCTGAAGCGCAACGCTCCCCCACGTGCAGGCCTGGCCTGGACACGGGCCAGGAGTTGCTGTTCCAGCCTGACGACAAACGCTGGCTCGGGGTTCGGGGCACCAAACAGAACATCCAGCCCCCGCTCGATGCGGGTAGAAGCCTGATCGAACTGCAAGCGCTCACTCATCGGTATCCTCCCATTCGGCTTCCAGCCGGTTCAACAAGCGGTGCACGGCCATCTTGACGGCACCCTCGCTGCTGCCGACCACCTGTGCCATCTCGTCATAGGTCAAGCCGCCGGCGAAGCGGAGCCGCAGCAGCTCCTGCTTGTCTTCTTCCAGCCCTGCGACCAGGGCTGACAGTCGCTGCAGCGCTTCTTGGCGCATTATACCGGCCAACGGGTTGACACTGTGACGCAGGCAGTCCAGCGCCTCGTCCAGGGGCAGGTGCGGACGCTCTTGACGGCGGTGGTCCGCAGCCTTGTTGTGGGCAATGGTGAACAGCCAGGCGGCGAAATTGCCTCGTTCGCGATAGAGGGGCAGGCCCTCCAGGGCGGCCACAAAGGTCTGGGCTGTCAGGTCCTCGGCATCGGCGGCGCTGCCCACACGGCTGCAGAGGTAACGATAGATAGGCGTCACGTAGCGGCGGTAGAGCGCTGCGAAGGCGGCCGGATCCCGGCGAGCAGCTTGCGCCAGAACCGAATCTGGCTCGTCAACCAACTCTGCTCTCACGGCTTCCACGATCGGGTTGGGCATAGCCTTCTCTGATCCCTGTGTTGGATGATGGCTCCTTGCGCCTCACTTGTATATCGCTATTCTGTTCGGAAGGTAACACTGCACAAGGGCTGTTTTCGACCGGATTGTCGTACAGAGGGCAAACACACGCTATGAAGACCGAGCCGGCCCGCAGGCCGGCTCACCTCCCCAAGTGCACCGAGCCCATCACAGCTCGGGGAGTGGCTACGCGTCTGCCCACTGGTCGCCATCCATGTCGAGCCCGCCACGGTGAACGGGCTGAACCACTCGGACAGGCCGGCAGGCCGACCACCAAGAGCGTGGTGCGCTCCCGCGCCCGGAGGATTGAGCGGATAGTCAAGGCGAACACGTGACTACCTATCGGCTTGCTGCTGTTCGTTTACCAGGAAACCCCAAAAGCATCTCCCCGGCGTTACCAGGCCTTGCCGTCGCAGCAGTGCGGTAAGCAGAGCAAGGTCGCACAAGGAAGATCCACAAGCCATACGCCTACCGTGTGGCAAAGCCCGGGCGCACAAGCGCCTTGGCAGCGGCCCTTCGGCGAACACTTCCGCCCGACACCAGCGTCGTTGAGGTACGCCGTGATGACATGTCCGTCAAACCAGTCCTCCTTCAAACCTGCATATCAGCCCAGGCTCTCAGCTTCGACAACCCGGCCGTCCCGAAGCCAGCACACCCGGTCGGCAATCGACTCGACCATGGGATCGTGGCTGGCGATCAGCACGCTCGTTCGCTCGACATCCACAATCTGGCGTAGGAGCTGCAGGATCTTCTGTCCCGACGCCGAGTCAAGCTCTCCCGTCGGCTCGTCGGCCAGGATCAGGGCCGGCCGGGTCGAGATGGCGCGCGCGATGGCCAGCCGCTGCTGTTGGCCTCCCGAGAGTTCAAAGGGGCGATGGCCGGTCCACTTCTGCAGGCCAACGAGTCCCAGCACTTCCTCCACTCGCTGGTGCCGCCTCCCCCGCCTCACACCGGCCAGCCGAAGCATCAGGTCCACGTTCTCCCAGGCAGAATACGTGGGCAGCAACGCAAAGGACTGGAACACGAAGCCAATGCGCCGGCGGCGCAGCCGCACGCGCCTCCACTCCGGCATCCGACCCAGCTCCTGGCCCTCGAACCAGATCCGCCCTGAGCTGGGTCGATCCAGCCCTCCGATACAGTTGAGCAGCGTCGTCTTACCCGACCCTGAGCGGCCGCGCAAGGTGACGAGCGTACCCGGCGCCACCACGAGATCCACGGCCCGAAGCGCCTCGACGCGCTGCGTCCCGACGCGGTAGGTCCGCGTGAGCGCCTCGGTGCGGACGATGGCCTGTTCGTCGTTCATTGCCAGACCCAGGCGATGCCCGCTCACTTTCGGCGCAGCCTGGCCCACCAGCCCTGCAGCCCTCGCGGCCTGCGAGCCGCGTGCACTTCTTCAGATTCAGCTTGAGCCGGACGGGCAACCCCTTCACGGCCCTGTACCGGGCGGATCAGGATGCCCAGATCCGTTGTCTCCACAATTGCTCTGTCTCCGATTCCGAACCTTTCCAGGTGCTCGGCAGGCACTTGCAACCGCCCCCCGGGATCGACGACGACGTACTCGTGATAGCCCACGGCCGCCTCGCTCTCCGATTGCCCTCCTGCCTGAGAACCACCGACCATGGCCGGCTCCGTCTCACGCATGCGCCGGATCGTCTCGGTGCTGGTCCGCCCGTCGCGGATGGCGACGACGCGGTCCACCTGCCGGGCGATCTGGGGGTCGTGAGTGACAATGATCGTCGTTAGGCCGTAAGCGCGGTTCAGCTCGCGAAGGAGTTCTAGCAACCCCTGGGCCGTTGCCGAGTCAACCTCGCCAGTCGGTTCGTCGGCCAGGAGGAGCCGGGGCCGGTTGGCCAGAGCGACCGCGATGGCTACTCGCTGCTGCTCGCCGCCGGAGAGCTGAGCCAGCCGGTGCCGACGGCACTCCCACAGGCCGACTCTCTCCAGCAGGTCACGCGAGCGCCCGCGCTTTTCCGCCAGGCCGGCGCCCGCTACGGTCATGGGCAACTCAACATTCTCCCGCGCCGTGAGGTAGGAGATCAAATTGCGACCCGTCTGCTGCCAGACAAAGCCGACCACTGCTCGCCGGTAACGATCCAGCGCCCGGTTCGAAAGCTTGAGCAAGTCGCGCCCGTCCACGGTGACGCGTCCCGCCGAGGGCCGGTCGAGACCGCCGAGGATGTTCAGCAGCGTGCTCTTGCCGCTGCCCGACGCGCCCACGATGCCCAGCATCTCGCCGGGAGCGACGGACAGGTCCAGCCCCTGCAGCGCGACGACCTCCAGGTCGGCCACCCTGTAGATCTTGACCAGGTTGTCGCAGACGATGAACGGCCCGTCAGGCGAAGCGGTCACCCTGCCTCTCCCAGCTTCACGGCCTCAAAGATCCTCATCCGCAGCAGCAGCACAACCAGCACTGCCACTGCCGCCAGAAACATGGCGCCAAAGACGACATAGATCAGCCACAGCTTTTCCCAGGCAATCTGCACCACAAACGGCGGCACCTGGGCTGCCGCGCCGGCCCCGACTTGCAGGTACGGGATGAACAGGCTGCCGGCGGCCACGCCAAGCATGGTGCCGAGGCAGGCCCCCGCCAGGATGAGGATGGCCTGCTCCCCGGCCAGGTAAGCCGACATCTGGCCCACCGACAGGCCCACGGCGCGCAGGGCACCCAGCTCGACAAACCGCCGTTGGAAGGAGGCCGCGGCGTAGACCAGAAAACCCAGCACGGTCAGGGCTGCCGCGGCCAGGAAGCCCGCAGTCAGCAGGCCAAAGAGGCCCTGGCGCTCAGGGCGGGTCTGCTCTGCGGCAATCGTGGCGCGAGCGTCCGAGGCGGAGACGACGGCCAGGCCCAGCCTGCGCACTCCGGCAACCACCTCCGCGCCGGGCACGGCCGGGTCGGTCGTCAGCCAGACGTCGTAGGGAAAGGCGCCTCCCAGACCCTGGAAGACGTAGTCCAGGTTGGCGACGAAGAAAGGACCGTCCTGGGGGTAGAGGCTGGGAAAGAGGTCCAGCGGAGCCGCGACGGTGAACTCGATCTCATGGAATTCGCCCGCCGCACCTACCGTCAGCCGCAGCGGATCGCCGACCGACAGGCCGTGGCGCGTCAGAAAGCCGCGGCTGACCAGGAGGCCGGCCGGGTCCACGGCCAGGCGGTTCATCAGTCCGCCCAGGGATTCGCCCCCGGCAAAGTCGGGCCGGAAGAACGCCACGGCGGGAAAGTCAAGGCGGTCGACGCCCAACAGCCGCCCCGATTCCTGCTGCCCGCCGAGGCCAGAGGCGGCGCTGTAGTCACCCACCCGCGCTGCCGCGCGGACGCCCGGCACCTTCAGGTGCTCGCTCACCGGCAGGAACAGCCAGCGCGGCCCTTCCGCCTGCGGCAGCGACGCTCCCGGCTCATTGCCAAACCCCGGCTGCGCCGGCTCGGCAGTGCTCTCTCCCAGCTCCGCCAGCGCCATGTCGGCGCCGACCTGGTAGTAGATGCGGTCGGCCAGATGCTCGTCGAGGGTTGCGGCCATGGAGGCCGTGAAGGCAGCCAGGCTGAGGGACACGCTCAAGAGCAGCAGCGGCCCGCTGTGCTGCCCTGCCGAGCGGGCAAGCTGCCGCAGGGTCAGGACAGGCGTCGTGCCCGGAAGCCAGTTCGCAAGCCACGCCAGGCCGCCCATCAGCCACGGAAAGGCCCTCACGAAGAGCAGGGCGAGGGAGAAACAGAACCAGATCGGAACCAGAAAGAGTAACGGATTCGAGAACGGGTCGCTGCCCACGGTCGGCAGGAGGATGCCGCCCTGTTTGCGCAGGAGGTACCAGCCGTACAGGGGTGGGACGAGGAGGAGAAGGTCGAGGAAGTAGCGCTGGTACAGAGGGCGGAGCAGCGCTCGCGCTCGCTCCCACTTGAACGTTACGATAGTGTGGCGCGAGGCGGCCAGGGCCGGCGCGAGCAGGGCCAATGCGGCCAGCCCTACGCCCATCAGGCCATATCCGAGCGCCATTGGCGAGAAGACGACGGTCAGGGGTTGGGGTCCCTGGGGATGCGTGCCCTGCAGAAGCGCCGGGTCTAGAAAGGTGTGGGTGCGGCCCATCAGCCCGGCGACCCACTGCCCCACAGCCAGCCCGCCTGCCAGCCCGAGGCCGCCCACCAGCAGACCCTCCAACAGGTAGATTAGAAGTACCTGCCCCCTCGTGGTCCCCCGGCTGCGCAGGATGGCAATCTCGCCCTGGTCGCGGCGCACGACCAGGCCGGCGATGAGGGCAATAAAGTAGAGGAGCAGGCCCACCACAGGGATGCCAAAGATAGTCAGCACGACGGTCAGCAGCCGGGCCGACTGCTGGTAGCCCTGCAGCGCCTCCACGGGCGAGACGTCAAGCTCGGTGTGCGCCAGGAGAGCCGACGCCCGCGAGCGGGCGGCAGCCACTTGGGACAGCACGCCTGGCACATCGGCAGCCCGGACCCGGTCCCCGTCGAAGACCTGGTACCAGACGGCCAGCGACACGGGCGCATCGAGGACAGGCACCACCTGCTCGACAAAGGCCGCTTCCGAGGTCAAGAGGATTTCGTCAAAGGACTGGGGCTGATAGAACCAGAAGGGCTCGGCCGCATTGGGCGGCCGCCATACCCCGGCGATCTGAACCGGTACCTGCGCCTGGCCGGCGGAGCCGAACAGAATGTACCGTTCTCCTACCTGCAGCCCAAGCCGTCCGGCAAGGGCCTCGCTGACGAGGACCGGCACATCCTCGCCTGACGTCGGTCCAACGTCGAGGGGAGGGAAGGCCCCCTCCACCATCTCGACGTGCCCTTCCAGGCCGCTGATAAAGCCCAGGCTCGTCCACAGCAGCGGCTCCCTCTCGGCGAAGGCGCCGGCACCATCGGCAGCGTAGAGGCGCAGGTTGCCGGTTTTGACATGACGCACCAGCGCTTCCAGGGGAAGGCCGACGACGGCCGCTGCCTGCTGCGAGAGGTATTGGTCAATGGGGGTATACGCATCCCAGTTCACGTCGCCGTGCCAGGCGCCCACGTAGCGCCACAGGAAGGCATAAGGTGGCCGGTAGGTGCCTGCTTCCGTCAGCTCTCCTCGCAGCAGCCCATGCTGGACCGCGTCTGCGTAGAGCGGGATGCTCGACAGCAGCCCTACAGCCGCCGTCAATCCCACCAGCAGGCAGAGCATCAGCAGCCGTTGGTTCCAGAGGCGCTTGCTGGAAAGGGCCACTATCGACAGAAGCGAAGCGATCAGGTTCACTGCCACTCCGGGATCAGGTGACCGTGTGAGGCGCCTGGGGTCTCATTCCCGTGTCCGTGGTTTCAAACTCATGGCCCGGCTACGACGGCGCCTTCTCTCAGCCCATCTAGGACCTCGACCCGGTCCGCGCTTTCGATGCCCAAGGTCACGTCGACGCGGCGTTGGGCGGCGCCCTCCTGCACGACGACGAACTTGCGGCCCTCAAAGGTGCGTATGGCGGCCGGCGGCAGCCACAGGACGCTCTCCTTGCGCTCCAAGACGACGGAGACGCGGACCAACTCCCCAGGGGCGACGGCAGACCCGCCGAAGTCGACCTCCAGGTGGGTAGCCCGATCCGCCGCCTCCAGCCCGCTTGCGCTGCCGCCAGAGCCATACGGATAGGGCAGCGAGCGGATCGTGGCGGACAGCTTCTGCGCAGGATACTGGAGCGGGACCACGGTCGCGGCCTGGCCTTCACTCAGATCGCTCATCTCATCGGCCGTGAGCTCGGCCGTCACTTCCAATTGCGTGGGGTCGGCCACCACAATTACCGGCTTGAAGCCTTCAACCGCCTGGCCCGGCGAGAGAGTCACGGCGGTCAACTGGCCGTCGAACGGTGCAACGACGAGCGTGTCCGTGATCTGCGCTCGAACGTCATCCAGGTCCAGTGCTGCCTGCGCCACGGCCTGCTCCAGGCGGGGATCGGTGCCGGAGGCTAGGTGGTCGACTTCGAGCTGCGCCAGCTCGACCCGTTTCTTCTGGGCCTGGATGTCGTACGCGTGCTGAGTGCTCTGCTGGACGGCCTGGTCGTAGGTAGCGCTGGCTATCGAATAGGCGAGCGTGGCTTGCTGCAAAGCCATGGACTCGGGCCGCGCCCCAATGCCCGGCAAATGAGCCACCGCATCGTAAGCAGCTTGCGCCCGCTGGAGTGTGACTGTGGCGCCATCCAGTTGTGCCCTGGCTACCGCCATGTCCAAGCGCGGGTCATAGCCCTCGAGCTTCTTGAGCGCTATCTGCTCCAGTGACAGGCCCATCCGGGCGCGGGCCAGCTGATACGTCCGCTCGGACTCGGCGCTGGTCAGATCGGTCTGGGCGATCTCGTACGCGAGTTCCGCCTGCGCCAGCAGGCGCCGCAACGCCGACACGTCCAGCTCTGCCAGCAAGTCACCCGCGCGCACGGAATCACCCTTGGCCACGCTGACTTTGAGAATGCGCCCATCGGTGCGGAAGTAGAGCTCGGCTTCCTTGACCGGCGACACACGGCCGTTGAAGGTGAGGCTGTCTTCCACGACGCCCCGCTGGACCGTATAGGTCGGCTTTTCGGGCACGACGGCGGTGGGCAAGGGGCTGGGCGTGGGTGGTGGGGCCGGTGCCGAGCCGGGAACACAGGCAGCTAGTGAGGCCGACATCAGCACGACCACAGCCAGTAGCAGCCGCCTGGTGTCCCCGTGGTGCATCATCACATACCTCCGTGGAGAGCAGGGCCTCACCCGAGGCACGCTACAAAGACCCGGGCCGTGCTTCAGACTCCACTCCAGGATGATACCACAAACGGGCACGTGGAGAAAGCCGTGCTCATTGGGGTTGGCGGACTCGCTTGGCGCAGGGGACTGATGTAGCGCAAGCGGGGCTGGAGGGCAAGATCAGCGGCCGCGGAGTGACTCATCCACAGCCCGTCGAAAGACCGAGAGTGATACTGCACCGACCAGGCGATGCCCATTCACGAAAAAGGTGGGCGTTGAACTGACGCCGTACGAAACCCCATCGGCGTGGTCATGCATGATGTCCTCCTCGTGTTGCCTAAGCACCATGCATGGCCGAAACTGATCCATGTCCAGCCCGAGGCTCGCGGCGTAGCCTTGTACGCTTGCCATATCAAACGCCGGCTGCTTCTCGAAGAGCAGATCATGCATTGCCCAGAAGGCACCCTGGTCACTGGCGCACTCTGCCCCCAATGCAGCAGTGAATGATGCGGAGCCGGGCCCCTCCAATGAGAAGTCACGGAAAACGATCCGCACCTGGTCGCCGTATCTCTGTCGGACTTGGGCCAGCGTCTGCTGAACCTCGCGACAATGGCTGCAGCCAAAGTCCGAGAACTCCACTATGGTGACTGGAGCGCTTGCAGGACCGAGGAACGGATCGTCGTCGGGCGAAACGCCGCTTACGAGGGATATATCTGTCGTGGAGGAGTTGGCGACTGCCTTGTCTTCAGCTATCCAACGGTAGACTCGGTTGGTACGAACGAGCAATGCTGCCTGCAGAACTACCTGCAATAGGAGAATACCCACGACAAGCAGTGTGAGATCGGGCGTCTTGGACTGCAACCTCTTTGCCTGTTGACCTGGAATTGGTTGCTCGATCACTTTCCCGCCTCCCGTTGCGCTTCTGCTAGGGCGATCTCTGGCCGGGCGCCAGCCCAAATGTCCGCTACTGCCTGGTAGAACCAGCGGATTTGACTGCTGGCTTCCAGGGTGGCAGGCCGACTGAGATCGGCATAGGCCAGCGAATCGCGATAGGTCTCTACTGCCTCTCGCCCCACCTGACCGGCAAAGGCGGTTGACTCGAGAAAAGACAGTCGAGCGGGCAGCCCTCGCACGGGCTCCAGCTGCCCACTGACAAACCTGAGCCACTCCCAGCATGCCTCAGGGTGAGACGTATCAGCGGCAATGAACAACCCTTCGTACAGGAACTCGCTCACGCCCTCGCCCCCTGCCGGAAGCGGAGCCATCCCTACCTCCGTGTCCGTGGGCCAGATGTCATGCCGATCGATACCGGAGAAGTCGGTCCACATCGCCACGCGGCCGGACCGCACTAGGGCATAGCGCGCCTCTTGCGCTGTCGGGTCCCGATCCGGCAGGTCGTTGGAGAAAACGGGCATCACGCCATGCTTCAGCGCCAGATCGGTGTACCACCGTACGGCCGCTACCACCTCTGGTTCATTAAAGCGTGGCCGGCCCTCTTGGTCCCACAGCGCCGCCCCTCGCAACGCCATCAAAACCGGCAGGTCGCTGGCATCGCCGTTGAGGGGGAGAAAGCCATATTGCTTCTTGGCACCATCACCCCTCGTCAAGGCCACGGCGCGGGCAAAAAAGTCATCCGTGGTCCAGCCCCCTGCCGGGTAAGGTGCGCCAACTGCGTCGAAGAGGTTGCGGTTGTAGAAAACAATCCGTAACTGGGCCTGGGTAGGCAATCCCCAGAGGTCACCGCGGTAGCGAAAGGCGTCCAGGAAGCGGGGATAGAAATCGTCCAATGAGAAAGTGGAGTCGGTCTCCAGCAGGGGTTGTAGGTTGAGCAAGTTCGCACGGGCATCCGCATCGCCTGGCCAGAGATCACTGGTGAAGCAGTCGCTCGTTTCCACCTGTGCGGCCGTCACGATCTGCGCATGAACGGCTGAGTGGTCTCGGTTGAACGTGTCTGCAAGCTTGTGGTATACTGTCGGGTCGGCTCGAGGTGATAGCGCAAAGGCAATGACAGCTGGTCCCAAGGCACCCTGGACCTGTGGCGGAGACACGACAAAGGCCTCGGGTGTGATTTGTGCTGTCTGATATCGCTGTGCTTCCAGAGCTGTCTGGGCCTCAGACAACGCCAGCTCCACCGACATGCCAGCGAATACAGCATCAATGGCTGTGTCCAATTGCGCCACCTTTTCATTCCCAGCCGACTCGACGACCAAGTGCTCAACAGCATGGCGCAGTACCTCAGTAGTCTGCTCATCGAACTGGGTCCAGTAGCCACCCTGTTCCGCAAGCGACCGGCGTGCTGGCAGCCGTACCGCTTTCGCATTCATTCGACCCAGCAGTCGCTGATGGCTGAGATAGTTCAGCCAAAGCCAGCTTTCTTGAGGATTCTCCGTTCCCCCACTCATCATGAAGCCATACATGAACACTGTAGCAGCCGGAAGGTCATAGGTAGGGAGCAAGGCGACTCCGAGCTCCCAGCCTCTCTCACGCAGCGGCTCATAGCTGTCAAGCGGATAGCTCCACATGGCTGCTCTTCTCGAAAAAACGAGATCTTGGGCGTCGTATACCGTGTTCGGCTCCGTCAGCGAGGAAACAGGCATAACCTCATGAACCAGGGCCAAGTCCGTATACCATTGCACAGCACCGGCGATGAGTGGCGCATCCAAAGGGGGTTCCCCATCCAGCCAGCCACTCATGAGCGGAAGGACCAGAGCGTGCCTAGCCCCTGCAAGAGGGTCGACAAGGCCGAATTGCGTGAACTCATCACCGCGGCGCTCCGTCAGCTGCTTGGCCGCTAACAAGTAGTCCTCTTTCGTCCAGGCCAATGTGGGATACGGCACACCTGCCTCATCGAACTTTCGCTGGTCAAAGAAAAGCAGACTCAGCTTAGCAGGTCCAGGCAGGGCCCACGTTTTGCCCTGTGCCTCGAATGCCTCCAGCATCCCGGGGTAAAAGTCCTCAGGTTCAAAGGTCGCATCATGCTCGAAAAAAGGCGACAGATCCCGGACCCACCCTCTGGGAGCAGCCTCCAGGTCCACGCGGTGGTATACAACGTCCGCTGCCATCAGCAGGCGGCGAAGCACGTCCGTATGGTTGCCGCCCAGGATATCCTCTATAGCCAGGACCGCGATCTCGGTAGCGGGGTTCTGGGCATGGAAGTCGGCGGCCAAAGACTCGAACTCGAATTGGTCGCTTGCAGGGCACGCGAAGCGGATTGTGACAGACACTTCGTCGTAAGGTCGTGGCAAGCTGTCACTTCCGTCTCGCTCACTGGCGCCCACCTGGGCCTCATCACGTCCTGTTGTGGAGGGAACCGAACAAGCATGGCCAGACAGGACTACAGCGATCATCACTGCAGCACGGAGCACAGAGTGCACGCCTGTTCTGTACATGTGCATTCCGCGATGCTGGTCAAGTCCAACCCTTCCTGCAGAAGGGGCGGCGTGAGTCATGCCGAGTGAGTACCTCGTTTATCGGAGAAGATCCATTCCCCGAGGTTTCTGCTCCGAGAACCTCGGGGTGACGGATGATCGGGACTACCAGTTGCAGAACCAGGGACAGGTCTGATCCCACCACTCGGTGCAATTGGTGGGCATGTACCCAGTTGGTCCCATGTCCTTGTCACTCCACGGATTGGTGTACTTGTAGGCCTTCTCCTCTACGCACACAAACAACCACTTGCCCGGTCCGCAGGAGTATTGCTGGTCACAATCGAGCCTACAAGTCCACTGGTACAGGTAGTTGGTGCCACAAGCGTCCGCATGTACGGGTTCAACCCCCGTAGCGAGTATAGCTGCCACCAACCCTAGAGTCACAAAGAGCGCCGCGGCGAGCATCCTCGCAGTGCACCTTCCGTAGGTTAGTCTCATCGTCTACCTCCCTCCGGCTTTGAGCTAGTTCTGGCTGTCCGACACCTGGGCCGGTCCCCGATATGAGCCAAGGCTGGATGAGGCTCATCTGTTCGAGACCAGAGAGCCCTATGGCAACGAGTCAAGGATACAGCAAAGGCGACAGATTGTCATGAGGTCCCAGTCATGTTCTTTGCCAGTTCTTCTATGACTTCGACCCAGTTTCAGCACGAATTCCGGGCCATAGCAGCTGCGGTGGTTGCATGCAGTCTTGACGCCGATCCCCAGTTCCTCAGCGATCGTCGCGTCGGTCTTGCCCTCAACCATCTTGGCCAGCACTTGTAGCTCACGCTCCGTCAGTCTAGACCGGAGTTGCTCTACTTCCGCAAACCAAATCGAGCGCGAGTCCGCTGCACTGCTGTTCACCGCCTTCGCTGCTCTGATTCGCGCCCTACGAAGCATGTTGACCCTCCCCTGGGTACGAAAACAGCAGGCTCCTTCCCACGTCTGCAGCCACTCCTGAAATCTATCTCTCAGCGATCAGCCTGCGCTCCCATGCCCAGGCCGTGGCTTCTGCACGAGATGAGACACCCAGCTTGCCATAGATGCTGGTAATGTGATTCTTCACGGTGCCTTCAGTTATCACCAACTCCTGCGCGATGCGAGAATTGTCCCAGCCCCGCGCCAGCAGGCGCAGGACATCCAACTCCCGGTCGGTCAGCCTGGCCACATCAGGAGAGACCGATGTCTCCCCCCGTGCCCAAGCAGTCACCTGAGCCAATACCCTCCGGCTGTACCACTCCTCTCCTCGCGCTGCAGCCTGGACCGCCTCCACAACCGTATCGAGCGCCTCTTCCTTCAGCAGATACCCCGCTGCGCCGGATTCCAGCATCCCGTGCACGTACTCGTCGTCCGTGTAGGCGCTCAGCGCCAGCACCCGTGTCGGGAGGCCGCGTTTCCGCACCAGCGCCGCCACTTCCACGCCGTTGAGCTTTGGCAGTCGGCAGTCAAGCAGCGCCACGTCGGGCTGCTGTTGCTCTATCAGCCGTAGCGCGTCTTCGCCATCGGCGGCTTCCGCCACAACCACGATGCCAGGGGCCTTTCCCAGCGCTGCGCAGACGCCTGCGCGCACTGAGGGATGATCATCGGCCAGCAACACTCGAGTCGCCATTTTCCTGCTGCCTCCTCTGGATGGGCGCCATCCGCTGCCGCCACCCTCTACACTGCGCCCCAGGCTCTTACCTGGGTTCCCTTCCCTGGGCCAGAATGTATCTCGAGGGCGCCGCCTACCGCGGCCATCCGCTCCATCATGGTGACCAAGCCAAAGTGACCTTTCAAAGCCTGTAGACTCATCTTGTCTGGTACCATGAAGCCCTTGCCCTCGTCCCACACCTTCAGTTCGTACATTCCATCCTGCATCTGCAGTGATGTCCACACTTCTCGGACGTTCGCGTGCTGTACGGCGTTCCCCAGAGCTTCCTGGAAGACGCGCAACAGCGTGATCCCCAACGGATCTGCCAGCTTTGGCCCCCGGCGAGGCACATCCAGATAGACTACGATCCCCGTCTTGCGCATCACATCTCGCGCGTGTTGTATCACCGCCGGCCCCAAACCCATCACGTCCAGTACATCGGAGCGCAGGTCGCTGCAGGCCTCTCGTAGGACCGCCATGATCTCCGTTGTCTCCCGTCGCGCAAGTTCGAGCGCCTCAGCAAGCGAGCGGTCATGGGGCCATGCTAGTTCGCGGCACTCATGGAGCCGATACCCCAACGCCAGCAGGTCCTGTACAGGACCATCGTGCAGCTTCCAGGCGAGGACACGCCTCTCTTCCTCCCTTGCCGTCAACATTCGACGTTGACCCGCTTCAAGAGCCTTCATGGCCTGGCGTAGCTCGTCCATCAAGAGCACCTTCGCCGCGGCCAGTGACGCTTGTTGCGCCAGTGTGCGCAGAATCTCGGCGTCAGCGGGCTCAAGGAAGTTGTCCTCCCGCTTCTCCCCCAGCAAGAGCAACCCCGTGGGCCTCCCGTCCTGCACCAGCGGAAAGCGCCAGGCCACTCTGCTGACCATGCCTCGCTCACCTTCTTGTGAAAGTGGCTGGCCGAAGGCCTCTGGACTGACCGCTGCAATCGGCAGCCGTTCGGGCACTTCCATCTCGCGGCTACCGGTCAACTCCAAATCGCCCTCCGGCGTACGCAGGTAGAGCGCTGCTCCCCGCAACCTCAGGCCCTCGGCCACTGGCGCCACCAGCCTCTCGGCCAGCTCGCGACGCGAGGTCACAGTGCTCAGCGCGAGGCTCACCTCCGCGATTACGGTCCGGTAATCGTACCAGCCGCGGTAAAACAGACGATCCACCACACGCTGGATCCGCGACCGCACAGGGTTCAAGAGAGCCGCAAGTCCCACTGTCACCAGAGCGCCCACCAGAGGGTACAGCAGCGGTGTGTCGCGAAAAAAGAGGAGACTCGTCCCGACAGCAGCAAGGTAGACTCCGGCCCACGTCAGTCCCAGACTGAAGACCACCAGGCTGCGGTTGAGGAATCGATCAAGCGGGACAAGGTCATGCCGGAATATCAAATAGGCATGGCTGAGGGGGATCATGATGAGGAAGAGGAAGCTGACCTGATACGGCAATCCGGCTCCGGTACCTCCCAGCATGTCGGGTGCCAGGGAAAAGAGCAACAGCGGCAGCACTCCGATGCTTGTCCCAACAGCGAGCCCGCGCAACTTGCGACGTACACTGGCTGACCGCGTAGAGAAATAGGTGACCAGCAGGCCGACCATGATGGCCGATAGCGTCGCCCCCAGGTAGAGCCGCACTCCCAACCGCCAGGGGGGCCAAGTGAGAGGAAACAAAGTCACACGGTGTTCGAAAAGTGAAAGGACCACAGCTGCTGCCTGGGGGAGCGCCAGCAGACCACACAAAGCAGCCAGCCAATGTACCCAGGCGCGCATGGCCGGCCGATCCGCGGCTACGAAGACTTCGTAGAAGTGAGCCTGCAGCGGAGCCAGTGCCAGCAGCGACAGGTGGAACAACTGCGCGGCCCATCCAACGTTCACCGCTGAGATCTGCCCGGTGGCGAGCGTGACCGCTGCTCCCTGGCAGAAGAGGAAAAACGCCTGGCAGGGGGAGGACTTGGGCCGAAGCACGAATAGCACCACACCACCTAGCCAGAAGCTAAGACCAACGACTACCGGGACCAGCCTCCATAGCAGGTCGGCCGCAGTAGGGGAATCCAGGGTGAGACGGATGTCCGATATCCGCCCGCCGCGCTGAACACCGAGAACAACTTGCTGACCTGGGCGAGCCCCTGCATACAGCGGCGTTCCGGACAGCACGCGACCGTCGATGGACACGACGACGTCGCCTGGCTTCAGACCAGCCAGACCCCCGGGTCCGTAAGAGTCTACTGCGAGGATGCGCCCTTCTGGCAGCGCCCAACTCACTCCATCGCCAGGCCAGGTGATCACCCAGCTCGACACAGCCAGGAGCGCAAAGGTCAGAAGCGAGAGAATGTAGGGGGGTAGATACCAAAGCCCGGCGTGGTTCCGCCCCTCACGCCGCAGTTCACCTAGCCGTTCAAAACCCTTGAAGGTGCGCACTGCTGGTCTGCAACCCCTATGGCCGGGAAGGCTGAGTCTAGCATTTCCAACAGCCTCTCGTGCGCAGCGGTGGGCCGCGGTGCCGAGAGTATCGCCTCCCGAGCAAGCTGATGCTGCAGCCCGCCCTGCAACGCTATGTAGTGCAGAGCCCCAAGTCTGGCCAGCTCGACTAGCAGCTCGTGTTGCGCTTCGGCGCTGTCAGGGGCGCTCGCCAGCAGGTGGTGCAGATGCTCTTTTCCTTCTGGTGAAGCTACGCTGAGCCCGTAGACTACGGGCAACGTCCGGCCTGCTGTGAGCAGATCACCCCGTCCGCGCGGTCTCCACAAAGCTTGCAGGTCATCGGCCACTTGGACCAGCACACCCAGATGATAGCCGAACGTGGTGTATCTGTCAATCTCAGCCTGCTCGTCCGTTCCCACAAGCGCACCTGCCTGACAAGCCAACGCATAGAACTCGCCCGTCTTGGCCTGGGCAATCGACCAGTAGTCGTTCAGCGTAGCGGATTGTGCGTCCCATGCCAGGTCGCTTGCCTGGCCTAGAGCCATCCGAGTGGTCTTGGTGTTGAACGCTGACACCAACGCCACGATCCTGTCTGGATCCACCTGGCTGTCCTTCAATGTGGTCAGGCTCAGTTGAGCCAGGAAGATCAGAGTGACAGAAGCGTTTATGGCCTGGCTTGGTGGCAGCCAGAAGCATTCAGCATCTGCGACGTCATCCAAGAGGTGGGCGGCACAATAGAGCAGATGCCACGCCGCAGCGACGGCAACGGCGTCTGAAGCGACGCCGCCTGCAGCTTGGCAGACTAGAAGCGACAGCCGTAGGTGGACCGGTTCGGTACGGGCACAGTCGAGGATCCAGTCCTCCACCTGGCGCAGATCACCCGACCGAGCGCCGCCTGCCTGGCGCAGAAGTCGCGCGATGTGCGCGGCGACAGCAGCGTCCAGAGCAGCAGCGGCTTTGTCGGCGCTCAGGCATGCAGCGCCCGCACCTGGTTCAGGCAGCAGCACAATCGGGCGCAGATCGTTGGCCCCACCACCACCAGGGATCTGCAGGCTCTTCGGCCAGCAGGCGATCGGCCAGCATTTCAGCCGACAGCGCAAGGAGGGAACGGGACTGCTTCAGTGCAGTCCGGCTCTGCTCGTCCAGAGTGAGACCCACGGCCGCAACGACGCACTCTGGCTCATTCGCAAAGTCCGTGCGAAAGTCCTCGTCCGTCGCCAACCTGAACGCGATTCTCTCGAGAGAGCACATGGGAACCTCCTGAACTGGGGACTCAGCGCACTCGCTGGCCGCACCATCGAGTTGGCACTCCCGCAAGTCACCATCCGGCGTTGCCAGTCTCCTCGTGCAACGTCAAGCTTACTGCTGAAGAGAGTCTCTGTCATGAGCTTCCCGTCACGTTCCTTCTCTCTATTTCCATGACTTTGGCCCTACTCCACCCGGAAGTGCCCCGTAGTTGGGCCGGACCACTGGGCCAAATCGGGTAGAAGTGATGTGGAGCTCGTACGACATTGCTCCGCTGTTAGCGGGCAGGCACACCGCCAGATGACAGCTGGTGACGCCCTCAGGTACCGCTGATCAAGCCTCCTGTAGGAACGATGCCAACTGAGGAGGATTGGATCCTGTCACGAGCGGCCCCCGGAGAGCTCTCGACACCCGTCTGTGCCCTGCTCAGTCAGGGGAAATGAGAGCGACCTGCGGTGAGCATGCACGCAGTCCGGCAGGTGGAAACGGAGTACTGCCTATCGACCGGCAGGGGAAGATGCCCTGTCCAGGAAGGCCAAAGCCGGCCCGCAGGCCGGCTCACCAGGAGAACCTCACCGATTTTGGTGGGGCTTTAGAGAGTGCCCCCAAGGGAATTCGAATCCCTGTCGCCGCCTTGAAAGGGCGGTGTCCTAGGCCACTAGACGATGGGGGCCTAACCGCGCCATTGTAGCAGAGCCCCGCGCTCCGCGCAAGCGAAGGGCTGCGGCATGCAGGGCAGGCGAGGCAGAGCAGGGGCCCTGCCTCGCGTGCCGATACGCTTCGTTAGGGTACTACGACCGTCTCACACGTCTCTATGTTCTGGTCGGGGTCGTAGGTGTAGCCACTGGCGACCACGTTGGTGACGCACAGCTCGTACTCCCCGTGCTGCGTGCTGTTCAGCCGAAACTTGGCTACGCCTGTCAGCTCGGTTACCGCGGTCTTGCTCTGTGTCGTCCCGTCCGGGAGCGTCCACTGCGCACTGACCGTGGCGCCACTCACCGCCGCGCCGTTCTGGTCTGCCACCGGCACGCTGCCCATCACGGTGAATAGGCCGATGACGCTCTTCCAGCGGACCAGGATGTTGCCCACGTGCACCGCAGAGGGCGCCTGGCAGCCGCCGAACCAGTTGATGGCGCTCTGCAGGACGGCCCGGCCGTTCGCCGCGTTGTTGTTGGCGACCGGCACCCAGTCGGTGCCAAAGAAGAGGGTGTGCCAGGTGCCGTTTGTCTTGTCGACGTCGAGGTTGACGCTGCTCTGGCTGCGGAAGGCCTGCGAGCCGCCGTTGCCGGCCGTCACGCTGTCGCCGTAGTCGGTAAAGCCGCTGGGATAGGTCATCGGGAAGGGCCCCAGGCCGTTGCCCACCGGGTCGCCGGTGACGCCGGTGATCGAGCCGGCATTGCCGGCATCCTCCGAGTACGACCCGATGCCCAGGTAGGTCTGGCCGAAGGGGGTCACCCCCTGCCTGTCGTAGAGATAGTCCTGTGCCGACAGGAATAGGTTTCCGCCCGCATCGAGGTAGGCGGCCAAGTCCGTCTCGTCGATCGAGTTCGGTCCGGATGTCCCACCGTAGGTGTCCCCCGAGAACCAGAAGACCATCCTGTAGCCCTGCAGGCCGGCCAGGCCGGGGCCGCCGGCGCCGCCCGTGTCGTACACGTCATAGTCATAGCCCAGCGTATCGAGCGCCGCCGTGAAGTAGGGGCGGTTGTCGGGCGCGTTGTTGTCGTCGTCCACCAGCAGGATGCAGGGCAGCGGCTCGAGGGCAAAGTCCTGGATCTGGCTGACGTTCACCACCACCGTCCGCTCCTGCGGCTGGTGAAGGTCGGCCGTGACGTGCATAACGTAGGTTCCGGTCGCCAGGATGGCACGGTACTTGCCGGTTGACGGATCGGTCGAGGCGGTCACCGGCGAACCCTCGAAGACAATGTCGGCCGCCAGCGGCGAGCCGCTCACCGAGTCGCTCACGATTCCCTTGACCACGTAGATCGGCGCCTTGGTGAGGGCCAGGTCGAGCGTCGTCACGGTGTCATCTGCGACCACAACACCGGTCACCGTCTGGGGGTTGTAGCCGTAGGCAGAGACGGTCACCGTATAGGTGTTGGCGAGAAGCGTCTTGGAGTAGTATCCGGCGCCGTCGGTCGTCACGGTTGAGGTGTGATTGTCCGGATCGGTGATCGTCACGACCGCGCCGGCGATCGGTGCGCCGGTGCCGGCCGCCGTGACGTGCCCTTCCAAGGAGCCCAGCCCGCTTGGGATGAGGCAGCCGGTCAGGTGCGCATAGTCGGCGATCGAGGCTTTGACATAGTCGGTGAAGTAGGCCAGGTCGGTGTGGGCCGGGGTGTCCCCGGGCCCGTGGTAGTAGGGATTAAAGTCGTCGTTGTCCTCGATGCCCAGGATGGACGGGTATCCGAACTGCAGGAACGAGGTGTGGTCGCTGCCGCTCATGCCGGTGCCCAGGTACGGGATCAGGTTCAGGTTGTAGGTGTCGACCACTTCAGCGAACTGCTGCGCCATGGCCTGCGAGCCGGGCACGCTCGACGAGTAGTAAAAGTCGACGTCGCGCGCGCTGTTGAGGGTGTTCCAAGCGATCATGTCCAGGTTGAGGTAGCCGAGGATGCTTTCGCCGTCGTTGTAGGCGCGCTGGGCGTAGGCATAGCTGCCGTTCAGGCCCTGCTCCTCGCCCGTCCAGACGGCAAAGCGCAGAGTGCAGCCCCATTGGTACTGAGTCATGATGTCGGCGGCGATCATGGCCGCGACGGACCCGCTGGCGTTGTCGTCGGCTCCGGGTGAGCCCGACACGGCATCCACATGCCCGCCGATGATAAAGACGTTGTCTGGGTCCACCAGGCCGGGAAGCTCACCGATCACGTTGGGATAGGTCGGCCCTTCCCACACATGGTATTCGACGTCCAGGCCCAGGTTCTCCCACAGCTCGCCGATGTAGCTCGTGGTCTTTTGGATCGGCGTGCCGCTGTAGGTGTAGCGGCTGGTGATGGTATACCAGTCGCCGTCCACCCACACCGGGATCTCGCCGGCCAGCTCGCGGTCATACTGGCTCACCTGGTCCGAGGTCACCTGGTCGATCATGGATTGGATCAGCGGATCCCATTCGACCGTCTCGGGGAGGGCGTCGGCGCCTGCCGCCTTGACGGGCTTGGGGTCGAGTCGCACGGCGACGATCTGCGCGCCCGCCTCCGCCAGCCGCTCCGCCTGGTCAGGCGTCGTGCGCAGCACGGCCTGGGCCCCATCGGCGGCAAGCACGCGGCCATAGGCCTGCCAATCGGGCAGAGCACGGCCGGGAGCCAGCGTCGCAACGTAATAGCTCCCGTCAAGGGCATCGTCCAGGGCCGTCACGGCCAGCGTGTCGTCCCGGAGCGCCTCGGTCTGCTTGGCCGTCGCCCCTGCCAGGAAGTAGGGACCTGTGTCCGAATCGAGGCGCGCGTAGACGTCCACGCCGGACGCTTCGATGAGGTCCAGGTCGGCCTCGGTGCGCCAATCAATCCGAACGAGTGAGCGCGATTGCGGCTCGAGGGCCGCAGCCGGCACCAGGCCAGAGGCCAACAGCAGGGCCGCCAGCACCATTACGATCGTCATCGACCTGCGTTTCATGCTTGCCTTCCTTTCCACATTTCCCCAATGGGTTGTGCGCCGCACCAGCGCAGCACGCTGCGAGTGTACCACAGCCCCGGACGCCCCGCAAGCCGTCCCGCGGGCGGGCCGCAGGAACGGGCACGAGGCCCTATACTACGGTCGGCGGAGCTCTTCTCGGCCGCGGCTGGTTCCGGCCGTTCCCGGGTGGCAGGCACCTCGGCTACGTCATCGCCGTCTCGCCGCGGCGCGGCGTCTCAGGTGCCAGCTCGATATTCATGGAGGCGGGAGCCAGGCTCCGCAGCAGGGGCGCGGTGAGCACCGCGCGGGCAGCCGCCGCGCCCACGCCCTCAAGCTCGAGCCGCACAACCGAGTCGGGATCGAGCGACGCCAGCTGCTTCGCCACCGCAGCGGAGAGGCCGTGCGGATCGGTGCCATCGCACTCGTGGCGGAGGATGACCAGGGGCCGGGCGGGGAGGGGCACGAAGTGGGCCTCCACCGGCCGGCGAGCAGGCCCCTCCGCGAGGGGCACGGTGACCAGCATGTAGCCTTTGGTTTCCTCCCGCTCGGCAAAGGCGGTCCGCTCCACGGAGCCGGGGTAGATCACCGGTGCGGCGAGCGGCCGGCCGGCGAGCGTGGAGCGCAGTACCTGTGCGCGGTGGATGTGGCCTGCGAGCACGGCGGTTGCGGCGGAAGGTATCTCGCGCCCCGGCACGATGTCCGGCCCGGCGCGGAAGGTAAAGTCTGCCGGCCCCACCTGCGCCCCTTCCACCGTCTGGTGCATGCAGAGCAGGTGGGCACACGCCGGTATACTGCCGAGACCGCACTCGCGGAGCAGCGAGCCGAGCCTGGCGCGCACCTCCCGTGCGAACGGCCAACCCGATAGTGCCAGCGTGCCTTCGCGAGTAGGGCACGCAAACGTCCGGGGCGCGTCAAACACATGGAGGTTGGGATGCTGCCCCCAGAGATGGAGGGGGATACGCGAGCGCTCGTGGTTGCCCGGGACCAGAAAGACGGGGACGCCGGCCTGGGCCACCTGGATGAGCGGAGCGAGCGCCGCCTCGACAAGCCATGCCGGCACCCGGCTGCGAAAGAGGAGGTCGCCGCCGTGGACGACCAGGTCCACCTCGCCGCGCAGCGCCGGCTCGAGCGCGAGCCTTGTGTTGCGAAAGAAGTCGTCGCCGCGGCGGCGGCGCTGCACCCTGGGGTGGGTGGGCAGGTCGAAGCCGAGGTGCGTATCGGCCAGAAGCAGGATGCGCGCGGCCTTCACGCCAGCCGCTCCAGGCGCTGCCGGCTCGCACAGCGGCTGCGGGTGGGGCCGGGAACGCGGCGCCCGGCTCTGGGACCCGGGAACCAGCCCGCGCAGGGGGGTGCCCCAGAGGCGACGGAGCAGGCAAGCCGGGTCTGAGCCAGGGTGCCTTCCCCGCCCGACGCTGCTCGTCGAGGAGGAAACGGCCCCTGGCGCAGAGGCACGAGACGCCGCGCCTCGGTTCGGTAGCGTTTTTGAGTGGGCATGGACATGGATGGCATGTGGTCGCTCTCGCAGGGTGTCATTCTAGTGCGGGCTGCCGCGATCCGCAAACCAGGCGTGATCGGCCTCCATTGCCGGAAGACCGGCGATTTGACATCCACCTTCTCGTCCGGTATAGTGGGCGCCGTGAGTAGCGACACCACGGTCAGGCTGGGTGCATGGCTGCGCGAGCGCCGCGAGGCGCTGGGCGTTGACCTGCAGCAGGCGCAGGCGGAGACGCGCATCAGGTCGCAGTACATCGAGGCGCTCGAGTCCGAGCAGTATCAGGCTCTTCCCGACCCGACCGTCGGCCGGGGTTTTGTCAAGAACTATGCCTCGTACCTGGGGCTGGATGTGGACGAGGCCGCCCGTCTCTACTCCGCAGCGGTGGCGCCCGCCCAGCAGGTGGTCGTCGCTCCCGCAGAGTCCAACCCCTTCGCTTCTGGTTCCTTCCAGCCCATGGCACTCCACGAAATCCAGGGCCGCGCACGCCGCTGGCTGTGGCTCGTGCCGGTGATCCTGTGCGTGGCCGGGCTGGTCGCCCTCGCCTGGTGGCAGTGGCCCGCGCTCTCCCCCTATCTGGCGTGGCTCGCTCCCCGGTCGCCGACTGCGACGGTACTGGTGCAGGCAGCAACGAACGAAGCACCGACTGCCGCTCCGACAGGGACGGCTCCGCCGTCACCCGAGAGTGTCACGCCAGAGCCGACCAAGCCGCGGCCGACGGCCTCGATGACGCCGACCCGCCGGCCGTCGGCCACGCCGACCACGCCTATCTATACCGGGATTTTCCTCGAGCTGCTCTTTGAAGACAGGTCATGGCTGCAGATCACGGTGGATGGCGTCCGGCAGTTCCAGGGGGAGCTGGAGGCCGGCACCTACAAGTCGTGGTTCGGCGAGGAGAGCATAGAGGTGCGGATCGGGAACGCCGGCGCCGTGTCGCTCACGCTGAACGGCCAGAAGCTGGGCATGCTCGGCGCGGCGGGTGAGGTTGTGGAGCGGGTGTTCGAAAAGGTAGGCGACAGGGTGAGCTCTGGCACACCGACCCCGGCGCTCACGGCGACCCGGACTCTGCGCACTTCACCTACGCCCTCGGACACGCCTTCGCCCTCGCCTTCGCCCACACTGACGCACACGCCCTCGCCCACACCCTAGTGACCGACGCCGAGGACAAAGGCCGTCCGCCAACCCAGGAGAGCCCCATGCCCGACCCGCGTGCACCCATCATCGGCATCACCTGCATGGACCTCCGGCAGGAGGGAGCGCCGGCCCGCTTTGCTCAGAACCAGAGCTATGCCCTTGCCGTCGTGCGCGCAGGGGGCTGCCCGATTCTCATCCCGCACCTCGACGACGAGGCCCACCTGGCCTCCCTCTACCGCCGGTGTGACGGCGTTCTGCTGCCGGGGGGCGGGGACATGGAGCCGGCGCTGTACCACGAGCGGGTGCGGACAGAGCTGCGGAGCGTCTCGCCGCTGCGCGACACGATGGAGATCCTGCTCGCGCGCTGGGCGTTGGACCGCGACGCTCCGAAGCCCCTGCTGGGGATCTGCCGGGGCATCCAGGTCCTCAATGTGGCGGTGGGGGGAACGCTCTACCAGGACCTCTCGCAGCGCAAGAAACCCACGGTCCACCACGATACGCAGGGGGTAGAGCGGTCATTCGTGGCTCACGAGGTGCTCGTGGAGCCAACATCGCGGCTGCACGAGATCGTGGGTCAGCGGGTCCTGAAGACCAATAGCTTCCACCACCAGGCCATCAAGAGGCGAGCGCCCCTGCTGTCGCGCAGCGCCGCAGCCACGGACGGGGTCCTGGAGGCCGTGGAGGTGCCGGATCACCCTTTTGCCATCGCCGTTCAGTGGCACCCCGAGGAGCTCGCTCCCATCGACGAGGCGGCTCAGCGGCTGTTTGACGCCTTTGTGGCCGCCTGCCGCAGCTGACCCCAGGTACGGACGGGAGCCGCTGCCGAAGATGGGAGCCAGAGCCGCCGAGGGAGGCATGGAGCCCGGGCCGGATGCCAATCGCCCCTCGGTCGGCATCTTTGACTCGGGCGTCGGCGGCCTTTCCGTACTGCGCGAGGTGGTGGCCCGGCTGCCCTGCCAGGACATTGTCTATTTGGCAGACGAGGCCCACGTACCGTACGGCTCGCGCCGGTTGGCGGAGATCCGGACCTTTTCGAGGGCAATCGCCTCGTTCTTGATCGGGCAGGGCGCGTGCGCGGTAGTGGTGGCGTGCAACACGGCATCTGCCGCCGCCCTCCCCCAGCTGCGCGCCTGGTTCGACGTCCCCGTCGTCGGCATGGAGCCGGCCGTCAAACCGGCGGCCGAACGCACCCGCAGCCGGCACGTCGGGGTCATCGCCACGCAGGCAACCTTCCAGGGAGAGTTGTTTGCGCGGCTCCTGGAGCGCTTTGCGGCAGACACGGCCGTCCACACCCAGGTGTGCCCGGGGCTGGTCGAGCGAGTGGAAGCGGGCCGGCTCGACGACCCGGAGACTGAGGCCCTGCTCCGCTCCTACCTGCAGCCGCTACTGGATGCCGGTATGGACTCGCTTGTGCTCGGCTGCACGCACTATCCCTTTCTCCTGCCGGCGATCAGGCGAGTGGTTGGGCCCGAGGTCGACGTGATCGATCCGGCACCGGCAGTGGCCCGCCAAACGGAGCGCGTCCTGGAGGGTGCGGGCTGCCTGTGCACCGGAGGAGTTGGGCAGGTCAGGTACTTTACGACCGGGGAAGCAGCCGCCTTTCAGGCCAAGGTCGAGCGCCTCGTGGCTATTCCGGGCCAGGTCGAAGCGGTGGCGTGGAAGAGAGGACGGCTGCCGGCGGTACCGGCCGTCAAGGGGTATGGGGCAGAGAAGAATCAAGGAGTGTGACCGGTGGATCAATGGCTCGAATCGCTCGTACCCTGGGGTGCCCAGGCAATCGCCTGGGTCCAGGCCCACAGCTCCCCCGCCCTGGATGGGGCCTCCAAGGTTTTTACCTTCTTTGGCTATGAGGAGGTCTACCTGCTCCTGCTTCCGCTGGTGTACTGGTGCATCAGCCGGGAGATCGGGATCGGCCTGGGGTACGTGTCCCTGCTGTCCGCCTGGCTAAACGGCGCAGTCAAGCACGTCTTTGCGATCCCCAGGCCAAGTGGCGAAGGGATCGAGATGAAGGCGCCGCGGCTGGAGGTGAGCCCCTCCTTCCCGAGCGGGCATGCCCAGAATGCGGTGGCGAACTGGGGCTACCTGGCGCTGCGCTTCCGATCTTGGGCGCTCCGGCTCGCCGCTGCGCTGCTGATCGCGGCGATTGGCCTCTCCAGGATCGTGTTGGGCGTCCACTTCCCGCAGGACCTCCTCGGCGGCTGGCTCATAGGTCTCGTGCTGGTGGCGGTCTATGCTGCGCTGGAGCCGCAGCTGCGGCGCTGGTTCGGGGAGCAGCGCACGGCGGGCCAAGTCGTGTTGGCCGTGGGGTTTCCGATCCTGCTGATGCTGGTGCACCCGGCAGACACCGCGGGCCTCTACCCGGCCGAAGGGGCTGTGACGCCAACCGCAGCGCTGGTGGGTCTCGGCGTCGGCGTGATCATGGAGAGGCGGTGGGTCGGGTTCCAGGTCGGAGGCGCGTGGTGGCTGCGGCTTGTGCGCTACGTGCTCGGGGTGGTGCTGGTCGGCGCGCTGTGGGCAGGACCCAAGCTCCTGCTGCCTGAGGACCTCAGCTTTGGCGTGGGCGCGGCAGCCCGCTTCGTCCGGTATGCCCTGCTCGGGTGGGCGGTTGCCTTCTTCTGCCCCTGGTTGTTCACCAAGCTGAGCCTGGCGAGCCGGGAGAAAAGGGAGTAGCCCCAGGTCAGACAGCGAGCTCCAGGGCGGGCCTTCAGCGGTCCGGCTCGATCCAGCTGACCAGGTCCGCCGTCGTTTCCAGGACCTGCCCGGCCTTGGCCCCCTCGAGGACACGCCGGGTGCCGAATCCGCACAGCACCCCCACGCTTTTGGCGCCCGCCCGACGGGCCGAGACGACATCGGCGGCTGTGTCGCCGATCATCACGCAGCGCTCGGGCGGCACACCGAGGCGCTTGGCGGTGTGCCGGATCGGTGCAGGGTGAGGCTTGAGATGCCAGGTATCCTCGCGGCCCGTCACGACCGAGAAGAGCCCGGTGAGGCCCTGCTGCTCTAGAAAGGCAGTAGCCTCCCGGCGGCTACGGTTGGTAACGAGCGCCAGCTTGTGTGTCTGGGCAAGGGTCGCCAATAGGTCGGCCGTGCCCGGGACCGGGCGCAAGGCCGAGAGGGGCCGGATGGCGCGAAGTGTGTAGAGCCGGCCGGCCAGCCCCACGACGTTGTCGTCCAGCCGCACGTGGTTCAGCAGGCTCAGAATAAGGGTCACCGGCCGGTCGGCGGCCATCACGAGCTTGCGCGCCGCGACTTCGGGGTTGCGCTCGGGCAGCAGCCAACGGAGGCGGCTAAGCCGCCGGGCAAGCCGGCCCACGGCTTTGTCGTCCGTGTCGGCGAGTGTCCCGTCCAGATCGAACAGGAAGGCGTCGAGCTTGTCGGGAAAGAGGTCCTGAGGGCTCACCTTCACCTCGACCGGGAAGGGATCGCGGTCGAGAAGCTTGGCGTGCACGTAGCGAAGCAGCACCGCGAGGGTCCCGACGACGGGCGCAGCGACAAAGATGCCCACGACGCCGAAGAGGATTCCTCCCGCCAGCAAGCCGACCATGATGATGACCGGATGAAGCTGCAGCCGGCCTCCCATGATGCGGGGTACGAGGAGATTGTTCTCCAACTGCTGGATCACAAGGTAGATGCCGGCAATCAGGAGGGCAAAGCCGAAATTCGAAATGGGCAGCCACTGCGATCCGCGCAGGAGGGCTGTGAGAATGGCGGGAACGGCGGCGATGGTGGCACCAAAGTTGGGAATGGCTTCCAGGATGCCCGCGATGAGCCCCATCAGGCCGGCGTTGGGCAGGCCCACGATCGAGGTACAGATCCCGACGGCGAGGCCGACGACCAGGCCAAGCAGCAACTGCCCGCGGAAGAACTGCCGCCAGACTGACGAGACGGCCTGGCGCAGGCTCTTGAGCTCTCCGGCGTAGCCCGGGGGCGCAAGGCGATCCAGGGAGGAGCGGAAGTGCGCCGCATCCTTGACGATCCAGAAGGAGGTCAGCAGGATGGTGACCACCCAAAGGACGCTGGAGGCGAGGGTCTTGACCAGGCCGAGGGTCTCGCTGAAGACCGGCGTGATCAGGTCCTGGATGGTCCCCTCCAGGTTGGCAAACAGGTCCTCCAGCTTGACCCTGAATCCCAGGATCTGCCAGGAGCTCGAGAGGAACGCCGTCTCGTCCATCCAGGCCTGCAAGTCCTGCAGCAGCCTCTGGA
Organism: Anaerolineae bacterium; assembly: GCA_035341665.1. GTDB lineage: Bacteria > Chloroflexota > Anaerolineae > JAAYZQ01 > JAAYZQ01 > DAOQVR01. The sequence continues at coordinate 39,011 of DAOQVR010000021.1, forward strand.
GCTCCTTGAACATGAGTGTCCCCTGATCGAGGAGGACCGGGACCACGGTCACCGGGATGGTGCTGAAGATCAGAATCACCACGAGGAAGACGCTGAGCGTTGCCCAGACGCGGGGCAGACGCGTGAGGCGCTCCAGCCAATCGACCAGCGGCTTGAGCAGGTAGGCAAGCACCAGCGCCAGGACCAGCGGGGGAATCAGATCACGAAAGGCATAGGCGGCGAGGCCCAGGAGGACCGCCAGGCCGACGACAATCCAGGTCTTGGTCGTGTGGCTCCATCTTGGTGTGGTCACAGGTTGCTACCCTCAGTGCACCAGGCCGGCCGAGTCCAGCGGCCAGTACGCCAGCCACGCGCGCCCGATGATGTTCTCGATGGGGACCGGACCGAAGCTGCGCGAGTCGTTGGACTGCCCGCGGTTGTCGCCCATGACAAAGACGTACAGGGGCGGCACGGTTATTCTGGCGATGCGTCCGGGGGATGTCCGCTGCTCGAGGAACTTTTCCTCGAGCGCGACGTCGTTTATGTAGACAATCCCATCCCGGATCTCAACCGTCTCGCCGGGCAGCCCGATGACACGCTTGATGAGAAGGTCGTCGCCCTGGCTCGGCACGCGGATCACCACGATATCGAAACGGTGGGGTCCATGAAGGCGATAGGAGAGCTTTTCGACGACCAGCCGCTCGTCGGTGTAGAGGCTCGGCTCCATGCTCTGGCCGTCGACCCGAGTGGCCTGGCCGAGGAAGACATTGATCAGCACCGCAATGAGGAGTGCGGGAACGATCGTCTCGAGCAGCTCTCGCAGTGCCCGCCCCAGGCCAGAGCGAGGAGGGACTGGATTGCGGACCGAGCTATTCTGTTCATCCTGCGCGTTGGCGTCGCTCATTCGCCTGTGCGCCGCTCCATTGAAAGCACCCGTCCATGGAGGGCCGCCGGCAACTCCGGCAGCCCTCCATGCGGATGCAAAGGGCTAGCGATCCCGGCGCGGAGGGCGCTGATCCCGCGGGTTGGAATCGCCGACGTGCGGCCCGCGCGACGGCCTGCCACCGCGCGACCCCTCACGCCCACCGCCACTCCGGTTGGCCGGGGCGCTCTTGCGATCTTTTTCTCGCGCCTCCTCGGCCGTCCATCCCTCCAGGACTGCCTGGCGCGAGAGGCGGATCTTGCCGGTATCCTGGTCGATGTCGATGACCATCACCATGACCTCGTCGCCGACATGCACCACATCCTCGACAGAGGGAACGCGGTAGTCGGCGAGCTGGGAGATGTGCACCAGGCCGTCCACGCCGGGAAGGATCTCGACAAAGGCTCCGTAGGCCTCGGTGCGCACCACCTTGCCGACGTAGACGCGGCCGATGGAGGCTTCCTCCGTCAGGCCCTCGACCATGGCGATGGCCTTTTCCACCGCCGGCCCCTCGGACGCGGAGATGAAGACTGAGCCGTCGTCCTGGATGTCGATCTCGACGCCGCACTCTTCCTGGATCTTGCGGATCATCTTGCCGCCGGGGCCGATGATCTTGCCGATCTTGTCGGGGTCGACGTGGATGGTCGTGATGCGCGGTGCATAGGGTGACATCTCGCCGCGGGCCTCAGGCAGAGACTCGGCCATGCGGTCCAGGATGAACATCCGGCCGTTGCGAGCCTGCGCCAGAGCGCGGGAGAGGATCTCGGAGCTGAGGCCCTTGATCTTGATGTCCATCTGCAGTGCCGTGATGCCCTCGCGGGTACCGGCCACCTTGAAGTCCATATCACCGAGGTGATCTTCCAGGCCCTGAATATCACTGAGGATGGCGTAGCGATCGTTCTCGCTGATCAGCCCCATCGCGATCCCAGCCACGGGGCTCTTGATCGGCACGCCGGCATCCATCAGTGCCAGGGAGCTGCCGCACACGGAGGCCATGGAGGTGGAGCCGTTGGAGGAAAGCACTTCCGAGACGACCCGGACGGTGTAGGGGAAGGTCTCCTCGGCGGGAATCATGGCGCGCAGGGCGGTCTCGGCGAGGGCGCCGTGGCCGATCTCGCGCCGTCGCGGGCCTCGGTTGGCCCATGTCTCGCCGGTGCTGAAGGAAGGGAAGTTGTAGTGGTGCATGTAGCGCTTGACTTCCTCAGGCCGGAGCGTGTCGAGCTTCTGCTCCTCGCGCGGGGTGCCGAGGGTTGCGATACTGAGCACCTGGGTCTCGCCGCGGGTAAAGAGCCCGGAGCCGTGCACGCGCGGAAGCAAGCCGACCATGGTGGAGATGGGCCGGATTTCGTCCGTCTTGCGCCCATCGGCCCGCACGCCCTGCTCCAGGATCTTGCGCCGCATCTCGGCCTTGAGGACGTCGTCGAACACGGCCCGGACGTGAGCGGGCTCGACGCTCTCGTCCCCGTCAAACGACTGCACGATCTCAGCTTGGAGCGCCTTGGTCGACTCGGCCCATTCGCGCTTGTTCAAGGGCCGGGCGATTAGCTGCCCGACGCGATCGCCTATGCGGCCGAGAATGGTGGCCCGCTCGGCGTCTTCGATCGTCTTGACCGGGTAGTCGAGGGCTTTGGGCTTGCCGATTTCGGCGCGCATCCTCTCCTGGAGCGCAATCACTTCCTGCATCGCCTTATGCCCGACTTCGAGGGCCTGAAGCATGACTTCTTCATGCACTTCGCTCGCACCCGCCTCGACCATGAGCAGGGCATCGGCCGTACTGGCCATGCGCAGGTCAAGGAGGCTTGCCTCCATCTGGTCGGCCGTCGGGTTGATCACGAACTCGTCCTCGATCAGCCCCACCCGGCAGGCCCCGATCGGACCCAGGAAGGGGATGTCGGAGAGGGTAAGCGCCGCCGAGGCCCCGATGATGGAGGGTATGTCGAGGTAGTTCTGTGAGTCAGAGGAAAGCGCGGTCGCGATGACCTGCACCTCGTTCCGATAGTCCTTTGGAAAGAGAGGCCGCAGCGGCCTGTCGATCAGGCGCGAGGTGAGGATTGCCTGTTCAGTCGGCCTGCCCTCCCGCCGGAAGAAGCTGCCGGGGATGCGCCCGGCCGCATAGAGGCGTTCCTCGAAGTCCACCGTGAGGGGAAAAAAGTCCTCCCCCCCCGTGTCCCTGGGCCCCGAAGCGGTGGCCGTGCAGAGCACGACCGACTCGCCGAGGCGAACGGTGACCGCGGCCCCGGCTTGCTGCGCCAGCAGACCGGTCTCGATGGTCAAGGTCTTGTCGCCGATCTGCGCAACGTACGTCTTGATGCTATTCACTTTTGTCCTCCAAATTGTCTTGGGGAGCCGAAGGGTCCAGGGACTGGGGAGTGTGCCCTCGCCCGCCTATGCGGCCAGGGCACACTCCCCAATTCCTGACTCTTGCTGGCTCCCCGGATTTCAAGCCGATATGGATACTGCGGGACTAGCCCAGCACTCGGCCCTCCCGTATGGGGTGGGCTCGCGCGGAGTGTCTCGAAGCTCCCTTTTACCTACGCAGACCAAGCCGCTCGACGATCCGCCGATAGCGTTCTTGGTCCTTGTTCTTCAGATAGGCCAGGTGGCGGCGGCGCTGCCCCACCAGACGATAGAGGCCGCGCCTCGAGTGCTCGTCGTTGCGGTTGACCTTCAGGTGTTCCGTCAGTTGGCTGATTCGCGTGGTCAGAATCGCTATCTGCACCTCGGGAGAGCCCGTGTCTCCTGTGTGCACACTGTACTGGTGGATGATCTCGGTCTTTTCTGCCTTCGTCAACGACACTTTTCTGCTTCCTTTCTAGCTGCCTCTCGCTCGCAAATAATCGCCAGGCACAGGGAGGCCCCCCGTGCCGGCTCACCCGAAGGACCATTATATCACGGCAGGTTCTCAGGTGCAAATGGGGCGGCGAGCGCGACATCCGGGATAGGCGCGGCGCCCCTGGTGCCGTCTAGCGGGCTTTGAGGACGGCGGAGTATACCTCGTGGGTCCCGGCGGCGACGGCGGCCTGGGTATAGTGGGCCAGCACACGCCGGCGGCCGCGCTCGGAGAGCTCGGAGCAAAGCCCGGCATCGCCAGCCAGCCGCTCCAGGAGCGCGCGCAGCTGAGCCGGTTGGCCCTCAGGAAAGACCAGACCCGCATCGCCGATCACGTTGGGTATCTCTCCAGAATCGGAGCCCACGACGACAGCACCGCAGGCCATGGCCTCGATCAGCGCCCGGCCGAACTGCTCTTTCCAGTTTGGCCGGGTCCTGGAGGGGAGGACCAGGACGTCCAGGCCGCTGTAGAACGCCGGCATCTGGGAAGAGGGAAGAGGCCCTCTGAACTCGACGCGGCCGGACAGCCCGAGCCGCTGCGCCTGGCGCTCCATGTCCAGGCGCGCAGGCCCACCGCCGGCGAGCAGAGCCCGCCAGGGGTGAGCCAGCGCCGAGAGCGCATCGAGCAGGACATCGACTCCCTTCTCTGGGACCAAGCGCCCGACGAAGCCGATCACCAGCTCCTGTCCCGGCTCTCGGGGACGGCCGCCGGCCGGCGGCGAGTAGAGGTCAGGGTCGACGCCGAACTGGGGAATGACCGCCAGCAGGCCACGGTACCCTTTGGCCCGCCAAACCTCCAGGGACTCTTGATTGCCCACAATGCCGGCATCGGCGCTGCGCAGGACGCCCCACTCCAGCAGGGAGAAGGGCATGGGATAGTGCCGCAGAATGTTCTGCCAGGAGAAGAAGACGGTCTTGGCGCCGCAGCGGCGGGCAAGGCGCAGGCCGTGCGCGGTGGCGAGGTTGTAGGGCTCCTCGTCCAGGTGGACGAGGTCCGGCCGCAGGCGGCGCAGGAGCCGGCCGAGCCCCGGGTAAAAGTGCAGATGGTAGCTGCCGTTGAAGGCACAGGGCAAGACCACCAGGTCGTAGCCGCGGGTGTGCTGGTGCTCGAGCAAGAGGGTGCCGGACGGATCGCGCCATTTCGGGGGGACGACCACTGTCAGGTCGACCCCCGGCAGGCGGGCGAGCTCCTCCAGTTTCTTCTGGTAGGCACCCACCACGCAGGCCTTGGAGACCATCAGGACGCGCACGTCATCCTCCTGCGGGGGCGCAGCCTGCGGAGCCGGGTGCTGTGATCGGGCAGGGGGGACTCATCGAGCCAGCGAGGCTGCCGCCGAGTAGGCTTCCAGAGTCTCGCGCACCGCATCGGACCAACGGAAGCGGGCTGCCTGCCTGGGGCCGCGGCTGCGCAGTTCGCTCGCGAGGGCCTCATCCACCAGGCAGGAGAGGATAGCGGCGGCGATCTCGCGTGTGTCGTCGGGATCGACGGCAAAGCCAGCATCGCCCATCAGCTCCGGGATCGAGCTGGAATTGGAGGCGACGAGGGGTGTGGCGCTGCTCAGCGCTTCCAGCACGGGCAAGCCGAACCCCTCGCAGCGCGACAGGAACGCAGCGCACGCCGCGCCGCGATAGAGTGCGGGCCGGTCCCGGTCGGCCACGACGCCCAGGAATCGCACGCGCTCCTGCAGATCCAAGCTCTCGACGAGGGGGCGCGGGTCGTAGAGCGAGGACGTGGCCCATAGCCCGCGCCGCGGTGGGTCCGGGAGCTCTCCGCCGATCACGAGGGTCACATCATCGTCCGCCCGTGCAACCTCCGCGAAAGCACGAACGAGGCCCTGCACATTCTTGCGGACATCGTGCCCCGCCAGGTAGAGCAGATAGCGAGGCGGCAAGCCGTAGCGAGCGCGGACGGCGCCGTCGTCCGGCGCGGGTTCTGGCGTGAAACTCCCGGCGGCCGCCAGGTAGATGCTTCGCACACGCTCAGGAGGCACGCGCAGATGCGTCTCGATATCGGCCTTGGAGGCAAGCGAGTCGGTCAGCACCAACGCAGCCCGGCGCGCCGCGGTCGCCACCAACCGGGTGTAGAGGCGCACCAACGGGCCGCCGCGGTACTCCGGCAGGAGCAGAGGTATCAGGTCGTGCACCGTCACCACGACAGGGGCCGGGGAGCGCAGGGGAGACCCCCAGTAGGGAACATGCGCCACATCGGCGCCCAGGCGCCGGCATGCGGAGGGGAACGCGATCTGCTCGAACCACACCTTGCCCAGGTTGCCTTGCGTCAGGCGCGAGGGCAGCGCCAGCAACTGGAGGTCAAGGTCCATGGAGCCAAGCTCAAAGCGGGAGCGGGGCACCACCAGGGCAAGCTCGTGGTCGGCTGCCCGGCTGCTCAGGGCTCTGAGGAGCTCCCGGAGGTACTGGCCGCTGCCCGTTCCAGGCCGGCTGAGGAACCAGCCATTGATCGCTATTCGCATGCGTCCTCGTAGCCGCGCGGGTGCGTCCGGTGCCAGTCCCACGCGCTTTGCACGATGTCCCGGAGCTCTGCGAAGCCCGGCGTCCAGCCGAGGTCGCGCCGCAGCTTGCCGGAGCTGGCAACCAGAACGGCTGGGTCGCCCGGGCGGCGGGGTCCGGCAACGGCGGGTATGGGATGCCCAGTGATGAGCCGGGCTGTCTCGATCACCTCGGTCACCGAGTAGCCGAGGCCATTGCCAAGGTTGTAGGCTCCCGACCCGTGCTCGAGGCCGTCCAGGGCCAGGATGTGGGCCTCGGCCAAGTCGAGCACGTGCACATAGTCGCGAATACAGGTCCCATCGCGTGTGGGGTAGTCATTCCCGAACACGACGATCTCGCGCCGCTTCCCGAGGGCTACCTGGAGCACGAGGGGGATCAGGTGCGTCTCCGGATGGTGATCCTCACCGTGCGCAGGGCTGGCGCCTGCGGCGTTGAAGTAGCGCAAGGCCGCGTAGCGCAGGCCGTGAATGCGATCCATCCAGTGCAGGGACCGCTCCAGGAAGAACTTGGACTCGCCATAGGGGCTGCCGGGGATGATGGGCTCCGACTCCTTGATCGGGATCCTCTGCGGCTTGTCGAAGAGGTTGGCGGTCGACGACAGGATGAAGCGGCGGACACCGTGGCGAACCATCGCCTCCAGCAGGTTGAGGCCGTTGTCCAGGTTGCCCCGCAGGTAGCGGAATGGGCGCTCCATCGAATCGCCCACCAAGGAGTGGGCGGCAAAGTGGAACACTGCGTCGAAACGGTGCTTCGCGAAGAGGTCCTCGAGCATGTTCGCATCAGCGAGGTCGCCCACGACAAGCTCTGCCGCCGGGGGCACGGCTGCCCGATGCCCCTGGGACAGGTTGTCGAGGACAGTCACCTTTGCCCCGCGCCCGATCAGCTCCGCGGACGTGACGCTGCCGATGTACCCCGCGCCGCCCGTCACCAGAATGTGCATAGCCAGGTGATTCTCCTTTGCCCGCCGGGCGAGTTGCGTCTCAATGCGCGCGGCCCTCCTCGAGATGGGGCGACGCTAGTGGAGGGCCACGAGGCCGAGCTTCTCCAGGAGCCGGAAGTAGGCCACCAGAAGCTCCGGGTCTCGCGTGCCCGACTCCATCTCGACCAGGTCGGCGATCTCGAGGAGTGTGCGCTTCCCATCCGCCCAGTAGAGTGCCAGAGTCGTCAGCGAGGAAGCGCTGATCTCCTTTCGAGCGGCCAGGAAGGCCTCATAGACCCGGCGTTCCTCCGCATCCAGCTTCCAGATGTGGTCCTGGAGGGGGATGGGTCCACGCAGCTTGCGCTCGGGGACGAGGCCCCCGGCTTCTTGTTCGGCGGGCGTGGCATGCCGTGTCGCACTGCGGGGCTGCGGCGGCTCAACGGCCTCGCCCGGCTCTCGCTTCTTTCTCTTGCGGCCCAGCTGGCTGAAGCCGGTCCAGGCGTGCTCCATCGCCGCCTGCGCCCACGCCATCTCGCGCTCGGCCGTCCTCTCCAGCTCGGCCTCCATCTCGAGCAGGAGAGAGCCGAGCGGAGCCAGCCGTTCCAGCGTACGCAGCGCCGCCTTCTGGCGATCGAGCCGGTATGCGAGCCGGCGGTCGAGCAGAACGAGCACTGAGGACAGCGCATCGCTGTCCTCTGCGAGCATGGCCTCGGACACGGCAGCCTGTGCCGTCTGGGCCAGGGCACCCTTGAAGCGGGCGACCATCTCAAGGCCAAGCTCGGCAGCCTCCTCCACGCCGGCAGAGGCCACCCAGTAGGCGTAGGCGGCGGCGAGGGCTCCCGAGCGCGCGAGGCTCCTGGGATCGGTGCGGTCCGGGGTGTCTGCCGACGTGTGATAGAAACGATCGGGCCACTGGATCAGCATGGGCGACGGAATGCCCACCGAGGGGTCGGACAAGATGTAGTGATCGCTGCCGCCTGAGAAGGCGGTCTCCGCATGGCGGTAGAGAGCGAACTCGCCCGCGCCGGTGTGGCTGGGCGAGACATCGGACATCCCTTTGAGACCAGGCATCGCCTCGCGCAGGAACGACAGAAGCTCCGGCGCGAAGGAGGCTGCTGCCTCCGGCGGCCGCTCGATGAGCCACGAGCTGCCGGTCTGTCCCTGGTCTTCCCCGACCATATCGAGGTTGACCGCGGCGACGGTCCGGCTCAGCTCGTGCTCATGCGCGGAGAGATAGGCGGCGGTACCGGTCATCTCCGGCAGCCACAGGAAGCGGAGTGTCCGGGCGGGAGAGGGCAGCCGGCCTGAGGAGATGAGGCCCTGCAGTGTGCAGGCGGCTTCGAGGGCGGCTGCTGCACCCGATGCGTTGTCGTTGGCCGACGGCGACGGATGGCAGAGATGGGCGACGACGAGCACCTGCTGATCGCCCGCTCCGGGGATGGTAGCGGACACAACCTCGATCGACCCGTCGTACTGCCGGGACTCGACGTGGGCCGATACGAGGATCGGCTGCTCCTCCCTGAGTAGCCTGCGGAGGAGGGCACCTTGACGGGGCGCCAGCACGAAGCCAAAGCACTTGTGATCGCCGGGCCGCCACCAGAAGGACGTATATTGGCGCACATCGAGCAAGTCGCCCTCTGGCCGGACCGGCGGGACGACGCGCATGCCGTCGAAGAGGATACCGGCCGCGCCGCGCTGCTCGACGGCATGCTCATAGACGCGGCGAACATCGCCCGACGTGAGCACGGCCTTGCCGGCGACGTCGACGCCTTCATAGGCGGCCTCCTCTGAGCCGTCGTCGAGGGCTACCACCTCCAGCTGGCCGTCGAATGAAGCGCTGCGCTGGATTACGGAGATGGGTACCGCGCGAAAGTCGGCCAGGATGCCGGCAGCCGATGCGGGGCGGTCCAGGTGCAGTGTCGCGCGCCGACATTCCCACTCCTGGAAGCTGCGGAATGCCCAGAAAGAGCCGTCCTCGGCCGCGGGATAGGACAGGATCTCGGCCTGGAGGCCCGCCTCGAGCGCGCGCCGGCAGAGGAGCTCCGCTGCCTGGCGATGGCCGGGGCTGGCCTGGATACGGTGGAAGCGGCTCAGGTCGCTCACCGTCTGCAAGGCAGCCTGCCCAGAGAAGGCACTCCAGATCTGTTCGAAGGTCTCGCGGTAGCAGCGCATGATTCCCTCCACGAAGGATGGGCCTATCCTAGCACGGATTGGGGCATTCGTCCATCCCGCGCCTGTCAGGGTCAAGCGCCGGCGTCACGTGCGCCGAGATCGGCCGGTTGGAGGGGACCGAAGAAGCGGACCGGCCCGGCGGCTCCTTCCACGGCGAGCGCACCAATGCAGCCGGGAGCCGCCTCGAACGACAGGAGGCTCCAGCCGGACGCAGACCCCGGCTCACCGTCGACTGCAAGAAGGCGCAAGGGGGAGTCGGGCGCCAGCGATGTGGTGAACCAGTCGAGAGGCCAGGTCAATCCGGTCGACCGGGCTTTCAGCCACGCCTCCTTGGCGGTCCAGCCGCGGTAGAAGGCTTCGAGCCTGCACTCAGGGGGAAGCGCCGACCACTCGGCGCGCTCCGCGGGCGAAAAGGCCCTGCCCACGAGGCCGGCTACATCGGATAGGGGCCGGATGAACTCGACGTCCACGCCCACGGCCCGCCCCAGGTCGAGGGCGATCACGAGACAGTCGCGGGAGTGGGCAAGACTGAAGACAAGGCGAGTCGTGGAGAGACCAGGCGCAAGCTCGGGCTTGCCATGGGCACCGTAGGCCAACGCGACCTGGTGGGGGGGAAGGTCGAGGTAGCGCCCCAAGAGAGTGCGCAGCAGGAAGCGGCTCGCGACAAAGCGATCCCTTGCCCGGTCGACGACGATCGCCTCCGCCCTGGCCCGCTCGCCGGCCGGCAGCGCGTCCGCCATGCACCGGGCGACATCGGGGGGCAGCTGAAGGCAGGCCCGCCACACGTGGGTCTCGCCCGCTACGAGGTCGGGCCTGTCCGGCGGGGGAAGCCAGGCCGGGACGTACCCAAGCCCGTGAGGCGGTGGGCTTGCGGCCGGGTCCGGGTGCCGTCCGCTCACGGAGGTGGTGTCCCGGCGCCGTCGCACGCCACGGCTCGCCGCCCTAGAGCGCAAAGTGACGCACGGGTGCCATGCGAGCCCCGCGGCCGATCGCGACGGCGCTATTGAGGAGCGAGAAGGCACGCTCAAAGGGGCCTCGGTCGTAGCGGGCGACCTGGCCCTTGGGGTCGTTGACCCAGACGTAGCCGTCGCTGTACCCCTTGACGACGACAGAGTGCTCCCGGTTGATGACGCGCACCGCGTGTCCTGCGGGTGTATACCAGGCCCACCTGCGTGCCTCGACCCTGCCGCCGTCCGGCACGATCACAATCGGCACGCGTCCGCGGTCGATCGACTCGTACACATCGCCGAGCCCACCGAGGACCTCGGCGCTCAGCCCGATGCGAGTGGCCATGTCGGCAATGGCCGGCGCATGGAGTCCGTAGCCCCACAAGCGGCCCCGTGCCCTTTCGGGGCGCTCACGTAGCCCGCCCTGGTAGAGCTGCCAACCGTTGACGTTGCCCGGAAAGACCAGGTTCGGGTCTGACCAGACCACCTGGTCCCCCTCGAGCCGGGGCTGGGCCGTGTCGACCGGCATGCGGCGCAGGAGCTCATCCTCCGACCAGGTGGCGCCGAAGTAGTGAGCCGCCATGCGCAGCGCAGCGGCCTCGCAGCTCAGGGTGTGATGCTGCCAGTGAAAGGGGACGGCGAGGTAGATGCGGCCGGCCGACGCATGGGCGTCCGCAGCGGGAAGGAAGGCGGCACCCAGGGCCAGGGCCATCTTCTTGAGCATGTCGCGGCGGCTGATCTCGGCCTCGCTCATGAGGGACCGATTGTACCATACCGTGCCTGCCCTGGCAACCGGGCAGGTGGGGTCTATACCCAGGTGGGCTCGGTCAGGGACCGTCGCCCATCTTGCAGCACGACGGCGGGCGAGCGCACGGGGCCGGGTAGTACGGGCACAAGGCCCTACACTACGACGGGGGACTGGCATAGGGCCGAGTGGTACGGGCACGAGCCCGTGCACCACGACGGGGGACGGGCACGGGGCCCTGTACAGCGGCGAGCATGGTGCCCCGGCCGGCGGCGTGGCCGGCCGGGGCACGCGTGCTGCTACGGCGCCGAGGTGGGCTCCACAGAGGGAACCTCGGTTGGCTGGACCAGGAAGAAATCCCGGCCGTTGTCCACCAGCCTGGACAGGGTGTACTGGCTGATCCGGACAAAGTAGGGAGACTCGGATGAGCCGGCGACGTAACTGCTGCCGTCGGGTGCGAGTGCTCCTACCCTGAGCGTGTAGGTTTTGTCTGCCGTCGTCACCTCGAGCACGGCGAGGGGCTCTGCCAGGCCGTATTCCGGTTTCTCCGCCTTGCCCAGTGGCTCGACCATCCTGAGAGAGGAGATGGTGCTGAGGATCGTAGTCACCTTGGAGGCGTCCAGGGTTTCGCCCACTTCGATGCCTGTCATGGTCCAGGAGGTACCGCTCTTGGCGAACTCGAAGGTGCCCTGGCGATTCCGCAGTGTCAACCCCGTCACCAGATCCTGCGTCACCGTCAGATAGGTCGTGTCAATCCAGGCTGACGGATTGCCCCCGAGGTCCGAGGAGGTAAGGCCGGCGAGGTAGACCTCATTCTGGCCCTCCACGCGCACGTAGGTGGTGCCGTAGCTGGGCGAAGTCCCCAGGAAGAGCCGATGGCGGGTGCCGCCGTCCAGCTCGAACTCGGCGAGGCGCTCGTAGTCGTCCTCGGCGACCTTCAGCCGCTTGTGGCTGGACGGGTTGGTTGCCACCGCACGGTCGGCGGTGAGCGTGACTATCTGGTCTATGGCAGCCGTCACCGTGCCGCTGATGGCGGGGTAGCCGTCGGTGCCGGCCAGCTCCCAGCCGGAGCCGGACCTGTCGACCTCAACCGGCTCGCGGCCGGACTGGGTTACCTTGAGGCTGGTGACCTGACCGGGCTCAACGCCAGGAAAGAGCGATTGGCCTGCCGCCCCGCCCTTGTGCCTTGGCCAGAAGAGAACGGCCACCAGGACCAGCTGCAGTACCAGGACGCCGGCCAGGATCTGATTTCGCCTGTTCATCGTCTACGCCTCCTCCTCTCCGGGCTCCGGACCAGGTTCCGCCGTGCCCTCATCTGTCAAGGGCATGGGCTGCTCACCTCGCCGCCTCATAGTCCAGACGATTGATATGGCGATCAAGGAGAGCAGGGCCAGCGAGTAGTTGAGGCCCTCCCAGAACGACTCGCTTCCCGAGGTCGCCGTGTTGAGCAAGCGGGAGTAGGTGCCACGCGAGCGGATGGTCAGCAGGTCCTCGTCCTCGACCGCCCAGTCTACCGCGTTCTGCATCAGCTGCAGGCTGTAGAGATAGCGGTCGCCCGAGGTGCTCTGTGAGAGCTGGAGGACTACGTCGTCCACGAACTCGTTGCTTCCGATCACCACCAGCCGCGCCGTCGCCGGCGAGGACTCGACGGTGCCGACGGTCGAGGTGAGGGTCTGTGTCGGAGCGATGCCGGCGGCAGGCTCAAAGGGCGAGCTCTTGTCCCGGAAGTAGCTCTGGAATGACCCACGCAGGGCCAAAGCCAGGGTGTGCGACTGCTGGGGGCTGCCGAGAGCGAAGCCGAAGTCGGGGTAGGTTTCGGTGTCGGGCGTGACGTTCGCGTCCGTCCCGAGCCACGACTCGTCGGTGGACGCCGCGAGGACGATGACCTCGCGCCCGGCATCGGGCTGCTCGGTAACAGTGATGGGCGAGGACCACTGCAGCGAGACGGCCGGCAGACCTGCCGTGATTGGGCTCTCGCGGGACAGCGCACCGGTGCGGACGTCCACGAAGTAGGGGTAGGACACGTTCTGGTACTCGGTTACCTGTACTCCGCCGACGGTGCGGGTCTGCTGCATGGGGAAGGGCTCGTTCTGGGTGTCGAGCACCATCGAAGCCCCGACCTCGACTCCATAGCTCTTGAGCAGGTCGGCCAGGGTACCGGACAAGAGCTGCATGGTGATGCCGCCGTAGAACTGGCCCTGGTCCAACGCGTAGGCGCCCGCAGTGGTCACTACCGCGCCGCCGCGCATCAAGAACTGATCGACGGCATATTGCTCACGGTCCGTCATGTCCTGAGGCGAGACGACCACGAGGACGTCGACGTTGCCCGGCACACGGCCCGAGGAGAGGTCGACGTCGGTGACGGTGTAGTTCTGGCTCAACTGCTCGCGGAGGAGGTTCCAGCTCGAGAGTGGGTCCTGCGCCGTGCCGTAGTAGGGGTTCATCACCTGTTCCAGGTCGGGCAGCCAGAGGCCGACGGTCTTGAGGAAGCCAGGCGCGGCGCGCTTCACGGCCGACTCCATCTCGGAGCGGATGTCGGCCTCGGTAAGAGCGCCGGAGGGATAGAGGACCTGGACCTGATCGCCGATCTGGAGCAGGAGGTCCATGTAGTAGGTGTCCGGGGAGAAGATACCGGCAGAAATAGGCCTCAGGCCGTAGGTGTTGACCAGGTCCTGGCGCGTCATCGTGGCGCCCGGGGCATCGGGGTCCACCTCCTCGAAGACGAACTTGCCAGCCGACTGATCCGCAAGATCGGCCGCCACTTTGCGCACCGTCCCGGGCACCTCCTCGAGGCCTGAAGGAAGGGAGTTGGGCGTGATGATGGCCGTCAGCCTGACCGGCCCCTCGATGGAAGCGAATGCCGAGTCGAGATCCTGAAATCCATACACCGTCTTCTTGATGCTGCGCGTCAGATCGTACTCGAGATTGCGGAGGCTGACCTCTGCCTGTCCGGTGGGCGACTGCTCGATCTGGATGAGGTCCTGGTAGCCGAGCGTCGTGTTCTGGTCCCCGTAGCTCACGAGGATGTCGAAGTAGGAGTTGACCACAGACTGCTCGTAGCGCCCCTGGACACTGAAGGGGGTAGGCCGGATCCCGTAGACGTCGTTGGCCTCCGCCTCGGCTTCCGCATCCTGCTGCGGATCGACCATCTCGATTTCGACCTTGCCCCTCGAAGCGATGCGGTACTCATCGAGTACGTCGCGGATGGTAGGGACCAGAGGTTCCAGAAGCGGGTGGGTCTTGGCGCTGAAGTAGCCCCGGATGAGCAGCGGCTCCTGGAGGGTCGAGACGAGGTCTTGGGTGGCCGGCGAGAGGCTGTAGAGGCGGTCAGCCGTCAGATCGGCGCGGAGGGTGCCCAGAGGATAGAGCCAGGCGTTCAGCGCGATCAGGTTGGCGGCCACGAGGGCAACGGTGAGGAGGCGGTGCCGGCGATAGGTTGCCGTCTGAACGCCCTTGCTCCAGCGCCTGGCATCGAGAGAGAGGATGTTCAGCGTGAGGAATAGGGCGGTTAGGGAGAGGTAGTAGACGAGGTCCCGAAGGTCGATGACCCCCCGCTGGATCGACTGGAAGCGGCTGCCGGTGCCGACAGCACGCAGGATGTCGCCGACAGTCCTGCCAAGCGCATTGGCAACGGCATCGGTGCCCAGGAGGTAGAAGAGGCCGCAGAGCGCCAAGGTCAGGATCAGGGAGACGATCTGGTTGTCTGTGCGCGAGGAGACAAAGAGGCCGATCGCCGCATAGGCTGCCGCCAGGAGAAGCGCGGCCAGGTAGCCGCCGACGACAGGCCCCCAGTCGAGCGGGCCCAGAACCTCGACGGTCAGGGGAAGAAAGAGCGTCAGGGCAAGTGCCAGGGCGACAAGGATCATGACCGCCAGGAACTTGCCCAGGACGAGGTGTAAGCGGCTCACCGGCAGGGTGAGAAGCACCTCCAGGGTACCGCTGCGCTGTTCCTCGCTCCACTGGCGCATCGTGAGGGCCGCCACCAGGAAGAGGAGCAGCAGGGGCATCCATCGAAAGAGGGGCCTGATGTCGGCTATGCCACGCGAGAAGAAGGCGTCCACCCAGAAGAAGACGAGGAGCGTCACCACCAGGAAGGCGCCAACGAAGATCAGGGCAAGGGGAGAGCCAAAGTAGGCGCTCAGCTCCTTGCGCGCCACTGCCCAGATCTGCTTCATGCCGCCCTCCCCTCCGCCGCCCCGGCGGACTCGCCGAACCGGGCCTTGCCCTGGACGGCTGCGGTCGTCACAAGCTCGTTGAAGACCGTCTCCAGCGTACGATGGTCGCGACGGAGCTCCGTCAGAGGCCAGCCCTTCTCGCGCGCCAGGTCAAAGAGCGCCGGGCGGAGGTCCACCTTGCCCATGCCGCGAACGCGGTAGGAGGTGCCTTCGGCTGTGGCGACGACCTCGACGGCGTGCACGCCGTGGAGGGACTGGAGCGCCGTCCGGACGTCCGGGGTGCCCTCGGCGAGGACCAGGATGGCGTCGCTGCTTGCCTCGAGGTCTGCCAGGTGGGCATCGGCCCGCACCTCGCCGTTAAGCAGGATGATGACGCGGTCACAGACGGCCTCGACCTCCGAAAGGATGTGCGTGGAGAGCAGGACCGTGCTCTGCCGGGCAAGGGAGTGGATGAGGTGGCGCACCTCCACGATCTGGGTTGGGTCGAGGCCAATGGTCGGCTCGTCGAGAATCAGGAGCCTGGGCCTGTGGAGGATCGCCTGGGCAAGGCCGACCCTCTGGCGATAGCCTTTGCTGAGCTGACCGATCAGCCGCGTGCGGTGGTCCGCAAGGCCGGTGGCCCGCAGGGCCTCGGTGAGGCGGGCAGCCTGTTGAGAGGGAGGGATCTGGCGGAGCTCGGCGATCAGTTTGAGATAGCGCTGCACAGACAGCTCGGGGTAGAGGGGAGCATTCTCCGGGAGGTAGCCGATGCGGCGCTGGACCTCGAGTGCGTCGGACACGACATCCAGTCCGTCGACGACCGCTTTGCCGTCCGACGGCTGAAGGTAGCCGGTAAGGATCTTCATCATCGTCGTCTTGCCGGCACCGTTGGGACCGAGCAAGCCGATGATCTCGCCGGCGTCTACGTGAAAGGACACATCGTGCAGGGCCTGGATGGTCCCGTAGGACTTGCCCAGGCCGGTGACGTCAATCATGGCACATCACCTCATAGTAGGTTCCTTGGTGCGCAGAGGCAGAGCACTGCGCACCAAGCCGAAGCAAAGTGTAACACGCAGCTATGGAGAATCTGTGGAGAAGCTGAGGAGAACTCGGGGAGCATCTGCCTGAGCACCGGGCGGCCCGGCTTATGGCGCCGTCTCCTTGGAGGTGGTGGAAGCTGTCGAGGGCTCAGCCGGCTTTTCTGCGGGACGTTTGGGGTGCGAGGTGCTGCTTCCGTTGCGGCCGTGATCTGTCACGTAAAAGCCCGAGCCCCGGAAGATGATCGCCGGATGTGAGAGGAGCCGCCGGGTCCGGGCGTGCCCATGGGGACAAATCACCGGCGCGACATCCCCGATCCGCTGCATCCGTTCGAAGCGCTCTCCGCATTCGGAGCACTCGTATTCGTAGATAGGCATGGTAGTACCCTGCTGCTGCAGAGTGGGGCTGGGCCACGCCCTGTACAAGGCGTGGCCCAGTCACATTATGTCTAGTAGTCCGGCATCGGCGGGGTCGGTGCCGCCTTTTCCTTCTCCGGCAGGTCGCTAATCAGCGCTTCCGTCGTCAGTATCA
>DAOQVR010000022.1:0-50721 GCA_035341665.1 Anaerolineae bacterium
CCGTCCTGGGTGTGGAACTCGGTGCGTAACCCTTTGACTTCCAGCAGTGGCATGTGCACGCCTCCCTCAGCTCTTATCCACTTGCTGGCTGGGAGCTTCGGCACCCCAGCGCGCCGGACCTGTCCAGCAAAAGGTCGATCGTGCGGGCGGATCCACAGAGGAGCGCTGGGTCGCCCAAGGCGCAGGTCACCCCGCCGCGCACGGCCAATGCCAGCAGCAGGGGGCCGTTTCTATCGTCGCAGGCCGTGCCGCACGCAGCCTCCGGCTCTACCGCCACGTTGAGCTGCTCGATGCGCGACAGGTGCGCCGCGGCCTTCAGGTAGGTCAGTGCAGCTGCCGGGTCAGCCGACAGCAGCTCCAGAGCTGGGTTGAGGATGATGTTGGGGCGCGGGACGTCGGCCAGGATCGCTGCCCTCAGCACGTTGCGCATCAACTCGACGCGGTCATCGTAGGCGCGCGGGATTCTGGCATCGTCAAGTGCCGTGGCGACCACGGCCACGCCTCGGGCCGAAGCCAGCGGCAGCAGCTCATTAAGGGCCACAGCCTTGCCGCTGATTGAGCCCACCAGCGGCTTTCCCGGGCAGGCCTCCAGCGCAGGCGCCAGGGCCAGTGGGTTTTCCGTCAGGATACACACAGGAAGCGGCACGGCCTCCGACACGGCTGCTACCAGTGCCGGCAGGACGCGCACCTGGTCAATGCCCTGAGCGTGCGCCTGGACGGCGATCACCTCGGCCCCTTCGGCCGCCTGGGCACGCGCCTCCTGGCGGATTCGTTCCATGTCCAGGTGCCGGATCGCCTCTGCAAGCCGTGGGTTCGCCGCGTCGATCCGGTTCCCGATCACCACCAGCGGCTGTCCCGCTCCGATCGTAACCGCGATACCTCTTCCTCTCAGTATGGTCTGCAATGCTCACCTCCGCATGCGATAGGATAAAAGGGGACTCTGGGCAGGCTTCCACTCCCTACCCCTAAGGTAGCTCCCACGGCGTCTCATACTTCCACAGGTCGCCCTCCAGGTAGCGCTCGCCCGTGTCTGCGCAGATGGCAAGCACTCGCTTGCCTTTGCCAAGCCGGCGGGCCACCTGTAGTGCACCATGGACCGAGCAGCCGCTGGATACGCCGGCGAGGATGCCCTCCTGGTAGGCGAGTCGCCTAGCAATGTCGTAGGCCTCGTCGTCCGTGACGGTGAGAAAACCGTCTATCAGGGATCGGTCGAGAAACCGCAATGGGATGCCGTCGCCGATGCCCTGCTGGCAGTGCAAGCCGTGCCTCCCGGCTGCTTCCAGCGCGCCCTCGTATGGCTCGGCGCAGTATATCTTGATGCCGGGAATGGCCGTCTTCAGAAGTGCCGATACCCCACCCACTGTCCCTCCGGTGCCGATGGCATGGACAAAAGCGTCGAGCTTGCCGTCGGTCTGGTATAGGATCTCGGAGGCAGTCCTCTGGCGATGCATCTTTGGGTTTGCCGGATTCATGTACTGCCGCAGCCAGAAAACGCGGTCGGGATAGCGTGCTTTCAGTGCCTCAGCGGCCTTGCGGCAATTCAGGATTGTCTCGGTTTGGTCTTTGCCAACCGGTGTCACCATCACCCGCGCACCGTAGGCGCGCATCAGTTTCACGCGCTCGACGCCGTAGTGCTCGGGGACCGCGATGCACGCCTGGTAGCCCTTGACTGCCGAGACAAAGGCAATGCCGATGCCCTGGTTGCCGGTTGTGCACTCCGTGAGGATGGAATAGCCTGGCCGGATCAGTCCTTCCGCCTCCGCACTCTCGATAAGGCTCAGGGCCGTGCGGCTCTTCACGCTGCCGCCGGCGTTCAGCCCTTCGAACTTGACGAGCACCTCGGCGTCGTCGGGGCCGGGTAGGCGATTCAGGCGGATGACCGGTGTGCCGCCGACCGCCTCCAGGATGTTGTTCAGGATCTTGTTCATAGCCGCCTCCGTGTGTTCTGGATGCTCCCTAGAGCAATGTCTCGACAACTCGGAGTGCGTCTCGCGCCGCCCCGATGGCCAAGTCGATATCCTGTTCCGTGTGCGCGGTCGAGATGTACCACACGCCATACTGGCTCGGGTTGACCATCACTCCGCGCTTGTACATCTCGTGAATGAACAGGGGGTGGATCGCCTGGCTCCTGCTGGCTGCCCCCTCGCGATAGTTCGTGATCGGCTTGTCCTGGAACCAGATCTGCGCCACGGGGCCGATCCCCTGCGCGACGGCAGGCAGGCCGGCCTCGTGAGCCGCCGCTTCCAGCCCCTTGCGCAGGCGGTCGCCCAGCGCATGCAGCCTCTCGTACACACCGGGCTGCTCCAGCGTGCTAACGGTTTCCTTGACGGCAGCCATGCACAACAGGTTGCCGTTGTAGGTGCCTGCCGAGGTGATGGCGTTCTGAGCCAACAGCGCCATGATGTCACGCCTGCCGCCGACGGCTGAGACGGGGTAGCCGCCGCCGAGTGCCTTGGCCATCGTCGTGATGTCGGGCATGACGCCCCAGTGGCCCTGCGCACCATGGAGGCCGATGCGGAAGGCGGTGATGACCTCGTCAAAGATCAGCAGGATATCATTCTCCGTGCAGATCTCGCGCAGGAACGGGAGGAACCCTTCCTTGGGCATGGTCGCGCCCAGGTTGCACATGATCGGCTCGGTGATAATCGCCGCGATCTCGTGCGCCCGGCGCCGGATCGTCTTGCGCAGCACATCGGGATCGTTCCAGGGCTGGATAACCAGGCACTCGCCGTACGGCTCGGCGATACCAGCGGTGGCGGGCACGCGGCGCGGGGCGTGCTTGAGGCCGATCGCGCCGAGCGGCGACCGCGTGTTCCAGTGGATCACATCGCTCCAGCCATGGTAGCAACCCTCGAAGCGCACGATCTTTTCCTTGCCCGTCACCCCTCGCGCGATACGCAGCGCAATCATGACCGACTCGGTGCCCGAGTTCCCAAAGCGCACCACGTCCACGGCCGGCAGGTTGCGGACCACTCTCTCTGCGGCCTCGATCTCCAAGTCGTGGCAGATGCCGTTTGTCGTCCCGCGGTTCTCGATCACGTCCTCGACGGCGGCAATCAGGTTGGGCGGGCAGTGCCCCAGGATCAGCGGTCCATATCCCAGAGCAAAGTCCACGTACTCGTGTCCGTCCACATCCCAGATATGCGACCCCTTGCCTCGGGTGAAGTAGGGCGGATGCGGCAGCACGTCGTGTGGCGCCAGCCGCGCCACGCTGTTGACCCCGCCGGGCAGCGACTTCTGCGCGCGCGCGAAAAGCTCAGCCGACTTGGTCATCTTGTACTCTGTCATTGCGAATTGCTCCCTTCCAATCGTTGTTGGTCCTGCTGCATAGGGCCGCGCGGCAACGCAGCGCGGCCGAGAGACTAGATTAGGCCTGCAAGCCCCAGGGCCGCCACCCGTTCCGGCGTGGGCCGGCCGGTGTCTGGGTCCCATCCCATCAGCTCGTAGTAGCTCCGGCGGGCCGTGGCAAAGGACTCGGGCGTGATCTCGATGCCCGCCAGTGGCCCCGAGTCAAAGGGCTTCATGACACGCCGCGGGAGCCGGTCATCGCTCTCGGTCAGGCCCTCCTGGTAGTTGAAGAGGCGACTGAGAGTCTGGGCTCGCTCGCCGACGGCGAGCACGTCGCGGATGGTGTACTCTGTGCCGGTGGCTGCGGTCAGAGCGGTCGCCATCTGCTGGTAGTCGTACGGATAGTGCATGCACACCACTGCGCAGTCGAGGAAGTGCTGCCAGTTCACCTCGTGGTAGAAGAGGTTGACCTTCTCCGCTCCCAGGTCGCCCGGCGGCAGCGGACCCACCGGGTAGACCGCATTGACGCGCTCCAGAGCTCCGCCCGGCGCGCTGTAGCTGGTGTCGTGGATGTCCATCATGTGGTCGGCTCCCACCGGCGCTACCGCGTAGCCGAGGCCCATACCTGCCTTCAGGCGGGGCTCGTGCATCGGCAGCTCCACGCCCTTGACGTGCATTGCCAGCTCCTCGCTGCCGCGGCCGACCTCGGCTGCCAGCCGCTGCACGCCACCGGACATCTTGGCGCCGAAGCCCCTGGAGCGCGCCATCATCTCGATCCCCTGCAGCATGGCATCGCCGTCTCCCCACTGCGGCAGGTAGCCGCCTGTATCCTGAGCCGTCAGTAGCCCTTTTTCGACGCACTCCATCACAAAGGCGATGACGCTGCCCGCCGAGATGGTGTCCAGCCCGTAGGCAGCGCACCTCTCATTGGCCTTGGCCATGGCATGCAGGCTGCTCACGCAGCAGTAGGAACCCAAGGCTGCCATCGACTCATACTCCGGGCCGCCGTAGATGGGGTCGAGGCTATAGCGTCCGGCTGGGTCGTGATACTCCACCACCTGCTTGCACCTGACTGGGCAGACGGCGCAGGTATCGCGACCGGTGCGGATGGTCTCCATCATCAGCGCGCCGCTGATCCCCTCGCGCCCGTCGAACATCGGATCGCGAAAGTTCCGGGTCGGCAGGGCGCCGATCTTGCCCAGGTTGATGATTCCGCCGATGGTGCCGCGCTTCACTGCCCACACCATCTCTTCCTCGTACACGCTGCCGAGCCACTTGCCCAACTCGGCGAGAGGGGCGCGGTCGGCTACCGGCACGGCTTTCCGTCCACGCACCGCGACTGCCTTCAGCCTCTTGCTGCCCATGACAGCCCCCAGGCCGCCCCGGCCCGCGGCGCGGTTGACGTCGTGCATGACGCACGCGATCCGCGCCTGATTCTCACCGCCGACGCCGATCTGGGCCACGCGCACCTTGTCGTCAGACAGCTCGCTGCGGATGAGTGCCTCGACCGGTCCCGTTTCCTTGCCCCACAGGTGCCCTGCCGGCCGAATCTCGACGTTGCCATCCGTGATCCACAGGTACACCGGCTGCTCGGCATGCCCGTGTACGACGAGCGCGTCCAGTCCGGCTCGCTTTAGCTCGTGTCCCCACCAGCCGCCTGCCTCACTGCTCGCGATGGCGCCGCCTGCCGGCGACTTGGCGGCGATGCCATGGCGCCCCGTGCCCGGCAGGTTCGTACCCTGCAGGATGCCCGGGGCAAAGACCAGTATGTTGTCGGGACCCAGCGCGTCTGCGCCCGACGGCATATCTCGCAAAAGGAGGTACGCGGCCAACGCGCGTCCGCCTACGAGCCTCCGATAGATGTCGAGACTTGGAGTCTCGACTCGCACCTTGCCCAGCGTCAGATCGACGTGTGCAATCCGGCCATGCGTCCCACCTAGGGTGTCCTGCCTGCTCATGCTCTGTCCTCCGTCGGTTTTTGGCGCACCTGGCGCCATCAGGCGCCCCCACCCACGCTCTGTACGAGCTCGAGCCGGTCGCCCTCGTGGAGCAGCGTGCTCCACGAGGCCAGGGCGCCGTTGACGAGGGGGATGATCCCCTCGCCGGTGGTGAGCCCAAGGGCTGACACTACCTGCGCGACCGTCTGCCCCGGCTCGACCGCGGTT
Organism: Anaerolineae bacterium; assembly: GCA_035341665.1. Lineage (GTDB taxonomy): Bacteria > Chloroflexota > Anaerolineae > JAAYZQ01 > JAAYZQ01 > DAOQVR01. The sequence continues at coordinate 5,454 of DAOQVR010000022.1, forward strand.
TTGCCCGGAAGCGTGGCCCTCAGCAGGCCAACTGCCGTGACCTGGACCTTTTCCATCGTCCCAGTTCCCTGCACCAGGCGACCCTAGGGGTGCCGCTTCCGCCGCTGCCTCTAGCCGGCAAGCCGAGCATCTGCCTTCTGCACAACGCCCCGAATCTCCTCTACGACGGCCGCCGGCAGTGCCTGTGGTTGGTGCGTAGCCAGGAGGTCGCGGACTTTCTGGCGCGTCCGATCGCCCATCGTCTGCCGGCCTTCCGCTGCCCAGGTGTCGTAATTCTGCCGATTGAGCAGCTTCGGGAACCAGACGCCGCGGAAGTGCTTCGCGGTGTGGCTCTCGGCGACAAAGCTCCCGCCTGGGCCGACCTTGTGGATCACGTCCAGCGCGAGCGTGTCATCATTGATTTCGACTCCCTTGATGATCTGCTTGGCCATGGCGATCACTTCGTCCATAGCCACCAGCATCTCATAGGAGCTGGTCAGGCCGCACTCCAAGAAGCCGACGTCGTGCACCAGGTTCGAGCCAGACAGGCCCTGGATCAGGATCGAGATGGTGCCCTCGACGATCGCCTGTTGGTCCACGATCTTCGAATCGCTCGCGCCAGCGCTCGAGAAGCGGGGTAGGCCGTAGTAGTGGGCCATCTCGGCCAGCGCAGCGCCCGCCAGCTGCAGCTCGGGTGCACCGTAGGAGCTGACCATCGTCCGCATGTCCATCACCAACGCGCCGCCGCCCAGGACCAGAGGCGCTCCCTCGCGCTTGAGCTGCGAGACGAGCAACCCGGTCAGGCTTTCGGCGTTGGCTATCGCGAGACAGGCCGCCAGTGTCACCGGTGCGGTGCCACCGCGCAGCATCCCGGGAGCGTAGAGCACCGGGAGGTTGTTCTCAGCCATGAAGAGCAGCTTTTCCACTGACTCGCGCGTGTGCACGAGGGGTGTCGTAGGCTCGGCATAGAGGATGAGAGTTGGGTTGCGGCGCAGCTCGTCCATCCCGCCGACGGCTGCTGCAGCCATGCTGGCGATGTCCCGAATGCCGTCCAGATCGTGAGCCGTGAAGACGATCGGCTTCACCGTGTTCAGGACCATGGCCTGGAACTGGTGCCGGTCGGACGTCTTGATCGGAACGTCAGAGGCCAAGCCCATCGACATGACAAAGTCGATGTTGGGCAGAGCGTCGCACAGGCGGATGCCTTTCTCGATGTCTGCCTTGAGGTAAGGGCGACGCTGGCCCGTCTCGTGGTCAAGGATGTTGGGGCAGTCCGAGCCGGTGCCATAGTAGGTCTTGTAGCCCTCCAGCGCCACGCTCCGTTCGCCGTTCCGGTTGGCGAGGATCACGCGCGGAGGTGCGGTGCGCAGGGCCCACTCCACCAGGTGGGGGGGAATGCGCACCAAGTTGCCATCCGAGACATCTGCCCCGGCATACCGCAGCAGCTCGAGTGCCTCGGGGCTGTACATCCGCGTACCGGTCCGCCACAGAATCTCCAGACTGGCGGAATGGATCTCCTCCTTTTGCTGCTCGGTGAGCACGCCAAAGCGAGGGCTGGCCTGAATGGCATAATTGCTTCTCATCTGTCTCTCTTTCACTCCCATGTCTCGAGTATTTTGCCTACAAAGGTCGTCCACTCCCCCGGCCGGATGGAGGGAAAGGTACGAGTGGAGACAACCAGACCATCGTGCGGGGCAGTCACGCTCTCCATCGGCTCGCCCCACAGGTTGATGATGGTGCCGAGGTTCTCGCCCTCGCGCACCCAATCGCCCGCCTGGGCAGAAGCGTAGAAGCAGCCACCCGCGCCGCTCTGCATATAAGTGCCGGACACCACATTCCACCGCTCCGGGAGCGCCTGCTCGCCGGGCAGAATTCCAGCATGAATCATGACATTGTGGATGACGCGCATTGCCAGGTCAAGGCGCTCCCTCTTGCAGCGCCCCTCCTCGCCGATCTCGGCCAGTATTGCCGGGATGCCGCGGCGCACCGCCTCCACATGGGCAGACGACCACCCTCCGGTGCCCTTCCAAAGCACCTCCACGCCGGCCGCCCGCGCCAACGCACGCTCACGCGCCCTGAAGGCCTCGTTGCCGGACTCCAGGAAGATGATGGTCGGCACCATGGAGAAGCCATTGCCGCCCGCGTGGATGTCCAGGTAGAAGTCGGCGCGCGCTACTACCTGCTCCATGAAGGCGTGCGCGATACGGTCGCTGAGGAACCCCTCCGGCCGACCCGGGAAAATGCGGTTCATGTTCACTCCGTCGACCGGGCTTTCACGCCGCCCCACCTCGAAGGCAGGCAGGTTCACCGCAGGCACCCCGATCCACGTCCCATGCATCTGTGACGTGTCCAGCTGCTGCCAGAGGAGCTGGATGGCGCGCGGTCCCTCGTACTCGTCGCCGTGCACCCCACCGCTCACGACCAGTGTGGGCCCCTCTTCGCTGCCTACTGCGGCGAGCAGCGGCAGGATCACAGACGTGCCGTCACCACGCGGTGCCACCGGGAGGCTACCGGCGGCCTTCTGCCCGCGCTGCAGAGAGAGGGTTCCAAGCTCAAGGATAGGTGGCATCCTTCTCCCCCACTATTCCCGCGTCCGCCCGGTGGGCGCCAGCAGCAGCACGGACCGTCCCGTGACAAAGCGAGCTTGCTGCTCCACAATGGCTTGGTACTCAGACCTTGCCAGGATGCGCACGGCTGCCTCCAAGCTCTCGCAATCCACTTCCGAGACAATCCGCGGCGAAGCGCCCAGGATGTTCCGGTAGCCGCGCACCGAAAGGACGCCGGGCTGTGCCCGCCAGAAGGGCAGGCCGTTGTTGGTGACAAACTCGGCATACTCCTGCTCGAGCCCGGGCCGCAGGTCAAAGGAAATCAGGATCTGGACCTTGTCCAAGGCTTCCTCCTACCCCACCTTCATGCGCGGGTCGAGGGCAACGCGCAGCCCGTCGCCCATCATGTTCACGCCGATGACGAGGGTCATAATCGCGAGCCCCGGGAAGGTGGTGATCCAGGGCGCCACCCGCAAATAGTCCCGCCCTTCGCTCAGGATCGTCCCCCACTCAGGTGTAGGCGGTTTGGCCCCCAGCCCCAGGAAGCTGAGGGAAGCGGCGCCCAGGATGGCCCACGCGACGCTCAGCGTCCCCAGCACGATCAAGGGTGCCGCGATGTTGGGCAGGATGTGGCGGACGACAATCCGAGAGGTCCGGCAGCCGATGACCGTGGCCGAGAGCACATAGAGTTCTTCCTTCGCGGCAAGGACGCACCCACGGACCAGGCGCGCAAAAGAGGGGACCTGGCCAATGCCAACCGCAACGATTACGTTGTTGAGGCCGGGCCCCATGAAGGCCACAATCACGAGTGCGAGCAGGATGCCGGGGAAGGCCAGCATGGCATCTACGATGCGCATCATGACCTCGTCGGCCACCCGGCCAAAGTACCCGCCGACTAGCCCCATGATGGTGCCTACCACTGCGCCGATGGCGACCGAGAGGATGCCAACACGCAGCGACAGGCGGGTGCCCCAGATCACGCGGCTAAGCAGGTCACGGCCGTAGAGGTCCGTCCCGAGCCAGTGCTCAGCGCTAGGCGCGCTCAGCCGGTCCGGCGGCGACATCTTGATCGGATCGTAGGGCGAGAGCACCGGCGCCAGCAGAGCACAGGCAATCCAGAATAGAGTTATGGTCAGGCCGATGACCGCTCCGCGATTGCGGGCCACTCGCCGGAACGTCATCTTCCAGGGGCTGATCGGCTTCACCCTGGCGTCGGCTGGGTCACCGCCCCATCGGGATACGACGGAGTCCTGAGGTTGATCGCTCATCTCTGCCTACTGTGTTTGGATGCGTGGGTCGACGAACATGTAGAGGATGTCGACGACCAGGTTGGCAGCCATGTAGAACAAGGCTGCGAAGAGGACCGTCCCCTGTACCAGGGGAAAGTCCTTCTGCAGCACTGCCTGGATGGCCATGCGCCCAATTCCCTGCCGGGAGAAGACGGTCTCGGTTACGACGGCGCCGCCCAGCAGCCAGCCGACCTCGAGGCCGACCATGGTGAGGATTGGGATCAGGGCGTTCTTGAGCGCATGACGCGAGATGACCAGCCGTTCCATGAGGCCCTTGGCGCGCGCGGTCGTGATGTACTCCTTGCGCATTACCTCGACCATGCTGGAGCGCGTCAGCCGGGCGATGGTGGCCGCCACGCTAAAACCTAGGACCAGCGAGGGCATGATCAGCCGCTGGATGCCCCCCTGCCCAGTGGCGGGCAGCCACCCTAGCGTGAGGGAGAAGAGAAAGATCAGGAGTAGCCCGGCCCAGAAGCTGGGCATAGACACGCCCGCCACGGCAAAGATCATCGAGGCATTGTCGATCCAGGAGCCCTCCTTGAGGGCCGATATGAGCCCGAGCCCGACGCCGACGACGACACCGACGAGTAGCGAGGCCGCCGCCAGCTCCAGGGTCGCCGGGAATTGCTCCAGGATCATCTCGGTTACCGGTCGCCCGGTGAAGAGCGACTTGCCGAGATCGCCCTGCACCAGCCCGCCGAGGAACTTGGCATACTGCACTGGATACGGCTCGTTGAGCCCAAGCTGTTCGCGCAGCTGCGCGATCCTCTCCGCGGAACCGCCGCTCTTCTGGAGCATGACAGCCACCGGGTCACCTGGCAGGAATCGCATCATGGCAAAGGTCGCGGTCGCCACAATCCACAGCACCACGATGGAAAGGAGAAGCCTCCGAACGATTTGTCGCCACATAGTTCTCTTCGCCCGCCGCCGGCCTATCCCACGACCGTCTCGGCGCTCGTCCGGTGGGCGGGAGGGGCCGTTCAGCCCTTCTCCGCCCACCGGGCAGAGACCAGGTTACTGGTCCAGGTATGCGTCAAATGCCCAGAACATGGATGGCTCCAGGCCCTTGAACTGTAGGTCCTTGACTTCCGAGCGCACGCCCCACACGGCGGCATACTCGTGAAGCGGCTTAATCATCGCGTCGTTCATGATGACCTGCTGGACCTGTTCGTAGATCTGGCAGCGTTGCGCCTGGTCGGTGACGGTCATGCCCTGCTCGAGCAGGTCGTCGAGCTCGGCATTGCTGTGGTGGTTCCAGGCAAAGGCGCCGACGTTCTCGGAATGGAACACCAGGCGCAGGTTGGTGTCTGGGTCGGCGGCACGCCAATCGACGACTCCGATGTTCGTGGTGCCGGAGCGCCCGGCCTCGAGCCAGGCGGCAACGGCCGCGTTCTCGATGTCGACCTGGACGCCGATCTCGGCTAGCTCTGCCTGCACGATCGGCGCCGGATCGCGGTAGGTTGGGAAGCCGCCGTGGGTCACGAATTTGAGTACCAGGTCTGTCCCGTCCTTCTCGCGCACCCCGTCGCCATTGCCGTCCGTCCAGCCGGCGTCCTCCAGGAGCGCCTTCGCTTTCTCCGGGTCAAACGGATACAGCTCCTCGACGCCGGACCAGTAGCAGGGCGTGACACTGGTGAGCGGTCCGTAGGTGGGCCTCATCAGGTCCTGGTAGATCAACTGAGCCAGCGAGGTCTGGTCGATCCCATATTCCAGCGCCTGGCGGATCTTAGGATCATCCGTCGGAGCGAGTGCCATGTTGAAGAGCAGCATGACACCCGTCCCCGGGGACGCCAGGACCTGGACCGAGACGTTGGGATCTTGCTTCAGCAGCTCGACATCGGGCGACGACAGCTCCTGGGCGACCATGATCTCACCCGTCTGGAGCGTGCCCGTGCGCACCGAAGCCTCGCCCACGAACTTGAAGAGGATGGAGTCGAGGCAGGCGTTGCCATGGTGCTTGAAGAAGTCGGGCCCTCCCCAGTAGGAAGGGTTCTTTTCCAGTAGCATATACTCGCCCCGCTTCCATTCCCTGAAGATGAAGGGTCCGGTGCCGACAAAGTGATCCTGGAAATCGGTTGTTCCCCACTGCTCGGCCGCGGCAGGAGAAACCATGCAGGTCCAGCCGATGGACACGCCATCCAGGAAGGGGGAGAAGGGCGAGGCGAGATGCACGACGGCGGTGTGGTCGTCTATGACCTCCGTGCTCTTGTAGGGTCCCAGATGTCCGATGGCTTCTTCGGACTTGGTTTCGGGATCCATGATACGTTCGAGATTGTACTTGACCGCCTCGGCGTTGAAGGGTGTGCCGTCGTGGAATTGCACCCCCTCCTGCAGGTGGAAGGTGTAGCTCAACCCATCGTCCGAGACCTCCCATGACTTGGCCAGCCAGGGCACATAGTCGCCGGAGGCCGTGTGGATCAGAAGGCTCTCGCAAGCCTGCATGAGAGGCAGCACGCCGTTTTCTGCGGCCGTGATGTGCGGGTCGATGTAAGAGGCCTCCCACGACAGACCGACAACGAGCTGCCCACCCTGCTTGGGGCAGGTGGTGCCCACCGGCTCGGCTGTGGGCTCTTCGGACACCACCGTTGGCGGGTTGACTCCAGTTGCGGGCTCGCCCAGGTAGGCGCCATATGCCCAGAACATCGAGGGCTCCAGCGTCTTGAAGACGAGGCCCTGGACGTCTTTGCGCACGCCCCACACCGCAGAGAACTCGTGCAGTGGCTTGATCATCGCGTCGTTCATGATGATCTGCTGCACCTTCTCGTATACCTGGCACCGTGCGGCCGGATCGAGTGTCACTGAGCCTTCCATGATCAAGCTGTCAAGCTCCGCGTTGGCGTGGTGGTTCCAAGCGAAAGCGCCGGAGTTGCTGGAGTGGAAGGGCAAGCGGAGGTTGGTGTCTGGGTCGGTCGCGCGCCAGTCGACGATCGAGATGTCGGTAGTACCCGTGCGTCCTGCCTCCATCCAGGCAGCGCCGGCCGCGTTCTCCAGATCGACCTGGAGACCGACCTCGGCCAACTGCGCCTGGAAGATCGGCGATGGGTCGCGGTAGGTCGGGAAGCCGCCGTGCGTCACGAACTTTAGCACGAGGTTGGTGCCATCCTTCTCGCGGACCCCGTCGCCATCGGAATCGACGTAACCGGCTTCCTCAAGCAGTGCCTTGGCTTTCTCCGGGTCATACGGGTAGAGTTGCTCGGCGCCTGCCCAGTAGCAGGGCGTGACGCTCGAGAGCGGCCCATAGGTGGGCGCGGCCGTATCCTGGTAGATGAGCTGGGTCAGCGCTGTCTGGTCGACGGCGAACTCTATTGCTTGGCGGAGCTTGAGATCATTCAGCGGAGGCCTGGAGACGTTGAACACCAGGAAGATTCCGGTGCCAGGTGCCGGCAGTATCTTGATCTCCACTTCGGGATCAGTCTTGAGAAGCTCCACATCGGTCGAAGACAACTCCTGGGCGACCATGATCTCGCCCGTCTGCAGAGTGCCCGTGCGCACCGTCGCCTCACCCACGAACCTGAAGATCACGGAGTCGAGGCAGGCGTTGCCGTGGTGCGCAAAGAACTCCGGCCCACCCCAGTAGCTCGGGTTCTTCTCCAACAGGATGTACTCCGCTCGCTTCCATTCCTTGAAGACGAAAGGCCCGGTGCCGACAAAGTGGTCCTGGAAGTCGGCCGGTCCCCACTGCTGCGCAGCGGTCGGCGATACCATGCAGACCCAGCCAACGGACAGGCCGTCGAGGAGGGCAGCAAATGGCTCGGACATGTGTACGATAGCCGTGTTGTCGTCCACCACCTCAGTAGACGCGTAGGGCCCCAGGTGCCCGATTGCCTCTTCCGACTCAGTGGCGGGGTCCATGATGCGGTCGAGGTTGTGCTTGACGGCATCGGCATTGAAGGGCGTGCCGTCGTGGAAGAGGACTCCCTCGCGCAGGTGCAGCGTCAGGCTCAGCCCGTCATCGGACAATTCCCACGACTCGGCGAGGCCCGGGACAAAGTTGCCAGTGCCATCGTTGATTACCAGCGTCTCGCACGCCTGCATGATCGGCAGGACGCCGTTCTCGGCGGCCGTGCGGTGCGGGTCTATCTTCGATGGCTCCCAAGACAAGCCGACGACCAGCTGACCGCCTTCCGCTGGGCAAGCTCCCGTCTCTGGCTCTGCCGTGGGCTCTTCCGCCACAGCCGTTGGCTCCTCGACTACCGCCGTCGGCTCGGCTACGACCTCGGTCAGCACTTCCTCCACGGCTGTGGGCTCCGGCGTGGGGCTACATGCCGCCAGCGCCAGGGCAAGAAGAAGCAACGCGATACACAGGCTCAACATCTTATGCGACTTCATCTTTTCTCCCCTTTTTGTCGAATCGATCCATCTCAGTCGTCAATGTGCATCCCCAAAGCACGATGGAGGCCAGGCGCCCATGATCTCTCGAAGCAACGGTCATCCTATTCCCAAGACTCCCAGAACGTCCCGCTCGATGATATCGTCAACTACCTCTTCTGGGAGCGGGGGCATGTTCGAGTCCTTTGGGATGGCGGCAGCCTCGTAGAGGCCCTGGCGGCACTCGGCGGGCGTGAACCAGGGAAAGTCAGTGCCGAAAAAGACCCTGTCCTCGCCGCCGTATTGAAGGAGCTCGACCAGCGCCGTGTAGAGGATCCAGGTGCGCAGGCGCAGTCCGGAAACGTCGGCCCAGATGTTCGGCTGCTTGCGGACCAATGCGATGGTCTCCCGGATCCACGGAAAGCCCAGGTGGGCGACGATCATCTTCAGATCGGGAAAGGCCCGTGCGATCTTGTCCAAGAGCACAGGACTGGCCCACTCCAGCGGCCCCACCCGCGCGTCGAACGATGAACCCTGATGCCAGAGGATCGGTAGTCCGAGCGCTGAGATCTTGGCGTAGACCGGGAAGTATGCCTCGTCGTCTGGCTGGAAACCTTGGTAGATCGGCCCCAGCTTGATGCCCTTGCCCCCCATCTCGCCGGCAAGCCGGTCCAGGTCGGTCAGCACCGTCGGCGTCCTGGGATCGATGTTGTAGAAGGGCACAAACCTGGGGTGCTCCAGGCAAAAGTGGCAGACCACCTCATTGCTGTTGATGCTGGGCGGCCCCCAGTGCGACAGGATGATGGCCCGGTCAACCGTCTGCATCGCCTCCAGGTACGGCTCGGCGACCCAATCGGGGACCCGGTGGTGCGTCTTCCAGTACTCGGCGGCCGCGAAATCGGTGAGGTCGCCCAGGTGGCTGTGACAATCAACGCGCATTGTTTCCTCCTGGCCCGTGAGAGGCCGCCGGCCATACGCCAGGCCGCTGCCACTTGATGTCTCCTCCCACGAGCGTCATGTCTACAGGGATATCCGCAATCTCGGACGGATCGACGGAGAGTGGATCCCGGCCCAGCACGACCAGGTCGGCCGCCTTGCCGGGCACGATAGTTCCTTTGGTATCGTCTTCGGCGGCCAGCTTTGCCCCGTTGATGGTAAAGAGCGCGAGCGCCTCATCGACGGTGAGCCGGCGGCTCTCTTCCTTCTGATTAACCACCGCGTGGATGCCGGTCAGCGGGCAGATGGGCGTCACGTCGCTGTCCGAACCGCCTCCGACAAGCAACCCGGCGTCGACGATACGCCGGTAAGCGTGGCGTCGACGGGCGCGCTCCTCTCCAAGCCGGCGTGCGACAAGCGGCTGTGTGCCGGCACTCATTGCTGGCTGCATTGCCACGACCACGCCCATCCGCGCCGCCCGCTCGATTTGCGCCTCCGTCGCCAGCGAAAAGTGCTCGATCCTGGGGCGCTTCTCCGCCAGGTCCGGGCTGCGTTGCCCGACGCGCTCATAGACATCCAGCACCTGCTCAATGGCTGCGTCGCCGATGGCGTGAAAGCTCACCTGCAGGCCCAGGGCATTGGCACGGAATACTAGCTTCTCAAGCTCCGCTGGCGTGTAGTTGAGATGCCCACGGGTAGTTGGATCGTCGGCGTACGGCTCGTTCAGAGCTGCACTGCGGTCCACGTAGGCCCCGTCGACCCACAAGTCGCCGATGCCGCACACGCCGGGCTCCAGAGCGCGAGATAGATCGGCGCTCTGGCTGTAGAGCACGACGCGGAGTGGAAGGTTGTCGCGCAGCCCGGCGAGCACCGGGAGATCGCGAGAGCCGAACGCCTCCCTCCCCTCAATGGCGTGCACCGTGGTGACGCCAGCCTGGAGTGCCTGATCACAGGCAAGGTGCAGGCACTCGAGGCGGAGCGCCTCGTCCATGGTGTCGTAGAAAAAGGCGCGCGCCGCGACATGGGCCTGTTCCGCCATCCGGCCCGAGGGCGCGCCGCCCGGCTCCGAGAGATCCAGACCCATGGTCGCCGGTGGGATGCGCAGCACATTCAGGGCGGTGCTGTTCACTACGCAGCGGGACAGCTCCAGGTCGCCTACACCCAGTGGGGCGGGGTGGCCCAGCCGGTCGAGGTCCCAGCGTGATAGGGGCCGGTCAAGGCCAGCCAGGAAGCATCGGTGGAAGAAGGCGGGGCGATCGCCCGGCTGCCCCTCCAAGCCGGCACGCACTTGTTCCAGCACTTGGTCCACTGTGTTACAGCCCGACAGGTCGGGCCCGCGGAGCCCCATGCCAGTCTGGAAGAGATGCACGTGCGTATCCACGAACCCTGGCAGGAGTGCCTTGCCATCGAGCTCGACAACTCGGGTGCCTGGGCCTACCATCGGGCGAATCTCGCCCTCTGCCCCCACGGCGACAACGCGGCCCTGCGCGATCGCCACCGCGCGGGGCGGTGCGCCGCTCGCGCGTGCCATCGTGAGGACAGGGCCACCGACCAGGACGAGTTCAGGGATCACAGGTAGCGCTCCATGCTGGATGCCTGGAGGACCGGCCGGTCCTCCAGGTCCCTCCTCCCATTCCTACTTCTCGATGTGCACGTCGTAGAACTCGGGCGCAAAGCCGATCGGCTCAAAGCGCAGTCCCTGCACGGTCGCCTCCGAGGCCAGCAGGTTGGTGAACTGCCGGATCGGAATGACCAGCGCCAGATCGAGGATTCGCTGCTGGAGCTTTTCGTAGATCGGGATGCGCGCCGCGGGATCGGTAGTCGTGCGGCCTTCCTTAAGGAGCTGATCGATCTCGTCATCCTTCATGCACGACCATGCCCAGCCGTTGCCCACGTTTGCCGAGTTGTAGACGATACTCAGTGCGTTGGGGTCGGCGTCCGTGTTCCCAGTGTGCACCATGTTGTGCTCGCACTTGTTGGCGGCTTCGTACATGGCCGAGAACCCGACGACATCCACCGACAGGTCAATCCCAACCTCCATGAGCTGCGCCTGCATGACGGTGGCCATCTCGTTCATGCGCTGCCACTTGAAGGTCGGCCACGTGATCTTGAAGGGCGTGCCTCCCTTGTCCAGGATTCCGTTGCCGTCCGAGTCCGTCCATCCGGCCTCTGCCAGCATGCTCTTGGCCTTCTCGGGGTCGTACGCGTAGAGCTCCTCGGAGCCTTTCCAGTAGCCCAGTGTGTTTGGGGTGAGAGGGCTGTAGGCCAGGTCATAGAGGCCGGCAAAGAGCGTATCCACGATCGCCTTCTTGTCGATCGCGTATTCGATCGCCTGGCGCACCTTGACGTCGTCCAGGGGCGGCTTGTTGACGTTCATCGCCACAGCCAGAGGCGTGCCGGGCTGGATGATATTGTAGGTGGCATACTTGGCGTCTGCATCGAACCTCACAAAATCGTCCGGTGCCACGTCGTTGATCAGGTTGGTTTCACCGGTCTCCAACGTGCCGGAGCGAACCAGGGCCTCTTCGATGAACTTGAACTGGATCTCGTCCAGGTAGGCCGGCCCGGCGTGATCGAACAGGTCTGAGCCCCAGTTGTAGTCGGGGTTGCGGACGACGGTGATGTGATCGGCTCGTACATACTCCTTGAAGAGGAAGGGGCCGGTGCCGACTAGATTGTCGGCGAAGAGGTCGCCGTACTTGGCCACGGCGGTTGGCGAGACGATGCCAATATTGGGCTGCGCAATGCCGCTCAGGAATGGCCCAAAAGGCTCACTCAGGATCAGCTTGACGGTCTGATCGTCCACGACCTCGGCCGAGGCATAGGGCCCCACCAGGGCGATCGCCTGCTCCGAGGCAGTCTCTGGGGCAATGATGCGGTCAAAGTTGAACTGGACCGCCTCGGCGTTGAAGGGGGTCCCGTCGTGGAACTTGACCCCTTCCTTCAGATGGAACGTGTAGGTCAGTCCATCCTCCGAGATCTCCCAGCTCGCAGCGAGCCCGGGATGGAAGGTGCCGTCGGTGTCCTGGCGGACCAGGGTGTCAAACACCGCGCGATCGACCGTCGCGCCCTCGTAGGAGCTACCCACGTGCGGATCGAGCGTGGCCGGCTCATAGCTCATGCCAAAGACCAGCGTCCCGCCCTGAGTCGCGACCGGCTCCGGGACGGCGGTGGGTTCGGTTTGCTGCCCCTCGGCGGGAGCCGCCGGCTCTTCGGTCGGCGTGCCTCCGCAGGCCAGCAGAAGAGAAGCCAACAACAGGCATGTAATGAGAATCGAGAGCTTTGGGAACCGTTTCATTGGTTTGTCCTCCTGAGTGACTACCGTTCTGTATCGGACGAACTGGCGCTGGCGAGATCCCCCGTCCCCGCCGGCTGTAGGTCGTCCTCCGACGTATTGGCTGACCACGAGCCATCAATTCCTGCGTCAGCGCGTGCACATCCCCCCTTTCAGTTCATGCGTCGTTCCCGGGCCGCCTGTACGCAATCCTGCCGGCGACCAAGGTCATATCCACCGGAATCTGACTGATCGTGTCTGGGTCAGCCGCCAATGGATCGGCGGAAAGAACCACGCAGTCAGCCAGCTTGCCCGGCTCCAGTGTACCCTTTTGGTCTTCCTCAAAAGCGAGCCGCGCCGCGCTGGCCGTATAGAGCAAAAGCGCCTCGTAGGCCGAGAGGTGGCGGTCGTCGTCCGGATGGCCCGCCAGCGCCTCCACGCCGATGAGCGGGCCCATCGGCTTCGGATCGCTGTCAGAGCCTCCGCCCACTAGGCAGCCGGCATCCAGGATGCGGCGGTAGGGGTGGCGCCGGGCGTAGCGCTCGGGGCCCAAGTAGCGCATAGAGGCAGGCATATGCTGGTGCGCTTCCTTGGGCACGACGGCCTGGTTAGGCTGCATGGAGAGGGCGACGCCCAGTCGGGCGGCGCGGTCAATCTGCGCCACGGTAGGCAGACTGAAGTGTTCGATCCGGTGGCGGTGATCGGCGCGTGGATGTCGCACTAGGACCTTCTCGTAGGCATCCAGAAGCTGCTGAATAGCCGCGTCGCCGATGGCGTGCATGGCGATCTGAAGCCCGGCGAGGTGCGCCCGCTCGACAAAGCCCTCGAGCTCGTCGTCGGCGAAATAGAGCTTGCCGCAGGTGTCAGGCCGGTCGGCATAGGGCTCCAGCAGCGCCGTTGTGTGATCGCCGTAGGATCCATCGAGCCACACGCAGCCGCCAATGTGCGACAGACCCCAGGCGACTGCCGTCTCCACGCAGGTCGACTGCAGGTAGAGCACCGTCCTAACCGGAAGGTGATCCTGCGCCTGGAGGAGCATAGCCGCGTCTCGCTCGCGGAACCAAGAATGGCCGTCGTCGCAACCGCCGTCCAGTGCGTGCAGCGTGGTGATCCCCACGCGCAACGCCATCTCGGCTGCTCGCTGCAGCGCTTCCGCCCGCTGGGCATCGTCGATCGACGCGTAGTAGCGGTAGCGGGCCAGTGTGTTGGCCTCGGCAACCAGTCGCCCGCTGCGGCAGCCCGACCCATCGCGCAGCACCCCACCGATTCCGGAGGGTAGGGCGAGCGCCTCCCACGCAGGGGAGCTGACCAGGCATCCGTGCCCGGAGACGTCGGCAACCATCACCGGGTTGCGAGGGGCAATCCTGTCGAGGTCGGCCGCAATCACCGGCCGGTCCAGGCCGCCGAACCAGCAGCCGTGCACCAGCACCGCTTCTCCGGGGGCCGCCCGATCCACCGCTTCCGCCACCACCTGCAGGACGGTGCCGGTGTCCGATACGTCGTAGACGCTGGTGCCTAGGGCACCCAGCCCCGTCTGCGTCATGTGGACATGGCAGTCGATAAAGCCCGGCAGGACGGTTCTCCCGGGCAGGCTCAGCACCTGTGTCTGTGGCCCCACCAGTGCCTCGACCTCCGCATTGGCGCCGACCACGACGATGCGCCCTGCCTGGAAGGCGAGAGCCTCCGCTCGGCGGCCTGGGCGCACCATGGTGTATACATTGGCGTCGCGGATAATGAGGTCGGCGGTCATGGCGTGCGGCACCCCCTAGCCATCGATCCCCAGGATCGCGAGGCTGTCCCGGTGCAGGATGGCCTCCACTACCTCCGCCGGGATGGGCGGCAGGTGGGTGCCGCTGGGGATGGCGGCTGCTTCCCAGAGGGCAGCCTGCATCTGCGCCGAAGTGCAGGCATCATAGTCCGACCCAAAGAGAACCTTGTCCTGCCCCCCATACTGCACGATCTCCACCAGGCCGTTGTAGAGGACCCACGTGTGGCCGCCCAGGGCAGAGACATCTGTGTACACGTTGGGCTGCTTGCGGACCAGAGCGACCGTCTCTCGGATCCAGGGAAAACCCAGGTGGGCGACGACCATCTTCAACTCCGGGAACGCGCGCGCCACCCTGTCCAGCAGGACCGGGTTGGCCCACTCCAGCGGCCCACGCACGGCCACAAAGGAGCTGCCCTGATGCCAGAGGATCGGCAACCCTCGCCGTTGCATAGCTTCGTAGATCGGAAAGTGCTGCTTTCTGTCTGGCCGGAAGCCCTGGTAGATGGGCCCCAGCTTGATCCCCCTGGCTCCCTGCTCCTCGACGGCGCGGGTCAGGTCGGCAAGCGCGGTCGTGCTCGCCGGGTCGATCACCAGGAAGGGGACGACGTTGGAGTGTTCCCTGGCAAACCGAGCGACGGCCCCGTTGCCCTGCAGACCCTCCGGCTCCCACGGCGCGGCGGCGAGGATGGCGCTATCGACGCTTCCTATCGCTTCCAGATAGGCTTCGACGACCCACTCGGGGATGCGCCGGCTCTCCGCCCAGATCGCCTTCGCCCGGTCATCGCCGGATGCTCCAAGGTGGGTGTGACAATCGATGATCAAGGCAGCCGCCTATCGACCGTTGCCCGCTGCATCGGCGCCTGCCTCATACACCACCCGCCCGCCGACCACAGTCATCTCGACCAGGATGTCGATGAGCGTCCGCGGATCGGCCGTCAGCGGGTTCTGGCCCAGCACGACCAGATCGGCGCGCTTGCCGGGCTCGATGGTTCCCTTGTTGCCTTCCTCGAATCCGATGCGGGCGCCGTTGGCGGTGTACAGCGTCATCGCCTCGAAGGCCGTCAACCGGCGCTCGGCGTCGGGGTGGTTCACCACCGCCTGTATGCCCAGCATCGGCCCCATCTCCCCCGCGTCCGCATCTGACCCGGCTGCCACCAGGATGCCCGCATCGACGATTCTGCGGTAGGGGTGCCGCCGCTTGAAGCGTTCCAGTCCGACGAAGCGCGCGCTGGCGAACTGGTAGTCGTCGGAGGCGCCCGTATCGGGCATCAAGGCAAAGTTCGGCTGCATTGCGACCGCCACGCCCAGCCGCGCCACACGGTCGATATGGCCGGACGTCGGCAGCGAGAAGTGCTCGATGCGATGCCGGTGATCGCTGCGAGGGTGCCGCGCCAGCGCACGCTCGTAGGCGGTCAGGAGCTGCTCAATGGCGGCATCGCCGATAGCGTGCATGGAAATCTGCAGGCCTGCCAGGTGCGCGCGCTCAACGTACGCGTTCAGCTCGTCGTCGCTGAAGTAGAGCACGCCCTGAGTGGTCGGGTCGTCGGCGTAGGGCTGCATCAGAGCTGCGGTGTGCTCACCCCAGGCTCCATCCACGTACAGGCAGCCACCGATACGCGGCAGGTGCCATCCCTGCGCCCGAGGCACGTCGGTCGACTGGAAATAGACCACGGTCTCGATGGGGAGCCGCGCGCGCTCCTGGAGCAGCACTTCGACGTCCCGCTCCGGCAGCCAGCCGTGTCCGTCCGCGCTGCCGCCCTCCAAGGCATGTACCGTGGTGATCCCGAATCGGGCGGTGAACTCGGCTGCGCAGTGCAGTGCCTCCACCCGCGTCGCGTCCTCGACAAAGCCGTAGAAGCGGTAGCGCGCGACACTGTTCGCCAGCGCCACCAGGAGGCCCGTCGGCTTGCCGGCTCCGTCGCAGCGGATGCCCACCAGGTCCGGGGAAAGAGCCAGTGCCTCCCATGCCCGGGCGTTGACGATACAGGCATGGCCGCCAATGTCGCCGATCATCGCCCGGTGGCGCGGCGCAGCCCGGTCCAGGTCCGCCCCCGTCACTTGGCGGTCCATCACGCCCGCGTCGTAGCCATGCAGTAGGATCACCTCCTCCGGATCTCGGGCGGCAGCCGCCTGGGCAATGGCCGCCAACACCTCGTCGGCTGAGGTGACACCATAGGCACTTGGGCCGACCAACCCAAGGCCCATCTGCATAAAGTGCACGTGCGTATCGATGAAGCCGGGCAGCAGCGGCCTGCCTCCGAGGCCCTGCACCACCGTGCCGGGCCCGGCCATCGAGCGGATCTCCTCATTACTCCCCACCGCCGCGATCTTGCCCGCAGCAATAGCCACTGCCTGCGCATCGGAACGCGCCGTGGGGCGGGTCATCGTGATGACCTCGGCGTCGAGCAGTATCGTCTCAGCGATCATGATTGCCTTTCCTTTCGTTCCAGAGGGCCAGCAGCTCGTCCGACGTACACACCCAGCCAAAGTAGCCTTCGACATTGGCCAGGGTGGCCCGGTACAGCTCCGGCACGTCGCTCGCGGTACAGTCGCTCACGAGCACGGAATGGTAATCGCGCGTGTCCGCGTCGCGCAGACTCGTCTCCACGCAGACGTTGGTCAACACGCCGGCAAAGACGAGTGTCTCCACCTTGTGAGCGGCGAGGAGCCGCACCAGGTCGGGGTTGGAGAAAGCACTGTAGAACGTCTTGGCGAGCAGTGGCTCGCCGGGTGCCGGGCTCACCTCGGGGCAGACATCGGCGCCCCACGTGCCCGCAGCCGGGTACCCGCCGTCGCCAAAGAGTAGCCGATCGCGCTCCCTCACCAAGGGAGAGAGCCGCGACGAGGACTGCTCGTGCTTCATGTACAGGACTGGCACGCCGGCCTGCCGTGCACTCTGCAGAAACCGCGCCAGGGCCGGCAGCATCGCTCGAATGTCGCGCAGGCTCCGGCCCTCGCGGTCAAACGCCCCGCCCACAGCGCAAAAGTCGTTCTGGACGTCGATGACCAATATGGCACATCGCTCCCGACGGGCCACATGTCTCAGCGCATCATCGCGCGGCATAGCCCCTGGCATTCCCTAGTTCCTGTGCCTCATCCTCATCTCGCCGCGCGCTAGGAGCTGCTTGACCGTGGCTCGCGCTCCCGCAGCGTCCCCGGCGGCGATTTGCTCGACCATCTTCTCATGCAGAGTCAGAGAGCTCTCCGAGCTGCCCGGCTCCCTGAAGCTCACCGACATGGCCTCCTCCAGGAGGTCCATGACCGGCTGCATGATCATGAGGAGTACTTCGTTATTGGCCGCGCGGTAAAAGTCCATGTGAAACGCAGCATCCTCCGCGGCATACTCCTTCGGCGAATCTAGAAGCTGATGCATCCGCAGGATGCGCCCCTGAAGGCGTGCCAAGTCCTCCGGTTCTACGCTCTGGGCGAGTCGACTGGCGATCTCGGGCTCCAGGATAGAGCGCAGGTCCATGAGCTGAAGGTAGCGCGCCACGTTGGTGTGCAAATAGAGTGCCAGTGACGCCGAGACTGAGTCGGGCGCGGGCGATCGGACGAAGGTGCCAGAGCCCTGGCGCACCTCAACCAAGCCCTTCTCCTCCAGGGCCCGGATCGCCTCGCGCACGGCGGTTCTGCTGACCCCCAACTGGAGCGACAAATCGCGCTCCGAGGGTAGGCGGTCTCCCGGCTGAAGGTGGTCAGCCAGGATCCGCTCGGTGACTTGACTGACCACGGCCTGGTACAGCCGTGTTCGCTCAGATACGGGCGAGAAACGCGTCGGATCGTCCATTTTGCCTCTCTGTCGCCAACTCTGGCTTGGCCGTGGTGGTATGACCACCATACCACCATATCATATCACAGTTCTCCTGTGCTGTCAATAGCCAATCGGGCCGAATTCGGTCAACTCACCGCCATTGTGAGTCCCATGACGATCGCCAGCAGCGCCAGGAGAGCGTAGAGGCCTGCCGGAGCGTCAGAGCCAGCCGCCGCGAAGAGCAGGGCGGGTACGAGGATCAGCAGCAGTAGCGCAACCAGCTGTAGCAGTGGCTTGTTCTTCCTGCCGAAGAAGGAGCGGAGCGCATTCATGTTTCTCTCCTGCTAGACCAGTCTGATGAAGAGCCAGACCAGGGTACCGATGATAGCCGCGATGACCAGCCCATAGAGCAGCGTGATGCGCAGTACCTTGCCTTCCTGACCTGCCAGGCCGGCCGTGCTACAGCCCACGATGACTTTCGCTGGGGCGAGCATACTGCCCAGCGAACCGCCCGTTGTCTGCGCGGCCAAGATGAGGGGTACGGAGAGCCCGACCAGGGCTGCCGTCGTCTGCTGCAGGCCGGCAAAGACCACGTTCGAGTTGGTGTTGCTGCCCGTCATAAAAGCACCGAGCAGGCCGATAAAAGGGGACATGACGGGAAAGAGCCCGCCGACCGTCTCGCTCAGCCCGCGCGCCAGGACATAGGTCATGCCGCTGTTGGACATCATGGTAGCCATGCCCACCATCGTGACGATGCCGAGGCTGGAGGGAACTGCGCTGTGGACAGTGCCTCGCACTATCTTTCGCCATGACCTCGGCTTGAGGTGACCGGTGGCGACGTAGATGACGAACGCGGCCACCGAGGCGTAGGCAAGCAGCGCGCCGGCGTGGCCGAAGATGCTGATCTCCTTGCCGGTGCGCGCTGCCACTTCCCATCCCAGGCCCGTGACAGCCGGCGGGAAGGGCACGCTCACCTCGACACGGTTGAGGAGCTTGTGCAAGGGCTCCCAAAGCTCGGCTGCGGTGACGATCACGATCAGGAGCAGGTAGGGCGCGACTGCGACCCAGAGGCTCATGCCGGGCGCGGCCGGCTCGGCCGCGGGCTGCGTACCATCGGCGCGACGATAGAATGGGATACGGGTGACCGCGGCGCTGACCACCAGCCCCACCATCCCGGCACCAAAGCCGGCCAGGTTCCAGAGCCCCTGCGTCGCCAGGAGGTACTGGGTTCCGGCCATCGCCAGACCGACGATCACGATGGCCAATGCGCCGCGCAGGATGCCCCGACCGCGCTGAAAGGCGTGCGCCACCGCCAAACCGCACAGCAGGCAGGCGATCCCCAGCAGGGCACCCGACCAGGGCGCCAGATCGAGGCCGTCAAGACCCGTCGCGGCGATCAGTGCGTTGAAGGAGGATGCCATGTCGCCAAAGGTGACGGACCAGGAGTGCCCGATCGAGGCGCTCGCCACGGCCAGCGGCGCGCCAAAGCCCAGACTGATGAGGAGCGGGGCGACCACGGCGACCGGCACACCAAAGCCGGCCACCCCCTGCAGAAAAGCCGAAAAGACCCACGAGAGGATCAGGAGCTGGAGAAGCTTGTCGGGGGTCAATCGCACGATGCCCCGCGCAATCACCCGGATGGCGCCCGCCTCGTCCACAATCTTGTAGAGGAGCAGGGCCATCCAGATGATGTACAGGACGTACAACGAAAGGAGCACGCCCTCAAGCTGCGAGTAGGCGATCAGCGAGGCGTCGGCCCTGAAGGCGAGGGTCGCGATCAGCAGGGCAGCGAACCAGCCGGCTGGGCCGGCCTTGGCACCGCCCCATCTGAGCAAAACCATGAGGATGAGGACGACCAGGATGGGAGTGAGGCCCAAGAGGAACTGCAGCGCCGTCGGAGGTGAGCCGGCCATCGTGAGACTCCTGTTCTACCCGAGATCCGGGCAAGCTGGTGGTATGACCATCATACCAATAGCATACAGGAATGACGAGACTCTGTCAAGGAAGCCAGGATGCACGGATGGGGTGCCGCCGTCCTCAGTGGATTCCCGCGGCGGCGTAGCCCTCTGGAGCCGACAGGTGCTCCTGGCCGACCGCCTGTTCAACCGTCCGCCGCCTTGACGTCCGGCGCCTGCTCTGCTAGACTGCATCCGGCCGGAGGCGCGGCCACCGGTCAAGAGATCGATGCCGGAGGTGGCCTATGGTCAAGGTCAGGCAGCTTCCCACGCGGCAGAGGGTGCGCAAGGCCCTGCTCCTGCTCTCCTTCCTCCTCTTTCCACTGACACTCTATTACTTCTCGCCCGTCCTCATCATCCAGGGCGCGTCTGAGGGCGTCCTTGGTGCCAGCGCCCTTGTCTTTGGCCTGATGTTTCTGGCCTCCCTCCTGTTTGGGAGGCTCTGGTGCGGCTGGGCCTGCCCTGCTGGAGCGCTTCAGGAGCTCGCCGAGCCGGTTCAGGCCAGGCGGGCATCGCGTAGGCTAGATTGGATCAAGTGGGCGGTGTGGATCCCCTGGATCCTGCTCATCGCCGTTATGGCCGTACGCTCAGGCGGCCTCCGGAGGGTCGACCCCCTGTACCAGCTGGAGGGCGGCGTGACCGTGACCCAGCCCTACTGGTACATGGTCTATTTCGTCGTCATCGCCGTCTTTCTCGGCTTGGCACTCCTCTTCGGCCGGCGCGCGGGCTGCCACGTGGTCTGCTGGATGGCGCCTTTCATGATTCTCGGCCGCTGGCTGCGCAACCGTGCTGGCTGGACCGCACTTCGCTTGGTCGCCGAGCCAGACAGGTGCACTGCCTGCCAGGCATGCACCCGCGGCTGCCCGATGAGCTTGGAGGTGAGTGCCATGGTCGAGAAGGGGGACATGGAAGCCGCGGAGTGCATCCTGTGCGGGACCTGCGTCGACGGCTGCCCGAGCAGGGCCATTCGCTTCTCGTTCAGTGCGGGAAAGTAGCGCCACGCGCGATACACCACCGCGCGAGACCGGCTCGCCGGCGGTCAAGGGGGAGGGCGTGGTTTCTGTCGACCAAGTGCTTCCGCTGTTGCGTCAGGTATTCGGCACGCAGGTTGAGTTGGCCGGCTGCCGGGTCGGCAACCGGCAGCACGACTACATGGTCCTCCTGGTCGAGCTGCGCCGGCCCTCTGTCCGAGCAGTCATGAAGCTTGCGGGGCCAGAGGCCGCACTGCCGTGCCCCTTCGACCGGACCGCCATGCTCCACCAGGTTGTCTCGGCCGGCACAGACATCCGCATGCCAGAAGTGCTGGCTGTCGACACCTCGTACCGGGACGTGCCCTGGCGCTACTTCATCAAGAGCTACACTCCCGGGCAGGAGTGGGCAGTCGTGCGCCCGCAGCTGAGCCCAGAGGAGCTGTCCGATGCCTTCCGGCAGATAGGGAGGGCAGTAGCGCTGCTGCACTCGATCCGTTTTCCTTCCTTTGGCGAGCTCGCTGCTGATGGGGGTGTAGTCAGCGGAAGGTCCTACCTGGCGGCATTGGCGGAGCACGCGCGCCAGGCCATCAAGAGCGCGCGGCTCAGCGACCTCTTCTCGCTGGTGCTGGAGAGACACCGAGCCCTCTTTCTGGACCTTCACGAGGCCAGCCTCTGCCACGAGGACCTACACCAGCACAACATCCTCTTTGAACACCGGCTCGGCCGGTGGCATCTGGCTACGATCCTTGATTTCGACAAGGCGTGGGCGGGCCATCACGAGACGGACCTCGCGCGGCTCGATCTCTGGAGAGGCATGTCCAGCCGCGAGTTCTGGGAATCCTACGAAACGATCCGTCCCGTGGAGCCTCTGTACCAGCAGCGGCGCCCCATTCACCAGCTGCTCTGGTGCCTGGAGTATGCGCGCCCAACCGCAGAGCATCTTGCCGACACTCGCCGCGTGTGTGCCGAGCTGGGGTTGCCGCCGCTGAAGCATTTTCCCTGAGGCACCCAGCCTAAGGGACACGCTGCGCACACTGGCTCCAGCTTTCGGCCGCCGAACCTCACGGCTGACCACACTTGCTTGGTGCGGCTGCGCGGCCGGATGCCGCTGCGGCCCATAGACGGCTGATGCGCGCTTGCCAAGCAGCCCTTTCCGCTGTATAATGGACTGAGGTTGGGCAGCCTTTTCGACCGGCAAGCGAGCCACCTCTTCGATGCACGCCGGAACGGGGCGGAGGGAGCTCGATGCTCAGGGTGGGCCGGAGCCGCGTCGACACAGACACAGCGCTCGGACGGGTGGCTTGCCGCCGGCAGGGTGCGACCACGCCCTCTGCCGTTGTGGCTGGGACGGCATGATAGCACGGGGAAGCGAGCATGCTTTCCACCCTCCTTGCGACCAAGCTCCATAGGCCGCGCCCGGCTTCGAGCCGGATCGCACGCCCCCGCCTGACCCAGCGCCTCGACGACGGCCTGCGCAAAGGCCATGCGCTCTTCCTGATCGTCGCGCCCGCCGGCTACGGCAAGACCACGCTCGTCACGGAGTGGCTGGACGGCACCGGCATGCCCTCTGCCTGGCTGTCGCTGGACGAAGCGGACAACGACCCACTCCGCTTCATGACCTACCTGGGAGCCGCGCTGCGACAGGCACTCCACCTCGAGCTGGGGCAGGCCTTCCTGGAAGCCTTCCCACTCCGCTCCACACCGGCCTGTCCTGAGGCACTGATCCTTCCATTGATCAACGAGCTGTCTGACCTGGATCGGCCCGTCATCTTGGTTCTCGATGACTACCACCTGGTCAGCGTCGGGCTTGTCCAGGAGGCAATGGTTTACTTGCTGGAGCATGCTCCGCCGGACCTACACCTAGCCGTGCTGACCCGGGCCGACCCGCCCTTCCCTCTTCCGCGCCTGCGCGTCCGCCAACGAATGACGGAAGTCCGCGATCGTGACCTGCGCTTCACGTCCGAGGAGATGGCGTCCTTCCTCAACTCCCTGCACCGCCTGGACCTGGCTGCCGATCAGGTCGCCGCCCTCGAGTCACGTACGGAGGGCTGGGCTGCCGGGGTCCAGCTGGCGGCACTGTCGCTGCAGGGGCGCAGCCCGGAGCGGGTAGCGCACTTCATCACTGCCTTCAGCGGCAGCCATCACTACGTCGTGGACTATCTTGTCGAAGAGGTCCTCAGCCGCCAGCCGGATGCCGTGCGGGAGTTTCTCCTTCGCACCTCCATCCTGGAGCGAATGAGCGCGCCTCTGTGCGACGCGGTCCTGGAGCAGGGGGTGCCAGAGCAGCCGCGATCTGGCCGGCCGAACGGGTCTTCCATGACAGGTCCCCGGCACCCCGGCGGGTGGCCCTCTCTCCCTTCCCATACCCAGGAGACGCTGGAAGGCCTCGACCACGCCAGTCTCTTCCTCGTGCCCCTGGACGACGACCGGCGCTGGTATCGCTACCACCACCTCTTTGCCGACTGCCTGAGACAGCTTCTGCGCTCCTCTCTAGAGCCTGCTCATCTGGCCGAATTGCATCGCCGCGCCAGCGACTGGTACGGGCGAAACGGGTTCCCGGCGGATGCGGCTCACCACGCGCTGTTGGCAGGCGATCACGAGCGAGCTGCCGAAATCGTGGAAGAAAACGCGTGGCCGATGGTGCTGCGTGCCGATCTGGCGGCACTGGGCAAGTGGATCGGGATGCTGCCTGCGGATGCGATGGCGCGGCGCCCGTGGCTGCGCATCTATTACGCCTGGGCCCTCATGCTCCAGGATGCACAGGCGGCTGAGGCCCAGCTCGAGGCAGCCGAACGGCAGTTGCTGGAAAGCGACGGTACGGCAGTTGAGACCAAAATCCTGGGCCATATGGCTGCCGTCCGGGCCTGGCTCGCCTACATGCGGGGCGATGCGCACGGCGCGGCTTGCCTGGCCCGCGCAGCGCTGAACGCCTGGCCGCAGATGGATGCAGCCGTCCGCTGTGGGCTCATGGTGATGCTGGGGACGGGCTGCCTGCTCCAAGATGACCTGCCGGGCTGCGAGAGCACACTACTCGAGGCAGTCGGCCTCGCTCGCTCCAGTGGCAATGTTATGCTCGAGGTGCTAGCGCGCACCTCGCTGGGATCGCTTCACCTTGGGGTGGGACACCTGCACGAAGCGGAGGCCTGCTTCCGGGAGGCCCTGGATGTCGCCGTGCGCCACAACTCGCCTGTTGCCGGGCAGGCATATGCTTGCCTCGGGCTCTTGTATCTGGAGTGGAATGATCTGGCGTCCACCAGGCTATTCGCAGAAAAGATGATCGAGTCGAGCGTCGTATGGGGGATCGCGGACTCTTTGGCGTGCGGCCATCTTCTCCTGGCGATCGTGCTCCAGGCACAGGGCGACAGCAGGGGCGCAAGCCGGGCCATGGACGAGTCGGAGCGGATCGTCCACCAACACCCCCTCGAGGTTCGCTCCATGCTGTGGCTGAGGGCTACCCGGGCCAAGCTGTGGCTGGCACAGGGCAGGGTGGAGGAGGCTCGCCGCTGGGCTGACGGACGTGAGCTGAGCCCAGAGGGTGAGCTTGATCCCGGGAGTGAGGTTGAGCATCTCGCCCTGGTGCGCATCCTCCTGGCGGAAGGCCGCCCGGATACAGCCCTGCGCCTCTTGACCCGTCTCCAGGAGGCCATGGAATCCACGGCCCGGAGCGGAGGACTGGTCGAGGTCCTTGCACTGCGTGCCGCCGCGCTGTCTATGCGGCGAGATGCGGCTCTCGCACTCACTGCCCTGGAACAGGCCATACGCATGGCGCATGCAGAGGGCCATGTGCGCGCCTTCCTCGATGCGGGCGCGCCCATGGAGACCCTGCTGCAAGCAGCCCTCATGAGATGGTGCGATCGCGAGCTTGTTGCCTATGCCCGAGCGCTGTCGGAGGGCTTCTGCCGGGAGGGCTCCAGTAGGCCGCCCCTCCCGCCCGGCTCCTCGCCGGGCGAAGCGCTGGTCGAACCCCTCAGTGAGCGCGAGCTGGAAGTAGTGCGCCTGGTAGCGACCGGCCTGTCGAACCGGGAGATCGCCGAGAGGCTGGTGATCTCGGTGCGCACCGTTAAGAAACACATCGAGAACATCCACGGCAAGCTGGGGGTTCGGAGCCGCACTAGTGCCGCGGCGAAGGCCCGGGAGCTGAACCTGCTCTAGAAGCCGTTTGCCTCTTCTGCTCACTGGCCCCCCGAATACGCCCTCCTTATGCGCCTTTCGTACACTGACACTACGCCCGCCTGCCAGCTATACTGGGAGCATAGGCTGAGGTCGTGGCTTTGGACAGGAAGCAGAGCAGAGAAGGGAGGCGAACGATGGACCCGTCGAATGGAATGGTTATCCACACAGAAGGCCTGAGCAAGAGTTTCGGCCAAGTACACGCGCTCAGGTCGTTGAGCCTGCGAGTCCCGCAGCACTCGATTTTTGGCTTTCTGGGACCCAACGGCGCCGGCAAGACGACGACGATGAAGCTGCTGCTGGGCCTCATGCGTCCCACGGGCGGCGGAGGAACGGTCTTTGGCCAGGATATTGTCCGCAACAGCGTCGCCATCCGCAGCCGCATCGGCTACCTGCCCCAACAGCCCCGCTTCGCGGACGAGATGAGTGCCCGCGAGACGCTGCGCCTGGCGGCCGGTTTCTTCTTCAGGGGCCCCCGTCCTCAGATTGAGGAGAGAGTGG
This sequence comes from Anaerolineae bacterium, assembly GCA_035341665.1. Lineage (GTDB taxonomy): Bacteria > Chloroflexota > Anaerolineae > JAAYZQ01 > JAAYZQ01 > DAOQVR01. Next base: position 30,902 of record DAOQVR010000022.1, read on the forward strand.
GGGAAGTCCTGGACCTGGTCGGCCTGCGAGACAAGGCTGACCGCCCAGTGAGCGGTTTCTCCGGCGGCGAGCGCCAGCGGCTTGGCCTGGCACTGGCGCAGGTCAACTACCCCGACCTTCTCATTCTGGACGAGCCGGCGGCAGCTCTGGACCCCATTGGCCGTCACGATGTTCTGGAGGTGATGGAGCGGCTACGGAAGCACACCACTATCGTTTTCTCGACCCACCTGCTCGACGACGTCCAGCAGGTGAGTGACACGGTGGCTATTCTCAACCACGGAGAGCTGTTGGCACAGGGGCCGATCGAGGAGCTGCTGGCGGGGGGCGACGGGCCAGTCTATGCGCTATCGTTGAGAGGCGACGCGCGCAGTGCCTTGGCCCGCGTCAGGGCCTTGCCCTGGGTATCGCACATCCGCGAGGTGGAGCACAACGGCCACGTGGCCTGGGAAGTGGGCGTCACCGACGATCAGGCTGCGGAGTCCCAGCTGCTGCGCGAGGTGCTGGCAGACGAGACAGTCGCAGTGACAGGCTTCGGCCGGAAGAGGTTCGAGCTGGAAGAGATCTTCATGAGCATTGTGGAGGGAGGAAAGGATGGTCGCTAATACTGAGCTAGACCGAGTGGATCTGAAAGGCTGGCGCACCGGCCTGCCCAACATGCTGCGCAAGGAAAGCCGTCCCTGGTGGGCCTCGTGCCGCCAATTCCTGCGAAGCCTCCTCTGGACGATCGCCGTCAACGGCGTGGTGTTGCTGGTGATGTTTGTCCTGGTGCCTGCCGCCGAGAAGGTGGCAGGAGCTGCCGGACTGCCGCGACTGGAGAGGCTGGCCACCGGCACCGATACGCTCTTCAAGATCGGGCTGTTGGCGCTGGCTTTCCGCACCATCGTGCTGGTCCAGGATGAGATCCTCGGCGAGCGCCAACTGGGCGTGACCGAGTGGTTGCTGTCCAAGCCTCTGGCCCGCTCTGCCTACGTGCTGGCCAAGCTGCTCGCCAACAGCCTGGGCGTCTTGGTCATCCTGGTAGGCCTGCAGGGCGTGGTGGGGTGGGGCGCGCTGTCGCTGATCAAGGGCGAGCCGTTTCCACTGCCACCCTACCTGGCGGCGATGGCTGGCACGGCAGTGCATACCCTCTTCTACCTGGCGCTGACTCTGATGATGGGCGTCCTGACCAGCAGCCGGCGCAGCCTGCTGGGCGCTTCGCTGGGCTTTCTGCTGGCAGGAGTGCTGCTTGCCGGCTTTCTGGGCAAGGGCGTGTTGGCGACGCCCTGGGGAATGTCCGCTGCCGTGACAGGCGCTGCCCTGGGGATGGCCCTGCCGATCCCGGTCTGGGTGCCCATCTGCGTGACAGCTGCTCTATCGGCCGCCTTTGTGGCCGTGGCCCTCGTCAGGTTTGAGAGGCTGGAGTTCTAGTGGGGCTGGTCCTGGTGCCTGATCCGCGCGCTACGTTTCGGGCACCAGGGACCGGTCAGGAGAGGAGGTAGATACCATGAACTCGGACATCGCGTTCGTCACCGATGGGTTGACCCGTCACTTCGGCAAGGTGATAGCCGTCGATCACCTGACCCTGGAGGTCCGGGCAGGCGAAGTGTTCGGCTTCCTTGGACACAACGGTGCCGGCAAGACCACAACCGTCCGGCTGCTGAACGGGGTGCTAGACCCGACCTCGGGCACTGCCCGGGTGCTGGGGCTGGCACCGATGGAGCAAGGCCCCACGCTGCGGCTGCGCACCGGGGTCCTCACGGAGACCCCATCCCTCGATGAGCGCCTGACAGGCCGGGAGAATCTCGAGCTCTATGCCTCGCTGTATGGTGTGCCGCGGGGTGAGATCGCGGGCCGGGTGAGGACGCTCATGGAGGTCTTTCAACTGGATGAGCGGGCGAATGAGAGGGCGGGCGACTACAGCAAGGGCATGAAGCAGCGCCTCGCCCTCGCTCGGGCCCTGGTCCACCGTCCTGGACTTCTCTTCCTGGACGAGCCAACCTCAGGCCTCGACCCTGTCGCCGCGCGGTTGGTCCATGACATGATCACGCATCTGAGCCACGATGAGGAACGTACCGTCCTTCTGTGCACCCACAACCTAGACGAGGCTCAGAAGCTGTGCGATCGGGTTGCCGTCCTGGAGCACGGGAAGCTTGTTGCCCTAGGTGCACCGGCGGAGCTGACCTCCAGGGTGGAGCGTGGCCTGCGGCTGGAGCTTCACGTCGCGCGCGGCGACGAGGCGACTGCGCTCCGCCTGCTGGAGGAGGCCCCAGGCGTGTCAGCTCGTCAGGAGAACGGTAGCATCGTCGCCGCCGGTGTACAGTGGGCGGCTATCCCTGGACTGATCGCAAAGTTGGCCTCAGCTGGGGTCCACATCTACCGCGTGGCGCCCCAGGAGGCGTCCCTGGAGGACGCATACTTTGCCCTCCAGCAGGAAAAGGAGGAGATGTCATGAACGGGAACGCGGTGCGGGCCATTGCACGCAAGGATCTGAAGGTGGTGATACGGAACAAGGCGGTGTCGATTCCGCTCATCGTGATGCCGGTTGTCATCCTGGTTGGCCTGCCAGCCGTGGTCGCGCTGATGCCCAAAGGCTCGGACCTCGGCGGCATGCAGAGCATGCTGCGCCCCTTGCTGGCAGGCTACAGTGAGGGCCAGATGACGGCCGTGTACCTCCTGGCTTTCATGGCGGTGCCCCTGTATCTGATCATGTCCTTGACGGTCTCCATCGCCGGCGCATGCGACAGCTTTGCAGGCGAGAAGGAGCGCAAGACGCTGGAGGCACTTCTCTACACGCCGACGACCGACGGGGAGCTACTTCTGGGCAAGCTGCTGTCGTCCTGGCTGCCCGCGTTGGGGATCGCGTGGGGCGGCTTCCTCCTCTACACCGTGACGGCGAACATCGCAGCCTGGCCGGTCATGGGCCGGCTGTGGTTTCCCACGACAGTGTGGGTGATCCTGGCGGTGTGGGTGACACCGGCCGTGGCCGGGCTGGGAGTGGTCGCCATGGTCCTGATCTCGTCGCGCGCGCGGACTTTCCAGGCAGCGTATCAGCTTGGAGGCCTGGTGATCCTGCCCGTCCTTCTGATGTCTGTACTCCCGGCGGCCGGGGTGATGGCCCTCAGCGCCTGGGTGCTGGCACTGCTGGGCCTGCTCATCTGGGCAGTCGACGCGGCGCTCCTGTGGCTGGGGAGGCGCAGCTTCCGCCGCACCAGGCTGGCGATGGAGATGTAGGAGAGGAGTCGAGTGTGCGCGGCATGCTGAACAAGGCAAGAACCGTGAACGTACAAGCAGAGAGCCAGCCGCAGGTCTATGAGATCCGGTTGCAGGGACACCTGAGCTCCCACCGCGCGCAGATGTTCGAGGGGTTCACGATCGTGCTGGGGCCGGGCGGCGAGACCGTGCTGACCGGCCCCGTGATCGACCAGGCGGCGCTGCACGGGATCCTGGAGCGGATCCGCGACTTGGGTGTGCCGCTGCTGTCGGTCAAGCGCCTGCCGGAGGAAGATGCGGTGGCTGCCGCGGAAGGAGATGCAGGACTGGCTCCCTCTGCTTGACGGCGCGCAGCGCCCTGCGCTAGAATGGGGCAGGCACTGAACCACTACTACTGGGACAGGCTCTCCGCCATTCCCGAAGCCGAGCAGTGCGGCTGGGTCAAGGACAGGTTCGGAGTTTCTTGGCAGCAAGTCCCGGCGAACATGGCCGAGCTCATGCAAAGGAATCCCGGCAAGGTCATGCCCGTGTTGCTCAAGATGAAGAACCTGATCATCGCGGACCTTGAGCGGGCGGGACAGGCTGGTGCTTAGTCGTAGGGCCTGGCCCTGGGGGAACCGGTCGCTGCACGCCGGGCGCACGCTGCGATCACACTGCGATCCCGCACGCACGTCTGGCAAGTGCCCGCTCTCAGGTCGGAAGAGATGGGTGTCAGAGGGCGAAGCCGTCACCAAGAGGGAGGAACGCGAGTGATTCGAGTCAAACCTGTGTACGAGCCGGCGGAGGCCCAGGACGGGCTCCGCTTCCTGGTCGACCGCCTCTGGCCGCGAGGGTTGCGCAAGGAGCTGCTCCAACTGGAAAACTGGCTGAGGGAGGCAGCCCCTAGCGATCAACTGCGCCACTGGTATGGACACGAACCCACGCGCTGGCCCGAGTTCCAGAAGCGCTACGCGGACGAGCTGGACTCCCGGCCAGAAGCCTGGGTGCCGCTGCTAGAGGCCGCGCGATCGGGCGACATAACACTGCTCTACAGCTCCAAGACCAAGGATATCAACAACGCCGTAGCGCTCAAAGCGTACCTGGAGCAGAAGCTGGGCGGCCCCGGTCCCACCCAGGGTGCGAGCTAGGCGCGAGGGCGATCCGGTAACCGCAGTTGCGCGCAGCCCGGTCCTTGGGTACAGTGCAGAGAATCGTCTGCCGGAGCGCCGTTCGGCGAGAATCGAGACCATCCAGGAGGGTGAGCCTGTCATGAGTGACTATACCGGACCTCTGTGTGCGCTGTGCACCGTCCAGGCCTGCAGCCACGAGCCGGGCACGCGCGAGCTGCCGGCCTTCTGCCCAATGCGTGCTGAAGAGGCCACGCTCGCCGAAGTCGAGCGCGCGTACCTCGAAGACGTGGAGCTGCGTGAGCTGGCGCTGGCTTCCGCGCGAACCGAGGCGGCCGGCTATGGCCGCACCACACGCATCGAGGACACTATCGATTTTGCGCGGCGCATCGGCGCACAGGTGCTCGGCATCGCCCATTGCGTCGGCCTCATGCGTGAGGCCCGCCTTGCGCGAGACATTCTGCTCGCTGCGGGCTTTGAGGTTCACACCGTTTGCTGCAAGGTGGGCTCGATTTCCAAAGAGGCGATCGGCCTGGCGGACGGCGAGAAGGTCCGGCCCGGTGGATTCGAGGCGCTCTGCAGCCCGGTGGGTCAGGCGGCGATGTTGGCCCGCGCTGGCACGCAGCTCAACATCGTCCTCGGGCTATGCGTGGGGCACGACAGTCTCTTCTTCATGCACTCCAAGGCACCCGCAACCGTGTTGGTCGCCAAGGACCGCGTGCTGGGCCACAATCCCGTGGCCTGCCTCTATACCAGCCACTCCTACTACAGGCGGTTGACGAAGCCGGCCAAGGCGTAACGATGCGCCGTGCGGACCCGGCGTGCCTGCGCCGGGTCCGCCGTGAGGTCTCGCGGACCCCGGCCGTGCCGTGATGTTGCCGTTCTACATCCCCATCCCCTTGAAGGGGTCCACCCACGCCTCCAGCGCTGCCTTGAGCTCGGGATACTCGGCAGCTGCCTCCTCGAGCGAGCGTCCCTCCAGCGTTGCCTGGATGGCCTGCCGGAATGCGCGGGCGCCGGCCACGGGGCCCTGCGGGTGCGCGTGGATGCCGCCTCCCGAGCCGATCACGATGTCGGTCCCCACGTCCTTGATCACGGTGGGCACCATCCTGGGCGTGATCCCGCCGCTGGGCATGGGGAAAGCCGGCTTGAGAGCATACAGCGGGAAGGTGAGGTTCTGCGCCACGCGCTGGAACTTTTCCGGGAGGACGGGAGCCTTTCCGTAGGGCGCCGGGATGACGACCACATCGGCACCGGCCAGGCGGGGCAGCTTGCCCAGAACCAGGTGAGAGGAGAGGCCGTGCCACTCGGACGAATAGAGCGCGCCGGCCACGTCCATGTGGGCCAGTATCGGCACTTGGATGGCGGGGTCCTCCGCCAGCGCACGCAGTACCGGGAATCCCGTCGCCAGGTAGTTGACCATCAGCGCGTTGCAGCCCAGCTCCACAGCGCGGCGGGCGTTCTCAAACACGCTGGGCACGTCGTCGGTCACGTTGACGGTGTAGAGAGTATGCTCACCCGTCTCCTCATAGACCTGGCGTTCAGCCTGCATGTACAGCTTGACGCGTGCCTGCACCTCGTTGAAGGACGCATTGGCGATCAGCTCGTCGTCCTTGATGATGTCGCACCCACCCCGGGCAGCGGCGCGGAACAGCTCCACTCCCACCTCTGGCGGGTAGCCCGTGCAGGGCTTGATCATGTTGTTCAGGAGAGGCCGATCCTTCACGCCCAGCAGTTTGCGCACGCCAGCAATGCCAAACCGTGGGCCCTGGAACCCGGCGACATACTTCTCCGGGAAGCGCAGGTCCAGAAGCTTGACACGCCCGGCCATCGAGAGGTTGCCGATGACCGTCGTCAGGAGCATCGGGATCTGCAAGCCGATGTTGACCTGTGGAAAGGCCATCTGGATGATGTAGTGGCGGTACTGAACGTCGGGTGGTACCATCCACTCCCAGTCCGGCACCTCGTAGACGCCGAGGACCTTGGCAACGTGGCAGCGCCGCACCTCGGGCGTCTCGCCCGGCACAGCCACCCAGGTGCCGGTGGACTGCTCGATGGCCAGCGCCGGCGCCAGCTTGGGGATCGGGATCCCGTTCGGGTACGAAGCTAGGTACGTTGCGACCAGGTAGTCGTCATAGTCCACGCCATCGGCTAGGGCAATGGGCATCGATTCCACGTCTATCTTCATGTTGCGCTCCTTTCCAGAATCGTGAGCCGGCGGGGCCGGATGCCTATGCTGGCGGCGGCCCCTCTGTGAGGCTCGATTGCGTGCCAGATGCGCCAAGCCGCCCGCACTGGCGAAACCGCTCCTCGTTGACCTCATGGTACAAGCCTCGCAGCCGGCCGTATAGCTTGTGGTACACTCTGTAGAGGGCCTCGTAGCACTCGGCGTTGCACGCTCGGGGTTCAAAGTGCCGCTCGACGCGAACGATCCCCTTCAGTGAGGCAAAGCCGGGGTAGAGCCCCAGGCCGACGGCGGCCGTCAGGGCAATGCCGACCGCGCCTGCCTCAAGTGGATGGGCGACCGTCTCTACCCGGCGTCCGGTGATGTCCGCGATGATCTGCATCCATGGCGCTCCACGCGCCCCGCCGCCGATCACCCGGAGCACCGGTAGCCGGAAGCCGAACTTGCCCTCCACGATTTCGATGAGCCAGCGCAGGTTGAAGGCCACTCCTTCGTACACCGCGCGCAGCATGTGTTCGCGCGTGTGGTCGGCGCTCAGGTTGAAGAAGGTCGCCCTCACCCAGGTGTCATTGACCGGGGCGCGCTCACCGAACATCCAGGGTGCGCACAGGAGGAATCCGGCCCCCGGCTCGACGGACTGCACCTTGCGGTCCATGAGTGCGTAGACGTTGCGCACCCTCGGGTCGGCTTGCTCGGCGGAGTAGAACTGGTCGGCTACCCACTTCAGGCACGCCCCGGCAGTCTCCATCTCGGCAAAGAGTAGCGCTTTGTCGGGATCGGCGGACTGCATGCCGACCACCCCCTGCTTTCCGGAGAGGTGCCTGCTCGTCATAACGCCCACCCATGCCGAGGTGCCGAGATAGATGTGGCCCTCTCCCTCTCCCACAGCCCCCGAGCCGACGGCTGCTCCTTGGGCGTCGCCTCCGCCGCCATAGACCGGGGTCCCCGGCGCCAGGCCGCACTCCCGCGCGGCTTCGTCCGTGAGGCCGCCGACCCGGTCGATGGCACGAACAAGAGGTGGGAGCTTCGCGGGGTCAAGGCCGATGTAGCGGATGATGCCGCGCAGCCAATCCCTCTTCTTCTGGTCGAAACCAAAAGCCGACGCGCACGACCATTCCATCACCTGGCGGCCGGTTGCCCGGTAGGTCAGGTAGCCGTTGACGTCGAGGAAGCAGATCATGCTCTCGTAGACTTCGGGCTCGTTCTCCTTTAGCCAGAGGAGCTTGGGCAGGCCGTCCTTGCCGGACAGCGCCCCGCCTGCCACCAGCGCAAAGACGTGCGGCCCAGCAAACCTGCGCATAATGCGCACAGCCTGCTGTGGTGCGCGGCCGTCCAGCCAGATGATGGCCGGCCGGAGGGGCCGGCCGTCCGCGCCCATAGGCACGATGCCCAGCAGCTGGGTGGTGTGCGCGATGCATTGGACGTCGCCGGGTGCCGCGCCGGCCTGCTGCATCACCTGCTTGGTGGTTGACACGACGGCACTCCACCAATCTTCCGGGTCTTGCTCGGCCCAGTCCGCGCGGGGATAGTGGACTGGGTAGGGGGCAAAGGCCGTCGCGCAAACGCGCCCATCGGTCGCCACGAGGACGGCCTTGTTGCCTCCCGTGCCTACGTCGTGAGCCAGCAGATACTCCACAGCCACCCTGCCTTCCTTGCCGACCCTTCGCCGGGGTTGGGTCTAGGCTCCCTCCACACTCGCCAGCACCGTCTCGAAGCGGTCGAGGGCGTCGTCGATGACGGCGTCGGTGTCGGCGAGGCTGGTGTACATGCGGCTACCGGCCAGGGTGACCAGCCCCTGCGACATATAGGCCGCCCCCATCTCCTCCATCATCTGCTTGCGCGGCTTTAGCTCGCGCAGTACCTTGAGCGGGTGGCGGAGGTCCAGCAGCATGACCCCTGAGGTCTCCAGGTGCACGATCGAGCCCTGGTTGTAGGCCACAAAGGGAAGGGCGTGCCGATCGATGATCTCCTCCAGCCCGCTGGTCAGCCTATCCCCTGCCCGCCCCGCAATGACCGGGGCGTTGGTTCGCTCCATCTCCAGCAAGGCATAGTAGCCTGCAGCGCACGAGAGCGGGTTGGCCGAGAGCGTGCCGCCGACGTAGGCCCGCTCCCCGCTGCCGCCGATGCCCGCCGCGAAGCACGCCATCACCTCGCGCCGACCGCCCACTCCGCCTGCCATTGGATAGCCGCCGGTGATGCACTTGCCCAATACCGTCAAGTCCGGCCGGACGCTGAAGTAGCCCTGCGCCCCGCCCATGCCCAGCCGGAAGCCGGTGACCACTTCGTCGAAAATCAGCAACGCGCCGTATTCGTCGCACAACGCGCGAACTTCCTGGTTATGCTCCCGGGTGACCGGACGCGTGCCGCTCTCAGGCCCCACCGGTTCGACGATGACCGCCGCCGTCCCACCCCGCAGCCGGTTGCGCTGCAACATCCGGCGCAGTTGTCCCAGGTCGTTGGGGAAGCATTCCTGGGTCGCGGCGGACGCCCCGCGCGGGACACCGGTTGCCTCGCGCCGGCCGGTGCCCGGGATGTGCAGGCCGTACACGAGGGGGTCGCTCCAGCCATGATAGGCGCCGCCGACCTTGATGACCAGCTTCTTGCCAGTAAACGCGCGCGCTGCCCGGATGGCTGCCATGGCGGCCTCCGTGCCTGAGCCCAGCATGCGGACCATCTCGACGGCGGGCATGAAGCGGTGGATGAGCTGCGCCAGCTTCAGCTCGTACTCGTGGAAGAGGCCCGTGACAGGGCCGCAGGTGCGCAGCAGCTCGATCACCTGGTCGCGCACGGGGGCATAGTTGCTGCCCAATACAGTGGGACCGCCCGCCTGCAGGAAGTCGATGTACCGGTTGCCGTCGGCGTCCCACAAGTACGCCCCGTCGGTCCTCTCGACCGCCAGCGGAAAGGGGTGATTGAACGCCAGGTTGTGCTGGACTCCGCCGGGAATGACCTTCTTCGCCTCGTCGGTCAGAGCCTTGGAGCGGGCGCAGCGCGTCTCGAAGTAGGCCAGGAACTCGCTCATGCGGTCGCGCCGAATGGGGCGCACTGGCTGCCGGAGGAGGGAATCCAACCGGCGATAGACCTCGCCGGTGTCGGGCCATGCTGAGATGGCGTACTGCGGGACGTCGATTCCGGTCATAGCTGCCTCCCGGTCACTGGGCGACTCTGCCCACGACCATGCCGCCGTGCCAGTCTGCGCGCGTTCCGGCCGTGCCCAGCCGGCGCCTGGCTCCAGTATACCGCCTGCCCGCGCGGGTGTCAAGCCGCGCCCGCGAGGGCCGCCGATCCATCCCCTTGATGCAGGACCTGATGCCAAGCGTGGTGTAGTGCCGCCTTACCGTTGCGCCCGCGGATGCCCTTGTCGAGGGCGGCCCAGTGCGGTATAATGGGCAAGCGCACGGGCCGCCATCCCGGCGCCAGGAGGGGAAAGCCGTGAACGCCCGCAAGTCATTCGTGATCGGCCACAAGAACCCAGACACGGACTCGATCGTCTCGGCGGTAGCTTATGCCGAGCTGCTGCGCCTGCAGGGTGTGGAGAATGTGATCGCCGGCCGCCAGGGCGAGGCGTGGCGCGAGACGCGCTACATCCTGGATCGCTTCGGACTGCCGCTTCCCCAGCTCATCGAGGATGTGCGCCCACACGCCGCCGACGTAATGAACGCCCATCCCGTCACCGGCCTACTGGGCGAGTCCGTCTACCGAGTTGGCCGGCGGATGCGCGATAAGGAGATCCGCGCCGTCTGTGTTGTGGACGGCGAGGGTCGCCTGCACGGCCTTATCGGTGTCGAGGACTTTTCCAGCATGCTCCTGACCGGCCTGGAGGATAACCGGCTGGACGAGATCCACCTGGACGTACACAACGTGGTGGAGACGCTGGACGCGCGGCTTCTCGTGGAAGCAAAGGATCGGCCGCTGCGGGACCGCGTGTTTGTCGGTGCCATGTCCGTTGAGTCGATGCTGGGCCGGATCGAGCCCGACATCATGGTCGTGATGGGCGACCGGGAGAATGCCCAGCGTGCTGCCATCCTGGAGGGGGTGGCGGCACTGGTGATCACAGGCGGCGTGCCGGTCTCGGATGAGATCGTCAGGCTGGCGCGCGAGAAGAATGTCACACTCATCGCCTCCCCGCATCACACTTTTACCACCGTGCGCCTGCTTCACCTGAGCATCCCGGTCTCCTACGCCATGAGCCGTGATGTGCTCACGGCAGCTCCAGACGAGTCGCTACCCGACCTACGGGCCAAGCTCACCCAACAGAGGTCGATCCCGGTGGTGGACGCCGCAGAACGTCTCGTGGGCGTAGTCTCCCGCACCGACCTGCTCAGCCCGTTGAGACATGCCGTCTACTTGGTCGACCACAACGAGAGGAGCCAGACCGTCGACGGGCTGGAGGAAGCGGAGCTCGTGGCAATCGTCGATCATCATCGCATCGCCGACATCCAGACGGCCATGCCGATCCTCTTTCGCAACGAGATTGTCGGTTCCACCAGCACGATCATTGCCGAGCTCTACGACGAGGCCGGTTGTGACATCCCGCCTGCGATTGCCGGCATCCTATTGGGGGGCCTCATCACCGACACGGTGCTCTTCCGCTCGCCGACCAGCACACCCCGTGACCGTCACGTCGCGCGCCATCTCGCCGAGCGTGCCGGCGTCGATGTTAACGACTATGGCAGTGACATCTTTGCGGTGGCCTCCGACCTGTCGGGGCGGACGCCGCGCCAGATCATTACCACCGACTTCAAAGAGTTCCGCATCGAAGGGGTGCCCTTCGGAGTAGGCTACCTGGAGACCGTGCACAAGCAGTCGGTGAGCGAGATCCGGGATGATCTGCTCGGGGAGATGCTCTCCCTTCAGAAGCAGCAGGGTTATGCCTCGCTGCTCCTGATCATCGTGGATATTGTTCATGGCGAGACCGAGGTCCTGGTCCAGGGACTGGAGGAGGCCGTCGCCGAGGCGCTGGGAGAGCCGCTGCTGGCGCCGCACACGGTGATGCTGCCCGGTGTCGTGTCGCGCAAGAAGCAGGTCATCCCCATCCTGCCGCGCGTAGCGGCCAGATGGAAAAGGCGGCCATAGCCGGAAGGGTCAACGGATGGGCGAAGGTCCCCGACCGAGCCCTTGTTCGCCTGCGAGTCCCGGCGCGGATATGGACAAGGGCTGTGCTTCTGGTACAATCGCTTGGTTGGAACACAACCGAAAGGATTGACTGATGAAAGCACGGATTCTACTGCTCGTGATGCTGTTCGCCCTACTGGTCGCCGGCTGTGGCCCAGAGATGGCGACGCCCACGCCCAAGCCGGATGCCGGCGCCACGGAGGCCGTTGCCAACGAAGTCCAGCCGGAGGCCACAGAGGCCGGCACCGGGTCGATTGAGGCGACGACTCCGGTCACCCCGACGGGCGGGGTCGAAGTCGCCATTGCCGCCCTGCAAAAACCCGAGGGTGCGCTTGCCACCGTCAACGGCGAAGAGATAGGCTGGGCCGAGTACGAGCCCGAGATCCTTCAGGCACTCTACAGCGTGACCTCCTCCTACGGTCTGGACTGGAACGATGCCGAGACGGTGGCTCTCCTACCCGACTTCCAGGCACAGATCCTGGACACGATGGTGCAGCGCACGCTGCTGCGCCAACTCGCACCCAAGGAGGGCATTGCACCGACCGACGAGGAGGTGCAGGCCTATGTGAAAGAGCAGAAGCAGGCACTGCTGGGGAGCGGTCAGTTCGCCTCGTGGGAAGCTTTCCAGGAGCAGGCCGGCATCAGCGAGGAGTACTTCGCATTGCTGATGAAGGACAACCTGCTGGTCGAGAGGATCGGCGAGGCGCTCGCACCGGTGAAGGAAGAGGAGCAGGTACATGCCCGCCACATCCTGGTGAAGGATGAGGCTACCGGCAACTCGGTGCTGGAGCGGTTGGCGGCCGGCGAGGACTTTGCGGCGCTGGCGACCGAGCTCTCGGAGGACACCGGCAGCAAGGAGAGCGGTGGTGACCTGGGCTGGTTCCCCAGGGGGGCGATGGTCGCGCCGTTCGAGGAGGCTGCCTTCTCGCTCGAGATCGGCAAGACGAGTGGGCTAGTCCAGAGCGATTTCGGCTACCACATCATCCAAGTGCTCGAGAAGGGGATGCAGGCGCTCGACGAGGAGACCTACGCCATGCGCCAGGACGAGGCCTTCTCGACTTGGTTGGCAGAGGCGCAGGCAGCGGCCGACATCGAGATGCTGGTCACCTTCACCGGCGAGGAGTGAGGGCAGGCGGGCGCTGCCCGCGACAGATGGCGTCTACTGCGGCGGCAGGGTCCGGACCCTGCCGCCGCAGTGCGTTGCTGCAGGTATGGAGCTGTGATACTATTTCTTCTGCGGCCGGCCTTGGCGCAACAACCCCTGGCTGGAGCAGGAAGGAGTGCCCATGATCCCATTCCCGCTGAGGCGGACACCCGCCGAGCAGGTCCTGGATCGCATGCAGGAAGTGCGCGAGCAGGATGTCCTGTGGAGGGAGGGCCGCGTGTTCAGCTTGGTCTTCTTCGCCGGCGAGGACGTGCTGGATCTCATCAAGAAGGCCTACGCTCTGTTCATCTCCGAGAACGGCTTGAACCCAGCGGCCTTTCCGAGTCTCCGCCGCTTCGAGTCAGATGTTGTTGGTATCGCAGCAAGCTTGCTGGGTGGCGACGCGAAGACCGCTGGCACCATGACCTCGGGAGGCACTGAGTCGATCCTGATGGCGGTCAAGGCGGCTCGCGATTGGGCTCGGGTGGAGAGGCCTGGGATCGCCGTTCCCGAGATGGTCTTGCCCGTCAGCGCGCATCCAGCCTTTCACAAGGCAGGCCACTACTTTGGCGTCAGGCCGGTGGTCATTCCGGTGGCCCCGGACTACCGGGCGGACGTTGAGGTAACAGAGGCGGTGATCACGAAGAGCACGATTCTATTGGTTGGTTCGGCGCCTGCCTATCCATACGGCGTGGTAGATCCGATCGCCGAGTTGGGGAAGTTGGCGGAGCGGCGCGGGCTGCTCTGCCACGTGGATGCATGCGTGGGCGGCTTCTTTCTGCCCTTCGTTCGCAGACTCGGCTATCCCGTACCCGAGTTCGATCTCTCGGTACCTGGCGTGACCTCCCTTTCGGCAGACCTCCACAAGTATGCCTACTCAGCGAAGGGTGCGTCGGTGATCTTGTACCGCACTCGTGCCTTGCGACGGTACCAGTTTCACGTTCACCTGGACTGGCCGGGTGGGATCTATGCGTCGCCAAGCATGACCGGAACCCGCCCTGGAGGAGCGATCGCGGCTGCCTGGGCCGTTCTCCATCACCTGGGTGAGGAGGGGTACCTGGCCTTGGCCAGCCAAGTCATGGGCACCGTCAGCAGGCTACGTGAAGGGATAGAGGCTATCCCCGGACTCGCCGTTCTTGGGGAGCCAGTGGGGAGCATCCTGGCCATCACCTCCGGTGCGGTGGACGTGTACGAGATCGGAGTGGAGATGGGATTACGTGGCTGGAGACTGGATCGGCAGCAGCGCCCGCCGAGCCTGCACATGACGGTCACCCCGGCGCATGTGCAGGGGGTCGAGCCGTTTCTGGACGATCTGCGGCAGGCAACAGAGGCGGTTGCCCGCGCGGGTCCAGCAGGGGAGCGATGCCAAGAAGCAGTGCGTCGGCCTGCCATGTATGGTATAACAGGCGACTTGATGGGCGCGGGCAGCCAAAAGCAGGCAATCCTGGACCTGATGGACCGGATGCTGGAGCCGTCGGAGTAGCGCTTTACGCCGGGCGTTCGGCAAGGACCAGGTACCGGTGTTTGTAGGGGAAGGGGTGAGTCACGCCGCCAGGTGGGTGCAGCGTGACCTCCAGCTTGGCTGCCCCCACCTTGAGCAGGAAGAACTGGCTGATGCTGATCCGCTCACAGATTCGCTGCCGCAGCGCTTCGACCTCGTCAGCGGTGAGACCTGCGGCGTACTCCGCATCTAGGAGCACGTACTGGGCGTCCTCCCGCTGGTCGGTGCGAAGGGCAAAGCGCGGTGGCCGCACCAGCTCGGGAAAAGCAAGAAGCGCATCTCCAATCTCCTGGGGGTAGAAGCTGCGCGAGCCCACCTTGACCATGTGGTCGGCGCGGCCGACGACGTCCAGGATCTGAGTGGTCGTCTGTCCGCAGGCGCACCATCGATCAGGCGCGGCAATAACCAGGTCTTCTGTCCGGTAGCGCAGCAAGGGCATCAACTCGCGGTCGGGATAGAAGGTGGTGATGGTGAGGATGCCGGGCTGGCCGGGTGGGGCCGGCTCCCCGGTCTGCTGGTCAAGCACTTCGGCATAGCCTGTGGTGTCTGCAAAGTGGAGCCGGTCGCTCTTGGGGCACTGCGACATAGCGCAGGGAAGGACCTCGCCCAGGCCATAGCCCTCCGACAGGATGTCACCCCACGTCTCCCCGACCCGGCGCTTGAGATCCTCGCCGACCATCGCGCCGCCGGTGACGATGCGTTTCAAGCCGGATCTGCTAAAGTCGTAGCCCATCTGCTCGGCCCGGCGGGTCAGTGCCCAGAGGTGGCTGGGTGAGGCCATCAACATGGAAACCTTGGGGTTCTTGCCGGGTATGTGCCACTCGGTGAAGATTGACTCCACATGGTCGTCCAGCGTGCCTTCGGTGCCGTAGGTGAGGACGAGCGCACCGGCTCGGCGGGCGGCACTGGTCAGGATCTTGGCCTCAATGGCACGGTCCATGGTGAAGTGGATCTGGAGGATATCGGAAGGTCCGAAGAGACCGCCCAGCAGCCCACCGAGAGCCTCGCCGGCGACGTAGAAGTCAAACTCATCAGTGGTCAGGTAGGCCTGGATGCGCTTGCCGGTGGTGCCGCCGGTCCAGGTGACAGTGGTCGCCGTCAAGCCGGGCGCCCGGCTTATGAAGGCGTCGGCGTTCTCGGATAGCTGCTCCCGGCGGGTGAGGGGCAGCCTGCTGATGTCGGCAAGGGACCGTATGTCAGAGGGGAGCACTCCGGCGGCGTCGAGCGCCTGCCGGTAGAAGGGGACATATCGGTAAGCGTACTCGACGGTGGCCCGGAGCTTGCGCGCCTGGAGGGCTTCGATCCGCCTGAGTGAGTCGCGCTTGGAGGGCGCCTGCAGCCGGGCTGCGGTCTTGGGTGGCAGGACAGGAAGGCCGGCCTCGATCCGGAGGCGGAGGTAGTCGATGATGGCGTCCAGGTCCCGGATGCGCGGGCGCTTTCCGCGCGCATAGGCCGAGATCGCCCGCACCGTGGCCGGGATCAACAGGTTCCCCTTCCAGCGGAGCGCCGCCTTGTTCATGAATGCCTCCCTTACCAGGCCTACCCCCGCAGCAGCTCCCCGAGGTTCACGTTCATGCCGCCGCTGGAGCCCTTGCCGCCCACCTGCGGCATGAACTGAGCCACCTTGCGCGCGAGCTTGGCCATAGGCATCGTCTGGAGCCAGACCTTACCCGGTCCGCGCACGCTCGCCAGGAAGAGCCCTTCCCCGCCGAGCAGAATGTTGCGGAACCCCTTGACCATCGTGACGTCGAAATCGACGCTTGGCTCTATGGCTGCGAGGTGCCCGGTGTCGACCTGGAGCATCTCGCCTGCAGCGAGGCTGTACTCCACCACTTCGCCGTCCACCTCTATGAAGGCCAGCCCTGGGCCGGTGAGCCTCTGCATGATGAACCCTTCGCCGCCAAAGAGACCGGTGCCGAGCCGCTTGCGGAAGGAGAGGTCCAGATCCACGCTCTTCTCGGCGCACATAAAGGCATCTTTCTGGACGATGAGACTCTCACCCTCCCCCAGGTCAAAGGGGAGGATTTGGCCGGGGAACTCGGAGGCGAAGGCGACGACCCCCCGGCCGCTGCGGACGAAGAAGTCGGTGATGAAGAGGGTCTCGCCGGCAAGGGCGCGCCGGAACATCTTTCCAATCCCGCCGCCGGAGCCCGCGTTCATCTCGACGTTGCCGGTCATCCATGACATGCCACCCGACTCCGAGTAAATCGTCTCGCCGGGCTCGAGCTCGATGGTCACCACGGGTAGAGTCGTGCCCTGTATACGGTAGCTGATGCGCCCGCGGCTGCCGGCGAACTCACGCCGCACGTGTTCTGCATGCGTGTCGAGCGGCTGAAGTGCGGTCTGAGCGTTGGCCGGTGACAAAGCCGCTCCGCACTTGGTGCAGAAGCGGCCGGTGCCGAGGTTCTCGGTTCCACATTCGCGGCAGATCATCTCGCCATTCTCCTTCCCTGTGTGAGATTGCCCGCCATTGTAGCACGGAGCATCCACTCCGACAAACGGGGGCTCACACCGCCGGGCCGGGTCTCCTGTCTTCTTGGCTTTGCGCGGATCCTGGGGTACACTGCCCTCTTGGGGAGGGACGGCAGTCCATGAAGATGTACGGCAACGGCCGGTCCACCGGGTTCGATCAGTCGGCGCTCGGCAAGATCCAGACCGGATTCACACCCGACATGGTGGCCATGTCAGCCGGCGATCGGGACATTCTGCGCCGGTTGGCAGAGCGTGTGGCCCGTATCGCGTCGAGCTCCGCGATGGCCGAGAGGCGCGAGTTGTGGAGACGGCATAACATGCTGGAGCCGGTGCGGCCGGTCGTCTTCTGCGACCCGGAGAATGGCTGGAACGAGATAGTCACCGAGGCGCAGATGGAGTGCACCGGTGCGCTCGCGCGACGGTGGGAGATGGACCTCCGCAAGGAGGTTTTCTGGGGCGAGGAGATGGGCGACGACAAGCCCGTCGAGCCCTTCTTTGATGTGCCGTACACCTCGGCCCCTGACGATTGGGGCCTGGCGGTGGTCGAGCACCGGACCGATGCGTCAGGTTCCTTCATCTGGGAAAGCCCGATCAAGGACTATGAGACTGACTTGCCCAAGCTCCACTCGCCGCCCGTCGTCATTGACTGGGAGACGACCCACGGCTGTCGCGACCTGGCAGAGCGCGTCCTAGGCGGCATCCTCACCGTCCGACTCAAGGGCACTTGGTGGTGGTCGCTCGGGCTCACCCTTACGGCCGGGTCTCTACGTGGCCTGCACAACATCCTGCTCGACTTCTACGATCACCCAGACGAGCTCAAGGCGCTGCTGGCGATCATTGCGCGCGGTTGGCAGGACAAACTTGACTACCTGGAGGTCAACGGCCTGCTGAGCCTGAACAACGATGGCACCTACGTTGGCTCGGGTGGATTTGGATTCACCAGCGAGCTGCCGCAGCCCGGCTTTGGGGGCAGTGTTCGACCCTGCGACATGTGGGGCTTTGCCGACAGCCAGGAAACCGTGAATGTGAGCCCGCGGATGTACGAGGCTTTCATCTTTCCCTACGAGAAGCCGCTTCTGGATCGCTTTGGCCTGAACTGCTACGGCTGCTGCGAGCCGTTGCACAGCCGGTGGCACGTGGTAAAGCGACACCGCAACCTGCGCCGGGTTTCGTGCTCCGCCTGGGCAGACCTGGACAAGATGGTGGCTTTTCTCCAGGACGACTATATCCTGTCGATGAAGCCGAGCCCTGCCCCGCTGGCCGGTTTGGGCGTCGATTTTGACGGCATCCGCCGCGGCCTGCGCGAGTCGCTAGAAAAGACCAGGGGCTGCATGGTGGAGGTCATCATGAAGGACAACCACACCATTGGCAACCGGCCAGAGAACCTGGTCGACTGGTGCCATGTCGCGCGGGAGGAAGCGGAGAGGATCGCCAGCCGCTAGCCTGAGCTGTGCCAGCCTGCGGGGCGAACTGATCCCAAGGCCGTCGATGGGAGGAAGGATTGGAGACTAAAGGGTCTAGGTGGCCGATCCGCTACCCACGCCGGAGGGTGATCCGGGGCCTTCTGCGCGGGTTGCTCCGTGTCCTCTTCGATACGCTGACGGACCTCGAGGTGTACGGGCAGGAGCACGTGCCCGAGAATGGCCCCCTACTGCTGACGGCCAATCACTTCTCGTTCGTCGATCCCGCTCTCGTCGTGCGCGTAACACCCTGGCCGATTGAGGTGATCGGCGGCTTTCGCACTCCAAACGGTCCCTCGTGGGGCGCCGAGGTGCTGAAGCTGTGGGGATACTTTCCCGTCCACCGCGGTACCGGCTCGCGCGCTGCGCTGCGCGCCGTGGAGTCGGTGTTGGCCCAGGGCGGCGTGGTCGGGATTGCGCCGGAGGGAGGCTCGTGGGCGACAGTACTGCGCCCGGCCCGCCCCGGCGCGGCTTTCCTCGCAGCACGTACGGGCGCCCGCATCCTGCCGGTCGGGCTCGACGGTGTACAAGATATCTTTCCCACCCTGCGCCGCAGGCGCCGGCCACACGTGACGGTGCGCTTTGGCGCCCCCTTTGGCCCCTTCCAGGCTGACGGCCGGGGCCGTGCCGCACGCCAGCGGCTGGACGAGATCGGGCACGAGATCATGCGCCATATCGCCGAGCTGATCCCGCCCGAGCGCCGGGGGTACTACTCTGACGATCCGGCAGTCCGCGCCGCGGCTCGGGGGACGGAGCTCTACCCGTGGGAGCTGGAGGAAGAAGTCTGACGCCGCACTCCGCCGCTCTTGGGGGCAGGCCGGCACGTGCGACACAGCGGAAGCACCGGGGCGCAGAGCACCATGGCAGGCGACGCGTACACCGGATAGACAACAGGAGGATGACCCATGCACGACAAGCCCACTCTTGACATCGCCGCTGCGCATCGTCATTTCAGCGTGGAGTGCTTCAACCGCGCCTGGGACCTGATCGACAAGCCGGAGCGGACGCCCGCCGAGAACGAGGAGATGGTTCGCCTGACTATCACCTCTACCTGGCACTGGCTGCAGCGGCCCGACTGCACTCCGCAGAACCTCTCGGTAGGCTACTGGCAGACCTCGCGCGCCTACAGCCTGGTCGGGCGCGCCGGGCAAGCCCGTCGCTATGGTCAGCTCAGCCTAGAGGCGATCCGCGAGGCAGGCGACCTGCCCTTCTACCTGGGCTACGCCTATGAGGCGCTGGCCCGCGCCGAGTCGGTGGCCGGTCACGCGGAAAAGGTCGCCGGGTACCTTGGGCTGGCGCGCGAGGCGGCCCTGCGCGTTCCGGACGAGGAGGCGCGAGCGGCGCTCTTGGCCGATCTCGAGACGATCCGGTAGACGGCCCAGCAGGTAGGGTCACCGGCGTGCGCCAAGCCGAAGTGCAGCGCACCAGAGGTAGGTGCGCCGCACCGGACGCAATGGTGTCGTGCTTGGACGCCGAGTTGACCCCGCTTCGCATTCCGGCTAGACTCAGTTGCCAACCATCTCAGCGGTGCACTGCCGCATCACGAGGGAGCAGAAGCATGCGTGTCCTTGACTGTCATGGTACCGAGGTCCAGGTCGACGAGGACGGTTTCCTGGCCGACCCATCGCTCTGGGACGAGGAGATGGCC
>DAOQVR010000023.1:0-46999 GCA_035341665.1 Anaerolineae bacterium
CTGCGCGCTCCTCGGGGCTTGCCGGACTTGACAAAGCGTGTCCTGACCGGCCCGCAACCTGGGGTTCCCCCCTGCCGGACGGTGGGGAAGCGGGATTGCGGGAGGCAGGGGAGCGTGGTATAGTGGGGGCGGCTACGGAGCGCCGCCCCACAGATCGGCGCCCGCGCGGTGGGTGAGGACGACGCAGGCTAGGGGCAAGACGACGACGGCGTGTGGTGGGGAGAGAGGCCGCACGAGGCAGGCGCCCGTGCGGTGGCTGAGGACGACGCCCACAAGGGGCTACACTACGACGGTGACGGCGGGATGAGTGGTATGACGCGACATCGTGCTTGGACGTGCGCCTGGGGCCTGGTGCTGGGGTTGGCGGTGCTGGGGCTGGCAGCGCTGGGGCCGCGTGCCTCCGCACGGGAGCGGGGCGCGGAGCCGGCCAGCGTGCAGGGTTGGGCCCTCCCGTGCATCGACTGCCCGCAGAACCGGATCTGGATGGGTGACCAGGCGCTGCGGCTCGACTCGCAGGGATTGCCCCACCTCGCCTACGGCGGGGACGAGGTGTACTACGCGCGCTTTGACGGGAGCGCCTGGCAGGTGGAGGCGGTGGCGGGGCGCACGTTCTGGGTGGGGAACTGGTACCAGGCGGCGCCGGCGCTGGCGCTGGACGGGCAGGACGCACCGCACCTGGTCTACCTCGACGGCAGCGGCTTCCGGCTGATGTACGCCGTGTGGGCGGGCGGCGGGTGGCAGCACGAAGAGATCGACTCGATCCTGGGGGGGCACCTCAACAGGACGGACACGGCCGTCTCGATCGGCCCGGAGGGAGAGCCGCGCGTCGCGTACCAGAAGCAGGGCGCGCTGATGTATGCGGTGCGCTCCGCGGGCGCGTGGCTGATCGAGACGGTGGACGATACGGAGTATACCGAGGTTGCGGTCACGCTGGCGCTCGACGGCAGCGGCGAGCCACGCATCGGCTACTGGTCCGTGCACGACGGCGATCAGTGCGAGATGCGCTATGCCGCGCGGGCGGGCGGCGCCTGGAGCGTCGAGGTGGTCGACGCCGCGACCTATTGCCTGGGCGAGTGGTGCTCGATCGGGGTGGCGCCCGACGGCACGCCGCACCTGACGTACCGCGATGCGCGGGACAGCCTGGTCAAGCACGCGGTCCGCTCGGAGGCCGGCTGGCAGGTCGAGGCCGTGGGCGCTTCGCCCTGGTGGTACGGTGCGACCTCGACGGTCGTGGACGGAGAGGGGGTCGCGCACATCAGCTACGCGGCACCCGGCGGGGCGCGCTACGCCGTGCGGGGAGACGATGGGTGGGCGATCGAGCTGTATGACCCGCACATCGTGACGCACACGTCGCTGGCGTTCGACCGGCAGGGGCAGCCGCGCATCGCCGAGTGGGACTATACGGACCTGGCGGTCACCTACTGGGCACGGCGGGACGGAGCGTGGAGCGCGGAGCGGGTAGACGGCGTGACGCAGGTCGGGCGCCACGCGTCGCTCGCGGTGGACGGGCTGAGCAACCCCCACGTCGCGTACACGGAGTACAATCGCACGGGCGAGCTGCGGTATGCGCACGCGACCGGCCCGGCGTGGAGCACGGAAGTCGTAGACCAGATCGGCAGGTCGGGCGGGTACGCGGACATAGTGGTGGATGCGGCGGGGTCGGTGCATGTCAGCTACTATGCGAACGTGCAGGAGGGGATGGGGTACGCCGGGGCGGAGGACGGCCACGAGGGCCTGGGCTACGACGAGGGCGGCGGCGAGCTTCGGTATGCGCGGTGGGAGCCGGGCGCGTGGATCACGGAGACGGTCGACGCGGCCGGCGATACGGGGCCGTACAGCTCGATCGCGCTGGACGAGGCCGGCCGGCCGCAGATTGCGTATTACTCCGCGAAGGATGGGGTGCTGCGCTACGCGGCGTGGAGCGGGACGGACTGGATCACAGAGACGGTGGATGCCGGGGGCGATGCCGGGCGCCATGCATCGCTGGCGCTGGACGCGGGCGGGACGGCGCACATTGCCTACTACGGCGGCGAGGGGGGCGACCTGCGCCATGCGTGGGGCGGGCCCGGTGCGTGGATCACGGAGACGGTCGACGCAGCCGGGGACACGGGGCTGTACGCCTCGCTCGCGCTGGACGGCTCGGGCATCCCCCGGATCGCCTATTACGATGCGACGGCGGGCGACCTGCGCTACGCACGGTGGAGCGGGACGGCGTGGCAGCGCGAGACGGTGGACGCCGAGGGCGACACGGGGCTGTACGCCTCGCTGGCGCTCGACACTGCGGGCAATCCCCGGATCGCCTACTACGATGCGGGGCAGGGGAGCCTGCGGCTGGCGACGTGGGACGGCAGCGCATGGCAGAAGGCCACGGTGGACGACACCGACGACCGGGGCGCGTTCGCCTCGCTGGCGCTGGACGGGGCCGGCCGCGTGCACATCGCGTACCACGACAGGAGCTACGGCACGCTGCGGTTCGCGGAGGAGCTGTGGCCGGTGGTGTACGTGCCGATGGTGGTGGGGGTGCGGTAGACCGTTGGCCATGTTCGGGGCAGGTGCCTGGCGGGGTGAGGCTGGGAGAATGCAGAAGGCAGAATGCGCAAGGCACAAGGCGCAGGGACGAGGGCTCGGCTGGGGAGCCTTGGCCGTCATCGACGGCGAGGTGCGGTGCACCTTAGGGGGCCTGCCCCCGTAGGGGGTGCGCTGCACCTGGGAGTGGGCGACGACTACTGCGCCGAACTTGGGTAGAAGAGCAGGATTGGTACCCGGGCCTTGTGAAGGTGCTTGCCGTTCCTGGGCAGCCATGATATACTGGTCGTGATCACAGACAGAGGTTTGGAGCCAACCGGGCCCAGTGGGGGTGAGCATGGAAACAGGGGTGACATTCGAGGAAGCCTTGGCCGCGGCGCGGCAGCTCTCTGCGCTGGACAAGGCACGCCTGATCATGCGGATCGCACCTGACATTGAGCGCGAGCTCAGGGCCACTGAACCTGCGCAGCGGCGGTCGCTACGCGGGCTGTGGCGCGGCCTGGACACAACGGAAGAGGATATCGCCGAGGCGCGACGCGAGATGTGGGGCGGCTTCCCCCGCGAGGACGTCTGATGTCCGGGGCTGTGGTCGATACGCACGCCCTGGTATGGTACCTTGAGGACAGCCCTCGTCTGGGTCCGGCTGCAAGGCAGGTGTTCGATGCCTGTGATCACGGCGAGATCGCGATCTACGTACCCACCATCTGCCTGGTGGAGGTCATCTACTTGCAGGAGAAAGGGCGGATCCCGGCCGAGCTGAAGGCAGAGCTGGTTGCGCAGCTTCAGTCGGGTGCCAGCGGCCTTATCATGGTAGGCCTCACCCCAGAGGTGGCGGAGGCTGTGGCCGATGTGCCCCGCGAAGCGGTCCCCGACATGCCAGACCGCATCATCGCTGCGACAGCCCGTCACCTGGGCCTTCCGCTGGTCAGCCGGGATCGCATGATACACCTGTCGGGCATAGAGACGATCTGGTAGGGGCTGGCACGGTTACGTGCCTGCGGTGTGGCCGGACAATCCTTGCGCAGCACAGGGCCGGTCCCGGGGCCGGCTCTTGATGCTGGAGCGGGAGTGCGTGGAAGACCCCCTCACCCGGCCAGACAGGCTCGGGCGGAGAGCGTCCCGCATCCAGGGCGAGCGCAGAATGTCCAGTGCACAATCCACACGACGCGAGAACGAGGGCTCGGCTGGGGAGCCTTGGCCGTCATCGACGGCGAGGTGCGGCGCACCTAAGGGGCCTGCCCCCGTAGGGGGTGCACCGCACCAGGGAGTGGGCGACGACGGGCGGGTATGGAAACAGCCCCACAGGACTTTTCGCAGCGGTGCGGCGCGGTAGTGTAGGGCCTCGTGCCCGTGCCCTGGCCCGTGCAGAGGCAGGGGTGGACGGCCACAAGGGCCTATACTGCGACGGGCGGTGCGGCGCGGTAGTGTAGGGCCTCGTGCCCGTGCCTTGGCCCGTGCAGAGGCAGGGGTGGACGGCCACAAGGGCCTGTACTACGACCACGGGCGGGTATGGAAACCCGCCCTACAGCACGGGGCGCGACGGCGAGCGGGAGGGTGTGAATGAGGCAGGGCAAGCAGCGGGTGCTGTGCATCGTGGGGACGCGGCCGGAGGCGGTGAAGATGGCGCCGGTGATCGGGGCGCTGCGGCGGCGGGGCGGGTCGTTTGAGACGCGGGTGTGCGCCACGGCGCAGCACCGGGAGATGCTCGACCAGGTGCTGGAGCTGTTCGAGATCGTGCCCGACGTGGACCTGGACCTGATGCGGCCGGGACAGAGCCCGGCGGAGGTGGCGGCGCGCGTCCTGCTGGCGCTGGAGCCGGTGCTGCGGGCCGAGCGGCCCGATTGGGTGCTGGTGCAGGGCGACACGACGACGGTGCTGGCGGCGGCGCTCTGCGCGCAGTACAACCAGGTGCGGGTGGGGCACGTGGAGGCAGGGCTCCGCTCGTTTGACCGCGCCAATCCCTTCCCGGAGGAGATGAACCGCGTGGTGGCGGATCACGCGAGCGACCTGCACTTTGCGCCGACCGAGCGGGCGCGCGAGCACCTGCTGCGCGAGGGGATCCCGGCCGGCTGCGTGCACGTGACGGGCAACACGGTGATCGATGCGCTGCTGCAGGTGGCGGCGATGCCGTGGCAGCCTCCGGAGGGCGACGCGCTGGCGGAGGTGGACGGGGGGAAGCGGCTGCTGCTGGTCACGGCGCACCGGCGCGAGTCGTTCGGCGCCCCGCTGGAGGGGATCTGCGCGGCGCTGCGGGCGCTGGCGGGGCGGGCCGACTGCCGGGTGATCTACCCGGTGCACCGCAACCCCGCAGTCTGGGAGCCGGTGCACCGGCTGCTCGGCGGCGTCGAGGGCGTGACGCTGATCCCGCCGGTGGACTACCGGCGAATGGTGTACCTGATGCAGCGGTGCACGCTGGTGCTGACCGACTCGGGCGGGCTGCAGGAGGAGGCACCGTCGCTGGGCAAGCCGGTGCTGGTGCTGCGGGAGGTGACGGAGCGGCCGGAGGGAGTGGAGGCCGGGACGGCGCGGCTGGTGGGCACGGACCCCGGGCGCATCGTCGAGGAGGCGGGCCGCCTGCTGGACGACGCGGCGGCGTACGAGGCGATGGCGCGGGTGGCGAATCCGTATGGGGATGGGAAGGCGGCGGAGCGGATTGCCGATACGCTGGAGGGGGTGGAGTAGATACGCCCCTCACCCCAGCCCTCTCCCCTCCGGGGAGAGGGAGACAATACAGAGCGGCGCGGTCTCCGGACCGCGCCGCAACTTGTTTGGTGGAGGCTGGGGCATAGGGATTCGAACCCCAACTAGACGGTCCAGAGCCGCCTGTCCTGCCGTTAGACGATGCCCCAAAGACGGGGGGCATTCTAGCACCGGTTGGGGCTGAGTGCAAGTGCAGGGGCGGGAACGGCGCGGTCCGGAGTCCGCGCCGGAACGGGCACGACAAAGCGGCGCGGGCAGGAGTCCGCGCCGCAACAGGCGAGTTGGCTACTTGGAGATGCGGGCCCAGGTGTCGCGCAGGGTGGCGGTGCGGTTGAAGACAGGACGGCCGGGCGCGGAGTCGGGGTCTGCGCAGAAGTAGCCCAGGCGCAGGAACTGGAGCGGCTTGCCTACCTCGGGGTCCGCCAGGCCGGGCTCTACCTTGCAGCCGGTGAGGACCTCGAGCGAGTGGTCGCTCAGGCACGACATGTAGCCCTCCTCGCCGCTTGCCATCGGGTCGGCCTCGGCAAAAAGGTGGTCGTAGAGGCGCACCTCGGCGTCGACGGCGTGGGCGGCCGAGACCCAGTGGAGGGTGCCCTTGACCACGCGCCCGTCGGGGCTGCCGCCGCCGCGGGTCTCGGGATCGACCGTGCAGTGGAGCTCGGTGATCTCGCCGGTGGCAGGCTCCTTGATCACGTCGACGCAGGTGATGAGGTAGGCGTGCTTGAGGCGCACCTCGCGGCCCGGGCCGAGGCGGAACCACTTGCGCGGCGGGTCCTCCAGGAAGTCGTCGCGCTCGACGTACAGCTCGCGCGAGAAGGGGAGCAGCCGCGTTGTCGAGTCGGGGTCCTCGGGGTTGTCGATCGCCTCGACCTGCTCCACCTGCCCCTCGGGATAGTTCACGAGCACGACCTTGAGCGGGCGCAGGACGGCCATCACGCGCTGGGCGCGGCGGTTGAGGTCCTCGCGGACGCAGTGCTCGAGCAGGGCGATGTCGACCACCGACTCGTTCTTGGCGACGCCGACACGGTCGATGAAGGCGCGGACGGCCTGCGTGGTGTAGCCACGGCGGCGGAGGCCGGCGAGCGTGGGCATGCGGGGATCGTCCCAGCCGCGGACGTGCCCCTCGTTGACCAGGCGCAGCAGGTAGCGCTTGCTGAGCACGGTGTAGGTGAGGTTGAGTCGGGCGAACTCGATCTGGCGCGGGTGGTAGATGCGCAGCTGGTCGAGGAACCAGTCGTAGAGCGGGCGGTGGTCCTCGTAGGCCAGGTCGCAGAGGGAGTGGGTGATGCCCTCGATCGAGTCGGACTGGCCGTGGGCCCAGTCGTACATCGGGTAGATGCACCACTTGTTGCCGGTGCGGTGGTGCTCGGCGTGGAGGATGCGGTACATGACCGGGTCGCGCATGTTCATGTTGCCCGAGTTCATGTCGATCTTGGCGCGCAGGGTGAGGGAGCCGTCGGGGAACTCGCCGTCGCGCATGCGGCGGAAGAGGTCGAGGTTCTCCTCGACGCTGCGGTCGCGGAAGGGGCTGTCGCGGCCGGGGATGCCGAAGGCGCCGCGGTACTCCTTGATCTCCTCGGGGCTGAGGCTATCGACGTAGGCCTTGCCCTCGCGGATCAGCTGAACGGCCCACTCGTACAGCTGCTCGAAATAGTCGGAGGCGTAGAACTCGCGGTCGCCCCAGTCAAAGCCGAGCCAGCGGATGTCGCGGCGCTGGGCCTCGACGTAGTGGGTCTCTTCCTTGACCGGGTTGGTGTCGTCGAAGCGGAGGTTGTACAGGCCGCCGAACTCTTCGGCGACGCCGTAGGTGATGCAGATGGCCTTGGCGTGGCCGATGTGCAGGTAGCCGTTGGGCTCGGGGGGGAAGCGTGTGTGGACGCGGCCGCCAAAACGGCCGGTGCGGATGTCCTCGGCGACGGCCTCGCGGATAAAGTCGACTGCCGGTGCGGTGTCTTCGCTCATGCGTGCGTGCCTCCGGGGGCGGATTGTAGCACGGAGCGGGTGGGGAGGCAAGTTGAGGGAAAGTGACAAGTGGCAAGACAATGCACAAGGCACAGGGGTGGGGGACGGCGCGGCTTGTAGGGCGGGATTCCATTCCCGCCGATGGGAGCTGGGCATACAAACCCGACCTGCGGCCGGGTAGTGTAGGGCC
Source organism: Anaerolineae bacterium (assembly GCA_035341665.1). Classification (GTDB taxonomy): domain Bacteria; phylum Chloroflexota; class Anaerolineae; order JAAYZQ01; family JAAYZQ01; genus DAOQVR01. The sequence goes on from DAOQVR010000023.1 coordinate 7,379, forward strand.
TCGTGCCCGTGTCGTGGCCCGGGCAGGGGCGGGGTGCGACAGGGAGCTGGGCATACAAACCCGACCTGCGGCTACTCAAAAAAGGTGCGGCGCACCCTAGAGGTGCGCCGCACCGGCGGATGGGCTCGGGCGGAGACCTTCGCCCATCCCATTGTCACAGCGTCAAGAAGAGGCTAAGGCACGGTGACCTGCGCACAGGTGGTGCCGTTCTGGTCTGGGTCATAGACCCAGCCTTCGACGGAGACGCCGGTCACGCACAGTTGGTACGTGCCGGGCTGGGTGGCCTTGGCGCGGAGGGTCGCGATGCCGCGCGTGGTGGTGACGGCCTGGCCGTTGGTAACCGTTCCGTCGGGGGCGGTCCAGGCAGCCTGCACCGCCGCCCCAGCGACGGGCTGTCTGCCGGCGTCGACGATGCGCACGCTGCCGGAGAGGACCGTCCGGCCGGGAAGCAGCTGCCGGTAGGTCACCTTCACGGCGCTCACGTGCATGCGCGGACCCGGCTGGGCGTCGATGGGCCCGTGCAGGCCATGCTGGCCGTACAGGTCGATATCCTCGAGCCAGTAGTAGTAGACTTCGCCCGGAGTCACGGTCGTGTCGGTGTACTCGTAGACGGCACCGAAGGGACTGCCCGGCGGCACCTGGGTCGGGATCAGCTCGGCGTTGACCTGGGTCCGGAGACCGTCGACCGTCGCCGCGCGGAGGATGCTAAAGCCCAGGGTGTTCCTCTCGCTGGTTGTCTCCCAGCCGAGGGTGACGGACGCATCGTTGGGCACCGCCTCGAACCAGAGGAGGTCGACCGACAGCGGGACTGCGAAGTGGTAGTCCTCGACCTCGCCGTTCACGACGAGGCCCGTGGGCTCGTAGGCGCCGACGTATTCTCCGGCATAGAGCCGGAAGCGGGCGTAGAGGTTGCCCAGCACGGCATCCGCCGGGATGTCAAAGCTCAGCGTCTGGGTGCCGAACACGACCGGCTTGATGTACGACTCGCCGAGATCGGCGAAATCTCCGTCATTGTTCCAGTCCATCCAGAAGCCAAGCTGGCAGCCGCTGCAGGTGCCGTCGGAGCTGTTGACGTGGACGGTAATCTGGCCGCCGCCGTAGGGGGAGGGGTACCACTCGCCGGTTGCCCAGACACCATCCTCGTCGTCGAGCAGCTTGCCGTTCTGCAGGTTCGTGTCATCGCCCGCGGCATCGGCAGTCGGCTGGCCGTCCGTTTCAGCATTGGGAGAGAAATCCACCCTCTCCCCGAGCCAGACGGCCGCCACGCCGCCCTGCGTGTCGGGAGCTTGGTCGTTGTTGACGTCCTGGATGGCATGGCTGGGCCCGCCGCTGCCCTTGTAGGTGGAGTAGGAGTCGGGCAGGTCGCCCCAGTCATAGCCGCGGTAGATGAGGATGGGCGGGTCGGGCATCATGTACTCGCATGTGCACTTCGACGGGGCATCCAAAGCCGCCCCCTTGATGTCCAGGCAATCCTTCTGGGCGTTGTTGTGCCAGCCCGTGCAGGTGCTGATCGGGTCTATCACGCCATCGCCGTTGCCGTCCACGCACTGGATGGTCAGTTGCTGCTGAAGCGTGTAGTAGTTCGGGCCGTCGCTCTGCAAGATATCCCCGCAGAGGTCGGGGTTCTTGAGTTCCAACTCCTTGAACGGCCCGGTCCCGGAGGTGAGGTTCCAGGGTCCGGAGGTGGAGCTGGGCTGCAGAAAGTCGTGGTAGCAGCTGTCGCCGGTCCGTGCCGAGCCGCCGTCCGTCGCGATGAACATGCTGATGTCGTATCGCTCAGTGGCGCCGGTCCTTAGCTGAGCGGTGAAACTGACGGTCGCCGTGTCGCCGGCGGCCAGGCAGGCCTCATCGACGCTCGGGGTGATGCTGGCGATGCGCACGTCATTGGCCGAGCAGGTGGCACCCGGCTCATAGTCACCCAGGCAGAAGTTGCCCAGCTCCCAAGTCGCCTCCGGCACTGGGGCCTCCTGCGCGCGCGCCATGGGCACCTGCTGGGCCCCGATCGCCACCAGGAGCAAGGCCGCGAGTGCGGCCACAAGGACCCTACCGGTGGGCAGGGCGCGCGATAGCAATGCTTTCAAGTCCAGGTTTCTCATTTTGCTCCTCGATTCTGCTTTGTTGGGATTGCGATGGCCGAACCGGCGCTTCGGGTGGGATGTGGCCCACCCTGCGTGCCAGATAAGCAGCCCTTCTCATGGCGGGCCTCGCAGCGGAGACTGCCCTCTTGCACAGCCCGAATCGCCGGGGATGTCGGGCGGGGCTCCCGCGCGAGGTAGAGAAGTGCCGACCAGCTCACTGCGATAGGTATCCGATTTCCTCCCAACGAATTGATACTGGGGCCTGATGCCAGGTCCCCCATAGTATGTGTACCATGGTGACATTACACACGGAATTACACTTTTCGCACGGCGCCAAGCGGGGTGTGCATTGCGGCAGGACATTGCGACGACGGCCATCAGCGCACCGGGTAGTGCAGGGCCTCGTGCCCGTGTCGTGGCCCGGGCAGGGGCAGGGTGCGACGGCCATGGGGGAGGAGGTGCAGCGCACCCCCTACGGGGGCAGGCCCCAAAGGTGCACCGCACCAGCGCGGAGGGGGTGCACGCCGCGGCGTGGAGTTTGCGCGCGTTAATGGGGGATGGTAGAATGTCTGGCACGGAAATCCCTGACCCCAGACCTGTTATCTCCTCCGTAATCCCGTCCTGCTATACTGTGGGTCGGACCATCGTATCTGGCAGCCCCTCTGTTGCCAGATCGGCGGAGCCTGCCTGGGGGATGACTGCATGGGCAATGCAGAATGCACAAGGCGGAGTGCACAAGGCGCGGCGCGTACGGCGGGATTCCATTCCCGCCGGTTGGAGCCGGCCAGGGTAACGCGGCCTACGGGGCCGCGACGGGAGATGACTATGGGAGAAAAGAGACCGGTGTCTGAGGCGGTTGCCGCGTACGGTATGGCCGTCGCCGACTTGGGTCGCCCGGTCATCCTGGAGCAGGAAGGGCAACCAGTAGCGGTGGTCCTTTCCTTCGAGGAGTACCAGAAGCTGCGTACCCTCCTGCAGGATGACGAACTGCGGCGGCAGAGGGGATGGGCAAGCCTGGAATTGCTGCTGGCAGAGATCCACCAGCGCCCAACGCCCTTCTCGAGCGCCGAGATCGAGAGCGAGATTACCGCTGCCCGGGAGGAGGTAAGGACACAGCGTGCTGCCCGTCGCGGTCATTGACACCAGCGTGTGGGTGTCTGCTTTCCTGACTCCCGGCGGAAGCCCTGCGCGACTCGTTGCCAAAGGCAGAGAGGGGCTGTATTCCATCGTCGGCTCGCTGCCCCTGTTGCAGGAGCTTGCCGAGGTCCTGACTCGGCCACGCATTGCACGGCTGCGCCAGACAAGTGCGCAGGACGTTGAGCTGTTCGTTGCGGGAGTGGCGTCCGTCACACGGTTGGTTGACATTCCCGGCAGTCTGGCGCTGTGCCGTGACCCGGAAGACGATGTGCTGCTGGAAACGGCGATGATGGGGGGTGCCACCTGTATAGTCAGCCGCGACGAGGACATCACCCGGGATCCCGAGCTGAGGGCCGAGCTGTGCCAGCTCGGCCGCGAGCCCCTGACCGTCCGGCAATTCCTGGCCCTGCTGGGGGACAGCGCCTAGAAAGCACAAGGCACAAGGCGCAGCCTGTAGGGCGGGATTCCATTCCCGCCGATTGGAGCCGCGTATAGAAACCCGGCCTACGAGACGAAGAGGCGCGGTCCGGAGACCGCCCCGGACCATGCCAACGGAGGGCTCGGCCAGGGACCTCCGCCCATCCAACAGGGCCTTCGCCCGTCCAAGGCCGTCACTCCGAGTCGCCGCAGCGGCGAAGAATCTCGGCGGTGCAGAGGCGAGATCCTTCGCTTCGCTCAGGATGACATGGAGCGTGTGCCCGTCTCTTGCCGGGCGAGCGGCACGAACGCGCCAGGAGCAACTCGGAATGACAGCTCATTGTGGGGAGGGCCCCGGAAAGACGACGGAACTCGACTGATGACTTCGCGTGTGATGAAGAAGGTGGCTACGCCGTTTGACCAGTTCCGGCCTACGGGGGCGATCTTGATGGTGAACATGGTCGACCCGCAGGTGAACACGGCGCGGGCGTTCCTGGAGGCGATCGAGAGCCACAAGCTGGCGTTCTTCGCGGTGGCGAACAAGACGGACCTGGTGGACGGGGCGCGGCTGGCGCGGGTGGAGTCGGAGCTGGGCGTGCCGCTGATCCGGGCGTCGATGCGGACGGGCGCCGGGCTGGCGGAGATCCGGCAGCGGATCGACGACACCTTTGCGCCGGGCAGCAAGGTGGCGATCTTGGGGGTGTTCAACACGGGCAAGACGAGCCTGATCAGCCGGCTGACGGGGCGCGACCTGGCGATTAGCAACCTGCCGGGGACGACGCTCGAGTTCACCCCGTACGACTACCAGGGCTACACCCTGATCGACACCGTCGGGCAGCTGATCGACGTCAGCAAGCCGCTGATGGTGAGCATCGACCTGTCGGGCTGCGAGACGCGGGGGGACAAGATCGCGCGCGTGCTGCGGCAGGACGCGGAGGGGATCCTGGCGAGCCTGGAGACGGCGCTGAGCGGCATCGAGCGGGTGGTCGGGGTGCTGCGGGAGCAGATAGCCTCGGGTCACAAGCTGATCGTGACGGGGGCCGGCGCGAGCGCGCTGGTGGCGATGGAGATCGCCGGGCAGGGCATGGAGACGGGCGTGCCGGTGATGGTGATCACCAACACGCTGGCAGACGCGCAGCCGGTGTCGTTCGCCAAGGGCGTCGCCGAGGAAGAGGGCGGGCTGTCGCGCTACATTGCGTGGACGGCGGGCGAGGGGGACGTCGTACTGGGCATCTCGGCGAGCGGCGGCACCGGGTTCGTGTACGAGGCACTGCGGCTGGCGCGGGCCAAGGGGGCGATCACGGTGGCGATCACGGAGAACCCCGACACACCGCTGGGCGAGGCGGCCGACTATGTCATCAAGTCGAATGCCAAGCCCGAGGGGCCGTCGTCGAGCAAGATCCAGGTGGCGCACCTGGCGATTGGGCACGCGCTGATGCTGGCGCTGGCGGACGAGCGGGGGGTAACGGCGGACGAGTCGGTGGGGCTGATGCTGCCGGAGCCGGTGGCGACGAAGAAGATGGGGATAAAGTAGAAGGCACAACGCACAATGCACAAGGCGCAGCCTGTAGGGCGGGATTCCATTCCCGCCGATTGGAGCCGGGTATGGAAACCCGGCCTACAAAGGCGCAATGCACCAGGCGCAGCCTGTAGGGCGGGATTCCATTCCCGCCGATTGGAGCCGCGTATGGAATCCCGGCTTGCGAAGGGCTATCCCTCGTGGAGAGGGAGATGCGGCGCGGGAGGCACAAGTATGGAACAACTTACCGAGTCATCGCAATTCCAGCAAGTGATTGAAAACGTGGAGGCATTGCCGCCGGACGAGCAGATGCTCTTGATGGAGATCATCCGACGACGATTGATCGACCGCCGGCGTGCGGAGCTAGTTGCGGAGGTTGCCGAGGCGCGGCAGGCGTACGCCGCCGGGGATGTGCAGCGTGGCTCCGTCGAAGCTCTGCTGGAGGAGCTTGGCAGATGAGGCGGCTCGTTTGGAGTGCGGGCTTTCTGCGCGCAATCCGCCGTGCCGTACGAGGGAACCCAGATCTGCGCGCAAAGGCAGAGCGCACCGTCCGGCTCTTGTCCGAGGATCCCTTTCAGCCGGCGCTGCATTCGCACAAACTCAAGGGCGATCTATCAGGAGTCTGGGCATGTACCGTGGATTAGAAGAACCGGATCCTTTTCGAGCTCGTGCGGAACCCGGACTCCGGAGACGAGGAAATCCACCTGCTCACGATGGGAAGCCATGCTGAGGTCTGCTGGCGCACGTCGCCGGCAGGCAGGACCGCTGCGACGCGCTTGAGCGGATGGCCGGTGAGCCGGGTATGGAAACTGGACGACGGACGATGGACGACGCCCCCAAGGGGCTATACTACGACGGGAGCGGGGCGAGATGGAGCCGGGTATGGAGCAACTGGCTGAGTCGCCGTTTCAGGCAGCGCTGGACATGGTCGAGCGACTGCCTTCCGACGCCCAGGAGGCCTTGATTGAGATCGTGGCGCGCAGGCTTGTTGAGCAGCGGCGCGCAGAAATCGGGGCGAATGCCCGGGCAACCCTCGAGGCGCTTCGGGAGGGACGCGCCCGGTACGGCACCGTCGACGACTTGCGGCGCGATGATAGGCATGGGAGCGAGCGGAGCCACACCACACGATGAAGAGGTCACAACTGATCAGGCATCTGAAGGCCAATGGAGCGTTCCTGCTCCGTGAAGGAAAGCGACATAGCATCTATCAGAAGGGCAATCTGAAGACGCAGGTGCCGCGGCACTCCGAGATCGTGGACGAGTTGGCCCGCAAGATTTGCCGGGACCTGGACATCCCGTTTGTGAGGTAGGGTATGAAGTACCGAGCGATTGTCAAGCAGAGCGAGGGATGGTGGATAGGCTGGCTGGTCGACCTGCCGGGGGTCAATGCGCAGGAGAGAACGCGCGAGCAAGTGATCGAGTCACTGCGGATTGGCGCCGAGGAGATGCTCGCCAGCGAGGTCCCCTTTGACCCCGAGGCGACGATGCTGGTGGTGGATGTGCCAGGTCCTGCCTGGATTGGCGAGGGCGCCGGCGGGCAGCGATAGGCGATCCGTGAGGCGCGAGGCAGAGGGGACGCCGGGTATGGAAACCCGGCCTACTGAAGGACACTGATTGATGAAGATCGTGGTCATCGGCATGGGCTATGTCGGGATCCCGTGTGCGGCGCTGCTGGCGGACGTGCCGGGGTTCGAGGTGACGGGGGTGCAGCGGCGCTCGGAGCGGTCAGGGTGGAAGATCGACTGCCTGAACGCCGGGCGGTCGCCGTTTGACGGGCCCGAGCCGGGGCTGTCAGAGCTGCTGGGGCGCGTGGCGTGCATCAAGCGCAGCTTCCGGGTCACCGACGACTATGCCGTGTGCCGCGAGGCGGACGTGATCCTGATCGACGTGCAGACGCCGACGGACGACGGGCACGTGCCGCACTATGAGTCGCTGCGCGAAGTGAGTGCGCAGGCGGGCCGGCACCTGCAACCGGGGACGCTGGTGATCGTCGAGTCGACCGTGGCGCCGGGAACGACGCAGCACGTGGTGCAGCCGATCCTGGAGAAAGAGTCGGGGCTGAAGGCAGAAGGTGCGGTGCACCTCGCAGAGCCTGCCCCCGTAGGGGGTGCGCTGCACCTGGATGAGCAAGGTGCGCCGCAGCTCGGTCCGAGCGACCGCTTCTTCCTCGCCTTCTCCTACGAGCGCGTCATGCCCGGCAAGCTCCTGGAGTACATCACCGATTTCCCGCGGGTGGTGGGCGGGGTCGACGAGGAGAGCACGGCGCGGGCGGTGGCGCTGTACCGGCACATTGTGCGGGAGACGATCACGCCGACGGACGTGCTGACGGCCGAGATGGCCAAGGTGGTGGAGAACGCCTACCGCGACGTGAACATAGCCTTTGCCAACGAAGTGGCGCTGGCGTGCGAGCGGATGGGGGTGGATGTCTTCGAGGTGCGCTCGCTCATCAACGCGCGGCCCGACCGGCAGATGCACCTGGCGGGCGCCGGAGTGGGCGGGCACTGCCTGCCCAAGGACTCGTGGCTGCTGGCCTACGGGCTGGACGCCTACGGCCGGGAGCGCGGCGCCGAGCTGCGCATCATCCCGATGGCGCGGGCGATCAACGACGGCATGCCGGGGCACGTCGCGCAGCTCGTGAAGGAGGCGCTCGCCGAGGCAGGGCGCCCAACCGCAGGCAGCCGGGTGGCGGTGCTGGGGGTGGCGTACCTGGAGAACAGCGACGACACGCGCAACACGCCGGCGATGGCGCTCATCCGTGCGCTGCGGGACGCAGGCGCGGAGGTCGTCGCCCACGACCCGTACGTCCGCCAGGAGGAGTGGAAGCTTCTGTGGGGCGGCGAGCCCCCGGTGAAGCTGGTGCACGACCTGTTCAGCGCTCTGGAGGGCGCCGACTGTGCTGCCATCGTGACGCGGCACGACGAGTACTCGGGCCTGCTGCATCAGGCGGGCGGGATGCGCACGCGGGCCGTGGTCGATGGGCGGAATGTGCTCGAGCCGGCGGCGTGCAAGGCGGCCGGGTTTGTCTATCGCGGTGTGGGGAAAGGTGGATGGTGACGGGATCAACCCCTCACCCCAACCCTCTCCCCCTCGGGGAGAGGGAGACTGAATGCACGGGGCGCGGCTCGTAGGGCGGGATTCCATTCCCGCCGATTGGAGCCGGGTGTGGAAACTCGGCCTGCGAAGGCGCAATGCACAAGGCACAATGCACAATGCACAATGCACAAGGCGCAATGCATAATCTAGAATCCGCAATCCCCAATCCAAAATCGGAGCTGCTGTCGGTTGTGATCCCGGCGTACAACGAAGAGGACGGGATCGCGGAAATCGTGGAGCGGGTGCTGGCGGTGGGGCCGGCGCTGGGCGAATTGGGCGTCGAGCTCGAGCTGATCGTCGTGGACGACGGGTCGCGGGACCGGACGGCGGAGATTGTGGCGGGGTACGCGGGGGCGTGCCTGGTGCGGCACAAGACGAACCACGGCTACGGCGCGGCGCTCAAGACGGGGTTTGCGCAAGCGCGCGGCGAGTGGCTGGGGTTCCTGGACGCGGACGGCACCTACCCGCCGGAGGATTTCCCGGCACTGGTGCGGGCGGCGCGGGAGCAGGCAGCCGACCTGGTGATCGGGTCGCGGATGGCCGGCTCGGAGAGCCAGATGCCGGCGACACGGCGCGTCGGCAACACCCTCTTTGCCGGGCTGGTGAGCCTGATCGGCAACCGGCGCATCACCGACAGCGCGAGCGGGATGAGAGTGATCCGGCGGGAGGCGCTGCCGCGGCTCTACCCGCTGCCCGACGGGCTGAACTTTACGCCGGTGATGTCCACGCGCGCGATCCACGAGAGCCTCAAGATGGTCGAGGTGCCGATCCCCTATGCCGAGCGGGTGGGCCGGTCCAAGCTGTCGGTGGTGCGCGACGGGACACGCTTCCTGCAGTCGATCGTGTGGACGGCGATGGGCTACAACCCGGTGCGGATTTTGGGGGCGATCGGCGTTGCTTTCGTTGGCATCGCGCTGCTGATCGGGCTGTGGCTGGTGATCGAGCGGCTGCGGGGCGACACGACCTTGGGCACGCTGGGAACGATATCCGTGTTTAGTGCGCAGGTGCTGGCGGTGGCGGGCGTGTCCATCTTTTCGCTGGGTGCCACGTTCAACTACCTGGTGGCGCTGTTCCACAAGGAGCCGGTGCGGCAGGGGCTGTTTGGCAAGCCGATCTTTGACCCGCCGCTGGACCGGCAGTTCGGGTGGATGGGGCTGCTGGCGGTACTCGCCGGGCTGGTGCTGGGCGGGGTGACCCTCGGCTTTGGGCTCGGCGGATGGCCGGTGAGCCGCCTGTGGCTGTGGATGCTGGGCAGCGCGCTGCTGGTGCTGGCGGGGGTGCAGCTGGCCATCTCGTGGGTCGTCATGCGGGTGCTCGAAGGCCTGAGCCAGCGCGAGGGGTTGGTCGGCGCGGACATGAACGGGCGGCCGGCGGAGCGAGCGGAGCCCTCCCTGCCGGGCACAGGGACCGAACCCCCCCGGGACGAAGCATCGTGAGGCATCCGGCGTGACGGAACGGCTTGGCCGCCTCGCGAGCAAGGCCTGGGCAAGCCGGGAGAAGAGGTGGCTGCTCCTCATCCTTCTGGCCGGTGCAGCAGCCAGAGTTGGAGCCGCCATCTTCTTTGGTAATCGCATGGAGCCGGTCCCGGGAGCCTACGACCAGATCTTTTACCACGACCTGGGTCTCAACCTGCTGGCGGGCAAGGGGTTCGCCTTCACCCGCCCGCCCTGGCCTTTCATCGAGCCGGGCGCTCCGACCGCCTACTACTCTTATGTCTACCCGATGTTCCTGGCGGCCGTCTACGCGGTGTTTGGCCCGCACGCGCTGGCGGCGCGGATCGTCCAGGCACTGATCTGCGGCCTGCTGCCCTACCAGGTGTGGGTGTTGACGAAGCCGGTGATGGGGGGAGGGAGAGAGGGGCGGGTATGGGAACCTCGACGGTCGGGTGAGCGGGCGGTCGGGGGACCGCCCGACAACGACAGGAGCGGCAGCCCCAGGGCCGAGACCGTGGCGCTGGTGGCGGCGGCCATCACCGCCTTCTACGCTTACTTCATCCTCTACAGCGCTTCGCTGCAGACGGAGGGACTGTACCTGGTGCTGGTGGCGTGGGCGCTGATCCTCACGCTCAAGCTAGCGGAACGGCCCACCTGGCAGCGGTGGCTCGGGTGGGGGCTAGCCGTGACGCTCGCCAGCCTGACGCGGCAGGTGTTCATGCCGATGGCCCTGCTGTTCTTCTTCTTCATCGTGTTCAAGGCACGGCGTTCCGTGAAGCTCTGGCACGTCGCCATGGCGGGCGCGGTGGCGGTGGTGCTGATCCTGCCCTTCACGGTGCGCAACTACCGGGTCTTTGGCCGGTTCCTGCTGCTGAACTCGCAGTACGGTCAGGTGCTGTGGAATGCGAACCATCCAGACCTGGGTACCGACTTTGAGGCTGCCGCCATGTTCCCCATTCCGGCTGACCTGGAGGGCGCCGACGAGGTGGTGCTGACCAACGCGCTGCTCAAGCGGGGCATCAGCTTCATCACGGCCGACCCGGGGCGCTTTGTGCAGCTGAGCCTGAGCCGGGCAGCGACGCTGTTCATGTTCTGGCCGTCGCGGTACTCCAGCCTGATGAGCAACATATCGCGATCCCTCTCGTTCATGGTCTGTCTGCCGTTCATGATCGCCGGGCTGGCCTTGTCACTGCGAGAGTGGCGCCGGTGGCTGCTTCTGTACCTGTTCATCGCGGCGTATGCCCTACTGCACATCGTGTCGTGGGCGCAGATCCGGTACCGGATGCCGATCGACGTGGTGCTGATCCCGTTCGCGGCGGTGGCTTTGGTGTCGTTGGCCGGCCGCATCCGTCGCAAGAGCTTGCGCTCCGAGCCGGCACCCGGGTCATCTGCGTGAGCGGCGTGGTGCTCGGTAGCCAGAGCGAGTTCGAGGTGCCCACGCCGGTGGTGGTTATCCAGCCCACACGCGGCTGGGCGTCCCTGCAGCTGCGTGCGGTGTGGGAGTACCGCGAGCTGCTCTACTTCCTGGTGTGGCGCGATCTGAAGGTGCGCTACAAGCAGACCGCCCTGGGAGTCGCCTGGATCGTGCTCCAGCCCGTCGCGAGCATGGTCGTGTTCAGCGGCCTGTTCGGCGTGCTGCTCAAGGTGCCGTCAGGCGACGTGCCCTACCCGGTGTTTCTATACGCAGCACTGCTGCCCTGGAACTATTTCGCCAGTTCGCTGACCCGGTCATCCACCAGCATCGTGGGAAGCGCCAACCTGATCACGAAAGTCTACTTTCCGCGCTTGATCATTCCCCTGGCGGGTGTCCTGTCTGGGCTGGTGGATTTCTGCATCGCTTTCCTGATCCTGATCGCGCTCATGGTCTTTTATGGACTGGCGCCTTCGGCGGCAGCGGCCCTGCTTCCCCTCTTCCTCCTGCTCGCCGTCGTGACAGCGCTGGGCTTCGGCCTGTGGCTGTCCGCCCTCAACGTGCGCTACCGGGACGTGAACCATCTGCTGCCCTACCTGGTGCAGATCTGGATGTACTTGACCCCGGTGATATACGGCTCTACCCTGCTGCCGGAGCGGTTCCGCTGGCTGCTGGCGCTGAACCCAATGACGGCGGTGACCGAGGGCTTTCGCTGGGCGCTCTTGGGGCGCTACCTGGCCGATGCCCGAGCGCCGCAGCCCCTGGTCCTCGTGTCGGTGGCCATCGCGCTTGTTGTGCTGGCCAGCGGTCTGGTCGTGTTCCGAAGGACCGAGCGCACTTTCGCGGACATCATCTAGCCATGAGCGACATAGCGATCCGCGCCGATCAGTTGGGCAAGAGATATCGAATCGGCCGCGCTCAGCAGCGACACGACACGCTGCGCGATGCGCTTGTCGCCGGGGTGCGAGGGCCGCTGGATCGCCTCAGACGCCCGAAGCCGGAGGAGGCGCGTCCGGAGGAGCCAGCCGGCAGTATATGGGCGCTCAAAGACATTTCCTTCGAGGTGCGCCGGGGCGAGGTCTTGGGGGTCATTGGCCGCAACGGTGCGGGCAAGAGCACTCTCCTCAAGATTCTATCGCGCATCACCGAGCCGACGCAGGGACGGGCGGAGATTCACGGCCGGGTGGGCAGCCTGCTGGAGGTGGGGACCGGCTTCCACCCCGAGCTGACCGGGCGGGAGAACATCTATCTGAACGGCGCGATCCTCGGGATGCACAGAGCAGAGATCGACCGGCACTTCGACGAGATCGTGGCGTTCGCCGAGATCGAGAAGTTCCTGGAAACGCCGGTGAAGCGCTACTCCAGCGGGATGTATGTGCGGCTAGCGTTTGCCGTAGCGGCGCACCTGGAGCCGGAGATCCTGCTGGTGGACGAAGTGCTGGCGGTGGGCGACGCGGCGTTCCAGAAGAAATGCTTGGGCAAGATGGGCGAAGTGGCACGTGAAGGACGGACGGTCTTGTTTGTGAGCCACAACATGGGTGCTGTCCTGGCGCTGTGTGACAAGGCCGTAACCATCGAGGCGGGCAGGAAGGTCACGGAAGGCGCATCTCGAGCTGTGATCGACACCTACCTGAGTAGCATGCTGGCAACCGGCCTCACCCACTCGATTGCCCCGGCGAGGCCAGACGGCATGGAGGCATGGGTGGAATCGGCCACGCTTGAGTGCGACGGCCAGATCAGCACAACGCTCCCACTGGGTGGTACTCTTGCCATCACGGTGCGGTTTCGCTCCACCATACCAACACAAATGCCGAGCGTCGGCATCCTGGTGAGTTCCGTGGGTGGCCAAGCCGTACTGAACTCCAACAACATCTACCTCCCGTCCAGGGCCCTTCCGAGTCCGGTCACTGAAGGCGTGGTCCGCTGCTCGCTCGGTCAGGTGCCTCTCATGGCCAACCGCTATTACGTGTCCCTGTGGCTCGGCATCGACGCCTCGGCGAAGCATCAGTTCCTGGACGCCGCACTGACTTTCGAGGTGGTTGAGCGCGACGCTTGGGGCACCGGAAGGCTCCCCACCAGCCGGATTTCCGACCTTTGGTGGCCGACCGAGTTCGCTTACAACTCGGCGCAGGTGTAGCGCGTGTCGCACTTGGGGGACGTTCGGCGCCTACTGCGGGACATAGGCACCGCCGTCGACTGGCGAGTGGGCAGGCTCGCGGGCAAGCCACCGTTCTGGATGAGCCGATGGGAGCGATATAGGCTGAAGCGAGCTCCGAGATTGCGGCGCATGACCGCCCCACTGCTCGGCAAGAGAATCGAGATCACAGATCCCTACTGGTACCTTCCCACCTACGACGACATATTCGCTAACGAGATCTACAAGTTCACGGCAAGCAGCGCAACTCCGCTCATCATCGACTGCGGTGCCAACATCGGGCTCAGCGTGATCTACTTCAAGCACCTGTATCCTAACGCCAAGATCATCGCCTTCGAGCCGGATCCCGGCATCGTTGCGGTCCTTGAAAGGAACATCGAGAAGTTCGCACTCCCCAACGTGGAGCTTTGTCGCCAGGCAGTGTGGACTTCCGAGGTTGAGATGTGCTTCCAACCTGACGGCAGCGTTGGGGGCAGGCTTGCCAAGAAAGGCGGGGCGGCTCCGACGGTTTGTGTCCCGGGAGTGCGCCTGAGGGACTTTCTGGCTCAACCCGTGGATATGCTGAAGATCGACATTGAGGGCGCAGAACATGAAGTCCTGCTGGATTGTGCAGATGCGCTCCAAAGCGTAGAGCACCTGTTTGTGGAGTATCACGGCAGGGCGGACGAGGTCCAGCGGCTGCATGATGTGTTGCACATTCTTCAGAACGCTGGCTTCAGGTACCACATCAGGGAAGCGAATCCGGTTGCGCATCCTTTCCTGGAAGCCGAACGGAGTTCCTTCTACGACCTGCAGCTGAATGTCTTTGGGTTTCGGACTTGGGGTGGAACGCAGTGACAGAGGATCGCACGGCTCGGCTGATCGCCTTTTACCTCCCACAGTTCCATCCCATCCCCGAAAACGACGCCTGGTGGGGAAAGGGGTTCACTGAGTGGACCAACGTGGCCAAGGCGCGTCCGCTCTTCCCGGGTCACTACCAGCCGCATCTCCCTGCCGACCTGGGGTACTACGACCTGCGCGTTCCTGAGGTGCGGCAGGCGCAGGCTGACCTGGCGAAGGAGCACGGGATCTATGGCTTCTGCTACTACCACTACTGGTTCCACGGGAAGCGCCTCCTGGAACGGCCTTTTGATGAGGTGCTCGCCAGCGGGCAGCCGGACTTTCCCTTCTGCCTGTGCTGGGCGAACGAGAACTGGACACGGCGCTGGGATGGGATGGAGCAGGAGATCCTTGCAGAACAGACCTACTCGCTGGATGACGATCGGCAGCACATTCGGACTCTCCTTACCGCCTTCGCAGACAGACGGTACATCCGGCTGGATGGCAGGCTCCTGTTCCTAGTCTATCGGGCTACATCGTTGCCGAAGCCCCTCGAAACGACTGCCGTGTGGCGTGAAGAAGTCTCTAGGGCTGGACTGGGCGAGGTGTGTTTATGTACAGTTTCGAGCCTACCTGGGCTCCACGTTGACCCGAGCACGCTGGGCTTTGATGCAGCTGTGGATTTTCAGCCGGATCTGCGACACTGTCCGCCCCGAATCCACGCGGAGAGGCGGTACCTGAACCACAACGGGAGCAAAAGTGACTCCTGCGATGTTAATGACGTCCGTAGCTATTCTGCGCTGACCAGTAGCATGATTGAACGATCTGAGCCCGCGTACAGGATGTTCCCTGGTGTGACCCCCGGGTGGGATAATTCGCCCCGGCGGAGGTCGGGCGCTACGGTGTATCTAGGGAGCACACCTGACGAATATGGTACATGGCTGCGATCTGCCATTGGCGTCGCGCAGCGGCGGTCCGCCCACGGCGACAGCCCTGTGTTCATCAATGCTTGGAATGAATGGGCAGAAGGTAACCACCTGGAGCCCGACCAGATCTGGGGACGCGCTTACCTTGAGGCCACCCGCAACGCCCTCAACGCAGCGTCATCGACGGAGGCGGGAGCGGAGCCGGCGCTGCATGAGTCCAGTGGCATCTGCCAATGGCTTGTTCGGGCAGCCGAAGCGCCTTCGGGATTCAGGGTCGATGCCCAGGAACTGGCCACGCTGTATCTCCAGAGGCTCCGCGAGGCGGAGCCCCAGACGAGTCTGGCGAGCCCGCATGAGGTGGACAGAGTACTCACACAGGCCCGGTACGCCCTGACGGGAGCGCATGTCAAGCCTAGCACTCGAAGAGCCTTTGCTGGATGGTTGCTCGCGGAGCTCTACTTCAAAGTCGGGAGGAAAACTGACGGCGCCCTGGTTCGCTGGGCACTGCCCCGGCTGCTGGTTATGCAGCCAAGATGGGCGCTGAATCTAGGCATATGGTCGATCTTCCTGTCTGCGGCTCTGGGTGAGAGCCGGGCCACTCAGCTGAGAACCTTCTTCCGGCGCCATCAACGCCGTGCGGGCGCTCGCCAGGTGTGACGCTTGTGGACGATCCCGTGGTTAGCCAAAGAAGAGCGCGCCTGATCGCCCTCTACCTTCCGCAGTTCCACCCCATCCCCGAGAACGACGAGTGGTGGGGCAAGGGCTTCACAGAGTGGACCAACGTGGCAAAGGCAACGCCGCTGTTCCGTGGGCACTACCAGCCCCACATTCCGGCCGACCTGGGGTTCTACGACCTCCGGCTGCCGGAGGCGCGAGCAGCACAGGCCGAGATGGCCCGTGAGTACGGCATTGAGGGTTTCTGCTGGTGGCACTACTGGTTCGGAAATGGGAAGCGGCTGCTGGAGCGACCGTTCAATGAAGTGCTCCGGTCAGGCGAGCCGGACTTTCCCTTCTGTCTCGGTTGGGCCAACGCATCGTGGACGGGGATCTGGTACGGCGCGCCCGACAGGATCCTGGTCGAGCAGAAGTATCCAGGCCGTTGCGACTATGAGGAGCACTTCTGGGCAGTGCTTGAGGCTTTTCAGGATCGTCGCTACATTACCGTTGGCGGCAAGCCTCTCTTCGTGGTCTTTCGCCCACACGAACTCCCAGAGCCGAGAGTCTTCACTGACTGCTGGCGTGAGCTGGCGCACAGAGCCGGCCTAGCGGGGATCCACTTTGCAGGCGTACCCAGCGAGGTATGGGATCGTTGGGTGCCGGAGGACTACGGCTTCGATGCCTCCATCCTGAACAATCTGTACCCTGCTTTCATCGAGGCGCAAAGGGTACCGGGGGACCTCGCCAACAGGCTCTGCAGGCGGACGACCGGCAAAGACTTCAGGACCTGGTATCGCACGATCCTAGCCCGGCCATATGTCGTCAGCTATGCGCGTGCCCTTGAACTGGCCGTCCCCTCGCTGTCGGCCGTGTGCACACAATACCCCGGGGTGATGCCAAACTGGGACAACACGCCCCGCAGCGGCCTCGATGGAACCGTCTTCTGCGGGTCGACACCCGAGCTGTTCCAAGTTCACCTTCGCCGGGTGCTCGACCAGGTTTCTGACCGCGAGCTTGATGACCGGCTGGTGTTCGTCAAGTCCTGGAACGAGTGGGCAGAGGGCAACTACCTGGAGCCGGATCTCAGGTTCGGCCGGGCGTACCTGGAGGTGGTCAGGGATGAAGTGCTGTTGCCCACCTCGTAGTGCAGGAGGCCTATGCCCCCGGCCGTGAGTGTGATCATCCCCACCTTCAACAGCGCTGCCACCATCTGCCAGGCCATCGACAGCGTTCTAGCGCAGACACTCGGCGACCTCGAGATCATTGTGGTCGATGATGGCTCGACGGATGACACGGCTCGGCGCCTGCGCCCGTACGAGGACAGGATCGACTACTACTACCAACCCAACCAGGAGAGGTCCGTAGCGCGCAACCGGGGGATAGGGCGCTCGCGTGGCACCTTCATAGCCTTTCTGGATGCAGACGACTACTGGCTTCCATCGAAGCTCGAGCTCCAGCTGCCAGTGATGCGGGCACACCCAGAGCTCGGCTTGGTGTACAGCTGGGTGAACGTGGTCGACCAGTCAGGAAAGACGGTCGGTAGGCTGGGCCATGACCTCCCCCACCCAGAATCGACAGGTGCGGACTACTTCGAACAGCTGCTTCTTGGCGACTCGGTGCCCACGCCGTCGGTCGTCGTGCGACGCGACTGCCTTGACAGTGTCGGCCTCTTCGACGAGTCAATCACATACTGCGAGGACTGGGACTTGTGGCTCCGGATCGCCGGCAGGTATCCGTTCGGGCATGTCGCCCAAGTCACCGCCTGCTACCGAGTTCGGCATTCGTATCTCCCAGAGATCTTCGCCCGACACGGGCTGCAGGTCAAGCGGCCCTGCGTGATTGAGAGGGCCTTGACCGCGCGGCCCGACATCGGCATAGAGCTTGCCACGCGCGCCAGGCAGCGAGTTCGCTGGTACAGCGCGTTGATCGAATTTGGCATGCGTGACTGCAAGGCTGCGCAGGGCTGGGTCGAGCGTATGCTTCGCCAGGGAACGGTTCGGGATGCAAGGGCTGCCGACCTGGAGGGTTATCTCGTGGCCTTTGCGCTTTCTCTATACGACGACCACACGCCCGAGGCTGAGGCAACAGCCTTCGTGAGGTTCGTGCTTGACAACCTTCTCCCGGAACTCGCATTCCTCCGGGCGCGAGGCCGCCGGATAGCGGGTACGGTGCTGGCAGGCTACGCTTTCCGTGCCCGGGCCCGCGGCGACTATGCGGCCGCCAGGGCTACGATGCGCCGAGCCTTGGCCAAGAACCCGGCTTCGGCCTCCAACTTAGGGGTCCTGACGACGTGCGTGGTCGGTACCTGGCTGGATAGGGTCAGGGGTCGGCATGCAGAGGGGTGACGCCGGGTTCGTCCTTCAGGCAACTCCGGACCGGCGGCCTCTCTGGGCACAGCTCCGGCAATCGGTCTTGATGTGCGGTCAGCGTGAAGCTGTTCCGCTTGCTGGTGCGGTGCACGAGTTGCGTACAGTGGTTTCGATGATGAGCAGGAGCTGTGTTCGGCATTGTCCGCACCAACCTCTCGGAGCCGCCGGCACATGGCTTCTGGCGGTGCTGATGTGCACCGGTTCCCTGCTGCTGCCCGTGCCTGCGCACGCTCAGGATGTGGTCTGGGATCCTCCTGTTCGCCTGACAGCCGAGGGCTCTCTGGTTCAGTTCTCGGCCGTCGTCGTTGACCTGGAAGGCGGTGTGCATGTCTTCTGGTCCTATACAGCCGATTCAGGAATGCCTGCGAATCTCCTCTTCCACACCTACCGCACCGGCGAGGCCTGGAGCGAGGCGACCGACCTGTTCGTGGGTGAGTCGTGGGACATCTTTGCCAGGCCAGCCGTCGCGTGCGATCGCAATAACCGGTTACACCTGGTTTGGCGCGGCAGCCAGGAGCTCTTCTACAGCTCTGTGGACGCCGAGGAGACCCACAACCCGAGAAGTTGGCAGAAGCCGTTGAGGCTGGTGCAGGCCAGCTACCTGAGCACATCGGCACTCGTCGCGACACCCGACGGCACTCTGCACGTTCTCTACTCACAGAGCCAGGCCGGAACCAACGTGATGTACCTGAGCTCAGGTGATGGTGGCGCCAGTTGGTCGAACGGAGAAGCCATATCAGCGATCGCTCCATCCGATCCGCAGGCCCCGGACTCGGTGAGTTTGGCTCTGGACAGCCATGGAGTGCTGCACGCCGCGTGGCACGAGAGCTATCCGCCGGACTGGCTCGGGCGGCAGATCCTATACACACAGTCGCTGGACGGAGGACGCACATGGGCGCTGCCCACTAGCCTGACCGAGCTCTCGGCCGGGGCGGTGTGGAACGCGCTGCCCAATGTGGTGGCGGACGCCAGGGACAACCTCTTTGTGATGTGGGCTTGCGGGGAGTCGGTTGGCCGCTGCGTTCAGAAGTCGGTTGACGGCGGGGCATCGTGGGGTGGCGCAGCGCGCCTGTTCGGCGCACTGCTGGGCGCCGGAGGGCGCGATGCAATGGCACCTGACCCACACGGCAACCTCTTCTGGGTCGGAGCGCTGCGGTACCCGCAGGCGCTGTATTGGAGCTCGATGAAGAACGGCGGCTGGCGAGACCCGCCCGGGCTTCTCGTGTCCGAAGGCCAATCGCCGGGCCTGGCTTCCGCCCACTTTCCCCAATTGGCACTGTCTGAAGGGAACCAGCTGCACCTTATCCTCGTGGAGGCGAACGCCGGTCCCCTGTGGTATATACACGGGCTCACGCCATACTCACGCGTCGAGACGGATGCTGCCGATCGGCCGACTGCCGAGCCGACGCCCTGGGCAACCGCGACTGACACGGCACGGCCGGTAGCGCCCGGGACGACCGCCAGCGGAACCGGTGAGCCGCCGGCACCCTCCGCGACGTCCACCGTCCCGCCGCAGTTGGGCCGGGAGACAGGCACCCCAACGAGACATGATCCGCTGCTCTGGTCAACTCTGGCAGCGATCGCTGCGTTGTCGGCTGCAGTGTTCGCCTACCGCAGATGGCGAAGATAGGCGTCGTCGGGGCGGGCCGGCTGCAGGGCCATATACGTCTCCACGATTGGATGGGCCGCCTTTGAACGTGGCGCTTTATCACAACCTTCCGTCCGGCGGCGCCCGAAGGGGCATGGTGGAAATGGCGAAGGGCCTAGTGGCCCGGGGCCATGTGGTCGACGAGTACTGCCCGGCGACGGCCGATGTCTCCTTCCTGCCGCTGGCAGGCACTGTCCGCCGCCTCAAGATCCTGCCCTTCCGTGCGTATGGCGTGTGCCCACGACGGCTGCCGCTGCTCACTCCCTATGTCACAGCGG
The DNA here is from genome assembly GCA_035341665.1 of Anaerolineae bacterium. Taxonomy (GTDB): domain Bacteria; phylum Chloroflexota; class Anaerolineae; order JAAYZQ01; family JAAYZQ01; genus DAOQVR01. The sequence goes on from DAOQVR010000023.1 coordinate 27,319, forward strand.
CGCGGCTCTGCGCAGATCTCGGCAGGCTGAGTCGGTTATCTAGACAAGCGGCCAGGGAGATAGACGCCGGCGGCTACGACGTTGTCTTCTCCCATGACTGCCAGCTGGCGCAGAATCCGGCCGTTCTGCGGTTCGTGCGCACCCCATCCCTGCACTACTGCCACCACGGCGCCCGAGCGCACCTCAGTCAGGCAGAGCGCTCCAGCAACCCGGGAAGGGGCGTCCTGGAGGGGGCGAAGCGGGCATACTACGCCGCGCCCCGCGCATTGTATCCGTGGCTCCTAACCCGGGAGGCCAGGCAGAACATCGAATGCGCAACACTGGTGGCGACGAATTCGCAGTTCTCCGTCGAGTCGCTCTTTCGAGTCTATGGCGTCGGCAGTCGTGTGTGCTTCTACGGGATCGACTCCTCGACATTCCGGCCGATGGGGCTCGAGCGGGACGGTTTTGTGCTGAGTGTCGGGGCCCTACACGTCTACAAGGGGTACCGCTTCCTGGTCAGAGCCCTTGGACGCATCCCCTCTGCCAAGCGCCCAAGACTCCTGATCGCGGCCAACAGCACGGAGCCGGACGAGAGGACTATCATCGAGGCACTCGCGTCTGAGCACGGCGTGCCCCTAGCCATCACGTGCGTTCGCGATGACGAGGAACTGGCGCGACTTTACAACCGCGCTGCCGCCTTTGTCTACGCGCCTGTCATGGAGCCATGGGGGCTCGCTCCGGTGGAGGCGATGGCCTGCGGGACGCCGGTAGTGGCAGTTGCGGAGGGCGGCGTTCGCGAGTCGGTGGTGCACGGTGAAACCGGGCTGCTGACCGAGCGCGACGAGCGGGAGTTTGCCGGGGCTCTCTCCGCGGTGTTGGCCGACGCGGGTCTTGCCCGGCGGCTCGGCACGGCAGGGCTGTCGAGGGCCCGAGGCCTCTTCACCTGGCACCGCACAGTGGACCGGGTGGAGGAGCTGATGGCCGCGGCCCGAGGCTGACGGTGTCCTCCTCTCCGTTTGTCGACATCTGGGTGCTCAACTGGAACGGTCGCCGGTATCTCGAGACCTGCTTGCCCAGCGTGCTCGGCGTCAACTACCCAAGCTTTCGCGTTTCGGTGCTCGACAACGGGTCTACGGACGGGACACAGGCATGGCTGGGACGGACCTTCCCTCAGGTGCAGCTTGTAGCCCTCGAGCGCAACCTGGGCTACGCGGCCGCGAACAACATTGGCATGGCTCGCTCGTTGGCGGATGCCTCCAGTTATGCCATCCTGCTGAACAACGACACGAGGGTCGAGCCAGACTGGCTGGCGGCCCTCGTGGACGCAGCGGAGGGTGACGAAAACGTCGCAATATGCCAGTCCAGGCAGCGGTCGTGGGACGGAACGAACGAGATCCGGTTCCGATTGGTGCCTGAGTGGTGCGCTACAGAGACTCAGCTGAGCGGCCTCGCCCCGCCGGGCCTGCCGGCGCCGACGCCCTTTGCATCGGGGTGCAGCATGCTCCTCCGTTGCGCAGCCTTAGAGCGCATCGGGCTCTTGGACGAGCGCTACTTCATGTACTTCGAGGACGTGGACCTGTCGCTGCGTGCGTGGATCGCCGGCTGGAGGGTCCAGGATGTTCCGGCCTCAATCGTCTATCACTGGAACTCGGGAACGGGCACCAGCCCGCTGCGGCACGTGTTCTGGGCTTACCGGAACCAACTCACGACAATGCTCAAGCTCTACCAACCGCAGACGCTACGCCAGTTCTGGCGCCCCATCGTGCGCCGTTGGTTCGTCACTCGTAACCGGTATGCTCTGCGCGGCACGCTAAGCGCGATGGCCATGGTCGCGGGGACGATGGCTAAACGCGCTGCAGTTCAACGGGGGCGCAGGCTGCCCGACGCCGCCTTTCTCTCGTTGTGCGGTTCGTGAAGACGTGGAACGGCGGCGTGAGGTCCCGACTGCGCCGGACTTGGGTGAAGGCAGAGTGATCCACTGAAGCAGTATCTGCGCTGGCTGAGATGGTCGCTGAGGCAGCTCAAGGCCCAGGCCGACGCGGAGCGCCGCGAGCGGGAATGGTGGGCCCGGGGAGTGTGGATGGCCCCGACCGTTGTAGTACGGTTGGGGCCTGGAGCCGTGCTCGAGATCGGAAAGGGTTCTGCGGTCGGTCACCACACCATCCTTGATCTCAATCCAGACCCTCTGCTGGGGGAGTTGGCGCACCCTTCGCTCAGCATTGGGCTCGACACGACCATTAACGAGTTCAACAACATCCGCGCGGGCAACGCACCGGTGGCGATCGGTTCTGGCTGCCTCATCTCGCAGTTCGTATCGATCATCGCTGCCAACCATGGCATAGCGCGTAGTGCTCCGATCCGGGAGCAGGTGCACGAGCTGCCGAGGACGGGCATCTCGATCGGGGATGACGTCTGGATTGGCGTTCACGCCGTGATCCTCCCTGGTGTCAGCATCGGCACCGGAGCCGTGGTGGGGGCCGGCGCCGTGGTGACCAAGGACGTGCCGGACTTTGCGGTCGTGACAGGCGTCCCCGCAGAGGTCAGGCGCTACCGCACTTGAGCGTGACACCCCTGCGGTCCGAGCTCTCCGTCGGTCCTGCCCAACGGGTATCAAGATGAAGATCCTGTTCCTCATGAACTTCTTCCCCTTTCCTCGCGTGCCCCCACGAGGCGGCTACGAGATGTGGTGCCTGGAGGTGTGCGACGGACTTCTGTCGCGCGGACACAACGTCCGTGTGCTCGCCAGCAATCACCTCGCCGGGGCAATAACAGGCGACGACTACTCGCACGTTCTGCGAGAGCTGGAGCTTGAGCTGTCGATGGAGACGGGCGCGGCCTGGCGGCAGTTCGCATGGGGCAAGCGCAGGCGCGAGCGGCGAAACCTGGGCAGACTCTCGCGGGTTTTGGCCGAGTTCGATCCAGATGTCGTGCTGATATGGGCGATGTGGAACCTGCCCATCTCCCTTGCGGCATTGGCGGAGGCAGAGCGTCCCGTGGTCTACTACGTCGGGGACCTGTGGCCGCTGGAGCCCAGCCAGGTCTATCGGTACCTGGATACGCCATCGCGCAACCCCGGACGAAGATGGCTCAAGCAGGCCCTGGCAAGGCTGGCCGCAGCATCACTTCCTCCGCCGGTTCTCCCTGTGGATGTGCTCCGCTTTCAGCATGCCCTGTGCCCGAGCCGGTTCATCCGCGAGCACCTCAGAGCAGTGGGGGTGCCGGCGTCCCACCTGGCCATCGTCCAGGGCGCCATCGACACTGCGCGGTTCGCAGAAGGCAACCCAGGACCCGCGCTCGAGAGAGGGGATCGCCCGTTCCGCCTGCTGTGGGTCGGCAGGGTAGCGGAGGGCAAAGGGGTAGAGACCGCGATCCGGGCCGTGGGGCAGCTCGCGCGCGGCTCCGGCCTGGACGTGGACCTCGCGGTTGTTGGGCCTGGAGCAGATCACTACCTCCGCGCTCTGCGCGCGCTTGCCGCTGCAGAGGGAGTTGATTCGCTGGTGTCGTTCGTCGGACCTGTGGCGCAGGTAGACCTTCCGGGGCTATACGGTGGATTCGACGCCTTTGTGTTCACCAGCGAGCTCGAGGAGTCGTTTGGGCGGGTCCTGGTAGAAGCAATGGCCGCGGGGATACCCGTTGTCTCGACGGCAGGCGCGAGCGCCACCAACGAGATCCTTGACGACGGCCGCTTCGGGCTTCTGTTCAAGCCGGGCGACTGGGACGCGCTCGCGCAGCAGATCAGCCGCCTGGCGTGTGACGGCGAACTTCGTCGTCGGCTCTCGACAGAAGCCCGCGCCTGGGCGTGCAGCCGGTTTGACACATCTAGAATGGTGAGGGAAATCGAAGAACATCTGGAGCGCGCCGCGGCCGGAGCCGTTCCGGCCGAGCCGGACCAGCGGGAGCAGGCCTCAGCCTCTCACCCGGCGCGACCTGTGCAGCGGTCGCGGGATTGACTCCGGTGGAGCCTTCGGGGCACAAATGGCAGACGGCGAGAGTTCGGTTCTGACACTATTGATCACCGTTGTGATCCCGGCGTTCAACCGCGCCGACGCGCTGCCGGCTACCCTAAAGGCTTTGGGGGAGCAGACTGTCCCGCCCGATCGGTATGAGGTCATCTTGGTGGATGATGGCTCAACCGACACGACCGGTGAGGTGCTTGGAGATACCAAGCCCTCCTATCGCTTCGAGATCGTCCCCCAACGAAATCGGGGGGGGGCTGCCGCCCGAAACCTCGGGGCGAGCAAGGCGGCGTCGACGCTGATCCTGTTTCTGGACTGCGACATGGTCGTCGTACCCGACTTCCTGGAGCGGCACATCGCAACAGCCCGCCAGTGCGGCCCGGCTCTTGTGATCGGTCCGCGCGCGCCGTACGCCTCGGCCGAGCGCGATCGCGTCGCCTCACTCCTGATGTGGGGAGTGGACCAGAGAGACCCCAGGTGGCGCAGGCTGCCGCCCACGTTCCAGGAGGCGTTCGGGTGCAATTTGGCATTGCCTGCGGAGTCGTTCCAGAGCCTGGGAGGCTTCGATGAAACGTTTCCAGGGTCGTGCTACGAGGACATCGACCTCGCCTATCGTGCCACCAAGCTGGGCCTGCCGATTGTCTTCGACGCCGGTGCCCTAGCCTACCACAACCATCCCTTGACCCTTGGGCAGTACCTGGAGCATGTCCGGAAGTTCCAGCGGTCTGCCATCCTGTTTCTCAGGAAGCACCCCGAGCTGGTGGGATCCATTCAGCACTTGGCGGACAAGTGGCCAATTAGCTGGCGGTGCGATCCCCCGCGGCTGGTGGCGCGCAAGCTGGCGAGAGCAGGACTTGCGCTTCGTCCGTCTAGGTGGCTGCTGGAGCGACTGGTTCGTGCCCTTATGAGGGCGCACGCGTCGTCGTCGGTAGTCCTGACGGTAGCCGACAAGCTTGTGGGGAGCTATCTGTATCTAGGTTTGAGGGACGGGATCCGTCGATATGGTTCGCCTCCACTCCCTTAGGGCATTGCGCGCATGAACATTCTTGTGACCGGCTCCAGCGGGCTGATTGGCTCCGAGGCCGTGACTCACTTTGACTCTTTGGGTCACGCCGTCTACGGCCTGGACAACAACATGAGGTTGGACTTTTTTGGGCCGCAGGGCGATACGTCCTGGAATCTCGAGCGGCTCCGGCAGAGCACTCGTGCCTTTACCCACTTCAGCCTGGACATCCGCAACCGCCAGACTATCCTTGGCTTTTTCGAGGCGCATCGCATCGGCGCAGTCATTCACTGCGCGGCGCAGCCCTCGCACGACCTTTCGCGCAGCCGTCCCCTCGACGACTTTGACGTCAACGCGGTCGGGACGGCCAATCTCTTGGAGGCTGCTCGCCGCACCTGCCCGCAGGCACCCTTTGTCTTCATGAGCACGAACAAGGTCTACGGTGACGCCCCCAACGAGATCCCCATGGTGGAGATGGAGACCCGCTGGGACTACCGTGACGCGGCCGACTACCACGGGATCGGTGAGGAGTGCCGCATCGACCGGAGCACGCACAGCATCTTTGGCGCCTCAAAGGCAGCAGCCGACCTCCTGGTTCAGGAGTACGGGCGGTACTACAACATGCCGACTGCCTGCTTCCGTGGCGGATGCCTCACCGGCCCGCGGCACAGCGGGGTAGAACTGCACGGCTTCCTATCCTATCTGCTCAAGGTGGCGGTGCGCGGTGAGCGCTACACCATCTTTGGCTACAAGGGGAAGCAGGTCCGCGACCAGATCCACAGCCACGATGTGGTGCGTGCCTTCGACGCGTTCATCCAGGCGCCGCGGGCCGCGGCGGTCTACAACATCGGAGGCGGGCGCGCAAACAGTGCCTCGATCCTAGAGTGCTTTGCCATGATCGAGCAGCGGCTGGGCCGGCCTGTGGACCATGGCTATGAGGAGAGGAACCGGCAGGGAGACCACATCTGCTACATCTCGGATCTCCACAGACTGAAGGCAGACTATCCCGCGTGGGGGATCACGAGATCGCTGGACGACATCGTGGATGAGATGCTGGACAGCGAGTTCCGAGCACAGGGGGCTGCGGGTGCCTGATGGCCAGGGGTTCCCCAGGGTTCTCATCCTCTGCGACGAGCCGATCAACCGCATTGGCGGGGGCGGCGTCACCATGCGCTCCCTCTTTCGTGACTGGCCTAGAGATCGGCTTGCCCAGGTGTGGGCTCACCATCGCTTCGACATCGACACGGAGGTATGTCCCACCAGCTTTAGGCTCGGAACGCACTCCATGCCCGGCGAGAACTGGATTCCCCAAGGCGTCAGGCGTAGGCGCGGGCTTGTGCGCTGGCTGCGGCCGATCCTCCGGCCGGGAACACGACTGCACTACCCCCCCGTTCGATCCTGGGCAAAGGCGTTTGCCCCGGACGTCATCTACTCGCAGGCCACGCCCTATCCCATGTACACCTGGTGGCTGCCTCGCCACCTGGCAAGTGACCTTGGCGTGCCTCTCGTGAACCACATCATGGACGACTGGCCAGCCGTCTTCCCGGCCGACTGGATCCGACCCATGAGGAGGCTCATGGATGCGTATGCTCGGCGTCAGTTGACCCTGCTCTTCGGAGCCGCCGCGCGGAACTTGGCGATCAGCCACCAGATGGCTGAAGCCTTCACAGAGCGCTACGGGCACGATTTCACGCCGTTTCACAACGCCATCGACCTGGGGGAGTGGTCAGCGCCGAGAACTGAGTATGTAGCGCGCAAGGGCGCCTTTCGTGTCGTCTATCTGGGAGCGTTGACCCAGAACATGCAGCTGATGAGCCTGGTGGATATCGCTGATTCCATCGCCTTCTTGTCGGCGCAGGGTCACAATATCAGTCTCACGGTATACTCAAGTGCCGTATACATCGACTACTTCGAGCAGTATCTGTCGGGTCGCGCCGCAGTGTCGCATGGCGGCCCCGTGGCCAGAACCGATCTCTGCCAGCGACTGAGCGAAGCAGATCTGCTGGTGATCCCTGTGAACTTTGACCAGTCAAGCCTGTTACTGAACCAGTACTCCATGCCTACCAAGGTGCCCGAGTACATGGCATCAGGCACGCCTATCCTTGTCTACGGCCCGCCCCGTGTGCCTCCGACCGCCTACGCGAGGCAGGAGGGCTGGGGACTGGTGGTCGACCGTAGGGAGCCGGTGCTTTTGCAGGCTGCCCTCCTTGAGCTGATGCAATCAGAGAGCCTTCGCGCCCTCCTGGGCCGCCGCGCACGTTTGCTGGCGGTTAAGGATCACGATGCCGTGGTCATGCGTTGTCGTTTTCGCGAGATGTTGTGCGAGGCAGCGGCACAAGTCAGGGTGCCGCTGCCGGACCTCACCCTGTCGGCCAGGGATGATGTCAACTGATCTGACAAGCCGCTTGAGCTGCAGCATCTACTTTACCGCAACCCCCGATCGGACGGTGACATGGCCCCAGGCCTAGTCAGCCGCTCCTTAACGCGCTGGCAGTCAATGATCCCGATTGCCGCCATGCTCTTGCTTTGCGGTCTCCAGGCTACGTTGGGCTCAAAGCTCGTGCTCGGGGCCGTTGTGGCACTCGGTATGCTCGTGGCTCTTCTGAAGGAGCCAGGACTCGGCCTCGCCGGGCTTGCGGCGCTGTCCTTCACCTTACCCCTAACGGTTGGCACCGGCAGCGACGTATCGCTCACCCCTCCGGTGGCGCTGATCGCAGCTCTGGCCTCGGCCTGGCTGCTGGAGTCAATGCGCAGTCGCGCCCTTCGACTGCCGACCTCTCCTGCCACACTGCCTCTCATGCTGTTCGTGGCGAGTGCCCTGCTCTCCCTGGCAGCCGGGACGGCGTACTGGAGTCCATTCGTGCCGCGCGCGCACAACCTCCTGCTTGTGCAGCTCGCTCAGATAGCCATCTACGCACTGTCGGCCATCGTGTTCGTCGCGGCGGGCGCCCTCGCGCGCCAACCTCGGTGGCTCGCATTGGCTACCTCTGCATTCTTCGTCGCCGCATCGATCGCTGTAGTGCAATGGCTGGTACCCCCTTTGTTCAGCGTCGGCGGCTTCTCCATCGCGGCTCAGGGTAACTCCGCAATGCTGTGGGCGTGGCTTGGGCCGATGGCAGCGGGCCAGCTTCTCTTCAACCGCCGACTGGGGCGAGCAGCGAAGGCCGGCCTGGTCATCCTTCTGGCAGCCGCACTCCTCGTCGTCTGGGGGCGCCAGAGAACATGGGTGGCAGGCTGGCTGCCCTTTACCTTGGGTCTTGCCACCGTCGTCTGGCTGAGATTCCGTCGTCGAGGCTGGCAGGCCGCACTACTAGCGGGCACACTGATGCTCACAGCCGCGGGTTTGCTCTACTCGCCGGTCTTCCAACACGTCGAAGGCCGGCATGAGGTGGACATCAGCCTTACAGGACGGATGATCCTGATCGAGAGAACGCTGGACCTTGTCAAACAGCATCCGATCTTGGGGCTCGGGCCCGCGGCCTACCGGCACTACGGCTACCAGAGACCCCTCGATATGGGCATTGGAGCGGCTTTCTACGTGGTTCCACGGATCGCATCCCACAACAACTACGTCGACATCTATGCCCAAATGGGCGTCGTGGGGCTCGCTCTGTTTCTCTGGTTTCTGGTCAGCGTAGGAAAAGAAGGTTGGCGGCTCCTGGATCGGTATCGTGGCGATTTCCGTGAGGGATACGTAGTGGGCTGCGTTGGCGGGCTGGCGGCAACTGCAGCCGCAATGATGCTCATAGACTGCCTCCTGCCATTTGTCTACAACTCGGGTTTCCACGGATTCCGCACTAGCGCTCTCGCCTGGATGTTCCTGGGTGGGCTGGTGGCGCTTTCCGACACGGGAATAGGAGTCCGGCTGCGGCCATCCTCGGCAACTCTGCAGGGGTGAGCGCCCTTCGGCATGACGCTCGTTTGAACGCCCGGTGCGCGACGTGATCCATCAGTTTCACACCAAGCGGCGCCATCTCTGGCAGCCCAGCGCACTGCGACTCCTGCGCGAGGCGGCTTGCGCACGAGCCGCCCGGCGGTCCGTGCCAGCCGTGATTGACGGCGTTCGCATCCACTTCCCCGAGATCAAGGTCTCTTGTGGGCTGGAGGTCACTGTCCGGTCAACCCGGCTCTCCGGCCAGCCACTTCTGGAAATGCTCTACCAAGAGGGGCTCCGGGAGACGGCGCTCGATATGGGCCTGATCGGACTTAGGGCGCTTGAGTTCGCCGATCTGGGCTCGGCTCCTGGTGGCCTTTTCGGGCGCATCTATCCTGCAATCAGGCCGTTGAAAGTGATGATGGGCGAGATGTCTCGCTCGGGCTTGCTCACCCCAAGACAGCGACGCACGCTCGGGAGCCTCGTGCTCGCGCAGCTGCTCGCACCCTGCACTCAGAGGGTGCTGGTACACGGCGACCTGCATCCGTCGCATTTGATAGTGGATCTGGCGAGCCGGACGCTAGGAATCATCGACCTAGAGGCCATGCGAACCGGCAAGGCGGCCACCAACTTTGCGCAGCTCTGGATCGGATACTACTTCGCAGACGAAGAGCTGGGGCGGGAGTTCCGCCGTCGATACTTCCTCGCCTCCGCCATGGTTATTGATGAGCGGTTCGATGCCGACGTCAGAGCAGAGCTGGCGCTCAGAAGCTACTCGCACGTGATCGAGGGGATGCGCCAGTCCAACAGGGAGATGGAGGAGAAAGCGCGCGCGCTGCTCAGCTCGGTTCTCACTTCGAGAAGCTTTGACGAGATCTGCCCGGAGGGTGCGGCATGACCACGCAGAAGGCCTACAGCCAGGAACAGGCCGAGGGGTACGATGACCGCCACTTTGGCGGGAGAAGCGGCCGCCATATCCTGGCACGGGACTGCGCGGCGCTCGAGTCGCTGCTTGCGCCTCCGCCCGGCGCCGTCCTCGACGTGCCGTGTGGCACCGGCGTCTACTCAGCCGCGCTTGTGACCCATGGCTACTCCGTCGTCGCCGCGGACGCCTCGCAACCGATGCTGGACCTGACCACGCAGCGCGCCGCGGTGGACGCTGCGGTGCTGTGCGACATCACGCATCTTCCCTTTCCGGAAGGCATGTTCGACGCAGTCACGACGCTGCGGCTGCTGTCTCACTTTGAGGTCGACGGGGTGGCACGGACGCTGCCTGAGCTGCGTCGTGTCATCCGGCCCGGGGGACGGGTCGTTTTTGACACCTTCCGCTGGACCCCGAGACGCTGGCCCGTCTTTCGCCGAATCCTGAACCCGGGCCATATCCATGTGCTATCCCACAGCGAGGTGCAGAAACTGATCCGTGAAGCCGGCCTGACCCTGGTGGAGGCGCGCCACATGTACCTGTACTCGCCTCTCTGGCAGCGCAGGCTGCCGCTGCCGGTCCTGCACGTGCTGGAGGCGGTGGAGAAGCGCCTCCCCAGCCGGTGGCTCCTCCGGACGCTGTGGGCCTGCACCAAGGACTAGCCCCGATGCGTCTCTGCTACGTGCTCCTCTCCCCCACCTGGGGCATGCACCAGTACACGGCGGACCTGGCGAACCGGCAGGTCGCCGCCGGCCGCGACGTGCACCTGGTGACGACGTCCCTTGCACCCGTCGATCGCTATGCGCCGGCGGTGACGGTCCACACGCCGGTCTCGACCCGCGACAGCGGCTTCTCGTTCGACGGGCTGCGACGGCTGCCCGGCACTGTGCGCCACGTCCGTGCGAAAGTGTGCGCCCTCCGGCCCGATGTGGTACACTTCTGTGGGCCGCACCTGGCCAACCCCTTGCTCCTGCGTGCGCTCCGGAGGGAAGGCATCCCGGCGGTCCACACCCTGCACGACCTGCACCCGCACGCCGGGAGCGCCTACGGCCGGCTGCTCTACGCCTGGAACATCTGGGTGTGGCGAGAGGCGGGCCACATCGTCGTGCACGGGCGGCGCTGGGAAGAGGAGCTGGAAGGGAGACGCGGAGACGCGGAGATGGGGAGACGCGGGGACGCGGAGACGCGGGGACACGGAGCGGAGGTCACCTGCACGCCGCTTACTCACCTCTTCGTGTCGTACGAAGTCGAGCGCGGCCTGCGGCAGAGACTGCCGGACATCCGCTATGAGCCTTGGGCGCTGTTTGTGGGGCGGATGGAGAAGTACAAGGGGCTGGACTTCCTTATCGATGCTGCCCGGCGGATGGAGGGGAACGGGAGGAAAATCGTCATTGCCGGTCCGTCGTCGCCGCGCTGGCGGATGCCGGGGCCTGTTCCGAGCAACGTCGAAGTCCGTGACCGGCTGATCGGTGACGAGGAGGCCGTGGAGCTCTTTTCGCGCTGCGGGCTGGTTGTGCTGCCTTATGTGGAAGCGAGCCAGTCGGCGCTGATCGGGGCGGCCTACTTCTTCCGCAAGCCGGTCCTGGTCACCCGGGTGGGCGCGCTGCCGCAGTATGTCGTGGAGTGGGAGACCGGCTGGGTGGTCCCTCCCGGCGACGCCGTCGCGCTGGCAGATGCGCTTCAGGCAGGGCTGGGCAAGCCTGAGCGCTTGCAGCAGATGGGCGACGCGGGGCGGGCGTGGTACGACGCGGCGCGCGAGGAGGAAGGTCGAGCCCTGGAGGAAATGTACACCAGGGTGGCGGGGACGCGGGGCGCGGGGACACGGAGTCGGGGAGATGACGAGACTGGGAGAGGAGGAAGATGAGCACGAGGCTGGGCGCGGGCTGTAGCGCGCGAGAAGTGGTGTCGGAGCTGCGGCGCGTGTGGGCCGGTCGCCGGCGGATTCCGCTCCCCCGGCTGCGGCTGATGTCGTCGGAGCGCCGCCTCCTGCTGGTGGGCATCGACATCGTGGTCGTCAACCTGGCGCTGCTGCTGATCCTGGCCCTTCGCTTCCCCTATCGTTTCTCCTTGTCCACGGTCGCCCAGGTGCCCCTCTACTTTGTCCTGATCACGATCATCTGGTGTGTCTGGGCTTCTTTCTTCGACTGCTACGACCTGTCACGCAGCGCCGACGCTAGCCAGAGCGCCTGGAGCGCGGCGCGGGCGGCCCTGGCGGCGGCTTTGACCTACCTGCTGATCCCATACATCACGCCGCCGCTGCTCGCCTCACGCTCGACGGCGGCCCTCTTTGCCGGGGCCGTCGTCGCCTTCGTGCCGGCCTGGCGCGCGGTCTACGCGACGCTCTTCAGCCAGCCCACCTTCCAGCGGCGGCTCCTGATCGTCGGCGCCGGCCTTTCGGGGGCCGAGATGGCGCGCGAGCTGGCCGGCACGCCGGTCTTTGGCAACCCCTACGCCGGCTCGGGGCTGGAGGTCGTCGGCTTTGTCGACGACGACCCGGCGCGGGTCGGCAGCGAGGTGGCAGGACTCCCCGTCCTGGGGGACCGCAGCGCCCTGCTGCGGTTGGCGCGCGACCTCCACATCGATACCGTCGTGGTGGCGATCACCCACCGCACCACGATCCACCACGAGCTCTTCGAGGCGCTGCTGGACTGCCGCGAGCAGGGGGTGCGCGTCGAGCCGATGACGGGCCTCTACGAGCGCTTTACCGGCAAGGTGCCGGTGGCCCACGCCGGGTATGACCTGCAGGTCGCGCTGCCCGTCTCGGACTCGCCAATGGTGCGGGTGTACGCCTCGGTCAAGAGGGTCGCGGATTTCTTCGCGGGGGTCCTGGGGCTCCTGGCCGTCGCGCTGGTCGCGCCGTGGGTCGCGCTGGCCAACGCCGTCTCCTCGCCCGGCCCCCTCTTCTACCGGCAGGCGCGCGTGGGCATGGGGGGCCGGACCTTTCGCGTGCTCAAGTTCCGCTCGATGATCCCCGACGCTGAGAAGGGCAACGGCGCGGTGTGGGCCAGCGCGAACGACCCGCGCACCACGCCGGCCGGACGGGTGCTGCGCCGGACGCGGCTGGACGAGCTGCCGCAGTTCTGGAACGTGCTGGTGGGCGAGATGAGCCTCGTCGGGCCCCGCCCCGAGCGCCCCGAATTCGTGCAGGACCTCGCCCGCAAGATCCCCTATTACCGGGCGCGCCACGCCGTCCGGCCGGGCATCACCGGCTGGGCGCAGGTGCGCTACCGGTATGGCTCCTCCGAGCAGGACGCGGTCATCAAGCTGCAGTATGACCTCTACTACATCAAGCACCAGAGCCTCTACCTGGAGCTCTCGATCCTGGTCAAGACGGCGCGCGTCATGCTCGGCATGCGGGGCCGGTAACCGAAGCTCCCGATGTTGGCCGTTGGGATCCTTCTGGGCCTCCTGCAGGCCATCCTGCTCGGCTGCCTGGCCTACCACTATCTGCTGGTGGCGGCCTCGATCCGAGCGCCGCGCCCCTGCCGGGCGGCAGGCCCGCCGGGCACACGGTTCGCCGTCGCGATCCCGGCCCACGACGAAGCAGGCGTCATCGGGGCCACGCTCGCGCAGCTGAGCCGGCAGTTGTACCCGCGGGAGCTCTACGACGTGCACGTCGTCGCCGACCACTGCACAGACGACACCGCCGGGGTGAGCCGGATGGCCGGCGCCCTGGTCCACGAGCGGCGCGACCTGCCCCGCGGCCGCAAGGCGTACGCGGTCCGGTGGCTGCTGGAGCGCATCCTCGCGGACCCGCGCCAGTATGAGGCCGTCGCCGTCTTTGACGCCGACAGCCAGGTCGACCCCGAATTCCTGGGGGTGATGGACTGCCACCTTCGCGCCGGAGCGAGGGCGCTCCAGGGACAGCACATCATCGCCAACCCGGGCGACAGCCCTTTCGCAGCGCTGGCGGCGGTCGACATGCGCCTGAACAACCGGCTGCGCAACCAGAGCCGCACCAACCTGGGGCTGGCGTGCCGGCTGATGGGCGACGCGATGGTCCTGGACGCCGGCCTGCTGCGCGCGCACGGCTGGAAGGGCGACTCGATCATCGAGGACCGCGAGTATGGCTACGAGCTGCTGATGGAGGGGGTGCGGGTGCAGTACGTGCCCGAGGCGCGCAGCCTGGGGGAAGCGGCGGGCAGCTGGAGGGATGCACAGCCGCAGCGGCTGCGCTGGTACCGCGGCGCGGCGACCGTGAAGCGCGATCTGGCACGCCGGCTGGCGTCGGCCCTCCTGCGCAGGCCCTCCCTGGCGCTGCTCGACGGGCTGCTGGAGCTCTTGACGCCGGGCTACTCGTGGCTGGCGGCGGCCTCGGCCGTCCACCTCGCCGCCGTCGCCGTGCTCGAGTGGATCGCGCCGGACGCCCGCGCAGGTTTCCTGGGCCTGGCCGGCTCGACGCTGCTACTCCTGGCCTGGGTTGCCTACCCTGTCCTTGGTCTCGCCATAGACCGGGCACCTGCCCCGGCCTTTCGAGCGCTCCTGCTCGGCCCGTTCTACGTCGGGTGGAGGCTGTGGATCTCGGTGCTGGTGCGGATCCGCGGGGCCAGGACGGAGTGGGTGAGGACGAGGAGGAGGGGGGAAGGAACAAGTGACAAGTGACAATGCACAATGCTCCATGCGCAATGCACAAGGACGAAGGCGCAGGGCTGGGCGCCAGGGTGTGATGACTAGATGCTAATAGTACAGACGCCGCTGCGGATTAGCTTCTTTGGCGGTGGGACGGATATGCGGGGGTTTTACCGGCACGAGGAAGGGTGCGTGCTGTCGTCGGCGATCGACAAGTGCATCTTTGTGGTGGCAAAGCCGCGGTTCGACTCGCAGGTGCGGCTGAGCTACACCAAGACGGAGGTGGTGGACCGCGCGGAGGACCTGCAGCACGAGCTGGCGCGCGAGGCGATGATGATGACCGGGCTGAAGCGGGGGATCGAGCTGGTCACCATCGGCGACATTCCCTCGGCGGGGACGGGGCTGGGCTCGTCGAGCACGGTCACGGTGGGGCTGCTGCACGCGCTGTACCTGCACCGCGGGGAGTCGCAGAGCAAGGAGACGCTGGCGCAGCTGGCGTGCGAGGTCGAGATCGAGCGGCTGCGGCGGCCGATCGGCAAGCAGGACCAGTACATTGCCGCCTACGGCGGGCTGCGGCTGATCCGGTTCCTGCCGGACGAGTCGGTGGTGGCGGAGCGGATCGAGCCGGGGCGGGAGACGCTGCGGTGGCTGGACGAGCGGCTGATGCTGGTGTATACTGGGCAGACGCGTCCGGCGGGGGAAGTGCTGGGCGAGCAGGTGAACAACATCGCGGAGCGGATGGACGTGCTGCGCGAGATGAAGGCGATGGCACACCGGGGCCGGGCGCTGCTGGAGAGCGGCGACGTGGACGGCTTTGGGGCGCTGCTGCACGAGGCGTGGCTGCTGAAGAAGCAGATGGCGAGCAAGGTCAGCAACGGGAGCATCGACCAGATGTACGAGACGGCGCGGCGGGCGGGCGCGCTGGGCGGCAAGATCACGGGCGCGGGGGGCGGCGGGTTCCTGCTGCTGTATTGCCCGCGCGAGCGGCGGGACGCGGTGCGCGCCGCGCTGCGGCCGCTGGAGGAGCTGCCCTTCAGCCTTGAGCCCGACGGGACGAAGGTCGTTTTCGATTACAGAAGATAGGAGACTGCCCAGAGACCGGGGAACGTGTGATGCTGAGCGCAGTGAGGTGTCTCATCGCACTTCGTGTCAGGCAGGGTCAGAGATTCCTCGGTCGCTGCGCTCCCTCGGAATGACAGGTCTTCACGGGGCCCCTTACCCTCCCCGATTGGTGGGGCTGGCACTGCTGCTGGTCTTGATCCTCGGCGGGCTCGGCGGGCCGGCGGCGGAGGGGATGGCGCCCGCGGCGGCTGCGCCTGTGCTGCCCGGTGTCTGCTCGGACAGCGATCGCTTTGGCATCGCGTCGGTGCAGCACCGGGTCGAGTCGTACGACGTCGAGAGCCTCCACACGGGCTGGTCGAGCAACTTCTGGGTGGAGGCGGCACCGCCTCGCCCGGCCGACATGGCCTTTGTCCAGATCATCCGGCTGTGCGAGGCGCCGGGCGACGCCAACCGCCCGTGCGGGTCCTGCCCCGGCTTCGCAACGTGCCCCACCTGGTGGCAGCTCGAGGCGGCGGTGCAGGCGAACCCGGGCGCCATCTGGCTGATCGGCAACGAGCCCGACTCGATGTCGGAGGGGCAGGATAACATCACGCCCGGACGCTACGCCGAGCTGTACAAGGTGCTGCACGACTGGCTGAAGGCGCACGACCCGACGAGCCTGGTGGGGATCGGGGGTGTGGTGCAGCCCACCCCCATCCGGCTGGCGTACCTGGAGGCGATCCTGGACGCGTATGCAGCGCAGAACCCGGGAGCGCCGTTCATGCCGATCGACGTCTGGAACACGCACAATTATGTCCTGCGCGAGAGGCGCTACGGGCTGGGCGATGACTGGGGAGCCGGGGTGCCGCCGGGCGACTTTCCCGACGAGGGGATCCTGTACGACCTGGACGAGCACGTCCAGATGGATCCGTGCGACCCGCAGGAAGAGCCGTGGGACCCGTACTGCGCGGACAAGATCGGCTGGAAGCAGCACCTGATCAACCTGCGCCAGTTTATGGCGGAGCACGGCTACCGGGAGCGGCCGCTGATCATCAGCGAGTATGGGATCCTGATGCCGGCGGAGTATGGCTACCCGTGGGCCACGACGGTGGCGTTCCTGGAGGCGACGTTTGACTGGCTGCTGACGGCGACCGACGGGGCGACGGGCTACCCGGCGGACGGCAACCGCCTGGTGCAGGGGTGGGCGTGGTGGCCGTTTGACTTTACCCAGTTCGGCGGCATGGACGGCGAGGCGCACGTGTTCTGGCCGCCGACGTACGAGCTGACCGAGCTGGGCGAGGCGTACGCGGCCTATACGGAGGGGCTCACGGCGCCGTATGCGGGCTCGGTCGACCTGCGGGTGCTGTGGGTGCAGGACGGCGTGCCGGAGCCCGCGGGCGGCGGCGTGGACGTGCCGATCGTGGCGACGATCGACAATGCCGGCGACAGCGCGACGTGGTCGGGGCCGGTGACGGTGCGGATGTATCGCAACGGTGCGTTGGCCGAGACCCGGGAGGTGCCGGAGGGGCTATACGGGCAGGAGAGGATCGAGATTGTGACGGAGTGGCCGGCGCAGCTGGGGGAGTGGATGGAGGTGACGGTCGCGGTGAGCGGGGGGCAGGTGACGGAGTGCGACCCGTACAACAATGCGGCCACGGCGCGGGTTTGGGTGGCGGAGCGGTTTCTGTTCTTGCCGGGGGTGTTCAAAGGACCCTAGGATTTTGGATTTGGCGATTTTGGAATTTGGAATCTTGATTGGGGGGGAGATTCTTCGGTCGCTTCGCTCCCTCAGAATGACAGGTTTAGGACGGTGAATCTGTGAGGATATTGGTTACGGGGGGAGCGGGGTTTATTGGGTCGCATGTCGTGGATGCCTTCTTGGGGGCGGGGCACGACGTGGCGGTGGTGGACGACCTGTCTGCGGGGAAGCGGGCGCAGGTGCACGCGGCGGCGCGGTTCTACGAGGTGGATATCCGGAGCGAGGCGCTGGGGCGGGTGGTGGCGGAGGAGCGGCCGGAGGTGGTGTGCCACCAGGCGGCGCGGGCGAATGTCCGGGAGTCGATGGAGAAGCCGCTGCTGTACGCCGAGGTGAATGTGCTGGGGTCGCTGAACCTGCTGGAGGCGTGCCGCGCGGCGGGGGTGCGCAAGGTCTTGTACGCCTCGACGGGCGGCGCGGTGTACGGCGAGCCGCAGTTCCTGCCCGTGACGGAGGAGCACCCTGCCCGGCCGCTGGACCCGTATGGGGCGAGCAAGCACCACGTCGAGCATTACCTGGAGCTGTACAAGGCGAGCTATGGGCTCGACTTTACCACCCTGCGCTACCCGAACGTCTACGGACCGCGCCAGGACCCGTACGGGGAGGCGGGGGTGGTGGCGATATTCTGCGAGAAGATGGTGGCGGGCGGGCAGCCGGTGATCAACGGCACGGGGGAGCAGGAGCGCGACTATTGCTCGGTGCTGGACGTGGCGCGCGCCAACCTGCTTGCGCTGGAGGCGGGCGGCGGCGGGATCTACAACATTGGGACGGGCATCGGGACGTCGGTGAACCGGCTCTTCGCGCTTCTGGCGGGACTGACGGGCTACGGGGGGCCGGAGGTGCACGGGCCGGCAAAGCTGGGCGAGGTCTACCGCACCTACCTCGACGCAGGCCGGGCGCGGCAGGCGCTGGGCTGGGAGCCGCGCGTCGGGCTGGAGGATGGGCTGGCGGCGACGGTGGCGTGGATGCGCGCCCGGGGCGCGTGAGGACGGGAGACGACCGGGGAGCAAGGGCATGGACGGAGCGAGACGATACGTCGGGGACATCAAGGAGACGCTGGACCGCCTTCCGTGGGAGGATATCGAGCGGGCGGTGGAGGTGCTGGCCCGGGCGCGGCTGAGCGACCGCCAGGTCTTTATCATGGGGAACGGCGGGAGCGCGGCGACGGCCTCGCACTTTGCGTGCGACCTGGCGAAGGGGACGCTGCTGCCGGGGCGGCCGCGCTTTCGCGTCATCGCACTGACGGACAACATGCCGCTCTTTTCGGCGCTGGCGAACGACTATGGGTACCACCGGGTCTTTATCGAGCAGCTGGCGAGCCTGGTGCGGCCGGGGGATATTGTGATCGGCATCTCGGGAAGCGGCAAGTCGCCGAATGTGGTGAATGCGCTGCACTTTGCGCGGCAGATGGGCGCGACGACGATCGGGATGACGGGCTACGACGGGGGGGAGGTCAAGCCGCTGGTGGACGTCTGCATCCACGTGCGGAATGGGTGCATGGAGCAGGTGGAGGACCTGCACCTGCTGCTGGAGCACCTGGTGTGCACGGAGCTGCGCCACCGGATCGGGGCCGGCGACTGCCCGGCGGATGGGCGGGCGGTGGCGGTGGAAGAGGCGATGAGGAAGGCGGAAGGGAAGTACGAAGGCTGAATGCAGAAGGTCGAATGCACAAGGCTGATTGCACAATGCACAAGGCAGAAGGCTAATGCTGAACGCGCAAGGCAGAACTCGGGAGCTCCGGGTGACTTGTGAATGGGCTGGGCACAATGGACTGTGAGGGAGCTCCGGGTGAGGAAGTAGGGGGAGACCTGGACCAATTGGGGGACGGGGGACGGTCGGGGAACCGGGCCGAACAAGAGAGGTGCAGCGCACCGACGGCAGGTGCACCGCACCAGGAGGATGGGGGCCGGTCTCCTGACCGGCCCCCATTGGGCGAGGGAGACCGGGCCGAGCAAGGGACGTGCAGCGCACCGACGGCAGGTGCACCGCACCAGGAGGATGGGGGCCGGTCTCCTGACCGGCCCCCATTGGGCGAGGGAGACCGGGCCGAGCAAGGGACGTGCAGCGCACCGACGGCAGGTGCACCGCACCAGGAGGATGGGGGCCGGTCTCCTGACCGGCCCCCATTGGGCGAGGGAGACCGGGCCGAGCAAGGGACGTGCAGCGCACCGACGGCAGGTGCACCGCACCAGGAGGATGGGGGCCGGTCTCCTGACCGGCCCCCATTGGGCGAGGGAGACCGGGCCGAACGAGAGGTTGGCGGAGCGGGGGTTTGCCCTTGGCTGGGGACGGAGGAGGACCGGCGGCTGCGGTTCCGGGAGCCGGCGGAGACGCATGTGTGCTATGCGCAGGAGCCGGCGGCGGGGGTGGACGCGCAGCACCAGGCGGAGGTGTGCCTGACGGACGGGCACACGGGGTGCCGGTTCTATACGGCACCGCCTCCGGCGGCCGCGCCGATACGCATCGAGGCGGACGAGGACGAGACGGGCCCGCCACCGGAGGGGCCGAATTGGCTGCGCGCGGGGTGTCAATTGGCGGGCTATACTGGTCCATGCATGTGCGGCCAAGTTGGTCCACT
>DAOQVR010000024.1:0-43285 GCA_035341665.1 Anaerolineae bacterium
AAGCACGGTCCCCGCCTAACCCACAGAACGATTTGTAGAGCAGTGGCACAGCTCGGCGAGTCGGCCAGGTCCCGGACTGTCCAGCAAGCAAGAGACCTGACGGGCTGAGCGCGGCGACGCATCCAAGTTGCGGGCCAGTCTCGACTCAGCCGCCGGCGTGGTCCGGAGACCACGCCGGAACAACTGAACTTCTCTCCCTCGGAGTGACAGTCTTGGGACAGCCCCTGTCTTCGTCACGGGCGGGTATGGAGTCCCGCCCTACATGTTGCGTGGAGCGCCCGGTCGGAGACCGGGCGCCATCCACCAGAGACTCACGGGCGGGCATGGAGGCCCGCCCTACATATTGCGTAGAGCGCCCGGTCGGGAGACCGGGCGCCATCCATCAGAGACTCACGGGCGGGTATGGAAACCCGCCCTACTTTCCGCTACTCGTAGGTCGTGGCCGAACACTGCGGCCCGTCGGCGAAGGTGTAGCCGGCGATGACCATGTTTGTCACGTCAATGGTCCAGTCGCCACTCACCTGCGAGCCCCAGGGGAACTTGGCAAAGCCGTTGTAGTGGGTCAGGCGACTGCGAGTGCCCGAGCCCCAGGGCGACGTCAGGTCAGCCGTCACAGCGACCAGCGGGACGGGCGTTCCATTCTGGTCGAAGGCCAGGACGTTCCACCGGATCAGGAGGCGGCCATACGGGTCCATCGCCAGGTTGTAGTTGATCGTGCCACAGGTCACCGTGTTGCCGCACTCGACCACGGCCAGCTGCACGGGTACCGTCACGGTCGGCTCGTCCGGGTCGTTGCTGTCGATGACCAGGTCCGCAAAGTAGTCCCCCACCGCCAGCCCCGTCGAGTCGAAGGTGACCGTCACATCCTGGCAGGTCCCGGGCGCGACCGTCCCTTCGACAGGATCCTCAGCCAGCCAGGGAACCCCTGGCGCCGCGCCCGTCTCACCGTACCCGCGCACCATCCAGTTGCCCGGGAAGTAAGCATCTATCAGCGTCCAGTTCGGGGGCGGCAGCAGCGGCGGTTCGGGCGGCGGGCTGGAGTTCCACCAGCCTGCCCACGACCGCGCCTGCGTCGCCGTCTGGTCGATCGACGCCGGCCAGTAGCTCGTACCGGGGACTTCCAGCCCGATCAGGCCGATCACCGCATCGCCTGGTCCGGCGAAGGTGACCGGCGTGGGCAGCGTGTAGACGTTCCAGGTATCCAGCGCCTGCACGGTCACGTCGAAGGAAGTCAGGAAGTTCGAGCCGACCGCCGGGTCGTTGTTCCCCGTCGTGTTCTCATACATCACCAGCCTCATGTCGTCCCCGACGTTGACCAGGCCAACGGCGCTGAAGTAGACCTGGACCTCTGTCAGGTCAAAGGGGAACAGGCCTGGATCGGGCGTGAAACGGTTGACCCAGATCATCTCCAGTGTTCCGCCGATTCCGATGTCGTTCTCGCGCGACCCGTCGTCCAGCACCAGGCTCACCGGCGCATTCACCGCCGGCGGGTTGGTTGCTATGCTTCCGCCACCAACCGCGTCGAGCTGGAGCAACACCTTCTGCCCGCCAACTCCATTGGCGTGCTGTCCTTCCGGAGCCTTGGGAGCCGTGGCTTCACTCAGCGTCCAGGTCAGGTCGGCCGTGCCCACGTTGCAGATCTGCAGCGTCTGCGTCGTGATCGTGTCGGGGCACTGCTCCGCGTACAGCGACGCCGGCGTTACCTCGATGTCGGGATCTTGCCCACCGCCCAGGACCTCACCATAGACCAGGAACGGCATTCCCTGCGGCGTCCCCAGTCCGGTATCCACTGCTGCCGCCCAGGCGCCCGTGTACTGCAGCGCGTTTCCCGTCGTCGTCTCTCCCACGATCGAGATCGGCGGCGCCCACGGCCCCGACGCCCCCGACCCGTTCGTCAGCCAGTCCAGCCAGTAGGTCCCCGGCGGCAGCACGACCCCCGCCGTCCCCACATTCGCCATCGGCGGACGCGTCGCACCCTGTAGATCATAGTCCGTCACCCGGTACATGGTCGCCCAGCTCGTCCCGGCGAGGCGGTTCGTCACCAGGTCGCCAAAGACGATGCTGCTCCCCGGGTCGTCCGGTGAACCGTCCCAGATCTGAAAGTAGAGCCCGTTGATCGTCGACACCGGCGGGTACGCATACGTGCCCGTCTGGTAGGCAAAGAACACCACCCCGTCCACCTGCCAGCCCCCCGGATCGGTGATCGTAAAGTCGTCCGCCATCCGGTAACCGTAGCTGTACTGGTTGCCGAAGCCATACGTGCTCAGGCCCAGGTTCGTCTGCAGCACGCTGGCGTCCGCTCCCATGTAGCCCTGCCCTGGGTGCGTGACCAGCGGCCCGTTGTCGTACAGCAGCGCCTCCGGGATCTTTGCCGCCGGGTAGCCCGAAGGCACGGCTGCGGCGGTGTTGTCGTCGCCAACCACCTCTACCGCAGGGCCCTTTTGGGCCATCGCGAAGGTGGGAAGCATAGCGATGACGAGCATCAAGACCATCAAAGTCGACAGCTTTTTCATCGTGCCCTTTTCTCCTTTATTGCGTGGGTTTGGTCTGACCTGCGGTGCTGAGGCTTCTTCTCCGATAGGCGCACCTCCTTGCATGGCCATGCCTGTTGCACAGGCATGGTCTCTGCCCTTGCATCTGCCGTGTGCGGACCACGCCCCGTGCGCGGGCTGTTGCGGCCCCGATGGTGTGACGGCCCGATTGTATCACGCGCGCCGGAGAGCGGCAAATGCGGGGCAGCGGAGGTGCAGTGCACCCACGTGCCATCAGGTGCGGTGCACTTACCAAGTGCGTTGCACCTAACCGTCCGACATGCCAAGGTGCAGCGCACCGGTGAGGAGAGGTGCGGTGCACTTCCCAAGTGCGCTGCACCTGGGTGTCCGAGGGGATTAGGTGCAGCGCACCGCGAAGGTGCGCCGCACCACGTGCCATCAGGTGCTGCGCACCGCGAAGGTGCGCCGCACCGAGATCACTTGCCAGCCACCGAGGCCGAGCACTGCGCCCCGTCAACGAAACTGTACCCCGCCAGCGTCATGTCGGTCACGTCGATGGTCCACGTGCCGGCCGCGACCGAGCCCCAATGGAACCGGGCGTAGCCGTCAAAGTGGGTCAGCCGCGTGCGGCTCACCGGTCCACCTGCCGGCCAGGTCAGGTCGGCGTCCACCGCCACCAACGGCACGATCGCTCCGGCTTGGTCCACCGCCTCCACCCACCACTTGAGCAGCTCGCGCCCGTAGGGGTCGAGGCTGAAGGCATACGAGATGCCACCACAGGTCAGGGTGTTGCCGCACTCCAGGACTGTGAGCTGGACCGGGACCACCACCTGCGGCTCGTCCGGGTCGTTCGAGTCGATGACCAGGTTGGCGAAGTAGTCGCCCACCGCAAGGCCCGTCGAGTCGAAGGTGACTGTCACGTCGACACATCCGCCGGCCGGAACCGTCCCTTCGACGGGGTCCTCGCTCAGCCACGGCACGCCGGACGCGCCTCCCCACGCATACCCCCACAGCAGCGTGTTGGGCAGAACCGGTGCACCCTCCCAGCCGTAGTCGTACGTTATCTCCAGCGTTTCGGCCAGGCCGATGAACCAGCCACTGCCCAGCCCATACTCCACCGTCACCGGCGCTGCGCTCGCCTCGCCATGCGCGATGATGTGCGCGCCCACCGGCAGGTTCGAGAAGACGCCGTGGCCTGCCCAGCTTCCATAGAATGGGTTTGGCACACCGGCCATCGTCGGGTGGGAAGGGTCGTCGATCCAGATATAGTTCTCACCGTAGAAGGCATAGGTCATCCCGCCCGGCAGCGGCGCGGTGAGGTAGCCGCCGTTCCACCCCTGGTCGGCCGCACAGAAGGCCATGAAGCCGCCGTCCACTACGTACTGCTCAAACTTGGCTGCGTTCGCCGAGTAGGCGTCGTAGAAGGCCTGGTCTTGGTCACACTGCACGTACACCATGCCGTACAAGCCAAAGTCGAGGCTGCCGAATTCGCCGGAGCCGTGCACCTCGTACGGGATGGCATTGGCGCTCAGGATGTTCTCCACAGCCACGCTGCCCCAGGGATTGGTGTTCTTGAGCAGCAGGACCGTTCCTCCGGTGGTGCCCGTCGTCACTGCCCTCTGCGGCACATAGCCCGCCGGCGCCTGCTGGCTGGTCGCGCCCGCCGGGAGTGTGCCCTTGCCGCCCAGCACGGCCGGCTGCTCGGTCAGCGTCCAGGTCAGGTCGGCCGTCCCCACGTTGCAGATCTGCAGCGTCTGCGTCGTGATCGTGTCGGGGCACTGCTCCGCGTAGAGCGAAGCCGGCGTCACCTCGATGTCCGGATCCTCCCCGCCACCGAGAACTTCACCATAGACCTGGAAAGGCATCCCCTGCGGCGTACCCAGTCCGGTATCCACTGCTGCCGCCCAGGCACCCGTGTACTGCAGCGCGTTCCCCGTCGTCGTCTCTCCCACGATCGAGATCGGCGGCGCCCACGGCCCCGATGCCCCCGACCCGTTCGTCATCCAGTCCAGCCAGTAGGTCCCCGGAGGCAGCACGACGCCCGCCGTCCCCACGTTCGCCATCGGCGGACGCGTCGCACCCTGTAGATCATAGTCCGTCACCCGGTACATGGTCGCCCAGCTCGTCCCGGCGAGGCGGTTCGTCACCAGGTCGCCAAAGACGATGCTGCTCCCCGGGTCGTCCGGTGAACCGTCCCAGATCTGAAAGTAGAGCCCGTTGATCGTCGACACCGGCGGGTACGCATACGTGCCCGTCTGGTAGGCAAAGAACACCACCCCGTCCACCTGCCAGCCCCCCGGATCGGTGATCGTAAAGTCGTCCGCCATCCGGTAACCGTAGCTGTACTGGTTGCCGAAGCCATACGTGCTCAGGCCCAGGTTCGTCTGCAGCACGCTGGCGTCCGCTCCCATGTAGCCCTGCCCTGGGTGCGTGACCAGCGGCCCGTTATCGTACAGCAGGGCTTCCGGAAGGTTCGCCGCCGGGTAGCCCGAGGGTATAGCCACGGCGGTGTTGTCGTCGCCGACCACCTCTACTGCGGGGCCCTTCTGGGCCGTTGCGAAGGTGGGAAGCATGGCCATGACGAGCATCAGAATCATCAACGTCGACAGCTTTCTCATCGTACCCTATCTCCTTCTTGATGTGACTCTGGTCAGGCCTGCAGGATCAATGCCTTTCTTCCGATAGGCACACCTCCTTGCGATGCGGTGCCTGTCAGCCAGGCGATCGAAGCGCACTCTCAGCACCACGCCGAGTACCACGACCCACAGCCCCGGCGGCTGCAGCCATCTGCTGACGAGCGATGGCATCGAGTCACCGGTCCTGTCGAAAGGCAGACGCTTGCCGTCGGGATCAAAGGCAGGTGCAGCGCACCCACGGCAGGTGCGCCGCACCTGTGAGGAGGTGTGCGGTGCACTTCCCAAGTGCGCTGCACCTCACCGTCCGACATGCCAAGGTGCAGCGCACCCAAGCCAGGTGCGCCGCACCGAGATCACTTGCCGACGACGGAGGCCGAGCACTGCGCCCCGTCAACAAAGGTGTACCCCGCCAGCGTCATGTCGGTGACGTCGATCGTCCAGGTCCCGGGAACCGGCGATCCCCAGGGGAAGCGGGCATAGCCGTCGAAGTGGGTCACGCGCGTGCGGCTCACCGGGCCGCCCAACGGCCAAGTCAGGTCCGCACTGACCACCACCTGCGGCACGATCGCGCCGGCTTGGTCCACCGCCTCTACCCACCACTTGAGCAGCTCGCGGCCGTACGGGTCCAGGCTGAAGGCAGAGGAGATCCCGCCACAGGTTAGGGTATTGCCGCACTCGACCACGGCCAGTTGCACGGGTACCGTCACGGTCGGCTCGTCCGGGTCGTTGCTGTCGATGACCAGGTCCGCGAAGTAGTCCCCCACCGCCAGCCCCGTCGAGTCGAAGGTGACCGTCACGTCCTGGCAGGTCCCGGGCGCCACCGTCCCTTCGACAGGATCCTCAGCCAGCCACGGAACGCCCGGCTCACCGCCAATGGCACCCTCCAGCCGGAAGGCGATGTCGTGCTGCGTCGGGCCGATCACGCCCCACGCCTGCCACACCGTCCCGTAGCCAAACGCCCCACCCGGGTTGATGAACTGGCCGTAGTACCCGTTCAGCGTGTCCGCCGGCTGCCGGCCATGCTGCCCATAGTTCCCAAAGTTCAGCGTCGGGTAAAACACCAGCCACCACGTCCCCGCCGGCACAGTCACCGGCGTCGCCAGGCTCAGCAACGTGTTCGACGGCAAGCCGCTGCTGCCGTTGGTGATCGTCACCTGCGCATCCGCAGGCGCAAGTGTCAACGACCAGACCGCTCCGCCGCTCGACGGATCGCCCGCCGGCACTCCGCCGTTGTCCGCGTAGATCTGCCACGTCAGCGACGTGGCGTTCAGCAGGCTGCTGAAGCCGTTCCACCCGTCGCCCGGCACAAAGATCGTGTCGATGTCCCAGGGCTCGCCGTTGACAAAGTCATCGGCCAGGAAGGAGGAGTAGGTCGGATAGTCCTCGAACTCCTGGTTCACGTAGGCAGCCTGGTTCACCGAGCTCAGCGGCTGGTCCCACAGCACAGCCTCGGGACGCGCCGAGCCTTCGGCTGCGGCCAGAGCGCCGGCGGGCGCCGATGCCGCGATCGCCGCGTTGGCGCCACCGCCGCTCACCTTGGCCGGCACGAAGGGCATCGAGCCGGCAAATGCAGCTTCGGTCAGCGTCCAGGTCAGGTCGGCCGTGCCCATGTTGCAGATCTGCAGCGTCTGCGTCGTGATCGTGTCGGGGCACTGCTCCGCGTAGAGCGACGCCGGCGTTACCTCGATATCCGGCTCCTGCCCGCCACCGGGCCCGCCAAAGTTGTCCACCCGATCCAGGGCCGAGTATCCGTTGATGCCGATCCCCGTTCCCTCCGGCGTCGGCGCTCCCGTGCAGACGTAGGTCTGCGGCGGCTGAGCTCCACCGTCGATGTTGGTGAACTCAATGGTGACGTCATTGCCCACGCGCGTCACTGCCATGTGGGCTGAGCCGAAGCACTGCGTCAGGCTAAAGAAGCCGAGGCCGAAGCTGCCTCCACCACCGTTGTTCCCTATGTAGCACGCCGCGTTGCAGAACTGCATGCCGCCGCTCTGGTTCTGAACCTTGATGAAGGGGTTGTTGACGCCAGCGCCGTAGTTCAGCACCACGCCCTGATAGTCCAGCGAGGTGGAAAACACCGCCAAGTCAAGCTCGACCATGTTCCCGTCACCCGGTGCACCATTGAAGGTGGCGACGCCCATGTTGCCACAGGTGGCGGCGTTGCCAACGACGTTGCAGTAACCGGCGTGCACCGTCCAGTCGGGCCCGATCGGCCCATCAGCCCGGTTGAAGTCGTCCAAGATGGCCTGCGTGCCACCGGCGGGCACCGCCCCGCCCTCTGCCGCGCCGCCGGAAGGCGGCGTCGTGAGGGTCAGGTCCACGGGTGCCTCGGCCGAGGCTGCCAGCGGCAGCAAGGCCACCAACAGCGACAGGATCAGCAAGATGGATAGCTTTTTCATCTCCCGTTTTCCTCCTATTGAGAATCGACTGCGAATCAACCGACAGCAAAGTCAGGGATGACGCTTGTTCTCGATAGGCTGACCTCCTTCCGCGCTATGCGCGGCGGCGACAGGCGCGCCGTGGGGCATGGGAGAGCGATGCGTGGACTGCGGTGGATGCCCCCGCTCGACGCTCGGCGCCGCAACGATGCGGCACCTCCGCCCATGGGACTATCCTGCACAACACTATACCACAGTGAGACGTGTTCGTCAAGTCATCGTATCCGAGCATGAAGGCGTGCGCAGGCGTGCGGGTTGCCTCCTCACCCAGACCGGGCGGGTATGGAAACCCGCCCTACAGGGGCCAGCTCGGTCAGAGACCTTCGCCCATCCGGGGGGACAAGGTGCAGCGCACCAACGGCAGGTGCACCGCAGCGGCGCGAAGAGGTGCGGCGCGCTTTCAGAGTGCGCTGCACCTGGGAGATCGGGACGACGAAGCGCAGCTCAGGTGGTGGTGGCATTCTGGGGCGGTGAGGGCGAGTTGACAAAGCGAGGGGCTCATGGTAAGCTATGGCTCGAGAGGAGTCACTGCCATGTCCAAGCTTCTCAAAGGTACGTTCCTGGCTCACGCGATTGTCTGCCTGGTCCTGGGTGCCGCCTGCCTGCTGGCCCCCGGGCGCGTCCTTGGCTGGCTGGGGTTCCCAGGCCTCGACGCCATGGCGAACTTCTTTGCGCGCCTGCTCGGCGCGGCACTTCTGGCCCTGGCGTGGATCTCCTACCGCGCCTGGCAAGCCACGGAGTGGCCAAGAGTGGCAGCCCTGGTCGAGGGGGAGCTGGTCTTTACCCTGCTGGGATGCGCCGGACTGCTGCGCCTCGGCATCACGGGCCACTGGCCCTGGCTGCTGTGGGTGTCGCTGGCGATCCTGGCCGCCTTCGCCGTGCTGTGGCTGGCTGCCTTTCTGACAAGGCCCCAGGCAAAACACTAGGCCGCGCAGGCACTCGCACGCATCGATCCGGCGCACCCGCCACAGCCGGAACAAGCCGTCTGCAACAGGGTGTGGTGGGCCGCCCCGCAGGGCGGCCCACCGCGCATCGCCCCTACTGCTTGGCCTTCATCTGCTCGAAGCGGTCAACCTCGCGCATGCCCCCCCAACGCTGCGTGATCTGCTCGTCGTACTGGTCGGCAGTCCAGACAACGGCCATGACGGACGCCTTGAGCTCTGCCTTGTCGCAGGTTGATCCGACGATGCTGTGCTCGAAGAAGATGTCCCCGTCCCGGTCGACGCCAAAGGCACCGAAGCGCTTGCTGTCGTTCTCCTTGAGCAAGAAAAGTAGAAGCTCAGGAACCAAGTCGGCCTGGTAGACGACGTAAGCGCGCACCATGACGACGGACTCGTCGTCGCCCCACGGCGCGACGACAACGTGGGTAAGGGTTGAGCCCACCTGGATCAGGTGGACGGGCCGGTCGGGGCGCGCCCGCGCCTGCTCGCCGAAGATGTCGCGCATGTAGCCGGACACCTTCTCGTAGACCTGCTTCTGGACATCGCTCTCAAACTCCATCTGGGTTTCCTTTCTCTGTCTTGACCTTGATCCCACCCTCCGCGTCACACAGGAGGGTTACCTTACCGGGCTCGTTCAGGTGGGGGATGAGGAGGGGCAGCACTTGGTCCTCCACGAGGCGCTCGCCCTGCAACAAATCGCCGGCCTTGTCGATTTGGCCTGCCAGCCAGGCGGCCATGCTGGAATCCCACTCGATCGCGAGGCCCTGACGCAGGTATCGATCCGACAGGACCGGGAACACCCACTGCTTGAGCCACGACTCGAGACGGCCCGCGGTGGGCCGATCGGGGGTCCAGGCCAAGTCGATCTCGGCCAGCAGCTCGGGCGAGAGGAGCCTCGTTAGGTCGGGCAGGGCCGACTCGGCTTCCGGCGGCCGCACCAGATCCTGGGGGACCAGGCCGAAGGGGCGACCCGAGCGATGCTCCGCCAGTGTCGCCGTCAGAAGGACGATGGCATCGCTCAGGTAGACGCGACGGCCGTGCGACTCGGTGAAGAAGCCATCGCGGAACGCCTGGGCGAGCAAGGGATGGGCCTGCGGATGGCACTCGTCGACATTGGTGAGGAGGAGCACCGACCAGGGCTGCTGCGAGAGCTCCACGTGGAAGGGGACGGGGTTATCGTGGCCGATGTAGCCGGGGGCGGAGCCAATGAGCCAGTTCACATCGCCTTCGTGCTTGATGCGAGAAAGGTCGAACTCGATGACTCGCTCACGGCTGCCGAAGAGGGAGTGGGCGAGGACCTGGGCGGCAAGCTCGGGGACCTGGCCGGCCGGGCCGGCGACGAAGAGGACGGCGTTGGGCCGAGCGGGCTCGACGTCGAGGCCGCGCATGGCGATCTCCAGGCGCTGGCCGATCTGGGCCGCGGCGTCCTCCGGGCAGAAGGCCTCCTCGAAGAGGCTCTTCTTGACGGCCGCCAGGCGCTCGCTCAGCTCGCTGCCCAGCTCCGTGGGCATCCCGACCATGCGCTCTACCACCTGCTGCACGAGCGAGGGCGTGACCTCGGAGATGCCGTGCAGGAGGGCATGCGAGAGGCACTGCTCGAAAAGGTCGATTCCCTTGTCGGGAAAGTGACGGTTGCGGAGGTAGCGCTGGGCGAGGAGGATCATGAGGTTGAGTGCCTGGTCGGCAAAGCTGATACCCCGCTCGCGGACGGCCTTCTCGCGCAGGTCGCGCAGGATCTCGAGCGTCGCCTCGCCGGAGAGCTCCTGGACGCGGACAGGTTGGAAGCGCCGCTCCAGCGCGCGGTCCTGCTCCATGAAGCCGGCGTACTCACCGTCGGTCGTGGCGCCGATCACAGCCAGGTCGCCTTTGGCCAGGGCCGGCTTGAGGAGGCTGCCGATGTCCGACACCTGCCGGATGCCGCCGCTGCCGACAATCGTGTGGATCTCGTCTATGAAGAGGACGATGCCGTCCTGGGAGGCCTCCTTGAGTACCTCGCGCATGCGCTCTTCGAGCTGCCCGACTACGCTTGCACCGGCGACCAGGGAGGAGGCCTGCAGGGCAAAGACCCGCAGCCCCTGGAGGGGAGCCGGGACCCCGCCTGAGACGATGCGCTGGGCCAGTGCTTCGATGATGGCCGTCTTGCCTACGCCGGCGGGCCCAACCAGGAGCGGGTTACGCTTGGTCCAGCGGCAGAGGGTTTGCATGACGGCCTCGAGCTCGAGGTCGCGGCCCAGGATCACCGGCAGCTTGCCCTCCAGGGCCTGCTGGCACAGGTCGCGCCCGAACTGCTCGAGCTTCGGCGTCGGGTGCTTGGCCCGCGGGCGGTAGGCACCCGGCCCGCCGCGGGGTGCCTCGGCGCTTTCTGGCTGCTTCTCAGGCTGCATTGCGGCCGGCTGCACCCCGAGGGATTGGCCTTTCCAGGCCACAGCCGGCGCCAACTGGAAGCCCGCCCACTTCAGGAGGACCGTCGCCAGGTCACGCTCGGAGGCCTCAGTGCGGCCCGTCTGGGTCGCGAGAGCCAGCGCCTCCTTGAGCACACCCTGTATATCGAGGTCGCCGCCGGTGTCTCCCCGCTCCAGCGACTCCTTGATGGTGCGGAGATAGGTTGCGGCCGACAACCCGACCGCCAACGATTCGGCCATGGGGGCATGCCGCTCGAGCAGGGCAAGAAGAAAGTGGTTGAGGCCGGGCTCGGTGTGGCCAAAGCGGCTTGGCACTTTCAGGGCTTCCGCCCAGAGGATCCGGGCGCCTGGCTTGAGGCTTGAGGCTTCGGTCATCGATCGCTGTTCCTCCCATGCGTGGCGCTTGGCCGGCTGGCTTGCGCAGATGTGCGACGAAGGCTTCTGGACGGATCTGGGCAGAGTATACCGCAGATGCCCCTCAGCGACAACTCGACGGCTGGACTTTTCGGCGGATCGGTGGTAGGCTTGGTGTGCCGTCGGTATCCAGCCATCATCTCAAAGGAGAGGTGCACATGGAAGAGAGACCCTGGTTCAAGAGCTATGACCCCGGCGTTCCGTTCACGCTGCAGCCTTACCCGGAACGCACGCTGGTGGATGTGGTGGGCGACACGGTGAGCGAGCGGCCGGACCACATCGCCATGTACTTCAAGGGCAACCGGATGACGTATGCGGAGCTGGAGCGCCTGGCCAACGCCTTCGCGGCTGCACTCCTGGAACTGGGCGTACAGAAGGGCGAGCGCGTGGCGCTGGTGATGCCCAATTGTCCGCAGACGGTCATCGGCCAAATCGGGGCCTGGAAGGCCGGTGCTATCGTCGCGCCCATGAACCCGCTGTACACGGAGCGCGAGTTGGAGTATTCGCTGGTGGAGATCGGCGCCGAGACGGTGGTGGTGCTGAGTGCGTTCTACGCCAAGATCAAGGCGGTCCAGCCGCGCACGAAGGTGAAGCGCGTCATCGTCACGAACATCAAGGAGCACCTGTCGTCGGTCATGCGGGTGCTCTTTACGCTCGCCATGGAGAAGAAGCAGGGCCACCGGGCAGCCGTGCTGCCGGGCGACCACCCTATGGCAGATCTACTCAAGAAGCATGCCGGCGCGGCGCGGCCCACGGCGCTGCCCGGACCGCACGACCCAGCCATCCTCCTCTTCAGCGGCGGGACGACGGGCACGCCCAAGGCGGCCCTGGGAACACACCAAGGGCTCCTCCAGTGCGCAATGCAGATGCGCGCCTATGCGCGCAGCGTGCTGGATGACTGGAACGACACCCTGACCTGGGTCATGCCTGCCTTTCACGTGTACGGGAATACTGCACTGAACTCGGCCCTGGTCGCGCGCTGGCCGCTGGCCGTGGTGCCCAACCCACGCGACATCAACGACCTGGTCGCGACGCTGCGCAAAGTGCGGCCGGCCTGCCTGCACGGCGTGCCGACGCTCTTCATCGCGCTCCTCAACCACCCCGACGTGCGCAGCGGAAAGGTGGACATCAAGTCGATGAAGATCTGCTGGTCCGGCGCAGCGCCACTGATGGCCGAGACGAAGCAGCGCTTTGAGGAGCTGACGGGTGGATGGCTGCTGGAGGCCTACGGTATGACTGAGACGATGCTGGCCGCTGCCTGCTGCCCGATCCACCGGGAGTACAAGCAGGGCTCGGTGGGTGTGCCGCTGCCCGACGTCGACATGCGTGTCGTGGACGTCGACACGGGAGAGGTGGAGCTGGGGCCGGGCGAGGTCGGGGAGATCATCATCCAGGCACCGCAGACGATGCTGGGCTACTGGGAGCGACCCACCGAGACGGCAAACATGATCCGCGAGGGCCCGAAAGACGGGCCCGGCGGCCGGTGGGTCTACACCGGGGACCTGGGCAGCATCGACGAGGACGGCTACGTCTTTATCGTGGACCGCAAGAAGGACCTGATCAAACCGGGCGGCTTCCAGGTGTGGCCGCGCGAGGTGGAGGAAGTGATCGCCACGCACCCGGCGGTGGCGGAGGTGAGCGTCGCTGGCGTGGCCGACGAGCGGTTGGACGAGGCCGTGAAGGCCTGGATCGTGCTGCGGCCCGGCCAGAGCGTGACTGTGGACGAGATTCGGGCCTTCTGCAAGGAGCGTCTGACCGGGTACAAGGTGCCGCGGCTGGTCGAGTTCCGCGATAGCCTGCCCAAGACGATGGTGGGCAAGGTGCTGCGGCGCGAGCTGACGATGGAGGAGGCCTCCAAGAAGGAGCCGGTACCGTAGAGTCGTTGGGACAGGCACAAGACCCTGTGCCACCCTTCGGCTACATGCCGTGGCCGCGGCGTGCGTGGCGCAACCGGGTAGTGTAGCCCCTCGTGGGCGTTCCGACGGGCACAAGGCCCTGCACTACGACGGACGGAACGGGCGCGAGGCCCTACACTACGACGGGCGAACGGGCACAATGCCCAATGCTGCGACGGGCGAACGGGCACGGCGCCCTGTGGTACGGCGCGATCGCCCTCTAGTGATGCCTGCGACTGCGCGCGCCTCCGCCTACGTGGCCGATGTCGACGAGGACGGCTACGACGATGAGCGCAATCTCCCACCCATGGATACCCCCAGCGTGGCGCCAGACATAGGCCAGCGTCGTCCAGGGGAGGAATAGGGCGCCCAACAGCGGCCAGATCCAGGTAGCAAACGTACCGCGCCAGACCTCCGGCCGGAGCAGGTACCAGACCAAGATGCCCAGCCGGGGCCCAATCCCAATGATCGCGGAAAGGATACAGCAGCCTCCCATCTCCCCTCCCTAGTCTCCGAGTGTGGCGATCATCACCGCCTTGATGGTGTGCACGCGGTTCTCTGCCTGGTCAAAGACGATGGAGTGCTCCGACTCGAACACCTCGTCGGTGACTTCCATAGCCTCCAGGCCGAACCTCTGATAGATCTGCTCGCCCACCTTGGTTTCGCGGTCGTGGAAAGAGGGCAGGCAGTGCAGGAACTTGCAGTGGGGGTTGCCGGTGAGGCGGATCGCCTCCATGTTCACCTGGTAGGGTTGCAGCAAGCGGATTCGCTCGGCCCAGACGGATTCGGGCTCGCCCATCGAGACCCATACGTCGGTGTAGAGATAGTCGGCCCCCTTGACACCCTCCTCGATGCTATCAGTGAGCACCAGGCGGGCACCCGTCCCGGCCGCGATTTGGCGGGCCTTGGCGACCAGGTCGTCAGAGGGCCAGAGCGAGCGGGGCGCGCAGAGACGCACATCCATCCCGAGCATGCAGCCGCCGACCATGAGTGAGTTGGCCACGTTGTTGTGGGCGTCGCCGAGATAGCAGAAGGCGATCTGCCGCAGCGGCTTGCCGCTGTGCTCCGACATGGTCATGACGTCGGCGAGTAGCTGCGTGGGGTGGAACTCGGTGGTGAGGCCGTTCCAGACTGGCACGCCGCTGTAGAGGGCAAGGACCTCGACCGTCTCCTGCGCAAAGCCGCGGTACTCGATGCCGTCGTACATGCGGCCAAGGACGCGAGCCGTGTCCTTCATCGACTCCTTGTGGCCGATTTGCGAGC
Source organism: Anaerolineae bacterium (assembly GCA_035341665.1). GTDB lineage: Bacteria > Chloroflexota > Anaerolineae > JAAYZQ01 > JAAYZQ01 > DAOQVR01. The sequence goes on from DAOQVR010000024.1 coordinate 14,482, forward strand.
CCTCAGGCCCGAGGTAGGTGACGTGGGCGCCCTGATCATAGGCCGCGACCTCGAATGCGCAGCGGGTACGGGTTGAGCTCTTCTCAAAGATGAGTGCAATGTTCTTGCCGACAAGGCGAGGCTGCTCGTAGCCGCCATACTTGGCGGCCTTGAGGTCCGCCGAGAGCTTGAGCAGGAAGCGCAACTCCTCGGGGGCAAAGTCGAGCTCTTTGAGAAAACTGCGGTTTCGCAGATTGACCGGCATGGCTGGTGACTCCTTTCGCTGGCTGATGTGAGGCTATTATAGCACAGGCGGCGGCAGCGCGCATCCCGCGGACGGGCGAATGCTTGGGTCGTGTTGGAGACGCTCGGCAGGCCTCAGGAACGGATACCAGCCGGGCAGAAAACCGACCTTGACATGGCGGGGAGGCGGATGGATGGCGCCCAGCCTCCTGCGTGCCCGAGGGTTGCGCGTGGCGGATATTCCTCAGCTTCTCCCCGCCTTCTGCACGACTTCTCCACATCTGCGTGCTAGACTGGTGCAGGAATCCGGGCCGCAGGAGCCCGCTCTGGCAGGGGGCCATGATCGACGTCCAGGATATCGCAAAGGTATACAGGATGGGCACGGTGGAGGTGACCGCCCTGCGGGGCGTGTCGCTGCACGTCGAGGCCGGCGAAGTGGTGGCCATCATGGGGCCATCGGGGTCGGGCAAGTCGACACTGATGAACATACTCGGCTGTCTCGACTCGCCGACGTCGGGAGCCTACCACCTCGACGGCAGAGAGGTGAGCAGGCTGAGCCGCAACCAGCTCGCCGAGGTTCGGAACCGTAAGCTGGGGTTTGTCTTCCAGACCTACAACCTTCTGGCGCGCATGACGGCGATCGAGAACGTGGAGTTGCCGATGGTGTACGGCGGCACGCCGGATCGTCGCGTGAGGGCGATGGCAGCGCTGGAGGCAGTCGGACTGGGCAGCCGGGCCCGGCACCGGCCCACGGAGATGTCGGGCGGCGAACAGCAGCGGGTAGCCATCGCCCGCGCGCTGATGAACGAGCCGGCCGTGATCCTGGCAGATGAGCCCACCGGCAACCTGGACTCCAAGTCGGGGGAGGACATCCTGCGCATCTTCCAGTCGCTGAACCGGGAGCGGGGGATCACCCTTGTGATGGTCACGCACGATCCGGGCATCGGCGCCCGAGCGGGGCGCACGATCCGCCTTAAGGACGGAATGGTCGTTCCGGCGTAGGCACTGGAGCAGTGCGGAAGGCTTTGAGGCATAGGAGAGGAGATCGAGATGAAGAGACCATGGTTGCTGGCCGCAGCCATCGCCCTGGTGGTGCTGGCCGCCGGGGCTGCTTTCTACGGCGGGCTGAAGCTGGGGCAGGCACAGGCAGTCGAGGGCCCAGGGCCGCTCGCAAGCGGCGAGGGGTGGGTAGACCTGCCGGCCGGGGAGTGGCAGTTCCCCAGTGGAGGGCCGGGTGGCCAGTTTCCGGGCGGCCGGGGGACGCCCGGCGCAGGCAGGCCCGGAGGAGGCCAGGGCATGCCGTCTGCCGATACGATCACCGCAATCGACGGCAACACGATTACCCTCAATACCGCCGACGGCACCCAGAAGGTCATCGTGAGCGACACGACGTACATCCAGAAATACATGTCTGTCACGGTGGCAGACTTGGCACAGGGCGACACGGTCGTCGTGTCAGGATCCAAGAACGACGACGGCAGCATCTCCGCTCGCTCAATCCGGGTGATGACCGGACTCGGATTCGCCGAGGACCGGGCAACCCCCACGCCTTAGGAGAAGAGTGCCCATGAAGTGGAAACGGTTCATTCCCTGGATCCTGGCGCTGTCCGCGACGGGCGGGCTGATCTGGGGCGCAATGACACTGCTGGAGCGCAGAAACGCGCAGGAGGAGGAATCGACCGTCACGTCCTACACCGTCGCGGCCGAGCGCGGCGACCTGGTCGCTTCCATCACGCCGACAGGCGAGGTCTACGCCCCGCGGTCGGCCGAGCTGACCGTCGACGTGACGCGCCTGCCCGTCGTCGAGATGGACGTCGTGGCCGGCGAGCAGGTGAAGCAGGGACAGGTGCTGGCGCGGGTAGACCCCTCTTCGCTGGAGCGTGCGGTCAACCAGGCGGAGGCCAACCTCCTGGCCGCAGAGGAAGCGCTCGAAGAGGCCCGCAACCCCTACACCATGCTGGACCGGCAGCGGGCCGATCTCGACGTGGCACAGGCAGAGACGGCCGTCCAAGAAGCGAAGGAGAGCCTCTACGAGCTCCAGAAGCCGGACATGGACGCGGCTGCAGAAGCGGTCGAGGACGCCGCGCGCGACCTCGACCAGGCACAGGCCGACCTGGCCGCGCTCAAGGAGGATGCCTCCTCCGCGTCCAAGCTCGAGGATCTTCAGTACGCCTACAACGAGACCCAGGTGGCGCATGGGGCGCTCCTGCAAAAGAACGACACCAGCGAGAAAGGGCAGGATAGCCTGCTCGCGGCCTACAACGCCATGCTGGACGCCATGGAGGCGCTGGGGTCGGCCAAGCTCCAGGCCGAGCTGTCCTTGCTGTCGGCAGAAAACGCCGTGCTGACCGCGCAGGAAACCCTCTCGGACGCCCGGCAGACACTGTCGGACCTCCAGGCCGGCCCGACCGCGCTGGAGCTGGCCCAGGCCGACGACGCGCTCGCCCAGGCCGAATACGACCTGGCCAAGGCCCAGGCCGAGCGCGACGAAATCGCCGCCGGCCCGGACGAGAACAGCATCAAGTCGGCCGAGGCGAACCTCGAGGCCTCCCGGGCTGCCCTCGCGCAGGCGGAGGCAACCCTGGCGGCAGCCACTGTCACCGCCCCGTTTGACGGGACCGTCGTCTCGGTCGGCGTGGAGGTGGGCGACCTCGTATCCTCGGGCACCGTGATCGCCACGCTGGCCGACCTCTCGGAGCTGCGCGTAATGGCCAAGATCGACGAGACCGAGATCAGCCAGGTACAGGTCGGCCAGGACGTCACCATCACCTTCGACGCCTTTGCCGGCTACATCTTCCAGGGCAAGATACTGGAAGTGCCCCTGGAGGGAACCCTCTCGGAGAGCATCGTCACCTACGCCGTTCCTATCAGCCTGGAAGGGACCGATGGCGTCGCGAGCAAGTCGGGTATGACCGCCAACCTGACCATCGTCACCGGTGAGAGCAAGGACGCACTGCTGATCCCCTCACTGGCCGTGCAGGAGGGCGACTCGGGCGACGTGGTCGTCGTGCAGAACGCAGACGGCACAGAGGCAGAGACCCCGGTAGAGATCGGGCTGGGAAATGGGAGCTATGTCGAGGTGCTGCGCGGGCTGAATGAAGGGGATCAGGTGGTGGTCGTGTACGACACCTCGGAAGAGGAGGAGAGCATGTTTGGGTTCAACGCCGAGTTCGGCGAAGGGCCCGGCGGCGGGATGCCGCCTGGCGGAGGGATGCCGCCCGGCGGCGGAGCGATACCCGGCGGCGGAGGGATGCCCTAAAGGGCCGGAGGAAAAATGAGAAAAGTCTGGAAATGGCTGGCCCTGGTGGCCCTCGCCGCAGCCGTCGTGGGAGCCGTGCTCTACTGGCGCAGTCGTAGTGGGGCGGACGAGACGGCGGCCACGACAACCGTCGTAGCCGCAGCGCGCGGCGACCTGACGGCATCCATTTCGCCCACGGGACAGGTGTACACCGCCCATACCGCCACGCTGGGCTTCGAAGTGACCAAGCTCGAGCTCGTGGAGCTGAGTGTGGCGGCCGGTCAGGAGGTCAAGAAGGGCGACCTGCTGGCGCGCATCGATCCCTCTTCGCTGGAGCGTGCCGTGTTGCAGGCCGAAGCCGACCTGGCCGACGCCCAGGAGGCACTGGAGACGGTCGAGAGCCCTAGCTCGGCGCTCGATCGGCGCGCAGCAGATCTGGCCGTGACCCAGGCAAAGACGGCCCTGGAACTGGCCAAAGAGACGCTCGCGGAGATGCAGAACCCGGACGTGGAAAGCGCCGAGAGGGCGGTGCGCCGCGCAAGCGCCAGCCTCCAGAGCGCCAAGCTCAACTTGGCGCTGGCGCAGAATAGCACGACGGTCAACAAGGCCGTACGCGACGCCGAGTACGCGGTGGCATGGAACGAGCGCAAGGTCCGTGACCTGGAGGCTCAGCTCGGGCTAAGCAGCACCGGGCAGAACGACGGCCAGGCCGGCAGCGCACAGGGCGAGATGGCCATAGCAGCCGCAGCGCGGACAGAGGCCGGCATCGCCCAGGGACCCATGCCGGGCGGCGGAGGGAAGAACGCCACGTCGCTGGAGGACCAGTTGGCCTACTTCCGCGATACCCTGGCGGATGCTCGACTTCAGCTCACAGAAGCGGGAGAAGCAGCGGCCGCAGCGCTAGAAGACGCGCGGCTCCAGGTCGCCGAGGCCGAGAAGGCACTCGCCGAGGCGACAGACAGCCTGGCCGACGCCCAGTCCGGTCCCACCGCGCTGGAGCTGTCGCAGGCACAAGACGCCGTTTCGGCCGCCGAGTACAACCTGGCCAAGGCCGAGCAGGACCAGGCCGACAGATTGGCCGGGCCCGATGCCGGCCAGCTCCAGCTTGCACAGGCACAGGTAGCGGCCGCCCAAGCCACGCTGGAGGATGCGCAGGCGACCCTGCAAGCGGCGACCCTGATTGCCCCCTTCGACGGCACAGTCGTATCGGTCGGTGCCGACGTCGGCGACCTCGTCTCCGCCGGCACGGCGGTGATCACCCTGGCGGACCTGACCGAGCTGCGCGTCATGGCCTCCATCGACGAAACCGAGATCAGCCGGGTAGAGATCGGGCAGGAGGTGGTCATCTCTTTCGACGCCTTCACGGGCTTTACCTTCCAGGGCAAGGTGCTCGAGGTGCCGCTGCAGGGCACCGTATCCCAGTCGATCGTCACCTACCAGGTGCCGATCAGCCTCGAGGGCGTCGAGGGCGTGGACGTCAAGTCCGGCATGACCGCCAACTTGACCATCGTGACCGGTCAGGTCCAGGATGCCCTCCTGGTGCCTTCCCTCGCCGTCCAACAGGGGGACTCGGGCAATATCGTCCTGGTCGAGGATGGGACGGGCGGCACGGTGGAAACACCGGTCGAGACCGGCGTAAACAACGGCACCTACACCCAGATCGTGCGTGGCCTGAACGAGGGTGACCGCGTGGTCGTGGTGTACGACACCTCTGAGCAGGACAACGGCTTTGGCTTTGTCCAGGGCGGAAACGGCCTTATGGGCGGTGGCCTCCTGGGCGATCAGCGGATCAGGGTCAGACCATGAACCTCCTCGAAAGCGTCAAGATTGCGCTCCAGTCCCTGCCGGCCAACAAGCTGCGCTCGGGCTTGACGATGCTGGGAATCATCATCGGCGTCGGCGCAGTGATTGCCCTCGTGGCGGCGGGTGCCGGCGCCAAGGCGAAGGTGACCGAGCAGTTCGAGAGCCTCGGCTCCAACCTCTTGACGATCTCAGCCAGGGGGCGGATGTTCCGCGGCGTCGGGATGAGCGCGTCGGGCTCCCTGGTGCTGTCAGCGGACGACGTGGAAGCAATCGCGAGCCTGAGCCAGACCATCTCGGGCATAGCGCCCGAGTACTCGACCAGCGGGCAGGTCGCCTTTGGCAGCAACAACACGCAGACGAGCGTGACGGGCGTCACGGCAGCCTACCGGCAACTGCACAACTGGACCGTGGAAAAGGGGAGGTTCATCCAGAACGGGGATACGCAGCGGATGGCAAAGGTAGCCGTGCTGGGAGCCACGACGGCAGAGGACCTGTTCGGCACGGCGGTCCGCAGCCCCATCGGCAAGACGATCAAGATCAACCGCCAGAACTACCAGGTCATCGGCATCCTCAAGTCCAAAGGATCGAGCGGGATGGCAAGCCAGGACGAGGGTGTGTACATCCCGTTGAGCACCGCCCAGGTCAGATTCGGCGGTGCGGGCAACACCTCGCTGAGCGGCATCAGCGTCCAGGTGGTGTCTGAGGAGAAGATGGACTTGGCGGAGGCGGAGTTGACCGCCATCCTGCGGGCGAGCCACGGCCTGACCTCATCGCAGTCAAGCGACTTTGCGATCCAAAACCAGGCTGAGATCGTGGAGATGGTGGCGTCCACCGCAGATACCTTCTCGGTGCTTCTGGGCAGCATCGCAGGGATCTCACTGGTCGTGGGCGGCATCGGCATCATGAACATCATGCTGGTCTCTGTGACGGAGCGCACGCGCGAGATTGGCATCCGCAAGGCGGTGGGCGCAAAGGAGCGCGACATCCTGACGCAGTTCCTGGTCGAGGCCATGGTCCTGAGCCTGGCGGGCGGGCTGCTGGGGATCCTGGTCGGCTGGGGTGCCGCGCAGATCGTGACTCCCCTTCTAGGCGGCACGCGGGCGGTCGTGACGCCGGGGAGCATTGCGCTGGCGGTCGGGGTTTCCATCGCCGTGGGGGTCTTTTTCGGGATCTACCCCGCAAGCCGGGCGGCGGCCCTGAGCCCCATCGAGGCACTGCGGTACCAATAGCCTCAGGACCTGACAGGTTTGGCAAACCTGTCAGGCCTCGCCTCTGCCTCAGATAGAACGGGAGTTGTCCCCACAGCACCCGCTGTGATAGAATGGTGGGCCTTGCCGCTTTGGGCCCCGGCGCCTGCCGGGGCCTCTTGTCGGCTGCGGCAGGGTGGAGGATCTCTTGAAGACTGCCGAGACAGACAAGGCAAGCGCGCGCAGCCGGCTGGCAGGCCTGTGGCGCATGATGGCCGGCTTTCGCGGGATCTACTTCGTGGCGACCCTCAGCTTGGGCGTGGCGGCACTGGCGCGCACCGGAAACGCGCTGCTTCTGCGCACGCTGGCGGACGACATCCTGGGGCAGCCAGACAAGGCACGCCTGCTGCCGTTGGTCGGGTTGGGGTTCCTGGGGCTCGCTGCCCTGCAGGGCGGATTTACCTTCCTCAGCGGCCGGCTCGCCGCCCGCACGTCCGAAGGGATCGTGCGCAGGCTGCGTAACCAACTCTTTGACCACATCCAACGGCTCTCTTTCACCTACCACGACCACACGCCGACGGGCGAGCTGATCCAGCGGTCCACCTCGGACGTCGATGCAGTGCGCCGCCTCTTTGCCGATCAGGCGATCGAGGCAGGGCGCGTCGTGCTGCTCTTTGTGGTCAACTTTACGGTCATCGCCCTGCTCAATCTGAAGCTCGCCTTGCTGTCCATCGTGGCAGTGCCGGTGGTGGTGATCTCGGCTCTCTTCTTCTTCCGGCGGCTGACCAAGGTGTACGAGGCGTACCAGGAGCAGGACGCAGTCCTCTCCACGACGCTCCAGGAAAACCTGACGGGCGTCCGGGTAGTGAAGGCGTTTGCCCGCCAGGCGTACGAGCGCAACAAGTTCGAGGGAGACAACCGCGAAAAGTTCGTGCGCGGCCGGCGCTTGACCCAGATGCACTCGCTCTTCTGGCCGGTGTCGGACATCGTGTGCGGCGCCCAGACGCTCGGCGGGCTCGCCATCGCCGCGCTCATGGCCATCGACGGCTCGATCACGATCGGCACGTACCTGGCGTACATCGGCCTGGTGGGGTGGCTGGTCTGGCCGATGCGCAACCTGGGCCGCCTGATTGTGCAGGTGTCAAGCGGCTTCGTCTCGTACGGGCGCGTGACGCAGGTACTCTCCGAGAAGCCTGAGGAGCTGGAGGTGGGCCGGCCGCTGCCGGCAGGGGGCGTGAGGGGCGCGCTCCAGTTCGACGGAGTCTGCTTCGAGTATGGCGCGGAAGCCCCGGTGCTGCACGACATACACTTTGAGTGTGCGCCCGGGCAGGCCGTCGCCCTGCTGGGGCCCACCGGGTCGGGCAAGACGTCCCTGGTCAACCTCCTGCCGCGCTTCTACGACTACACGGGCGGCAGCCTGACTCTCGACGGCATCGAGCTGAAGGAGTGCCAGCGCCAGGCGCTGCGCCAGCAAATCGGCATCGTGGAACAGGAGCCGTTCCTCTTCTCGCGCTCGATCCGCGAGAACATCACCTATGGCGTGGGGCGCGAGGTGCTCGACGAGGAAGTCGAGGCGGCGGCCCGGGCGGCCGCGATCCACGATACCATCCTCTCCTTCCCGCAGGGGTACGACACGCTGGTCGGCGAAAAGGGAGTCACCCTGTCGGGCGGGCAGAAGCAACGAGTGGCCATCGCGCGAACGCTGCTGAAGGACCCGCGCATCCTGATCCTGGATGACTCGACCTCGTCGGTGGACACGGAGACCGAGGCAGAGATCCGCGCGGCACTCCAGAACCTGATGTGCGGCCGCACCTCGTTCATCATCGCACATCGCATCTCGAGCCTGCGTGACGCCGACCTGATCTTGGTGCTGGACCACGGCCGGATCGTGCAGCGCGGCACGCACGACGAGCTGATGGCAGCAGAAGGGATCTACCGCCGCATCCACGATATGCAGGCGCGCATCGAAGTCGAACTGGAGCAGGAAGTCGCCGGTACGGCGATGGCACACGTCTCCGCGGAGAGCGTGGAGGTGGACCGTGTCTGATTCGTACGAGTTTGACGAGCAAGAGTTCCAAACCAAGGTCACTGGGCGGACGGTCCGGCGCATCCTCGGGCTGGCTACCCGCCACTGGCCCTACCTGGCCGGCTTCCTGGTGGCGATTGCCATCGTCTCGGTCCTGGATTCTTACTTCACCTTCCTGAGCAAGGCGATCATCGACGACGGCATCGTCGCGGGCAACAAGGTTGTGCTAGAGAGCCTGGTGATCCGCTATGGGGCCCTGATCGTCCTCCAGGCAGCCGCGGTGCTCGGATTCATCTACCTCTCCGGCGTGTTGGGCGAGCGGATCCGGTACGACCTGCGAAAGGCGCTCTTCAACCACCTGCAGGACCTCTCCTTCTCTTACTTTGACCGCACGCCGGTGGGGTGGATCATGGCCCGCGTCACCTCGGACACGGACCGCATCGCCGAGCTGGCCACCTGGGGGCTGCTGGACATCACCTGGGGCGTGATGAATACGGTCACGGCGATGTATTTCATGCTTCGGATCAACCCACGGATGGCGCTCGTGGCGCTGGCGATCATTCCTGTACTCCTGGTGGTGGCGGTCGAGTTCCGCAAGCGTATCCTAGTCCAGTACCGGCAAGTGCGCAGGACCAACTCCAAGATCACGGGTGCCTACAACGAGAACATCACCGGCGTGCGCGTGGTCAAGGCGCTGTGCCGTGAAGAAGAGAACCTGCGCGAGTTCGGCGAGCTGACGGGCACGATGTACCGCGCCGCCTTCCGCGCAGCCTGGCTCTCCGCGCTCTTTCTGCCAGCAGTCCAGATCATCAGCGCCTTTGCGTTGGGTGGCATTGTCTGGCTTGGAGGCCGGCAGGCGCTGGTGGGCGGTATGACTGTGGGCGGGATCCAGGCCTTTGTCTCGTATGTGACCTTCATGCTGTGGCCCATCCAGGACATTGCGCGGGTGTATGCCGAGCTGCAGCATGCCGTCGCCTCGGCGGAGCGGGTCTTTGCCCTGGCGGACTCGGTGCCAGAGGTCACGGACCGTTCGGGGGCACTGGACGCCGACACGGTCTTGGGCGAGATCGAGTTCGACAACGTCGACTTCTGGTACGAGCCCGACAAACCGGTGCTGCAGGGCTTTTCGCTCAAGGTGCGGCCAGGGGAGACCATCGCACTGGTCGGGCCGACCGGGGGTGGCAAGAGCACTATCGTGAACCTGCTGTGCCGCTTCTACGAGCCGCGCGGCGGCACGATCCGAATCGGCGGGCGTGATTACCGAGAGCTCTCGTTGGAGTCGATCCAATCGCGCATCGGCGTCGTGCTCCAGACGCCGCACCTCTTCTCGGGCACGGTGCGCGAGAATATCCGCTACGGGCGTCTGGACGCCGGCAACGAAGAGATCGAGAGTGCCGCGCGGCTGGCAGGCGCGCACGAATTCATCGCGACGCTGGACAAGGGGTACGACCAGGAAGTGGGCGAGCGGGGGGACCTTCTGTCGGTCGGGCAGAAGCAGCTGGTGAGCCTGGCCCGCGCCGTTCTCGCAAAGCCCGAGATCTTTATCATGGACGAGGCGACAAGCTCGGTAGACACCCTGACGGAGGACCTGATCCAGCGCGGGATGGAGGCACTCCTGCACGGCTGCACGAGCTTTGTGATCGCGCACCGGCTCTCTACCATCAGGCGGGCGGACCGTATCTTGGTGATACAGCAGGGCCGCATCGCCGAGATGGGGAGCCATGCGGAGCTCATCCGAGCACGCGGGTACTACTACCGGCTCTACACGCGACAGTTCCGGCAGCAGCGACAGCGGGAGTTCGATCCAACCGCCGAGTTAAGCGTGTCGCTGGCGTAGCGCTCAAGTTGCGCCATTGGGGGCCATCGAGTACAATACTCCCGTCTGCCGGCGCGCCGCATATTCGCAGCGCGCGCGGCAGTTCCGAAGGGCAGGTTGACGCTGCGGGCCTTTTGCGTGGCACGAGTCCTGTGGGGTCGAGAAGGCTCGACGCAGTGTTGCTCGATCTATGAAAGGAGACCGACCATGCCCAAACTCAATGCACCCACCAAGATTGCCTGGCAGGTAGCGCTGGTTCTGCTGATCCTGGGCGTCATCGGCGTCATCCTGGCCCTCGCCAAAGTCTGGAATCCGGGCGTCTGGATGCCGGTCAGCGCACTGATCGGGTTCATCGGCGGCGCCATTCTCGTCGCCGCGACCGCCTCAAAGAGAATTTAGCCCCAGGCCAAGCCTGGGAGAGCAGTTGCCCGGCCCGTTCTGCCGCGTACGACCCCCGCGGCAGCGGCCCTGGGAGGTGAGCCGGCCCGGCCAGCGGATGCTGGCCGGGCCGGTTTTTCGTCATGCCCGCTTCCGGTAGGTAGAGTGGGTCTTGACCACCTCGAAGCCCATTCCGCGGTAGAGCTGGACGGCGCCGTTGGGGTTCTCGGCATCCACCCCCAGTCCGGCGTGGTCCATGCCGCGCACACGGCACACCTGCAGGCTGCGGGCGATCAACGCCCTGGCGAGACCCTGCCTGCGCCAGGGACGACGCACGCAGATCCCCTCTGTCCAGCCGCGCCTGCGGCCGTACACCTCGTTCTGCTCTGGGTCGATAAAGCACTGCACCATGCCGGCGACCTCGTCCCCACTCCAGGCAACCTGGAATGTGTCGATGAAGGGCGCTGCCCACTCGGCAAAGCTGCGATACTGGTCCTCGCCGAACTCGTCCTCGCAGTAGCCCCAGTGATCCCGAAAGGCCTCGCGCGCGGCCGCCCAGATGGCCGGGAGCTGCTCCGTCGTGACCGGGCGGACCTCCAGCCCCACAGGCAGGGGCAGATCGGGGATCGCTTCCAGGTCAGGCCGGACCATCTCGAAGCCATAGCGCACGACGCGATAGCCCGCCCCCTCAAGCAGAGACGCCCAGTGAGGCTCGGCATCGCTGGCGGAGGCTTGGTACAAGACCGGGCCCTCGTGCGGCCGCAGCCGTCCGCACTCGCCTCGGACCTCGGCCAAGCGCGCCTCATTCCAGCGCATCATCGCCTGGCGTATGCCCATGCCCCGTGTCTCGGGAAGCAGCTTGGCGAGGTGGATGAGAAGCCGGTTGCCCTCGGCCTCGTCGACCCAAAACACCCGGCTGTAGCCGACGATCTGGTTCTGCAGCTCGACCAGGAGTAGATCCCGGTACGGATCGCAGTTGATCAGGTGCCGGTACTGGAGTGTGAGGTTGTCGAGCGTTTCGACCCAGTCGTCGCGGTCCTCAACCCGCGAGCCCTCGATCACTGCCAGCATGGCCGGTAGGTCCTCTTCGCCACGATAGCGGCGGAAGCGCAGTCCGGCGATGCCGGGCGCGTCGTTCAGAGTCAGATATCCGTCGGTTCTCCCTTTCTCCTTCATTCCATTGCCTCTTCGATCACGGGCAGCGGCTCTTCGAGCCACGCGCCCACGGTCCCGCCCAGTGCCCTCTCCCACATCTCCTCCGCGACAGCCGCCGGGTCGTACCCGGCACCCCAGGCCGAGAAGTAGTCGTTGACCCGCGTCAGGTCACGCTGCAGGATCCAGCGCGCGTCGGGGTTGGTGGAAGGGTGCACGACTTGTGGAAAGTCGATCAGGGTGATGCGCCCCTGCCAGTAGAGGATGTTGTAGGCCGACAGGTCGGCGTGGATGAGGTCGTTGCGCAGCATGAGCTCCACATTACGCAGCACCTCGTCGAGCAGCCGGCGCGCCTCGCGCCCGCCGAGTCGCACTGAGCCGAGCACCGGCGCTGCCTGGCGCTCGTCGCCGACCATGTCCATGAGGATGGCATTCTCGTTGCCGCCCCACGGCCGAGGCACTGCGCCGCCGACGCGATAGAGCAGGTCGAGTGCGGCGTATTCGTGCATCAACCAGGAGGTGTGCGCGGCTTCCAGCCCATAGCTGGACTTGTTGCGGATGGCGCGCGCGATGGTGCCAGCATCCTTGCCGGCTGCCTTACCTCCCACCACCATGACATCGCGGCCCTGGCGGTAGAGGGCATCGTTGCGCAGGTTGCGAAACATGCGCGGGCGGTAGACTTTGGCGGCGAGGAGTGGGCAGTCCGCCGCCTGCACCCCGCCTCCTCCGTTGCCCCCAGGGACAGGCAGGCCAAGGCCTCCCGCCTCCGCCCCTGCCCCCTCCTGCGAACGGCCCGGGGCCGGACCCTGGCAGAGGTAGACGTTGGCCTCCTTGCCGCCCTTTACGCGGGCAAGAACGTCGACGATCAGGCCCAGGTCGTAGAAGCCGCGCAGTGATGCCATCAGCCAGCCCTGCTCATGGCGCGAAGGCCGGTAGATGGGATGGAAGCCCAGCTCCAGCCCCTCCGCGCCCTCAGCCACTTGGGCCACAAGCTGGTCGCGCATGCGCTCGGACACGGTCGCGTACTTGGGCTTGGTCCGTCGCTCCGCGCGCCGATCCCCGAAACGCCGTTCGTATAGCTCGTCGTAGACTTCGAAACGGTCTAGTGTCTCTTCTTCTCCTATCACCTTCAGATTCCCTGCAAGGCGGGGGGTCACCCCGCCGTTCCTGTTATCCTGAGGGTTTTCCGGTACGCGATCTGAACCTTGCGTACCTGGAATCCCAGGCGCTCGTAGAGCCGCACCGCGCCCGTCAGGTTCTCGCTGTCCGCGCCCAGGGTGGCATAGTGCATGCCCTCCCGGCGCAGCACCAGCATCGAGTGCACGAGCAGCGCCCTGCCCAAGCCACGGTGGCGGTGGCCGCGCAGGACGGCAAGGACATTCACCCAGCCCTCCTGCCGGCCGCAGTGCTCGATCCAGCTGGGATCGATGGCGGCGAGGCCAATGCCGACGGCCTGGCCGGTACTCTCTTCCTCGGCAATGGTCCAGAGATCAGCCCGAAAACCGGGCCGCTCCATCCACTTCCGGAACTCGTCCAGCCCGAAACCGACAAAGCCCCAGTGGTCGCGAAACGCAGTCACATCGACCTGCCACACGGCCTCGAGATCCTGCTCGGGGTCCATCGCTCTCAGCCTGTAGCCCGGCGGCAGGCCGACCGGCGGCAGCTCGCCGTTGAGAGGCCGCACCATGTTCACGTAGGTGCGCACAGGCGCCAGGCCCAGCGCCGCGAAGAGCGCATGCCTGTCTGGCTCCACATCCGAGCCACTGGAGTGAAAGTGGACCGGGCTCCCTGGCACATCGGGTAGACGATCGAAGGCACGCGCCAGGCTTGCCTCGAGAAGGCGGCGGCCAAGGCCGCGCCGGCGGTAGTCGGGGTGTACGGCACCCCACGTGTAGAAGGTGCTCTCGCCGGCACCGTCGGGATTGCGCAAGAACTGCTCGCAGTAGCCGATCAGAGTGTCGCCGTCTAGCGCTACGAAGGTATCGCTGTCGCCGTGGTATCCGGGCCAGGACCAGTCGTGCTCGAGGTCGTCTATCGTAGCCACGCGGTCCTGGTGATCGACCGCATCGGCGGCTCGCAGCATGTTCGAGACTCCCGAAAAGTCCTCCCGTCGCAGAGTCCTGATCGTTATGTTGTCTTTCATTTCGTTGTCCTCCTTTCCCCACTCCCTTTCACGTGCAGGAGGCTGGGCGAGCCAGTGCGCGCTCGCCCTACAGCCGCCATCCTCGGCGCGGTGTCGCCGGGGTGAGGTCGACTGCGCCGACAGCGCCCAGCATGGCCGCGCGGCGCTGGCGATCGTCGACTTGCTGGAAGAAGAGGCGCTCCAGCAACACGGCGACCACATACGTCGTGCAGGTGATGACAAAGATCGGCTTGAAGCCGATGTTGGGATTCTGCTGCATGTAGCCGCTCAGGAAGGGACCGATGGTCCAGCCGAGGTTCCAGCTCACGCCCATCAGGCCGCTGACGGTGGCTCGCTCGCGCTCCTGGACCTGCTCCATCGCAAAGGCGGAGTAAAGCGGATTGCCCATGTTCATGAGCGCCGCACGCACCCACATGCCGGCCGCCGCTACCCAGAACCAGGGAGCGAAGCCGATGGTCAACAGGAAGGGGATCGAAGCGAGCTGGGTGATCACCAGCGCGCGGATCCGCCCCCAACGCTGTGCCAGCAGCGGGGACGCCAGCGTCGCCACTCCGGTCACAATCGAGGAGATCGAGAAGATGGTCCCCAAGGTCCTGTCCGGGATCTCGAAGGTCTGCTTGAAGAAGAGGTTCATGTACGGGATCAGGATGGCGGCGCCCATCGAGATGATGATGTTCGGCACAAAGATGCGGACGACCAGCCCCGTATCGCTGATGTTGTTCCAGGGCCATATCGAGCGCACCTTGACCTCGGGCCGGCGCACCTCCTGGATGGCCAGCAGCGGCAGGATCGAAACTACCGAGAGGGCCACCGTGACGCCAAGCGTGGCCGCGTAGGCCGTCGGGCTCTCCACTCCGGCGTTGAACAGCCCGCCAAACCATGTGGGCAGGTAGCCGCCCACAAAGGTCCCGACAAAGCCGACCAGGGTCTGCAGTCCAAAGTTGGCGGAGAAGAGCGTATTGCGCTCCTCCTGAGTCGAGTTCTCCATCATGAAAGGCGCGCTGGACACCATCCCCAGCGACTGGGCAATGCCGAAGCCGATGACGGACAGCTGCAGCCAGACAGGGCCGGGTGCCACGACGATGCCCAGCGTGGCCACGGTCCGCATCACGCCGGCCAGCACCATCGATTTCTTGCGGCCGATGTGGTCCACCAGGACCCCGGCCGGAATTGTCCCGATTAGCGCGATGAGGTTCGGCAGGGATTGGAGCGAGCCCAGGAAGCTGCGCGAGTAGCCCTGGCTAACGATGAAGAGGTTGAAGATGAGCTGGTAGATGGAGAAGCTGACGCCGGTGATGACGACGCTGAGCAGGTAGGCCTGCGCGTTCCGGCTAAAGCTCCTCAGCTGGCGCACATAGCGCGTGACGGGACCGTTCATGGCTGCTCCTCAATTCCGAATCAGTTTCGCTTGCTCAAGTGTTCCGCGACCCAAAAAACGAGCCGCGGGAGATCGGTTCCCCCACGGCTCGCGGGCGCCAGACAAAAGAAAAGGGCCGTGGGGACTGGCGCCCCACGGCCCCGGACCAGACAGGCTCAGGCTATGGGCGCACCACGACAGGCACCGGTCTCCCCGATGCCGACAGGCTGAACACGATCCATGTTCTTGCCGTGGAACATACCGCTGCCTCCTTTCGTAAGCTGGCTCAGATTCTAGATCACGCGCCAGGGCATGTCAAATGCGGGCGTGCGCGATGCAGAGGCAGGTGGCAGGCCCGCGCCGTTCTAGCGCTGGGCTCATGTGCCCCAGATCAGCAGCACGAGAAGGCCGGCCAGCGCGACCGCGGCGTACTCCAGCAGCAGGCGCCGGTTGAGTTCTCCCTGTAGCGTCTGGCCGGCAACCCCCGTGGCGATGTAGAAACTGAAGAGCAGAACCAGCCCACCCGACACACCGCCCAACCGCATGTAGTTCATGGCCCAGATCACCTGGCCGGTCGAGAGACCGGCGATCAGGGCATAGAGCGCCGTGCGGCCAAAGCCCTGGCCCGCACCCCGCAGCAAGTCGAGGGCAAGCAGGGCGCCGGCCACCGTTACGGCCGTCGCAGAGACGAGGCTGCGCGACCGTAAGGAGTAGATGAGGACAAACGCGGCCAGGGCCAGGAGGTAGGCCCAAGCGTTAAGCAGGAAGCGCGCAGCCGGATAGCGCCGGTCTGCGGGATCGATGGTCACGTACTCGGCCGAAATCAGGAGGATCAGGAGCAAGCCGGTTAGCACATAGCCGGCACCCCGGTAGGCAAGTGAGGGAAGCTCGGGCAACAGCACGGCCGCAAGAGCCGTCGTCAGGGCGGGTACCGTCCAGGTGACAAAGGAAAAGCTCCCGTCTACCTGCCGAGCCCGGGGATGCAGCCGGATGACCGTGTCCGTGCCTGCGCACACGATGCCGGTCAGAAGCAGCGCTATCATGGTCGTCTGGGTCACGCTGATCGTCAGCGGCGAGCCAAGCACCATGACCTCCCGGCTCCAGGCGGGCAGAGTCAAGCCGGCAGCCAGCACCAAGCCAAGGACGACCAGGGTAGCCAGCACGTTGGCGCGGTTGTCGTAGAGCATGGCGCCATTCTACACGGCAGGTCGGGGGTTGTCAAGCAGGCCGGGCTCCGGCCGGCGGAACGCTGAAACCTCAGGCAGCCAGACCCCACTGGCCCCGAGCCGCCGCGCTGCCGCAAGCCAACCTCCGAGCTTGTCTGTTGCCTGCGGCGCCGGCCCGTGCTATCATGACCATGCAGGGCCCTCCGCAGTCGGCCCGCCACGCCGCCGGTGATGCCCTGACATTGTCCGCGGGAGGCAACGATGAAGCGAAGAAGGGCATTCGTCACACTCAGCTCGTTGGCCATCGCGCTGTCCCTGGTGATGGGTTCAAGCCTGGCACAGGCGCCCGCGCCGGAGGGCGGCTGGGCAGAGCAGACATTGGCCGGTAACGCCTTCAGCTACCAGGGCTATCTGACAGACGGCGGGAGCCCGGCAAACGGCTTGTACGACTTTGCCTTCTCTATCTATGCCGACGCCGGCGGCACGCAGTGGGTGGCTACTGCCTACTCCAGGAACGATGTCCAGGTCACCGACGGCCTGTTCACAACCACTGTGGATGTCACCGACGCTGCCTACGGCGATGTCCATTTCTACCTCAACGGCGATGCCCGCTGGCTCAAGATCGGTGTGCGCCCCGGCGCAAGTAGCGGTCCCTACACCTATCTGACTCCTCTCCAGCCGCCCACACCGACACCCTACGCGCTTGCCCTCCCGGGCATGAACACGGTCCAAAACGCCACCAGCGCCAACGTCATCGGCGGCTACTCGTGGAATTATGTCGATCCAGGTGCGGTCGGCGCCACCATCGGCGGAGGAGGCTACGAGGATGGCCGCAACGAGGTGTTTGCCAGCTACGCCACGGTGAGCGGCGGGAGCAGCAACCGCGCGGAGGGACAATATGCCACGGTACCTGGAGGAGACCTCAACCGCGCAGCCGGCGCTTACAGCTTTGCGGCAGGTCACCGCGCCAAGGCCGACCACGACGGAGTGTTTGTCTGGGCCGACAACTCGATCGACAGCGACTTTTACTCCACCACCGAGAACGTGTTTCTGGTCCGGTCCAAGAACGGGGCCTACTTCCAGGCCAGCTCCACCGACCGGCCGGCCGTCTGGGGCTGGAACAACGTGGCGGGTACGGCCCCTGGCGAAGGCACTGCGCTTTACGGCCGGTCGGAGAGCAGCGAAGGGTTTGGGGTTGCTGGGCACAATTACAGCGGCGGCGTCGGCGTCGGTGCATGGAGCTGGAGCGGCAACCTGGTCGAGGCCTATGACGGTGACTTTCCAGGTGGCACTCTCCGCTTCTACATCAGCCAGTCGGGTAACGTCTACGCGGACGGGACATTCAACGTGTTTGCTTCAGCGCCCTCCCCCGCCGGTGGCGGCCACGAGCGCGTCACACTCTACGGGGTGTCCAGCACCGAAGTCTGGGTAGAGGAACTGGGCTCGGGTACCCTGCACAACGGCCGGGCCGATGTCGCCATTGACCCGCTCTTTGCGAAGACGGTTGCCCTGGAGGAGGAGTACAACGTCTTCCTGACGGCCACCTGCAAGGAGCCAGTGCTGCTCTTTGTGAGCGAGAAGGCACCGGAACACTTTGCGGTTCAGGGAGTGAGCCTGAACGGGCAGCCGTCGAGTTGCGGCTTTGACTACCGCCTTGCGGCCAAGCGCCGCGGCTACGAGAGCGCAAGGCTGGAGGCTGTGCAAGTCGCCGCTCCGGCTGAGGCTGAGAGGGACCTCCGGCCATGATGAGGCGAGGCAATCGCGTGCAAGCGGCCGGAATGCTGCACATCAGGGCGGCCGTGGCCTGCATCGTGCTGCTGGTGAGCATCCCAGCGCTGGCCCGGTCCGGTGCCGGTTTCGATCTCTCCTGGAACACCATCGAGGGCGGCGGGATCACCTTGAGCAGTGGCGGAGCGTACACTCTGGCTGGGACCTCTGGCCAGGCCGACGCAGGGTCCATGTTGGGCGGGAGCTACACATTGGCCGGGGGGTTCTGGCCGGGCACAGTGGCTCAGGTGCCCTTTGCGATCTTCCTGCCGTTGATCCTGCGGGACTACTAGCTCCCTAACCGTGGTTGTCATTCTGAGGAGCGCAGCGACGAAGAATCGCGGTTAGCGGACGGAGATCCTCGCGGCTTCAGCGAGATTCTTCGCTTCCATCGGTCGCTCAGAACGACATGCTCGGACAAATGCAGTTGTCGTGCTTGGAAGGCACTGCGGTGCCGCTGTTGTGTCGCCGTGCCGTGAGGCCGTGCGAAAGCTTCCGGCCTCAGGCGCCTGCCGGCTTGACAACAGAACATATGTGCGGTACAACAAGCCGCAGAGGGAAGCACGGTGGACCTGATCCAAAAGGTGCAAGCACTGGGCGAGTCGGCGCAACATGACCTGTGCAACTCCTGCGGCATGCGCGAGAGTCGCAGGCAGGACGACCTCGGCCGCTGGGTCTACCCCGCAGCCCTACCCAACGGAGGAAGCATCCGGCTCCTCAAGGTGCTGCTCACGAATGTGTGCGAAAAGAACTGCTACTACTGCGGGATCCGCGCTCGCCGTGACGTCCCGCGCACCAGCTTCACACCCGACGAGCTGGCACGCGGCTTTGACCAGATGAACCGGGCCGGCCTGGTGGATGGTATCTTTCTCAGCTCGGCCGTGTGCGAGGGCCCGAGCCCCACGATGGATGGGATGATTGCGGCGATCGAGCTCCTGAGGAAGCGCTACGAGTTCACGGGGTATGTCCACCTGAAACTACTGCCCGGTTGCTCGGAGGCGCATGTCGAGCGCGCCATGCAGCTCGCCCACCGGGTGTCAGTCAACCTTGAAGCGCCCAGCGCAGAGCGACTGGCGCGCATCGCACCCCGCAAGGTATTCTACGAAGAGCTGACTCGGCCGATGGAGATCGCTAGCCGCCTGCTGCGCCAGGCGTACCCTGCCACTGATTCGGCGGGCACAAAAGGGAGTGAGGGGTCGAAGCCAGGCACAGCGGGCGGGAGGTTCCAGCCTCGCGGGTCCGCCCAGGCGAGGCGCGGGGGGCCTCTCGCCCCCTCGGGGCAGACGACCCAATTCGTCGTCGGGGCTGCCGGTGAGTCGGACCAGGAAATTCTGTCGACCACGTGGCGGCTCTACCGCGACCTGGGGGTAGCACGGGCCTACTTCAGTGCCTTCCAGCCTGTGCCCGGCACTCCGCTCGACGGGCTGCCACCGGCGCCCACCTGGCGCGAGCACCGCCTGTACCAGGCCGACTGGCTGCTGCGACTCTATGGCTTCGGCTACGAGGATCTGATCTTTGACGGGGGAGGCAACCTGCCCCAGCGCGCGGACCCGAAGCGCCTCTATGGCCTGCGGCACCCCGAGCTCTTTCCGGTCGAGGTCAACCGTGCCGTGCGGCAGGAGCTGCTGCGCGTGCCGGGCATCGGCCCGGGCTCGGCTGGGCGGATCATCGAGCTCCGGCACCTGGGAACGCTCCGGTCGCTGGAGGACCTGGCTCGCATGGGGGCAGATGCCGTCCGCGCTGCGCCCTTTGTGCTGCTGGACGGAAAGCGTCCGCCCTTCCAGCTGCCGCTGTGGGAGGATGACGGCTAGCGAACGCTCGCCGGCCCCTGCTCCGTCGATCGCCCGAGGCGTCCGGCCGCCGCTCCCAATGATCGCCGAAGGGCTCCGATCGAAGCGAATCGTGCTCGGTCAGAGACCGTCGCCCATCCCCCGCAACACGGTCGGGACCTGAGCCATCAGAGCTAGCGCTCGCTCAGGGCAAGGCTAGGGTGTCACAGGTCTCAATGTTGGCCGCCGGATCGTAGCGCATGCCGTCCTGGGCTACGGCAGTCACGCACAGCTCGTAGGTGCCCGCCTGAGTGGCGCCAAACCGAAAGGCCGCCAGCCCGGTGGGGCCCGACACAGACTGCCCGCTACTCTGTGTCCCGTCCGGGAGGGTCCAGAGGGCCGCGACAGACGCGCCGGCAACGGGTCGTCCGTCGGCATCGGCGATCCTGACGACACCCCACAGCAAGAACCTACTGCCATAGGGCTGAGCCCTCATCTTGATGCCCTGGACGTGGATTGGCGGGCGCGCATCGAAGCGATTTGCGATAGTGACCGTCCAGCCGCGGGGGCTCACGGCGTCCACCGTGACCGTGATACCCGCCGCAGCGTCGATGAACGACTGCCCCACGCCGAAATAGGCGTCGCCCGTGTTGCCATCCCTGTCGATATCAACGACGTGCGCGGGCTCCGGGCGGCCCTCGACGACGTGGTGAATGATCACGCCCTCTGCCGGCAGCTTCACATCGTAGCTGGCCTTCTTGCGCGCCTCGACCGTGTAATAGTCCGTGCGCGAGTTGTCGATCGGCACGAGGGCCGCCAGGTACCCCTCGGCCGGCAGGAAGATGAGCTGCTCCAAGGTCAGCGTCTGGCCCGAGCCGGTGCCAATCCAGGCTCGGTGTTCGCCGGGGATCCAGCCCTCCAGGTCGTGATGGTAGGCTATTGTCCCCTGACCGACACAGCCGTAGGTCGGGTCGGTAAGGTTCCCGCAATCAGTCCAGATGTCGCTCATCACATCCCAGCGGTTGTCGTACACCTGCCCATAGTCGCCGGAGGAGTGGGGCATGCCGAAGCCGTGGCCCGTTTCGTGGGCGATGACCCCGATGTTGCCGTAGCCCCACGGTGGCTCCCACGTAACACGGTAGAGACGGTTCTGGCCGTCGCGGTTGACATACCAGCTTCCGCCCCACGCGCAGCAGTCCAGGTCGGCGTTGAACATCAGGTTGATGCCCACAAAGTCGGGGAAATAGACGTCTGGGTCGGCGACTAGTGTGCAGTCATCCACTGCGCGCCCCCAATCGAGGTCCAGGTCCCCATCGCCATCGTTGTCGTAGACATAGTAGGAGCGGGGCTGAGGCAGGTAGTACCAGCCAACGGCGTCGCTGCCCACCAGGTCAATGTTCTGGTACGATACCTGCCGCCAGTAGTGATCAAGGCCGGGGTAGAGGTCGGCGTACATACCCTCGAAGTAGGCGAGGTCGCGCGGTTCGGAAGGATAGTCTTTGAACTTGCACATGATCGAGACCCATGGCTGCGAGCCGACGAGGCCGGCGGGCTCATCCGGCGCTCCGGCAGACGCCAGGGCGATCGCCTCCACGCGGAACGCCCCCTCCTCCCACCGGCCCACGACCCGTACCCCCCGCCGGTTCAGCGCAAGCGGGCCACCCGCCGGCAGGGAAGCGGAATCGTCCAGTAGCAGCGTCACCGCAGCCGCCGGCGTCGCCAACTGGTAGACAAAGGGGGCAGGATCGGCGCCGGCGGCGGGCGGGTCACCCCACACGATCCAGAAGGTGCCCGAAAGGGACACCGTCTCCCGTGCAACCAGGGGTGCTTCTTCGGCAGCCATGGCAGGCAGGCCGACGAGGCACAGCGCCAGGAGAACCAGAAGCCGGGTCCAACAGGACGACACGTGGCTGGGCATGGGAATTCCTCCTCTTCCGGCATCAGGCGCGCTCCGCCCGTGGAACCACTATACAACAAGAAGCGCCCGGGGCCAAGCCCGGCCGGAGGGGCAGGTCTCGGGGGCTCGGTCGGAGGCCCGTGGCGATCGGCCTTCTGAGGAGTAGGTGGAGGAGGCGATCCACAACCCCTTGACACCGGCGGTCACAGTCGCTATACTGATCGCGTGGAGGGAGCAAGGAGGTGCGAGATGCCCAAGCGAAAGAGTCTGTTCCTGGCGGTCACGCTGCTGCTGATCGTAGGGGTCATGCCGATGGCTGCAGGCGCCCGGCCGGCACAGCCGGCGGCACTGCCCGCCTTGGACGAGGACCTGCTGGCAGCATTGGATAACGGGGGAGCCGCCGCCTTTTTCGTCAAGATGTCCGTCGAAGCGGACCTGCGCACGGCCTTTGGCCTCCCGTGGGCAGAACGCGGCGCGTTCGTGTGGCGTGCGCTTCAGGAGGTAGCCGAGAAGTCGCAGGCACCCGTCCTAGGCTATGCGGAGGAGCACCAGCTGGAGGCAGAATCGCTGCTAGCCGTAAACGCTGTGTACATCCGCCGAGGCGATCTCCGGTCGGCGCTGGACCTGGCCGCACTTCCGGGCGTGGCCTATCTGCGGCTGGAGCACGTCTACCCGGTCGAAGATCTCGCCACCCCGGAAGGCGAGGTCTCGTGGGGCCTGGTCGACGTGAAGGCGCCTGATGTCTGGGCGATGGGATACCGGGGAGCCGGGGCAAAGGTGGCAAGCATCGACACGGGAGTTCAGTGGGACCACCCGGCCCTGATCGGGCAGTATGGGTGCCCAGACGACCCGGGAAACCCGGCGTGCTGGTACGACCCCGCCAACATCTGCGGGGGTGTTCCGTGCGACAACAACGGCCACGGCACGCACGTCACGGGTACAATGGCGGCCGATGACGACCCGTCGCTGGCACACACCGTCGGGGTGGCGCCCGACACCACCTGGATCGCCTGCAAGGGCTGCGAGTCTGCCGCCTGCAGCGACTATGCGCTCAATGCCTGTGCCGACTGGGTGTTGGCGCCCGGCGGCGATCCTGCGAACCGCCCCGACGCGGTCAACAACTCGTGGGGAGGTGGAGGCGGGGACCCCTGGTACCAAGCCAAGGTACAGGCGTGGCTGGCCGCGGGCATCTTCGGCGGATTCTCGGCCGGAGGGACCGGACCGGGCTGCGCAACGCTCGGCTCGCCGTGCGACTACCCGGAGGTCTTTTGCACGACCGGCCACGCGGAGGACCGCATACACGCCAGCTTCGCCAGCGTGGGGCCCGGCGCCTTCGGCGACGCCCCCTACACCAAGCCCAACATCTCGGCGCCCGCCGTGAATATCTGGTCCACCTTGCCCAGCAGCTCGTGGGCGGTGTACAGCGGGACCTCGATGGCCAGCCCTCACAGCATCGGCGCGGTTGCCCTGATTCTCTCGGCCTGCCCGTCGCTGAAGGGAGATGTCTTCGGCCTGTTTGAGGTGCTCCAGGACAATGCCGATCCGGCACCCGACGGCTCGTGCGGAGCGCCGCCCGGTGACGCGGGCAACTACACCTACGGCTACGGCTATCTGAACGTCCTCGGCGCATTGGAGGCCTGCGCGGCCCAAACCATGCACGTGGGCAACATCAGCCTGCGGTACAAAGTGGTCGGCCTACAGCGAATCGTCCAGGCGCAGGTCCCGGTGCTCAACGGAGGTGGCAACCTGCTACCAGGTGTCGCGGTGAGGGTGCAGTGGACCCTGCCCAACGGCCGCGTCCTGCCCGAGCAGGAGGCAGCCACCAACTCGCGGGGGTATGCCCGATTCCAGGTCGGTCGGCCGCAGGCTGGCTGGTACAACGTCTGCGTGACCGGGCTCGAGCTCGACGGATACCTCTACGCAGAGGGCGACAACCTCGAGACGTGCGACGGGGTGACCACACCGTAGGACCGTACAGACGGGGCTGTCCAGAAAGCACATCACCTGCCATGCTGAGCGCAGCGATGTGTGACTTCAGCGCGTGTCAGGCGGAATGACAGTTTTGGGACAGCCTCGTCGCCTGAGGTCTCTTTCGAAGGAACAACGAGCGGGGTGGAGTTGACACGACTCCCATCCCTGGTATAATGGCGACTGGTCGGGCGGAGCGGTCCGCCCGGGAAGAGAGGACAGGCATAGAATGGCTTTGAGCGCCACGGCAGTGCACCCGTCGGCACCCAATGCGAATAAGGCCTGTAGTGAGTCGACCTGCCAGGCCGGGCAGGGGCGGTGTGTCCACACGCCATCCCTTCCCGGCCTGTGTCATTGCTCACTCACCGTGGTACGCGACAAGGAACAGAAAGGGGGTGGTACGGAGACCAGGAAATTGGCCGGCGAGGGTAGTTCGTTGTGGGGGAGTCGTGATGCCGAGCCGGGCACTGTGTGACCCGGAAAGTCCAGTGGTGGACGTCGGCGATCTCAAGTCCAAAGAAGGAGAGACAGGATGCGTATCCCAAAGATGTTCTACCTACTTTTCGCTGTGGTCATGCTGGCGGGACTGGCCCCGCTGACGGTCACAGCCCAGCCGGCGGCGCCGATTGAGCAAGCGCTGCTGGACCAACTGGCGGACGGCCCCGCCAATCTGTTCGTCAAGATGTCGGTCGAGGCCGACCTGAGCGCGGCGGCCGGTTTGGACTGGGACGCCCGCGGCCAGTACGTCTGGGACGCCGTGAACCAGGTGGCGGACGCCACCCAGGGTCCGGTGCTGGACTACTGCGCAAAGAACGGCCTGGACTGCAAGCCGATGGTGATCAACAACTCGGTCTTTGTGCGCAGCGCTGGCCTCGACGCGGCCCAGGGCCTGGCGGCCCTGCCCGGTGTGGCCTTCCTGCGCCTGGAGCGGGTCTATGAGCTGGATCCGATCAACGGCGGAGCAGGCATCAACGGCTTCGTCGGCGAGGCCGGCGCTTCGCCCGACGCCCTCGCCTGGGGCATTACCTATACCAAGGCGGACCAGTTCTGGACCGCTTTCGGCGTTCAGGGCGACGCCATCAAGGTCGCCAACATCGACACCGGCGTGCAGTGGAACCACCCGGCGCTCGACCAGGCCTTTGCCTGCCCGGGTGCCCCGAGCGACGCTGACTGCTGGGCAGACCCCAGCAACATCTGCGGCGGCTCGGCCTGCGACAACAACGGCCACGGCACCCACACCATGGGCACCATGGTGGCCGATGACGATCCGGGCCTCACCTGGCAGGCGGGCATGGCGCCCAACGCTACCTGGATCGCCTGCAAGGGCTGCGAGACCAACTCCTGCTCTGACTTTGCGCTGACCACGTGCGCGAACTGGATCCTGGCGCCCGGCGGCGACCCGGCCAATCGGCCGCACGTCGTCAACAACTCGTGGGGCGGCGGCAGCGGCGATCCCTGGTACCTGAGCTACGTGCAGGCCTGGGTGGCAGCCGGCACCTTCCCCGCCTTCTCGGCGGGCAACAGCGGCTCCAGCTGCGGCACCATGGGCGACCCCGGCACCTACCAGGAGTCGTTCGCCAGCGCGGCACACGACAGCGGCGGCAACATCGCCTCCTTCTCCAGCCGTGGACCGAGCCCCTTCGGCCACGACCCCTACACCAAGCCGAACATCGCGTCCCCCGGCGTGAGCGTCTGCTCGTCCGTGCCGACCAACGCCTGGAGCTGCGGCTACAGCGGCACCTCGATGGCCAGCCCGCACTCGGCCGGTGCCGTGGCGCTGCTCTGGTCCTGCAACCCTGGCATGGTCGGCCAGGTGGACCTCACCTTCCAGGCGTTGCAGAACGCCGCTGCGGCCGCTCCCGCGGGCAACTGCGGTGCGCCGCCTGACGGCGAAGGCAACTACACCTTCGGCTATGGCTACCTGGACGTCCTGACTGCCGGCATCGCAGTCTGCGGCGGCATCGAGACCGGGACGCTGGAAGGCTACGTCGTGGACCAGGACGGCGACCCGGTTGCGGGCGCGACCGTCACCGCACAGGGGGCTGTTGAGGGCAGCATCAATGCCACCACCGACCCCAATGGCTTCTACACCATGGACCTGGTGGTCGGCACCTACAACGTCACGGCCTCCAAGACCAACTACACCTCTCAGACGCAGAGTGGGGTCGAGGTTCTCGCCAATCAAACCGTGACGCTGCCTGACTTTGTCCTCACCTTCCTGGGTGCGTGGACGCAGCTGCCGATGCTCCCCGGCTGCCCCGACTGGACCCGCTACGACGGCCACTACTATGATGGCCTGGTCTACTTCTTGGGCGGCCGCTCCGACACGAGCACGTACGGCGACGTCATCTACTTGGACCCGGCGACGGGCACATGCACCGACACAGGCGCGAACATGCCGGACCCGGTCTCCAACTACACCATCAACCAGGTGAACAACGGCTCCTACGACCTGCTGTGCACGTTCGGCGGCCGCGCTGCATCGGGTACCTCCACGCTCAGCGTGCAGTGCTACAACCCGGCCACCAACAGCGCATCGATCGTCACCACGCTGCCCACAGCCTACACCGGATATACGCCGGGCGGGCAGGCCGTGGTGGACAACATGGTGTACGTGTATGGTGGGTTCAACTCTCTCGCGTCGCCGTACGAGCTGAACCGGACCGACCGCTACGACCCGGTGGCGAACAACTTCACACAGGTCGGCAACCTGGCTCTCGCCCGCGCCTACATCGACAGCGCGGTGGTCGACGGCAAGATCTACGGCTTCGGCGGCACCGTCTTCGACGGCGCCAGCCTGTACGCTCAGACCATCGCCGAGGTCTTTGACCCGGCTGCGGGCACCTGGAACGACGCGGCAGTGGCCGATCTTCCGGTCGCGAGCGCAGAAGGCCGTGCCTGGGGCTTTGACAGCGGCTCGCCCTACGTCCTGGCGGGCAAGATCGTCATCGCCGGTGGTGGGCAGTGGCCAGCTGAAAGCAACGAGGCGTTGCTCTACGACGTTGCCACGGACACCTACGACTATGATTTCCCCAACCTCAACATCTCGCGGCGTGACCACGCCGGCGTGTGGGTTCCGGGCGATCCTGGTGTGATGTGGGTCTTTGGCGGCCGCTCCTCAGCTTCCGGCTACGGCGGCGACCTGCCGCCCTACGCCCCGCCCGAGTACTACGAGGTGCCGGTGGGCGGCGTTGAGCAAACCGTGACCTGCGGCGACTTTGTCGCGCAGCCCGCCACCGACCCGTACGGCCGGATCTACGTCCGCTGGAAGGTCGAGGCGGTCGATCAGGCGGGGGCCAGCCTGCCGCTGGTGTCGGTGGATGCCGCCCTCTGGTGGCCGACCGGCGGACCCGCGAACCGGACCCGCCTGACCCACAACGACGGCTATGCCCGCTTCCCGTGGGGCTCGGTGATCTCCGGCGACTGGGCCATCGACGTGACCAACATGACCCTGGCCGGCTACACGTTCGTCGACGGTGCGAACTGCTCGGCGGCGGGTTACTGGTAGCCCGAGACGAGACCTGACAGGTCCACCCGGCCCATCAGGTCTCACCTGACCTCAAGGCCCCAGGGGCATCCAGCCCCTGGGGCCTGCTCATTGGTCGTCGTCGCTTGAGCCATGCGGCCGGCCCCTGTTTGTCCGGAGGCGGCACTTCGGCTATACTACCCGTCGCCGCCGGGGCACTCAGAGCAGGGCGGCGCAGGAACGCTGATGAACAAAGGTATGGGGTATGCGCTGGGGTTCTTGCTGGTGCTGCTGGTCGTGGCGCTCGGTTTTTATGTCGCCTACACCAGCTTCCAGTCCTCCCGCGCGGCATTGCTCTTTGAGCCGACGGTGGTGCCGCGCACGTCGACGCCCACGCGACTCCCAACAACGGCACCGATCTCCACGCCGATCCCGTCCCCAAGCGCGACGCTGACGGTCACCTTGCCCGTCACTCCGACAGCCGTGACAAGCGCGACGCCGCACGGCCAAGCGGAAGCCACGGCGGTCCTTGCGGAGCCCGACCCCTCACTCACCCCGGCACCCCCTACGGCGACCGTGCCTTCCGCCAGCAGCTTTGCCTTCCGGCTCGCCGGGCCGCCGGCTCCCGAGCACACGGGGGACTGCTGCTACATCCGCGGCACGGTGCGCGACGCAGCTGGCAACGGGCTGCAAGACATCGTGCTGCAGATGACCGACGACTGGGGGAACCTCTACAGCGCGACGACCAAGGCGGGCAGCGAGGCGGGCCTCTACGACTTTCCGCTGTCGCTTCGCCAGCAGGCGTTCACCTACCGGCTCAAGATCGTGGATGCGCAGGGCGCGGTCATCTCCACCCAGGTGGAGGTTACGTTCGATCCGGCGGTTGCGCCGAGCTACAGGGTGGACTGGAAGAGGAGCTACTAACCCGGTCTACATGGCTAGCAATCGAGTAGGGGGCGGCGGCTAGCCGCCCCCTCTCACACCACCGGACATGCGGGTCCGCATCCGGCGGTTCGTCAAGTATTACGCAGTTGGCGGTACCGTTCGACGATGCTTCGTAGCCCTTGCTGCTGCCAATAGGCATTGCTCAGGCCCTCGTTGACCACAGGTGAGGCCGCCATCCGCCACGGGCTTATCCCGATTGCCCCCAGACCAGCCCGTTCGCGGGGCACCCCCAACGCCACCAGTTCGCGGAAGCGAGTCTTGCCTCGTTTCCAGCGCTTCCAGACCAGTTGCCTCATCCGCCGTCTCAGCCACCCATCCAACTCTGCCATCACACTCGGCGTGTCTGCTAACCGAAAGTAGCCAGTCCAGCCCATCGTGTACTCATTGACGTCCCGGATAACCGCTTCCAGTGTCCCGGACCGCGTGCGTCTCGTCCGTTGGCGTATCGTCTGTTTTTGATAAACTAAAACAGAGCCACTTGGCTGGAAAGTGATCACCGAAAAC
>DAOQVR010000025.1:0-43147 GCA_035341665.1 Anaerolineae bacterium
CGCGTCTCCGTTGTAGGTGACGGCCGGATGGAAGCGGTCGACCCCGTCGCCGCCGGCGACGGGAAAGGACGGCTCCCACAGGTTGCCCGAATAGAGGAGATGTTGGCCCTGGAGGCGCACCTGGCCGCCGCCCAGGTCGGTCTGGTAGACGACCAGGAACTTGAAGGCGTCGGGGTCCGAGACAGCACATGGATAGAGCTGCAGGCCCTCGCCGTTGGCCACCAGGGTGCTGTCGCCGGTATCAGGCGAGCCGTCGCCAGCCAGGATGTGGGCATAGACGTCGGCGCCGTCATCCCAGGCCAGCAGGAATAGATTCTCGGGTTCGTCGTAGGCCAGGTCGGGGTGGCGGCCGCCCGCGCTGTCGGGCACGGAAAAGGGAACCGTGGCCCAACCGGCGGCAGGCACCTGGCGGCCCTCGAGGTGATCGAGGTCCTCGTCGGCCCAGACGACGACAAACACCTGCTCGCTGCCGGAATAGGCCACTACCGGCTGGACGTTGTCGTGGCCGTCGGACTCGATGGGCCACGGCGTTTCGAGAGGAAAGCCATCAGCCGAGAGGCGCTGGCCGTGGATGGCCCAGTGGCCGTCGACCTGATCCTGCCACACGGCCAGGTACTGCCCCCCGTCGGGATCGTAGGCGACGGCCGGCGCCGCCTGGGCGCCCGGCTGGGCCGAGACGGCAAACTCGTACCACAAGAGCGAGCCGCTGCCGGCCACCCGCTGGCCATAGATGTCGCCGTAGGTCCGGAAATCCGCCCACACGACCAAGTAGGCATCGGCCGACTGGCCGGAGGCGACGGCGCAGTTGCCCTGCTCGCCGTAGGCCGCACTTACGGGAAAATTGCTTCCCTCCAGCCCGGCGTCGGCGGCCAGGCGTTGGCCGTAGATGTCGCTCGCGCTGGTGGCATCCGCCCGGCTGTCCGACCAAGTCACCAGCAGGTTTCCAGTAGAGGGCGAGAGGGCGACGGCGGCCCCCACCTGGTCGCTGTCGACCAGGTCGGTGATGGCAAAGTCGTCGCCGTCGAACAGGCCGTCGCCCCCGGCCAACACGACGCGGCCGTAGATGTCTGCCGAGCCGTTCCTGGAGTCCTGCCACACGACGAGGTACCCCCCGGTCCCGTCCCAGGGCGTCGCGGCCAAGTGAGAACCGATGGCATCAGGATGTGCGGCCACGCTGTATTCGGCACCGGGCGGGCTGCCGTCCGGTGCCAAGCGGCGGGCGTGGATCTCGGCCGTGTCTACCTGGGAGTAACTGAAGACGACCAGGTATTCTCCGGATGTGTCGTCGTGGGCGATGTCAGGGTTGCTCCGGTGGGCGCCGCCGCCGCGGGCGACGGACCAGGTCGTGGGGTCGACGGCTCCGCCGCCCGTCACCCGGCGGGCGAATATGGCATCGACGTCGCCATCCCACCCCTGCCATACGACGACAAAATCGTCCCCATCGGTGGCTACATCCGGGACGTACTGCCCTCCGGCGCTCTGGTCGAGCACCAGGACTGGACCCAGGGGGCTGCCGTCGGCAGAGAGGCGCTGGCCATAGATATTGTCGTCCGTGCCGTCGTCCGGGTCGCGCCCCCACACCAACAGGTAGCTGCCTGCGCCGGGGGAATAGGCGACGGCGGGCCAGTACGTGCTGCCCGAGTCGTTGATAAGCAAGTTGTCTCCCATGGGGTTGCCCCGCCAGTCGTAGCGCTGGATGTAGAGGCCACGATCGAAGTCCAACCATACGACCAGGAACTCCTGGGCGGCGCTGTTGTAGCATACCTCAACATAAGCGTCGTAGCCCTCCATAATGGACAGGAGCCGGTCCGCACCGCTGTTGCCTGATTGGGCAGCGGCCGGAGCCGCACCCGCGGCCATGGCCGCGATCACGAGTGAGAGAGACAAGAGACCGAGGGATAGTCTACGGTTCATGACACACCTCCCATCGTGCCTGGTACTGACTGGGAGTATGCCACGGATGCTGCCCGGCGTCAGGCCGGGCGCACAGGCCCTGGAGGCTGTGCCCGGGTCGTGGCGCACGCGCACGTCCCCGCCGGCCCTCGCGCTGCAGCATGAGCCGCCACCCTGGGTTGTCCATGACCAGAAGGGCGAAGCGGGGAAGATCAGCCGCAAGCCCTCAGGGGTGAGAGCTGACAGGTCCTGGAGACCGACGAGACCTGACAGGTCTCGCAGACCTTTGAGGTCGGGTGGAGACCTAGGTGCAGCGCACCGACGGCGCGGCGCCGGCCGGTCGGGAGGCGGGCCGGGAACAGCGCTACTAGGAGACCGGCCGGAAACAGGGTCGGATGGAGACCTGTCGTACCGGGCCCCGTGCTTGGCTCCGGCCTTGCGCCGCGGTATAATCCCCCACGCAGCCGCACACGCCGGCAGGTAGCCTGCCGGGCACCCAGATTCTGAGGAGGAACAGGCGACATGGACTGGTTCACCCAGCTCAACCCGGTGCTGCAAGCACTCATCGCGACCTGCTTCACCTGGTTTGTCACTGCCCTCGGCTCTGCCACGGTCTTTTTCTTCAAGACGCTCAACCGCCAGGTGCTCGACGCCATGCTCGGCTTCGCCGCAGGCGTCATGATCGCCGCCAGCTTTTGGTCGCTGCTCGCGCCGGCCATCGAGATGGCCGAGGGCCAGGGGATCCCTCCTTGGCTGCCGGCCACCGTTGGCTTCCTGCTGGGCGGTGCTTTCCTGTGGGGCGTAGACACGGTGCTGCCCCACCTGCACCTCGGACTGCCGGGCAACGAACCGGAAGGCATTCACACCTCCTGGCGCCGGAGCATCCTTCTCGTCCTGGCGATTACCATGCACAACATCCCGGAGGGCCTGGCGGTCGGTGTGGCCTTTGGCGCGGCCGCGGCCGGACTTCCCTCCGCCTCGCTGGCAGGCGCGGTTGCCCTCGCCATCGGCATCGGTCTCCAGAACATGCCCGAAGGGGCGGCCGTCTCCATCCCCCTGCGCAGGGAGGGAGTCTCCCGCCTCAAGAGTTTTTGGTACGGTCAGCTCTCCGGCATGGTCGAGCCGATCGCGGGCGTCATCGGCGCGGCGCTGGTGTTGGCGATCCAGCCGCTGCTGCCTTACGCCCTTGCCTTTGCCGCCGGCGCCATGATCTACGTCGTCGTCGAAGAGCTTATCCCCGAGTCGCAGCTGCAGAGCGTCACCGACGTTGCCACCATCGGCGCCATGCTCGGCTTTGCCACGATGATGACCCTCGACGTAGCCCTGGGATAGGTGCGAACCATGAAGAACAAGCCGCTGCGCTACCCCGCCGCCCGCCGCGAGAACGTCGTCGACCGGCTGCACGGCGTCGACGTGCCCGACCCCTACCGCTGGCTGGAGGAGCTCGATTCTCCCGAGACCCGGTCCTGGGTCGAGGCGCAGAACGAGCTGACCTCCCGCTTCCTCGACGGCATCCCGGTGCGCGAGAGGCTGCGGAAGCGCCTCACCAAGCTGTGGGACTATGAGCGTTTTGGCGTCCCTTTCAAGCGGGGTGGGCGCTACTTCTTCACCCGCAACGACGGCCTCCAGAACCAGGATGTCCTCTACTGGGTGGGCTCGCTGCAGGGTGAGCCTGCCGTTCTCCTCGACCCGAACGCCCTCTCGGCCGACGGGACGGTGGCCCTCACCGGGTACGCCGTCAGCGACGATGGGCACCTCCTGGCCTACGGCCTCTCCGCATCCGGCTCCGACTGGCAGGAGTGGCGCGTGCGGGAGGTAGAGACGGGCCGCGACCTGCCCGACCTCCTTCAGTGGGTCAAGTTTTCCGGCGCCTCCTGGACGCCCGACGGCGCGGGGTTCTACTACAGCCGCTACGACGAGCCGGCCGAGGGCGCAGCCTACAAGGGTGCCAACTTTCACCAGAAGCTCTGCTACCACCGGCTCGGCACGCCGCAGTCGGCCGACCGCCTGGTCTACGAGCGGCCCGACCAGGCGGAGTGGGGCTTTGGCGGCGATGTGACGGAGGACGGCCGCTACCTCGTCATCCACGTCTGGAAAGGGACCCACCCGGAGAACGCGGTCTTTTTCCAGGACCTCGGCACGCCCGGCGCGTCCGTGGTGGAGCTGCTCGACCAGTTCGACGCGAGCTACCAGTTCGCCGGCAACGACGGGCCGATCTTTTACTTCCTGACGGATTTCGATGCCCCGATGTCGCGGCTGATCGCCGTCGACGTCACGCAGCCCGATCGCTCTTTCTGGAAAGAGACCGTGCCCGAGACGGCCGACGCCCTGCAGCAGGTCACCCTCGTCGGCGGTCACCTGGTGGCGCTCTACCTGCACGACGCCCACGGCGAGGTCCAGGTCCTGGACAAGGGAGGCCGGCGCCGGCGCACGGTCGACCTGCCGGGCATCGGCACCGTTGAGGGCTTTGGGGGGCGCCAGGATGACCCGGAGACGTTTTTCCGCTTCACAGGCTTTACCACACCCTTCACCGTCTACCGCTATGACGTCGCGACCGGCCAAAGCACCCTCTTCCGCTCACCCAAGGTCGGATTTGATCCGGCGGAGTATGTGACGGAGCAGGTCTTTATCCGGAGCAAGGACGGCACGCGCATCCCGATGTTCCTGAGCCACAAGCGGGGCCTGGCACGCAACGGCAAGAACCCGGCCTACCTCTACGGCTACGGCGGCTTCAACATCCCCGTCACCCCGGCGCTCTCCGTCCCGGCGCTCGTCTGGATGGAGATGGGCGGCCTCTATGCCGTCGCCAACCTGCGCGGCGGCAGCGAGTATGGCAAATCGTGGCACGAGGGCGGGATGGTCCTCACCAAGCAGAACGTCTTTGACGACTTTGTTGCCGCTGCCGAGTGGCTGATCGACAAGCGCTACACCCGCACACCCCGGCTGGCGATCGGCGGCCGGAGCAACGGCGGCCTGCTGATCGGCGCCTGCCTCACCCAGCGCCCCGACCTCTTCGGCGCCTGCCTGCCGGTGGTCGGCGTCCTGGACATGCTCCGCTTCCACAAGTGGACGATCGGCTGGGCATGGACCTCCGACTACGGCTCACCCGACGACCCCGAGCATTTCAAGGCGTTGCTGGCCTACTCGCCCTACCACAACGTCCGCCCGGGGACGTCCTACCCGCCCACGCTGATCGCCACCGGCGACCACGACGACCGGGTGTTCCCGGCGCACAGCTTCAAGTTTGCCGCTGCCCTCCAGGCGGCCCAGGCCGGACCGGCCCCTGTCCTGATCCGCATAGACACCAAGGCGGGCCACGGCGTGGGCAAGCCCACCGCCAAGCTGATCGAGGAGACCGCCGACCTGTGGGCCTTCCTCTTCCACGCCTTGGGCGCCGGCGACAAGGTGGTCAGGACCGATGCCGAGTGGCGCGCGCAGCTCACGCCTGAGCAGTACCGGGTCGCGCGTCAAAAGGGCACCGAGCGCCCCTTCAGCGGCAAGCTGTACCACATCGACCGGCCGGGTATCTATCGCTGCGCCGCCTGTGGCAACGAGCTCTTTCGCTCCGAGACCAAGTTCGACGCGGGCTGCGGCTGGCCCAGCTTCTACGCCCCCATCGCCGAGGAAAAGGTCGAGACGGAGAGGGATATCAGCCACGGCATGGTTCGCACGGAGGTCGTCTGCGACCGCTGCGGCGCGCACCTGGGCCACGTCTTTGACGATGGGCCGCGCCCGACCGGGCTGCGCTATTGCATCAACTCAGTCTCGCTCCGCTTCGCCGGCGACGACGGGCAGGAGATTGAGGGGTAGGGGCGGGGGGGGGCGGCGGGTTGGAGACCCGCCCTACTGCTGCGCTCCCTCGGAATGACAGCATTGGGACAGCCCCTGCAGCCCGCGGCGGCTTTGTAGGCCGGGTTTCCATACCCGGCCAGGAAGAAAGAAAGGAGACACACCCATGAGCAATCCGGTGATCGAGGCCATGATGGCCCGCAAGTCGATCCGCAAGTACAAGACCGACCCCGTGCCCGACGACGTGCTCGCCGAGCTGGTGCGCGCAGGCCAGCAGGCGCCCTTTGCCTACCAGTTGTGCAGCCTGCTCCTCTCGCGCAACCAGAAACGCAACCCCTTCAAGGCACCGCTGCTCTTTACCATCTGCGTCGACTCGCACCGGCACGAGCTGGTGATGGCGCACCGCGGCTGGAAGATGGTCGAGAATGACCTGTCGCTGCTGCTGTTCGGCATCCAGGACGCGGCCTACGTGGCCGAGAACATGGTCGTGGCCGCCGAGAGCCTCGGTATGGGGAGCTGTTTCCTCGGCAATGCGCCGTACCAGGCGGCCAAGATCATCAAGGCGTACCATCTCCCCCCGCGCGTCTTTCCCGTCGTCCAGCTGGCGATGGGCTATCCCGCCGAGAATCCACCCACCCGGCCGCGCTATCCGCTCGAGTTCACCCTTTTTGAGGACCGCTACCCCGACTTGACCGAGGAGCAGATCCAGCACGCCATGCAGGTCATGGACGAGGGCTACCTGGCGCAGGACTATTACCGCAAGGCCCGGTACCGGATCCCGCTGGAGGATGGGCGCGAGGACACCTTTACGTTCGAGAATTACGGCTGGACCGAGCACATCTCGCGCAAGGCGGGGCAGTGGTTTCCCGTGCTCGAGGAGACGATCGAGCTATTTGCCGCGTGCGGCTTTCACGTCGCGCCGTAGGATTCGTTCGGCAGAGGGCTGTCCTCAAGGCACGAGACCTGCCAGGCTGAGCGCGGCGACGCATGCAATTTCGCAGCGTTTCGGGTGAGATCCGAGATTCCTCGGTCGCTGCGCTCCCTCGGAATGACAGGTTCTCGACAGTCCACACCAGGTGATGCGGGAGGAGAATCTTGGCAAGCAGATACCCCATGGCAGAGGCGGTGCGGGCTGCCTATCGCGCCGGCGAGGAGGACGAGGCCCTGGAGCCGCTCGTCCGCGTAGACGGGCAGGGCCGGCCGGTGGGCTCCATCCGGGACGGCGACTATGTGATCTTTTACGACATCCGCGGTGAGCGGGAGGTCGAGCTGACGTCGGCCTTTGTCGACCCCACCTTCTCCGCCTTTCCGCGCAGCCCCGGGACGGTCCGCTTCGCGACCATGATCGAGTACCACCCCGATCTGGATGTGCGCGTGGCGTTCCCGCCGCTCGAGCGCCTGGAAGGCACGCTGGGCGAGGTGGTCAGCCGCGCCGGCTTCTCCCAGGCGAAGGTGTGCGAGTCGGAGAAGGCGATCCACGTCAGCTTTTTTCTCAACGGCAAGTCGCAGGACGCCTTTCCCGGCGAGGAGCGCATCATCGTCCCCTCCCCGCGACCCGCTTCCCACGCCGAGATGCCGCCGCAGATGAGCGCGGCGGCCGTCGCCGGCGCAGCCGTCGAGGCGATCCGCAGCCGGGAGCATGCCCTGGTGACGGTGAATCTCTGCAACGTGGACGTCATCGGCCACATCGAGAACCGGGACGCCATCCGCACAGCGGTCGAGACGGTCGACGCCCAGGCGGGGCGCATCGTGGAGGCCGCAATGGCGGCGGGGATGGCCATCCTCGTCACCGCCGACCATGGCACGGTGGAGCGCTGGTACTACCCCGACGGCGCCGTCGACACCGGCCACACCGATAGCCCCGTTCCCCTGGTCCTCATCGACCCGGTCCTGGGCAAGGGCGCCCGGCTGCGCGACGGCGGCGCACTGACCGACGTGGCTCCCACCATCCTCCAGCTGCTGGGACTCCCCCAGCCCTCGTCGATGACCGGCACGAGCCTCCTCGTCCCGCCTCTCGCCGGAAGGGAGAAGGGTGGGGGACGGGTCCTGCTGCTGATCCTCGACGGCTGGGGCCTCGGCGACGGAGGCCGCGGCGATCTCATCGCTCAAGCGTCGACCCCGGTGCTGGATGCCCTACAGGCGGAATGGCCTGCCACCCGGCTGCGGGCGTCCGGCCGGGCGGTGGGCATGCCTGAGGGGACGGTAGGCAACTCGGAGGCCGGGCACCTGCACATCGGCGCCGGCCGTGTTGTGCCGGCCGACCGGGTGCGGATTCAGCAGGCGCTGGAGGACGGCTCCTTCTTCGAGAACGAGGCGTTTCGGTGGGCGATGCAGGGTGCCAGGCAGGCAGGCACACGCCTGCACCTGCTGGGCATCGTTTCCTTCTACAGCTCCCATGGCTCGGTAGATCACCTGCTGGCACTCATGGAGATGGCGCGGCGCGAGGGCGTCCCCGAGGTCTACATGCACGGCATGCTGGGGCGCCGCGGCGAGCGGCCGGAGAGTGGTGCCATCTACATCGAGCAGGTCGAGCGCGAGGCGGAGCGGCTGGGCACCGGAACCCTGGCGACGGTCATCGGCCGCTTCTGGTCCCTCGACCGCGAGGGCCACTGGGACCGCATCGAAAAGACCTATCGCATGCTCGTCGAGGGGGCCGGCAAGCCCGTACCGGACCTCGCCTAGTAGTACCACTCCCGCCGGTCGGCCGGCAGGTACATGGACGCCACCTCGTCCGCATAGCCGTTGAAGTGCAGCGTCGGGACGCGCTCCGACTCGCCGACACGCTGCTCGGTCGCCTGCGACCAGCGGCGGTGGGGCACGTCCGGGTTGACGTTGGCCCAGAAGCCGTACTCCTGTGGTGCCACCGCCTCCCAGAGAGACATGGGCTGTTCCTCCACCAGGTCAATCCGGACGACCGACTTGATGGA
Source organism: Anaerolineae bacterium (assembly GCA_035341665.1). Taxonomy (GTDB): domain Bacteria; phylum Chloroflexota; class Anaerolineae; order JAAYZQ01; family JAAYZQ01; genus DAOQVR01. The sequence continues at coordinate 8,610 of DAOQVR010000025.1, forward strand.
CTTGAAGCCATACTTCCAGGGCACGACCAGCCGCAGCGGCGCGCCGTTCTGCGGGGGCAGCGCCTTGCCGTACAGCCCGGTCGCCATGAGGGTGAGGTCGTTCATCGCCTCGTCCAGCCGCAGCCCTTCCACGTAGGGCCAGGGGAAGCCCTGGCTCTTCTGGCCCGGCATCTGCTCGGGATCGAGCAGCGTCTCAAAGCGCACGTACTTGGCCTGCGGCAGGGGCTCGACCTGCGCCAGCAGGTGTGCCAGGGGGAAGCCGACCCACGGGATCACCATCGACCAGGTCTCCACGCAGCGCATGCGATAGATCCGCTCCTCCTGCGGAAACCGCAGCAGCTCGTCGATGCCAAAGGTCCTTGGCTTGCCGGCGAGTCCCCCTACCTCGACCGTCCAGGGCGAGGTGGCAAAGCCGCGGGCCAGGTCGGTGACGCCCTTTTTCGACGTGGTGAACTCGTAAAAGTTGCAGTAGTTGGCGACGGACTCCAGCGACGTCAGCGGCGTCCCCCGCTCGTCGGCGCTTCCCTGCAGCGCAGGCAGGGTCGCCGGCGCCGGGCCGGGCGGAACCGTACCGGCAGGCGCGCTGCCGGGGGTGGCAGTGGCAGCAGCCGGAGTGGCTTCCTCCCGCGCGGCCGGCCGTGCGCCGCAGGCTGCGAGAAGCAGCGAGCTGAGGGCCAGCCCTCCCACCTCCTGGAGGAACTGGCGCCGTGTCCTGTAGACGGGCTCAGGCGTGATCTCGGATGGCTTGATCGGAATCATGGTCTCCCTGGTCTCTGGCCTGCGACACCGGCCCAGGTGTCGATTGGCCAATGCCCCATACTATGCGTGCTTGACTGCCCGGTCTGTCAGCGTGATCCCAATAAGGCCCCCGGTCCAGGGGATAGGGCGTTTTCTCCCAGGGCGCTACCCGTCTTTCTGCATCCCTCCACCACCCTGCCCTGGGCACGGCACCGGATTGACAGGCGACCTACAGCCCACTAGAATCTGGGGAGCACAGGCGGGAGGCTGAAGGGCAATGGGTTCTCATCAACGCCCCTCCGTGACGGTGGACGTCGTCCTTCTCGCGCGCGAAGGCGCGCAGTGGCGCGTGCTCCTGATCAAGCGGAAGCACCCGCCCTTCGAGGATGAGTGGGCGCTGCCCGGCGGCTTTGTCGAGCCGTACGAGCCGCTGGAGTCGGCCGCCCGGCGCGAATTGCGGGAGGAAGCGGGCATCGAGCCCTGCCGCCTGGAGCAGCTGCACACCTTCGGGAACCCCGGCCGCGACCCGCGCGGCTGGACGATCAGCGTCACCTACCTGGCCGTCCTGGATGAGGAAGAGTACCGGTCGCTGCACCCCAAGGCCGGCGATGACGCGGCCTGCGCCGGCTGGTTCGACCTATCCTCGCCCCCTCCGCTTGCCTTTGACCACGCCGATATCCTGGCGTGCGCCGCCCGCGCGACCCCGTAGTGCAGCCCCTTGCGGGCGTGCGGCCGCCGTGCAGGCCCGTAGCGTAGCCGCTGGTGGGCGTGGTTCTCCGCCCAGGGGTATGGCCGCAAGCCCGCAGAGGACGCCGGGGGGCAACTTGCCCTACCTCAAACCAATCCGCTGTGCCGCACGACGGCATACGATGCCCTCAGGTGACTTGGAATGCGGGCCATGCCGGCGGGCCTGGGACATGAAGGCGGAGACCTGGAGAGACGGCGACGCGGAGAGGGCTCCCCCTCCCCGCGTCACTGCCTCACCGCGTCATTCAGTTCCCGCGCCTGCGCGTCACTCCCCACGTGCCTCCCGCTAGCACCACGCCCCCGGCGAGCAGCCAGGGCAGGGCCGCACCGGAGCCCGCCGGCGTGCGGGCCGTCTCACCGGCCTGCTCGAGGGCGGTCACGCGGGCCTCGAGGGCACTAATCTCTGCCTTGAGCGCCTGGTTCTCGGCATGCAGTCCCTGGATGGCCGCCAGCGCCACGCCGTCCGCATCCACGGTGCTGATGCGGGTATCCTCCTCGCCCAGGCCAAAGGCGGCGTAGAAATCCTGGGCCATGGGCCCCATGTGCCGGATGGAGGCGTCCTGGCTGACATAGTTCCAGGTGCTCACCGGCACCTGCGCCAGGCGGGCCAGGAGCTGCTCGGCGTCGACGGCAGCCACGTTCTCCTTGAGGTTCCGGTCGCTCACCGTGGACCAGGCGCCCCCGCCGGCCGGGACCGTCACGCCGGTGCTCAGGTCGCCGGAGGTGTAAAAGGTCACCCCGCCCGTGGCCCGCGCCACCCAGGCGTTGTCCGTGTCGCAGGCGACGTCGATGTTCGTGTTGTCGCCCCACACGAAGCAGCCGGCGTTGTTGGCCTTGGCATTACGGCCCGCGGCAAAGCTGTAGCTCCCGTTCGCAACGTTGTAGCTGCCGCCCGGGACCGTGGCATAGCTCCCGGAGGCCGTGTTGTGGCTGCCCCCGCCGACGGTGGAGCTGAGGCCGCTGGCGCTGTTGTAGCTGCCCCCGCCGACGGTGGAATTGACTCCGCCGGCGTCGTTGTTCCCGCCCCCGCCGACGGTGGAACTGCTTCCGTCGGCGTCGTTGTTCCCGCCCCCGCCGACGGTGGAACTGCTTCCGTCGGCGTCGTTGTTCCCGCCCCCGCCGATGGTGGACATGCCTCCGCTGGCGTCATTGTCCTCGCCCCCGCCGACGGTGGAGCTGTAGCCGCTGGCGCTGTTGAAGTTGCCCCCGCCGACGGTGGCGAACTGCCTGTCGCCGGTGGTGCCGGCGTTGTCGCCCGCCGAGTTGGCGATACCGCCGTCCACGGTGCCGTAGTTGTCGGTCACCCTGTTGGGGCCCCACGAGATGCCGCCGCCCGCGACGGTCGCGCCGTACACGCCCTCCGCCAGCCAGTTCCCGCCGTAGCCGCCCAGCAGGTTGGGGCTGGTGGCGTTCGGCTCCAGCCGCAGCGCCCGCGCGCCGTTGACCCTCATCTCCAGCGCCTGCTCGTCGCTCGTGCCCAGGTAGTTCGTGCCCGGCGCCGTGCCGGCGTTGCCCGTCAGCGACCAGCCCTCTTCGCCCTGTGCCCCCTGGCAGTCCAGCGCGTCCCACAGCCCGTCGCCATTGGCGTCCTCCTCCGCGTCGGCGGCGCCGTCGCCGTCCAGGTCCCAGCAGGCCAGGCCTTCGGGTCCGGGCTCACCCTGCACCCCTGGGGCCCCGGGCTCACCCGGCAAGCCCGGCTCCCCCTGCGGCCCGGCCGGCCCCGGCTCACCCGGCAGGCCCGGCTCCCCCTGCGGCCCCCCCGGCCCCGCGTCACCCTGCGGCCCGGCGGGTCCCGGCTCGCCCGGCAGACCCTGCGGCCCCTCGCTGTTCCACGTGACCAGCTCCTCGTTGTTGCCGCACGGTTCGCCTGCGCCGACCATGTGGATCGTCCCGCTGGAGTTGTTGACGCAGGCATAGTACATCACCCCGCCGCCCTGCGCCCAGGCCCATGTGGTGCCGATCGCCAGCACCACCACCGCCAACCCTACGACGAACAACCGCTTCCGACTCGACTTGCCCTTCATGTCTGTTCTCCTTTCGTCCCTTTCATGATTCCGACTTTCGTCACCCGCTCCTCATCTCTGCGTCCCCGTGTTCCCGCGTCCCCGCCCTTGTGCCGCCGGATGAGCCCCAACAAGTCTCCGGTCGTGCGCGCCAGGGTGGGCCGGCCCGAAAGCACCAGGGCCTTGCCGGCCAGCAGGTCCATGCCGATCAACAGAGTGCCGGGCTGCGCTTTCCACAGGTCGATGGCGAAATCGGAGGGAACCGCCGCCAGGTCGAACAGGACGACGTCCGGCCGCAGCGCCCCCAGCCGCTGCGCCGCGCCGTGCGCCGCCCCGTCCACCGCCAGCACGCGCAGTCCCGCGCAGCCTTGCAGGCTCGCGCCGATGCTCGACACCGCCAGCGAGCTGCCGAAAAGCACGACCGTTTTCACCGCCTGCTCGCCTTCCCCGACTGGGCTCTCCATCTCGCCGTCACCCATTCCCTCGATCTGCCTCCAGCGTAGCACAAGCCCGGCCGGCCCGCCATGTACCTTGGGTACAGTCTGGGTACAAAAAAAGTACAGTCTCCGGCGAACCGGAGGCTGTACTTCTCCGTCCGGGACTGTACTTTTAGCGATTTCTCACGCCAAGACGCCAAGAACGCAACGCTACGATAGCACTCTGCGCCTTGGCGGCCTGGCGTGAGCCCCTAGACCAACCCCGCCCGCCTGGCGTACTCGATCACCTGGGCGCGGTTCTCCAACTGGAGCCGGCCGATCATCTCCGCCATGTGGTACTTGATCGTCCGCTCGCTGAGGTGCAGCTGGGCGCCGGCCTCCGCGTAGGTCAGCCCTTGCGCCACGAGCGTCAGGACCTCCAGCTCCCGGCCGGTGAGGGGCTCCCTCTGCGGGAGGTCCCTGGTTATCCGGGCCTCTCCTGCCTGCTGCCCAAAGTGGCGCAGGATCCGGGCCGCCAGGCCGGGCGCGAGAGGGGCCTCCCCCTGCTCCGCCTCCAACAGCCGCGCCACGAACTGCTCGGTATCCAGCGTCTTGAGCAGGTAGCCGCACGCGCCGCTGCGGATCGCCTCGAACAGGTCCTCGTCCTCGCTCGACATGGTGAGCATCACGATCTTGGCCTCGGGCATCTCCGCCTTGATGAGCCGGGTAGCCGCCAGCCCGTCGCAGCCCGGCATCTCGATGTCCATCAGGATCACGTCCGGGCGCAGGCTGCGCGCTTTTTCCAGCGCCTCCCAGCCGTCCCGCGCTGTGCCGGCCACATGCACCCCGCGCCCGGTGAGCAGGTTCTTCAGACCGTCCAGGAAAAGCGGGTGATCGTCGACCAGCAGCACTCTCATGGTCCCTCCTTTCGCCGCGGAACGCAGATCAGGACCTGCGTGCCCGCACCGGGGGCGGAATGGATCTCGACGCTGCCGCCCACCTCTTGGGCCCGCTCGCGCATAAAGCCCAGCCCGTACTTCTGCCCCTCGGCGGCGCTCAGCAGCGCGGGGTCGAACCCCACGCCGTCGTCCCGGACGTTAACCTGCGCGCCGCCCGCTGCCAGGTGCAGGCTGACCTGCACGGCGTGGGCCTGCGCGTGCTTGCGGGCGTTGGTGAGCGCCTCCTGGACGATTCGCAGGAGCTGCGCCTGTACCGTCGGCTCCAGGGCCTCGTCGCTCCAACCGGGGGGAGCGATCAACTCCGCCTGCAAGCCGTATTGCCGCCCAAAGCGCTCCAGGTAGCTCTGCAGCGCGGCCAGAAAACCCGCCTCGGCCCCCGCCGGCGTCCTGGCGCCGAGGATGTACTCCCGCACGTCCGTATGGGCATCCTGCGCGACCGCTGCCAGTTGGGCCAGGGCGGCGTCCGCGGCTGCCACCTGGTCCTGTGCCAGGCGGTCCCTCGCGGCCTGGGCCTGCATCTTCACATAGCCCAGTACCTGGCCGATCCCGTCGTGCAGCTCTCGCGCCAGCTTGTCGCGCTCCTGGAGCATGGCCAGCGCCCGCTGCTGCTCCACCACTTGAGCCTGGGCCTGCCGCTGCTCGGTCACGTCGCGCAGCAGCACCAGGTAGCCGGCCAGCAGCCCGCGGGCGTCCTTCAGCGCCGAGTGTTCCACCACATAGTGGTGAGTCCCGTGAGAGGCCTCGCCACCTGGCGAGAAGCCGATCTCGAGCCGGCCCCGCGGCTCCGGCGATTGGACCGCGGCGAGGGCGGGCACCAGCTCGTGTAGTACCTTGCCACGGGCGCGCGCGGTCCGGCTGTCGAGCATCGATTCCGCGGCGGGGTTGAGGCTGAGGATGCGCCGCTGCGCGTCCAGGACCACCATCCCGTCCCCCATCTGCTCGGCGGCGGCTTGGCGCGCGGCCGGCAGCGGGTCGAGGATGCGGAAGCCAAACAGCGCCACGGCATAGATCCCGAATGGGATGGCGACGATGGCCAGGAAGGGATCCCACGCCAGGATCGGCTGCGCCGAGACCAGGTCGATCGTGTGCAGGCCCCGGCTCGCGACGTGCCCGGCGAGCATCATGGCGGCCGGCCAGCGGTGCTGCGGCGAGCGGACAAAGAGCCAGGCCAGGGCGGCGATGTTGACCAGGACGAGGCACAGGCTGTAGGCAAGCCCAATGTAGACTGCGGGACCGCGGACCGGCACGACCGTGCCACCCACGGAAAAGCCGCGCCACATCCAGCCGTGGAGCCCGTTGCTGAGCGCCAGGGCCAGGATCAGGAGCGGAGGGATGCTCAGCAGGACCACGCGGCGGCGGGTCAGCCAGCGGCCGGGATGGACATACTCCAGGACAAAACAGGTCATGGCCGTCGCGACCGGGAGCTGCCATGCCGACTGGGCGATGAACCACCCGATCTTGGCGGAGGGATCGGAAGCCACGAGCTCGGCGACTGCACCGGCCGTCCACACGACGACGAACAGGCAGGCGACGGCGAAATAGCGCGCCCCCGGCACGCTGCGTTGCCGCCAACTGTAGAGGCTGAGGACGGTGAGCAGAGCCAGCGTCGCTAGGTACGGCCAGGTGGCGGCCAGAGAGCCAGAGTCCATTCTCTCCCTCTGTCGCGCGTTATAGCGTGCAATGCGGCGCCGGGCAAGTCGGATGCGCGATCGTAAGAGGGTGACAACCAGGTTGCGGTACAGTGGGCTCGTAGCGAAGGGCTACTCTGCAGCCGAACCGAGCTCCATTGTGCGGTTCTTGTGCAACACCCCCCTTGAAACGGCGCCCTCTGGACAGCCCTCATGCTCCCGCGGGTGCCGGGCTTGCCCTGCGGCTTCTCCTGCGCAGTGCGAATTTCGTGATCTCGTCGGCCACCGCCGGCAGCAGGATCAGGGGCACCATCTCCAGCCAGTCCTGGATCGTCAGGAACGTCGTCTCGAAGATGGGGTCCAGGAAGGGTACGTAGATGATTGCCATCAGGATGATGAACGAGCTCAGCACAGCCCATTGCATGAACTTGTTGGTAAAGACCCCCAGGGCAAAGATCGAATAGCGCTCCGACCGCGCCGTATAGGCACGCACCAGCTCAGACAGGGCGAGCGTGGCAAAGGCCATCGTGCGCCCGTGGGTCTCTCCGGCTACCAGCCCGATCTGGAACGCGCTGAGCACGGCCGCCGTCTTGGCCACGGTCTGCACGGCGATGCCGATGATCATATCGCGGTTGATGATCGGCTCGTTCACCGGCCGCGGCGGGCGATCCATGATGTCGGGGTCCCCTTTTTCCATACCGAGCGCCAGGGCCGGCAGGCCGTCCGTCAGCAGGTTCAGGACCAGCAGCTGGATGGCCACCAGCGGTAGCGGCCATCCAAAGATCATGGCCAGGAAGAGGATCGTGATCTCGGCCATGTTGCAGGAGAGCAGGTAGTACACGAACTTGCGGATGTTGGAGTAGATGATGCGTCCCTGCTCAATGGCGGACACGATGCTGGCATAGTTGTCGTCGGTGAGCACCACGTCTGCCGTTTCCTTTGAGACGTCGGTGCCGGTGATCCCCATGGCCACGCCGATGTTCGACCGCTTCAGGGCCGGGGCATCGTTCACGCCGTCGCCGGTCATGGCGACGACGTGCCCCTTTCCCTTCAATGCGTCCACGATCCGGACCTTGTGCTGCGGCGATACGCGGGCATAGACCGCCACGTCCTGCACCGTCGAGTCAAAGCTTGCATCGTCGAGCCTGTCCAGCTCGGCGCCGGTCAGCACCTTCTCGTCGCCCCTCACTAGGCCGATCTCGCGCGCAATGGCGACTGCCGTGTCGGGATAGTCCCCCGTGATCATGACGGTGCCGATGCCGGCGTGGCGGGCCAGGGCGATTGCCGGCTTGACCTCCGGCCGGGCCGGATCGATCATGCCCAGCAGGCCGATAAAGACCAGGCAGCACTCGGTGTTGTCGGGCGTCGGCTCGGCGGGCAGCTCCGGCAGCTCCCGGAAAGCCACTCCCAGCACGCGCAGCGCGTTGCCGGCGAGCCCTTCGTTCTGCTGGAGGATGTCCTCGCGCCGCTCGTCTGTCAGGTCCCGCACCTGCCCGTCCTCCACGACGTGGGTGCAGAGGCCGAGGATGACGTCGGGTGCGCCCTTCACAAAGGCGACGTACTCGCCCGGGTTGCGGGGGTCGGGGTGGATGGTCGTCATCCGCTTGCGGTCCGAGTCAAACGGGATCTCGGCGACGCGGGGGTACTCCTGGCCGAGCTGCTCCCGCGTGTAGCCCGCCTTGGCTGCCGCCACGACAAAGGCCCCTTCGGTCGGATCGCCGGCAATCTTCCAGCTCCGGACGCCCTCTTCGACCACCTCCTCGAGGCGCGCGTCGCTGCAGAGCAGCGCAGCGCGCAGCAGGAGCGGGCCGCCATGAAGCGTCGACAGGGGCAACGGACTGCCGTCGTCAGCGACGAACTCGCCTTCGGGCTTGTACCCTTCGCCGGTGATCCCAAGCAGGGTGCGGTCCACGTAGATATTCGTGGCGGTCATCTGATTCTGGGTCAGCGTGCCCGTCTTGTCGGAGCAGATGGTGGTGGCCGAGCCGAGCGTCTCTACGGCGGAGAGGCGCCGCATCAGGGCGTGGCGCTTGACCATCTGCTGCATGCCCAGCGCAAGGCAGATGGTGACGACGGCCGCCAGCCCCTCGGGCACCGCGGCGATCGCCAGGCTCACCGCGACCATGAACATCTCGACCAGCTTCGGCACGGTCTCTTCCAGGCCAAAGTAGGCGGAGAAGCCATCCCGGAAGAGCACGCTGACCTGTGTGTCGCGCATCACGCCGATCAGCCCAACCAGGGCGCAGATGGCCAGCGCAGCGATCCCCAGGATCCGGCCGAGCTGCTCCAGCTTGATCTGCAGCGGGGTCTGCTCTTCCTCGTACGACTGGATCATCTCGGCAATCTTGCCGATCTGGGTCTGCATGCCCGTGGCAACCACCAGCCCCTGCCCATGGCCATAGGTCACCAGGGTGCTCATGTAGGCCATGTTGCGCCGGTCGCCCACTCCGGCTTCCTCCTCCAGGAGGTCGCCGGCCCTCTTGGCCGCCGGGACAGACTCGCCGGTCAGCGATGCCTCTTCGACCTGGAGGTTCATGCTCTCGACGAGGCGGACATCCGCCGGAACGTGGTTTCCCGTCTCGAGAAGCACGACGTCGCCGGGGATCAGGTCGCGGGAGGGCACGGTCACAAAGCTGCCGTCGCGCAGCGCCTGTGCATTGGGGGCCGACATCTTCTTGAGCGCGGCCAGCGCTTCCTCGGCGCGCCCCTCCTGGATGACGCCCAGGATCGCATTGAGGATCACGATGGCCATGATCGCCCCGGCGTCGACGAACTCGGTGATCTCGCCGGTCGCGTTGTACTCCCGCCAGCCGAGAAGGGCCGATACGATCGCCGCCACGATGAGGACGATGACCAGGAATTGGTTGAACTGGTCCAGGAGCATCCGCCAGAAGCTGCGCCGCGGGGCCTCCCTCAGCTCGTTGGGGCCGAACTGCTCCTGCCGGAGGCGCACCTCTGCCTGCGTGAGGCCACGCTGCAGATCACCTCGGAGAATGTCCGCCGCCTCTTCCGCGCTCAGGGCATGCCAAGTCTTCTTTTCAGCGTCCATCTGTGCTTCCAGACTCCCGGGAATGAATTCCGAACCCCGCCTGGGGGTACGGGCCACTATAGCCGACTTGGCGGGGCGCGTCAAGCCACCCTGGAGCCGGTGTTTTTCAGACCCGGCGCCGCATCCCCCACGCATCGCGGCGGAAGCCAGAGGCATGGTAAAAGGCTTGGGCTTCGAGGTTCTCTGGATCGACCAACAAGCTCAGCTCGGTGCAGCCCCGGGCACGGCATATCTCCTCGGCTGCCCGGATCAGGGCCGACCCGGTGCCCTGCCGCCGGAAGGCCGGCCGCACGTACATCTCGGTGATCTCGGCCCAGTCTTCAGCGCTCGAGATCGTCGGCACGATCCGCAGAACCAACAGCCCCGCTGCGTGCCCCTCCTGCTCGGCCAGGAGGGCCTTCTCCAGCGGGCTTGCCTGCCGCATGCGACGGGCAAGCGCCTCGGGCGGCAGTGCCTCGCCGTTGAACTCCAGCAGGAGGTCGTGCACCAACGCGGCGTCCTCGATCCGCGCCTGCCGGACGACGGGCGCCGGTGTCCCCTCCTGCAGCCCGGGACGCTTGCGCCACACTAGAGAGGCTTCTGGTAGATCCGGTAGGTCTTGTAGATCTTGCCCCCGAGCCGCTCGATGATGCGGTTCATCATGTCGTTCGACTCGAGAATCCACGACATCTCGCAGCGCTCGTACCCCTTCTTGAATGCCTGCCGGGCCGTCTCGACGTAGAAGAGGGCGTCGATCCCCAGCGTCCGGTATTCGGGCACCACGCCCATGGCGATCAGGCGGAAGGTGTTGAGCTTGCGCTTGTGCCAGAGCAGCTTGACCACGGTCCAGGGAAGGCTCCAGTTGTTGGGCTGGGGCCGGGCGCGGAGCAGGGCCAGATTGACGTCGGGAACACCCAGCGAAAAGCCGGCTATCTTGCCGTCTACCTCTGCCAGGTACACCAGGTCGGGATCGATGATGAGCTTGAGCTCCTCTCCCAGCTGGTCGAACTCGCGGTCCGTCATGGCGACAAAGCCCCAGTTCTGCTCCCACGCCGCGTTGTAGACTGCCTTGGCGAGCTCGACCTCGTGGTCATAGTCCTTCATGTTCATCTTGCGGAGGACCAGGTTCGGGCGTTTGAGGGCCTCCTCCGCCACACGCACGAACTTGCGCGGCAGGTTCTGGACGTCGTAGTCGAAGATGTTCGTCAGGATATCCCACGCGTAGAGGTCCTGGGCCTTCTGGAAGCCGGCCTGCTCGATCAAGCCCTGGTAGTAGCGGGGGTTGTAGGTCATCATGATCACGGGCGGCAGGTCAAAGCCGTCGATCAGGAGGCCAGACTCCTCGTTCTGGGAGGGGTTCTCGGGCCCTCGAATCGCATCCATGCCCCGGGCGCGCAGCCAGGCGGCCGCTTCGGACAGGAGCGCCTCGGCCACGGCGCGGTCGTCCAGGACCTCGAAGAAGCCAAAGAAGCCGACTTTGTCCTTGTGGACCTCGTTGTGGCGGTGGTTGATGTGGGCGCTGATCGTCCCAACCACCTCCTCTCCGCGCAGTGCCAGGAAGAGCTGCCCTTCGGCATGCTCCCAGAAGGGATGCCGGGCCGGGTCGAGCAGCTTCACGCGGTCGCCAAAGATGTAGGGGACCCAGTTGGGGTCGTCCCGGTAGAGGCGCCAGGGAAAGGAGGCAAACGTACGGCGCTGGTTGTCGCTGGTTACGGGTACAATGCGCACGTCAGACGGTGTCACGGCAGGTTCCTCCTCACTTTTTCGCGGAATGGCCCGTCAAGCACCTCTGCATGGCGGTACCCTTCATTCTACAGCAAGACGGTATGGCAGGCAAGCGGGCCCCTCTGTCTCAGGGGAGACGACCTGCCCGCCCGCTTTCAGGGGGCGGACTGATGTGGTACAATAGGTCGCATGGACGAGCAGGCCGAGCCCAGCGCCGAAGCGCGCATCCGCGGAGCCACCCGCCTGGCCCAGGCCTTGGAGGAAGCCCGCGCCGAGGCGCAGCGCAGCGTCGCCGAGCTGCGCGAGGAGAAGGCGTGGACAGATCACCTGCTCGAGGCCATTGTCGAGGGCATCGTGACCCTCGATCGCCAGGGCCGGATCACCTTCTTCAGCGATGGAGCCGAGAGGATCACCGGCAGGCCGCGCGGCGAGGTGATGGGCAGGAGCTGTGATCACGTCTTCCGGCCGGTGGAGGCCGGCCGACACTTCAGCGACCTGATCCCGCCGCCGGGCCGCAGCACCAAGATAGCCGTCGAGCTGCGCGATGGCCGGCAGGGCATCCTGGCGCTCACCGGCGCCCGGCTGCTGCCCCGGGAGGGGCGTGAAGCGCGCGTGGCATTGGTATTCCGCGACGTGAGCGGAGAGGAAGCCATTCACCGCCTGCTCGGCCACTTCCTGGCGAACATCGCCCACGAGTTCCGGACCCCCCTCTCCGCCCTGGCTGCCTCCGTCGAGCTGCTGATGGACCAGGCGCCCGATCTCAGCCCCGGCGAGCTGGCCGAGCTCCTGGCGTCGCTTCACCTGGGGGTGCTGGGCCTCCAGACACTCATCGACAACCTGCTGGAGAGCGCCAGCATCGAGGCCGGCCAGTTCCGCGTCCAACCCCGACCCTCCTCCCTGGAGGAAATCGTCGTGACGGCTGCCTCGACCATGCAGCCCCTGCTTGCCCGGCGCAGCCAGCATTTGGCGGTCGAACTGCTCCAGGCGTCCCCCAAGGTCTTGGCCGACCCGAGGCGGATCGGCCAGGTGCTGATCAACCTTCTCTCGAATGCCAGCAAGAACGCTCCGGACGGCTCCGAGATCGAGCTGAGAGCCGCTCTGCAGGGCGATTGGGTCCGGTTGTCCGTCGCCGATTCGGGGCCGGGCGTCCCGCCCGAGGAGCGGAGCACCCTCTTCCGGCGCTTTGGCCAGCCGGGGCCGGCCAACGCCCGCAGCCAGGCAGGCGCCGGCCTGGGGCTCTCCGTGGTCAAGGCCATCGCCGAGGGGCACGGCGGAGAGGTGGGCATGGAGGACCGCCCCGGCGGGGGGGCGGTGTTCTGGCTCACCCTCCCCGTTGCGGGAGGCACACCATGAAAGCTCTGGTGGTGGACGACGACCCCGTCCTGGCCGATGTCGTGGCCTTTACGCTGCGCCGCGAAGGCTTCGAGGTCATCCAGGCACACGACGGCGAGGCAGCCCTCGAGCGATGGGCCGGCGAGGGGCCGGACCTGGTCGTCCTGGATGTGAACCTTCCCAAGATCGACGGTTTCTCCGTGTGCCGGCGTATCCGTGAGGCAGGCGACACCCCGATCGTTCTCCTCACCGTCCGCAGTGAGGAGGATGACGTAGTGCAGGGCCTGCGGCTCGGCGCCGATGACTACGTCACCAAGCCCTTCAGCCCTCGCCAGCTCGTTGCCCGCGTGCAGGCAGTGCTGCGCCGTGCCGGAAAAGGGACGCAGCCCGACCGGCGCCAGGTGGGCAGCCTGCTGCTGGACAGCAGCCGGCGGGAGCTGCGCATCGGCCAGGGTGCTGCCGTGCCGCTCACGCCTCTCGAGAGCCGCCTCCTCGACTACCTCCTCCTGAATGCCGGGCACATCGTGACCGCCGACGCCATCATCGGCCATGTCTGGGGCGCTGAGGGCGGGGAGCGCGACATGCTCCGCCAGCTCGTCCGCCGGCTTCGCACCAAGATGGCTGACGCAGCTCAGGGCACCCGCCACGAGGCCTACATTGAGACGGTATCGGGCCTCGGCTATGGCCTCGTCGTCCCATCGGTGAAGGGCTAGGCATCCCGGCCGCGGCCATGCCGGCGCCTTGTCACAGCTTTGTCATGGCACCATCACAGCGCCTGTCACCCCTGGAGGCTATAGTGCCGTAGACAAAGTCTCATACCGAGGAGGGAGTTGGCGTACGATGGAAGACCTGATGGGTCAGAACGTTTCGATTCTCATCTTCATGGCCGTAGGCTTCTTCGCCCAGATCATCGACGGCGCGCTGGGGATGGCCTACGGCGTCAGCTCGAACAGCGTCCTGCTCGCACTAGGAGTGCCTCCCAAGATCGCCAGTGCCTGCGTCCACATGGCAGAGGTCGTCACGACGGCCATCTCGGGGTTCTCCCACTTCAAAGTGGGGAATGTGGACAAGAACCTCGCCCTGAGGCTGATCGTCCCCGGTGTCCTGGGCGGTGTCCTGGGAGCCTACCTCCTAACCCAGCTCGACGGCGACAAGATCAAGCCCTACATCTGCATCTACCTTCTGATCATGGGCCTGGTGATCTTGTACCGCGCCTTCCGGGCCTGGAGAGAGCGCGAGATCAACAAGAACCTGATCCCGCCCCTGGCCATCGTCGGAGGCTTCATGGACGCCATCGGCGGGGGAGGTTGGGGCCCGGTTGTCACCACGACTCTCGTGGCTTCCGGCAAGCAGCCCCGGTTCGCCATCGGGTCGGTGAACATGTCCGAGTTCTTTGTCACCTTCTCCGAGTCGATCACCTTCTTCTTCACGATTGGCGCTCTCTTCACCGGCTACTGGCGCATCATCCTCGGCCTCCTGCTGGGCGGGGCAATTGCCGCGCCTCTCGCCGCCTACGTCTGCAAGTTCATCCCCCGCAAGACCCTCATGATCCTGGTCGGCCTGGTCATCATTTTCTTGCAGGTGCGCACGCTGCTCAGCATCTGGTGGGGGATCAAGATCTTTTAGGGCAGCACCGCCTTTCGCCTCTCCGCTTCGCCACTTTGGGCGATGTGTGGTACAATCGGCCGCCTGAGGAGGCGAGGCGGATTATGGCATACAGGCACGTCCTGAGATGCCGGCCGGTGGAGGGCCGCAGTGGTGCGACCCCTTGAGCCGGACCTGGCAGGGGCATCCCCCGCTGAGGAGCCAATGCAGACCGGCGCGGCGGCCCGGCCGGTGAGGGCGGCCCGCGCCTGGTGGCAGCACGTCAACCTGCGCAAGATCGCCCTATTCCTCGCCAGCCTCTATCTCTTCATCTTGGCCATCACCCTGATGAAAGAGGGCGCCCGCGGGCTGACCCCATTGGTCCAGACCCTCTTCTCAGTCGGCAACCCGGCCAACGCCCTCGGCTTTGGCTGGCTGGCGGCCTACCTGATCATGAGTGGCTCTCCGATTGCGGCGGCCTCCCTGACCTTTTTCGATGCCGGCGTGATCGACAGGCTGGGCGCCTTTGCCATGATCAACGGCAGCCGGGTGGGGGCCAGCTTCATCGTGCTCTTCATGGGGTTCCTGTACGTGCTGCGCGGCCGCAACCGCGCGACCAGCCTGGGGATGGGGCTGCTGTCGCTGACGGTGACCGCCCTCACCCACATCCCTGCCTTCTTCCTGGGCCTCTGGCTGCTCAGCCGGGGCACGCTGGATGGAGTCCGGCTGGGGTCGGGCACCGTGCTCACATCCCTGACCGAGACGGCGGTCGAGCCGGTCGCCCGGCTCGCGACCGGCCACCTCCCCACCTGGGCCGTCTTTCTCGTGGGTCTCGGCGTCAGCATCCTGAGCTTTAGCCTCTTTGACCGCTGCCTTCCCCAGGCGACCCTCAAAGAGACCCAGGTAGGCTGGATGTCGCGGCTGGTCTATCGCCCCTGGGTCATGTTCCTGTTGGGCAGCCTGGTCACGGTCGTCTCGATGTCGGTCAGCGTGTCGCTCAGCATCCTGGTGCCCCTCAGCGCCCGGGGGTTCGTCCGTCGAGAGAACGTGATCCCCTACATCATGGGTGCCAACGTCATGACCTTCGTGGACACCCTCCTGGCTGCCGTGCTGCTGAGGAACCCAGAGGCATTCACGGTCGTCCTGGTGGTGATGGTGAGTGTTGCCTCTGCCTGCTTGCTGGTCCTTGTCCTGGCCTACAACCGCTTCCAGCACGGGGTGCTTGCCTTCGTGGAGTGGGTGACCGCCAGCAACCGCAACCTGGCCCTCTTTATGGCCGGCATCTTCCTGGTGCCGGTCCTCTTGATGCTGCTGTGAGCGGGCGTGTAGCGCCGGAAGGAGTTTGGGAGCCATGAAGATCCTGTTGACCACACGCGGCGCGCCGCACGACGAGGTGGCCCTCGCCTTCGGGGCGTACATCGCGCAGAGTGCGGACGAGCCGGTCACAGTGCTCTCCGTTGCCGAGCACGCTTCGAAGCGGCCCGAGGCAGAGGCCGCCCTCGAGCAGGCACGCGAGCTCCTCCAGGGAATCGCCGTGACCGCCAAGGTCAGGATGGGCCACGCCTCCCGCGAGATCGTCGCCGAGGCAGAAGAGGGCAAGTACAACCTTGTCGTTGTCGGAGAGAATCCGAACCCCAATCTCGTCGTACGCTTGCTCGATGGGTCGGACACCATCCGCGTGGTCGAGCACGCTCCCTGCCCGGTGATCGTCGCCAAGCGCAAGACGGGGCCGGTCGTCCGCATCCTGGTCTGCGACAGCGGAGCCGAGGGGCCGCTGGCCAAGCTGGGACCCGTGGCGCCTGCGCAGCCCACAAGCGTTCCCTCGCTGCTGGCACGCTTCACCGCCCAGCTGGCCGACCTCCTGCGTGGAGAGGAAGAGGTCACCGTCCTGCATGTCATGTCGCAGATCTGTGCCGCGCCGGGCATCCAGGACAGCGACCTGCAGGCCGAAGCCGAGGAGCTGATCGAAGGGCACACCCCCGAAGGCGAGGTGCTGGAGCAGGACATCCATGCCCTTGAGCACCCTGGCGTGCGCGTCTGGCCGAAGATACGCCATGGCCTGGTGGTCGACGAGATCCTGGCGGAGGCGCAGGAGGGACGCTACGACCTGGTCGTCATCGGCGCACACCGGGGCGCCGGCTGGCAGCGCATCCTGCTCGACGACATTGCGCACAAGATACTGGTGCAGATGGACCGCCCGGTGCTGGTCGTGCGGTAGGAGCTTCCTAGCCGGGTGTGCGCTTGCGCCTTGTGGGACCATCTGGTATAATGAGGTACGCGTCGGGCCCTTGATCGCCGCCGCCGGAGGGAGGACGGGGGCCCCGGCGATGGATGTCCTTCCAGGCCGGCACACAGGAGGTGCCTATAAGGGCTAATCGTGCAGGTCGCAGGTTCGCCGGTTACCGGCAGAAATCGGACACCCGTGGGACGTCGAGGAACGGTTTTGGCATGATGCCCGCACCCAATCGGTGCGACCGCAAAGTTCTGTCCTCTTCGTCTCGATCATGAAAGGATGAACATACTACATGGCAAGCATCACCTATGATCACGTGTGGAAAAAGTACGGCGACGTCGTGGCGGTTGAGGACCTCGACATCTTTATCGAAGACAAAGAGTTCCTCGTCTTCGTCGGGCCCTCTGGCTGTGGCAAGTCCACCAGCCTCCGCATGCTCGCCGGCCTGGAGGAGATCAGCGAGGGCAAGATCAGCATTGGCGATCGCGTCGTCAACGACGTGCCTCCCAAGGATCGCAACATCGCCATGGTCTTCCAGAGCTATGCCCTCTATCCTCACATGTCCGTCCGCGACAACATGGCCTTTGGCCTGAAGCTGCGCAAGACGCCCAAGACAGAGATTGACCGCCGCGTGAAGGAGGCCGCCGGCATCCTCGGCATCGAGAACCTCCTCGACCGCAAGCCCAAGCAGCTCTCCGGCGGCCAGCGCCAGCGCGTTGCCCTGGGCCGCGCCATCGTCCGCGAGCCGGCCGTCTTCCTGATGGACGAGCCGCTCTCCAACCTCGACGCCAAGCTGCGCGTCCAGACGCGTGCCGAGATCAGCAAGCTGCACCAGCGCCTGGAGACCACCTTCATCTACGTCACCCACGACCAGACCGAGGCCATGACGATGGGCACGCGCATCTGCGTGCTCAAGGACGGCCTGATGATGCAGCTGGACACGCCGCAGCAGCTCTACGACCGCCCCGACAACATCTTCGTCGCCGGCTTCATCGGCAGCCCGGCCATGAACTTTTTCGACGTGACGCTGGTCGAGCAGGACGGAGACCTCTACGTAGACGGCGGCACCTTCCGCCTCAAGCTATCCGCCGAGAAGGCGCTGCCCGCCCGGCCGTATGTCGGCAAGCAGGTCGTCTTTGGCGCGCGGCCCGAGGACTTTCACGATGCCGAATTCGTCCCGCCCGGGATCCGGTCCGAGCCGATGACTGCCGACGTGGACGTCACCGAGCTGATGGGCAAGGAGATCTATGTCTACCTGCTGACCGGCAAGAAGCAGTTCATTGCCATCACCGATCCGCGCACCCGCGCCCGCGTCGGCAACCGCATGGATGTCGCCGTGAACATGGACAACATCCATCTCTTTGACCGGGAGACCGAGAAAGCCATCCGCTAAGCTCGCATCCGGCTGGCCACAGGCAATGCACAATTCTCGGCCAGAGGATTGTGCATTGCTTTTTAGAGAAGGGAACCAACATGTCTATTGAGCTTATCCAATCGCTCCGGGCGAAAGCGGACACCAAGATCGTCCATCTCGTGATGGACGGGCTGGGGGGTGCCCCGCGCCCGCTCGACGGCAAAACCGAGCTGGAGACGGCCCACACTCCCAACCTCGACGCCCTCGCCGCCCGCTCGCAGCTCGGCCTCGCCGTCCCCGTCCGCCTGGGCATCACACCCGGCAGCGGGCCGGCGCACCTGGCCCTCTTTGGCTACGATCCGATCCGCTACGACATCGGCCGCGGCGTGCTCGAGGCGCTCGGGATCGGCTTTGAGCTTCAGCCGGAGGATGTCGCGGCCCGCGGCAACTTTTGCAGCGTCGACGACCAGGGGCGCATCACCGACCGGCGGGCGGGGCGCATCGCCACGGAGGTGAACGAGAAGCTGGTGGCCCTGCTGCGAGGCATCGAGCTGCCCGGCGTCCAGACCTTTGTCGAGACGGTGAAGGACTATCGCTTTGTGCTGGTGCTGCGCCCAACGGCCGGGCAGACCCTCCATGCCAACATCGCCGACACGGACCCGCAGCAGCTGGGCGTGCCTCCGCTGCCGGCTCGGGCGCAGGATGAGGCGTCCGAGCCCACCGCGGCGCTGGTGAACCGGTGGATAGCCGCTGCGCGCCAGACCCTGCGCGACCACCCGCCGGCCAACTCACTCAACCTGCGCGGCCTGGCCAAGGACCCGGGACTGCCCAGGTTTCCGGAGGTCTATGGACTGCGGGCGGGTGCCATCGCCACCTACCCGATGTACCGCGGGGTCGCTCGCCTGGTGGGCATGACGGTGCTGCCCGTGCCCGGCGACGAAGTCGAGGACGAGGTGGAAGCGCTGCGCGCCCACTGGGATGCGTACGACTACTTCTTCTTCCACGTGAAAAAGACCGACTCGGCGGGCGAGGACGGCAACTTTGAGCTGAAGGCAAAGGTCATCGAGCACGTAGACGAGGTTGTCGTCCCGGCCATCCTGGCGCTCAATCCCGACGTGCTCATCGTGACGGGCGACCACTCCACACCTTCGGTTCTGAAGAGCCACTCCTGGCACCCGGTTCCCACGCTGCTCTGGAGCCGCTACTGCCTGCCGGACGGCAGCGTCGAGTTCGGGGAGCGCGCCTGCGCACGGGGCAGCCTCGGCACCTTCCCTGCGACGGACGAGATGCCGCTGGCGATGGGCCACGCGCTGCGCCTGGCCAAGTATGGCGCCTAAGGGCTGCTGCTGATGCAGGACTATCAGCTCCGCCAGCGCGACTACCTGCTGCAGATCAGCCGGGCCATGACGTCCCGGCTGGACCTGCCCTCGCTCCTGGAGCTGACGCTCCGGAGCGCGGCAGAGCTGCTGCGGGGTCAGGGCGGGCTCATCGTGCTGCGCGGGCGGGACGACGTGATGCACGTGCGGGCAAGCTACGGCCTGCCCGCGGGCTTGCTCCGCTTCTTCCAGCCCCTCTGGTCCGACTTGCCCCGGATGCGGGAGCTGTCGGAGGCGATGGGCCGCTGGGCACTGCCCGATCTCGAGATGCGGCTGCGCATGGCTGCCACGGCCGCCGGACTGGCCCTCAGCCAGGTTGTGGCGCTGCCCCTCTCGATCGAGGAGAAGCTGATCGGCGCCATCTACATCTTCCGCTCGAGCGGGGGGGCCTTCTCGGCCGGCGACCGGGCGCTGCTGGCGGACTTTGCCGACCAGGCCGCCATTGCCGTGCGCAATGCGGAGCTCTACCAGGAGGCCAGCGAAGAGCGTGAAGCGCTGGCGGCGATCATCGAAAACAGCGCGGACGGCGTCCTGATCCTCGACAAAGCCGGGCGCGTCCAGGTGTTCAACCGCGCGCTCGGGCACATGACCGGCTGGGACGAGCGGCAGGCACTGGGGCGCCCGGCCGGCGACGTCCTGGCACTCCACGACCGCCGGGGTGCGCCCGTCGCGCTGCCTGCGCTCCCTCCCCGCCGCTCCTCCGGCACGGAGGCCAGGGTCTACCTGGAGGGAGATGTCGTCCGCCGGAGCGGTCCGCCTGTCAGCGTGGGCGTCACCTTCACGCCGCTCTACGACGACGAAGGGGGCCTGGCGCGCGTCATCCTGAACGTGGTGGACATCACCCGCTTCCGCCAGGCGGAAGAGCTCAAGTCCACCTTTGTCTCGGTCGTGTCGCACGAGCTCAAGACACCCGTGGCCCTCATCAAGGGCTACGCCGAGACGCTGCGCCGCGAGGATGCCGACTGGGACCGGAAGACGGTCCACGAGTCGCTCGGCGTCATCGCCGAAGAAGCCGACCACCTGGCGAGCCTGATCGACAGCCTCCTGGAGGCCAGCCGCATCCAGGCGGGCGGGCTCAAGCTCGAGCCGACCGACGTGCAGCTTCCCCGCCTGGCAGAGAAGGCGATCGCCGGCTTCCGCACGCAGACGGCCGTCCACAAGTTCGAGCTCGACTTTGGGCCCGACTTTCCCACCGTCTGGGGCGATCCCGAGCGCCTCGGCGAGGTTCTCACCAACCTGGTGAGCAACGCGGTCAAGTACTCGCCCGAAGGGGGAACGATATGGGTGGGAGGGCGCTCCGACCAGGCCGGCGTCACGGTGTACGTCGCCGACCAGGGAATTGGCATCGCCCCAGAGGACCAGGACCGCATCTTCGATCGCTTCTACCGGGTCGACTCCGGGCTGCGCCGCCGCACGGAGGGCACGGGGCTTGGGCTGTACCTGGTCAAGGCCATCGTGGAGGCCCACGGCGGGCGCGTCTGGGTCGAGAGCATGCCCGGCCGGGGCTCTATCTTCATGTTCACGCTTCCACGGAAGTGAGGGGGGTACCTTGGTCTCTCCTGGCGACAAGCTGATCCTGATCGTCGACGACGAGCCGCGCATGGTGCGCTTCGTGCGCATGAACCTCGAGCTGGAGGGGTACCGGGTCGCGGAAGCCGGCAATGGCATCGAGGCGCTCGAAAAGGTACGCGACGAGATCCCCGACATGGTGCTCCTCGACGTGATGATGCCGGAGATGGACGGCTTTGAGACGTTGGGGCGGCTCCGCGAGATCTCGACCGTGCCGGTCATTATGCTCACGGTCAAGGGCGACGAGTCCGACCGTATTCGGGGCCTCGAGCTGGGCGCGGATGACTACGTGACCAAGCCCTTCAGCCCGAAGGAGCTTGCCAGCCGCATCAAGGCCGTGCTCCGGCGTGCCGAGATGCCAAGCCCTGTCAGCCGGACCGTCATCCGGATCGACGACCGGCTCCAGGTCGACTTTCGCCAGCGCGAGGTCATCGTGGAGGGGCAGAGGGTCCGGCTGCGCCCCACCGAGTACCGGCTGCTCTACCACCTCGTGAACAATGCCGGCTGGGTGATGACGCACGAGATGCTGCTTTCGAAGGTGTGGGGCTACGAGTACCGCGAAGAAACGGGGCTGCTCCGGCTGTACGTCACCTACCTGCGCCAAAAGATCGAGCCCGATCCGCCGAACCCGCGCTACATTTTCACAGAGCGCGGCATCGGCTACCGGTTCGTCGACTATAAGCGGCAGGAGGGCAGTGCTATGCAAGATTCAGGCCCCGAAACCGGTTTGCGGGAGTGACGCACAGCGGGTAGAATAGGGGAGCTCATGGGCCGTTAGCTCAGCCTGGAAGAGCAGTTGCCTTTTAAGCAACGGGTCGCTGGTTCGAGTCCAGCACGGCTCACCACAAGAACCCGTCCCTCGCCCAGGGCGGGTTCGGCCTTCTAGGAGGCAGACGCTCCTGCCTCACGCAGCCATACGGTTGATCTTCACCAATGGAGGTGATGCGCATGAAACGATTGCTCTCGGGGGACGAGGCGGTGGCACGCGGGGCATGGGAAGCGGGTGTCAAGGTTGCCTCTGCCTACCCCGGCACCCCCAGCACAGAGATCCTGGAGGAGCTCGCCCGCTACCCGGGCGTCTATGCTGAGTGGGCCACCAACGAGAAAGTCGCAGTCGACGTGGCCGTCGGCGCTGCCTATGCCGGCCGGCGCGCCATGGCGACCATGAAGCACGTCGGTGTCAACGTCGCGGCCGATTCGGTCTTTTACGCTTCGATGACGGGCATGGAAGCAGGCCTGCTGATCGTCACCGGCGACGATCCCGACATGCACTCGTCGCAGAACGAGCAGGACAACCGCCGCTACGCCAAGTTCGCCCGTATCCCCTGCATCGAGCCTTCCGACAGCCAGGAGGCCAAGGACCTGGTGGCAGTGGGCCTCTCGCTGAGCGAGCAGTTCGACACGCCGGTTTTCCTGCGGCTGACGACCCGCATCTGCCACTCCAGCAGCCCTGTCGAGCTGGCTGAGGACGTGGAGGAGCTGGTATCGGGCCGGGAGCCCCCGGCCAAGTTCCCCCGCAACCCGGCCAAGTATGTCATGGTCCCCGGCAACGCCAGGCAGCGCCACCCTGTGATCGAGGAGCGCATCCGGCTCGTGGCCGAATTCGCCGAGTCCTTTGCCTACAACCGCGTGGAGTGGAGGGACACCGACCTCGGGATCGTCACCTGCGGCGTGTCGTACCAGTACGCCCGCGAGGTGTTTCCCGGCGCCTCGATCCTGCGGCTGGGGATGACCTACCCGATACCGCCCAGGATGGTGCGCGAGTTCGCCGCGCGGGTCGAGCGGCTCATCGTCATCGAAGAGCTCGATCCCTTCCTGGAAGAAGAGATCCGGTTGGCAGGAATCGACTGCGAGGGCAAGAGCATCTTTCCGCTGTGCGGCGAGTTCGATCCCCGCGTCGTCCGCGAGAGCGCCATCCGGGCCGGCCTGCTGCCCGAGTCTGCCCACGTTCCCGTGCCGGAGCTGGACAAGCCGGAGGTCCCGGGCCGTCCCCCGGTGCTCTGTCCCGGCTGCCCCCACCGCCCGGTGTTCCACATCCTCAACAAGCACAAGGTGGCGGTGGCCGGCGACATTGGGTGCTACACCCTGGGGCTGCTGCCGCCCCTGTCGGCCATCCACAGCTGCGGCTGCATGGGCGCCGGCATCGGCGTCGCCCATGGCGCTGCCCAGGCAGGCATCGGCGAGCGGATGGTGGCGGTCATTGGCGACTCGACCTTTTTCCACACCGGCCTGCCGGCGCTCGCCAACGTCGCCTACAACCGCAGCAACGTCATCACCCTCATCCTCGACAACCGCATAACCGGCATGACCGGGCACCAGCAGAACCCCGGCACCGGCTACACCCTTCAGATGCAGGAATCACCGCAGCTCGAGCTCGAGCCGCTGGTCCGTGCCCTGGGGATTGAGCGCGTCAAGACGGTCCGCGCCTACGACGTAGCCGGCGTCGACAAGGCGATCAAGGAGTACCTCCAGGCCGAGGGCCCCAGCGTGCTGATCGTGCGCGAGGAGTGCGCCCTGCTGCCCGGTGCGCGCAAGCGCTGGCTTCCGCTCCGGGTGAACGCAGAAATCTGCAACGGGTGTACGATGTGCTTCCGCATCGGCTGCCCGTCCATCCTCAAGAGCGAAGAGCTGGACGCCAAGACGCAGCGGCCCAAGGCGCTGATCGATGCGACCCTCTGCACCGGGTGCGAGGTGTGTGCCCAGGTGTGCCCGAGAAAGGCGATCTTGTTTCGCGAGCAGGTGATGGCAGAATGAACAAGAGCTACAGCTTCCTGCTGGCCGGCGTCGGCGGCCAGGGGACCATCCTGGCGAGCAACGTGCTGGCCGACGTCGGGCTGGCGTCGGGCTACGACGTGAAAAAGTCGGAGGTGCACGGCATGGCGCAGCGCGGCGGGAGCGTCAACACGCACGTCCGCTGGGATCGGGAGCGCGTTCACTCGCCGCTGATCGGGCTCGGGGAAGCCGACCTCCTGTTGGTCTTTGAGGAGGCGGAGGCGCTGCGCTACGCCGAGTTCCTGCGGCCTGGGGGCGCTGCCGTGGTCAACCAGCTCGTCATCAAGCCCATCACGGTCAGCTCGGGCGGTGCCCACTACCCGACGGAGGAGGAGCTGCTGGCCGCCTATCGCCCACTGACCGGCCACATGCACCTGGTGCCCGGCACTGCCATCGCTGAAGAGCTGGGCAACCCACGAGCGGCCAACGTCGTGCTGCTGGGCGCCCTCTCCACCTTCCTGGAGGTCCCGGCCGAGCAGTGGCTCGAGGCGATCGGCGCGCGGGTGCCGCCCAAGCACGTGGCGCTCAACCGCGAGGCATTCCTCCGCGGGCGACGGGCGACGGCCGGCACCTAGCCAAGAACGCCGGGCAGGATGGGAGCGCAAGCCCCCGCGCACCCGGCGCTCTGTTTTTGCGACCTGCTGCGGCCGGCCTCTGGGCCGGGCCGCACCAAGCCCCCGGCAGTTTGTGCCGGGGGCGATTGCTGCCTACAGCTTGCTGATGGCGTCTACCGGGCAGGCGAGAACGCACTGCGATTCGTCAAAGTAACCGACGCACTCGACGCACACCGCTGGGTCGATGTTGTACTGCGTGTCACCCTCAGAGATGGCGTCCACCGGGCACTCGGCTGCGCACGCGCCGCACGAGATGCATTCCTCCGAGATCTTCATTGCCATTTTGCCTCACCTCCTCTCTCTAGGAACTAGGGCGAGAAGCCGTACACCGTTGTCGCGGGCAGCGGCATCTTCCTCGATGCAATGGCATTTAGGATAAGGGATGGCCCCTGCGCGATTATACATGGATCGTGGGGGGCGTCAACCGACGCCAAGTTTGAGGCACAAGCGGTCACACTACTTCTCTGCAACTCTTATACGCCGCAGCCGTATAGAAGTTGCATGCGACTCGCGCATGCGGAGACTAGGCAAGAGAAGATGGAGGACTGCGATGAGTGAGGACGAGGGCGGGACCGCTCCGGAAGGCGGCCGGACGGTGATAGAAGAGACCAAGGTGCAGGCGCGCGACCTGCAGAAGAACATCGAGAAGATGGTGCACGAGGGCCGTGTGCGCCGGCTTCAGGTCATCCGCAAGGGACGGACCATCCTCGACATCCCCTTCGGGGCCGGGGTGGCTGCCGGCGCCGTCATGGTCCTGTGGATGCCCCAGATCCTGGCGATCGCCGCGCTGGGTGCCGTGCTGGGCGGCTGCACCATCCGTGTCGAGCGGGAAGAGTCGCAGGAATAGCCTGCCGCAGGCCGGTTGACATCGGCCAGAGCGAGCGCAGGGGATGCCTCCAAGCACCCCCTGCGCTCTTTGCTTCTGTTGGGCCCCGGCCCCGCGCCTAGGGCGTTCCGACCAGGTGGAGCCGAGTCTGCCGCCCCGACAGCCACCGGAACTGGCCCTCCACCAGCGCTGCGTCCTCCTCCAGGGCGATGCGCACTTCCTGCCCACCCCACTCGGACACCTGCTTGCGGACGTTCAGCTCGATGGCATAGCAGGTATGGTCGAACAGCTCATAGTCGCCCCTGCCGGGGACCCCACCCTGCTGGTCCCACAGCCCGATGGTCGGGCCGGCGGCATGCCCGTGATAGCCGATCGGGTGCGTATAGATGCTCGGCCGGAGACCCTCGGCCCAGGCCTGCGAGAGGGCAGCCTGTAGCACCTGGTTGCCCGTGCGGCCCACCACCATCGCACCGCCGAGAATGTCCTGGAGGCGGTTGCCCTCTGCGAGGGCGGCCTTGAGGCCTTCGGGTGCGTCTGTCTCGCCCGGCCGGAGGATGTAGGCGTGCTGCTGCTGGTCTGTGGCGAGCCCCAGGTAGTTGAAGCCGACGTCGCAGTGCAGCAGGTCGCCCGGCAGGATCAGCGTCCGCTGCCCCTTGGCGCCGCCTGCCGGCGAATCAAACCCCTGGCCGGGCGCCTGGATCTCGATCGTCGGCTGGAACCAGGCCTGCAGGCCGAGGTCGTGCATCGTCTGGCGCAGCCACCACACCAGGTCGTCCGTGGTGGTGATGCCCGGCTGGATCAGGCGAGAGGAATAGAGGTCGCCGATCAGGGCGTGGCCCATCTCCACCAGGCCGGGGTAGACCGTCATCTCGGCGGGCGTGCGCCGCTCCAGCCAGCCCAGCGCCAGCCGCTCCGCGCTGCGCACGCGGGACATCATCTCCTCCCCCAGCGCAGCAGCCAGCCCCTCGTACTCGCCGTGGCTGAGGCCATCCCCAAAGGCGAATTCCTCTGAGACGTCGAGGCCGATGCTCCTAGGGTCTCGCTCGCGGATGACGCGGGCGAGGCAGGCCAGCTGCTCTTCGGTGCCCGGGTCCCAGGCGGCCTGGTAATAGTCGCCCTGCCCGTAGCGATCCAAGGTCAGGCGGTCGACGCTTCCATCCGCGTTTCGGAAGAAGGCGAGGATTGTCCTCCGCCGGGCCGACATGGCCGGCTCGGGCAGCATGCTCATGATCACCGGGTCCTCGTTGTACTCCCGGGCACTCACGATCCAGAGGTCGAGCCCCTCTCGCGCCATCAGCTCCGGCAGCAGTCTCTCCAGTCGCTCCTTCAGCCAGTTGTTCCGCACCTCCGCCTGCGCCCGCAGCGGCAGGATCTTGGTCCTGTAGGCCGCTATCCCGTTGTGCATCTTCTCTCCTTTCACCCGCGGGTTGCCACGTCCCATTGTAAGCAGATCCCGCCGCCTGCGCAACCGCGATCCTCCCCGCCGGAGCGCTGCATTTGTGGGTGCGGCGCACCTGGTTGACACCCCTGCCTCCCAATGCTAGAATCCCCCCATGCCCAGCGAATCGCTGCCCATGCTCATCATGACCGGCTCGACCGAGGGCAGCCTGCCCGAGCAGATGGTCAGCCTGGCCCGGCAGGCCATCACCGTCGACCTGGTCGCCCGGGCGCTGACCGTGCCCGCGCTGAGCCCCATCGTCGTCTCGACCAACTCGCCGCGCCTTGCCGGCCAACTGGCCCACCTGCCCGTCCAGGTCGAGATCGACCCGCCGGGCGAGCCGTTCCACTTTGGGCGGCGGCTGGCGGAGCTAATCGCGCGCCACGACATGCGGCGCTGCTTCTACATCGGAGGAGGGGCCGGGCCGCTGCTGCCTGCCTCCGACATGGCCTCCATCGCCGAGGCGGTCCTGGGCGCAGACCAATTGCTGGTGACCAACAACTTTTACTCGTCCGACTTTGCTGCCTTCGGCCCCACCTCCGCCCTGCTGAATCAGCCGCCGCCGAAGAACGACAACGAGCTGGCTTGGCTGCTGGGCGAGGACGCGGGCCTGCCCATCCGCGAGCTGCCGCGCAGCGGTGCGACCCAGCTCGACGTCGACACCCCCACCGACCTTCTCACGCTCGCGGTGCATCCCGGCACCGGGCCCCATGCCCGGGCCTACCTCGACTCGCTGCACCTGGACACCTCGGCGCTGGACGCCGCCCTGCCGCTGATGCTGGACCGCGACGCCACCATCCTGGTAGCCGGCCGCGTCTCCTCGGCCACCTGGGGCTACCTGGAGCGCGAGACGGCCTGCTCGACGCGAGTGCTCTCCGAAGAGCGCGGCATGCGCGCCAGCGGCCGCCTGGCCCGCGGCGAGGCGCGCAGCCTCCTGGGCTACTACCTGGACGCTGTGGGCCTGGAGCGCTTTTTCCACGAGCTGGCGACGATGGGCCAGGCCATCTTTCTCGACAACCGCGTGCTCTTCGCCCACCGGCGCCTCTGGCCCTCCGACGCCGACCGCTTCTACTCCGACCTGCGCCGGCCTGCGGACGTGTCCGACCCCTTCGTCCGAGCGCTGACCGAGGCCGCGGTGGCGGCGCCCGTGCCGGCGATCATGGGGGGGCACTCGCTCGTCTCGGGGGGCATGTACGCCCTGGTCGAGGCCGCCTGGGCGCGCGGGCACGACGTGCCGCGCCACGTGGTGCCGGGGGTGCAATAGCCGGAGTTCGGGGACCGCGCCTGGTGCGCGCCTGGAAGATACGCGGTGCGGCACACCTGCCTGCGGTGCGCCGTACCCGGCGCTTGCGCTTCTCCGCTGCCTCGGCGCATATGGGCGCCTGTTCCGGCCGGCTTCCGTGTGTTTTGGCTCCAATTGCTGCAGATCCCTGCCGGAGGTTCCGGCTTGCCGTTGCACCATAGGCCGCTGTTATCTAGAACATTCGCTTCGATTTCAGAATACCCGGCCAGACCGGTCGTATCCCATTCGGTTCCGTACAGTCGGTCCCCGGTGTCGGTGCAGTGATCTCTCCTCCGATCCTCGTCCAGGGCGGAGTCGCACCTGCTGAATGTGGCATCGTCTTCCATGAACGGCGGGGCTGCCTCGGTTCGGCCCCCGGCGGCAGGACGCTCGGACCTGCGCAGGCTTCTGCCGGGACTCGTCCGCTGCGAGTTGCCAGCAGGGCGGTTTGATGCTAGAATGAACATGCCTAGTGTGGGTGAAAGATGCCCGAAGGGAGAGTTGGCGATGTTTGGCTTTGATCGGATCACATTCGACCCCGATATCCTGGGCGGCAAGGCGTGCATCCGGGGAATGCGCATATCGGTGTCTCTTGTGGTCAACCTGGTCGCGAATGGGATGACCTTCCAGGAGATCGTCACGGAGTATCCGGACTTGGAACCGGAGGATCTTCGGCAAGCCCTGCGCTATGCTGCATGGACAACTGAAGATACTATCCTTGTTCCTACCGAAGTCACTGCGTGAGGTTCCTCGCCGACATGGGCCTGGCGCAAAGTACAGTCACTTGGCTGCGCGGCCAGGGCCACGATGCGGTTCACCTGCGCGAGCAAGGCCTTCAGCGCCTTGATGATGCGAGCATCATCGCAAAGGCACGGTGTGAGGAGCGCGTGATCCTCACCCACGACTTGGATTTCGGCCGGATCGTGGCTCTTAGCCAGGACAGAAGCCCGAGTGTCATCACATTCCGGCTCGACGACATGCGGCCGTTTCGTGTGAACCACTACTTGGCTGAGGTCGTTGTGCGCTTGCGTGCTGATCTTGAGAGGGGCGCACTGGTTAGCGTGAACGAGCGGGGAATCCGGGTACGCCCTCTTCCAGTCAATAGCGGGCGAAGATAGCCCGGCCAAACGCTGCTCAGCGGCCGCGGTTGGTCATAGAATAGAGGCACGAAGGAGTGTTTGCCATGTCAGAGCAGGAATACTGGGACGCCTTTCTCGGTGCCGAGATGCGCGAGATCGATCCCGACGTCGACGAGATCATCGGCTTCGAAGAAGAGCGCCAGGCGCGCAAGCTGATCATGATCCCCTCCGAGTCGATGGCCCCGCGCGCCGTGCGCCAGGCCCTCGGCTCCGTCTTCAACAACGTGTACGCCGAAGGCTACCCGCCCCTGCGCATGACCCGCGACGACGAGGAGCTGCTCCTCGACTACCCCCACCAACTCGCCTACTATCGACGCTACGCCGACCGCCGTTTCTACAAGGGCGTCGACTATGTCCACTTTGTCGAGACGCTCGCCCAGCGCCGCTGCGCCGCCTGCTTTGCCAATGAGCGCGTCGCCGCCAAGGACGTCTACGTCAATGTGCAGCCCCTCTCCGGCGCCGCCGCCAACCTGGCCGTCTATGATGCCGTCGTCAACGTCGGCGACACCGTGATGGGCATGGACCTCTACCAGGGTGGGCACCTGACCCACGGCAGCCAGTTCAACTTTTCGGGCAAGCGCTACAACGTCGTCAGCTACGGCGTCGCCAAGAAAACGGGCCGGCTCGACTATGACGAGATCCGGGACCTCGTGCGCAAGCACAGCCCGCGCATGATCATCGCCGGCTACACCTCCTACCCCTGGGCGCCTGACTGGGCCGCCTTCCGCTCCATCGCCGACGAGGTCGGTGCCGTGCTCCTCGCCGACATCAGCCACCCGGCCGGCATGGTTATCGCAGGAGCCTTTCCCAGCCCCGTCGGCTATGCCGACGTCGTCACCTTCACCACCCACAAGACCCTCTGCGGTCCGCGCGGCGCCGTCATCCTGACCACCAGCGAGGAGATGGCCAACAAGATCGACCTGTCGGTCTTTCCCGGCGAGCAGGGCGGCCCCCACACCATGAAGTTCGCCGCCATGGCCGTCGCCTTCAAGATCGCGCAGAGCGAGCCCTTCCGGCGGCTGCAGCACAGGATCAAAGAGAACGCGGCCGCCCTCGTCGAAGGGCTGCGCAAGCGCGGCCTGAAGCCGGCCTACGGCGGCACCGACACCCACTTCTGCGTTCTCGACCTGAACAGCGTCAAGACGACCACCGGGTTCCCGCTGCGCGGCGAGCCGGCGGTGCGCCTGCTCGACATGGCCGGCATCGTCGCCAACAAGAATACCATCCCCGGTGACACTGTGACGGCCCTCGCCATGGGCATCCGCCTGGGCACGCCCTGGCTCACCCAGCGCGGCTTTGGCCCGGCCGAGATCGACGAGGTGGCCGGCCTCATCCACAAGACCCTGACCGGTATCCGTCCCTTCTCCTACATCGGCCTGGGCGGCGAGCTGCCGCGCGGCAAGATTGACCTCGACCTCTTCGAGCAGATCAAGGCCGAGGTGGCGGCCCTCGCGGCCAGGGGAATTGCCGAGACGGCGGACAGGGGCACCGGCTACCCGCACTATTCCACCCTGGCCGATACCGTGATCCTCCCCTATCCCGGTCTCCGCCCCGCCACCCGCTCCGAGGCACAGTCGGGCGGCACCCTGCTCTTTGACCGCTCCGACCATGGCCTCCTCCTCGTCGCCGGCGAGCGCGCCGAGCCTGCCCTCCAGCAGGCCCTGACCAGCGACGTAGCCGCCCTCGAGCCGGGGCAGGCACAGCCGGCCTTCCTGCTCGACAAGGAGGGGGTGGTCATCGACGATGTCGCCGTGGGCCGCCTGGAGCCCGACGGCCTCGGCAGGGATCGCTTCATTCTCATCACCAACCCCGAGAACCATGAGCGCGTCAAGGCCTGGCTGCGTGCCCTGGGCGACGGCTATACCCTCTTCGACCAGGACGACCTCTTCGCCAAGGTGGAGGGACCGGTGACCGTGGAAGACCTGCGCCAGGCGCCGGTTGTCGAGTGCATGGTCGCGCTCGCGTTGGACGGGCCCGCCGCGGCGGAGGTTCTGGCGCGCGCCGGGGGTCTGCCGGGGTACTCCCTCCAGGGTGGCGCGAACCACTATGCCCTGATCGTGTCGGCTGCCCTGGTGCAGGCCGTCTACGACCGCCTGCTCGCGGCGGGTGCGGCGCCGGGCAGCCCGGAGGCTCTTCTCGCGCGGCGCGCCGCCTCCGGCCTGCCCGACTACGCGGCCGGCACCGCGCGCCCCACCGGTCTTGCCCTCTACCAGGCCGGGCAGCAGGGCCGCTTCGAGCTCCGCAAGCCCTACTTCGTGGGCGGTCGCAGCCTCGACCCGGCGCGTCCTTGCCCTGCGCTGCCCACTTTCCAGTGGCAGGAGCTGGAGAACGCGCCCCTCAAGCGCACGCCCCTCTACGACTGGCACAAAGCCCACACCAAGAAGGTCATCCCCTTCGCCGGCTGGGAGATGCCCGTCTGGTACACCGGCGTGCTCGACGAGCACAACGCCGTCCGCAAGGCTGCCGGCCTCTTCGACGTGGCCCACATGGGCGTCTTTGAGATCAGCGGCCCCCACGCCGCCGAGTTCCTGGACCTGGTGTGCAGCAACTATGTCCGCTGGTTCGACCCCGGCACGAGCTTCTATGCCTACTTCCTCGACCAGGACGGCCGCGTCATTGACGACCTGATGGTCTACCGCCGCAGCCAGGACCGCTATCTGATGGTCGTCAACGCCTCCAACGCCGACAAGGACTGGGCCTGGCTGAATGCCGTCAACAACGGCAAGGTGCTGATCGACCGTGACCGCCCCGGGCTGAGGGTGCTCCGCCCGGCTGTCCTGCGCGACCTGAAGGATCCCTCCAGCGGCGCGGACATGCGCGTCGACCTGGCGCTCCAGGGCCCAGCCTCGCTGGCGATCCTGCAGAGCCTGGCGGACGATGCGCGCCTGGCGGACCGCCTGGCGCGGGTGCCCAAGACCGGCCTGATCGAGTGCACGCTGGCCGGCTTTGACCTGGTGATCTCGCGCACCGGCTACACGGGCGAGGAGATTGGCTACGAGATCTTTGTCCACCCCGACCAGGCCGTTGCCTGGTGGGAGACCCTGCTCGAGGCGGGGCAGCCCGTCGGTCTGCAGCCCTGCGGCCTGGCGGCGCGCGATTCGACCCGCACCGAAGCAGGCCTGCCCCTCTACGGCCACGAGCTGGAGGGCCACTTCTCCATCTCACCGGTCGGTGCCGGGTTCGGGTCCTACGTCAAGCTGCACAAGCCCTACTTCATCGGCCGGGCGGCACACATCGAGCGCGACAAGGCGCGCACCATGGAAGTCGCCCGCTTCCGGATGAATGAGCGCGGTACCCGGATGCCCAAGTCCGGTGACCCGGTCGTCAACCGGCGGGGCCGCGCCGTAGGCTGGGTCACCAGCGCAGCGGTCGACGTGGATGGGCTGATCCTGGGGTTGGCGTACATCGAGAGCCGCTACCACCGCCCGGGAGACGAGGTCGGCCTCTTTTCCCTACCCGCCAAGCCGGTGGTCGAGAAAGAGAACAAGGCCGACCTGGCGCCCGGCGACCAGGTCCAGCTCCCGGATGCGGCGACGATCCTGCCGCGCTTCTCTGACCCCGCCGAGCGCGCCCACTGGCGCGGCGGGGCGGTCGAGCCGGCAGCGGAGGCACCGCCGCCGGGCGAGTAGCCAACTGGGGCTGTCCAGAAGCTGTCATTCCGAGGGAGCGCAGCGACCGAGGAATCTCTAATTCCGCCTGATGCGGAGTGAAGTGGGATGCATCGCCGCGCTCAGCATGACAGGCCTCGTGCTTTCTGGACAGCCTTTTGAGGGCCAGCTTTCGACTGGGTTACCAGGGGAGAGATGCAGCGCCTCTGGTGAGTCACGCTCGTCGGCTTCGTGGGTAGGCGGCTGCCGATGCGGCATACCGAGGACGGCACGCCCGTCCGACTGCGGGCCAGAGCCGCCCCCGTCCCCCGGGGCGGCGAGCGTGGAGATGGCCTATGTGGGCGCCCCCCAGACGATCGTCCTCCCTGCAAGCTCCATTTTGACGATGGTCCCCGCCACGCCGGCCCGCAGGGTGTCCGTGCCGTCCGCTACCTCGCGGATCACCCATTGCCCGTTGTGGTGGAACCGACATACGGGTGTCGATCGCCAGGAATATCCCAAGATCCCGCCCGGCTTATCCCACTTTATCCCGATTTTCGGGAGCTCGACCTCCTGCAGGGCACGATTTCTGGTCCATGCATGACTTGCAGCGTTGAGGGGCAGTTCTCCACGGTCTTGGCCACAATACCCTTCTCGATCCTCCGGGCGACCTCGCCTGAGATGCACCTTTCGTGGACTACCATCACGGCGATCCGTGTTCGCGAGCGAGACGAAAGGCCGGGCCTCATGCTCCAGGACCTCTGCTCAAATGGTTCTTGCGCCAAGCATGGCTCTCCTGAATCAAGGCAAGGGCCTTCTCAACTGTCTCTAGATCAGGCATCTCGATAGCTACCACATGATCAATGACGGCCATGTACCCTGGCAACAGCTGCTCAACCGAGTATTCGGACTTGCCTGCATCCCGCTGGCTGCGAACGAAGCTCTCCATCTGATGATGAAGGTCTGCAACATCAGTTTTTCCTTTGATGCGCAGGGTGCCGGCCATCCACTCAAACACGAGATCGAAAAACCCCACGCCAAACTGCACTGACTCAAGCTCCCGCAGTATTCGTTCCCTTGTCTTTTCATCGCCCTTTACGAAAGCCGTCAGAACGACTCTCACCGCAAACGGCAAATCCCTTCGGAATACTCTATCCCGGATAACACGCATGTCCGTAATCTGCTCATTCTCAACTGCCCTTGCTCGTGCCCTTTCGATTTCCTCGTCCATAATGTGTCGCCTGTGCCTTTTCGTGCTTGCCGTTCTTCGCTAGGGAACAAGATACCCCAGTTCCTGGAGCAGGCCAAGGATCTCCTGGCTCAGCTGGGACCCGAATTGTTCGTAGTAATAGCCCTCATTTTGGAGATCCCACACAAGGCTGTCAAGATCATTGGTCAGAGCAGTGTACTGTGTCTCGGTGAGACTGTCTGCAAAGAGTGTGCGGAGATCCGATCGCCCTATGTTCTTCCTGATCCCTTCGAGAGCGTTTCTCGGATGGCGGCCATTGACCCTTGGATCATTGCCCTGCTTCGGCTCGTGCCGGTCGTACGGGTTCGGAAAGCCCGGCATTCCAGCGGCTCCGTAGCCGAAGAGAAAGCCTAGATGATCAGCCATGCTCCGAATTGCCCCGGTCGCAACGAAAAACGCACCAGTCTCAATAGCTAGCGTTGAGGATTCCGGCAGCGGATAGGTCGAGCCAAAAGGTTGGGCAGGGTCGTATTCCTCAGGCAAGGCATAGCCGCGACCAAGATCCTGCAATGCCCATACGGTCCCACAGTACGCACCCATCCCAAGCCCAAGTGTGCAAAGCGCAGCACCGCCACCTACCGCCAGATCCACAGCCAGAGCCGCAGATCCTGCCCCTACGGCAACGCCAAACGCCCACTCGACAAATTCAGGTGGCACCTGCTGATGCCCTGAGGGATCAACGTACCTGACGGGGTTTCCGACGGCATACGAGTACGTGTTCAAACTTTGCGGATCTGCAGGATCTGGCATAATGGTATCGGGACTGACCCAGCGGCCAACACTCTGGTCATACCACCTTGCCCCCATGTGATACAGCCCCAACGACGAGTCCAGAAGCTGCCCGGTGAAGCGATAGTCGGTCGGGAAGGTGGCGTCCACCGGCGAGCGCTCCGTACCATACGGGTAGTGCCGGCTCTCGTCCACCTTGCTCCCCGCCGC
>DAOQVR010000026.1:0-37028 GCA_035341665.1 Anaerolineae bacterium
TGATACTGACGACGGAAGCGCTGATTAGCGACCTGCCGGAGAAGGAAAAGGCGGCGCCGACCCCGCCGATGCCGGAGTACTAGAAGTCAAAGCCCGGCCGCAGACGCCGGGCTTTTCTTCCATACGGGTGCGACGCACCTCGAAGGTGCGTCGCACCTGTCTTTTCTACGCCGCGATCAACATCCCAACCCCCACCAGGACCGGGGTCAGGATGTTGATGAGCACATTCATTCCCATCGCCGGCGCCAGCTTGGGCATGTCCTGCCCGTGGCGCAGGGCAGTCGCTGAGGTGAACACAGCCACGGGCAGCGTCAGGAGGCCGAGAAGCGCCCAGCCGGGTAGCAGCTTGAGCACCACCCCTGCGATGATCGACGCGTAACAACCTGCCATGAAGAGCGTGTACACCACCGCGCTCACCTTGTGACCCGCCACGATCAACAGGTGCTTTCGTCCCACCGTCTTGTCCGGCTCTGCATCGGGAAACTGGTTGAGGAGCAGCAGGTTGCTCACCAGGAAAAAGGGCACCAGCGATGCAAAGAACGCCGTCCAGGAGTACTTCCCCGTCAGCACAAAAATCGTACCCATCACCATCAGGGTACCGAAACCCAGCCCGGGGGCGATCAGGCACAGCAGCCAGTTGCGCGTCAACCACGTGGTGTAGACCACGATCACGATCATTCCCAGCACACCTAGGGGCAGAAGCCACCAGCCGCGGACGGCAAGGAAGTAGATCCCGATCGCGCCGCAGACGGCCAGCGAGATTAGGCCCGTCCACAGGGCTGCACTGGCCATCTCGGGCTTGGCGGGCAGGGTACCGCTCCCACCGCTGAAGGGTGTCTTCATCGTCCGGAAATCGAGCCCGCTTCGAAAGTCAAAGTACTCGTTCAGCGCATTGACGCTGATGTGCGCCGCCAGCGAGCCGATCAAGACCAGGACGGCGTGCCACCAGTTGATGGGCTCCGCCTGGGCCTGCTGGGCCTGCCACCACACGGCTGCCCCGACGCCCAACAGCACAAGGGCCGGGGGCAGGACAAGGAATGGGGCGCGCATGGGCCCCAACAGCAGCTTTGGTTCCTTCACTCTACTCTCCTATGGTTCGATTCCTCGGGCTATCCGGCTCTGATCTCCAGCAGCGCGGCCAGCACCAGGCCAAGCCCAGTTAGCGCAGGGTTTGCGAGGTTCAGGATCGCGTTGTATCCCAGGTAGCGTACCAGCTTGGAAAGATCGTCGGCGCTTCGACGCACGCCGGCTACCGTCACGACCGCGAGTGGGAAAGTGACGAAGAGGAGCAGGGCCGGCCAGGGAAGGATGCGCAGCACCACCCCCAGCAGCACCGAGGCATACACTCCCATCAGCAGGAACCCATACACAACACTGCTCCTGCGGCGTCCCCAAACGATGGGCAGGTGGCGCCGGCCTGCCTTTCGGTCCGCCTCGACGTCGGGATACTGGTTGAGGAGCAGCAGTGCGTTTCCCTGGAAGAACATCGCCAGCGCGCACAAGGAGGCAGCCAAGGTGTAGTGGCCGGTGGCTACGTAGCTCACGCCGGCGACCATCAGGCCAAAGCCAAGCCCGCAGGCAACCAGGCACGGGATCGGGTGGTGCGTGATCCAGGGGGTGTAGAGCACGATGGTCACCAACCCCAAGATGCCCAGCGGCAGCAAACCCCAGCCGACGCTCCACACGAGAACAAGCCCGAGTATGGCTGCGACCGCCAGTGCGGTGAGCCCCAGGACCAGGGCTCCCCGTGCGGCCTCGGGATGCTCCCGCAGCGCGCCGCTCCCGCCGCTGAAGGGTGTCCGCTCGCTCGCCAGGTCGAGCCCGCTCCTGAAGTCAAAGTACTCGTTGAGCGCGTTGACCGCGACGTGCGCCGCCAGCGCCCCGACCAGCGCCACCAGGACGTACCCCAGGTGGATGGCGCGGCCGGCAGTGGTCATCGCGGCACCCACCCCTAGGAGCACGTAGGAAAAGTCCATCCACAAAAAGTCGGCGCGCGCAGGCCCTAGCCAGAACTTGAGGTTGTTCAGCGGCCTCCGGTTCTGGTCCGGCTGCATCCCCATGCCTGCTGCGGGCTCACTGGACGCCATGGCGTATGATTCTACCCCTGCCCACGGAATCCGGCAAGAAGTGCGCCTGCGCCCGTGTCCAGCCACCTGTTGGGTCTCTCTGGCGGCGGGAATTTGCCCGCCATCCCCCCGCTGTGCTATAGTAAAGCGCTCGATTGCGTGCTGTGATGTTGGCTGCGATAGCCTCGCGGTTCGTACAGGGCGAGGCCCATCGGGGGACGCGAAAGCATGAGACGAACGGCGGCCGGCTGTGCGCTGGCGGCATTCCTGTTGGCGATCTTGCTGCTCCATGGCTCGTTTGCCGGGGCTGTCGGCGCGATCACCTCACCCCGTGACCGCGCCTCGGTGCGAGGCCAGGTCCCGATCGAGGGTGCGGCATCCGATCCCTCCTTCCAGAAGTACGAAATCCACTACGGCCCGGAGCCCAACCCGGGTGACCAGTGGACGCCTCTCCAGGGCTCACCCTTCACCGTCCCCGTGGTCCAGGGGAGGCTGGGCCTCTGGGATACTACTCTTGTCCCCGATGGCACGTATAGTCTGCGGCTGCGCACCGTGCGGCTCGACGGCAACTACGACGAGTTCTTTGTGCGGGGCATCCAGGTGGTGAATGCGCGCCCGACGGACACGCCGGTGCCCGCTGCGACGCGCACGCCTGCCGGCCCCACCAGGACGCCTGCCCCGACGGCCACGATCGTGGTCGCCGTGCCGACTGTGGCGAGCCCCACACCCCTGCCGACGGAAACCCCCCTTCCCACAGGGACGCCGGAGCCCACGCCCGAGCCTGTGAAGCTGCCTTTCGGCATTACCGGCATAGGGGATGCGGCCGTGAAGGGCGCGGAAATCGTTGCCGCGGTGTTTGCCGGCATTGGACTGCTGTTTGTCCTGAGGGCGGCACTTACCGCGCTCTTCCGCCGGCTGACGGGACGGGACCGCGACGAGCTCGGGGCGTAATGCTTGCCCAGGAGGGCCTCTTCACGCCGCTCAACTCCTCACCTGCTTTGATCGTCGGCCTCGGCAACCCGGGAGCCGAGTACGCCGGGCACCGGCACAACATCGGATTCCGAGTCGTGGATGCGCTGGCCCAGGCCCATGGCCTGCGCTTTGCGCGGCTGCGGGGCACCTCGGCCCATGTGGCAAGGGGCGATGTGTGCGGCAGGCCTGTGGCACTGGCAAAACCCCAGACGTTCATGAATGAGAGCGGGAGGGCCGTCGGCCGAGTCAGCCAGGTGTGTGGCGTGGCTCCCTCTCAGGTCCTGGTGGTCCTGGACGATCTGGATCTTCCCCTGGGACGCCTCCGGCTGCGTCCAGACGGAGGCTCGGCGGGGCACAAGGGCATGCGCTCTATCATAGAGCGCCTCGGCACTCAGGCCTTCCCGCGCTTGCGGGTGGGCATCGACCGGCCGCCCGGCAGGATGGACCCCGCCGAGTATGTGCTCCTTCCCTTCGCCGAGCAGGAGCTCGTCGTGGTCCGGCAAGTGCTCGACCACGCAGTCTCGGCGATCGAGTGCTGGCTGGCCGAGGGCATCGACGTGGCGATGGGGCGGTACAACCCCCCTGCGCCAGGCACGGGCCGCGGCCAGGAGGCTGGCGTCGGCCCCGGGGATGCCGGCCCCAGCACCGGAGAGGGGGCTCAATCGTGAACCTGGCCGGCCTCCTTCCTTTCCTGCAGGAGTCGGACGCCTACCGGCAGCTCCAGCAGACCGTGGAACAAGGAGTGCGCCTCGGCGAGGCGGCGCCGCAGCCGGACCTCGGCCACCCACCGGGCGCCCCGCCTGCCGACTTCCTGCACCGCGGGCTCGGAATCGTCACGCCGGCACGCCCCTATGTGGTGTCCGCCCTCTACAGCCGGCTGCGCCGGCCCATTCTGGTGCTGACGGCACGCGCGGAGAGGGTCGTCCAGTGGTTTGACCAGCTGGGCGTCTGGACCGGAAGCAGTGCCGTCCAGGCTTTCCCTGAGCCGGATGCCCTGCCCTATGAGCGCGTTGCTTGGTCCCGGGAGACGGTGAGTGACCGGCTGGCCGTCTTGACATCCCTGGCCGGCTGGCGGGCGTCCGGCGCTGAGAGCGGGCCTGCGGGTGACCTGCCTTCCTCCGATCCGCCCCTGGTGGTTGCCTCTGCCAGGGCCCTCATGCACAAGACCCTGCCGCTGCGCGAGTTCAGGCTGGGTCTGCGTGAGTACCGGAAGGGGCAGGAGATCGATCTGCAGCGCACCCTGGAGCACTGGGTCGCCAACGGTTACCGTCCCGATGCCGTCGTCGAGGAGCCAGGAACATTCAGCCGGCGGGGCGGCTTGATCGACGTATTCCCCCCCAATCTGTCCAGGCCGGTGCGGATTGAGCTATTTGGCGATGAGATCGACAGCCTGCGGGTGTTCGACCCGCTCACGCAGCGGACGGAGCACCAGGTCGAGCGCTTTCGTCTCGCCCCGGCCACGGAGGCCCTGCCGCGGCTGGCGGCCTCCGGAATAGCCCGGTCCAGAGCAAGTGCCGAGGAGGTGCTAGACCTCCGGCTGTGCCACCCTCCGGCGCGGATGGAGTATCAGCACGACGTGGCAGCCCTCCAGCAGGGGATGACCTTCCGCGGCATCGAGTTCTATCTGCCACTCTTCTACTCCCGTGCGGCGAGCGTACTCGATTACCTTCCGCCCGGAGGGCTCTGTGTCGTCGATGACTGGTCTGCCCTGCTCGGGAACGTGGAAGAGCTGGATCACCAGGCGCAGACGCTGCAGGCCGACCTCATCAAGGCCGGGGAGCTGCCGGCCAACTGGCCCGAGATCGCAATGCCCTATTTCACGTGGGGGCAGCTCCGCGAAGGGTTCGACGCTATGGGGGAGGGCCGACTCCTCGTGCTGGCCGGGGGGGACGGGCGCCAGGAGGCCGACGCTGGTCAGAAGGATCCCGACTCACTCTCTCACCTCTTCCGCTACCCCGAGCGATATGGAGGCCAGCTCAAGAAGGTCCTGGACGCCTGCCAGGAGATGCGAGCGTCTGGCAACCGTGTCGTGCTGGTCAGCCGCCAGGCACGCCGTATCTCGGAGCTACTCAGCGAGCGCGATGTCACGGCCCTTCCGGTGGAGGATGTCCCCGAGCCGCCCCCGACCCACAGCCTGACCTTGGTGCAGGGGACTCTGGCAGAAGGCTGGCTGCTCGATGGGATTGCCCTTCTGACTGATGCCGAAGTCTTTGGTTGGGCACGGCCCGCAGCGAGGCGTGCCCGCCGGGAGCGGCCTGTCGCTCTCGAGGCGTTC
Source organism: Anaerolineae bacterium (assembly GCA_035341665.1). Taxonomy (GTDB): domain Bacteria; phylum Chloroflexota; class Anaerolineae; order JAAYZQ01; family JAAYZQ01; genus DAOQVR01. The sequence goes on from DAOQVR010000026.1 coordinate 5,314, forward strand.
TTTGCCGACGTGGAGCCGGGCGGCTACGTGGTCCATGTGGAGCATGGCATCGGCCTTTTCCAGGGTCTTACCAAGATGGGCTTCGAGGGGGCCGAGCGGGAGTACCTGCTTGTCGAGTATGCGGCGGGCGACAAGCTGTATGTCCCCGTCTATCAGGCCGACCGGCTCAGCCGCTACGTCGGCATTGGCGAGGATGCTCCAGACGTCCACCGCCTGGGGACCGCGGACTGGGCAAGGGTCAAGGAGACGGCCAAAAAGGCCGTGGAGGAGATCGCCGGCGACCTGCTCCAGCTATACGCTGCACGTGAGATCGTTGACGGCCATGCCTTCAGCACCGACAGCTTCTGGCAGGCGGAGCTGGAGGCTTCCTTCCCCTACATCGAGACCGAGGCCCAACTGCGAACGCTGGACGAGATCAAGTTCGACATGGAGCAGCGAAGGCCCATGGACCGCCTCGTATGCGGAGACGTCGGCTACGGCAAGACCGAGGTGGCGCTCCGAGCGGCCTTCAAAGCCGTCATGGATGGTAAGCAGGTCGCTGTGTTGGTGCCCACCACCGTCCTGGCGCAGCAGCACTATCAGACCTTCTCCCAGCGGTTGGCTGCCTTCCCGGTCACTGTCAAGATGCTGTCCCGCTTCTTGTCGCGCAGGCAGCAAGATCAGGTAGTCCGGGCGCTGGCCCAGGGTGGGGTGGATATTGTAATCGGCACACACCGCTTGCTTTCCTCCGATGTCGATTTCAAAGACCTGGGGCTGCTTGTCATCGACGAGGAGCAGCGGTTTGGCGTCGGGCACAAGGAGCGCCTCAAGCAGCTCCGGCAGCAGGTGGACGTCCTGACGTTGACGGCCACCCCGATTCCCCGCACTCTCCACATGTCGCTGACCGGCGTGCGCGACATGAGCACGATTGACACGCCTCCCGAAGAGCGGCTGCCCGTCCGCACGCACGTTGGGGAATACGACGAGACGCTGATCCGGCAGGCGATCCTGCGCGAGCTCGATCGTGACGGTCAGGTCTACTTTGTCCACAACCGCGTGATGGGTATCTACCAGATCGCTCAGCGCCTGAGAAGGCTCGTACCCGAAGTCCGGGTCGCAGTGGGCCATGGGCAGATGGCAGAGCGCGAGCTGGAGTCAGTTATGCTCCAGTTCGCGGCCGGACAGGTTGATGTCCTCGTCTGCACCAGCATCATCGAGAGCGGCCTCGACATTCCCAACGCCAACACGCTTATTGTCAATCGCGCCGACCAGTTCGGATTGGCGCAGCTCTACCAGCTGCGGGGGCGCGTCGGCCGGGGTGCCAGGCGCGCCTATGCCTATTTCCTGCACCCCAAGACAGGCTCGTTGACCGACCTGGCGCGGCAGCGCCTGGAGACCATCTCAGAGGCAACCGAGCTGGGCGCCGGCTTCCGGATCGCCATGCGTGACCTGGAGATCCGAGGGGCAGGCGAGCTGCTTGGGGCAAGGCAGCATGGCCACATCGCAGCAGTGGGCTTTGACCTCTACACGCGCCTGCTGGCCCAGGCGGTCCACGATGCCCGGCGGCAGTCGGAGCTTGCCGGCGAGCCGCTGCCCAAGAGCGAGATGGAGGATGAAACTCTCTCCTTCGTCCAGCCACTGGAGCAGAGCATCCAGATCAGCCTGCCCTTGCGGGCATTCCTGCCCGACAGCTATGTGCTGGATGGCTCGCTCCGCCTGCAGCTCTACCGGCGGCTGGCAGGTGTGACGACCGAAAAGGAGCTGCAGGAGCTGCGCACTGAGCTGGAGGACCGATTCCGCGCGCTTCCTGACGAGGCGGAGAACCTCTTCTACCAGCTACAGGTCAAGCTGCTGGCGGTGGCTGCCGGCGTCAAGGCGATCAGCGTCGAGGAAGAGCAGGTCGTCGTCCGGGCAGACTCGCTCGAGGAGGTCGATCGGGGTTGGCTTCAGCGCCGGCTCGGAGACCGCGCCCGCGTTGCCCGGAGGGCAGTCTGGCTTCCGCTGGATGAGGCTGAGCGCTGGAGACAGACGCTGACGGCGCTGCTCCAGGCGATGGGCGAGAGCCTTGGCCAAGTCTAGGAGATCCGCGTCAGGTGCGGGCGCCGACTTGACACGGCTTTCCGGCATGCTATACTTTTCCAACCGTTAACCCATCTCCAGGCCGAGGATGCCTGGGAGTGCTGTGCGCCGGAGGTCGTTTTGATCACTGTCAGCGATCTGGAAGTGCTGCGTTCCTTTGACAGCCGAGGCCGCTACACGCTGAGCGCCTATCTGCACCTGGACGGCGCTCACCGCCGCGAGTCGGCCTATGAAGAGCTCATGCGCCTCATCCGGTCGCGGCTTGAAGAATGCGGTTCGGATCCGGAGTGTCGAGACGCAATAGCTGAAGACATGGAAATCGTCGGCCTCTACCTTCGGAGCAATGGCCACCGGCATCACGCCGGCTTGGCCATCTTCTCGTGCGCGGCAGAGCTCTTTTGGCGGGCTTATCCGTTGCAGGCAGCCGTCCCGACGCAGGTCTCCGTCGGGCCGGCCTTCAACCTTGAGCCGCTCAGGGCACCTGAAGTCACTGCGTAAGGCACACGCAAGAGCCCCGGATACGACGTACGCCAACCTGGAAACCGCCGCACGACCCACAGTGCGGCAGCCAATGCCTCCCTCACTATAGACTCCTGGAACGGATCATCCAGATCAGCAGCCACCCGCCGGCAATCACCGCCCCCACGAATACGATCTGCGCCACAGGGATGCCAATCCCCAGGATCGGGAGAACCCACGAGTCTTTGCCCCCCAGCAGCATCAGCGACGAGCCGACGATGAGTGCGGCGACCACGATTGAGAAGGCGATCCGGTTGACCATGCTGTGCAGCTGGGCGACAACCTTGGGCAACCGCCTCACGTCGACACCCACCGTCAACTCCCCCTGCTCCAACTGATCCCAGAGGTCATCCAGCCTGCGCGGCAAGTCTTCTACCATGTCAGCGGCTTGGCGGAGCGTGCGGTATGCGCGGCGGCCGGCCGTAAGGGGCGAGATCCTGGCGCGGGCCAGATGCACGGCGAACGGCCTGGCCGCATCGACCAGGACGAAGCCAGGATCGAGGGCGCGCGCGGTTCCCTCCAGGGTGATGATGGTCCGTGCCAGAAGGGCCAGGTCGCCGGGCAAATAGACCCGGTGCTGGAATGCCGTGGCAAAGATCTCGGCGAGCATCTCCCCGACTGGAAGCTGCTCCAGCGGCACGCCCCAGTAGCGCACCAGCAGCCGCTGGAGATCGCGCTCGATCTCCTCGATCGATGGGCGTCCCCGCACAGCCCCCATCTTGAGCACAGTGCGCGCGATCCCTCCCGCATCCTCGTCCAGGATCTGGAGGAAGAGACTCCCCAGCAGGTCCTTCTGGCCGGGGGTCAGATGGCCGGCGTTGCCAAAGTCCAGGAACGCCACCTGCTTCCCGATCACCATCAGGTTGGCTGGGTGAGGATCGGCGTGGTAGAAACCGTTCTCAAAGATCTGTTTGAGGTAGGCCTCAACCACCGCCTTGGCTACCGAGGGCAGGTCGTACCCGGCGCGGCGCAGGCCGTCCCCATCATTGAACTGGATCCCTTCGATGTACTGCAGCGTGATCACGCGCCGTGTGGTCAGGTGCCAGTAGACCCGCGGAACCACGATCAGCGCATCGCCGGCCGTGTCACTACGCAGCCGGTCGGCGTTCCGTCCCTCAACGCGATAGTCCATCTCCTGCCGGACTGAGCGAGCAAGCTCTCCGGCAATGGCGGCCAGGTTGTAGCTGCGAAGTGCTTCGGAGCGCTTCTCCAAGAAGCGTGCCTGCCCCAGCAGCAGGTCTAGGTCGGCTTCGACCTCGCGATCAATCCCTGGGCGCTGGACCTTGACTACGACACGCTGCCCGCCCGGCAGAGTCGCCCGGTGCACCTGGCCGATGGAAGCGGCAGCAATGGGTGTGTCCTCGAAGGTGGCAAAGAGCTCCTCTACTGTTGCCTGAAGCTCGTCCTCGATGACTTCGCGGATGGCTTCTGCAGGTACCTCTGGGCCTGAGTCGAGAAGCTTGGTGAGTTCGGCGATGTACTCAGGGGGCAAGAGGTCAGCCCTGCCGCTGAGAAACTGGCCGACCTTGACAAAGGCCGCGCCCGACTCCTCAAGCGCTCGGCGCACCCGCTCTGGGACGGTCAGGCGACCGGCCACATGGCCGGCGCGGGCCGCCCGGCGCCGCCCAAGGCGCGGCGCGAAGCGGTCGAGCCCGACCTGCTCCACCATGAATCCGAGCCCATTGCGGATCAGCACCTGCGTCACGTGGCGGACCCGTGCAAGCTCGGCAAGACGGCGCTGCCCAGGAAAGCGGAACGACACAGGCCGGTCCCTCCTCTCTGCGCAGGCTCGCAGCCCAGAACAGGGCCGCGGCACCCCCTGCATCCATCATACCCCAGTCGTCTGCTTCCGGCAAGAGGAGCCCATTGCCATCTTGGCCGATCGCTGGTAGAATCCGGATCTCAATGGCAATGAGGCGAGTGCTCCTGGAACCGGGGCCGGGGAGGGAGGCGTGCGATCAGCCGGGCCGCCGGGCGCGCTCCGGCGGGTGGCAGGTACAGCCGGAAGCGATCGCCTGCACACCAGACGGCAGCCTGTGGCTGGAGACCGGCAACGGCGCAGCCCACTGGGTTCCGTGAGAGAGCGTGCTTGGAATGGACTATGATGTGATCGTCGTCGGCGCCGGCCATGCCGGCTGTGAGGCCGCGCTCGCGGCGGCGCGGATCGGGGCGCGCACGCTGCTCCTGACGATGAACCTGGACCTGGTGGCGCAGATGCCGTGCAACCCCTCCATCGGCGGGCCGGGCAAGGGGCACTTGGTGCGTGAGATTGATGCACTGGGCGGCGAGATGGCCCGCACGGCCGATGCCACCTTCATCCAGATCCGCCTGCTCAACGAGAGCAAAGGGGTTGCGGTCCAGGCGCTGCGCGCCCAGGCCGACAAGAGGCGCTACGCGCTCTCCATGAAACACACCCTCGAGACGGCGCCGAACCTCCAGCTGAAGCAGGCCTTGGTGGAGAGCCTTCTGGTGGAAGGGGACCGGGTGCTTGGCGTTCTGACAAGCACAGGCCGTGAGTACCGCGGCCGGACGGTCGTGCTGACCACGGGTACCTTTCTGTCGGGGCGCATCCTGTCGGGCGAGCATAGCTGGCCGGGCGGTAGGGCAGGTGAGGCACCCGCAGCAGGCCTCTCTGCCTCACTGCGCCGCTTGGGCTTTCCGCTGGTGCGTCTCCAGACCAACACGCCGCCCCGGATCGATGCTCGGACGATAGACTTTACTCTCACGACCGAGCAGCAGGGCAGTGACACGCCTCAGCACTTTGCGCAGGGCACTGGGGAGAGTGCCGTGCCCGAGTTCCTCCTCTCAGACCCCAACCCGGCTTACCCGGTGAGCCGGATGCCGGCCTGGCGGTCCCAGCTGCCTTGCTACTCGGTCTATACGACAGAGGAGACCCTTCAGGTCGTGCGGCAGAACCTGGCCCGCTCACCTGTCGCGCCGGGCACCCTCGAGGCAGCCGGCCCGCGTTACTGCCCAAGCTTCGAGGAAAAGGCGGTGCGGTTCCCCCACAAGGAGCGCCACCAGCTGTTCCTCGAGCCGGAAGGCTGGCACACCTGTGAGGTCTATGTCCAAGGGCTCTTCACCGGCATGCCGGAGGACGTGCAGCTTGGCATGCTGCGCTCAGTGCCTGCACTGCGCCGCGCCGAGATCATGCGCCCAGGCTATGCGGTTGAGTACGACAGCGTGCCCTGCCAGGAGGTTGCTGCGAGCCTCGAGACAAAGCGCATTGAAGGGCTCTTCCACGCCGGGCAGATCAACGGAACGAGTGGGTACGAGGAAGCCGCCTCCCAGGGCCTCCTTGCCGGCATCAATGCCGCCCAGACGGTGCAGGGGCGACCACCGCTCATCCTGCGGCGCGACCAAGCGTACATCGGAGTAATGGTCGACGACCTTGTGACCAAAGAGATCCGGGAGCCTTACCGGATGCTGACCGGGCGTGCCGAGTACCGGCTCCTGCTTCGCCACGACAATGCCGACCTGCGCCTTGCGGAGTCGGGCTACCGGGTGGGGCTCCTGCCCCGTGCGCGCCACGAGGCGGCGGAAGAGAAACGCCGGTCTATTCAGGCAGAGACGGAGCGCTTGGCAGGCATCTGGCTGCGCCCGGGGGATGGCAGGGCCAATGCCCTCTTGGTGGCGCACGGCTTCCGGCCCCTGGATGACGGCGCGAACGCGCTCCAGTTCCTGCGTAGGCCGGAGGTCACCTACGCGCTGATCGAAGCGCTGGCCCCGCCGCCTGTTCCGGTCCCCGTGGCAGTGGCCGAGCAAGTCGAGATCGTGGCAAAGTACGCCGGATACATCGAGACCCAGGTGGCACAGGTCGCCCGCTTTCGACGCACGGAGGAGTGGCGCATTCCGGAAGGCACCGACTATGATTCCATGCACGGCTTGCGACTGGAAGCTCGCGAGACGCTGAGCCGGGTGCGCCCTGCCACGGTAGGCCAGGCGGCACGGCTTGCGGGGGTCAACCCGGCCGACGTCTCGGTGCTTCTGGTGCACTTGAAGTGCCTTCAGAGGAGCACCGCTGAGGGCGAGGGGCGGACATGGTCCTGAGGCAAGAGTGGCGGCCGGGGCAGGCGTGATGCATAGGGCGGCAACTGGTGAAGTGGTCCGGAGCTCGATCAAGAAGTGAGGAGTGGATGATGAGGAGATATCGCGCAGAGCGGGGAGGCTATCTTCGAGCCGTGGCCGGGTTGGCACTGCTTATCTTTGTGGCACTTGTGGTGGGAAGCTGTGCGAGCCAGGCTACCGACCCCGTCCTGCCGTCCCCAACGGCGACGAGTGCCATCCCAGAGACGTCGACCGAAGTGCCACCCACGCTTGCCCCTTCACCAGAGCCCGCCCTCGAAGGGCAGGACCCCGAGTTGGTGCAGGCCGGCGAGCTCGCCGCCCGGAGCAAAATCGAGGATGCCATTGCTCTGTACCAGGCATCTGCCATCGCCAGCCCGCAGAACGCACTGCCGGAGATTGGCTGGGCTTGGGCGCTGATCTATGACGACGAGCTGGAGTTGGCCCTCACGCACGCCCAGCGCGCCGTGGACCTAGATCCCGGAAGCTCAGATGCATGGGCAGTCCTGTCGCGCGCCCATGCCGGGAACGGCGACGCCGAAGGAGCCATGGCCTCGGCCCTCGAGGCCATGGCGAAAGGTATCGACAGCGCCCAGGCAAGAGCCGCCCTGGGTGAGGCGCACTTGCTGAAGGGGGAAACTCTCCAGGCCCTCCGAGCAGCCGAGCGCGCACTTGACCTCGGCAAGACGAATCCCGATGCCCATCGTCTGCGGGCACGCGTCTTCCTGGCCCTGGAGAATCAGCCTGAGAGGGCAGCCGCCCAGCTGCAGACTGCGGCCGCCTACCAGCCGCAGCTTTGGCTCCGAAGACACGAGCTCGGCCAGATGCTCCTCGAGGCGGGCTATCCGGAGGTGGCCGAGCTGGCCTTTGAGGATGCCCTGGCCCTGCGGCCCAAGGCGGTAACCTACGCCGGCTTGGGAGAAGCCAAGTTCGAGCAGCAGGAGCACGAGCTCGCCCGAGAGGCCTTGGCCACAGCCATCGACTTGGGACTCGAGGATGCCAAGGCGTACGGCTACCTGGCCGGTGCAGCCGCCAGGCTCGGGCAATGCGACGCAGCGGAGGCCTATGCCCAGCAGGCTTTGGCTCTGGACCCAGCGCAGCTGCAGGCCCTTGAATCGAAGGATGTGTGCCAGGGCACTGCCAAAGCGACTGCTACCTCACAGCCGGCCGCGACGGAGACGCCGTCCGCTGCAGAACCGACGTCAACTCGGGCGGTGGTGGCTCTCGGTGGCAGGATTGCGTTCCCCATCTGGAATGCCGACCTCCGCGTCTACGAGATCTACATCGTCAAGGCCAAAGACGGCACGGAGCGTATGCTTGCCGTTGGAGGGATGCACCAACCTGCGCTCAGCCCGGACGGCCAGTGGCTGGCCGCCAACGGCGAGCGGGAGAACCATGAGCTGCTGAGTCTTCTGAAGCTCGATGGAAGCCGCCTGGTGGAGATATCGGCCTACGTTGAGGACGGCCAACCTGCCTGGTCGCCGGACGGGGAGAAGCTGATCTATGCCTCGTTCCGGCAAGGGATCGACCGGCAGCCGCGCATGTACGCACTGGACGGCATCCCCTGGGAGGGGGGCACGGTGGAGGGCAGGGAGATCAGAACGGGCCAGGACGCCGTGCGGGGTGAGATGCCCTCATGGGCGCCCGATGGGCGGATTGTCTACCGGGGCTGTGGCCTCGACTCTCCCCAGTTTGGCTGCAATGGGCTGGGCCTCCATATCGCCTCGGGAGCTCCGGAGGCCGTCTCGCCGGTGCGGCTCACGGATCACGCGGGGGACAGCAGGCCCGCAGTGCATGACACACAGGTGGTCTTTATGAGCGACCGCGATGGCGATTGGGAGATCTACGCCGTTGGCCTGGATGGGACCGGGTTGACTCAGCTGACCGACAACTCCGTCAACGATGGCCTTCCGATCTGGTCGCCCGACGGCAAGACGGTGGCTCTTGTGTCCGACCAGGGAGGGACCTGGGCAGTGTGGGCCATGGCCCCGGATGGTACCAACCTCCGCAAGCTGTTCGACCTGGGCGGAAACCTGGGTCCCGACTGGACGCGGGAGCAGATCAGCTGGGCTCCCTAGTCAGCTGGGCTGCGAATCGCACCCAGATGCCGGTGGCTCCGACCTCGATGGAGAAGCGCTGACCCGGAATCGCCAGGCTGCAGGGTCCCGCCGGAGGCAGCGGGACGGCAAAGCCGCCTGGGTCAAACTCGGGTGCGGACCCACTCGCCACCGTGGTCTGTGTGCCGCGGGAGTCCGTGATCGTCACGGGCACACCGCCGTAGCCCAGCGATCCGATGAGCATCCTGGGATGGGCGACCGGCACTGTCTCCGCCTCCAGAGCAGGGAGCCCAGGGACTGTGATCTGCGTCGCCACAGTGTTGCGGCCATCTGTGCCAATGCCTGAACTGCGCATGGCTGAGCCCTGTACCGCTACATCCCAGTCGCCGGCAGGCAAGCCACTAAACCAGAAACGACCATCGCTCGTTGTGGTGCGCTGGGACGTGCCTGCGGGCCCCCTTAGGAGCAAAGTGACACCAGGCTGGGGTCGCCCGGCCGAGTCCACCACACGGCCCACGATGAGGCTCTGTTTCACTTGAGAACGCGGGCATGCCCTGGCTGCTGATGGCTCTGCATCGGTGTAGTAGTGCTGCAGAATCTCGGCCGCCGACGCGCCCTGCCTGGCCATTTGCTGCGCCCCCGCCAGGCACAACCCGACGCCATGCCCTTCCAACGCCTGCCTCCCGCACATGCAGGCGACGCTGCGGCAGTGACCGAGTGGGCTGTTCCAGCTCTCACTGCTGCTGCGAGTGTGCCCATCGCACTTGGGGAAGAATGGGGCAGGTAGCGCCCACCTCGCGCGCCCGAGTGCGGTGCCGGAGCTACGCTGCGGCTCCCCGCTGGCTGTCGACGCGACAAGAACCTGGTGAGCCGTTTCTTCAACCGCGCGGTCCGAGCTTGGGCTCCGCCCAGCCGGCTGCCAGCCCAGGCAATGCCCGCTTGTGCAGACGTCAAAGCCGTCGCGTGCGTGCTGCCTGATGGTCGCTGCAAGGGAGCGAATGGCGATCGACAGCGCCTTGAGTGCCTCCGCCGGCGCCTGCTCGTCCAGATACGCGGGCAAGGTGCCCTTCACATACTCCTCTAGATCTACCTCCGCCACAGTCTCGTCGGCCAAGCGTACCAGCAGAGTGCTGGGAATCACCACTTGATCAGCTCTCTCGCAGGACATACCCCACCCCTCTGACCGTCTGCAGTAGGCGTGACTCGCCTCTCGCCTCGAGCTTGGCCCGCAGATGGCGCACATAGACTTCGATGATATTGGACTCGCCCCCCATGTCAAAGCCCCAGACATGCTCATAGATGATCTCACGTGTGAGCACCTGGCGTGGGTGTCGCAGGAACAACTCCAGGAGCGCGAATTCCCGTGCGGTCAGGCTCAGCGACTGGGAGCCTCGCCGCACCTCGCGGGTTGCGGTGTTCATGAACAGGTCTCCCATGCGCAGTGCCAACCCCTCGAACCCTCCGCGATACCTGCGCAGTAGGGCGCGCGACCTAGCGAGTAGCTCCTCCATGGCAAAAGGCTTGACCAAGTAATCGTCCGCGCCCGCATCTAGTCCGGCGATTCGCTCCGCCAAGCCTGACCGCGAGCTGAGCATGAGTATGGGGACAGCCTGTCCCTCGTACCGCAGCCGGCGACATATCTCCAGGCCGCCGACCCCGGGGACCTCTGGATCGAGAATCACCAGATCGTAGAGAGTGCTCCGAGCGCGGGCAAGCCCGTCTTCGCCATTGGCCGCAACTGCCACGTCGTGCCCTTGCACAACGAGCTCGCGCCGGATTGAGTCCAGAGTCTTTTGGTCCCTGTCGATCACCAAGATGCGCTCTTCCATGCTTCAGCCTGAGGAGGGTGAAGGCATGTGCCGGCACCCGTCCCGACCGGATTATAGCACGGGGAACGCTTCCGTGCAACGGTGGATTCCACCGGTTTGACAGGGCTCCGCTTCTCAGGTAGAATAGCCTCGGCGATTCGGACGGCAGCCAGCCAGGGCCTGTGGACTGCCCAGACGGGCCAGGATTCTCCAATCTATGCCGATCGATTTCTTCCCGATCCTCCTATATGGCCTGGTGGCGGTGGCCCTCTCGGCCATCGCAATCGCCGTCCCTTCGTTGCTTGGCCCGAAACGGCCGTCCGTCACGAAGCTCTCCGCCTTTGAGTCGGGCAAGCTGCCCATCGGGCCAGCCCGGCGCCGTTTTTCGATACAGTACTACCTTTATGCGGTCCTGTTTCTCCTCTTTGACATTGGCGTCTTGCTTCTCTTTCCCTGGGCTGTGGTGTTTCGTGATCTGGCTTCCCCGTGGGTCGGGCTGGTGCAGGCGGGCGTCTTTTGCCTGGTGCTTGGATCAGGGCTTCTCTATGTGTGGAAGAGAGGTGGCCTGGAGTGGGACTAGAGAGCGCACTGCCCGAAGGGTCGGTCGTCACGACCACGTTGGAGAGGCTGTTGAACTGGGGGCGCGGCCAATCGCCCTTTCCCCTGCTTTTCGGCCTGGCCTGTTGCGCAACGGAGATGATGGCTGCCGGCGGACCGCGGCACGACATCGGGAGGTTCGGTGCCGAGGCCTTTCGTGGCAGCCCGCGCCAGGCGGACATCATGATCGTCTCCGGCCGTGTTGCGCAAAAGATGGCCCCGGTGGTCAAGCGCCTGTACGATCAGATGTCCGACCCCAAGTGGGTCATCGCCATGGGTGCCTGCGCCTGCACAGGCGGGCCCTTTGAGAACTATGCCATCGTCCAGGGGGTGGACCGGATCATCCCGGTCGCCGTGTACGTACCTGGCTGCCCTCCCCGGCCCGAGGCCCTCTTCGCCGGAATCGTTCGCCTAGTCGAAAAGATTAAGACGGAGAAGATCAGTGACTACCGCTGACGTCACGCTTGCCCGGCTGCGGCAGCGGTTCCCTCAGGCCATCCTGGAGGCCAGCCGAGATCGCGGGGAGTACAGCGTCACCGTTGCGGCAGAGGCGATTCTGCCCGTCTGCCGCCTGCTGCGAGACGACCCAGACTTGTCCTACGATCTCTGCCTCTTCGTCGCCGCCGTCGATCGGCTGGCGATGCGGCTGAGCCCGCGCTTTCTCGCGGTGTACCAGCTCTACTCCTTGAAGCACCGGCAGCGCTTGCGTGTTCAGGCTCCCATGGCCGGCGATCCACCCACAATTGACAGCGTCTCTGCTGTATGGCCTGCCGCGGACTGGCATGAGCGTGAGACGTTCGACCTAATGGGCGTTCGCTTCAACGGGCACCCCGAGCTGCGCCGCATCCTGCTACCCCATGACTGGGTAGGGCATCCCCTTCGCAAGGATTATGCGCTCGGCGGCGAGACCGTAGCTTTCACTGTGAACCGCGACGACCCGGCGCTGGCCCGCCTCGGAGAGCGGGTAGACGATCCGGCCACACAGGAATCAGATGTCCCTCCCTGGTTCAGCGGCCGGTCCGATACGATGATCCTGAATATGGGACCGCAGCACCCTGCCACCCATGGCGTGTTGCGCGTGGTCGTCGAGCTGGACGGCGAGCGGGTCGTGAACGCGGCGCCCGACATTGGTCACCTGCATTCCGGTTTCGAGAAAACCGCCGAAAGCCGCACCTATCAGCAGTTCGCTGCCTATCCGAGCCGGCTGGACTATGTGTCGGGCATGGCCAACGACCTGGCATACATCCTGGCGGTCGAAAAACTGGTCGGCGCCAACGTACCGCCACGGGCCAATGTGATACGGGTGATCCTTGCAGAGCTGCAGCGGCTGTCCGCTCACATCTTTGCGGTTGGTACACAGACACTCGATCTTTCGGGCACCATACACGCCCTGCTGGAATACGCCTTCCGTGAGCGCGAGAGCATCCTGGACCTCTTTGAGATGGTCTGCGGCGCGAGGGTGACTCACTCCTACTTCACGACTGGCGGACTGCGCTGGGATGTTCCGCCTGCCTTTGCCGGCAAGGTCCGCGGGTTTGTCGATCTGTTTGAGAAGCGGCTGCGTGAGTACGAGACGATGCTCACACGCAACCCCATCTACCGCTCGAGGCTGGAGGGGGTGGCGGTCATCAGCGCCGGGCAAGCGATCGGGCTGGGGTGCACCGGTCCGATGCTGCGGGGTTCCGGTGTCGGCTACGACGTGCGGAAGGCGGCACCTTACTGCGGGTACGAAGAGTACGAATTCGACGTGCCGACGCAGAGTGCCGGGGATGCCTACGCCCGCTACCTGGTACGGGTTGAGGAGATGCGCCAGAGCATGCGCATCATACGCCAAGGGCTGGACAAGCTCCAGAAGCTTGGTCCTGGCCCGGTCAAGGACCCGAACCGCAAGATCAGCCTGCCGCCCCGCGAGGAGCTGGAAACCAGCATGGAGGCGGTCATTCACCACTTCAAGCTTGTGACCGAAGGGTTCTCGCCACCGCCTGGCGCCGTCTATTCGAGCACCGAGAATCCGAAAGGGGAGCTTGGTTTTTACCTTGTCTCAGACGGAGGGCCGAAGCCGTACCGCTGCAAGATACGTGGGCCTTCGTTCTCGAACATCAGCGCGGTACGGGTTATGGCGCCCGGCAGCATGTTCTCAGACCTTGTGGCAATCATTGGCAGCATCGAGATCACTCTCGGCGAGATCGACAGGTAAGACTGGATGGCTGAGCCGTCGTGCTGAAGGAAGAAACGCGAGACGAGATCGCCAGGCAGCAGCATTCGTACCCCGACCAACGGTCGGCGCTCCTGGCAGCCCTGACGCTCGCCCAGAAGGACTATGGCGGGTGGTTGCCTGAGCGTGCCCTCGACGAAGTGGCCGAGGTCATGGGACTGCCAGTGGCTCTGGTCGCGTCTACAGCGACTTTCTACACGATGTTGCACCGGCAGCCCGTGGGCCGCCACGTGATCCAGGTGTGCCGCAGCGTATCATGCTTTCTGTTGGGCTCGGAGTCCCTGACGCAGTATCTGAGCCGCAGACTGGGGATCAGGCCTGGTGAGACGACGCAGGACGGCAGGATCACACTCCTGGAAGTCGAATGCCTGGGCGCGTGCGGCGCGGCGCCGGTGATGCTGGTTGGTGAGCAGTTGTTTGAAAGCCTGACCGAAGACAAGGTGGACGTAATACTCGCAGATCTGGCAGGGGAGGGACAAGCGTGACAAAGAGGCTGGGAATCGAGCAGGCAATCGAGATCGCGATGGAAGGGGAGCTGACAGCCCATGCGTTTTATGCCCAGGCGGCCGCCGAGATCGAGGACCTGGCAGGTCGGGACCTGCTGGGAAGGCTGGCGGCATTTGAGCAACACCACTACCAGAAGCTGGCCGACCTGTCGCGCGCTCTGCGACAGGAGCATCGCTTCATCTACTACGAGGGCGTAAACACGCTTGAGCACTTGTCGCCGTTGGTCGGCCGGGGTGAAGCGGCGGGTAGCCTCCTGGAGCAGTATCGTGATGTGCCGGGCATCCTCAGCCAGGCCATCGAGAACGAGAAGAGCGCCGGGCTGCGCTACCGATTGCTTGCCGAGGAGACCAGTGATCCTGACGGCCAGGACATGTTCCGGAAGCTCTCGGCAGAAGAGTTCCTTCACCAGCATGTCTTGGAAGATGAGTTCTTCAGCCTCAGCAACAAAGGCGTCTGGGGCTGGTCGGGCATGTACGGCGAATAACTGCTGTCGGATTGCCGAACACCTGTCGCGAGCAGCGGATGGCCGATGGACAAGAAGGAAGCTCCAGTGGGTGAGCAACCACGCGTGCTCCTGCACAACGTAGGGGTGCCCGGCTCACATGAGATTGACACGTACACAGGGCGTGGAGGCTACCAGGCCTGGGAGCAAGCTCTCAAGCAGCACCAGCCGGCGCAGATCGTTGAGATGGTTCTCGAATCTGGCCTGCGCGGTCGGGGTGGGGCGGGCTTTCCCACGGGGCGGAAGTGGACCTTCCTGCCCAAGGGTGTCCACCCGCGCTACCTTGTCTGCAATGCAGACGAGGGCGAGCCCGGCACCTTCAAGGATCGCGTCCTGATGGAGTGGGATCCGCATGGGGTGCTCGAGGGGATTGCCATCTCCAGCTACGCCTGCGAGGTGGAGCACGCCTTCATCTATCTACGTGGCGAGTATGCGCAGAGCTTTCGACGCCTTCAGGCAGCCATCGACCAGGCCAGCCAGCGTGGCTACCTGGGGGGCAACATCCTTGAAAGTGGTTACAGCCTCAAGATCAGCATCGTGCTCGGCGCTGGCGCCTATATCTGCGGCGAAGAGACAGCCCTTCTCAGCTCCCTGGAGGGTGCGCGCGGCCATCCCAAGCTCAAGCCCCCTTTCCCCGCCGTACAGGGGCTGTACCGCAAGCCGACCATCGTGAACAACGTCGAGACGCTCTTCAGTGTGCCCTTCATCGTGCGGAACGGTGCTGCCTGGTATCGCCAATGGGGGACAGAGAAGAGCCCTGGCCCAAAGCTCTACTGCGTGTCGGGGCACGTTGCCAGGCCCGGCACCTACGAGCTGCCCCTGGGCACGCACATGCGCACCCTGATCGAGGACGTCTGTGGCGGCCCGAAGGATGGCGTGCCGCTCAAGGCCATCATCCCCGGCGGCTCCTCGACCTGTGCCCTGCCCGCCGATGTGGCCTTCCGCTGCTCCCTCGACTACGAGTCGCTGGAGGCTGCGGGCACCATGCTCGGCTCAGGCGCGGTAATCGCCGTCAACGAGCGAACCTGTATGGTGCGGCTGTACCAGCGCATCGCATCCTTCTATGCGCACGAATCGTGCGGCAAGTGCATCCCTTGCCGCGAAGGCACGAGTTGGGCGACCCAGATCCTGGCGCGAATCGAGAGCGGTCAGGGGCGCCCAGAGGACGTTCCCCTGCTTCTGGATATCTGTGAGAACATCACGGGCCGGAGCTTTTGCCCGTTGGGCGACGCGTTGGCTACTCCCCTGTCCAGCAGCCTCCGGCACTTCCGTGACGAGTACGAATTCCACATCCGGGAAAAGCGCTGCATGCCAGGTGCAGGGGGGCCTCAATGACAGAGGAGCGGACGGTTGTCTTGACCATCGATGGCCAAGAGGTTCGCTGCCCCGCCGGCTGGACTATCTACCAGGCCGCGACAGCGGCTGGCATCCACATACCAACCTTCTGCAACCACCCGAAGCTGGTTCCCGTCGGGGCCTGCCGGACCTGCCTCGTCGAGGTGGAGAGCATGCGTGGCCTGCAGACTTCCTGCACGGTTCCAGTCCGGCAGGGCTTGGTCGTGCGCGTCCATACGTCGCCGGCCGCCGTAAAGGCGCGTCACGCCATGATCGAGTTCCTGCTCACCAACCACCCGCTCGATTGCCCCGTGTGCGACAAAGGGGGCGAGTGCGTCCTCCAGGACCAGGCCATGGCCGATGGGCCGGGCGTTAGTCGCTACGTGGAGGAGAAACGGCACAAGAGCAAGCGCCAACCTCTGGGCGACCGGATCGTCCTGGACCAAGAGCGATGCGTGCTCTGCTGGCGATGCATCCGCTTTCTCGATGAGTGGGCTGACGACCACCAGCTTGATCTTTTTGGGCGCGGCGCCGCTACACGTCTTGACACCTTCGCCGGCAGGCCGCTGCTGAGCCAGTGGCAGGGCAACACCATCGAGCTGTGCCCGGTGGGCGCCCTGACAAGCCGGGCGTTCCGCTTTGAGGCCCGGGTCTGGGAGCTCACGAACACGCCGTCGGTGTGCACACTCTGCGCTGTAGGTTGCAGCACGACGATCGGGGTCAAGAACAACGTGCTGCGGCGCATTACCCCTCGCGAGAACATGCAGGTCAACGACGCATGGATCTGCGACACGGGCCGCTTCTCCCATCGCCTTGTCGATCCCGAGGACCGTCTGACACAGCCTTTGGTTCGGCGAGAGGGAAGGCTCGAACCGGTCCCGTGGGCCGGCGCACTTGACCTGGTTGCCCGGCGCTTCGCGGCTGTTCTGCAGGAGAAGGGCCCGGCAGCAGTGGGCGCCCTCGGCTCGGCCCGCGCCACCAACGAGGCGAACTACCTCCTACAGAGGTTCGTGCGGGCCGCTTGGAGCTGCAACAACATCGATCATCTGGGTCGAGTGCCGGTCGGGGCGCAGCCCCTTCACTCGCTGCCGGACCTGGAGGAGAAGGATCTCATCCTCCTTATCGACTTCGATCCCTCCGCCGAAGCTCCACTGGTGGAGCTCTGGCTCAAGAAGGCAGTCCTTCGGCATGGAGCCAAGGTCATTGTGGCGCACCCGATGCCTATAGAGCTGGCGCGCTATGGTGGACCGTGGCTGAGCCTGCGCCCCGGAAGCGAGGGCTCGCTGCTCCAGGGTCTGGCGCGGGCCGTGCTAGAGGGCGGGCTTGATCCCAAGGCGATCCGCGCGACGAACCTAGAGGAGTTCCGGACGTGGGTCAAAGAGCACACACCTGACCAGATTGAACGCACGACAGGTGTGCCTGCAGGGGCGCTCGTGGCGGCAGCGCGTTTGCTGGTCGAGGCCAAGCGACCGGCTATCCTTTACGGGAGGCAGGTTGCTTCGCCCTTGCCGGATTCCGGCACAACGGCCTGGGACGGCCTCTCCGCCGCACTTGCGAACCTTGCTGTGTTGTTGGGCAACGCTGAGATAGCTTTTGTCGCCGGGGAGTGCAACACGCTCGGTGCGCGCGAGATGGGGGTCGTGCCTGGTCAGCTTCCAGGCGGGCAGGCGCTGGGTGATGGACAGGTCAGAAGCCAACTGGCGGGCCTCTGGGGCGGCAAGCTAGCCGCCGAGCGTGGGCTCGACCTGGAGGGCATGATGGCGGAGGCTGAAGCGGGGCACCTGCATGCGCTCTGGGTCCTGGAGTCGAACCCGTCAGGCGGCGCTCTGCCCGCAGACGCCCTGGCCCGAGTTCCTTTCCTTGTGGTCTCTGACCAGGTGGCTACCGAGACAACAGCACTGGCCCAGGTGGTCTTGCCGGTGTCCACCTTGGCGGAGACGGACGGTACGCTCATAAACCTCACTGGCAGGCTGCTTAGACTCCATGAGGCCAAGCGACCACCAGCCCAGGTGCAACCTGCGTGGCGGCTCATCGCCGAGGTCGCTCAGCGCATGCTCGAGGGAAAGCGGCGGAGAGCCTGGGAATTTGGTGGGGCTGCCGGGGTGTTTGCTGAGATAGCGAAGGTTGTGCCCTCTTGGCGCGGGCTGACCCTCGACGCCATCGAGGAGGACGGCTGGCAGCCCAGGCCTGGGCAGGCAGGCCAATCGCAGGCAGCACGCCGTGCTTTTGTGCATGTGGACTTGGGGCAAGAGGCGGGCCGATGAGCTGGGTTGTCGATTTCTGGATCCCTCTTGTCAAGGCAGTGGTGGTCGTCCTGGTACTGCTTGCCTCGGGAGCCTATGCGACCTGGGCCGAGCGGAAGATCTGTGCCAGGTTCCAGGTGCGCTACGGACCCAACAGGGCAGGGCGCTTTGGGCTCCTCCAGCCGTTGGCCGATGCGGTGAAGGCAATCTTCAAGGAAGAAATCGTCCCCAGCCATGTCGATAGAGCTCTCTACGTGATCGCGCCGGGTATCTCCTTTGCTGCCGTTCTGATTACGTTTGCCGTCATCCCTTTTGGCCCCGAGGTTGAGCTCTTCGGGCAGAAGGTGGGGCTCTGGATCGGCGATGTCAGTGTCAGCCTTCTCTACCTCCTGGCGATCGCAGGCTTGGCAGCGTATGGCGTGGTGCTGGGCGGCTGGTCCTCCAATAACAAGTATTCGCTGCTGGGGGCCCTTCGAGCTGCGGCGCAGATGATCTCCTACGAGCTTCCCATGGGGCTGGCTCTCCTCGGAGTAGTGCTGATCAACGGAAGCGTGAGCCTTCGGCAGATCGTGGACTCCCAGGGGAGTTGGCCCCTGGCCGTATTGCAGCCGATAGGCTTCCTGGTATTCCTGGTTGCCATCCTGGCCGAAGGAAACCGCTCTCCCTTCGACCTGCCCGAAACCGAGAACGAGCTCATCTCTGGCTTCATGACCGAGTACGGAGGGATGAAGTTTGCGCTCTATTACGTGGCCGAGTACACCGCCATGGTCGTCAATGCCGCCATAACGGCGACCATCTTCCTGGGTGGCTGGAAGTGGCCGGCTGTCTTGTCGGATCTGCATCCCTTGGTGGGAGTGGCCCTTTTCCTAGCCAAGGTTGGCCTGATGGTCTTTGTTTTCATTTGGATCCGGGCGAGCCTGCCGCGGGTCCGGTATGACAAATTCATGCGGTTCTGCTGGAAGTTCATGGTCCCGCTGTCCCTGCTCAACCTGGCTGCGACCGCAGTGGTGCTGGCGGTGATGGCATGATCCGGGACGCCATCACCGGACTCTATCACTTATTGCGCGCGATGGGCGTGACCCTGCGCTACTTCTTCACTCGCCCCGTGACAGTGCAGTACCCCGATGAGCGGGTCCAGCTCTATCCCCGTTTCCGCGGCCGGCACGAGCTGAGGAAGTACGAGGAGGGGCCGAACATAGGGTTGGAGCGGTGTATCGGCTGCGCGCTGTGCGCTGCCTACTGCCCGACTCAGTGCATCTACGTTCAGGCCGCCGAGAACAAGGACGGTGTGAAGCGGTCGCCAGGGGAGCGCTATGCGGAGATCTATGAGATCAACCTCCTGCGCTGCATGTTCTGTGGCTACTGCGAGGAAGCCTGTCCGACGGGCGCGATAGTACTGAAGCGCGAGTTCGCCCTCGCAGACTACAGCCGCCAGAGCCTCATATTCACCCAGGATCGGCTGTTGCAGCCAACCGATCCGCATGCAGTCACCCTGGACGATCAGAAGTAGGGCAAGCCCAATGGAACTGGTGGTTTTTTTGATCCTGGCGGTGCTGGCGGTGGTCAGCGGCGCAGGGGTAATCGCCCAGCGCAGTGCCACGCGCAGTGCCCTCTTCCTCCTGGCATGCTTCTGCTGCCTCGCAGGGCTCTTCATCCTGCTGAACGCCCAGTTCGTGGCGCTGGCGCAGGTAATCGTCTATGCCGGAGCCATCGTCGTGCTTTTCCTCTTTGTCGTCCTCCTGATCGGAATAGAGAGGGTGGCGGAGAAGCCGGGACCCCGGAAGTCCGAGCGAGTGGCAGGCATCCTGCTTGGGGCAATGCTGCTGGTGGGGATCGTGTGGGCGATCCTCGCAACAAAGGGCAGCACGGCAGCGCCCCTTTCGCGTGCCGACAACGTGCGGGAGATTGGACAGTTGCTGCTTTCCGGCTGGGCCATTCCTTTTGAGATGGCTGCGGTCGTGCTGCTTGTTGCCATCGTCGGGGCTGCAGTGCTGGCGAAGAAGAGACTGGAGGGGTAGGTTCGCCATGGTTCCGGCCTCATACTACCTGATCCTGGCCGCAATCCTGTTTGTGCTGGGGGGGATTGGCGTCCTGATCCGCCGCAGCGCACTGGTCATGCTGATGTCGGTGGAGCTGATGCTGGCGGGTGCCAACCTCACGCTCGTCACGTATTCACGCTTCCTCGGCAAGGTGGACGGGCAGGCGTTTGCCTTCTTGGTCATGGCGGTCGCAGCGGCGGAGGTGGCCGTTGGGCTGGCAATCGCCGTCTCGCTGGTACGGCACAAGGATACGACCGACGTGGACGAGATCGATCCATGCTGAGCTACGTCTGGCTGATCCCGGCACTTCCGCTTCTGGGCGTCCTGGTCAATGCGACGGCCGGTAGGTGGTTTGGGAGGCGGCTAGTGGCGGCCATCGCCTCCCTCGCCGTTGGCGCGTCGTTTGCCCTTGCTTCCCTCGTATTCGTCACCATGCTCGGAGTGCCGGCAACCGCCCTGGATGGCGGCAACGGCCGGGAGTGGACCATTCCCATCTTCCGCTGGATTGTCACCGGGGACCTCAAGGTCGAGGCCCGCCTCCTGCTTGACCAGGTGTCGATTCTGATGACCTTGGTGGTCACGAGCGTGAGCACGCTGGTCCACATCTACTCGGCCGCCTACATGCGTGGCGACGAGCACTACAAGCGCTACTTCACCTGGCTCAACCTCTTCGTCTTCATGATGCTCGTACTGGTGTTGGGTGACAGCTTCCTGACGATGTATATCGGCTGGGAAGGTGTCGGTGTGTGCTCCTACCTTCTGATCGGCTACTGGTTCGAGCGGGAGTCAGCAGCTGAGGCTGCAAAGAAGGCATTTCTAGTAAATCGCGTTGGCGACTTTGGTTTTCTCTTGGCCATCCTGCTCATTTTCTCGAAGGTAGGCAGCCTGGCCTTCCAGGACGTCTTCCCTGCCGCCAGCGCGCTCGCGCCTGCAGCCGCTACCGTGATATCGCTGCTTCTCTTCCTGGGGGCCAGTGCCAAGTCCGCGCAGATTCCCCTCTACATCTGGCTGCCCCACGCCATGGAAGGGCCGACCCCGGTCAGCGCCCTGATCCATGCTGCAACAATGGTCACTGCCGGCGTGTACATGGTGGTTCGATGCTACTCGCTCTTTGAGCGCTCGGGGTCTGCGCTGCAGTGGGTGGCCTGGATTGGCGTCTTGACGGCGCTCTTTGGCGCAACAATGGCTATCGTGGAGACGGACCTGAAGCGGATCCTGGCCTATTCGACCATCAGCCAACTGGGATACATGTTTCTGGGTGCCGGCGTGGGCACGTACACGATGGGGCTCTTTCAGCTCACGACGCATGCCTTCTACAAGGCGCTCTTCTTTCTCTGTGCGGGCAGCGTAATGCATGCGCTAGGCGGCGAGACCGACATCTTCAAGATGGGGGGCCTGCGCAAAAGGCTTCCCTGGACCTGGGCTGCTTGCCTGGTGGCCGTCTTGTCGATCTCTGGCGTGCCTCTCTTTGCTGGCTTCTTCAGCAAGGACGAGATCATGCACCTGGCATTCGTGGAAGGCAACATTGCTTTGGGCGTCCTCGCACTGGTGACGGCGGGCCTGTCGGGCTTCTATGGCTTTCGGCTCTTCTTTGTCACCTTCTACGGGAGTCCTCGAGTGGTCGAGCGTTCACGGCGCAGCCGGCAGATGAGGGCGAGCAGCAGCGAGCGCGGTGCGCCATCCATGGTCGAGCGCGCTCAGGGTATCCATGAGTCGCCATGGCTAATGCTCGCACCCATGCTTATCCTGGCGGTCCTGTCGGTGACCAGCGGGTACTTGGGGCTTCCCAAAGTGCTTGGTCTCGGCAACGCAATCGATCAGTTCCTGCACCCCGCCTTCTCCGCATCGACTCGTTCGAGCCTTGGAGAAGGAGCATCCTGGACGCAGTGGGCGGTGATTGGAGCCTCGTTGGTCGAGACGTCTATCGCGATTACCCTCGCCTGGTGGCTCTACATCCGGAAGTGGGGCACGGCGGAGCGATGGAGCCAGAGCGCAGGGTGGCTCTACAATCTCATAAGCAACAAGTACTACGTGGACCAAGCCTACGAGCGAGGTGTCGTACAGCCGCTGCGCGCGCTCGCCGCGGGCCTGTCGAGCGCGGTTGAGGCACGGGGGATAGATGGTGCCGTGACCGGCGTCGGGCGCTTCGTCAGCCTGGCCGGTGAGGGCCTCCACCGCCTGAATACAGGCCGCACGCGGCAGTATGCGCTGGTGCTGCTGGCGGGGGCCGCGTTGATTGTTTCGTACCTCCTGCTTCGGAGTGTGCTTGGATGAACCAGGCCGGCTTTCCGCTCTTGACCCTCATCATCTTCCTGCCTCTGGCCGGCGCGGGGGTGGCTCTCTTGCTGGGCCAGCGCCGGTCCATCGTGCGAGTGTGGACCATTGCAGTGGCTGCGACTGACTTGGCCCTGACCGGGGCCTTGTGGGGCCTCTTCAGCTACGAGAGCGCAGAGATGCAGCTCGTTGACCATGCTGGCTGGATCGCGCCTCTCGGCGTCTCGTACCGCGTGGGTGTCGATGGAATTAGCCTGTGGCTGGTGCTGCTGACTGCGCTGGTCAGCCTGATCGCCGTCTGGATTGCGGGTGTGGGACCGGGCAAGAACGAGGCTCCCTGTGGGCCATGGCTGCTGGCGCTGGAAACGGCGGTGCTTGGCGTGTTCTGCGCGGTGGACCTGATCCTCTTCTTCGTCTTCTGGGAGGCCATGCTTGTCCCTGCTTACCTCCTCATCGCTCGCCGGGGAGGGGAGCGTCGGCGCCACGCCGCAATCAAGTTTGTCGTCTTCACCATGGCTGGCAGCGCGCTGATGCTCGTGGCCATCATTGCGCTGGCATGGCTCGGCTACGAAGCCACCGGTGTGCTCACCTTTGATAGGTCGGTGCTGCTGGGTGTGACCCTTGCCTGGCCTGCACAGCTGTGGCTTTTTCTGGCCTTCCTGATGGCGTTTGCCGTCAAAGCGCCGCTCTGGCCCCTGCACGGCTGGCTGCCTGATGCCTACGTCGAGTCACCGGCGCCGGTCACGATCGTGTTTGCCGCGGTCTTGTCCAAGATGGGCATCTATGGCTTGATCCGGATTTGCCTGCCCCTTTTCCCGAGTGCGGTCGAGGCCGCCAAGCCGTGGGTCTGGGCGCTGGCCATCACGGGAATTGTGTACGGGGCACTCGTTGCCGTCGTCCAACGCGACATAAAGAGGTTGCTGGCCTACTCCAGTTTGTCTCACGTGGGTCTGATTTTCGCCGGCGCGATGGCGGCGAATGTGCAGGGGGTGCAGGGAGCCCTCCTGCTCTCGGTCTCACACGGGCTCACCGTTACGGCTCTGTTCCTCGTCGCGGAGTGTCTTCAAGCTCGCCGGGGAACGCGGCAGATCGAAGCCATGGGCGGACTTTGGAAGAGCGTGCCTCTCCTGGGCACACTTGCGCTCACGGTGATGCTGGCTGCAATCGGCCTGCCAGGCCTGAGTGCGTTTCCGGGCGAGTTCGCGATCCTGGCGGGCATCTTCCTCCAGAGCCCAACAGCCGCAGGCCTGGCAGCGCTTGGCGTGATCCTTGGAGCGTGGTACATGCTCAACCTGTTCCGGAATGCTTTTGCCGGGCCGCTCAAGCTTCCCGAAAACCGGTCTCTGCCCGATCTCCAGCGGGGAGAGGCTGCGGTTCTCGTGCCCCTGGTGGTGCTGCTCTTTGTGATTGGTATCCTGCCGAACCTGATCTTCCGGCCAACCGATGCGGCGGTCAGCCAGATGGTCGAGCAGGCTCAGGCGCGGCTCGTGGTCGAGGCGCAGGAGGGCGGCGAGTGATCCAGAGCCCTGCCATCAGCCTGTGGCCCCACGTGCCCGAGGTCCTACTCCTCGCCAGCTCCCTGGTGATTCTCGTGGCGGGCCTCTTCCTGCGCCCTGAGCGACGGAAGTGGCTGGCCGGGAGCGCTATGTTTGCCGTTCTCGCGGCCATGGCGGCCGTGATCTTCCAGGGAGCCGAGCCAGTGAAGGCTTCGGCCCAGGACATGCTCCTGGCAGACGGATACGCCCTCTTCCTCAAAGTGGCACTGCTGGCTGCCGCTGCCTTGGCTCTCCTGTTCTCCATCGAGTATGTCGAGCGCACGGGACTTGCGCAGGTGGAGTATTACGGCTTGCTCCTGCTGTCAGTAGCCGGCATGCTATTGATGGTGGAGGCTGTCAACCTCGTCACCATCTTCCTCTCGCTCGAGGTCGCGTCCATAGCCCTCTACGTGCTTGTGGGGCTTGACCGGGCGGAAGCCCGTTCGGCGGCCGCATCCCTCAAGTACCTGTTGCTCGGTGCTGTCGCGAGCGCCTTCCTCCTGTACGGGATGGCTCTTGTGTATGGGCAGGCGGGAACGACTTCGCTTTCGGGAATCGAGGCTTTTGTCGACTCGCTGGGCGAGGGAATGCCTCCCCTGCTGTTGGTCGGGCTGGGTCTGGTCGTGGTGGGCCTGGGCTTCAAAGTGGCCCTGGTGCCCTTCCACTTGTGGACACCTGACGTCTATGCGGGTGCGCCCACCTCCGTAACGGCTTTCATGAGCGTGGGGGTCAAGGTGGTCGGCTTTGCCGCGCTCGGGAGAGTGACGCTCTACGCCTTTGCCGCTGCTCAGGGCGATTGGCAGTGGCTGCTGGCCGGCTTGGCTGCGCTGACAATGACCGTAGGCAACTTGGCTGCCCTGCTCGAGAAGGACCTCAAGCGGCTGCTGGCCTACTCAGGAGTAGCCCAGGCCGGCTACATCCTCGTCGGGCTGGCGGCAGCGGGAGAAGAGGGTGTCGGGGGCGCGCTCTTTTACCTCTTTGCCTATGTCTTTGCCAATGCGGCTGCTTTTGGCGTGGTGATCGCGGTAGCCCGCCGGCACGGTGCTGACTCACGTGGAGACACCCTCGAGTCGTATGCCGGCCTTGCCGAGCGCAGGCCATGGCTTGCCGTGGCGATGTCGCTTTGTCTGCTGTCGTTGGCCGGTTTTCCCCCGCTGGCCGGCTTCATGTCCAAGCTCTATGTGTTTGCTTCGGCCATCCGCGGAGGGATGACGTGGTTGGCAGTCGTGGGCGTGCTCAACAGCGCGATTGCAGCCTACTACTACCTTCGTCTGATCGGGCTGATGGTGGGCAGGAGGGAACGGCAGGCACCCGACGTCGTCCCGTCCGGAGCCGTCTGCCCCGCACTGATAGTAGGTCTTGCCCTGGCTTGCCTTGCGACAGTCCTTCTCGGCATCTGGCCGGAACCGTTCCTGGAGTGGGCTCGTGCTGCCGCACGCTCCCTTCTGGGCGGGTAGGGTGCTGTAGCCGAGGGCTCGCGTGTTCTCGGTTGTCGTCCCCGCCTACAACGCCGAAGAGACGATCGATGCCTGCCTGGTCGCCCTCACTCGCCAAACAGTATCTGCAGACTCATACGAGGTCATCGTGGTCGACGATGGCTCGCGAGATGCAACCGCCGCTGTCGTAGAGTCTCATCCCTTCGCGCGGCTGATTCAGCAACCTCACATCGGAGCATCGGAAGCACGAAACCGCGGCGTGCAGAGCGCTCGCGGCGAGCTTGTCCTCTTTACCGATGCGGACTGCGAGCCCTTGCCTGATTGGATCGAGCAGCTCTCTGCGCCGTTTGCCGACCCACAGGTCGCAGGCGCCAAGGGCATCTATTGCACTCGCCAGCTCTCGCCAGTTGCCCGCTTCGTCCAGGCCGAGCATGAGGAAAAGTACGATAGGCTGGCAAAGCGGGGACGAATCGACTTTGTGGACACCTACTGCGCCGCGTACCGGCGCGATGTGTTGTTGGCTCGGGGAGGCTTTGACGGTGGCTTGCCGCTCTGCGAGGACCAGGAACTCTCCTACAGGATGGCAGAAAGCGGACAGAAGTTGGTCTTTGTCCCTCGCGCGGTGGTCTGCCACAATCACCAGTCAACCGCTTTGGGCTATGCCAGTCGCAAGGTCGAGATCGGCTTCTGGAAAGTGCATGTTCATGCCATGCACCCTGCAAAGACACTTCGCGACTCCTATACGCCCTGGACCCAAAGGGCCCAGCTCCTGCTTCTACCCGTGACGGCTGCGCTCGTGGTGGCAGCTGCGCTGAGCCTTGTCTCATGGCTTGTTCCTGCCATCGCCGGCTTTGCGGGCCTTCTGTCCCTCCTGCCGCTCGCCTCGAAATGCGTCCGACAGGGATGGCGTGTGCTTGCGCTCTGCACTCTGTTGGCGCTGTTGCGAGCTCTGGCACTGGCGGTGGGTGTTTCCGCCGGACTGGCGACCCGCATCTGGCTGGGAACAGCCCTCCGCACCACACGGAGCGGGCGAGCCCTGCGGACTGCGGGGTGGCTGGTGGGCCTGGTCTTGTCTGGCGCGGCTGTGTGGCTATCGGTGCGGAACCAGCACTGGACTGACCTCGGGAGGACGCTTGCCCGACCCGACTGGCCGCTTCTGGCTCTGGCGCTGGCCGCTGTCCCTGGAACAACCCTAGCCAAGGCGGCACGCTGGCAGGTGCTGCTGCGGCGCTGCGGCACACGGGCCGGGCTTGGCAGGATCATCCGCGTGGTGTTCATCGGCCAGCTGGGCAATAGCTTTATCCCGGGTCGGGCAGGAGACGTGGCACGGGTGGCACTGATGGGATCATCGGCGCAAGATGGCCCGATTTCCGTCCTTGGCACGCTGGTGGTGGAAAAGGCGCTTGACAGTGCGCTGATCATTCTGACGCTGGCCGGGCTCGCCATGTGGACCCCCCTGCCGCCCTGGCTTCGCCGGCCTGTCCTGAGTCTCGCAGCCGTCACCGCCGCCCTCCTTGCCTTGCTTATCTGGGCGGCCCTGTGGGGACGCCGGTCCGGGAACAGCGCCTTTGCCTCGATCGGGTGGCTTTCGCCCGCTGCGCGGGCCAGCCTGCAGGGCTGGTTGGCGCGACTTCAGGCCGGCCTGGGGCTGCTACAAAGGCCAAGGGACGCCTTATTGTCGGTCTTGTGGTCGACCATGATCTGGGCCCTGGCTGCCGCCACCAATGTGCTTGTGCTGAAAGCCCTCGACGTGCCGGCACCAGGCTGGAGCACCTGGCTGGTGTTGGCGGCCGGCTACGTGACGAATTTCCTGCCGGCCGTGCCCGGCCAGGTGGGTGTATTCGAGTACTTTGCCATCCTTGCCTTGGCGGCAGCAGGGGTAGCTCGCGAGCCTGCACTGGCGTTTGCGATTGTGCTTCACGTTCTCGTCTATGGGCCCCCGGCTGTTCTGGGCTTGGTCAGTATGGTCGTCGAGGGGCTGAGCTGGGGAAGGCTGAAGAAAGTGAGCTCCGGCAGACTGGAGCATATCGGCCCTCCATACTAGGTCACGTCGTGCACTGGCACGGGGGCGCTGAGGACCCGGCCGCTCAGTGCTCGATCTCCTCCAGTGCCTTTGCGGCTGTGGCGTTGCCGGGATCGAGCTCGAGTACTGCCCGAAAGGTGCGCACTGCGTCCGCCTCTCGGTCGCTGGCCCGGTAAGCAGTCGCCATCATGAGCAGGTACGACGTGTTGCGTGGGCTGATCTGCACGGCCATTTCCAGCTCAGGAATGGCCTCACTGGGACGGCGGGCCTGCTGTAGGAAGCTGCCCAGCTCCACATGCGGCTCAACCCTCCCGGGCGCAAGATGCACGGCCCTGCGCAGCGAATCCTCCGCTTCACTCAGCCGGCCGGTCGCAGCCAGCGCCTTCCCGCGCCACAGCCAAGCCCAGAAGAGGTCCTGATCCAGGGCTGCAGCGGTGTGAGCCTCTTCCAGAGCGGCTGCGTACTCCTCCGCGGAGAAGGCGAGCACGGCTAAGTGGATGTGGGGCCAAGGATTGGTGGGAAGCAGGAGCGCCGCCTCGCGAAGGTGCGAGCGAGCGATGCTCTGGCTTCCCCCGGCTTGGTGAAGGTACCAGCCGTAGTTCAGGTGGTACCCGCCGTTCTCCGGAGCGAGACCCACGGCCGCTGCCAGCTCCGAACTGGCTTCGAGCCAGTGCCCGGCTTGGGCCAAGACCTCTCCGCGGGCAGCGAGAGCGGCCGCCTTTGTTACCGGGTCAGCAGCCAGTTGGGAGACACGCGCATAGGCATCCAGCGCAGGGCCCTCCTCCGAGGCTGCCCGGTGGAACGCTGCCAGGCCACTCCATGCCTCGACAGACTCTGGATCGAGGAGCAGGGCGCGGTTGTAGTAGTCGAATGCTTGCTCTGATGAGCCGGGCAGCAGGCTGGAGGCGGCTCGCACAAACCCATCGGCTGTTTGACCGGCCGACTTCCATAGACGAGTGAGCGCTTGTTGCCGGCCCTCCTTGTCTGAACCGCAGGACTGGGCCCACTCCCCGACAGCAAGGCGTTCGCAGGCCGATGCCAGCGACCAATGCCCCTGGGGATCGGAGGGCCTCAGCGCGACAAAGCTCGCCCAGTGGCCGGCGGCAGAGAGCCAATCCCCACGCCGGGCGTCCAGTTCCCCCAGTAGCCGGTGCGCCTGGGCGTTGCGGGGATTGTGATCCAGGGCCCGGAGGAGTGCCTCCCCGGCTGATGCCGAGGTGGGGTCAGAGTCGAGCAAGCGCCCGGCCCGCTCCACTTGGTAAGCACTTGCAGACCAGGGAAACAGGATCACCGCAGCTGCGATTGCCACAGCGACAGCAAGAAGAACCGGGCACAGTTGCTTGCGGGGTGGGACGCGCGGTGCGTGGGTGTGGATGGGGGCTGCCTGATTCACGCCTCTTCCCCGAAGCGGTGGCTATAATGGGCGAAGACCGCGTAGCCGATGACCAGAACGACAAAGCAGGTGGCAAAGGTCCGGAGGAAAAAGTCCCAACCCGTCGGAGAGCCCCAGTAGAGGACATCTTGGTACGATGCAACGATGGATGCCATGGGGTTCAAGCGCCGGGCCCAGAGCTGTATGTTCACGTGAACGCCCAGGATGACCTTGTCCTGGGGCATGAGGGCGATCGAGTAGAAGATTGGTGTCAAGAAGAACCACGCCTGAAGGACGATGGACCAGATGTGCGCCGTGTCCCGGTAGAAGACATTCATCGTCGAAAGCAGTAGCGCCATGCCCGTGATGAACATGACCTCAGCAAGGATGATGAGCGGCAGCATCAGCACTGCCGGCGTGAGCCGCATGCCGAAGGCCAGGATCAGGGCGAAGAGGACGACAAACGCCACCAGGAGATGCACAAGGTTGGAAAGCACGTCGGCAATCGGCAGAATCTCGCGCGGGAAGTAGACCTTCTTTATGAGCCCGGCGTTGTTCACGATCGAGCCAGTTGCGCTTGTGACCGACGAGGCGAAAAAGCTCCAGGGCAGGAAGCCCGACATGAAGAATACCGGAAAGTTGTCGATCTTGCTGGGCAGCATCAAGGTGAAGACCACGGTAAAAACCATGGTCATCAACAGGGGGTTGAGGAGTGACCATAGGATGCCCAGGACCGAGTTCTTGTAGCGGACTTTGAGGTCGCGTATGACCAGGTTTCGCAGGAGGTCCCGATAGCAGTACAGCTCCCTGAGCCGGCGGATCATGCGGTCACCATTCCGTAGGCGCGGACAATCACCTTGGCGGCCTCTCGCCATGTGTGTTGGCCCACAGCCTTTTGGCGCAAAGCCGCGCTCCGCCGAGCTGCGTCCGGATCGTCCATCGCGGCCAACATGACCTCTGCTAGCGAGCCTGGGCTGCCGCGCTCTGCATAGAGCCCTTCCCGCCCCAGGTACTCGCGGCTGACAGCCGTCTCAAACGCAACAGTGGGCAGTCCCACAGCCATGTAGTTTAGTATCTTGCCGCTGCCTTCCGTGGCCGATAGCTTGGGTGCCACCGCAAGGTCGCCCAGTGCTAGGTAGTCCCGCGCCTGTTCGTAAGGGATCTTGCCGGTGAAGGTTGCGTGGCTGGAGATGCCCAGTTGCCTCGCCCGTTGCCGGTATTCGTCCACGCAAGGGAACCCCATGATGAGGAAGTGCAGATCGGAACGGCGCCGGAGCATGGTCGCGGCAGCCTCGAGCAGAGCGTCGGTGCCCTGGTAGGCGGCCAACAGCCCCAGGTAGACCACGATCTTGCGGCCAAGTGGTATTCCGAGCCGAGACCGGAGCTCTGCCAGCCGGGCAGACTCGCGCCCAGTGCGCGGAAAGAAGGCGTCCGTGTCCACCCCATCAGGCACAGTCTGCACTCGCTCTGGCCGGCATCCGAACTCGGACATGAGGAGGTTCCGGGCGTTTTGCGAGCTGGTTAGGATGAGTGGTGACCTGCAGTCGATGGCCGTCTCCAGCCTGAGGAGGGGTCGGAAGAAGGGGCTGTCACGCCTCAGGAACCTGTGGTCCATCATTTCCCCAGTGAGGCTTCCCTGGAAGTCGAACACAACGGGGACACGCAGCAACGCGCCGACTAGCAATCCGATGAAGGCTCCCTCGTGCATGTGGGCATGGATCACATCAGGACGGCGCCGCAGCGCGCGAAAGAGGACCGTCCAGAAGAGCAACAGGTCGAAGGCGATCTTGTGGGGTGAGGAGCCAACCTCATAGTGCTCGCGAAAGGGGATGCTGGGTGTCCGATGGATGCAGAGGCCGGGGACGTCCTGGCCGTTCCTGTAAGTGCAGACGCTCACCCCGTGTCCCAAGCGGCGGAGGGCCCGGATCTCCTCGAGGATGCGAACGGAGCACCCATAGTCAGAGAAGAACGAGGTCGGGGCGATCATGAGAACCTCGTATCTTCTGCTCTCGCTGTGCTCGGTGTCCACTTGTTTCCCTAATCCGCGTATCGTGCCAGCGTGCGCCTGTGAGTACGAGAGCGCCGAGCCATTCTACCGCAGCATGTACTCCCGCGCAAGTGCCTCGAAGCTGGTCGCCGGCTTGTACGGCTTCTTGCCCAGGTGCCCCTTTGCGGCTATAATGCGTCCGAGCATGGCCACAAGAGAGCAGCACTTGCCCGCTAGCCCAGGGGTCGCGGTCCTTGGAGACATAAACATAGATCTGCTTGCCCGCTATCCTCACTTCCCGGTTTCGGGTCAGGACGTGCTGGCCAGCTCGCTCGAGGTGCACTGTGGTGGTTCGGCAGCCAACACGGCAGCTGCTCTGTCACGGCTGGGTACCCGCGCCCGCCTAGTTGGGCGTGTGGGCCGGGAGCCGATGGGGCAGTACGCTCTTGGCTGCCTGAAAGATGCAGGGGTAATCCTTGACGGCGTGCAGAGCGATCCTGACCGCACGACGGGCCTGGTCTACATCATTGTCACGCCAGATGGTGAGCGGACGATGCTGAGCGAGCGCGGGGCCAACGTCCACACGGACCCCGGCGGGCTCCGAGAACGATCCTTCGAGGGCATTTCCCTCTTCCACCTGTCAGGATACGCGCTGCTTGAGGAACCGCAGCGCACGGCGGCCCTTAGGGCGCTCGGAATGGCCAGAGAGCATCATGTGCCGGTCAGCCTCGATCCGGGGCGGCTGCTTTGCGAGCTGCGGCCTGGTGAGCTGCTGGAACTCGTTCCCGCTATCGACATCTTTCTCCCAACCCTCGACGAGGGGCGCGAGCTCACAGGGCAGCTGCGGCCCGAGTCGTGCGCTCAGGCCCTCGAGCGCCTGGGCGCACGGGCGTTGGCAATCAAGCTGGGTGAGGCAGGGTGCCTGCTTGCTGCAGGCGGTGAGACGGCGTACCTGCCAGCCTTTCCCGTCCAGGCTCGGGACACCACCGGGGCCGGTGATGCTTTCAACGCTGGCCTGATCGCCGGCTACCTGGCAGGCGTGGGGTGGACGACCGCCGCGCTTCTAGCGAACGCCAGTGGCGCAGTCGCTGTTTTTGATAAACTAAAACAGAGCCACTTGGCTGGAAAGTGATCACCGAAAAC
>DAOQVR010000027.1:0-5023 GCA_035341665.1 Anaerolineae bacterium
GCCGGCACGTCTCCTGGCCGGGCGGGCCTCCCGGGCCGGCAGGCGTTCGGACCTTGGCCAAAGCACTACTGCCGCGCTCACCTCACGGGATGCGCACGAACCAGTAGAATCCGAACGTCACGGTGCCGCCCATACCGGGTACTGTGCGCCTCAAGTTCGCGACAAAGCTCTCATCAGTTCCAGGCCTCCTCGTGAAGGTGGAGGACCTGCGCGGTGTTGACCGGCTTGCGGACTTGGGAGGCTCACCCATCATCCGGCGTGTGCTCGATTCTCGGCCTTGCCTCTATGACAGGTGCATCTCCAGGAAGACCGCCTCCTCATCCAGCCCCTTCGAGCGGTAGAGCGCCTGCGCGCCCGCGTTGTCGGGCATCGTCGTCACCGACACCTCGACGCAGCCGGCCGATCTGGCGCGGCGGAGCACCTCGTCGAGCAGCGCGCCGCCGATGCCCTGCCCGCGGCGTCCCTCCGCCACCACCAGCTCGTCGATCAGGCACGAGTTCGCCGCGTGGAAGAGGTCGAAGCGGATGGAGTAGCTGAGGAGCCCCACCGCGCCGCCGTCCTCCTCGGCCAGAAGCACGCCGCAGCCGGGGCTCGCCAGGTAACGGGCGGCGTCCTCCTCGCGGATCGGGCTCTCATAATCGCCCGCTTCGCCCAGTGCCCGGATCAACATCACGATCGCCGGTTCGTCGCCCGGCACACCGTCTCGGATTCCAAGGTCCATCTTCCCTCCTCGCCGCCGATCCCGGCTAGGGTACACGCTGGGGAAGCCAATGGATCGCCAGGATCGGCTCCAACTGCTTGAACTCGAGGTCTCCTGTTACCAAGGTCGCTGCCGACTCCCGCGCCAGCGCAGCCGCAAACGCATCGACATACGCCACCGCATGGCCCGCCTTGATGTGCGCGGCGGCCATGGCCAGGTCACGCCCTGCGGGCACGATCTCCAGCGCGGTTGCCTCCAGGGTGGCGAGGGCCGCAAGCGATCGCTCCAGGCCCCGGCGCCGCTCTATGATGTACGCCACCTCTCCGGCGTTAACCCACGTCATGAGGACGCGGGCTTGACCACATTGTGCCTTGTGCACTCAGCCTTGCGCCTTGTGCATTTCCCTTACGCGTCCAGGAATTGCCGCTCGTACAGCTCCCGGTACAGCCCGCCCTGCGCCAGAAGCTCCTCGTGGCGCCCCTGCGCGATGATGCGTCCCGCCTCCACCACGCAGATCTGGTCGGCATCGAGCACGGTGCTCAGCCGGTGCGCGATCACCAGCGCCGTCCGGCCTTTCAGCAGCCGCCGCAGCGCCTCCTGGATGAGCGCCTCCGTCACCGTGTCCACGCTCGCCGTCGCCTCGTCCAGGATCAGGATGCGCGGGTCCGCCAGCACCGCCCGCGCGATGCAGATGAGCTGCCGCTGCCCGAGCGACAGGTTCGATCCCCCTTCCTGGATCTGCGTGGCGTACCCCTCTGGCAGGCCCGCGATGAATTCGTGGGCGTTGGCCAGCTGCGCCGCCTCCTCCACCGCCCCGTCCCCGGCACTCGGCTGTCCAAAGCGGATGTTGTCGGCGATGCTCCCGCCAAAGAGGAAGGGATCCTGCGGCACGAGCCCCATCTGCCTGCGCAGCGACTCTTGGGTCACCTCCCGCACGTCGATCCCGTCGATGAGCACCGCCCCGCCGGTCACCTCGTAGAACCGCGCGATGAGGTTCGCGATCGAGGTCTTGCCCGCCCCCGTCGGACCGACCAGCGCCACTGTCTGGCCCGGCTCGATCGCGAGGTCTACATTGTGCAGCACGCGTGTCTCCCCGCGGTACGAGAATGACACCCCGCTCAGCTCCACCCGGCCCACAATCGCCGGCATCTCGACGGCGCCCGGCGCGTCGCACACCTCCGGCTGCGTGTCCAGCAGCTCCAGCACCCGCTCCCCACCCGCCATCGCCGCCTGCATCGTGGTGTAGAGCTGGCTGATCTCCTGGATCGGCTGGAAGAAGCGCGTCACGTACGCCAGGAAGGCCACCACCACGCCCAGCGTCAGCTCGCCGCGCGCCACCGTCTGCCCGCCGAACCAGAGGACAATCCCCGTCGCCAGCATCGCCAGGAACTCGACGGCCGGCAGGAAGGTGAAGGAGAGCGACATCGCCTCGACGTAGGCATCGCGGTTCTCGCGGTTCACCCGGTCAAAGCTCTCGCGCGAGGCCCCCTCCTGGGCGAAGGCCTGGATCACCCGCATGCCGGAGAGGTCCTCCGCCAGGTCCCCGACAACCGCCGCGATGCGCGACCGTGTCCGGCGAAAGGCCACCTGGGCCCGCTGGGCAAAGAGCCACGTCGCCAGTACCATCAGCGGCAAAACGCAGAAGGCCAGCAGGGCCAGCCGCGGACTCATCGATACCATCACGGCGACGATGCCCACCAGCAGCACCGCATCGCCCACCAGGGTGATCAGCCCCTGCGACAGCAGCTCGTTGATGACCGCCACATCGTTGATCACCCGCGACAGGGTGACCCCCAGGATGTGCGTATCGTGGTAGCCGAGGGAAAGCGCCTGGATGTGGCGGAAGAGCTGTGCGCGCATGGAGGCCAGCACGCGCTGCCCAACCCACGACAGCAGGTACTGCTGCGCGGCCGAGGTGGCGTACAGGCCGAGAAAGGCCGCCGCCGTCAGCCAGGCGATGCGCAGCAGGCCGGGAAGGTCGCCCTGCGCGATCGGACCGTCGATCGCCATCTTGGTCAGGTAGGGCGTGGTCAGCCCCAGCGCCGACGAGACCAGCACGAGCAGCAGGGCGGCGACCATGCGCCGGCGGTGCGGGCGCAGATAGCCGAGCAGCCGCCCGAGGATGCGCATGTCAAAGGCGCGCCCCTCGACCCCTTCTCCGAACCCCTCGATGGCACCGCGCGGGCCCATGCTGGAGCCGGTCGTGCCGATGGAGATGGTCACCGCGCGCCCCCCTCCCTGCCCGTCTGCGGCGCCAGCTGCCGGTAGTAGATCTCGGCGTACAGCCCGGAGGTGCGCAGCAGCTCTTCGTGGGTGCCCGAGGCTGCGATGCGCCCCTTCTCGAGCACCAGGATCTTGTCCGCCAGCCGCACGGTGCTCAGCCGTTGCGCGATGACGAAGGAGGTGCGCCCGCGCATCAGCCGCTCCAGCGCGATCTGGATCAGCCGCTCGGTCTCGGTATCCACGCTGGAGAGCGCGTCGTCGAGGATGAGGATGCGCGGGTCCTTCAGCAGCGCCCGCGCAATCGCCACGCGCTGCTTCTGCCCGCCAGAGAGAGTCACCCCCCGCTCGCCCACCTCGGTGTCGTAGCCCTGCGGCGCCTCCATGATGAACTCGTGCGCCTGTGCGGCCTGTGCCGCGGCCACTATCTCTTCCTCGCCGGCATCGGGCCGTCCAAAGGCAATGTTCTCGCGGATCGTTGTCGCAAAGAGCGTCGTCTCCTGCAGCACGATGCCAATCTGGTCGCGCAGAGAGTTGAGCGTCACGCCGCGCGTGTCGTGGCCGTCGATCGTGATCCGTCCCCGGGTGGGGTCATAGAAGCGCGGGATCAGGTTGATCACGGTCGACTTGCCCGAGCCGGTGCCGCCCAGCAACGCGATCACCTGGCCCGGCAGTGCCTCGAAAGTCAGGTCGTCGAGCACCCGCTTGCGGCCAAAGTAGGTGAAGGAGACGTGCTCAAAGCGCACGTGCCCCTGAACCATGGGCAGCGGCACCGCACCCGGCGCATCCTGCACCTCCGACTCGGTGTCGAGAATCTCAAAGATGCGCTCGCCCGCCGCCATCGCGATGGCGATCGCCGGGACGATCAGCCCGAGCCGCCGCACGGGCTGCACCAGCTGTCCCAGGTAGGTGGAGAACGCCACCAGCTCGCCCAGGGTGAGGCCGCCGCGGATCACCAGGTAGCCGCCGTAGGCGATGATGAACACCGTGCCGATGCTGGCAATCAGGTCGATCAGCGGCGTGTTCAGCGCCTGCAGCCGTGCTGCCTCGGCCGAGAGCCTGAACCAACGGTCGTTCTCCCGGTCGAAATGCGCGACCTCGGCCTCTTCCTGGGCAAAGGCCTTGACCACCCGGGCGCCGCGCAGGCTCTGCTCGACGCGCGTCGTCACCACCGCGAGCTGCTGCTGGATCTCCAGCGACAGCGGCCGGAAGCGGCGGCCAAAGCGGTAGGAGACGGCTGCCAGAACCGGCATCGTCGCCATCGCCAGCAGCGCGAGGCGCGGGTTCATCCAGAGCAGCACTACCAGGGTGCCGAGCAGCAGCGTCAGCGCCTCGATCAGCCGCAGCAGCGCGCGCCCTGTCAGGAAGCGGACCCGCTCGACGTCCTGGATCGCCCGCGATAGGAGCTGCCCCGTCTGGGCATAGTCATGGTAGGAAAAGGAGAGGCTCGAAAGCTGGGTGTGGATTGCCTTCCGCAGGTCGTAGGCCACCCCCTGCGAGGCGATTTCGGTGGAGCGCCCCTGTACGAAGGAGAAGATGCCTTTGACCAGGGTCAGCCCAAGCAGGCCGAGCACCGACCACCCCAGGAGCGCGGTGTCCTTCTTGCCGATGCCCTCGTCCACGATCCAGCGGATGAACTGGGGGATGATCAGGGCCAGCACGGTGTTCACCAGACCGACCAGGTAGGCGCGGACGACGATGCCCCGGTAGGGGCGGAGGTAGCT
Organism: Anaerolineae bacterium; assembly: GCA_035341665.1. Taxonomy (GTDB): domain Bacteria; phylum Chloroflexota; class Anaerolineae; order JAAYZQ01; family JAAYZQ01; genus DAOQVR01. Next base: position 4,645 of record DAOQVR010000027.1, read on the forward strand.
GAAGCAGCGCAGCAGGATCGCCCGCCCGCCGGCTTTTCTCTGCTGGCCGTTCTCTGCCTGCTGCAGGTCCGGCGCTCCTGTGGTGCTCATCATCCTCCGCGTCGATGCCGGGTGTGCCACCCGACAAGCAGCGCACCGGACCCGCAGATTATATCAGGGCGGGGGGGATGGGGCAAGCAGTGAGGCGGGAGGGAGCAGAATCAACCTGCCAGGAGCCTCGGCCGGTACACCACGTCCCCGTAGGCCGGGTTTCCATACCCGGCCGGTACACCACGTCGCCGTAGGCCGGGTTTCCATACCCGGCCGGTACACCACGTCGCCGTGGGCCGGGTTTCCATACCCGGCTGGCACACCAGTTGCCGTAGGCCGGGTTTCCACA
>DAOQVR010000027.1:5123-36815 GCA_035341665.1 Anaerolineae bacterium
CATACCCGGCCGGTGCACCACGTCCCCGTAGGCCGGGTTTCCATACCCGGCCGGTGCACCACGTCCCCGTAGGCCGGGTTTCCATACCCGGCCGGTACACCACGTCCCCGTAGGCCGGGTTTCCATACCCGGCCGGTACACCACGTCGCCGTAGGCCGGGTTTCCATACCCGGCTGGCACACCAGTTGCCGTAGGCCGGGTTTCCACACCCGGCCGGTACACCACGCCCCCGTAGGCCGGGTTTCCATACCCGGCCGGTGCACCACGTCCCCGTAGGCCGGGTTTCCATACCCGGCCGGTACACCACGTCCCCGTAGGCCGGGTTTCCATACCCGGCCGGTACACCACGTCGCCGTGGGCCGGGTTTCCATACCCGGCCGGTACACCACGTCCCCGTGGGCCGGGTTTCCACACCCGGCCGGTACACCACGTCCCTGTAGGCCGGGTTTCCATACCCGGCCTCCTATCCCAAGTACCGGACCCACGCCGCCAACAACGCGCTGCCCAGCGGGCTGCCGCTCAGCCCGGCGGGCTGCTCCCCCAGTCCCCCATGCAGCCGCAGCGTGGTGACGAGCAGCTTCCCCGGCCCCCACTCCAACACCCCGGCGTACTCGTATACCTCCAGCCCACGCGTGTCCAGCCGCCGCAGCAAGGGCGTGCACTTTGCCAGAGCCGTCGAGGCATCCAGCGCGCAATCGGTCGCGGCGCTCCACAACTGCAGCCCCGGGCTGCCGGGCTCGACCACGCCGCCCCACGCCGGGTGCGGCTCGGCCCACACCAGCGCCTCGCGCCAGAAGGGGCACTCGACCACCGGCAGCGGCCCCGGCGCCCCCGCCTTTTGCTGCAGCAGGATCGCCCGCCCCCCTCCCCGCACCCAGCCGTCGACCTCCGGCGTCCAGGCGGTGCACACCCGCACCCCTTCGCCGGGTACGCCAATCGACCCTCGGGCTTGCGTCGCCCCGTCCCCCAGCACGCCCGCCGGGTCGTCGAGCCAAAAGCGGGGCACGCCGGCCCACGGGTCCGCCGGGTAGACCCACAGCGGCCACTCGTTGGTGTACTCCCGGTCCCCCGCTCGCAGCCGCGCCCGCAGCACCAGCCTCCCCGCCCGCTCCACCACTGGCGCAGCAAACTCGGCCAGCCCGATTTCCTGCACCCGGCTCTGCCGCAGCCGCACCGCCCCACCGCCCGCCGCCAGGGGCACGCCGCCGGGCGGACCCACCTCCCACGCGAGGCGCGCCCTGCCGCGCAGGGCGCCATGGCTCGAGCAGAGCAGGTGTGCCCGCACCGCCGCGCCCGCCGGGCATGCATAGGGGTCCCCCGGTGCCGGCCGGTCCCCGCCGGCGACCCATGCCCTTCGCCGGTCCCACCCCACCAGCAGCACCACGTCGTCGTTGAAGGCGCGGAATTCGGCCGCCTCGAACTTGCTCCTGCCCAGGTCGTCCCACATGCCGGCCGTGCTCACCGGCGTGTCTGCCTCGCCCGTCACCACGTAGCCCGACACCTCCGGCCGGGCGCGGACCGCCTCCAGCGTCACCTTCCGGTGCAGAAGCGCTTGCCGCAGCGAGGCCTGCACCAGCTCCTCCCACCGCTCCGAGAGCCCGCTCCGGCGCAGCGCCTCTTCGTACCCCGTGACGCGCATCTCCCAGCGCGCCCCCTGCGGGTTCTCGCGCTCCCCGCCCCGCATCCACCAGGGCGGAGAGCCCCCCGCCTGGCGTACGACCTCCGGCAGGTCCCGCAGCGTGTCATAGTCGCAGAACTCGCCCATCAGCCACGGCTTGCTGCCACGCCACCCAGGTGCAAAGGCGTCCAGAAGTGGGCGCAGGTACTGCAGGTCACAGTAAAAGTGGTGGTCGTAGAAATGGCTCTTGCCGTCGAGCCATCCGCCATACGCCTCGCCCGATCCGCTGTTGTCGCAGACAAGCGCATCTCCGGCCAGCGCATTGGTCTGGACGGCCAGCCCGGCCAGGAACCCAGCGTCTATGTCCCGGTTCAGCTCGCAGCCCAGGCTGTAGAGGACCACCGACGGGTGCTGTGCCGCCTCCTGTACCAGCCGCGCGTACTCCGCTGCCGCCTGCTCGTAGAACCCCGGCCCCGGCTGCGGCAGCCACATCGGCAGCTCGACCCACAGCAGCATCCCCAGCTCGTCGGCCAGGTCAAAGTAGTAGGACGGTGGGAACCAGAGGCACAGCTTGACGCCGTTGTAGCCCATCGAGCGCAGCCGCAGCAGGTCGTCCCGCACCTGTGCCGGCCCGGGATTGGGGCAGCGGCTGCCGGCGTACCACCCCCACGACAGGGCCATCCGCGCGTAGAGGGGCTGCCGGTTGAGGAGCAGCTTTGCGCCCTGCGCCCGGAGGGTCCGGAAGCCGAACCTGATCCGGCGCTCCTCCCCGCCCGCGACCGAAAGCCTTGCCGTGTACAGGACCGGGCTGGCCGGCGACCAGGGCTGTGCCTCCGCCAGCCGGCCCGACCACTCGAACGCCGGCCCCGCGTCGAGCGCCGTCTCCAGGACCGTTCGGCCTTCTGGGTCGTCGATTCCGAGCGCCGCGCGGCCCGGCGCGGAGCACTCTCCCCAGGCGCGCACCTCGCCGGCTGCCGTGCCCTGCACGCGCACGCCTCCGAGCCGACGTGCCCCCGTGCCACGCAGCCTCACCTCCTGCCAGAGGCCGCCGAAGGCATGCCCCCAGACGTAGGGCAGGAAGCCGCTCAGCGTCTGCCGAAGCGGAAAGCGCCCTCCCACCGGCGGCGAGTCGGGGCCCGCCGTCGGGCTCGCCGGCTTCTCGACGCGCACCAGGACCTCCGCCTGCCGGCGCTGGACGACCTCTGGCGGAATCTCTACCTCGAAGGGGTCCCACATCCCCCGGTGTGCCCCGGCGGGCTGCCCGTCGATCCACACGGCGCAGTCGTAGCTCACGGCGCCGAACCGCAGCCACAGCCGCTGCCCGCGCACGAAGCGGGGCAGGGGTAGCGCGCAGCGGTACCAGAACGGCCCTGCGTCGTCCACCGGGAAGCCGGCATCCTCCCAGCACCCGGGCACGCGCACGGGCTGCCATCTCTCCTCCCTGTCGCGGCGGACCTGCCAGCCGGTCACCGCGGAGTCTTCCATGTCGAGACCCTCCAAAAAGGGCGCAGGAGGAGACCGCCCCCGGCGATCTCCTCCCGCGCCCTGCCCTCCTTTGCCGTCGCGACCGTGCCGAGGCCGCTGCTAGCTCAAGAACTTGGCTGCATCTGACTGGGACAACCGCGCAATGTCCTCCTCCCACAACTCCAGAAAGGCCCCAAACACGGCGCGGTCGTAGGCGCCCGGGAACCATGCCTCCATGAAAAAGTCCGAGTCGCTGTCGGCATAATACCGGATAATCGTTGCCTTCTGGTTCATCTCATTAATAAAGTTCAGATAAGCAGGCCGGTCCCTCTTGGCCTGGTCCTGGCAGCCAAAGATCGAGGTGAGCAGGACGCCGCCCTTGAACTCGCGCAGCAGGATGTTTACCTTGGTCTGGTGCCGGGCCTTCACCACGTCCTTGTCGCGCTCAACCTGGTACCCCAGGAACTCGAGGTGCGTCACCATCTGTTCCAGATTCGTCGAAGCCATCTTCCCTCCCTGTGAGATGAGCTGGTCTGCTGGGGACGGTCTCGGCCGGCCCACGCCTCTCCATTATAGCCAGGACACCCCTGCCGTCAAGTGCCGCCGCCCGCTCACGAGGCCGTAATCCGCTCGATGACCTGGCGGTAGAATCGAAGATTGTGCAGCGTCGCCAGGCGCATCCCCAGCGGCTCGTCGATCTCGAACAGGTGGTGCAGGTACGCGAGTCCATAGCGGCGGCAGCAGGGGCAGTCGCAGGCCTCCGAGATCGGGCCCTTCTGCCGCTTGTGCTTGCCGTCCCGCACATACACAAAGCGGTAAAATCCCTCGGCCTGGACGTCGACGTCCGCCAGGCGGTCCGCCTCAAAGGCATACAGCCGGCCGTGCCGGGCATCCCGCGTCGGAAGGACGCAGTCGAAAATGCGCCAACCCATCCCAAAGCAGCGCACGATGTGCTCCGGCTTGCCCACCCCCAGCGCAAAGCGTGGCAGCGCGTCCGGCGTCAGGCGCGCCGTAGCCTCCAGGATGCCGGCCGCCAGGTCGCCCTCCGGCGTCAGAGGCCAACCGCCAAAGCCAAATCCGTCAAACCCGATCTCCTGAAGCGCCTCTGCGCAGCGCGCGCGCAGCACTTCGTCGTACCCGCCCTGCACCACGCCAAAGAGGAGGGGCCTTGGCCGCGGCGCCGCACCCCCTTCGCCGGCTGACCGCGCCCTTTCTCTGCTTCCCACCAGCCTGTCGAATTCCTCGCGGCACCGTTTGGCCCAAACCACCGTCCGCCGCACGGAACCCTCCACCTCGCTGGGAGTCGCGTCGGGCCGCGGGCAATCGTCCAGGCAGACCACGATGTCCGAGCCCAGGTCTATCTGCAGCCGGACACTCCGCTCGGGGGTGAAGAGCACCTTTTCCCGGCTGCCGTCCGCGTCGACAAAGTGGACACCCCGGTCGGACACGCTGCCGTACTTGCTGTTCTCGCGCACCATCGACATGAGCTGGAACCCGCCCGAGTCGGAGGCGACCGGCCGCGTCCAGCCCATCAGCGCGTGAACCCCGCCGGCATGCTTGATGAGTCCCGCGCCGGGCGTCCGCGACAGGTGGAACGCATTCACCACCAGTCCCTGCACCCCGCACGCCTCCAGGTCGCTGCTGTCGACCGCGCGAACGACGCCCCGCGTCGCATCGGGAAAGTATGCCGGCAGGCTCAGCGGCCCGTGCATGGTCTCCAGCACGGTTGGGATGGTCATGATCACCCCCCCCCTCAATCCCCCCCAGCTCCGGCAGGGGGGAGGCTTGTCGCAGCCCCGATCACGATCGTGAACTCCCCCCGCGGCTGCTCCTGGTGGTAGTGCGCCGCAAGCTCCGCCGCCGTGCCGCGCCGCACCTGCTCGAAAAGCTTGGTCAGCTCGCAGGCAACCGCGACCGGCCGGTCGCCAAAGAGGTGCGCGACGTCGGCCAGCGTATCGGCCAGGCGGTGTGGTGCCTCGTACGCGACGATCGCGAAGGGGCTCTCCTCCAGCAACGCCAACAGCGCGCGCCGTGCGCTGCCCTCCCTTGGCACAAACCCCACGAAGGTGAACCGCTCACACTCGATGCCGGCCACAGACAGCGCCGCCGTGAGCGCCGCCGGCCCCGGCACGGGCACCACCTCAATCCCTCTCTGCAACGCCGCTGCAACCAGCTCGTACCCCGGATCGGCCAGGCCGGGCATGCCGGCCTCCGAGACCAGCGCCACGTCGCCCTCCGCCAGCGCCGCCAGCACCGCCCTCATCCGCTCCTGCTTCTTCCGCTCGTAGGCGTCCGTATAGCGCATCATCCTGGTGTGCAGGTCGTAGCGCGCCAGCAGACGCAGCGTGCGCAGGGGGTTCTCCGAGGCGATCAGCGTCACCTCGCGCAGAACCCCGAGCGCACGCGGGGAGATATCCTCGAGGTTGCCGATCGGCGTCCCGACCAGGGACAGCGTGCCCATTCTCTGCCGGTGCCCTAGATGATCGTGGGTTCCCGGTACTCGCCAAACACCTGCCGGAAGACGCCCATGACCTCGCCCAGCGTCGCGTAGGCACGCACGCAGTCGAGGATGGCGGGCATCGTGTTCTCGCTCCCCCGCGCTGCCAGGCGCAGCGCCTCGAGCGTCGTGCCCACTCGCTCATTGTCCCGCTCGCGCCGGATCCGCTCCAGCCGCCCCACCTGCCGCTCATACCCCGCCGGGTCCATCTCCAGAAGTGGGATGCGCAGCGGGGCTTCTTCGGTGTACTCATTCACGCCGACAACCGTCCGCTGGTGCGTGTCGATCTCCATCTGGTACCGGTAGGCCGCTTCGGCGATCTCGCGCTGCAGGAACCCCTTTTCCACGGCCGGGATGACGCCTCCCAGGGCCGCGATCTTGTGGAAGTAGTCGTATGCCTCGCGCTCCAGGCGCGCCGTCTGCGCCTCCACAAAATAGGAGCCGGCGAGCGGGTCGATGGTGTGCGTCACCCCGCTCTCGTGCGCAATCAACTGCTGCGTGCGCAGCGCCACCTTGACGGCGTACTCGCTCGGCAGTGCCAGTGCCTCGTCCATGCTGTTGGTGTGCAGCGACTGCGTCCCCCCCAGCACCGCCGCCAGCGCCTGCCATGCCGTGCGCACGATGTTGTTCTCCGGCTGCCGCGCCGTCAGGCTGCAGCCGGCCGTCTGCGTGTGGAATCGCAGCAGCCAGCTCCGCGGGCTCCGCGCACCAAACGTCTCCCGCATCTCCCGCGCCCAGATCCGGCGTGCCGCGCGGAACTTGCATATCTCCTCAAAAAAGTCGTTGTGGGAGTTGAAAAAGAACGACAGCCGCGGGGCAAACTCGTCCACGTCGAGCCCGCGCTCGATCCCCCACCGCACATACTCCATCCCGTCCGCCAGCGTAAAGGCCAGCTCCTGCGCCGCGGTCGATCCCGCCTCGCGGATGTGATAGCCGCTGATGCTGATCGTGTTCCAGCGCGGCAGGTGCCGGCTTCCGAACTCGAAGGTGTCGACCACCAGCCGCATCGAAGGCTTGGGTGGGAAGATGAACTCTTTCTGGGCGATGAACTCTTTCAGGATGTCGTTCTGGATGGTGCCCCCCAGGGCTGCCATGGGGATGCCCCGCTTCTCAGCCATGGCGATGTACATCGCCCAGACCACGGCTGCCGGGCTGTTGATCGTCATCGAGGTCGTGATCTCGTCGACCGGGATGCCGTCAAAGAGCGCCTCCATGTCCGCCAGGCTCGCCACAGCCACCCCGCACTTGCCAAACTCCCCCAGCGCGTGCGGGTCATCGCTGTCGTAGCCGTACAGCGTCGGCATGTCAAAGGCGACCGACAGCCCTGTCTCGCCGTGCTCCAGCAGGTACTTGTAGCGCGCGTTCGTCTCCTCCGCCGTCCCAAACCCGGCGAACATGCGCATCGTCCACAGCCGGCCGCGGTGCATCGTCGCGTGAACGCCCCGTGTGAAGGGGTACTCCCCCGGGTACCCCAGGTCCCGAAGGTAGTCCAGCTCCGCCACCTCCAGCGGCGTGTACAGCCGCTCCACCGGCGCACTCGACGTCGTCACGAAGCGGCTCAGCCGCTCGGGCCGCTCCGCCAACACCTTCCGGAGGTTGGTCTCCTCCCACTGGGCGCGCTCGCGCCTGATGGCTTCAAGGTCGTCGCTGTCAAACCCCATGGCTTCCTCCCGCGCCGGCCGTCCCGCAAGAAGGCCCTACGCCTCGTGCTCGGTAAGCTCGATGAGCACGCCGTGCATCCCTTTCGGATGCACGAACGCCACCCTGCCGTGGGCTCCCTGCCGCGGCACCTCGTCGATCAGCGGCACCCCAAGCGCCCGCAGCCGGGCCAGCGCCGCCTCGATGTCCCCCACCTCCAGGCAGATGTGGTGGATCCCCTCGCCGCGCTTCTCCAGGAAGCGGGCGATGCCCGTGTCGTCTGTCAGCGGCTGAACCAGCTCGATGTTGCTCTCTCCCACCGGCAGGAACGCTACCTGCACCTTCTGGTCCGGCACCTCCCGGACCTCCTGGAGCGCCAGCCCCAGCGCTCCCTCGTACGCCTCCAGCGCCTCCCGGACGTCCCGCACGACGACGCCGATGTGGTCGATCTTGATCATTACCCCTCCTGCTCGAGCTCCCCTGCCGGACGGCAGGCGCCTGACACGACAATCGCACCTGTTCGAGCCTGTCATTCTGAGCGGCCGCAGGGACCGAAGAATGACAACTATGGCTGCGGCACTAGTATCCGCGGTCCCACTCGCCGTCGGTCTGCAGCCGGCGCAGTCCCGCCGGCAGCGGCGGCTGCGGAGGCGTCTCCAGCCACGGGAAAGGCTGCTGCTTCTCCACTCCTTCGCTCCCCTGCCGGACGGCAGGCGCCGCCTGGGGCGCGGGACGCTCGCCCCGTGCCTTCTGGAAGAGCGCCCTGAGCTCTGCCGCCAGGGGGAAATCGGGGCTGAGACGGAACAACACCCGGTTGCCCTCCGTCGAGCGCACCAGGAGCCCGGCCCCCTCAAACCGCTCGACCTCCCGCTGCACCGCGCGGATCGGCTGCCCCGTCTCGCGCTCGATCTCCCGTTGGTAGAACGCGCGCCCGGGGTTCATCACGAACAGCGCCAGAACCTCAACCCGTGCCGAAGAGGAAAAGAGCGACTCCAAAATCGTAGACATCATGTATACAAACCTCCGCGGAACCTACCGCCTTGTCCCCTGCGTGCGCTCCACATCCGTAGTATAGCCCCTCATGGGCGTTCTCTGCAACCCAGTGCCTCGCGAACGTGGCGTCCTGGTGCTAGAACGATGTAATCCCCTGGTACTCGCCGAAAACTCCGCGCAGCACCCGGCATATCTCGCCCAAGGTAGCGTACTGCTCGACCGCCTCCAGGAGCAACGGTACCAAGTTGTCGTCAGAACGGGCTCCTGCCTGCAGCCGATCCAGTGCACTCTGCACCGATCCGCTGTCCCTCCGGTCGCGCAGCGCGCCGAGCCCCGCCGCTTGTCGCTCGCCTACCGAAGGATCGACCCGCAGTATCTTCAGTTTCAGCTCTTCCTGGACCTCAAAGCCGTTCACTCCGACTACAATCTTGTCCTTTTTGTCGACGGCTTTCTGCCACCGGTAGGCGCTTTCCTGGATCTCGCGCTGCACATAGCCCGTTTCGATCGCCCGGAGTGCGCCCCCAAGAGCATCTATCCTCTCTATGTAGTCAAGGGCCCGCTTCTCGACCTGGTCCGTCCACGACTCCACGAGGTAGCTTCCGGCCAGCGGATCGATCGAGTCCCCTACGCCGCTCTCGTAGGCAATGATCTGCTGCGTGCGCAGCGCAATCTGCACCGACTCCTCCGTCGGCAGGCTCAGCGCCTCGTCCCGCGAGTTGGTGTGCAGGCTCTGCGTCCCTCCCAGCACGGCCGCCAGCGCCTGGAGCGCTACGCGCACCACGTTGTTCTCCGGCTGCTGCGCGGTAAGCATCGAGCCTGCCGTCTGGGTGTGGAACCGGAGCATCCACGACTGCGGGTTCTTGGCTCCGAATCGCTCGCGCATGATGCGCGCCCAGAGGCGCCGTGCGGCGCGGAACTTGGCAACTTCCTCCAGCACGTTGTTGTGCGCGTTGAAGAAGAAGGAGAGCCGCGGCCCAAAGTCATCCACCGCAAGGCCCGCCTGGATCGCTGCCTCTACGTAGGCGATTGCGTTCGCCAGGGTGAACGCAACCTCCTGCGCCGCCGTCGATCCCGCTTCTCGGATATGGTAGCCCGAGATGCTGATCGTGTTCCACCGCGGCAGGTGCTCGTTGCAGTAGCGGAACAGGTCGGTGATCAGCCGCATGGAGGGGCCGGGCGGAAAGATGTACGTCCCCCGCGCCACATACTCCTTCAGGATGTCGTTCTGAACCGTCCCCTGGAGCAGCCGCGGCTCCACGCCCTGCTTCTTTGCCACCGCGATGTACATCGCCAGCAGAACCGCCGCCGGCGCGTTGATCGTCATGGATGTGGATACCTTGTCGAGGGGGATGCCGGCAAAGAGGGTCTCCATATCCTCCAGCGAGGAGATAGACACCCCGACCTTGCCCACCTCGCCGGCGGCCACCGGGTCGTCCGCGTCGTAGCCCACCTGCGTCGGCAGGTCAAACGCCACCGAGAGCCCCGTCTGTCCCTGCTCCAGCAGGTACCGGTACCGGGCGTTGGTCTCCTCGGCTGTTCCGAAGCCTGCGTACTGCCGCATCGTCCAGAAGCGCCCCCGGTACATCGTGGGCTGGACGCCGCGCGTGAACGGGTACTGCCCCGGGAACCCCAGGTCCCGCCCGTAGTCGAGCTTGGCGTCCTCGGGCGTGTAGACCCGCTCGATTGGGATGCCCGACTCGGTCCTGAACTCGGTCCGGCGCTCGGGAGCCCGGCTCAGTGCCTTGCCCAGCGCCCCTGCCTCCCACTCTTCCTTGAGTGTCCGGATCTCTTGGCTCATGCCTTCCCTGTTCCGACTGGCCCTACTCGATCTCGGCCAGCACTGCCCCCTTTTCCACGTTTTGCCCCGGTTGGGCATACAGAGCCTTCACGCGCCCTGCCTTCGGGGCCTTGAGCTCGTTCTCCATCTTCATCGCCTCCAGGATGCAGAGGACCTGCCCCTCGGCGATCTCATCCCCCTCCGCCACCAGCATGCGGATGATCTTGCCCGGCATGACGGCCGTCACCGCGCCCGCGCCGGCCGCCGCGGCGGGCCCCTTCTGTGCGCCTCTGGCCTGCGCCAGCCCGTCGACTGCCAGGCTGTAGCGGATGCCCCCCACGGTGACCTGGTCCCCCTCCAGCCGGACGTCGTAGGGGATTGCGTTGATCAACACCCGCTCCCCTTCGAACCCCGCCACGAAGGGCTGCCCGTTGACGAGGATCGAGTTGCCGTCCACCGCTATCTTGTACACCGTCCCGTCCAGCGTCAGCGAGAATTCGCGCTTCATCGCTGCCCTCCCGCCCCGTCAATCATCCCACCCCAGCGGCCGTCGCGCGGCCTCCAGGCCTCCTTCCACGACGACGAGGTCCGGGCGGGTACCTGTGCCCTGTCGCAGGCCACCTTCACCGTTTCCTGCTGGCGCACCAGCAGCGCCGCCACGGCAGCCGCCAGCGCCTCCTTCGAGCTGGTGCCCCTCCTCCGCCTCTCCAGGAACGGGCGTGCCACCTGCGGGAAGAGCGCATAGCCAAGCACGTCCTCCTCGCTCTCCGCCAGGTCCCCAATCTCTGCGCGCGCCTGCTCCATCCCCGGCGGGATCAGGTCCGCGGGACGGCAGTCGATCGGCTCTTCGTCCCCGATCACCTTCTTCCTGATCGCAGGGTCGATCGGCGCCGGAGGCCGGCCATAATAGCCCCTCACATAGTTCCTGACCTCCGCCGGGACAACCTTGTACCGCTCCCCCAGCACGACGTTCAGGGTCGCCTGCGTCCCCACGATCTGGCTGCTTGGCGTCACCAGCGGCGGGTAGCCCATCTCCTCGCGAACGCGCGGTACTTCCGCGAGGACTTCGGAGTACCGGTCCTCCGCGCCCTGTTCCCGCAGCTGCGACACCAGGTTCGAGAGCATCCCGCCCGGGATCTGGAACTGGAGAACGTTGACGTCCACACCCTGCATCCCGCTCTCGAACGCGGCGTACTTCTTGCGCACCTCGGCAAAGTAGCCGCTGATCTCGGCCAGCAGGGCCAGGTCCAACCCCGTGTCCCTCGGAGATTCCTGCAGGATGCGGACGAGGCTCTCTGTGGGTGGCTGCGAGGTCACCAGCGCCATCGACGAGACGGCCGTGTCGACGATGTCCGCCCCTGCCTCGATCCCCTTCAGCAGCGTAGCCATCGCCATCCCGCTCGTGTAGTGTGTGTGGAGCTGCACCGGCACGCGCACCGCTGCCTTGAGCTGGCCGATCAGCTCGTGCGCCACGTAGGGCGACAGGAGCCCGGCCATGTCCTTCACGCACACCGAGTCGGCCCCCATCTCCTCCAGGATGCGCGCCATCTGCACAAAGGCCGCCACGCTGTGTACCGGGCTGATCGTGTAGCTGATGGCCCCCTGCAGGTGGGCACCCTCCCGCTTGACCACCTCCATCGCCTTGCGCATGTTCCGGATGTCGTTCAGCGCGTCGAACACGCGAAAGACCTGGATCCCGTTCTCGTGGGCCTTGACGATGAACCGCTCCAGCACATCGTCGGGATAGTGCTTGTAGCCCACCACGTTCTGGCCGCGCAGCAGCATCTGGAAGGGCGTCCTTGGCATCCGCGCCTTGAGCTTGCGGATCCGCTCCCACGGGTCCTCGTCGAGGAACCGCATGGCCGAGTCGAACGTGGCCCCACCCCACATCTCCACCGACCAGTATCCCACCCGGTCGAGTTTTTCGGCGACCGGCAGCATGTCGTCTGTGCGCATCCTCGTCGCCAGCAGGCTCTGGTGGGCGTCGCGCAAGATCGTGTCGCAGATGAAAACCGGCTTTCTCTCCACAGGCACAGGCCCCCTATTAGGCTTCAGTCTTCGCGGCAAGCGCGCCGGCCGCCCTACTCGGCGAACAGGTCCACGGCTTTGAACATGAGCACCAGCGACTCTTGCTCGGCGCGGGAGCGGTGGCGCTCCCCTGCCTTGACCACCAGGGTTTCACCCCGCCGCACGACAACGCTCGGCCCGTCGTAGTAGTCGATCAGGATCTCGCCCTCCAGCACCATGTAGAGCTCATCGTTCATGTGCTCGTGGAACTTGTAGCTCCCCAGGAACCGGCTCAAGTAGGCGCAGTAGTCGTCCACCCGGGCAAGCACTGTGTGCGTAAAGGGCTGGGTCAGCGCCTCCGCCGCTTGAGAAACGCTCACTTTCCGCTCGGGCATCCTATCCTTCCTCTTCCTTACTAGTCCATGGCCCATCGTCCGCTACAGCGGGATGTTGCCGTGCTTCTTCGGCGGGTTCGAGTCGCGCTTGTTCTGAAGCATCTGCAGCGCCTCGATCAGCCGCGGCCGTGTCTCGTGTGGCACGATCACGTCGTCGATGTAGCCCCGCTCCGCAGCGACAAAGGGGTTTGCAAAGGTGTCGCGGTACTCCTGGACCAGCCGCGCCCGCTCCGCCTCCGGGTCGGCCGCCTCGGCGATCTGCCGGCGGAAGATGATGTTCACCGCCCCGTCGGGTCCCATGACGGCAATCTCGGCCGTGGGCCAGGCGTAGCTGATGTCTCCCCGGATGTGTTTGCTGCTCATGACGTCGTATGCCCCGCCGTACGCTTTCCGCGTGATGATCGTGATCTTGGGCACCGTCGCCTCGCAGTACGCGTACAGAAGCTTGGCCCCGTTGCGGATGATCCCCCCGTGCTCTTGGGTCACCCCCGGCAAAAAGCCCGGCACGTCCTCGAAAGTAATGATCGGGATGTTGAAGCAGTCACAGAAGCGCACAAAGCGTGCCGCCTTGATGCTCGAATCGATGTCCAGCACCCCCGCCAGGACCATCGGCTGCTGCGCGACGATCCCCACCGAATAGCCGCCCACCCGCGCAAAGCCCACCACGATGTTCTGAGCCCAATGCTCCTGGACCTCGAAAAAGTCGCCGCCGTCCACAACCCGCCGGATCACATCCTTGATGTCGTACGGCTTGTGCGGGCTCTCCGGCACGATCTCGTCCAGCTCCCGGTCCATCCTCTCCGCCGGGTCGTCGGTGGGCACGAAGGGAGGGTCCTCCGTGTTGTTCTGCGGCAGGTAGCTCACCAGCTTCCGGATCTGGTAGATGCAGTCCTCTTCGTCCACCGCCGCAAAGTGTGCCACGCCGCTCCTGGAGTTGTGGACCATGGCCCCCCCCAGGTCCTCCGACGTGACGTCCTCCCGCGTCACCGTCTTGATCACGTCCGGCCCGGTGATGTGCATGTAGCTTGTGCCCTTGACCATCAGCACAAAGTCGGTCATCGCCGGCGAATAGACTGCGCCCCCGGCGCACGGCCCCATGATCGCGCTGATCTGCGGGACCACCCCCGAGGCCAGCACGTTGCGCAGGAAGACGTAGGCGTACGCCGCCAGGCTCACCACCCCTTCCTGTATGCGCGCCCCGCCCGAATCGTTCAGCCCGATCACCGGGGCGCCGTTCTTCATCGCCAGGTCCATGACCTTGCACACCTTCTCCGCATGCACTTCCCCCAGCGATCCACCGAACACCGTAAAATCCTGGCTAAAGACGTACACCAGGCGCCCCTCGATCCTTCCCCACCCCGTCACCACGCTGTCGCCCATGAACCGCTGCTCTTCGATCCCAAATCCATGGGTGCGGTGCCTGACGAACATGTCCAGCTCGCGGAAGCTGCCCGGGTCGAGGAGCTTCTCGACCCGCTCGTACGCTGTCAGCTTGCCCTTGGCGTGCTGGGTGTCGATGCGCGCCTGCCCGCCCCCCAGGCGCGCCCGGGCCCGCATCTCCTCCAGCTTCTGGATCTTGGGGTTGCTGCTCATCAGGCGATTCCTTTCGCCGCTGCTGCGCTGCGCACCAGCTCCACAAAGTCGGGCTTCAGGCTCGCGCCGCCCACCAGTGCCCCGTCGATGTCCGGGTGGGCCATGAACTCGGCGATGTTCGCCGGCGTGGCGCTGCCGCCATATTGCACGCGCACACTCTGCGCAGTCGCCTCGTCGTACAGCTCGGCGATCGTTCCCCGGATCGTCAGCCCGATGACGGCCCCGGCGCCCCCTGCGGTGGCCGCCTTTCCCGTGCCGATGGCCCACACCGGCTCGTAGGCGATCACCAACCCCGCTGCTTGCTCTGCACTCAGCCCCGCCAGGCAGCCGCGCACCTGCCCGCCGACGACCTCAGCCGTCTGGCCGGCATCGTACTGCGCCTCGGTCTCGCCGACGCACACAATGGGCAGCAGGCCGTGGCGCAGCGCCGCCACCACCTTGCGGTTGACCATCGCGTCTGTCTCCCCAAAGTAGGCTCGCCGCTCCGAGTGACCCAGGATCACGACCTGGCACACCTCCTTCACCATGCCCGGCGACACCTCGCCCGTGTAGGCCCCCTTCTCTTCCCAGTGCATGTTCTGTGCACCCAGCAGGATGCTGGTCGGCAGCAGCAGCTCCCGTACCGGCGCCAGCGCCGTGAGAGGAGGGCACAGCACCCGGTCCACGCCCCGGACCTCGCTCAAGCCGTGGCGGATCGACCGCACAAAGTCGACCGCCTCGGCGACCGTCTTGTTCATCTTCCAGTTTCCAGCCACGATAGGTCGGCGCATTCTGTCACCTCGGTTCAGGATGAATGAGTCATAATGCCCAGAAGGTACGCATCGGTCACGCGGCGCTTGGCCTGGATCGCGCGCCGCTTTTTCAGCAGCCGCGGCCAGCCCAGCCATCCCGCCGCCTGTCCGCGCAGCCTCGCCCGCGCAGCGTCCCCTCGCCAGGCCCGCACCGCGTCGCGCGTTACGGTCGCCTGGGCGCGCATCACCCTACCCCAGTTCTGGCGCAGCAGGGCGCCCGGGTAGTTCTTGGCAATCACCCACACGGTGTTTCGCCCCGTGTAGTAGGAAGCGAGTGGCCCTCCGCCGGTGGCGCTCAGCTTGTGGTATACGACTGCCTCCGGCGCGTACCAGCAGCGCCACCCCGCCAGCTGTGCCCGCCAGTTCAAATCCACGTCCTCGCAGTACATGAAGAACGACTCGTCAAAGAGACCAATCTCCTCCAGCATCGCCCGCCGGTAGGCCACCGCGCCCCCGCAGCCTCCAAAGATCCATCCCGGCTCGTCGAATTGCCCCTCATCCCGCTGCCAGACGCCCCGGTTGAAAGGCACGCCGTCGGTCCCATACCCATCGCCTGCCGAGTGGATCGTGTCCCGGCGGTCGAACAGCAGCATCTTGGACGCAGCCATCCCTGCCTCGGGATGCTCGCGCAGCCCCTCGACCAGCGCCTCGACGAACCGCGGGCCGGCCTCCGTGTCGTTGTTCAGCGAGACGAGCACGTCCCCCCGTGCCGCCTGGAACCCGGCATTGTTGCCGCCCGTCAGCCCGAGGTTGCGCCCCATCGCCTGCAGGCGCACCTCCGGGAACTCGCGCTCCACCATCGCCTGCGACCCGTCCGTCGAGCCGTTGTCCACCAAGATCACTTCGATCCCGGCATAGCTCTGGCCCCGCAGCGCGCCCAGGCAGGCCGGGAGGTGGTGGGCACCGTTCCAGTTCGGGATGACCACGCTCACCAGGGGCGGCTCGCTCCCACCCAGTGCCGCGGTGCTGGAGCCCGTCATGGCCTTCCCCCGAAGTACGCCTCCAGTGCCTCTTCCCACGGCCGCAGCGTGATCCCCAGCGCCGCGCCCGCCATGTTCACGATGGGGCAGAAGAGCGGCGGCGGCGCCGGCCGCGGCCAATCCTCCTGCTTGATCGCCTCCACCGGCACCCGGCCGCGGCCAGACAGCTCCAAGATCTTGCTCGCCCATGCATGCCGCGAGCACGTGCCGCTGTTGGTAAAGTGGTAGATCCCGTACTGCCCGGTGGCAGCCAGTCGCGCGATTGCCTCCGCCAGGTCCGGGGCATAGGTGGGCGCGCTCACCTCGTCCGTCACCACCCGCAGCGCGCCGTGCCTGTCGGCCGCCGCGATGATCTTGGTCACAAAGTTGCTGCCCCCGCGCGCATACAGCCACGCCGTGCGCACGATGTAGTAGCGCCGCAGCAGGGACTCAATGCACCGTTCCGCGGCGGCCTTCGACTGGGCATACACGCTCAAGGGTGAGGGCGCGTCCCACTCGTAGTAGGGCCGGCCCAGCCGGCCGTCGAACACCTCGTTCGTGCTGACGTGCACCAACGCGGCCCCCGCCCGCTCGCAGGCCAGCGCGACGTTCTGCGTCCCCAGCATGTTCACCCGGAACGCCAGCTCCGGGTCCCTCTGGCAACCGTCGACATCCGTCAGCGCCGCGGCGTGGATCACCAGGTCGGGCTCTGCCTCTCGCACGGCCCGGTCGGTCGCCTGCGGATCGGTGATGTCCACCTCGGGCAGATCGAGGCCGCTGACCACGCACCTGCCGAGCGGCCCGGCTTGGCGCTGCCCCAGGACCGCCTCCAGCGCCCGTCCCAGCTGCCCCCTGTGCCCCGTGATGACAATCCGCATGCCCTTGTCCACCTCTCCGTGTATCCGCGCTACGGCGCCCAGGCCAGCCGCTCCTGCACGGGGTCGGGGTAGGCATCGCCCGCTTCGACCAGCTTTTGCACCTGCCCTGACCGAATGTCTAGGATGTAGACGGCCCAGGCTCCGTCTCGGTTTGAGAGAAAGGCCACTTTCTTCCCGTCGGGCGACCAGGCCGGTGCCACATCGGTCGCCGGGTGATTCGTCAGGCGCCGCTCGACACCCGACGCCACGTCGATCGCATAAATCTCCCAGTTGCCCGCTCGCGACGAGATGAAGGCCACCTGGGACGAGTCAGGCTTCCAGCTCGGAGAGCTGTCGCTCGGATCGGTCGTCAGTCGCGCCTGGTTGTAGTTGCCCGGCTCCATGACCCACAGCGCGCAGTTGTTGCCATACAGGTCGCAGCCGCGGTACGCAATCTCGCTGCCATCCGGCGCCCACGCCGGCATCTGCCCAAACCCCCAAAAGTTCCCCTCTTCCCGGTTGGCGAGCGGCGAGATCACATACATCCGCCACCGCCGGTCGCCTTCCCTGTTGGAGGCGTACACGATCTGGTCCGCTCCGGGCGACCAGGTGGGGGCCGAGTCCTCGACGTTGTGCGTCAGCGAGTGGGTGGAGTTGGTGCGCAGGTTCAATATCCCCAGCTCCTGATGGCTCGTCTCCAGGTTGCGGAAGGCCAGCTGCTGGTGGTCGGGCGCGAATGCGGGCTGGGAGGCATCCCCCAGCAGCAGCTGCGGCACGGCCTGCCTCGCGTCCACGAGGTACAGGCTCTGCCTCTTGAGGATACCGTCATACACTGGGTACACGATCCGCCCTGCCGCCGCGACGGGCTGCGTGCCGGCCGTCGGCGTCGCCTCCGGCGTGCTGCCGGCCGCAGGCGTCGGCTTCCGTGTCGCGCTCGCCTTCGGCGTCGGAACCGCGGTGACCGCCAGCGCGACCTGGCACTGGATCGCAGCGTCATCCCGCCGGTCTACCGTCTCCTCCAGCGGGAAAATCTGCACCGCCGCGTCATACTCCTCCTGCGCCTTGCACCACTCCGCCTCGCCCGCGTAGGCCTGCGCGTGCAGCACGTGCGCGTCGTGCAGGCGGGCCCGGACGTCCTTGTACTCCGGTGCCAGGGCATAGAGCCCCTTCAGTGCCTGGATCGTGGCCGGCCAATCTTGCCCCCAGCGGCTGAGCGCTGCCCGGTACAGGTCCAGCAGATTCAGCTGGTCCTGGGCCATCTCCTGCCGGGCCGGGTCCACCCCCAGCGCCAGCACTGCCCGGAAATGCGCGCCCGCGTCGTCCAACAGGTCCTGGCGCACCCCGGTGAGTCCCAGCTCGTAGTGCGCATTCACCAGCATCGTCTCGACGTTCTTCCGCTGGTACTCCCGGTCCAGTCCCCGCAGCTCCTCGAAGTCGGCGATCGCCTCCTCCAGCTCCCCTTCTTCGTAGGCTTTCACGCCCTGCCGGTAGAGCAGATCCACCGCACCCCGCCGGGTCTCCGACGTCGGCGAAATCTCCCCTTGGGCCAGGGCCTGCGCATCCCGCAGGTAGGCATCGACATCGGGCAGGGCCGGGTCATAGCGCCGGGCCAGCTCCAGCTCGCCCACCGCCAGCTCATACTCCCCATTTTCCAGGTGCTGCAGCCCCAGCGCATAGTGCTCGCGGGCCGTCACCCGGTTCGCCTCCCGGCGCGCTTTGAGCCCATTGTAGACGCCCAGGCCGGCCGCCGTGAGCACAAAGAGCGTGACCAGTGCTGCTGCCACCGCCAGGCCGGCCGCCCAGCGCGACACGTGCCTGCGCCGCCGGCGCTCGGCCTCATCCGGCTCGTCTGCCCCTTCGAGCGGAGGAAGGCGCGCCGGCACCGGCAGCAGCACCTCTGGCTCGCTCTCTTTCTTCCTTCTCCAGAATCGTAGCTTCATCTTAGCCTCATTGAGGCCCGGTACTCAGCGTCCACTCCGCCGCCGGGCGCAGCCAGGCGCAGGGTCAAGTCGCCCGTCTCCGGCACATCCGGGCCCAGCGCGATGCTCTCCCGCAGCGGTTGCCCGGGAGCCAGCGTCCTGCCGGCTCGCCAGATCTCCTGCCCGTCCAGCAGCAGCACTACGTCGCCCTTCCATCGCCGCGTCACCGCCACCCCGATCTGCGCCTGCCCCCCGCCGGCCTGCAGGTTGAGTGCGGCCGTGGCGTTCGCCTGCCGCAGCCCGCCCAGCCCCGCTACCGGGTACCACACCTCCGTCCACGCCAGGTGGCCGCCTGCCGGCAGCGTGACGCTGTCGTCAAAGGTCGATGCCGGGCCGCCGTGCAGCTCCACGTAGCTCGACCCATCGTCCGTCCAGTTGGAGGCCGCGATCGGGTCGCCCCAGCCAAAGGCAAACGCCTTTGCACCTTGCGCCGTGCCGGCCGGAAAGACGCGGACCATCCCCTCATCGTACGCCACGTCATACACCGCGGCAAACTCCCCCACCGCCGGGTCCTCGAAGAAGCCGAGCCACCGGTTCCAGTTGCCCAGCCGGCTCAGGTCCTTCCCCTCAACCGCGGGCCACGCCATCCGCTGGCCGGGTCCCGGCAGCCACTCGTCGCCCCGGCTGTGCACCGTCACCTCTGTCACCACGTCCGGCAGCACAAACCGCAGGTCCGCCGACGGCGCGTTCTTCCCGCCCGGCGCCAGCATCGCGTTTGTCCAGTACTTGACCGCCACCGGCGCCCCGGTCGGGTTCTCCAGCCGGGGCCGGATCGTAAAGTACCCCACCCCTGCCTCCAGCCCTACCTCGATGCTCGCCCGCACCCGGCCGGTGGCCGTCGTGTCCCGCAAAGTGACCACCGCACCCGAGCCCTCAGGCCGTGCCTCGAGCGTCCACGGGACCCCCCATTCGTAACCGTGCTCCTCTACTGGCAGGCACCACTCGATCCCGCCCGCCGCCAGCCACCACCCCTGCTCCATCGGGCCCCACGGGCTTGGCTTCAGCACCGGGTTGCGGTACGTCTCCCGGTGGCCCGTCGGCTTGTACACGACCTCGTACAGCCGTCCCCCCACCTCTGGCAGGAAGGTCAATCTAAGATATTCGTTCTCCACCGTCACCGTCCGGTAGGTCACGTTGGTGGGCGCACGGCCCGAGGCCTCGTAGGCACCCCGGTCCAATACCGGGTACGATATCTGGAACGCCTCGCTCCAGGCTGCCAGGGTGAACGCCGAGTAGGGGTAGGTGGCGATCGTGGTCTGCCCCTCGCGCACGGTCACGCCGGGCGGCTTGGGCGTGTGCGTCGCCGTGGGCGCTGGTGTCTCCGTCGGAGCCGGCAGCGAGGAGGGTGCCGGGGTTGCGGTGAAGATGCCTGGACTGAGCGCCGTGGCGGTGCACGGTGCCGGTAGCGTTGGGATCGGCACCATCTCGGAGAAGGTGTTGTTGGCCTCGTCGCTCTCCGGCACGAGGCCCGTCCCGTCCACCGTCGCCTCCGTTACGTCTGCCTGCCCGTAGCCGGGCAGCCACAGCGACAGCTCCCCGCCCGCCGCCAATCCCGCCGCGACCAGCTCCTGGGCGCCGTTCGCTTCTACGTAAAAGCGCCCGGCATCCCCCGCGCCCAGGTTCCGGACCGTCAGGCGCGTTCCCAGCGCCGTCGAGCGGTAGTCACACGCGCCGCCCGTCTCCAGCTCGATGCGCGCAGAGGACACTACCAGGTCCGGTAGGAGCGGAACCGGGGTTGCCGTGCTCTCCGGTGTGGCTGTGGGCTGGGGTACCGTCGCGGGCGCCGGCGTGGGGGATGCCGCTGGACTCGGGAGCAGTGGGGTCTTCTGCCGGCCGCACCCGGCCAGGCCCGCCGCCAGCAGAACCGCGACCACTGTGGGCAGAAGCCCCAAGGCTCCCCTCAGGCGTCTTCCACCTCCCGCCGAGCTTCCCCTCCAGCCGCGGTTCATTCGCTCATTATACCAGTATCAAGGGCCTCGACCCAAGTTGCGCCCGGTCTCCCGACCTCTCACCTCGCCTGGCCCTACTGCCCCGAGTAGCTCACCACCAGCTCTGGCACATTGCCGGTTCCCAGTGAGTTGTCCCCCGCTTCCACCCGGATATAGCTCGGCTCGTCGCCGCCGCCCGCCTCTTCTTCGAACCGCAGCCGGAACTGCAGCCGCTCCAGCCCGGCATTGCGCGCCAATTCCAGCCATTGGCCGAGCGCCCCGCTCGAGACCTCGTACCACGACCCTGGCTGGTTCTGCTTGCCCAGCGGCAGGGGCCCCACCCCCAGTGCGTCGAAATCCCCGACGTCCAGGCTGGGCCCGTAGTCCACCAGCGTCAGCGTCAGGCTCCCCAGCCGCTGGTACGGTCTCCCGGTGTAGTCGAGCTGATAAAAGCGCAGCCGGACATCCGTGATGCTCACCCCCAGCGGGATGGCCCGCAGGTCAAAGCTCAAGAAGCCCCGGTGTGCCGACGCCCCCTCGCTGCCCACCCGGACCTCGCCGGCCGGGTAGGCGCCCTGGTCGCGTGTCACGTACCCGTCGAGGCCTGCCTCACCGGGTAGCACGATCGTCACGCCGGCCGCGCTCACCTCGATGGTCTGCCGCAGCTCATTGTTCGCCTCGTTGCTCTCGGCCACTGCGTTGCCGGCGTCCACCCGTGCGACGGTGAGCAGCTCTGTGTAGGCGGCATCCGGCCTCCAGGTCAGGCTGGCGGTGGTCGACCCGCCGCTGGCCAGCCCTCCCTCGACCATGCCCGAGAAGAAACCGGACGAGCCGGCCTGCCACTCCCAGCCAAACGCGCTCGCTGCCCCGCTGCCGGCGTTGCGGAGGACGATTCGGACCTGCGTGTCGCGGCCCTGGACGGGGGGATAGGGGTCAAACGACACCGAGTCGATGACCAGGTCCGGCTGGCCGGCCAGGACCGTCACCGTCACCGACTGCGTCGTCACACCCCCAGGCCCGCTTGCGCTCATCGTATACAGTGTCGTATCAGCCGGGCACACCACCTGGCTGCCCGGTGTCGCAACTCCGCCGATTCCGTGGTCGATCGTGGCCGCCACCGCATACGCCACCTGCCCCCATTCCAGTGTCGCGCACTCCCCACTCCCGATCGTCTCCGGTGCAGCCCGGAAGAACTCGATCACCGGCAGGGGCAGTGTGTCGGGCGTGGCGGTGGGCGTCGGGCTCGGCGTGGGTGTCTCTGTGCCTGTCGGCGTGGGCGTCGCCGTCGGCGTCTCCGTCCCCGGCGTCGGTGGCGCCGGGGTGCCTGCGCCCGAGCCGTCCACGACGGTCACCTGGTGCGTGACCGATGTGCCCGACCTGTCTCCCGCCGTGTAGACCGTGGCAGTGACCGTGTGCGGTCCGGCGCGGTCGAATATCCACGACAGCTCCGCCTTCAGCGACGACTGCCCGCCGGCATCCGTGCTCACGCTGCTGCCCACCACCGTGCCGTCCACGCCCAGTTCGAGGCGCGTGATGTCCTTCGCGCCCGTGGCGCTCGCCTGGATCGAGACGGGCACGCCCAGGGTAACCTGCGCGTCCTCCTTCGGGGATTTGAGCGTGACGTTTGGCCCGCCTCGCTTCGGGTCCAGCAGGAAAAAGATCGCGGCCGCCAGCAGGCACACCCCCACGAATGCGCCGGCAATCAGCCCGATGATCACGCCTGTGGTAGGGCGGCCCTGCCTCGCCGCGGTCGCACCGCCCGGGGCCGCCGGCTCGTCCGTTGCCCCCGTGCCCGTCATCTCCCACTCCCCGGCACCCGCTGTTCCCGCGCTCCCTGCCGCTGTGGGCCTTGCCGGCGCCAGGCCGGCGCCCGCGCCTTTCGCAAGTGGAATCTGCACGTCGAAGAAGGTGTCGCCGGTCCGCAGGACCGACCCGTTGCGCAGCGGTTGCGCGCCGCGCAGCCGCCGTCCGTCGAGGTATGTCCCTTTCGCGCTGCCCGCATCCGCCACCATGTGGCCTCCCCCCTGCCACGAGATGATCGCATGCAGCGGCGACACCTCCGGATCGGCGAGCACGATCGTACACTCTTCTTGCCCGCCGATGGTGACGGGCGCGTGGCCCAGCAGGAAGACCTGGCCGGTATGTCTGACCGTCAGCGTCGGATTGGATGAGTCAAGGGTCATCGAGCGCTCCTTGGGGGGGAACGGCCCGCCGTGCAGGCGGGGCTATTCCTCGCCCGGGTTCTGGCTGGTGTCTTCGTCCAACCCGCGTCCCACCAGCTTCACGAAAACGTCTTCCAGCGTGGGCTCGTGCTTCTCCAGCGACAGCAGCCGGATCTCCTGGGCGTTCAGCGCGCTGATCACCTCTGCCAGCACGTTCTCGTCCTCCAGCATCAGGCTCAGCTCCGTGTGGTCGTCCAAGTGCCGGGCGACGAACCGGCTCACCCCCGCCATCTTGCCGATCCCCTCCACGCCGTCCGGGGCGTAGCTCAGCTGCAGGCGAAAGATCGCGTCGCGCTGAAGGCCATGTTTCAGGTTGAAAGGGGTATCGCAGGCCAAAATCTTGCCACGATCGATGATCGCCACCCGGTCGCACAGCTCGTCGGCCTCGACCAGGATGTGCGTCGTCAGCAGCACCGTCTTCTCCGGCCTCTCCGTCACCCATGACTTGACATAGGCACGGATTTCCCGCGAGGCGCCCACGTCCAGCCCCAACGTCGGCTCGTCCAGGAAGACAATCTGCGGGTCGGTCACAAAACCCCGCACAAAGTTCATCTTCTGGCGCAGCCCCGTCGAGAGGTCCGAGATCTTGGTGCTCTTCCGGTCCGCCAACCCGACCATCTGCAGGAGCTCGGCAATGCGCCGGTTCGTCGTCTTATAGTCCAGCCCGTAGAACTGGGCGAACATCCACAGGTTCTCCTGGACGGTGAGCAGACCATAGCCCGACGTCTCGCCCCCGGTCACCATGTTGATGCGCCGCCGGATCTCCGCCGCCTGCGAGACCACGTCCAGCCCGTCGACCCACGCCCGTCCCCTGCTCGGCGACAGGAGCGTCGTCAGGATCTTGATCAGCGTCGTCTTGCCGGCCCCATTCGGCCCCAGCAGGCCAAACACCTCGCCACGCTGAACCTCGACGCTCACATTCTCCAGGGCGACCAGTTCCGCCGGCAGCGGCTCCGTCCGGCCTTCTTTGCGGGCCTCCCGCTTCTGCTTGCGGCTCGGCCTCAGCTTGTAGACCCGGCCCAGCTCTTCCGTTCGGATCGCCAGTACTCTCGGCACAGCCACACCCTTTCACTTCCTCAATGCAAAAACCGCTCACCAGCCAACCACGCCGGTGAGCGGTCCCAGTATAGCACGCCCCGTAGCCGAGATCAAATCCTATCCAGTAGGGGCAGGTCCCGGTGCTTTCTCCCCGCTACCGCCTCGTCTGCGCAAACCCCAGCAGGCTTTCCTGCCGCACCAGCCCCACCAGCCGGTTCCCCTCGATCACCGGAAGCAGGCTCTGCCCCTCCACGAGCATCCTCTCCAGCACCGCGTACGCCGGCTCCCCTGCCGCTACGGGCCGCAAGGCGCCAAAGGGCGTCATGATCTGCCGGATCGGCGTCCATCCCCACTTCTGGCGCGGTACCTTCTGGATCTGGCTCCACGTCGCCGCGCCCTGCGCCTGTTGGCCGTCCGTGACCACAAAGCACTGTGCACCGTTCGGCATCACATAGTCGCGCACTACCCAATCCAGCGGCATGTTCTGGTCCACCGGCTGGCAGGTGCGCGACGCAAAGTCGGAAGCCGTGTAACCCTCCAGAGCCTCCCGCACATGCGCTTGCTGCGCGCCCTGGCTCGCCGCATTCTCCAGGAACCACCCGATGAAGGCCAGCCAGAGCCCGCTCCAGTTGCCCCGGAAGACCAAGATCCCACCGCCGACGATCATGACCATCGCGATGGCCCGCCCCAGCGTCGACGCCCAGCGCGTCGCCTTGTTCATGTTCCCGCTCGCCGCCCACACGATCGAGCGGAACACCCGCCCGCCGTCCAGCGGAAAGCCCGGTACCAGGTTGAAAAGCGCCAGGCTCAAGTTGATCCCGGCCAGGTACAGGCCCAGCGCCGCCAGGGCCTCCACCCCCAGTGCCTGCCCCCCCAGCCAGGCCGCGCCAAAGCCCAGCGACAGCAGCAGGCTCGCCGCCGGCCCCGCGATCGCGATCGTCAACTCGGAAAGCGGCCTGTCCGGCTCCCGGCTGATGCTCGCCACCCCGCCAAAAATGAACAGCGTGATGCTTCGCACCGGGATGCCCCACGCCTTTGCCACTGCGCTGTGTGCCAGCTCATGCAGCAGCACCGACGCGAAAAAGAGCACACTCGTCGCCAGCCCCACGCCCCAATACGCCGCCCGGCCCCAATCCCCATAGCGCCCCGGGAAGTACGCCGTCGCCAGCGAAACCGTCACCATCACAAAGATGATGAACCACGTATAGTTCACCCCAATCGGGATGCCCAGTACCCTGCCCAGCCGCAGCGAGCTTTTCACCTCACACCCTACCCTTTCGTTCCCATCCTATACCCTCTACGTTAGAATTGGGCGATCGGTTCGCTAGAGATCTGCTAGAGCCCTCCGCTGGCCCCGCGCCCCCTCCGGTGCGGTGCACCTCGCAGGTGCGCTGCACCTTGCCCCCCTCCGGTGCGGTGCACCTCGCAGGTGCGCTGCACCTCGCCTCCCTTCCGGTGCGCTGCACCTCGCCCCCAAAAACAATCCCTCCCCGGAGACCCCAGGCCTCCGGGGAGGGCGCCACTCCCGGTGCGGCGCACCTCGTAGGTGCGCTGCACCTCACCGGACGGGCAAACCAACCCGCCCTATGATGCTACTTCCCCACCGCCGTCGCCGAGCACTGCGGGCCGTCGGCAAAGGTGTAGCCGGCCAGCGTCATGTTCGTCACATCGATTGTCCACGTCCCGGGCAGGTTCGATCCCCAGTGGAAGCGGGCATAGCCGTCCCAGTGGGTCAGCCTTGTGCGGCTCACCGGCCCGCCCATCGGCCACGTCAGGTCCGCCGCCACCGCCACCAGCGGCACGATCGCTCCGTTTTCGTCGATCGCCTCGACCCACCACTTGAGCAGCTCACGCCCATACGGGTCGAGCATGAAGCCGTGGTTGATCAACCCGCAGGTCAAGGTGCCGCCGCACTCCAGCACCGTCAGCTGCACCGGGACGATGACCTGTGGCTCGTCCGGGTCGTTGCTGTCGATCGCCAGGCTGGCAAAGTAGTCGCCAGCAGCCAGCCCCGTCGAGTCGAAGGTGACGGTGATGTCCTGGCACTCGCCAGCCGGCACCGTCCCGCTTACCGGGTCCTCGCTCAGCCAGGGGATGTCGGCCGCTCCGCCATACTCCATGCTGTTGGCCAGGACCTGCTTCAGCAGCGCATAGTCGTTCGGGTCGGCCCAGTAGGAGTAGTAGGGCGAGTTGATGAGCCAGATCAGGTCTCCGCCCGCCTCAGGCTGGCTTCCTTCCACGACGGGCCAGGCGTTGTTCTTGTAGAACAAGTCGGCATACCCGTCGCCGTTCAACGCGATGGTGAGGATATCCAGATCGGTCGCCCGCGTTTGGTAGTACGCTGCAGAGCTGTTGGCAAAGTCGTGGGGGCTTGGCAGGCCCTGCGCCAGCGGGTCGGTCGGATTGATGACGGTAAAGTGCGGGGTGCTGGAGACGGTCCAGCAGTAGTTGTTCACATCGTTGAGCACCAGGTACTGGTTGACGCCGATGGCGAACGGCTGATAGCAGGTGCCGCCCAGGAAGATGGCGCGCTTGCCCACGTCGATCACGTCCGTGCGGATCTTGAGCAGGCTGGGGGCCTCTATCTGGCCGCCGTCCATCCCGACGATGACCACCTCGTAGGGCGCAAAGTCGATCCCGACCCAGTCAGTGGCGTTGACATAATCGTAGGCGTACCCCAGCTCGTTCAGCGCCTGCAGCACAGTGTCGACGAAGGTCGTGGCAAGCACGAGGATGGGGTTGCTCTCCAGGCGCGCCTTGTGCAGCTGGACCGGCTGGTTGGAGCTCGCGCCGTGCGGTACCACCGGCGCGCCCTCAGGCGCCAGTGCTGTCTGCTTGGCTCCCTGCTCTGCCAGGGTCCACGTGAGGTCCGCCGCCCCTGCGTTGCACACCTGAAGGGTCTGGCTCGTGACCTCGTCGGCGCACTGCTCGGCATACAGCGACTCGGGCGTCACCGAGATGTCGGGGAAGGCGTTGCACTCTATGACGTCCATCTGCACAGGCACGTCCACCTGCGGCTCGTCCGGGTCGTTGCTGTCGATGAGCAGGTCGCCGAAATAGTCGCCGGGAGCCATGCCAGCCGAGTCCAGACTCACCGCAACGTCGGTGCAGGCACCCGGGGTCAGCGACCCCTCGGTGGGGTCTTCGCTCAGCCAGGGGATGTCGGCCATGCAGGCGGGCACCGTGGCGAGTGGGTTGGCCCATTCATCGCACGGCTCCGCGCTCATGCTCGCCGGTGTGTACTGGTCCGCGCTGCAGGGGTGATGCGGCGTATTGTTGTAGCCGTCGCCGTCCCAGTACCACGAGGCATCTCCGCCCACGCCGGGTGTGGCTTCAAAGCAGTAGTAGGCTATGCAGTTCTCGTCTGGATAGTTGGCCTGGTATCGCGGGTGGTAGATGTTCACCTCGTTGGGGCTGGTCTCGAACGACCAGGAGAAGGAACCCCACGTGCCGTGGGCGCAGTAGGGCGTGCCCTGGACATAGACGTTGGCTACCGTCCAGTCTGACGGGAACTTTTGCCAGACGTTGTAGATATACTCCCAGTCAGGGCTGAAGGAGTGCGCCCTGAAGCAGAAGGTGCCGGCCGTCCCCGGCGTATAGCAGGCATCGCCGCCGGCTGACGGGTCAAAGGCGACGTACGAGCCGGACAGGGAGTCGATACCGCCCGCCAAGGGGGCCGGCTGCTCTGCCAGGCTCCACGTCAGCTCCTCCCCACCCTCGTTGCAGATCGTGAGCGTCTGTTGGGTGACCTCGTCCGCGCACTGCTCGGCATACAGCGACTCGGGCGTCACCGAGATGTCGGGGTCGGTCGACCCTGGGAAGCAGCCTCGGATCTCGACGTTGTCTACCATCCACCCGAAGTAACCGTTTCCGAAGTCGTCGCCCGTGTCAAAACGGAAGCGCACCCGGACGGTGCCGCCGGCAAAGCTGGTGAGGCTGCCGGCCCATCCATACCAGCCGTTCTCGATGTAGCCCTCGCCCACGCTGACCCACGTCGCGCCGCCGTCGGCACTCACCTCGACAGAGCGATTGTCGTAGCCGCAGTCGCCGCCGCACTCGGTCTGCTCATAGCTGCCAAAGGCCACCTCGGCGTCGGACGCGCCGATCAGATCTGCGTCTACCAGCATCGTCAGGCTGCCGCTGTTCGCCGTCCCGTTGTCGTACGTGCACTGCCCGTCGATGCCGTAGTAGGCGTCGTTGGTCGAGCTGGGGAAGGGGGCCACCAACGCGCCGCAGGCATCCGCCTCGTTCTCGGGGTTCCACAGGCCGTCCATCGACCAGCTGCCGTAGCCGCCCTCAAAGTCCTCGGCCCACACCGTCTGCCACACGCAGGGCTCCGGCTCGTCGGACCCGATCAGCCGGAAAGCCAGCTCGGCCCCTGTATCGTAAAGCCAGCCGGCGCCAGGGGTCGACGGAGCCCATGCGTAGCCGAGCAGGCCGCGCCCGAAGCTGTCGGCGTTGCCCGTCTCCCAGAAGAAGATGTCGTCGTCGCCGGGGTTGTTGTTGTAGATCTCGACCCAGTAGGTTCCCGGGCCGAGCGCCAAGGGCGTCGCCAGCGTCAGCGTGTGCAGGTACTCGTGCACGCCAAACAGGATGACGCCGGTCTGTTCCCGCGCCGACGCCACGGGGGTCTCGGAGTAGAGCACCGTTCCCGGTACGCCACCCGCATCGTCGTGGAACATGATCGTGATATTGTCGCTGAAGGGGGTGTCGAAGGAAAAGTAGCCCGACCAGAGCTGGACCTGCTCGATCACCTGTTCCTCGGCCAGGGAAAAGTTCTCCGCTATCGACTGCGGAGACTGCGAGTCGGCGAAGTAGCCGTCGACTTGGTTCGGCAGTTGCTCCAGGAGAAGGACGCCCTCGGGCCGCGGCGGCTCCGGAAAGGTCCTTGACTCCCGGCTGGGGTTGGCCGGACCGGGCGGTCCGGCGGGTGCGGACGGCTGGGCGGTCGCCGTCACCGGCAGCAGCCCAACCAACAGGACAAGAACGAACGACAGGTAAACCAGGCGCTTCATCGGCGGCTCCCTCCTTTGGGTAGAGCAGTTGTGGAGGGCTCTGGGTTCAGTGGAGGTGCAGTGCTGGCCCCCCTGGTAAGCGAGAGAGATTCAGGGGCATCCTAGCACCAGTACTGGGTTGCTTCGATGGCACGGCCTCCTTTCTCTTCGCGCGGGCCGCCGGCTGAGAGGGTCGTCACGCACAGCAAGGGATTCGCCCCCCCATGTCCACGCAGCTCCGGCACCGCCAGCTCCAGGACGGCCGGCCATCCCTCCGGCCCGGTCCATTCCCGCAGTATACCACACCAGGCGCAGCGTGTCAACGGCTGCCGCCCCCTCCAGCTGCGCTGCACTTCGCCCGCCCTCCGGTGCGGTGCACCTCGCAGGTGCGCTGCACCTCGCCCCCCTCCGGTGCGGTGCACCTCGCAGGTGCGCTGCACCTCGCCCCCCCTCCGGTGCGGTGCACCTCGCAGGTGCGCTGCACCTCGCCCCCCCTCCGGTGCGGTGCACCTCGCAGGTGCGCTGCACCTCGCCCCCCCTCCGCTGCGCTGCTCCTCCCCGGTGCGCTCCGCCCTACACCCCATGCGGGGTACTCCAAGAACTGTCATTCCGAGGGAGCGCAGCGACCGAGGAATCTCTGACTCCGCCCGAAACGCACTCCAACAAGATGCATCGCCGCTCGCAGCATGGCAGGTCTCGTGCTTTCTGGACAGCCCCTGGCTCCTCCCACCGCCAGACGACCCAGCAAGCGCCGTGACCTGCCCCTCCCTAGACCGGTATCGGCGCAATCACCTGCGACGATGCGAACATCCACGCCACCAGCGCCGCGTTCAAGAACGCCCCCAGGTAGATCTTGCCCGTCAGCTGGTAGAACCACGTCGAGAGGGGGATCACCAGCACCAGCACCCCGATGATGTGAAACAACCCCATCGTAAAGTTCGCCAGCATCCCCCCTGGCCCCACGAACGGGATCGCCCCCGTCGCCAGCAGTGGCACATACTGCACCGCCAGGAAGAGCACCAGCGGCACGATCATCGCCACCAGGTTCGTCCCCGTCCACGAGAGCCACGTCCTGAGCCACGTCTTCCTGCGCGGCCGGCGCAGCTGCCCGTGCAGGAAGAGGGCCTGCCCAAGAAAGCCCGCGAGCAGGAAGGGGAAATAGAGCAGGGCCATCAGGGCGCGGTAGGGCGTCAGGTCACTGGCGAACGGGAAGACAAAGCGATAGTCCACCAAGAAGGCCGCCTCCAGCAGGTGCTGCACCAGGTAGGCAAAGGCAGACAGCGCTGCCGCCAGGAGTGCCGTCCGCCCGACCTTGCCCCAGTCCAGCCCAAACCGGTCGGGGCGGAAGGAGATGCCCAGCTCCGCCAGGCTGGGGCCGGCAGCGCCGCGCCGCCTCTGCCAGCGCCGGAAGAGGAAAAAGCCGATCAGGTTCGTCACCACGAACCACCAGACGACGCCGTTCACTAGCATCATCGGAAAGACCCCGTCGATCGGCACCACGTACACATGCAGCCCGAACATCACAAAGATCAGCGGCAGGTAGAGCCACATCAGCAGGCCGTTGACCAGGGCATATTTCCAGAGGGCACTGCCCCGGCAGGCGTACTCCCCGGCGACCGGTCCTTGCAGCCCGTGGAAGGCGCGCGTGCGCAGCAGGAGCAGCCCCAGCGGCATCAGCGAGGCGAACCCGGCGACCATCGCCACCAGCGTGGCCCACTCCTTGGCCGGCCATATCTGCCGGCCTGCGTCGATCCAAAGCGCCTCGGGCGGTCGGAGTGCCTGCCGCAGCCACTCCGCAGCTTCGGCCACCGGCCCGCACGAGTGCGATACCTCGATGTGGATCGCCTTCGGCACCACCACCCGCCGCGCCGTCCCCTGCGCAAAGTCGCCGTACGTCACGCCGATCTGAGCGTTGCCCCTGCCAAACGCCGCCAGCGTCTGCGGGCTGCCCATCCACTCGCGCTCGATGTCGCGCACGCCGGTCATGCGCGTGCGGTACTCGTCGTACGCGCCGATCATCATCAGCATGTTGCGGGGCAAGGAGGGTGTGGCATCCTCGCGGTAGGCAAAGCCCGAGATCACCAGTGCCTGCACCCCCGGGTCGGAGAGGGCGACGCCGTAGGCCATCTCTGCTCCCAGGCTGTGGCCCATCAGCGCCACCCGCTCTGCGTCCACATGCGGCAGGTCCCGCAGGTACCCCAGCGCGGCACGCGCACCATAGCTCGCGTCGAACGTCGCTGCCTCCGGGTCTCCCGGCTGGCCCGAGTTTCCGCGCCCGATCGCGTCGATGCACAGCATCACCACGCCGCGCCGCGCCATCTCGATGCAGTAGGGGTCGCTCGTCTCCCGGTTGTTCTGGTAGCCGTGGATGTACACTGCGCCCGGCAGCGGTGACCCCGCCGCCGCGCCCACCGGCCGCAGTAGCTTGGCGCGGATCGGGATGCCCGACTCGTTCCGGAAGTGGACGTTGCTCACCTGCAGCCGGCCAAAATCGCGCTGGACGCACGAGGCGACGACCACGGCGACCAGCAATATCGTGAGGCATACGGCGAGGAAAAGCCCTGCCCGGCTCCGGTGGCTTGGGTCCAGCAGCGTGTGCGTATTCACTCTCTCCTCCTTGAGACCGGATGGTACCCCCGGCATTCTACCCACGAAGGCGGACCTGTGCAAGAGCAGGTGCCTCACCAGGGCACCTGCTCGGTTCGGCACCCCACGCGATCCGCCGGCGTGGCTCTGCCCAGCGTGACGGCGGTCGCAGTCGCCGCCGTACGGTCCCCCGAATCGCGGCGCGTCCGGTGCCCTGCCCACGGTCTGCCGGGGCACCGGCCGGGTATGCGATAGTCGTTTCTGGGAATTCGGGCATTTCGGGATAGTACCCTCAATTTCCTGGCACAGTAATCATGCCCCTGCGGGGCACCACGAAGGATCCAAATCTAGCTGCT
>DAOQVR010000028.1:0-34949 GCA_035341665.1 Anaerolineae bacterium
TCAGCTCGTGTCGTGAGATGTTGGGTTAAGTCCCGCAACGAGCGCAACCCTCGCTGTTAGTTACAAGTGTCTAACGGGACTGCCGGTTTAATGCCGGAGGAAGGTGGGGATGACGTCAAGTCAGCATGGCCTCTATATCCAGGGCTACACACACGCTACAATGGTCGGTACAACGGGTTGCCAAGCCGCGAGGCGGAGCTAATCCTACAAAGCCGGCCTCAGTTCGGATTGCAGGCTGCAACTCGCCTGCATGAAGTCGGAGTTGCTAGTAAACGCGCGTCAGCTATAGCGCGTTGAATACGTTCCCGGGCCTTGTACACACCGCCCGTCACGTCATGGGAGCTGGTAACACCTGAAGCCGGTGGGCTAACCGCAAGGGGGCAGCCGTCGAAGGTGGGATTGGTGACTGGGACGAAGTCGTAACAAGGTAGCTGTAGCGGAAGCTGCGGCTGGATCACCTCCTTTCTACGGAGTTTCGAGGGTGGCCCTTGGGTCGCTGCTCTACTCCATCTCAACCGGCGCCAAAGAAGCGCGGTCTTCCTGTCACTTTTCAGTTGCTAAGGCCTTAACAACCCGGGCCATTAGCTCAGTCGGCTAGAGCATTCCTCTGATAAGGGAAAGGTCTCAGGTTCAAGTCCTGGATGGCCCACCACTGCTGCAGAGCAGCCTGCGGAGGATAGGCGGCTGGTCGCAAGTCGAGAGACGCAACCCGATACTTAAGAACGGGACATACGGCGAGGCAATGGGCCTGGCGTATGCCGGGCCCTTTTTGTCCCGCCTGATTGAGCGGTAGCTCCTGGAGGCAAGAGTGTTCTCGCCTACAGGATCTAGCGATCAATCGCTAGAGAAGTGGTTCGGCACCTTAAAAACTGAACAGGATGTAAGGCGCATCGCGCTAATTCACATGAATTAAGCTACTAAGAGCATACGGTGGATGCCTTGGCGCCAAGAGCCGATGAAGGGCGTAGAGAGCTGCGATAAGCTCCGGGGAGCTGCCTCAAGCACTATATCCGGAGATGCCCGAATGGGGAAACCCACCCAGGGGAATGCCTGGGTACCTCTGGCTGAACAAAGATAGGCCAGGTGGAGGAGACCGGGGGAACCGAAACATCCAACTACCCCGAGGAAAGGAAATGATTCCCTGAGTAGTGGCGAGCGAAAGGGGAAAAGCCCAAACTTGTGCAACTCAGTGGTCCAGTGCCTATGTTGCACAGGAGTTGTAAGGCCTGGCTGGCTAGCTGGTAAGCCAAAGGAGTTACCAATCTGGTTTGTAGCCGAACTGTCTGGGAAGGCAGGGCATAGCGGGTGACACCCCCGTAGGCGACACGAATCCAGACTCCTGCCGGTGACCTTGAGTACCACCGGGCACGCTAATCCGGTGGGAAGCAGGGAGGTCCACCTTCCAAGGCTAAACACTCTTGGCGACCGATAGTGAACAAGTACCGTGAGGGAAAGGTGAAAAGAACCCTTGTTAAGGGAGCGAAAAGAACCTGAAACCGTATGCTTACAAACAGTCGAAGGACAATGCCAGGCGGGACTCGCCCTCGGGTGAGCCGCTGGCAGGTCTGACGGCGTGCCTTTCGGAGCATGAGCCGGCGAGTTACTCTCTGTGGCAAGGTTAAGGGAGGTACACCCGGAGCCGCAGCGAAAGCGAGTCTGAATAGGGCGTCAGAGTCGCAGGGAGTAGACACGAAACCTGGTGAGCTACCCATGGCCAGGCTGAAGCGAAGCTAACCCTTCGTGAAGGGCCGAACCCACTAATGTTGCAAAATTAGGGGATGAGCTGTGGGTAGGGGTGATATGCCAATCGAACTAGGAGATAGCTTGTTCTCCCCGAAATAGCTTTAGGGCTAGCGCCACGCGTTTAGTACCGGAGGTAGAGCACTGGATCGGCTAGGGGGCTTCACAGCTTACCAAACCGTACCAAACTCCGAATGCCGGTACTCCAAGCGTAGCAGTTGGACCACGGGAGATGAGTTTCGTGGTCGAAAGGGAAAGAGCCCGGACCGCCAGCTAAGGTCCTCAAGTCTAGGCTAAGTGGGAAAGGATGTGGGACTACATAGACAGCCAGGAGGTTGGCTTAGAAGCAGCCATCCTTCAAAGAGTGCGTAATAGCTCACTGGTCTAACGTGGTCCTGCGCCGAAAATGTAACGGGGCTAAAGCCTAGCACCGAAGCTGCGGATCTTCCGCTAAGCGGGAGATGGTAGGGGAGCGTTCTGCCAGCGGAGAAGCCAGACTGTGAGGACTGGTGGAGCGGGCAGAAGTGAGAATGCCGGCATGAGTAGCGCAAATCATGTGAGAAACATGATCCCCGGTTGTCTAAGGTTTCCGACGGAAGGTTAATCCGCGTCGGGTTAGTCGGTCCTAAGTCGAGGCCTCACGGCGTAGGCGATGGACATCCGGTTAATATTCCGGAACCGCGTAGGGTTGTCTGAGCGATGGGGTGACGCAGGAGGGTAGGCCAGCCAGGTAATGGTCGTCCTGGTGCCAAGCTCTTAGGGAAGTGATGGCGATTGGCAAATCCGTCGCCTGATCCCAAGGGGTGATGGCGGTGCCGTAAGGCCGGAAGTGGTTGATCTCAAGCTGCCGAGAAAAGCCCCTAGTTAGACCCGCGCGCCCGTACCACAAACCGACACAGGTAGACAGGTAGAATATACCAAGGGGATCGGGAGAACCCTCGTTAAGGAACTCGGCAATCTGACTCCGTAACTTCGGGAGAAGGAGTGCCCCACTAGGGTGATACGCAAGTAGAGCCCGAGGGGGCCGCAGAGAAATGGCCCTGCTGACTGTTTAACAAAAGCACAGGTCTCTGCAAAAGCGAAAGCTGATGTATAGGGGCTGACGCCTGCCCAGTGCCGGAAGGTTAAGGGAATGGGTTAGCCGTAAGGCGAAGCTCTGAACCGAAGCCCCGGTGAACGGCGGCCGTAACTATAACGGTCCTAAGGTAGCGAAATTCCTTGTCGGGTAAGTTCCGACCCGCACGAACGGCGTAACGAGCGGGGCAGTGTCTCAACGAGGGACCCGGCGAACATTGAAATGGGTGTGAAGATGCGCCTTTCCCGCAGCAGGACAAAAAGACCCCGTGGAGCTTTACTGCATCCTGGTATTGAGTTAGGGTTTGACTTGTGTAGGATAGCTGGGAGACTTGGAAGCTGGGGCGCTAGCCTCGGTGGAGTCGTCCTTGAAATACCAGCCTGGTGAAATCTTGACCCTAACCCGCGACCGTTATCCGGCGTGGGAACAGTGCCAGGTGGGCAGTTTGACTGGGGCAGTCACCTCCCAAACGGTAATGGAGGTGCCCAAAGGTTCCCTCAGGCTGAATGGAAACCAGCCGAAGAGTGTAAAGGCATAAGGGAGCTTGACTGCGAGTCCTACAAGACAAGCAGAGTCGAAAGACGGGCTTAGTGATCCCACGGTCCCGTGTGGAAGGGCCGTGGCTTACCGGATAAAAGCTACCCCGGGGATAACAGGCTGGTCTCCCCCAAGAGTTCACATCGACGGGGAGGCTCGGCACCTCGATGTCGGCTCGTCGCATCCTGGGGCTGTATTAGGTCCCAAGGGTTGGACTGTTCGTCCATTAAAGCGGCACGCGAGCTGGGTTCAGACCGTCGTGAGACAGGTCGGTCTCTATCCGCTGTGGGCGTAGGGGATTTGAGAGGGGCTGCCCCTAGTACGAGAGGACCGGGGTGGACAGACCGCTGGTGTGCCAGTTGTCGTGCCAACGGCATCGCTGGGTAGCCAAGTCTGGCAGTGATAACCGCTGAAAGCATCTAAGTGGGAAGTACGCCTCAAGATTAGATCCCCCTCCCTTCGTGGGAATAAGGCCGCAGGTAGACCACCTGCTTGATAGGCGGCAAGTGCACGCACAGCAATGTGTTTAGCTTAGCCGTACTAATGGCCGAATGGCTTAATTCAGCCATGTGAGTTGGCGTAACCGCCAAGCATCCTGTTCAGTTTTTAGGTGTCGAACCGTTGAAAATGGCATAAAGGTTCTTCTGGTGACTGAAGCGGAGGGGAAACACCCTGCTCCATACCGAACCAGGCAGTTAAGCCCTCCAGCACCGATGGTACTTGGAACGCAGGTTCCTGGGAGAGTAGGTCGTCGCCGGGAGAACCTTTTTGCTTTTCCTGCGTATAGCATTCGGACGCTTGTCACCCGGAGCGAGGCGAAGGGTGCCGGCAGACCGGGCGGAGCTTATTGGCTTCTCCCAGAATGACAAATGCACAGGAGGCAAAGGAAATGACTGAAGAGCAGAAACCGACGAGCGACATCGTGGCCGAACTGCGGCTCCTTGGCCAGCAGATCGGCTCCGCCGCCAAGGCACTCTGGGAGAGCGACGAGTCCCGCTCTGTCCGCCACGACATCCGGGAGGGCCTCGAAGAGGCCGGCCGCCAGATCGACACCGCGGTCCGCTCTATCCACGACAGCGACGCCGGGCGCAAGCTCGAGACCCATGTCAAAGAGACGGTCGAGAAGGCGCGCGAGTCCGAAGCCGCGGACAAGTTCGAGCAGGGCATCGTGTCTACCTTGCGCGATGTGAACCGCGAGCTCTCCAGGATCATCAGCAACTGGTCCGGCGAAGGGCCGAAGGAAACACCCCCGCAGCCGCCTGCCGGTCCAGAGGGCAGTGCATGACCTTTGACCAGATCGAACCCGGCCTTCAGGCCCA
The DNA here is from genome assembly GCA_035341665.1 of Anaerolineae bacterium. Lineage (GTDB taxonomy): Bacteria > Chloroflexota > Anaerolineae > JAAYZQ01 > JAAYZQ01 > DAOQVR01. The sequence continues at coordinate 4,672 of DAOQVR010000028.1, forward strand.
GCTCCGGCTGACCGTAGCCGACGAGCACACGGCCAAGCACCTCGGCAGTGGGGCGGCGAAGGTTCTTGCGACGCCGCAGATGGTCCTGCTCATGGAGAGGGCGAGCGTGGCGGCGGTAGACCCCCGGCTGCCGGAAGGCTACCGCACGGTCGGTGTGGCGCTGGATGTGCGCCACCTGGCGCCGACGCCGGTGGGTTTTGAGGTGTGTGCCACCTCAGAGCTGATCGAAGTCGAAGGCCGCCGGCTCCTGTTCCGTGTCCAGGTGCACGACGGCGCCGAGGTGGTCGGCGAGGGGACGCACCGCCGGGCGATCATCAATGTGGAGCAGTTCGGGGAGCGCGTGGCCAAGAAGGCGGCGCGCTAGCGCCATCCCTATACCTGTCGTTCTCGGACGGCCCAGTGGCGAAGCAGGTGCCACTGGGCTGTTTTTTTGTCCTGGCACAGCTCCCAGGTCTCGCCGCCTGCCGTCTGGACGAGGTAGCAGTGATAGGCATGCTCCTCGCCGGCCTCGACGCGTTCCCTGCCCCACGACTCGATCCGGTAGTGTCTCGACCTCCAGACAAAGCCGAGCGGGATTGCGGTCCCGTCCCGCCTGAGGTGGATGTCCACGGCCACCGGCTCGCGCATCAGCTCGAGGGGGAGCTTGGTGGCGGGCTCGGTGCCGGCGTTCTTGCGCAGGAAGGAGATCAGCAGCCGCAGGGCTGCCTCGGCCGAGTGGCGCTTGTTGGACAGCCGTTCGCCCTGCCAGGTGTGCGCCTCGCAGATCTCTGCCTCCGGGGCAGCCAGCGCGACGTAGGTCAGGCCCACCGGCTTGTTCGGCATTCCGCCGCCCGGCCCGGCGATGCCGGTGACCGCGACTGCGATGCTCGCATGCAGCCGTTCCCTGGCCCCGCGCGCCATCTCCCGCGCCGTTTCTTCGCTCACAGCCCCGTGGGCGACGAGTGTCTCATGGCGGACGCCCAGCAGCCGTTCCTTCGCCTCGTAGGAGTAGGCGACGACGCCGCCTACGTAGTAGGCCGAGCTGCCCGGCATATTGGTCAGGCGGTGGCCGACCAGTCCGCCGGTGCACGATTCGGCCGTCGCCAGCGTCAGCTCCTGCTCGAGCAAGAGCGCGCCCACCTGTTCTTCCAGTGTCATCGCGGCCCTCCGGCGCCGAGTATAGCACCGCCGGGTCGCCTCCTCCAATCTTTGGCCGCCGTTGACACCCCCTGCCTAACATGGTATAAGTGAACTGCCCGGAGGACGGCCTTCACAACCCTGCCCATCCGGGCGGGAGGAATGATGTCAGAAACGGTACTGGTCACCGGCGGGGCCGGCTTCATTGGCTCTTTCCTGGTCGATGCGCTGCTGCAGAAGGGCCACCGCGTCCGTGTCTTTGACGCCCTGGTGCCGCAGGTGCATGGTCCGCAGCAGGCGGTGCCCGCCTACCTTAACCCCTCTGCCGAGCTCGTGAAGGGTGACGTCCGCGATAGGCAGGCGCTTGCCGCCGCGCTGCAGGGCGTCGACGTCGTCTATCACCTGGCGGCTGCGGTTGGGGTGGGGCAGTCGATGTACCAGATCCACTATTACACCGAGATGAACACGCTCGGCGGCGCCGTCCTCCTCGACCTCCTGGCCAACACCAAGCACCGCGTCCGCAAGCTGTTGGTGGCCTCTTCTATGTCTATCTACGGCGAGGGCGCCTACTCGTGCGCCGAGTGCGGCACGGTCTATCCCAGGCTCCGGACCGAGGCGCAGCTCAAGGCGCGCGACTGGGAGATGAAGTGCCCCGGCTGCGGCCGCGATGTCCAGCCGCTGCCCACCTCCGAGGAGAAGCCGCTCTTCCCCACCTCCATCTACGCCGTCACCAAGCGCGATCACGAGGAGATGTTCCTCTGCACCGGCCTCGCCTACGGGCTGCCGGCCGTAGCGCTCCGCTTTTTCAACGTCTATGGCCCGCGGCAGGCGCTCTCCAACCCCTACACGGGGGTCATGGCGATATTTTCCAGCCGTCTCCTCAACGGCCAGCCGCCCGTCATCTACGAGGACGGCCGGCAGAGCCGGGACTTTATCCACGTCAGCGACATTGTGCAGGGCCTGTTGCTCGCCATGGAGCGGCCCGAAGCGGACCACCAGGTCCTTAACCTGGGCACCGGCGTGCCCACCTCCGTCGCACAGGTAGCCGGCATGCTCTCGCAGCGCCTGACCGGCGGCCGCATCGAGGCCGACATCCGGCACCAGTATCGCGCCGGCGACATCCGCCACTGCTACTCTGACATAGGCAAGGCGCGCCGCCTGCTCGGCTTCGAGCCGCGCGTGTCGCTGCACGATGGCCTCTCGGACCTCCTGGCTTGGGTCGAGCAGCAGGTTGCCGAGGATGGCTTTTCCCAGGTCGAAAGGGAGCTGAAGGCCAAATCACTGGTGGTATGAAAAGCACCAGAGCGTTCGCCGTCCTGCTTCTCCTGTTCCTGGTGTTGGCACTCTACTACAATGCCACCATCCCCCCCTTCGAGTCGCCGGACGAGCTAGAGCACCTCGCCTTTGTCGCCTGGCTGGACGACGAGGGCACCCTGCCCGTGGTCGATCCCACCGACCTGGGCCCCTGGCGCCAGGAGGGCACCCAGCCTCCCCTCTACTACTGGGTCTTCGCCGGGCTGGTGGGGGGCGTGCCGCACGATGCCCCCGACCAATTGGCCGTCCTGAACCCTTACGCCACGCTGGGCAAGCCCCTTCTCCCGGGCAACAAGAACGTCGTCCTGCACGACCCGCAGGCCGAGCAGTGGCCCTACCGGGGCACCGTGCTCTTCGTCCACCTCGCGCGCCTTGTCTCGACCCTCATGGCGCTTGGCACCCTCGCCGCCGTGTACCGCCTGGGGCGGATCGTCTGGCCTGACCGGCCCGGCATGGCGCTGGGGATGGCCGGCCTGGTGGCCTTTATGCCCCAGTTCCTGTTCCTGAGCGCCTCGGCCAACAACGACAACCTCGTGATCCTCCTGGCGGCGTGGGTGCTGGTGGTCCTGGTGGGCTGGCTTCGGCGGCCCGACCTGCCCGGCCCGGCCCAGCTGGCCCTCGCCGGGGTGCTGCTGGGGCTCGCCGCCCTTTCGAAGGCGGCCGGCCTCCTGCTGTGGCCCCTGGCGGCGGCGACGTGTCTTTACCTTGCCTGGCGCGCCCGCCGCTGGCGCTGGCTCGCGCTCGCCGGCGGCGTGGTGTTGGTGACCGCCCTTGCCGTCAGCGGGTGGTGGTTCGTGCGCAACCTGCGGCTGTACGGAGAGCTTACCGGCATCCAGACGCACCTCGCCGTGGTCGGCTACCGGCGCGCGCTGCCCGTCACGCTCTCGGGGGTGGTCGGCGAGTTCCGCGGCTTTCGCTACTCTTTCTGGCTCCTCTTTGGATGGTTCTCCATCCTTGCCCCGCAGCCCTTTTACTGGATCATGGACGCGCTCACCCTGGCCGGCGCCGCCGGCTTTGGGCTTTTCCTGGCGCGCTCCCGCCGCACGGGGCCCGCCGGCAGCCGCCCTGCCCTCTTGCTCCTCTTTGCCTGGACGCTCCTCGTCGCCGCCGGCCTCTTCCGCTGGACCACTTTCACGCTTGCCAGCCAGGGCCGCCTTCTCTTTCCTGCCCTGCCAGCGATCGCGCTGTTCCTGGTGACGGGCTGGGCCGAGCTGCTCCCGAGGCCGGCGCGGCGCCCGGTGGGCGTGGCGGCCCTTGCCCTGTGGCTGGTGTGGGCTGCCCTCTGCCCCGGGCTCGTGCTCGAGCCGGCCTATCCGCTGCCCAAGACGGTGCGCTCGCCCGGCGACCTTTCGGCGCTGCCGTCCCCGCTGGGCGTCCGCTTCGGCGACTGCTGCGAGCTGCTCGGCTACCTGCAGCCCGATGGCGCCCGCGACCGGCCCGTCCACTCCAGGGACTGGCTGCCCCTCACCCTCGTGTGGCGTGTGCGGGCGGCGACCGATCAGAACTATAGCGTCTTTGTCCATGCCAGGACGCTCGACGGCGAAGGCGTTGGCCAGGTCGATACCTACCCCGGCAACGGCATGTATCCCACCAGCCTCTGGAAGCCTGGAGAGATCGTCGAAGACACACTGCAGGTCCTGATCTCCACCACCGTGGAGGGGCCGAGCCTGGTGCGCTTTGACGTCGGCCTCTACGACCTCGACACGCTCGAGGAGGTGCCGGCTTATTCTGCCGACGGGACGCTGTTGGACAATGTGCAGGCCGGAGAGGTGGCGCTCGTCCCGGAGGAATGGCCCGTTCCCGAGCTGAACCTGCCCACCGACACGGTCCTTGCCGGCGTGATCCGCCTCGCCGGAGTCCACCTCTCGGCCGACACGGCGCGCCCCGGCGATGTCGTGACCGTCACGCTGCAGTGGCAGGCGCTCAGCCACATCACGGAGGACTATACCGGCTTTGTGCACCTCGTCGGCCCGGAGGGCAAGGACATTGTGCAGGATGACCATCCGCCCCTCAACGGCCGCTTCCCAACCCGGCTCTGGTCCGCCGGTGCCGTCGTATCGGACGCTTACCGCCTGGACATCCCCCGCGACCTGCCGGAGGGTTCGTACCAGCTCTTTGGCGGGCTGTACCTGCCCGGCACCAACGAGCGGTTGGCTGCCGTGGCGTGGCGGCTAGGCGGCAGCGATGACCGGCAGGTCATGGAGCAGTGGAAGGACGACCTGGTGTACCTCGCGACGCTCCGGGTATCCCGCGGCAACCCATAGCCGCCTGTTTGGCACGCCCGCCGAAGAAGGGTATACTGAGGGGTGCATTCTATCGCCCCGACAAGAGAGGAATTGAGTAGACATGAGAGTAACAACCGAGCGGCTGGAGCACTGCCAGGTCAATGTCATCGTCGAGTTGGAAGCAGCCGAGGTTGACGAGAAACTGCGCGAGTCGGCCCGCAAGATCTCGAAAAAGTTCAACGTCCCGGGCTACCGGCGAGGCCATGCCCCGTTCGCGGCGGTGCTCCGCGCCTTTGGGCGCGCCGCCGTCCAGGAGCAGGCGCTCGAGGATTTCGGCCAGGAGTGGTACGACGAAGCCCTCAAGCAGGTCGAAGACGAGCCCTACCAGGCGGGCGAGCTGCGCGACGTCGAATGGGACCCCTTCCGCATGACGGTCCTGCTGCCGCTGATGCCCCAGGTTGAGCTCGGCGACTACCGTTCGGTGCGGCTGCCCTTTGAGCCCAAGCCGGTCGCCGACGAGCAGATGGAGAAGCGCCTCAAAGAGGTCCAGGATGCCCATGCCCAGTGGGTCCCGGTCGACCGGCCGGCCGCCATAGGCGACCTCGTGGTGCTCGACTGGGCCGCCACGATCGCCGGCACGGAGGTCGCCAAGCACGAGGGCGACGAAGTCATCCTGCGCGAGAAGGCCACCCTGCCCCTTTCCGGCTTCGCCGAGGCGATTGCCGGCATGTCGGCCGACGAGACCAGGACCTTCGAGCTGACCTATCCGGCCCGATATGAAGACGAGAAGCTCGCCGGCAAGCAGGCCACGTTCGTCGCCCATGTCCACGCCGTCAAAGAAAAAGAGCTGCTGCCCATCGACGACGACTTGGCGCTCGTGGTCGGCGATTATGATTCCCTCGCCGGCCTCCAGGCCGCCATCCGGCAGCAGCTGGAGGCAGAGGCCGTGGATGCTGCCCGGCCCGACTACCTGGACAACCTCCTGCAGGCGATGGTGGACCAGGCCGTCACGATCGATTATCCGCCGCAGGCCGTCGAGCGCGAGTCGGATCGCGCCATGAGCCGGATGGAGCACGACCTCGAGGGCGCCGGCATCCAGATGGACAAGTATTTGCAGATGGTCGGCAAGACCCGTGAGGCCTACAAGGCCGATTTCCGTCCTGCGGCCGAGGTGCGGCTCAAGAAGCGCCTCGTGCTGGACGAGGTGGCGGCGCGCGAAGGGCTGGTCGTCACCGAAGACGAGGTCGAGGCCGAGATCGAGAACCTGCTGGAGCGGCTGGACGAAGGGGACGAGGCCCTGCACCAGGCCATCACCGGCGCCGAGGGTCGCCTCTCGGTCGCCGAAGACATCCTGACCACCAAGGCCCAGCATCGCATCATCGCGATCGGCATGGGCGAGGCGCCCCCGCTGCCGGAGCCTGAGGCGGAGCCCGAAGCCGCCGAGGCAGCACCTGTGGAGGCCGCGGAGGCCGAGGCTGCACCCTCCAAAGCAGCAACCCAAGACGAGGAGGTTTCATGATCGAGTCCAGCCTGATCCCCATGGTCATCGAGACCACCGGGCGCGGCGAGCGTGCCTACGACATCTATTCCCTGCTGCTCAAGGAGCGCATCGTCTTCCTCGGCACGCCCATCAACGACCAGGTCTCGAACATCATCGTGGCGCAGCTGCTCTTCCTCGACCGGGAGAACCCCGAGCGGGAGATCCAGCTGTACATCAACTCGCCCGGCGGCGAGATTTATCCCGGCCTCGCCATCTACGACACGATGCAGATGGTGCGCGCTCCCGTCTCGACCATCGCCGTCGGCTGGACGGCGAGCCTGGGCACGGTCCTCCTGGCGGCCGGCCGCGTCAAGCGGCGTTTTGCCCTGCCCCACGCCACGATCCACATGCACCCGGCCGGCGGCGGCGCTCGCGGCTATGCGCCCGACGTCGAGATCCAGTACAAAGAGCTGAAGCGCATGCAGGACCTGCTCTTTGGCATCCTCTCCAAGCACACCGGGCAGCCGGCCGAGAAGCTCGCCGAGGACTTTGACCGCGACCATTTCATGGATGCCCAACGTGCCGTCGAGTACGGCATCGTCGACGAAGTCCTGGGTGCATCCGAGCCCAAGGCAGAATCGCCGGAGAAGGCGGAGAAGTAGCTACCATGCAGCGGCGGGGAACGGACGGACAGATCTGCGCATTCTGCCACCACACCTATGACGAGGTCGGACGCCTGTTCCCCGGCCAGGATGGCGACGTCTACATCTGCGACGAGTGCGTCGCCATCTGCAGCGAGATCCTGGAGGAGGAGAAGCTGCAGGCGCAGGCGGGCCAAGAGACAGCCCGTGTCGCGCAGCTCCCCTCGCCCCGCGAGATCACCGAGCGGCTCGGCGAGTACGTCGTCGGCCAGGAGCGGGCCAGGAAGGTGCTCGCCGTCGCGGTCTACAACCACTACAAGCGCATCTATGCCGGCAGCTCGGCGAACGACGTCGAGCTGCAGAAGAGCAACATTCTCCTCGTCGGCCCCACCGGCTGTGGCAAGACGCTGCTCGCCCAGACCCTCGCCCGCATCCTGGACGTCCCCTTCTCGATTGCCGACGCCACCGCCCTCACCGAGGCGGGCTACGTCGGCGAGGATGTGGAGACGATCCTCCTCGGGCTGATCCAGGCCGCCGATTACGACATTCCGCGCGCCGCCAAGGGCATCATCTACATCGACGAGATCGACAAGACCGGCCGCAAGTCGGGCGACAACCCCAGCATCACGCGCGATGTCTCCGGCGAAGGCGTCCAGCAGGCCCTGCTCAAGATCGTCGAGGGTGCCGAGATCAACGTCCCGCCGCACGGTGGGCGCAAGCACCCCCAGCAGGAGTTTATCCGCATCAACACCACCGACATCCTCTTCATCTGTGGCGGGACTTTTGAGGGGCTCGACAAGATTGTGGGCGAGCGGATCGGGGCCAAGGGCCGGGTCGGCTTCGCCGCCGGTAGCGAGGGTGCCCGCCGCGGTGCCATGACCACTGCGGAGCTGCTGCGCCAGATCACGCCTGATGACCTGATGCGCTTCGGCGTCATTCCGGAGCTCGTCGGCCGGCTGCCCGTCCTCGTGAGCGTCGAGCCACTCGACCGGGCGGCGATGATCTCGATCCTTACCGAGCCCAAGAACGCCCTTATCAAGCAGTTCAAGCGTCTCTTCGAGCTCGACGGCGTTGAGCTCGTCTTCACCGACGACGCCCTCGAGGCCATCGCCGAGGAGGCCATGGGGCGCAAGACCGGTGCCCGCGGCCTCCGCACGCTGCTCGAAGAGGCGCTGCTCGACGTTATGTACGAGATCCCGTCCCGTCCGGAGGTCGCCCGCTGCATCGTCTCCGGCGACACCATCCGCCGCCGCGCGCGGCCCCTTCTGCTGACCCAGGCCGGCCACCCCGTCCAGGACGACACCGACCTCCTAGCCGCCAGCTAACCGGCACTTCCATTCCCTCTCCCCGAAGGGGAGAGGGCCGGGGTGAGGGGGTGATCCATCCTCGCCCCTTGCACTCACCCCAGACCATGGTATAATCCCCTCGCCGGCGCATTCCGGACAATCGCAACCGAACCTTGGGCGAGGGCCGAATGAAGCGTCTTCGTTGGCACGACTTCCTCTGGATCAACCTCTTCTGGCTGGGCCTCAACATCCGCAACACCGCCATGAACATCATCACGCCCGGGCTCCTCGAGGACTTTGTGGATGCCTCGGTCAAAAACACCGCGCTCGGCGTGATCAACACTGCCGGCCTGGTCATTGCCATGCTGGTCCAGCCGGCAGCCGGCCTCCTGAGTGACCGCAGCACGTCGCGCTTTGGCCGGCGGCGCCCCTTCATCTTCGTTGGCGTCCTGCTCGACCTCCTCTTCCTCGCGGCCGTCGGGCTCTCGTGGGGCTTTTGGCCCCTCCTGGTTGCCACCCTTCTGCTCCAGTTCTCGGCCAACATCTCGCACGGCCCTCTCCAGGGGCTCATCCCCGACCTGGTTGCCGACGAAGACAAGCGCGGCCGCGCCTCGGCGGTCAAGGCCGTCATGGAGCTCGTGGCCATCTTTGTCGTCGGCATCACCATTGCCAAGATCATCGAGGCCGGGCATATGTCGTGGGCGATCGTCGCCACCGGTGCCACCCTGCTGGCCGTCATGCTCCTCACCGTCCTGCTCGTGAAGGAGGAGCCGCTGCGGGAGAAGCCCACGGCGCCCTTTTGGCCGCCGCTGCTGCGCGTGCTCGGCATGCTGGGCGGCATCGCCGCCGGGGCCATGGCCGGATTCCTCGCGGGAGGCATCGTGGGCGGGCTGGCCGGCCTGATCGCCTGGTCCTTTGCGGGCCGCTCTGCCGCCCTGTCGATCGGGATCGGGGCGGGGGGCGTCGTCGCCATGGTCGCCGCCGTGGTCGTCGGCGTGTGGGCCGGAGCGCTCATCACGCTCGAGGAGGGCGGCGCTGCGGCCATCGTCCGCGCCCTTCGCCGGGGCCGCTCCGCGGCCGCGGCTACCGGCCGCGACCCGCGCCGCTCGTCCTTCATCTGGTGGGTCGTCAACCGCCTCATGTTCCTGGCGGCCATCACCTCCATCCAAAAGTTCACCCCCTACTTCCTCGAGGTCGTCTTCAAGGTCGACTATGACGCGGCCGCCGGCATCTTTGGCAACCTCATGGCCATTCTCGGCCCTGCCACCATCGCCAGCGCCCTGCTCAGCGGCTGGCTCGCCGACCGCATGGGGCACAAGCGCCTGGTCGGGCTGAGCGGCCTGCTCGCCGCCCTGGGCGGGCTCCTTCTCCTGGCGATGATCTGGGTGCCCAGCATGCCCTTGATATACGCCGTGGGCGCCATTCTCGGCATCTCGGCCGGCCTGTTCATGACGAGCAACTGGGCGATGGGCACCGACCTGGTCCCGCCCGCAGAGGCCGGCCTTTACCTCGGCGTCTCCAACCTCGCCGGCGCCGGCGCGGGCATGGTCGGGACCGGGATCGGCGGCCTCGTCGTGGATTGGGTAGAGCGCTACAGCCCCGGCCTCGGCTACTTCCCCGTCTTTGCCGCCTTTGCCCTGCTCTTTGCCCTCAGCACTGCGACCCTGCTAGGCGTCCGCTCCAGCGCCAAATCATGACCCCCGCGCACCTGCTGTGGGCGCGCTGCACCTCCCCCCTGCTGCCCCCCCTTTGCCCATCCGCGCCTTGTGTGGTACCCTCGCCCCCCATGGATACCGCCAAACCGCGCCGGCTCCGCCCGGCCATCGCCCTCCTTGCTGCCGTCCTGCTTGTGACCCTTGCTCCGCCGCGGGAATCCGCTGCCCAGGAGGAGCGGCTGGTGCTCGCCTTCTACTACGCCTGGTTCGCCCCCGGCTCCTGGGCGGGCGGCCGGGCGAGCGACGTCCCCCTTTCGCCCTACAACTCGGACGACACGGCCGTCATCGCCCGGCACATCGACGAAGCCCGCTCTGCCGGCATCGATGCCCTTGTCCTGAACTGGTGGGGCGCCGGCAACCGGACTGACACCAACCTGGCGGCCCTGCTGGGCCTGGCCGAGCAGAAGGGACTCCGCGCCGCGGCCGTGCTCGACATCAACTCCCCTTTCATGTCGGGCAGCGCCTCCTACATCGAGAACCTGCGCCGCCTGCTGGCCGAGCATGCGGCACGCCCCGCCTACCTGCGCTACCAGGGCAAGCCGGTGGTCTTTTTCTACAACGTCTCGCGCCTCTCCGTCTCGGCGTGGGGCAGCATCCGCGACCAGGTCGATCCCGGCCGCACCTCCCTCTGGATTGCCGAGGGGACCGACCTTGGGTACCAGCAGGTCTTTGACGGCCACCATCTCTACAGCATCGCCTGGTCCAGCGGCGGCGCGCCGTCCTCCATCCTGCCCAAGTGGGGCGACAAGGTGCGCAGCTACAACCGCACGCACGGGACGGCCAAGCTGTGGGTGGCAACCGTGATGCCCGGTTACGACGACCGCGGTGTCCGGCCGAGGGGCGGGTTCGCGCGCTCGCGCGAGGGCGGCGACTATTACCGCCAGTGCTGGCAGGCCGCCCTTGCCAGCCGGCCCGACTGGGTCATCGTCAACTCTTTCAACGAATGGATGGAAGGTACCCAGATCGAGCCCGGCCGGATCCACGGCGGGGCCTACCTCGATCAGACGCGCGAGTGGGCGGCCCAGTTCAAGCAAGCCGTCTGGCCCGCAGCGCCTGCCGCCCAGGCGCCCGCCGTCAAGCCCGCCGCCCCCAAGCCTGCGCCCACCGCCACCCCGATCCCGGTTCCGCCTCCTGCCGAGCCGCCCCCGCTCCGCCAGGGCTTTCTCAGCAGCCGTGGCCGTGCGCTGCCCTACTAGGCATCCTCTCTTCGCGGCGAGAGGAGGCGAAGAGGCGCACCATGGCTTCTAGGCGGTTTGTCGCGGCGGCCGTTGTGGCGGTCTGCGTCGTGCTGGTTCTCCTGGGCCTTTCTGGCGAAGGACAAGCCCGTGCCCCAGAGACGATCGTCTGCGGCACAATCAGCCAGGACCAGTGGTGGACGACCTCCGGCAGTCCCTATGTCATCACCTGCTACTCCGAGGTGGCGGCTGGGGTCACACTCCACATCGAACCCGGCGTGCTCGTCCGCTCCGACGGGGACACGCTGTACATCCGCGGCAGCCTCCTCGCCGGCGGCACCGCAGAATGGCCCATCCTCTTCACCTCATCCGATCCGGCCCCAGCCCCTGGCGACTGGAAGGGGCTTGGATTTGCCGAGGATCACTCTGCATCGGTGCTCCGCAGCGTGGTGGTGGAGTATGCCGGAGTGGACGGCAGAGCGGCGATCGAGCTCCAAGGCGGGGCACTCTGGATCCGGGAGAGCGAGATCCGCTACAGCGGCCACGCGGGCATCCATGCGTACGACGGCTACCTGGAGGTCACCGGCTCCCAGGTCCACCACAATGGAGGCGACGGCCTGCGCTTTGCTATATCGTCGCTGCCTCCCTCCCCCCGCATCTCCGGCAACAGCTTTCACGACAACGCTGGGTATGCCCTCTCCCTTTCCGCATACGGCAACGCCTATATGGCTCCCACCCTTGCCGGCAACACCGGGAGTGGGAATGGGACCAACGGCATCGGCCTGGACGGGGCGCTGAACGGCGCCACGCTCGACCCCAACCCCGGCCTGCCCTATGTGGTCTACCCACTGTCCACTTCTCCCGGGTCGAACCTCACCATCGCGGCAGGCGCTATCATCAAGGCAGGGGGAGACTCACGCGGCGCGGCCAAGATCCTGATATACGGCAGCCTCCAGGTCCAGGGCACGGAGGCGAGCCCGGTGGTATTCACCTCGCTGGCCGACGACTCGGCCGGCGGCGATACCAACGGCGATCGGGGGGCCACGCAGCCGGCGCCGGGCGACTGGCGCGGCCTCTTGATCGAACCGGCGGACGTCGTGCCGCCCCCTGTGCCGCCTGATCCGCCATCGCCCCCAGACCTTCCGCCGCTCGCCGAGTTCGCGATCTACCTGCCGCTCGTCGCGCAGAGCCCGCCGAGGGGCGTGGCGCCCACCCAGATCGAGTGTGCCGAGGTGCGCTACGCCGGCTACGACCTGGCCAACCTGGAGCTCTTCGGCGCCGAGGCGGAGGTGACCGGCAGCACCTTCACCTTCAGCGCCAAGAACGGGATCTATGCCGAGGATGGCGCGCTGCGCCTTGAGCGGAGCGTCCTGAGCCACAACGCCACCCGCGGCCTTTATTACTTCGGGAATTCGGCTGCCATCTCCCCCGTCCTGGTAGACAACCAGATGGACGGAAACGGCGTCTACGCGGCCTACCTGGTCTTTAACGGAGGGTGTGGCTCCTCGACCGAGATGCGCGGCAACACTGGTTCGGGCAACGGGGGCGTAAACGGCCTCTTCGTCGAGGGCTTTGTCCTCCCTTCCGAGGAGTGTCACTGGGCGCCCAACCCCAATTTCCCCTACGTGGTGTGGTCCATGCCCATCTCGGCGGGTGGGCGCCTGGAGATCGAGCCCGGCGTCGTCGTCAAGTTCGTCGCTGCGAGGGAGCACTGGACTCCCCCGCAGTGGAAGCGCGGAACCGGGATCCTGCCCGTCGGCGGTACGCTCGTGGCACAGGGTACGCCGGGCCTCCCCATCGTTTTCACCTCGTACTGGGACGACACCTACGGGGGAGACACCAACGGCGACGGCAGCGCGACCCAGCCGCAACCGGGCGACTGGCGGGCTGTCTACGTCGATGCCGGCGGGGACGCAGCCCTCGCCCACAGCAGCCTCTTGTACGGCGGCTATGAAGCGGCAGGCCTCTTCTGCGCGGAGGGCGGCCAAGCCGCACTCGAGCACTCTGTCGCCGCCTACAACCTGAACAGCGGCCTTTCCTGCCAGGTGAATGCATCGCTGGAGGTGACGCACAGCGTGCTCCGCGACAATGCCGGCAGCGGCCTGGTCAACGGCGGCGCGGCCACCATAGGCCAGTCGGACATCTACGGCAATCTCACCTACGGCGTCAGCTCCTGGGCGCAAGGAACCATCCTGAGTGCCGAGAACAACTACTGGGGCTCCGCCGACGGTCCGAGTGGGGATGGCACCTACTGCGATCCCCCCGGCAGCGGCGACAAGGTGACCTGCTGGAGCGTGGACTGGATACCCTTCGCATCCGTCCCCTTCCACTAGAGATGGAGGCCCACAACCATCCCTGCCCGCCACCCAGTACGGCGCACCTGTCCTCGATACTTGAAAGGAGATTTGCATGACCAGCCAACCCGATCGAACCATCCCGCACGGCGCCTATCTCGCCGTGCCCCCGGCCGGCACCGGCCCCGGCGTGCTCGTCCTGCACGCCTGGTGGGGGCTCAACCCGTTCATCCGCGCCTTCTGCGACCGGCTCGCCGGCGCGGGCCTGCGCGCGCTGGCTCCCGACCTCTACCATGGCGCCACGGCCGACACGATCGAGGGCGCAAAGAAGCTCCGCGGCAAGATGAAGCAGGAAACCGCCCACCAGGAGATCCTCCAGGCGGCCGCCTTCCTCCACGCCTCCTCCGCCTCGGCGCCCGCCATCGCCGTTGCCGGCTTTTCCCTGGGCGGCTACTACGCCCTCTGGCTGGCCGAGCAGCCGGAGGTGCCCGTCGCCGCAGCCGCCATCTTTTACGGGAGCCGCGGCGGCGACTACAGTGCCGGCCATTCCGCCCTCCAGTTCCACCTGGCCGAGAAGGATCCCTACGTGCCGGCCTCGGGGGTGAAGAGCATGCAAAAGGCCCTCAAGAAGGCCGGCCGGGACGCCGAGCTCTACTCTTACCCCGGCACGTCGCACTGGTTCTTCGAATCGGACCGGCCGGACGCCTACCAGGCCGGCGCCGCCGGGTTGGCCTGGGACCGCCTGCTTGCCTTCCTGGGCAGGCATCTGCTACAATAGGCCCAGCGGCCGCAGCAGCGCCGCTCGGAAAGGGGCATCCTGCCATGGCAGACACGGTCCGTCTCCGCTTCACGCCCGAGGGCAGCGACTACAGCCGCGTCATGCGTGCCCACTCGGCGCGCACGCGAACGGTGTGGCTCTCGCTCGCCGGCATGATCGTGATCTTGCTCGCCTTTCTGTGGACCACCACCTATGAGCAGCAGGGATGCCTTGCGCTCTGGCTGGTCCTCATCCTGGCTCCCCTCTTCACCGGCCTGGTGGTCTTTGTCCTGCAGCCCTACCGCACCAAGCGCCACGTGAGCAAGACCGAGCAGCTGCGCCGCGAGACCAGCATGGAGTTTGGCGACTCGCAGATCGTGATCACCACCGGAGACGCCGAGACCAAGATGGGCTGGGATACCTTCCGCCAGGTGATCGAGACCCGGACCGACTATCTCCTGTGCTATGCCACCTACAAGCACATGGTGCACTTTGTGCCCAAGCGCGCCTTCGAGACGCCGGAGCACGAGCAGGCCTTCCGGAGGCTCGTGCTCCGCAAGCTCCCGACGGGCCGCTGGATGTAGCCGATGAGCGCCCACCGCGGCAGTCCGGGGGACATCACAGAGGCCTACTACCGCGGCCTCATGCACGCCGTCGGCTACCGGCGTGCCGACCTGGACAAGCCCCAGATTGCCGTCGTCAGCTCCTGGACCGACGTCAATCCCGGCCATCAGCCGCTCAAGGAGCTGAGCCAGCGCGTCAAGGAGGGCATCTGGGCTGGCGGCGGCTCGCCGGCCGAGTTCATGGTCCCTGCTCCCTGCGACGGCATGGCCCAGGGGCCCGGCATGCACTACATCCTGCCCCAGCGCGACCTGATTGCTGCCTCGGTCGAAGCGATGGTCCGGGCGCACGGTTTCGAGGGGGTGGTCATGCTCGCCTCCTGCGACAAGATCCTCCCCGGCATGCTCCTGGCTGCCGTCCGCCTCAACCTGCCCACGCTCTTCCTCACCGCCGGCGCCATGCTCCCCTGCCCCCTCGGCGATCGCACCGCCGTCACTTCTGACCTGAAAGAGGCCATCGGGCTGCGGCGCCGGGGCCAGATCGACCACGAGACCTTTCTCCGCTGGCAGGAAAGCTTCTGTGCCTCGCCCGGCACGTGCTCGATGATGGGCACCGCCAACACCATGGGCACGTTCCTCGAGGCGGCCGGCCTCGCGCCCTACGGGTCCTCCACCCTCCTCGCGTTCGAGGGGGCCAAGCTCCGCCAGGCCCGAGACGTCGGCGAGCGCATCGTCGACCTGGTCCGCCAGGGGCTCCCCCTGGCGCACTTCCTCGACCGCCGCGCCCTCGAGAACGGCATCAAGTACGTCTCCGCCTCCGGCGGCTCCACCAACGCCGTCCTTCACCTGCTCGCCGTCGCATCGCGGATGGGGCTGCCCCTCGATCTGCCGATGTTCCAGGACTTGGAGGCCTCCGTGCCCGTCGTCGCGCGGCTCAAGCCCTCGTCCGAGCACAACCTGACCGGCTACCACCAGGCCGGCGGCGTGCTCGCCGTCCTCAAGTCGATCGAGGCCCACCTCGACCTCCAGGTGCCCGTCGGCATGGGCGGCACCCTCGGGGAGCGGCTCGCCGGCGTCGCTCCCGTCGCTCCCGGCCCCGGCGCCATCCGGCCCGCCTCCGCCCCCTATGCCCAGGGGGGCGCCTTTGCCGTCCTGTGGGGCAACCTCGCGCCCCAGGGTGCTGTCGTCAAGAAGATCGGCATCGAGCCCTCGATGATGGTCCACACCGGCCCTGCCGTCGTCTTTGATTCTGAAGAGCAGGTGCGCGACTACCTTCTGCACCGCGAGGTACGCCCCGGCTCCGTGCTGGTGGTCCGGTACGAGGGCCCCAAGGGCGGCCCGGGCATGCGCGAGCTCTCCATCCCCGCCGCCATGCTCGTGGGCATGGGCCTGCACACCTCGGTCGCCATGGTGACCGACGGCCGCTTCTCCGGCGCCACCCGGGGCCCGTGCGTCGGCCACGTCTGCCCCGAGGCCTGGGAGGGCGGTCCCCTTGCCTGCGTCCAGGACGGCGACCCCATCGAGATCAACGTCCCTGAGCAGCGCCTTGAGCTCCTCCTGCCCGCCGGTCAGCTCCAACAGCGCATGCAGAGCCTCCCGCCGCGCCCCGACCATCCTGCCCCCGGCCTGTTGGCCGCCTACCGCCAGACCGTCACCGGCGCCGACCGCGGCGCGCTCTGGCTCTAGACTTCCCCTCCCACCTGCACTTGGTCGTTGGTGCCTTGTCACCGGCTACCTCCGTGCTATAATCACCCCGCCTCTGTTGTGCATTTCCGGCCCACGATTCCTGTTTGGAGGGTGAGACATGGAGCAGAGCCAGAAGCTGCGCTGGACCACCAAGCTCCTCTACGGCGTCGGAGACACCGGCAACGCCATCGTCAACTCTGCCATCCAGTTCTTCCTGATGGTCTTTTACACGGACGGCGCGCTCATCGCGCCCGCTCTCGCCTCCAGCGCCCTGCTGATCGGCAAGATCTGGGACGGGATCAACGATCCTCTCTTCGGCTGGTTCTCCGACCGCACCCGCTCGCGCTTCGGCAAGCGCCGCGTCTACATGATCTTTGGTGCCCTGCCGCTGGCGATTGCCGTCATCCTCCTGTGGCGGGTTCCGGCCGGCCTCTCCAACGTCGGCACCTTCCTGTGGATTGCCGGCACTTTTGTCCTCTTTGACACAGTCTGGACCCTCACCAACGTCCCCTACTACGCCCTCACTGCCGAGCTGACCGACGACTACGACGAGCGCTCCAGCCTGACTGCCTGGCGGATGGTGCTCGCCGTGCCCGCGTACATCGTCGGCGCGGCCCTCACCCCGTTCCTGGTCGGGCTCTTCGCGTCCAAGCGCGACGGCTACGGGATGGTCGGCATCCTCTACGGCATCCTCGCCTGCGCCGTCCTGTGGATCGCTGCGGCTGGCCTGCGGGAGCGCGTCCAGGTCGCCCGCAGCGCCGCCCGCGCCGCGCCGTGGCGGGCCCTTCTCGACGCCTTTCGCAACCGCCCCTTCGTCCGGCTCCTGGTCGCCTACCTCCTGGCGAACACGGCCTTTGCGCTGATCAAGACCCTCATGGCCTACTTCCTGACCTACCAGCTTGCGATGGAGAGCCAGGTCTTTCTCGTCATGGGCCTCATGCTGGTCTGTGTCGCCCTCTTTCTCTTCCCCTGGCGGTGGCTTGCCGCGCGCTGGAACAAGGGCCCCGCCTACGCCCTTGGCCTGAGCATCGGCGCCCTCGCCGTCGCCGCCACCTTCTTTCTGCCGCAGGGGCCCAGCCCCTGGATCTATGCCATCGCCGTCGTCGCCGGCATCGGCTTCTCCGCCCAATGGGTCTTTCCGTGGGCGATGGTGCCCGACGTCGTCGAGATGGACCGCCTTCAGAGCGGCGAGCACCGCAGCGGCATCTACTACGGCGTGTGGGGGCTCGTCACCAAGCTCTCCGACGCGCTGGGCATCGCCGCCACCGGCTGGATCCTCCAGCTGTACGGCTATGTCCCCAACGTCGCGCAGAGCACGCACACCTTATCGGGCATCCGCCTCTTCTTCGGGCCCGTGCCGCTCCTCTTCTTTGCTGCTGCCCTCCCGTTGCTGATCTGGTACCCGATCACCCGCCGCAGCCATGCCCAGATGCTGCAGCAGCTCCAGGAGAAAACCCCATGAGACTGACCGGTGGACAGATCGTCGTCCAGACCCTCATCGCCGAGGGCGTCCCTTACATTGTCGGCATCCCCGGCCACGGGACCCTCGGCCTGTCCGACGCCCTCCTGGGGCAGGACCGCCTGCGGCCCATCCAGGTTCGCCACGAGCAGGCGGCCGTCCACCTCGCCGACGGTTACTACCGTGTCACCGGCACCCCGCTCGCCGTCTTTACCTCGATCGGCCCCGGCGCGATGAACACGGTGATCGGCGTCGCCTCGTGCTACGTGGACGGCATCCCCGTCCTGGTCCTGACGGGCAACAGCCACACCCACATGGCCGGACGCGGCGTCCTGCAGGAGATCGAGCGCCGTGCCGACGCCGACAGCCTCGCCGTTTTCGCGCCGATCACCAAGCGCACCTGGCGCCCGACCAGCGCTGCGCGCCTCCCGCGCATTCTCCGCCGCGCCTTCGCCGAGATGCTGGCCGGCCGCCGCGGCCCGGTCGCGGTAGACCTGCCGATGGACGTCCAGTGTGACGACGTCGAGGTAGGCGCCGCCCTGGCCGCGCCCGGCGCGTGGCGTCCCTCTGCGGCTCCGCTGCCCGATCCCGCCTGCATCGCCGCCGCGAGCCGCCTCCTCGCCGGCGCCCGCCGGCCGGTCATTGTCGCCGGGGGCGGGGTCATCGCCGCCGGCGCCGGCGCCGAGCTGCGCGCCCTCGCCGAGCTGCTCGGCGCGCCGGTGGTCACGACCATGATGGGCAAGGGCGCCTTTCCCGAGGACCACCCGCTGGCCGGCTTCCACGGGGGCTCCAAGGGCACCACCTGTGGCAACGCCCTCACCCGCAGCGCCGACGTGCTTCTCGCCGCCGGCATGCGCTTTGCCGACGAGTCCACCTCCTCCTACCGCCGCGGCATCACCTACGCCATTCCGCCCACCCGCCTGATCCACCTCGACCTCGACCCCGGCGAGATTGGCAAGAACTATGCTGCGGAGGTCGGCATCGTCGCGGACGCCCGCGCCGGCCTCGCCGCGCTTGCGGAGAGCCTGCGCGCGGGCGGCGCCCGGCCCGACCGCGGCGCCTACCTGGCCGAAGTTGCCCGGCTGCGCGCCGAGTGGCTG
Organism: Anaerolineae bacterium; assembly: GCA_035341665.1. GTDB lineage: Bacteria > Chloroflexota > Anaerolineae > JAAYZQ01 > JAAYZQ01 > DAOQVR01. The sequence continues at coordinate 23,480 of DAOQVR010000028.1, forward strand.
GCGCAGGTGCGCGAGGCCGCCTCCTCCGGCCATACCCCGGTCACTATCTCGCGGCTGATCGCCGAGGTCCGCGGGTACCTGGACCGGGACGCCATCGTCGTCACGTCCTCCGGCAACGTCCAGGCCCAGTGGTTCCAGGAGGCCATGGTGTACGAGCCCGGCACCAACCTGACGGCCGGCGGTTTCAGCACCATGGGCTGGACGGTGCCTGCCGCCCTTGGCGCCAAGCTGGGCGCGCCGGGCCGCCAGGTCGCCGGCCTGGTCGGCGACGGCGACTTTTTGATGACCTGCCAGGAGCTCGCCACCGCCGTGCAGTACGGCATTCCGGCGGTCTACGTCGTCGCCAACAACGCCGGCTGGCTCGCCATCCGCGACCTGCAGGCGGCCGTCTACGGCGAAGAGCGAGCGGCCGGCGCCGAGTTCCTGCGCGAGGGTGCCCCTGTGACCCCCGACCTCGCCGCCCTGGCCCGGGCTTTCGGCTGCCATGGCGAGAGAGTCTCCGCCCCGGACGAGGTACGCCCCGCGCTCGAGCGGGCCTTTGCCTCGCGGAAGCCCGCCGTCGTCGAGGTCATGGTGGAGCGGGGCTACCCCCTGTCCGGCAGCCCTGCCGCCGGCTGGTGGGACGTGCCGGTGCCCACCTACCTGCCCGAGCTCCGCGCCCGCTACGAGCGCGAGCGCTCTGAGGAGCAATAGAGAGGTACCCGTATGACCGACCCGCTGGGCGTCGCCATCGCCGGCTGCGGACGCATTTCTGACCTGCACCAACTGGGCTACTGCGACCTGGCGGAGGCGCGCATCGTCGCCGTCTGCGACACCAACCGGCGGCGCGCCGCTGCCCGGGCCGCCGCGTGGGGCGTTGACCGAGTGTACACCGACTACCAGGCGCTCCTTGCCGACCCGCGGGTCGAGCTCGTCGAGCTGCTCGTCCCGCACCACCTGCATGCGCCCATGACCGTGGCCGCGTGCCGCGCCGGCAAGCACGTCTCCGTGCAAAAGCCCATGGCGCTGTCGGCGGCCGAGGCGGGCGAGATGATCGCCGCCGCCGAGCAGGCCGGCGTCCGGCTGCGCGTCTTTGAGAATTTCGTCTTCTACCCGCCCCACGTCCGCGCCCGCCAGATGATCCAGGCGGGCGAGATTGGCGAGCCGCAGATGATCCGCATGCACGTCAACACCGGCAAGCGCGGCTCTGGCTGGAAGGTGCCCCTCAGCGCCTGGGCGTGGCGTATGGACAAGTCCAAGTGCGGCGGCGGCCCGCTCGTCTTCGACCATGGCTACCACCTCTTCTCGCAGGCCTACGACCTCATGGGCGAGGTGGAGCGCGTCTACGCCTGGATCGACCGCAGCTCGGCGGGCGTGCCGACCCAGTACGTGGACGCCCCTGCCGTGATCATGTTCCAGTTCAAGCGGGCCCGCCGCTACGGCATGCTCGACTTTGCGCACACCCCCAACATGCAGATCGACTCCCTCTATTACACTGACGACGACCGCGTCGAGATCATCGGCGATCGTGGCATCCTCCAGATCAACCGCTGCACTGCCCGCACCCTGGACCTCCCCGAGCTGGTGCTCTTCCGCGACGGCCGCACGCAGGCCATCCCCGTCGATCGCGTCGAGTGGCACGACAGCTTTGTCGACTGCACCCGCCACCTGGTCCACGCCCTGCGCACCGGCGCTCCCCCTGTCCTGGACGGCCGCACCGGCAAAGCCGTCCTCCAGTTCGCGCTCGCCGCCCAACTGTCGGCCCGCGAGCACCGCGAGGTCCGTCCCGACGAAGTGTAGGGCGGGATTCCGCAGCCTCCCCCGGTGCGGTGCACCTTCAGGGTGCGCTGCACCTCCCGGCCGATCCCTGGTGGCGCTCGGTTAGGGTTGGCGAGCTGTGCCACTGTGCCAAGAAATTGAGGGTACTATCCCAAAATGCCCGAAATCCCAGAAACGACTATCGACCATCGCCCTGCCGGGAACGCGTCGAGCGGCGCTGGCGCGGTTTCCGAGCAGGCCCTCCCCTGAGCTCCTGTCGCCTGCACCGTGCCGTGCACGTCACGTGGAGAGTCGCCGAAGGGTTTTCCGGGCGATTTGACATTGTGGGCGATTTCGGTATGATGACGCAGGCCGCGGTACGGCTTCGGCCCGCTCGTCCAATCGTCCGGTGGAGGGCCGGGCGGCATATTCAGGAGAAAGGAGGTCACGATCGGCAGACCAACCCCGACTGCTGGCAAGCCGCGTTTTCCCGCGTAGTAGAGTAGGTGCCGGGGCCTGTGTATAGAGGGCGGCACCACGACCAGCCATGAGGAGGTACCCATGTTCAAGCTCAGTGCGCTTCACGCAAAAGTGGTGATCGGCCTTGCGCTGATCGCGATCCTGGTCACAGTCCTTTCCCTCGGCGTGGCCGCACAAGACCCCCCGAACGTCGGTCCGGCCGGCAATGGTGCGGTGGAAGACGAAGAGGTCCTTGCAGCCGCAGCACAGCCCAACGCAGCCAGCTACTACAAGAGATACACGGCCGACGTGTTCACGCCCCAGTTCACCAGCTTCGTCTGGCAGTACGACGGCCTCGGCTGCGTATTCCGCGTCAGCGGGACGGGGACTACGTCGCACGACCTCCAGCTTCCCGACGGGGCTGTGGTCACCTACGTCCGCATCTACTTCAAGGACCTGGACCCCGACGACGATGCCTATGTCTACCTCTATGCCTACGACGGGCAAGGTGGGAGTGACGCTATCGCCTCTGCTCACTCGTCCGGCACGCCCGGCTGGGGAAGCGGCGGCAGCGTACCTTTCTCCCACCCGGTGGACAACCTGAACGAGGCGCTGCACCTGAAGCTGGACTACCAGAGCGGAACCAACGACAGCCTCATGATCTGCGGCGTCCGGGTGCAGTACACGTACAACCTGTCCACGAGCAGCCTGCCGCTGGTCCTGAACCAGAGCAACGAGTAACACGACGGATCCTGGCTGAGTGACCGGCGGGGACGGCGGCCCAGGGTTTAGCGTGCCTGCCCTCGGTGCGCTGCACCTGGTGCTCCCGATCGTCCATTCCCTTTGTGTGCCTCTCGCCGGCGCCGGCCATCGCTCTTCTCGAACGAGTGCCCTAGGAGTTGACAAATCGCCGGAAGTGTGCGAGGATAGGACCGTTCGGTTCTGGCTTGCACGGAGGGAGAGAACCGGCGGTGGTCCTGTCCTGCGACACGGCACGCGGTGCGAAGCCATCGCGGCGAGGTGGCAGAGGTGGGCGCGGCTCTCCCCCATTCGAGCGACCCGGAGCACACAGGCCGACGGAGGTCGTGGATGCTGATCGGGTGGAATGGTGAGACGATGCCCGCTCTCGCCCTGGGCGACGAGCTGGCAGTGGTAGGCTCCGCAGGCTACACGGGCCTCGAGCTTTTTATCCCCAAGCTGACCCCTTTCCTGGAAGTGCACCCCGCAGCCGAGCTTGCGCGCCGCCTGGAGGAGACCAAGCTGGAGGCGATTGCCTTCAACGGGATCGAGAATTTTTCCTTTCGGTCGCCGGGCGAGTTTGCGCTGGTAGAAGAGGAGTGTCGAAGGCTCGCGCGTCTCGGGCAGGAGATCCGGTGTCCGACGATCGTCGTGGTCCCCAGCCCCAAGCCCGCCGATATGGGCTGGGCTGCCGTCCGGGAGGCATCGGTGGAGGCGCTCTGCAAGCTGGCCGAGGTGGCCTCGCCTTACGGGGTGAGGCTTGCGCTAGAGTTCCTCGCGCCCGCAGGCTGTTCGGTGCGCACCCTGGCCCAGGGATCGGAGATTGTCGAGGCCACCGGCCGCGACGACGTCGGGCTCGTCCTCGACACCTATCACTTTTTCGTGGGCGGCTCCAGCGAGCAATCGCTCGATTCGGTCGACATGCGGCGGTTGTTCCTGGTCCACATCAACGACGTCGAGGGCAAGCCCCTGTCCGAGCTGACCGACGGTGACCGGCTTCTGCCGGGTGAAGGAGTCGTGCCACTGGACCCAATAGTACAGAGCCTCCGGCGCCGCGGCTATGACGGCGCCTATTCGCTGGAAGTGATGCGGCCGGCCTATCGCCTGCGAGACCCACTGGAGTATGCGCGGGCGGGGAGGGAGGCAATCGAGCGTGTGCTCCGATGAGCACATCCCACGGGTGGCAATCGCAAGGGGGGTGAGGCAACAGAGTCAAGACTTGGTGTGGTTCGCTTGAAGGTCTGCAGGTACTATCTCGAGGAGGAGGACAAATGACGCACAAGAAGAGTCTGTTCCTTTTGGTAGTGGCCATCGTGGTGTTGGGCGCGCTCGCGCAGTGCGGAGCGACGCCTACCGCACAGGTCGTCGAGAAGACGGTCGTAGTCCAGCAGACCGTCGAGGTGCAAAAGGAAGTCATCGTCACCAAGGAGGTGCAGAAGGAGGTCGTCGTGACGGCGACTCCGGAGCCTGTGGTCGAGCCTTCGACCAAGATTGTCTTCATGGACAACCAGTCAGGTGCGAACTTCCAGCAGTGGTTCCAGACCATCGCGCTGCCCGCTGCGCAGAAGGCACTGGGCATCGAGATCGAGTACGTGGTCGGCAAAGACGCCGAAATCTTTGAGAAGATGAAGGCCTGGCAGCCCGGCCAGGGCGACTTTGCCGTCATGTTCCCCAAGTCGGCTGCCGCTCTGCTGAGCTCGGGGATACCCGTGGAGACCTTGAGCCCGGAGAAGATCCCGAACATGGCCAAGGTCGATCCGCGCCTGCAGGAATCGAGCGAGGGGGTGGCCATCAACAACCAAGCAGTGGCCTATTGGTTCAGCACCTACTGCCTGGTCTACGACTCGGCCTACGTCGACAAGGTGCCGACGTCGTGGGTCGAGTTCTACGACAACCGCGCCGACTACAAAGGCAAGATCGGCATTTTGCGCCCCGATGCCAAGTCCAGCGCAGGCTGGCGCCAGCCGTTCGCATTCCTGAACGCCTTCTACGATTTCTCCAAGCCGTTCGACCCGAACGATCCGGCCTTCCAGGAAGCATGGGCCAAGCTCAAGGACTTTTACACCTATGCGACTCTGCCGCTGGCGGCGGAGCCGACCAACATGTTCGAGAACTTTAACGCCGGCGACAGCACCATCTCACTCTATGCCATCGACTACTCGCTCTGGTCCGCGCGCCAGGGGACGATGCCGCCGACCATCAAGGCTGCCTTCCTGAAGGAGGGCGTAGATGCCGGTGGCCAGGCCTACTTCGCGGTCCCGGCCAACATCTCTGAGGCCGACAAGCTCGCAGCCTACGAGGTGATCAACTACCTGATCTCGGACGAGATGCAGGTTCGCCTGGTCAGCACCATGTTCCAGTACCCGAGCACGCTGGTCAACGACCAGGTAGCGCCGATCGTCTGGGAGCAGATTCCCCTGCCTGACGTGGCATGGGCCAACAAGATTCCGGCGGACCGCGTGAACGGCGACGCCATCCAGTGGATCAAGGACCACGGATTGGAGCTCATTCCGTAGCGGCCACTGCATGAGGCCCATCCCTGGGGGCACGATGCGTCCAGGGATGGGCAGGCAGTCTGACTCATCGTCGAGGAGTTGAGCAAGGTGGCTCACGCTTCACAGGCAATCAGAGACCGGATCGCCCGGTCGTCGCAGTCCGCGGTGACGTTCGCGCTGCTCCTGCCGGGGCTGTTCGCCTTCTTTGGGCTCTTCTTTTACCCCTTCCTGGTCACCTTCTTGATGAGCCTGCGTCCGGAAGGGGAGACGACGGGCTGGACGCTGGAGCACTATGTAGCGCTTCTCGGAGATCCCCAGTACAGGCAGGTCGTCATCCTCACCTTCGGCCTTGCCATCGCCGCGACCGCCTTGTGCATCGTGCTTTCGGTGCCCCTGTCGCTGGTCCTGCGGCGCAAGCTGAAGGGGAGCCGCTTCTTCCGGATGTTGGTCCTGGTTCCCCTGGTCGTGCCGGGGTTGATCGCCGCGCTGGGGCTCCTGCTGCTGTATGGAAGCCGAGGCTGGGTCAACCTTTTCCTGCGCGACGTGCTGGGGGCTGCCAATCCTCTGAACATTGTCTACACGATCCCGGGCCTGATCCTGTTTTACGTCTGGCTCTATTTCCCCTACACGTGCCTGACGACCCTTTCGGCCCTCGAAGGGGTGGACCCGGGCATCGAAGAAGCCGCCGAGGTTGCGGGAGCCAACCGGTGGAAGGTGCTGCGGCACATCGTGCTGCCCCTCATTACCCCCGGCATCCTGTCCGGCTCGGTGCTCACGTTCATGGCCGCGTTTGGCGCCTTTAGCATCCCACTCATCGCGGGCGGGAACTACCGGCCCCTCGCCGTGGAGATTTACAAGCAGATCGACCTCTTCATCCCGGCGCGGTGGTCGATGGCCAGTGCCATGGCGGTGCTGATGGGGGTGATGCAGGTGGTCTTTCTCACCATCTACATGCGCTTCTTGCGGCGGGGGCAGGCAAAGGCATGAAAAGTACGGTACAGGCGTATTTGCGTGGGCTGTGGCACGGCCGGCTGATCCTGGCCTACACGCTGCTCATCAGCCTCAGCATGTTCATCATCAGTCCCTTCCTCCTGATCATGATCAAGTCGGTGGGGAAGGATTGGTTTGGCAAGCGATGGCTGCCGCCGAGCCTGACACTCGACTGGTTCAAGTGGGCCATCCAGATCGCGGATATCCCGAAGGTGATGAAGAACACGCTCCTCATCGCGGCGATAGCGATCGTGATCAGCACCATCATCGGCATTTTTTCCGGCTGGGCGTTTGGGCGGCGGCGCATACCCGGCAAGGAAATGCTGATGTCGCTCATCCTGCTGCCGCGCATGATCCCGCCCATCGCCTATGCGCTGGGGGTGGCACGCATCTTTTACGCGCTGCAGCTGGTGGACACCCATCTCGGGGTGGCTCTCGCGCACGTGTCCATCTGCGCTCCGTACGCCATCCTGGTGCTGTCCGCGACGTTTGAGAGCCTCGACGAGCGGGTGCTCGAGGCCGCGGGCGTGTGCGGTGCCAGCCCGCTGCGCACATTTTTCCACGTCACGCTGCCGATGATCATGCCGGGAATTCTCTCGTCGATGATCTTTACCTTTTCGCATTCCTACAACGAGTTCACCCTCACACTGATGACGTACGGGCCGAACACGGTGACCCTGCCGGTGCGCACCTACCTGGCGGTCGGCGAGGGGTATTGGGAGGTGACGAGCGCGATGTCGGTGATTCTGGTGATCCCCTCGCTGCTGATCTTGGTCTTGATCCAGCGGCAGGTCGCGCCGGAGAAGCTACTGGGAGGATTCAAGGGCGTATGAGCGAGTGGATGATCGAGCTCCGCGACCTAACCAAGCGCTACGGGGACCTCGTGGCGAACGACCGGGTCAACCTGCAGATCAGGCGAGGGGAGCTGCTGACCCTCTTGGGCCCGAGCGGCTGTGGCAAGACGACGGCGCTGCGGTGCATCACCGGTCACCAACGCCCCGACTCGGGCCAGGTGCTGATCGACGGGCAGGACGTCACCAACGTCCCGACGTACAAGCGGAACCTGGGCATGGTCTTTCAGAACTTTGCCCTCTTTCCGCACTTGACCGTCTACGAGAACGTCGAGTTCCCGCTGATGATTCGCAACCAACCCAAGGGCGAGCGCGCCACGCTGGTGCGCGAGGCCCTCAAGCTCATCCGCATGGAAACGTTGGAGGACCGGTATCCGCGCCAGCTTTCGGGGGGCCAGCAGCAGCGCGTCGGGCTGGCCCGGGCGCTGGTCTATCGCCCCAGCGTACTGCTGCTCGACGAGCCGCTCTCGAACCTCGACGCCAAGCTCCGAGAGGAGATGCGATTCGAGATCCGCGAGCTGGTGAGCCAGATCCGGATCACGGCGGTCTATGTGACGCACGACCAGGGGGAGGCGCTGGCGCTCTCGGACCGGGTGGCGATCATGAATGCCGGGCGGCTGCAGCAGGTCGGCACCCCTCAGGAGGTCTATGAGCAGCCGCGCACCCGGTTCATCGCCAGCTTTATCGGGCTGTCGGACTTTATCGACGGGCAGGTCGAGTCGGCAGAGGGAGGCCGTGTCCGCCTGTCGGTCCAGGGCTTGCAGCTGACTCTGCGATCGGACCTTCCGCTGGCGGTGGGCCAGGAGGTCAGCCTCTTTATCCGGCCGAACAACATCCGGTTCGTCGAGCCCGGGCTTGGGCTGCAGGAGAACGTGTTCGCCGCGACGGTGCAAAAGATGACGTATCTCGGCGAGATCATCGACTACCGCGTTGCCCTCGCTAACGGGGTGGAGCTGCGGGTGCAGACGGACGGGCAGCAGCAGTTTCTGCCGGGCACACCCACGCAGGTATACCTTCCGCCTGAGCACTGCCACATCGTGTCCGAGGAGGGGTAGCCTTGGCCCATCCCATCCGGCTCATCGTGAGCGACATCGACGGCTGCCTCGGGCCGGGCGAGGGCCGGCCGTACGACCTCGGCGTGCTGGGGCGCGTGGCCGACTGGAACCGGCGGGCAAAGGCAGGCGAGGGTGTCCCTCCCGTCACCCTGTGCAGCGGGCGCCCGGCGGGTTACGTGGACGCCATGATGCAGGCCATTGCCGGCTACTTGCCGGCGGTCTTTGAGAATGGTGGCGGCCTGTACTACCCGGAGGGCTACCGCTTTGCCTGGAATCCGGCCCTGGCGCCCGGTGCGCGCGCCATGATGCGGCGGGCGCGCGACCTGGTGGAAGAGCAGGTGATCCGGCCAGGCCTGGCGCACCTCCAACCGGGCAAAGAGACGGCAGTGACGCTCCTGCCGACGCCCGGCCACACGCTCGACGAGGTAGGCCTGGCGGTGTCCGCCGCACTGCAGGGGGAAGCGCTGCCCTGCCGGGTCGAGGTGTCGGTCAGCACGGTCGGCCTGTGGCTCGACGGCATTGACAAGGGATCCGGCGTACGGTGGCTTGCCCGGGAGACGGGGATATCGCTGGCGGAGATGGCGGGCGTAACCGACACGTGGGACGACCTTCCGTTTCTGCGGATCGTGGGGTTTCGGGCGGCGCCGGCCAACGCCGATCCCGAGGTCAAGGAGAGCGCCGAATATGTCTCTCCGTACGAGAACGGGCGCGGGTTGATCGACATCATCGAGCAGGTGCTGCTGAGGAGGGCGAGTTGACGCTGCGGGTGGGGATCATTGGCGCAGGGAACATGGGGCGCACGCATGCCGAGAACCTGCGGCACGACCCGCGGGTCCAGGTGGTGGGGGTCAGCGACGTGGTTGCTGGCAAAGCCGAGGAGATGGCCGCCTCCCTCGACGCGCGCCCCTTCCCCAGCGTGGAGGCGCTGTTGGAAGGCGGTGTGGACGCGGTGTATGTGACCACGCCCAACACCCGCCACGTGCCGGCAACCGTGGCGGCACTCGAGCGCAAGATCCACGTGTTCTGCGAGAAGCCGATGGCTACCTCGCTGGACGATGCGCGGCAGGTGCTGCGGGCGGTGCGTGCGAGCGGCGCCGTCTACCAGGTGGGCCACAACCGGCGCTTTGCACCCGCGTATCGCTACCTGAAGGACCAGATCGAGGCCGGCTTCATCCCGTACCTGGCCAACGCCAAGCAGAACGACGGCGACTGGCTCAACCCGCCCTGGATCACCGACCTCACGCTGACCGGGGGGTTCCTGTACGAGTCCACCGTACACCTCCTGGACATGCTGCGCTGGCTGATGGGAGAGGTCGTGTCGGTCCAGGCACGGGCCAGGGCCAATGTGTACGATGTGCTCAACGATTTTGCCATCCTGCTGGCGTTCGAGCAGGAGCGCTATGCGGTGCTGAGCTCGTCGGCGCATGCCTCGTGGTCCTTTCCGTTTGAGCACCTCGAGATCGTGGGCGATCATGCCTTCGTCCGCTCCGAGGAGCTGACGCGCGTGGTCCACTCGGCCGGCCTCGAGCAGCCGGTGCGCATCCACGAGTATGGCCAGGTACCCCGCCCCGACCTATGGGGCTACCGGGAAGAGGACGCCCGGTTCGTCAGCGCCTGCCTGGAGGGCACACCCCCGGCAGTCGGCGTCGACGAGGCGTACAAGGCGATCGAGTTGTGCGACGCCTGCTATCGGAGCGCGGCCCGAGGGGGTGAGACGGTCACTCTGCCCGGCCAGGGCTAGGCTGTGGAAGGGGCCCTCGCTTTCTGCAGGGAGACCGTCGCCGAAGCCGGCCGGCTTCTCTTGAGCTCACAGCCCGGCAGGCAGATCCGGCTCAAGTCCTCCGCGTTCGACATTGTCACGGAGGCCGACCAGGCAGTGCAGGCGCTTGTCATCGAGCGCATCCACGCGGCATTCCCCACCCACGGGATCATCGCCGAGGAGGACTGGAGCGAGAGGCCCAGCGCTGAGCACGTCTGGTACCTCGACCCGGTGGACGGCACCACCAACCTCTGGCATGCCCTGCCCTTCTTCTCCGTTTCACTGGCCCTGTGCCGGGCGGGGCGGCCCGTCGCCGGGGCGATCGGCGCGCCGGCGCTGGGCGAGCTGTATTGGGCAGCGCTGGGCGAAGGGGCCTTCTCGGCAGCCGGCCGGCTGCATGTTTCGAGCATCGACCGCCTGGACCGGGCGCTGGTGGCAACGGGCTTTCCGTACCGGCGAGAGCCCGGATCCGACGACAATGGTCCCGAGTTCCGGCGCGTGCTGCCCGTGGTGCAGGACGTGCGCCGGCTCGGCTCGGCCGCGCTGGAGATGGCCTACGTGGCGGCCGGCCGCCTGGACGGCTACTGGGAGCTCGGGACGGACGCCTGGGATACGCTGGCGGGCGAGCTGTTGGTGAGCGAGGCGGGCGGGCAGGTGTCGGCCGTCCACGATCGCCCGGTGCCCGGCGGGTCGGGCGGCACCCTGGCGACCAACGGGCTGATCCACGCTGCGCTGCGGGGCCTGCTGTTGGGCTAGCGGAGCCCCGGCGCTGCATCTGGGCCGATCCATGTAGAGCGAGACCTGACAGGTCCGCCAGGTCTGTCAGGTCGGTCCAGGGTACATGCTAGCCCGCCCCGAAGGGCGAGCTGGGTGGGACCTGCGTCGAAATCAGCGCCTCGTTCAGCCGGGCCATCGGGCGCGCGTCCGAGCCGGCCGGGCCGGGCGGCAGGCCGATGCCGCCCAGCAGGAGCACGTTCACCACCCAAAGAGCCGTCCTGTGTCTCATGGCTGCCTCCTTCCCTCCCTACCGCCGCCGGAAGCAGGAAACCCAGAGAGGGCTCGAGCAGTGCATCGCCCGCAGGGTGTGGCCGCTGTCATCGAAGGTGGTGACCAAGGGCGCCCCGTCCTGCGCCGCTGCCAGACCCAGGCTGCCCAGCAGCCTCGCGATCACCGGCACAGAAAACAGCCGGAACCTCACCACCGCTCGCATCGTTCTCTGGTTTCTCACCCTCGTTGCGGATCGCTGCGGCCCTCCTATCCATGCAAGCCACAGCCTGACGATCGGCCGGCTGTTGCCGTCCCGTCCACTCCTGGAGGGCGAGGAGATCGCCAGGAAGGCGCTTCGGGGGGGGGGGGGGGGGGAAAAAAGGCCCCCCCCGGGGGGGG
>DAOQVR010000029.1:0-31971 GCA_035341665.1 Anaerolineae bacterium
GGCCATCTCCTCGTCCCAGAGCGATGGGTCGGCCAGGAAACCGTCCTCGTCGACCGCTAACTGGGTTCCGCCGTAATCTAGAAATCGCATGGTCACACTCCCGAGATTGGTTAGGTACACCGCTCCGCTGTCCGGACGCGGCTTCTTCCAGGTCCGACGGAGCTCAGCCTAATGGGACTTGCAGATTGCGCAGCGAAGTTCGACGCAGGCCATGGGCACGCCGCCCGAGGAGTGCCCCATGACATGAACAGCCGGCCGCGCAAACCCGTTGTCACAGGCTTTCCAGGAGCAGCCCCCAAGCGGTGCGGGCCCAGACCGAGCACCGACAAGCCGTCACCGCACCCCACGACCGCTGGGCAGGTAGTCCGAGTTACGCCCTCTGGTTCTAGCCTTCCCGATAGGCTACTGCCTCGATCTGCACACGAGCTCCGTCCGGCAGTGCCGAAGGCTGCACGGTCGCGCGGGCAGGCGGTGCTTCGCGAAAGAACTCGGCGTAGACGCCATTCATCCGCGAGAACTCCCGCACGTCTGCGAGGTAAACCGTGGTCTTGAGCACATTCTCGAGGCAGGACCCACTTGCCTCCAGCTCGGCCTTCAGGTTGGTCAGAGTCTGGCGTGTCTGACTCTCGATATCGTCACCCGCAAAGCGGTTCGAATCGTAGATCACGCCTGTTTGCCCAGACGTGTATACCAGGTCGGACGCTGTGCTGTCAGAATCGAGTGCCACAGCTTCGATCTGGACACGCCCTCCCATTGGCAGCGCTGCAACATACACCGTCGAGCCAGCAGGTGGTTTGTCGGGGAAGTATGCGGCATAGATGACAGCCAAGCGCGCAGTGTCTTGCGGGTCCACCAGGTAGACGGTCGTCTTCTGAACATGCTCAAAGCCGGACCCTGTCGCCTCGAGAACGGCCCGAAGGTTCTCCAGCGCGCGCCGCGCCTGGCTCTCGATTTCGTCCCCAGCGAAGCTTGTCGTCCCCGGGACGAGCCCCATCTGTCCAGAGGTGAACACGCACTCACCCCTGCGCACGCCTTGCGAATAAGGACCGATTGCCACCGGCGCGCCTTCTGTGCGGATGATTACCTTCTCCATTCTGCACCTCCCTACTCAAGTATCCCTGCACCCATCGGTCGAGTCAAGCGCTTCCTCACCCCTGCGGATCCTTCCAGACGTCCCCCACAGTGGCGGCATCGCCGCCGCCCTCCACGCGGGCCAGCAACCGACCAGAGTCACGTGGCGTTGCACGGCTCCACTCGCCACCTGCCGCACTTCTCTGCAAGTACAACACCGCCAGGGCACCGGAGTACTGCAAGATAGGCTCTATTCCTGTTCGCACCACGCAGTGCGCGAATCTCGGCGGCATGCTCCTGCTCATGCAACTGGCCGGAGTGCCCGTCCCCTGCATATGGCTGCGCATCCGCATCCACCCACGGCACCTGAACTCCGACGCCTCCTTCTCCTTGCGCCCCTAAGCGGCCAGCGCAGTGAATGGGCGAGTCCCGCATGGGCTCACAGTCGCACAGTCTGCCCGATGCCCTGCGCGACTGCCTGCTGGTACACTCGCTGAGCCGTCGCGATGTCCTGGATGGCCAAGCCCACTGACTTGAACAGAGTAATGTCGTCTTGGCTCTCCCTGCCCAGCTCTCCCGTGACAACCTGCCCCAGCTCACCATAAATCTGGTCCGCCGCCCACTCGCCCGCTTTGATGGGTAGGATCAGGTCACCAGCCTCTGCCAGGCAAGCCTCACGTTGGTCCACGACGACCTTTGAGCGCTGTATGGTTAGCGAGTCGAGTTCTCGCAGCCCCGGCGAGTGGGAGCCCACACCGTTGATGTGTGTGCCAGGCGTCAGCCACGCGCCATCAAGGATTGGAGTCTTGCTGGTTGTCGCTGTGGCTATCACATCGCAGCCTGTCACAGCCTGCTGCGAACTGGACACAGCGATGACGGCAATCCCCATCTTGGTGGCCATCTCGCTACAGAACTTGCTCACAGCGTCCTCATTGACATCATAGACACGTGCTTCCGCAATCGGGCGCACGGCACATATTGCGGAGAGCTGGGTTCGCGCCTGAACCCCAGCGCCCAAGATGCCCACTGTGGTGGCGCCAGTCCGAGCGAGGTACTTCGTGGCCACCCCGCTCGCTGCACCGGTCCGCATGGCCGTCAGAAAGGCTCCATCCATGATGGCCAGGACCTCGCCTGTGCGGGGATCATTTAGCACTATGGTCGCCATAATGGTCGGGAGTCCATACTTCGCTGGATTCTCCCCGTAGGCCGAAACCACTTTGGCACCGAGCGCTCCACTACCTTTGATGAACGCTGGCATCAAAAGCACAGCCCCCCTGTGCTCCGGGACAGGGAGAGTCGTGCGCAACGGCAGTAGTGTATTACCCTCCTGATACTGACCAAAGGCCTCCTCGACCGCCCCGATTGCGTCCCCAATCGTAAGGGCAGCTTCGACATCCGAACGGCTCAGCAGCAACATAGTTGTTCCTCCTTCTGTCTTGGTCTTGTCAAGCGCACGCACCTTGCGCGCATCCAAATGGGTGTCCGCGTCGCAGTGCCTAGTTGACCTTTATCCAGTGCGCGTGTCCCATCCGTAGTGCCGATTCGCCTGCTCCTCGGTGATGTACCCGTTCCTCAGATCCTCTCGTACCTTTTCAAGCGGCCGCAGTAGTGGATCTCCCCAACCGGCTCCGGTGCCTGTCATCACCTGGATGACGTCATCCGCGTTCAGTGTCAAGCCGCTAACGACCGAATAGCGCTCGGCATCGCCGTTCGCTCGGCGTATGACTACGTGGTTTGCTGAGCCCGGCTGCCCCCCCCTTAGCGGCCAGGGCGGAACCTTCGAACGAGTATAGGCCACCGTCAGCCAGGCGTTGTCGGATTTGATGCGATAGTCGATTCGCACCCCTTTGCCACCACGATGGAAACCGGCTCCGCCATCCTCGTCATGGAAGCCGAGATAGTCCACAGTCACCCCATAGCGTGCCTCGGCTACCTCTGCCGGGCAGTTGTACGTCTCGCCATGGCGCGGGCTGAACTGCCCAGAGTTGCCATCGGCGTGTGGCGACCCTCCCCAGCCTCCCAACTCCGGCTCAATGACCGCATACGAGCGGCCGGTGACAGGATGGACTCCGCCGAAGAGCGTGCCGCACACGGAAGCGAAACTGCCTGCCGGAAGCCGGTCCGGCATGGCTTCGGCGAGGCAACGAGTCACGAGGTCACCGAGGCGGATACCTATCTCATAGTAGACGCCCATGGCGGCAGGGTGCTTCGGATCGAACACGCTTCCGGGTCTAGTAAGCACTTTCAATGGGCGAAAGGTTCCCCCGTTGCTCATCTTGTCAGGCGCGACCACGCTCTTGAAAGCGATTTGGCAGGACACCACGGACTCGTCCCGACTCATATTGAACGGCCCCTTGCTCTGATTAGGGTTCTCGGTTAGGTCCACGACGAACTCGTCATCACTGATTTCGATAGTCACCTTGTAGTCCGGGCCTGTCTCCTGCGGCTCAATCAGAGCATACTTGCCTTTGGGTAGCCGCTTCAGTCCGGCCAGGGTGACCTGCTCTCCCAGATCGAGATACCGTTCAACCGCCCAGAGAAAAGTGTCCTTGCCGTACTTCTCCACAATTTCGTGGATTCGGCGCTCGCCCACACGCACAGAGGCCACTCCGGCCCACAGATCACCTGTCAGGAAGTCGGGCATACGGCAATTGGCTACGAGGATATCGAATACCGACCGGATAGGCTTTCCTCGCGAGAGCAGCTTCACCGCCGCCAGAATCAGGCCCTCTTGAAAGATCTCCGTCGCCACCGTAGACATGCTGCCAGGTACGGCACCGCCCACATCATTCCAATGAGCGATGTTTGCTGCCCAGGCCACAATCTCACCGTCCACGTATACCGGCATAACAAGCACCACGTCATTGAGGTGCGTCACACCGCCAGTATAGGGATCATTTGTGATGAAGATGTCGCCTGGCTCGATGTCACCTGGCTCGCTGTGCTTCTCGATGACCCGCTTCACGGCCTTGTCAAGCACACCGACGAAAGCAGGAATGCCTGCCCCAGAACTAGCGAGCTCGCCATGCTTGTCGGTGATGCCGGTGCCCATGTCTAGCACTTCATAGATGATAGCGCTCATCGCAGTCCGTCGAAAGGCAGCGAACATCTCGTCGGCCGCGGCCTGTAGCGAGCTCTGGATAATCTCGATCGTGATCGGATCAAACTCCTTGGTCATAGGAACCCTCTTTACAGGTTAGTCCGAATGTGGTAGTTACCATAATCGTCCACGCGGCAGGGCATGCGTGGCGGGATCACGATTGTCGCCCCCGGTTGCTCGATAATAGCCGGGCCCGCAAAGCTCATGCCCGGCTCGAGCGCAGCACCGTCGTAGATCGTAGCCAGGTGAATGCCAGCCTCGATGTAGTCAACCTCACGAGCCTCCTTCACGGCGTCCCCAATCTGCCGACCGCTTGACAGCATTCTCTGCGGTCTCAACTTGTCTACCTCGGCAATGGCCACCAGGTGATAGGTCACCAGCTCGATCGGAGCTGCAAGCCGATAGGTGTACTCGCGTTCGTAGTGCTCACCGAACCTGGCTCGAATTGCGGCGATTTGCTGTGCTCCGATCTCTCCAGTCGGCAAAGCAATCTCGACGGAATGCTCCTGGTTCTGATACCGACATCTGCCATATCTCAGAAAGTGCACTCGAGATCGATCGATGCTTTCGGCCTCGTACTCCTCGAGGGCCTTCGCTTCCATGAGGCCAAGTGCTCGATCCACTCGTTCGTGTGCGTCGGGAGCTGTAAGGTCCACGATCCGTGTCTGCAGGTAATCACGCCGCAAGTCACTGAGCAGCATTCCCCACGCCGAGAACACGCTCGATTCCCCTGGAATGACTATCTTCTTGATGCTCAGTTCTCGAGCGAGCGCGCATGCGTGCATCCCCCCTCCCCCCCCAAAGGCTATGAGAGTGAAGTCGCGCGGATCGTGACCACGATTCACAGAAATCAACTTTATTGCATTCACCATGTTGTTGTTGGCAATCCGCAGAATGCCACGTGCCGCCTCTAGCCGGCTCACATTGAGCGTGGCCGCCAGCCTGTCCAATGCTCGATTCACGGCTGACATGTCCGCCGATAGGGTTCCCCCGCAGAAATAGTGCGGGTTAATGCATCCCAAAGCGAGGTTCGCGTCTGTGGTTGTCGCATCCGTGCCGCCCTTTCCGTAAGACACAGGCCCTGGAACAGCACCGGCGCTCCGTGGGCCCACATGCAGGCGCCCAAAGTCATCTACCCATGCAATGGATCCACCACCATTACCGATCTCCACCAGGTCCACCACCGGCACCATCACCGGGTAGCCCGCCGAGACCCGGCTCGCCTCAATCAGGTAGTTGGTGTTGAGCTTTGCCTCGCCGCCCGTGATTAGCCCGCATTTGGCAGTTGTCCCGCCGATGTCAATTGCGATAGCATTGGGCTCCCCGATGAGTCGCCCCAGGGCCGCTGCACCCCAAATCCCGCTGGCCGGTCCCGATTCGATCATGGTGATCGGGATGTCCCTGGCGCTCTTTACCGTATCCACCCCGCAGTTTGACTGCATAATGTACGGGGTGCAGCGCATACCCGCGTCGTAGAGAGCGCTCGTCAAGTCGTCGAGGTAGCGGTGTGCAACCGGTTGGACATAAGCCGAGAGGACCGCCGTGTTGGTCCGCTCGTACTCGCGCCACTCGCGGGTGATCTGATGCGAGGCAACAAGGGAGACCTCTGGCCACAGATCCTTCACCCTGAGCAAGACCTCCTCCTCGTGCGCTGCGTTGGCGTATGAGTTGATGAGGCAGATGGCAATGGCTTCGACGCCCTCTCGCCGGAAATCCTCTAGAACTGCCGGCAGCCCCGAGAGATCCAGGGGCTTAGTCTCGGCGCCCAGATAGTTGATGCGGCCCGGTAGCTCGCGCCGCAGGCAGCGCGGCACAAATGGGCTCGGTTTCCGATACTCCGCGTTGAAGAAGTCGGGACGGTTCCCCCGCCCGATCTCAAGCACGTCCCGGAAACCTTCTGTGGTGAGCAGCCCTACCCGAGCCCCTTTCCGTTCCGTGATCGCGTTGATCACAATTGTCGTGCCGTGCACGAATGAGGCGAACTCGGCCGGGCTGATACTGTGCGCCGCTATGACGTCCAGTACCCCCTTCTCGAACCTCGATGGAGTCGTGTGGCTCTTTCCACTGATGACCTGCCCCTCAGGGGTTACGAACACCAGGTCCGTGAATGTACCTCCGATATCGGTAGCAACCCTCAGCATATTGGTATCCTTCTGGACTGAATGAGTGGCGGGCTAGCTTCGGGCGCCGGCCTTCCGAAGCCACTCCCCCATGTGGCCGTAGTCATACTGCGAATCCAGGCCCCAGGCCTGAAACTCGGCCGGCTGGGGCGACTGGTAACCCCCTACTTTGCTCTGGGTCCAACCACAGACGTTGCCGACCTCGGCCGCAAACTCGGCCATCTTGAATGCGGCGAGCATCGGATCGATTACCGGCACGCCTAGTTCTTTCTGCAGATCCTCGAAGAAACCGTAGGTCATGGAGCATCCCAGGACAAGCACCTCCGCACCATCCGCCTCAATGGCTTCTCGCCCAACCCGGCGAAACCGGCGTGCGGTCTCTACCTCGTCCTGATGAAACTCCAGTACGCCCAGGTCGACAGACTTGAAGGACGCCAGTTGCGCGCCCATGCCGTAGCGGATGACGTTCTCCCTCATCTGCGGGATCCACTTACGTCGGCCAACGATGATCGAGAACTTCGCGCCCAGAGGCGCGGCGATCTGCAGGGAGGCCTCGCATGGAGCGACGACCGGCATTCTTTCAGCAATCTCGCGGGCGGCACGCAATCCGATGTCATAGAAGCAACCAATCACGGCAGCGTCGAAACCCTGCGCCTCGGCCTCGCCGACTAGATGCAGGATGTCCACCAAGACGAGAGCCTCGTAGTAGCGATACTCCAGGTGACGCGGGCCGCGCGGAAGGTGCAACATCACCAACTCAGTACTCTCCCGCTTTCTCCGGTTCAGATAGTTGCGCGCTCTGGTAAGGTCTGCAACGCCCAGTGGGTCGATATACAGGATCTTCGCCATGGGTCCTCCTACCTCTTCACCACGGCCGACCGTCAATGCCCCATCCGCGCCTACCTGACGATCATCGCGCGATCGAGGCCGCACAGAGATCGGCTTGCACCCTCGGTTACCACAACTATGTCCTCGATTCGAACACCGAAGCGGCCCGCCAGGTAGATACCGGGCTCTACCGAGAAGACCATGCCCGGTTCCAGCACCGTGTCACTCTCGCTGGTAATCCAGGGCGACTCATGCGTCTCCAGACCTAGGCCGTGGCCGGTCCGGTGCAGGAACTGCGGGCCGTACCCCGCCTTCTCTATGACCGATCGCGCCGCGCGATCGACGTCACGGGCTCGGGCGCCGGCCACCGCGGCTTCACGGCCACGCCGATTCGCCTCCATCACCGCATCATAGACAGCTGCCTCTTCACCCGTCGGAGCCCCGAGGTGCAGCGCGCGAGTCACGTCAGAGTGGTAGCCGTTCAGCGTTGCTCCGATATCCAAGATGATCATGTCGCCGCGCTCCATGCGCCGGTCGCTGAACGTGTGGTGGGGAAAGGCGCCGTTTGGCCCGGAGCCGACGATGGTGAAGTTCACCTCGTCGGCACCCTGGGCACGGAACGAGTCTGCGATCCGACCTGCCACCTCCCGCTCAGTGACGCCAGGGGTGCAGTGCTCAACCCCAACGAGGAGAGCTCGGTCGGCCATCGCCGCTGCAATAGCGAGCGCCTCGATCTCGTCCGCGGACTTGCGCATCCTGAGCGCCGCCATCAGCTCCCCAGCGGCGATGGATTTGGCGGGATTCAAGAGCTCCTGAATGAGCAGATACGCATCGGCGCGCATCGAGTTGTCCACTGCGACTGCGCCGCCCGGCCTTGCACCCAGGTCGCCAAGAACCCTCAGGAAGGCGTCGCGCGGGCCAGCGACGTCCGTCCAGCGGACCGGAACCATACTGGTGTAGGCCTCCACGTGATCCGCATTAAGCTCAGGGACGACCATCCCGACTCCGTCACAAGACACCACTAGGGCACAAGGTCGTTCGTCAGCCATAGGCGCAAACCCAAGCAGGTAGCGCATGTTTGCCGTCGGAGCTATGACCGCCAGGTCCACATTTGCCTGCGCCATCCCCGCCTGGAGGCGACGAAGGCGCTCAGCGGACACATCAGAGCCTGCCATCTGTTTCCTCTCCTTGACTGTAATCGCTGCCTCAGCCCCTAAGGCGTCCCTGTGTAAAGGTGGCAGCGGGTGAAGTGATTGTTTTCGGTTTCTACCATCACGGGATCTACCTGCCTGCACACATCGAGCACGCGCGGGCAGCGTGTATGGAAGCTACAACCAGTTGGTATGTTGATGGGGCTTGGGATCTCCCCTTTCGGCTCGACCTTCAGGGGTTTTGCCCTCAGTTCCTGCTCGGAGACGACGGGGATCGACGAAAGGAGCATCTGCGTGTACGGATGCTGCGGGTCTCGAAAGAATGATTCCATATCCGCGACCTCACAGATTTTCCCCAGGTACATGATGGCGACGCGGTTCGCGACATTCCGCATCAGACTCAGGTCGTGGGTGATGAAGAGATAGGACAGGCTCAACTCGCGCTGCAGGCGCAGGAGGAGGTTGATGATCCGTCCCTGTACCGAGACATCCAGCGCAGAGGTCGGCTCATCGAGTATGATCAGCGAGGGCTCTGTGGCCAACGCACGGGCTACAGCCACGATCTGTTTCTCCCCACCGCTCAGCGTGTACGGGTACTTGTGCATGTAGTCCGGAGGCAAGTCCACCAACTGCAGCAACCGGGCGGTCTCGCGCAGCCGGTCTGTACCAGGGCGGTGCAGCCGGAGCGGAAGGTCAAGGATCTGTCGTACGGTATGCCTCGGGTTCAGAGACGAAGCAGGGTCCTGAAAAACCATGCGCACTGCCTTGCGCAGCGCCATGGGGCGCTTGCGACCGCCGGCAAACAGGTCCTGCCCAGAGAGTCTGGCACTTCCAGAGGTGGGCTGATACATGCCGACAACCGTGTAGGCGATCGTGCTCTTACCCGAGCCCGACTCCCCAACCAGACCCAAGGTCTCACCAGCGCCTACTGTGAAGGAGACTCTGTCGACCGCCTTGACCGTGATCGCCTCGCGGCGGAGTCTACCCTTGTGTCCTATCACAAAGTACTTTCTGAGCTCGCTCACTTCCAGAAGACTCGCCATCACGCACCCTTGCTCTGCGACTCGGCTCGGGACTCGGTAGCTGGTGCCGCCGCGTTGCTGGCAATGGGGTGGTTTCCCTGAAGATGGCAGGCCACCTTCCACCCATCGCCGACCTGGTACTGCGGCGGCTTCTCATGATGACACACTGTCATCGCGTACTGACACCGGGGATGGAAACGGCAGCCGGTGGGCGGATCCAGGTACGCGGGCATGCGTCCTGGTATGCCCTCGCTCACGCCCCCACCGGTAAGTCTCGGAACCGCAGCCATCAATCCCTGCGTGTAGGGATGAATGGGACTCCCGAACAGACTGCTGGTGGGGGCCTCCTCCACCACAGTGCCAGCATACATCACGCACACCCGGTCTGTTCGCTCGCGCACGACCCCAAGAGAGTGCGTGATCAGAATGATCGCCATGCCTCTCTTCTCAACAAGGCTATCCAGGAGTCGGAGCACCTGGTCCTGGATGGTGACGTCAAGCGAAGTCCCCGGCTCGTCCGCGATCAACAGCCTTGGGCTGGCCGCCAGTGCCATCGCTATGCACACCCGCTGTCGCATCCCTCCGCTGAGCTGCAACGGATAGCTGTCCAGGATCCGCTCAGGGTCTGCCAAGGCCACTTCCTTCAACGGTGCAACGGACATATCCCGTACTTCGCGCTTCGACAGCCGTCGTTCGTCCCCCGCGGCGCTCCGGATCACCGCAGCCATCTGTGCAGCTATGTCAAACACCGGGTTGAGGGCTGCGGTCGGGTCCTGGAAGATCATGGCTATGCCCCGCCCGCGCACCTTGGCCATTTCCTGAGTGGGCAGCTTCAGCAGATCCCGACCCGCGAACAGGACTTCGCCGTTGGATATCACCGCAGGAGGTTGCGCCAAAATGCCCAACATGGCCCTCATCGTCGTCGTCTTGCCGGCGCCTGTCTCGCCAACCAATCCTACCCGTTCGCCAGCCACAGCGACGAGATCGACACCATCGAGGACTCTGAGCCTCCCTCCAAAGACATCAAAGTGCACCTGAAGGGCCTTGACCTCCAACAGAGGCGTCACGGTCATGTGCTCTAGCCCCCCTTCTCCGCGGCTAGCATGTCCTGAAGCCCGTCTCCCAAGAGGTTGAAGCCGAGCACAACGACGACAATGGCCAGGGCAGGGAAAACAGCCAGCCACCATTGCTCGGGCAGGTAGTTCGATCCATCCGAGACCATCGTGCCCAGTCCCGGCTTTGGTGCCTGCTCGCCCAGGCCCACGAAGCTCAGAGACGCACCGATGATGAGCACATATCCCATGTCAAGGCTCATCTTTGTGAAGATCGGGCCCCAGCAACTCGGTAGGATTTCCCGGAAGATAATGTAAGCTGCGCCAGCCCCCTCAAGCTCTGCCGACTTCACAAAGTCCTCGTTCCGCAGGCTCGAACCGAGACCATACACAAGCCGCGTATACCACGGCCACCACATGACCGTCACCGCAATCATCGTGTTGGTCAGATTTGGCTTGAGCACCGAAGCAATGGCCAGGGCCAGGACCAGGGCAGGAACCGCAATGAAGATGTCCGTGATGCGCATTATGACCGCGTCCAGCCAAGTGCCCAGGAAGTAGCCCGCAACCAGGCCAAGGAGAACGCCGACGGGAACAACGATCGCCAGCACTATCAGCCCCATGATTAGGGCTGGGCGTAGGGCAAAGATGACGCGGCTGAGCACGTCCCGGCCTATCGTGTCGGTTCCAAATAGGTGAGCGGGACTAGGAGACTGGCTTGCATTCTTGAAGTCGACGAAGGGGCCCGCGTGTTGAGGGTAGGGTGCAACCCACGGTGCGAGAACCGCCAGAAGTATCACAAGTACGACCACGAAGAAGCCCAGCACGGACAGCTTGTTGCGCGAGAACTTGTACCAACTCCGCCGCATGTTCTGCACGCGGTTGGCCCATTCGTGACGCCTGACGACCGCCGCATCGATCTCGGCCACGAACTCGGTGGCTGCTGGCATGTCACTCACTCCTCTGGGCGATTAGTCGGATGCGCGGATCAAGCGCTCCGACGGCCAGGTCCACGCAGATGTTCACGACCACAAAGACCAGGCCCAACATCAGAACCACAGCCGAAATGGCATTCAGGTCCTTGTTCAGCATCGCGTTCACGCCATAGCGCGACATGCCTGGCCACTGGAAGATCAGCTCCAGCAAGAATGCGTTCCCCATCGTGGCTGCGAAGCTCAAGCCCACAATCGACACTGTCGGAATCAGAGACGGCTTCAGAAGGAAGCGCCACCAGATGATTCGCTCAGGGATCCCCAGCCCGAGCTCAGCCGCGACATAGTCCTTTCCAAGGTTGCCGCACATCGTTGCACGCGTCAGACGTGCCCCCTGGGCAAGTCCGGCCATCGCCAGGGCTGTCCCAGGCATGAGCAGATGGATGAAGGCATCGCCAAAGGCACGCGGATCTCCGGCCAGGAGCGTGTCAACCAGCATCAAACCGGTGACAACTGGTGGGGCAACGACGTTCTGGCTCAGGCGGCCCGTGGCAGGCAGCCACTGTAGCCAGAACCCGAAGATCAACAGGAAGATCACGCCGAAGACAAACGGCGGCGTCACCACGCCCAGATAGGCAAAGACCCGCACGACATTGTCCACCCACTTGTCCTTGTAATGGGCGGACAAGGTGCCCAGGGCGATTCCACCAAGGGTCATGATGACCCCAGCAAAGAGGCCCAGCTCCAGCGTGGCCGGGAACATCCGCCTGATGTCCTCACTCACATCCCGACGTGTCACGAGCGATTGGCCAAAGTCCCCTCGCAGCGCACCCCTGAGCCAGTAGCCATACTGCACAGGAACTGGATCGTCCAGGTGCATAGACTCCCGCAGAGCCTGAACGACCTCCTCCGATGCACGCTCGCCCACCGCCATCCGAGCCGGGTCCCCCGGCACAATCCGTGAGATCACAAAGATCAGGATAGAAAGGCCGAACAGCACAAACATCGACTGCAAAACGCGCGAGATCAGGAAGCGTGTCTTTCGCACTACTGCCCCCGGCTAACCACTTCTCAAAGAGCGGGCCTGAGTCCCCGGTCGCAGGGGTGGTGCCTCATTGCGTCACCCCTGCGAGCCAAGCGGGAAGACACCCCACGCCTAGTGGGGGCTGACTCCAATGAAAGCCATGAACTGGTTGTAGCCCATCACGGGGACGATCGTCCCCTTTGCGGCTGGCCAGTCCAGGTAGGTCTGATACGCATACTTCTGCAGCTGATCGAAGCCGAAGATCGCCGGCGACAGGCCCATGATGTACTCCTGCAGTTCCGCATACTTCTGGAACCGCTCTTCCTGATCAAGAGTGGCAAGGGCATCGGCTATGCCCGCATCGAACTGCGCGTCCTGCAGCCACTCACCTTGGAGTGTGGTGCCTGCAGTTGCGGAGCCCCATCGCTGGAGGAGCACTGCTCCTGCGTCTGGCAGATCGGCCTTCTGCAGGATGATGAACATGTTCGGCGTCGTCTCCGGCTTACTGGCAAGCTCCTTCACCGTGAGCCAAGGTGTGCCAGTCACTTCCACGTTTACCCCGATCTGAGCCAACCCAGCCTGAACCAGCAGGGCCCACTTCTCCTCGGCCGGTACCTCAGTGATCCAATGTAGCTGCACTGGATAGTCAGCGATAGAGTCCGCGTACTTGCACTGCGCCAGCTCCTCGCGAGCCATGTCGAGGTCATATGCGTAGGGTGTCAGAGTCAGGTCCGCGCCCGCAACCACTGCCGGTACAGGCGCGCGAGCAGGCTGGGTTGTCTCCCAGTCAATGGCAGCTGCCGTCTCGTAGTCGAAGGCGTACGCAATCGCTCGCCGGCAGTGAAGGTCGTCAGTTGGGGCCTTCTTCGTGTGCATGTAGATATGCATCATGATGACAGCGTCGAACGCTGCCACGTCGACCCCCTCGATCTCATCGGCCGACTTGATGGTCTCCGCCGATTGCCACTGGTCACTCATCTCAAGCTCGCGGTTTGCCATGAGGGTCTTCAGAGTGGCTGGCTTGGGGGAAGGAACAAAGCGGACTTCATCGGGCGCGTTTTCGACGAATTGGTCAGCCGCCCACCATTCGGTGTTCTTCTCCAGGAGCACATACTCCTCCAGCTGCACCTCCTTGACCTTGTATGGTCCAGAGGCGGCGCTGCTGGTCAGCAGCCACTTCGTGCCATAGTCGCCGAAATCGCCGTAATCGCCCGGCTTCTCCAGGTGGGCCATCACTTCGTCCTCGTTGAGGATATACAGCCGCACCAGGGACATTACAAACAGCGCGTTAGGCTGCTTGATGACGAACTGCACCGTGTAGTCATCGGGTGCGGTAACGCTTTCGACGTGTTTGCTGATCAGGTACGCGAGTCCCTGTCCGATGGTCAGGAGACGGTTCGCGCTGAACACAACGTCGCTGGCCAGCAGTTCGCTGCCGTCGTGGAACTTGACTCCCTGGCGCAGGTGAAAGGTGTACGTCCGCATATCGTCGGACACATCCCACGATTCGGCGATCCACGCACTGGGTGTGCCCTCGGGGGTAGGGAAGATGAGGGTATCGTAGATGTTCGGATACAGCGTCAGCGCCAAGTTGTCGTTTCCGATCGCGGGGTCCACGCGCGCGGGCCATGCGTGCGCCAGCGTGAGTCGGGTCTTGGCAGCGGGAGCCGCCGCCTCGGTCGGCTCGGCCGCGATGGCCCCGGTCGGCTCGGCAACGACAGCCTCGGTGGGCTCCGCGACCACTACCTGGGTTGGCTCTGCGGAGACTGCAGTCTCCGGTGCGGCGGTTGGGCCGCAGGACATAACGAGAACCGAAACTAGGACGAGCAACGCCAGAACACCTTTGGTTTTCACGTTCCTTCCTCCTTTGGTTTGCGATTCGAGCCTACGAGGAGAATGCACGTCGTCGTTTTCTCTGTGTCCCTCCTTCGGCGCGTCTCCCCCGTGTGGGGCCCTGGTAGCGCCCTACCTCTACTGCAGCCCGCATACCTCCGAAACGATGGCCGGGACTGTCTCCTTTGACGGTCCTGCTTGATTCAAGGCTGCCCGACTCCGATATTCCGGATTTCGTTCAGATAGTTGTAGATGGTGAATCGCGAGACACCCAACCGCTCAGCAATCAGCGGAACCGACTTCTTGAAGCCAAAGGCCCCCTTCCTCTCGAGGTGACCGATTAGCGCCAGCCTGTCCTCCTTCGTCATAGTCGAAACCGGCCTGCCAATCTCATGGGCGCCCTCAGTTATCAAGGCAGAGAGGACGTCGCCCACATCATCGGAGAACACCTCGCTGATCTCGTGCTCTTGCCTCTCCCCACAGAAACCATTTAGCGCTTGAGCAAAGGAAATGAAGGGAGTCATGTCGAAGTTGATGCACACGATGCAGACAAGTTGGCCGCCTGGATCCCGAATGAACACAGAGGAGGACTTTAGGGCTCGTCCGTCAGGCGTGGTGGTGGTGTAGCTAAAGAGGTCCTCAGTGTCCCCCGACTGCACCTTCGCGAGCCCGAGATCGGTGATGCAACCACCCACTTGCCTGTTGGTCACATTCCCCTGAATCCAGATGATGGAGTGCTCAAGGTCGCTTGGGTCATGAATCACGACCTCGCAGCTCTCCCCAAACATCGCGACCACCGCAGTGGCCACTGATTTCAACTGCTCGAACAGCGGACTGTCCCTTAATGGTTGTCCCACTTCCAGCCCTTCCGCCACTCATCACATCCTTTTCCGAGAACGCCCTCGTCGGCAACGCTGGCGCGGATGCTAGGCGCCTGATGAGACTCCACGTCCTGGAAGGATAACCCCAGGCTGCGATCCAGTATACAATATCCACAACGGTTTGTCAAGTGTTCTACACACTTTGTGTAAGAGACATCCCAGATTCCCCATCTCTGAGAGGAGGACTACACCCAACCTGCCGGCCGGCCCTGCCTTTGACAGGGACCGCCGACTGTGCTATCGTTCCTCCGTCTCGCCTGGTCGTGCAGCACGGCAGATCCAAAGCTGGCAGGGGACCACTCTCGGGCCTCAGATCAAAACCGGCATGCCGGTCAGGGCGGGCGTCTGCAGGAGCAGGTTGGGGGCGGTGGTTCGAGAAGAGACCACAATGGGGAAGCACTACCGAGAGACCATGGAGATCATCAAGGGCCGGCGAAGCATCCGCCGCTTCTCCAGGCAACCTGTGGAGCCCGACAAGATCGAGAGACTGCTGGAGGCAGCACGCTGGGCACCTTCATCTGGAAATCGGCAGCCTTGGCAGTTCGTGGTCATCACGCGAGCTCAGACCATCGCAACACTGAAGATGATCTTGCCGGGTGTGATGGGCAACATGACGGCAGGGCCCGTCCTGCTCGGCATCTGCCTCGATACCCTGCGCCGTTCCGAGTGGTCGGAAATTGACCTCGGATGCGCACTGCAGAATCTGCTGTTGTGTGCGCATTCTCTCGGGCTGGGAGCGTGTGCCATCGGTGGCTTTGATCGGGCTCTCGTCAGGGAGTTGCTTCAATTGCCCGATGAGTCGGACCTGTGCATGCTCGTGACTCTTGGCTACCCCTCCGCACTCGCATCTGCACCGCCCCGGCGCGAGCTGGCCGATCTTTTGATCAAGGTGATTGACTAACATGAGCGATGACAACAAGACCGGCAGCGAGTACCTCTTCGAAATCACCGCCTTTCTGGTCGCAAGCGCGAAACGGTGCATGGGTCCGGAGGCAGCGTACGGCCCGGCCCGCTTGATCCAAACCATGAACCTCCTGTCCCACCTGCCAGAGTACGCTCCCGAACTCGAGGGCAACACGCTGCTGCGAGCAGCCCAGGAGTTCGTGAACGGTGATCCGAACTGGGGCAGGGACGAGAAGCTGCGTCCGTTTGTTGATCAGCTGAGTCACAAGCTCCTCGATGAGATGCGGAGCAAACTGGCGCTTCAATAGCTTCCCGAGCTCCGAGATCGCCCCGACGAATCTCGGGCCCATCGCCGCACCTGAAGTGTGATCCGACCAGGTCCGCCTGCGCCGTGTGAAACCGCGCTTGCAGATCCGTAGATCAAGCTGCGCTGGGTAGACAACACGCGCGAGCCCACAGGGGCAAGTCGCGCCCTGCCGGCTCCGGACCGAGGTATCTTTCGAGCCTCAGCAATAAAGCCCTTCGGAAGCCTTACCTGCGCCGGAAGTTCCGGTCACTGGGATCGTTCTGGCAGGGTGCGAGCGCTTCATCAAGCAGTTGCCAAAGGTCAAGCACGTCCACAAACACGCCCAGCTCATTGGCCACCCGGCCCGAACCTCGCAGCAGCGTCGGCTGGCAGGTCGGGCATGCCGTCACAATTGTGTCCACGCCGACGGCAACCGCATCGCGCACCCGGTTCTTGGACACTTCGACGGCGAGAGTCCGGTCCACATCCAGCACGCCGCCGCCTCCCCCACAGCAGGTGGAGAAGGTCCCGTGGTGCTCCATCTCGACCAGCTCCATGCCCAATGCCCGCAAAATCCGACGCGGCTCCTCTGTGACGCCCAGCATCCTTCCCAGGTGGCAGGGGTCATGGTACGTCACCTTCCGGCTGACCCGCACCAGGTTCATGCCCTCCAACCTCTGCGCTACCGCCACCAGGGCGTGCTGCACAGGGAGGCCGTATTCATCCCGCAGCGTCGCCGTGCAGGTCGGACAGACGGTGAGGATGCTTCCCGCCAGGTGGGGGCCATAGATCTGGCGGAAGCGCTCCTGCGCCTGTCCGAACTCCTTCTCCAGGCCCACCGCCCCGACGATGTAGCTGCAGCACACCTCGTCAGAGATCAGCGCATCGATCCCGACTTTGCCTAGCACTGAGACGATCTTGTCCACCTCGTGCGGCTTGTTCTGGTAGGCGCAACCCAGGTAGAGAGGCGTAGTGCCCTGACGATGGATGGGCGCCGGGCGGTCAAAAAGCGTGCCCTCCTCCAGGATCTTGGCTGCGGTCTTTTCGTGCTTCGGCGAGACGTACCCCGCAGCCCGCAGCTCTTCGCGCACTGCGCTGAAGATGTCAAGATTGTGGAGCGCACAGCGAGCCTGGCAGTACCCGCACATCAGGCAGTCATCCATCACCTCCTGCAGCTCTCCGGAAGGCTCCAGGACCCCTTCGAGCAGTCCCCGTGCGGCCAGCATGCGTCCCCGGCTCGAGTAGGTTTCCAGCCGCTTTACGCGATAGACCGGGCATTCCTCCCGGCAGAAGCCGCACCTGGTCCGGTTGCACGTGTAGATATCGTCGACGAACGGCTGTAATGCCTCGTGGTTCTCCATGCCAATCCTCGATCAGTCCTTTATCCAGCGCGACTCGAACTTTTTCCCGGGGTTCATGATGTTGTCGGGGTCGAACAGCGCCTTGAGCTCTTTCATGTACTGGTAGCTGCGGCCGTGCTCCCGCTCACTGAACCCTCCCAGCCGGTCGCCGTCGCCGATGTAGGTGCTCATCGTTCCTTCAAGCTCCACCGCCTTGAGGCTCATCTCCCGCACGTACCGGTAAAAGTCCGCCACAGCCTCTTGGGTCGAGTCATCGGTAAACACCGCAAAGCTGATGCTCGGGCTGACCTTGTTGGGCGTCTCGTTGTAGACGGTCATTCCCAGGATGTCCTGCCCATACTTTGCGGCAATCTCGAGGAAGGCACGGTACATCTCTTCCAGGTGGCCCATGGGCACGCCGACGTCCGCCGCCCCGAACTTTTTCTGCCTCTGGCTGTCGGGCCACTTTTGCTTGAACGGAACAAAGTCGAGCCGGTGCTTGCTGTCCCAGTAGCCTTCGACCATCTCCTGCTCCCGCACCAGCTCGCCGCCGAACTCACCTTCCAGTATCTGGCGCGCCTTGCCCAGGCTAAAGTCCACGACCTCTTCGTCCCCGGCGAACGACAGGAACAGGATGGACTCGGCCCATTCCGGCACGTCTGGGTCACGGCCGTACTTCTGGCGGAAAGAGTGAGTGTAGAAGTGCAGGCGCCGACGGCAGTTGATGTGTGCGCTCTCCACAGAGAGCCCGCTCGCAAGAGTGCGCTCCAGGGCGCGGGCGGCATCGACGAGCGTGCGAAACACCCATCCTCGCACTAGCCGCGTTTTGGGCAGGGTGACAACACGCAGCGTCGCCTCGGTGACCACGCCCAGCGTTCCCTCGGCAGCCACGAAGAGGTCCATGAGATTGTAACCGGTGGAGGAGAAAGACGCCTTCCGGTGCCCAAACCGAATTGCCTCGCCCCGCCCCGTCACCACCACAACGTCGGTCAGGCAGTCCATGATCTTGCCATAGCGCACCCCGAAGGTCGAGTCGTTGTCACATCCAATCGACGCCCCGATGGTGCACGCCCGCTTGCTCTCCGGCTGGTGCGGAAGCCACAAGCCATACGGAGCGAGCTTTTCGTTCAGCTCCCAGAGCGTGATGCCTGCCTGTGCCGTCACCGACATGTTCGCCGGATCGACCTCCAGCACCCGGTTCATGCCCTTGGTTTCGACCAGGATCCCACCTTTCCAGGCCACGACGCTTCCGCCCATGCCCGTCCCACCTGCAAAGGGGACTACGGGGAGGTGGTGCCGCAACGCCACCTCAACGATTCGCACGACATCGTCTGTGCTTTGGGGCACAGCTACGATGTCCGGCAGATCGATCATTTCCTTTGGCCGAGGGCTCCAATCGCGGCTGTAGGCCATCCGGTGAATCGCGGAGTCTGTGGCTCTCCCTTCACCTAGAAACGCCTGAAGCTCGACCAGGGCCTCTTGCAGCGCCGAGCAGTCTGTCATTGTACCATCTCCCTCATTCCCATCGAAGTTCTGGGCCCACGCCTGGGTCAGCAAGGTGTGGCCTCACGTAGCGTGAACCGTCCACTTTCCAGCTTTATTCCGTGCGGCGGCCGAGTGCACCTCGAAAGGTGTACATGCGCCGGCCACGGCCCTCTCCCGCTGCTTCGGTTGCCGGTTCGACGCCACGAGGTTGCCGAAGGATAGGAATCGGCGCCGCCGCAATCGACAGGGAGGGTACCTAGGCAGGTGTCGCCAAATTGACTCCTCCAGCCTGCGCCTCTCCGCCTCAGCGGGTAGCCATACCAATTGTAGACGCCTTCCCTGGCGTAGCTTGGCACGTTTGATGTCTGTGTGCAGCGGACAGCTTGCGTTGGCAGCGCACTCAGGAGCCCTGACCCGGCCGCTGGGCCGCCAAGTAGGATCAGGGAGTTGTGAATCAACCACCGCCGCAATTCTATTCAGGTTCTCGGGTCGGGCCCTGGCATTGACGCGACCAACCCAATGAACCAGCACCCGGCCTCTTTCTCGGGCTCGCGCGTGCCCGAGTATACCCTATTGCGCCCATCGGGCAAGAGGGGCGTCGGCCTGGGCGTCGTCAGCTACCTCCGCGCCCACCTCGGCGACCAGAGCGTCACCCCCTACGACTTCTCACACCCCAAGGCCAAGGCCCAGCTAGGCTCCGCCTTCCTAGCCCTCATAGAGACCAACCGCTTCAAGTACTTCTCCGACGACCAGTGCGATGCACCTTCAAGGTCCGTTGCACCTGAGCCCTCCCCAGCTCCCCTCCCCGCGTCACCGCGTCTCCCCGTCTCCCCGTCTCCGTGTCTCCCCGTCTCCGCGTCTCCCCGTCCCCCCGTCCCTCTCTCCGACTCCTGGTGGTTCTTCCAGCAAGCCACCGCCTGCGCCTACGAGATCCCGCCCGAGGGCACCCTCGACGCCAACCTCCGCTGGGGCGTCCCCGCCTCCCACCGCACCGAGACCCCCGCCGGCCCCCAGCCCACCCACGACGATCGCCTCCTCTCCGCCGCCCTGATCGCCGAGCTCGACCGGCTCACCCGCGAGGGCAGAGTGGCTCTTGGCTTGGCCCGCTCCGCCGTCATCCCTGCCCCCGACCCCCTGGCTCACCCCGTCTACTAGACGCAACTGGCAGCCCGGCTCGTCGTAGCTTGCCCCGCCGGCCACCTCGTGGTAGAATACTATCCGGATTCTCCCTGGGTCAGCCCGTTCACCGACAGGTTTCGTCGCAACGCTGTGCTATACTGGGTGTAAGAACCAGGTTCCATCCCGGGAGGGCGGCAAGGGTGGGCTCCCTGAACAGCGGCCAGGCCATACCAACCTACCAACTGCTTTGGGCCAAGAGCGCCAAGGACAGCACCCGCACCCACCCTCTCATCTGCCACCTGATTGACGTCGCGCAGGTGGCACTGGCGCTCTGGGAGGACGTCCTGACCGGGAGCAGCCGCCTACAGGTGGCCCAAACACTTGCCCTCGACGAAGGAGGGGCCGGGCCTGTGCTGGCTTTCTGGGCCGGCCTCCATGACCTGGGAAAGGCAAGCCCGGCGTTCCAGAGGCTGCACGCCCCGGCCATGGGCGAGTTGGCCGATGCCGGGCTGGAGTTCGCGCCGGTCTACCTGGCCGAGCCATGCTACCATGGGACCATCTCGTCGCGCCTCCTGCCGGACCTGCTGGCCTCCCAAACCCGCCTGGCGCCTGGTTGGACGGCCCAGGTCGCCAGGGCGATTGGTGGCCACCACGGCGCATGGCCGGTCCCGATTGAGGTGCTGGGCGTCAAGGCGTACCATCTGGGCGGGGCCGCCTGGGATGCCGTGCGGAGGGAACTGGTACGGGCACTGCACACGGTCCTCGGTCCCCCTGCCGTCGTGGCAGAGCCAGCCCCACGCGAGCCCTGCAACGCGCTGTACGTCCTGCTGTCAGGTCTCACTTCAGTGGCCGACTGGATCGGCTCCATGAGCGATTGCTTCGCCTTCGCCGAACGGCCCGTGGACCTCGAGTCCTATCGGGAAGCGGCCGCCCTGCGGGCCAGGCGGGCATTGTCTTTGCTGGGCTGGCCCCGTTGGGAGCCCCCCCGAGAGCCGGCTGCGTTCTCCCAGCTGTTTGCGCGTCCCAGCCCGAGGCCGATGCAAGCCCAGGTGATCGACCTGGCCGGCCGGCTCGACCAGCCGGCGCTGGTCATCATCGAGGCTCCAACAGGCACCGGGAAGACGGAAGCAGCGCTGTATCTGGCCGACCATTGGGCACGCACCCAGCAGCAGCACGGCCTCTACGTGGCCATGCCGACCATGGCGACCAGCAACCAGATGCACGGCCGGGTTTCCGAAGTGGTCTCGCGTCGCAATGAGGGGCAGACCCTGTCGACCCTGCTGGTGCACGGTCAGGCGCAGTGGGCCCGGCGGGGCGCGCCACTCCAGGTCCGCCTGGCCGAGCCAGGGCCCCAACAGGCTGCGGACGAGGCAGCCGCCATGGCCTGGTTCCTGCCCCGCAAGCGCAGCCTCCTCGCGCCCTTCGGGGTCGGGACGGTGGACCAGGCGTTCCTGGGCGTCCTCCAGACGCGGCACTTCTTTGTGCGCCTCCTGGGCCTCAGCCACAAGACGGTCATCTTCGACGAGGTGCATGCCTACGACACCTACATGTCCACCCTCTTCCGGCGCCTTCTGACCTGGCTGCGTGCCCTTGGCTCCAGCGTCGTCGTGCTCTCGGCCACGCTGCCGGCCGCGACGCGCCGCGAGCTGCTCGACGCCTATGCCGGCACCGGCGCGGCGGACTGCCTGCCTGCGACGTACCCGGCCATCTCGTGGGCGTCGGGCGGGCGTGTGGGCCAGATCCCCCTTCAGGCCCACGGGGGCCGCGAGCTGGCCCTCGAGTGGGTCGAGCGCTCGCCCGAGGCGATCGGTGGGCGGCTTCGCGCTGCCCTGCGGGAGGGCGGTTGTGCGGCAGTTGTCTGCAACACGGTCGGACGGGCGCAAGAGACCTACCGTGCGCTCCGAGTGGCGCAGGTGGTGCCCGACGACAACCTGCTCCTCTTCCATGCCAGGTTCCCCCTCGCACGCCGGGACGTGATCGAGCGCGAGGTATTGAAGCGCTACTCAGAAAAGGGCACACGCCCCGCCCGGTCCATCGTCGTGGCCACGCAGGTGATCGAGCAGAGTCTGGACCTCGACTTTGACGTCATGGTGAGCGACCTGGCGCCGGTCGACCTGCTCATCCAGCGCGCCGGGCGGATGCACCGCCACGATCGCGGCTCGCGCCCGTGCGCCGTCTCAAGCCCGCGTCTCCTGATCACCCTCCCGGACCTGGTAGATGGTGTGCCCGGCCTTGGGGTCGACGGGCGCATCTATGAACCCTATGTGTTGCTTCGCTCCTACCTGGCGCTGCGCGGGCGTGAGTCGATCTCCATCCCCGGCGACACCGCCGCACTCATCGAGTCAGTGTACGGGGAGGCCGGCGCCCCCAGCGGCCCATCGGCGCGCGAACTCGCGGCCGCGCGCGACAGGATGCTGGCCCACCAGGACCGGGACGTGGACACCGCCCGGCGCAAGCTGGTCGGCCTGCCAGGCGCCGACAACCTGCTGGTGGCGAGCAACGACAACCTGGCGGAGGATGACCCGGGCATTCACGCCGCATTCCGGGCCCTGACACGTCTGGGCCCGCCTTCCGTGTCCGTCAGCTGCCTGCACGAGGTGGGCAACTGCCTGAACACCGAGCCAGACGGCAGCGGCTGCCGCGTGGACCCCCTTGCGGTTCCCGGACCAGACCTCACGCAGGTGCTGGTAGGCACCCTCGTGGCTGTGTCCCATGCGGTCGTCTTCCGGGCCCTCGTGGCGCAGAGCCCTCCACCAGGTTGGAGGGAACACGCGCTCTTGCGCGACTGCCGCCTCGTGGTTTTTCGGGACGGCGCGTGCCCCCTTCCGGGAACGCCGTACTGTCTCTATCTGTCGCGTTCACTCGGGCTCGAGATCGTCCGGGCCTGAGCGCGCGTATGCGCACACAAGGAGGTGCAATGGCAATCGAGTACAACCTTCTGGACCGGCCGTGGCTGCCGTGCATTGGGCGCGATGGGGCACCGGTCGGTCTGGGGCTCCGCGGAGCCCTGGCGCAGGCGCACAACCTGCGCGAGCTGAGGGGTGACACACCCCTGGAGACGGCATCTCTCCACCGCCTCGCCCTTGCCGTGCTGCACCGGGTCTACGGGCCCGCCACCTACGACGGGTGGCATGACCTGTGGCGCAGGGGCCGCTTCGACCCCGGACCGCTGGATGCCTACCTGGACGCCTGGCACCGCCGCTTCGACCTCTTCGACGCTCAGCGGCCCTTCTACCAGGCATCCGACGATCGCGTCAGCCCCAAGCCGGTAAACAACCTGGTTCAGGACCTGGCATCTGGAAACAGGTCCACGCTTTTCGACCACCACACGGACCGGGACGGTGCCACGCTGACAGCCGCGAAAGCAGCGCGCTGCCTCCTGGCTGCCCAGGCGTTCGGCCTCGCGGGGCTGAGCGGACTTGCGGAGAAGTTCACCGATGGACCCTGGGCCCGCGGCGCCGTCTTCCTGGTGCAGGGGGACTCGCTCTTCGAGACCCTCATGCTCAACATGCTGCGCTACCCCACCGAGGACGCCGTGCTGCCACACCGGAGCGCCGACCTGCCCGCGTGGGAGATGCAGGACCCGCTGCAGCCGCCGCGCACGCGCCCCCTCGGCTACCTCGACTACTTGACCTGGCACAGCCGGCGCGTCCTGCTCGCCGGTGAGCAAGCAGCCGCGGGAGAGGTCGTCCGCACAATGACTATCGCCCCAGGGCTGCGCCTAGATGCGGACATTCCGGATCCCATGAAGCACTATCGCCGGGACCCCCAGCGAGGGCTGCTTGCCGAGCGCTTCGGCGAGGGCCGTGCGCTCTGGCGGGACAGTGCCGCCCTCTTCAAGCTCCACGTGGACGCCTTCCACCCTCCCCGGGTGCTGGCGTGGCTCTCCGAGCTGGTCGCCGAAGGCATCCTGGACACGGCCCGCGCCCGCCGGCTTGCGGCCCTCGGCATGGCCAACAACCAGGCGCTGGTGTACTTTTTCCGCGAGGAGCGCATGCCCCTTCCACTCGACTACCTCGTTCGCGACGAGCTGGTGGAGCGCCTCGATGAGGCCCTCCGGCTGGCCGAGCGGACCCGCGACCAGCTGTGGGGCGCAGCCCGGACGCTCGCGCGGCTGGTCCTTTCGCCGGCGGCTGACCTCTCCGAAGGCCACGACCCGGCTCCCGAGGACATACAGGCGCTGACCGGCGCGTGGGCCCTCGAGCGCGGCTTTTGGGTCCGGCTGGAGCTTCCCTTTCGCCGGCTGGTCGAGGGGCTGCCGCTGGCCCTGGGCGCGGCGATGGACGGGTGGCAGGCCGCGGTCCATCGCGCCGCCTGGGCCGCTTTCGATCAGGTGGCGCACGGCCTGGAGTACGGCGCGCGCGGGCTCAAGGCCACCGTGCGCGCACGCGACCAGCTCGCGGGCGGGCTGACCGGGCTCACGCTCGGACCCCGCGCGCTTGCAGAATAGCTGAGGGAGGAGACCTTGACTGAGAAAACGCACCCGTTCGTCACGTTCCTGGAGGGCCTGCGCGAGGACCGCGGGGCGCTGGCTGCCCTGCGCCGCGGGCTGGGACAACCGCCCGGCAGCGTCGCCAGCATGTACCGCTATGTCGTCCCCTGGCTGTCTGAGCGCCCCAGGCGCACGGTCGACGCCGCCTACTACCTGGTGGCTTCGCTCTTCGCCCTCCACCCAGCGCCCGGCGCCATCGGCAACATGGGCGACCACTTCGCTCGCGCGCGGGACCCGAACGCCGACCCCACTGCACTCGAGAGGCGCTTTGCGACGCTTCTCGCCGCCCACCCGGATGACCTGCCCACCCACCTCCGCCAGGCAGTCAGCTATCTGCGCTCGAACGAGGTACCGGTAAACTGGCACCAACTGCTCTCCGATGTCCTGGCATGGGACCACCCGGAGCGCTACGTACAGCAGCAGTGGGCGCGGTCCTTCTGGGGCCGCCCCACCCAGCCATCCCAAAACAAGGAGGTCTAGCCATGTTTGTCGAAGTGCACATGATCCAGAGCTTCAGCCCGTCGAACCTCAACCGGGACGACAACAACAACCCAAAGGAGTGCGAGTTCGGCGGCGTGCGCCGGGCGCGCATCTCCTCGCAGTGCGTCAAGCGCGCAATCCGCACCTCGCCTGCCTTTGCGCAGGCGACCGGCGTTGAGGTGGGCGTTCGCACCAAGTGGGTGGTCGACCTGCTCCGGAAGCGGCTGGTCGAGGCCGGCAAAGATCCTGAAGAGGCAGCGCAGGTCCTCACGGACTTTGTGCCCAGGTTCCTCAGCAAGCTCGACAAGGACGGTCAGCGCACCGCCGTTCTGCTCTACTTCAGCCAGTCGGAGCTGGACCGCATCGCCCAGGCGCTGCTCGAGGGCTGGCAGGAGCTGCCGGCCGGCGCCGACCGGCTCGCGAAGGCGCTTGTCAGGGAGCACAAGGGCCGGACGAGCGCCCCGGACATCGCCCTCTTCGGCCGCATGCTTGCGGAGTACCCGGAGCTCGGGCTCGAGGCGGCCTGCCAGGTGGCGCACGCCGTCTCAACCCACCGTGTCACCATGGAGATGGACTTTTACACAGCCGTCGACGACCTCAAACCCGACGACACAGCCGGCGCCGGCATGATGGGCTTTACCGGCTTCGACAGCGCCTGCTTCTACCGCTACGCTCGCATCGACTGGAGGCAACTGGTTGGCAACCTCGACGACGACCACGAGCTTGCCCGGCGCACCGTCGAGGGCTTCCTGCGCGCCTCGGTGGCGGCCGTGCCGACCGGAAAGCAGAGCAACTTCGCCGCCAACAACCCGCCCAGCCTCCTCCTGGCGGTCGTCCGCCGGGACGGGATGGGTTGGTCCCTGGCCAACGCCTTTGAGCATCCCGTCTACGCGCGCGGCGAAGGCGGGCTCGTGGCCCCTTCCGTCTCTGCGCTCGATACCTACTGGGGACGGCTCTGCCAGGTATACGGTACCGGCTCCATGATCCGGGTCGCTGCGCTGGCGCTCGAGCCCGGCCTCTCGCTCCAGAGCCTCAAGGAGCACCAGGTCCTCGACCTGGAAGCCTGGGTGGAGGCCGTCACCGCTGCGCTCCCCGCGGAGGAGGCCAAGGCATGAGCGTCCTCCTTCTGCGCCTCGCAGGGCCGATGCAGTCGTGGGGAGTGCAGAGCAGGTTCGGCGTCCGCGACACGGGGCTCGAACCCTCCAAGAGCGGCGTCGTCGGCCTGCTGTGCGCTGCCCTGGGGCGGCGCAGGGATGAACCCCTTGAGGACCTCGTCGCTCTCAGGATGGCCGTCCGCGTGGACAGGGAAGGTATCCTTCAGCGCGACTTCCACACCGCGAAGGATGTGCTCAAGGCCTCGGGCGGCATCAAAGATACCGAGGTCTCCACCCGCTACTACCTGGCCGACGCACGCTTCCTGGTCGGCCTCGAGTCGGGCGACCTCCACTTGCTGCAGCAGCTCCATGCGGCCCTGCGCGACCCGCGCTGGCCCCTCTTCCTCGGGCGCAGGGCCTTCGTGCCGGGAAAACCCGTATGGCTCGCCGACGGGCTGCGCCCGCACGAGCCCCTGCTTGGCTGTCTCACGGCCTACCCGTGGGTCGCCTGCAAGAGGGAGGCCGCACGCCGCCCGGACCAGCTGCGCCTCGTGGTCCAGGACGACGAGGCCGGGGCGGAGGTGCGGCCGGACCGGCCGTTGTCGTTTGCCGGCAGGCGCTTCGCGCCCGGCCGCGTCCGGACCAGCTTCATCCCGGCGCCGGCATACCAGGAGGATGAGCTATGTACCTGTCCCGACTGATTCTCAACCCCGGCAGCCGCCGCGTCCAGCGCGAGGTGGCCGAGCCCTACCAGATGCACCGTAGCGTGATGCGCGCCTTTCCTGCCTCTCTCGGCAAGACGGACGAGCGCGTCCTGTTCCGGGTCGATGCTGCCCCGCACGCCGATGCGCTCACGTTGCTCGTCCAGTCGTGGACCCCGCCCGACTGGTCGTGGTTGGGCGAGCCCAAGGCGCAGGGATACCTGCTGCCTGTGTCCGGGCCCAACCCGGCCGTGAAGTCCTTTGATCTGCACCTGGTCGCCGGGCAGGTGCTCTCTTTCCGCCTGCGCGCCAACCCCACGGCCCGGCGCAAACTCGACGACGGAGAGCACAAGCGGCTGGGCCTCTACCGTGAGGAGGAGCAGGTGGACTGGCTCCGCCGCAAGGGGGAGGCCTCCGGGTTTCGGGTTCTCTCTGTTGCCACGGGCGGCAGCGAGGTTATCGGCGGCGCAGCTGGCAGCGGCGACGACAGGCATGATCTCAAGTTGCTCGCCGTCCAGTTCGACGGCACGCTGCAGGTGACAGACCCCGAGCGGCTGCGCCAGGGCGTCGCGCACGGGGTCGGCAGCGGCAAGGGCTTTGGCTTCGGCCTGCTGTCACTGGCGAGGTAGGCCAAAGGCACTGGGGCGGCCGGCGCCCCGGTGTCCGACACATGCCGTCATACGAGCGGGATCGCGACCTGCTCGGGGGCAAACCCGGGTTTGTACCTTACCAACTGAATAGGAGGTACGACGTGAGGGATTTGCACGAGTTGCCCAAGCTCCGTGACGGGCTGAGCTACCTGTACATGGAGCATGTCAGCCTCGACCAGGCGCACATGGCGGTCGAGGCGGTCGACAGGGATGGCCGCACCATGATCCCGGCTGCCGCCCTCGCCGTCCTCATGCTGGGCCCCGGCACGTCCATCACCCACGCCGCCGTCAAGGCGCTGGCAGACAACGGGTGCCTGCTGGTGTGGTGTGGGGAAGACGGCATGCGGTGCTACGCGCAGGGGACGGGCGAGACGCGCAAGGCCTACCACCTCCTCCGGCAGGCTGAACTGGCTGCCGACCCGAGGCGGCGGATGGAGGTCGTGATGCGCATGTATCGCGCGCGATTCGGCGAGGGCTCGCTCGAGCCCGGGCTGGACATCTACCAACTTCGTGGGCGCGAGGGGGCCAGGGTGCGCCAGGCATACGCGGAGGCGAGCCGCACCTATGGGGTGGCGTGGAGCGGGCGCTGCTACGACAGGGGCGACTGGGGCAGCGGAGACCCGGTCAACCGCGCGTTGTCGGCTGCCAACGCGCTGCTGAACGGGCTGTGCCATGCCGGCATCGTCTCCGGCGGCTACTCGCCGGCGCTGGGGTTCATCCACGCCGGCAAGCAACTGTCCTTCGTCTACGACATCGCCGATCTCTACAAGGCAGAAGTCACTATCCCACTGGCGTTCCGGGTGGCGAGCGAGTCATCCCGGGATATCCACGCCCGGGTGCGGCAGGCGAGCCGCGAGGCGTTTCGCGAGCACCGGCTCCTGGAGCGGATCCTGCCCGATATCGACCGGCTGCTCGGCATTCCGGGGGAGTTGCTGGCTGCCGGAGAGGAGACGGACGCCGACCCGGCGCGGCCCGAGCCGCTCTGGTCCGGCCCCTCGGCCGCGGGCGGACAAGGGGGTGAGCCGTGGTCGTGATGATCCTGGAGAATGTTCCGGTGTCCCTGCGGGGCCAGCTGACGCGCTGGCTCGTGGAGGCCCACCCGGGTGTGTTCGTCGGGCATGTGAACGCCATGGTGCGCGACCGGCTCTGGCAGAAGTGCTGTGAGGCGAAGCGCACGGGGCACGTGCTCCAGGCGTGGTCGACGAACACCGAGCAGCACTTTCTGATGCGGAGCCATGGAGACGGGCAGAGGGAGATCGTCGACTTTGACGGGCTCCAGCTGATCCGCGTTCGCAAGCAGGAGGGCCCAACGGCCAACGTTTCTACCGGTTCTTGACGAGCTTGCTAGAGTATTCCCCACACGCGTGGGGGTGGACCGCAGTTTGTGTCCACCTTGCAGGGGGACATCAAGTATTCCCCACACGCGTGGGGGTGGACCGGCCGCCGCCGCCGCTTCTAGCTCTGCCTCTATGTATTCCCCACACGCGTGGGGGTGGACCGTACACCAGCCCGGCCGATATCACCGACACGTCGGTATTCCCCACACGCGTGGGGGTGGACCGAGTTTGTGGGACCTGCGCCGGCCGGCGGGGCCGTATTCCCCACACGCGTGGGGGTGGACCGGACTACAAATTGCCTACCATCGCAGGGCTCGTGGTATTCCCCACACGCGTGGGGGTGGACCGCGACGCAACAACCGCGCCTCCCGCGCCACGCAGTATTCCCCACACGCGTGGGGGTGGACCGAACGCGACGACGCAGGGGCGCTTTTTCGGCACGTATTCCCCACACGCGTGGGGGTGGACCGTGGGGTTTCATACGAGCCATCAGCCACAACGGGTATTCCCCACACGCGT
This sequence comes from Anaerolineae bacterium, assembly GCA_035341665.1. Classification (GTDB taxonomy): domain Bacteria; phylum Chloroflexota; class Anaerolineae; order JAAYZQ01; family JAAYZQ01; genus DAOQVR01. The sequence goes on from DAOQVR010000029.1 coordinate 29,421, forward strand.
GGGGGTGGACCGCTGATCGACTCGACGCAGGAGCTGGTCGACAGCGTATTCCCCACACGCGTGGGGGTGGACCGTTCAAGCGCCGGCCCGGCGAGAGCCATGCCTGCGTATTCCCCACACGCGTGGGGGTGGACCACGACCTAGGGCACCTAGGCGGCGGCGCGGTGCGTATTCCCCACACGCGTGGGGGTGGACCGATAGCACGATCATCATGGCCAGGATTATCATGTATTCCCCACACGCGTGGGGGTGGACCGTACGCCGGCGAGGCGCCCGATGGGGTGCCGTGGGTATTCCCCACACGCGTGGGGGTGGACCGTACGGGAAGGACTGCCAGTGCTACCACCACGAGTATTCCCCACACGCGTGGGGGTGGACCGCACCACAACGTCATGTGCGGCGCGTGGGGCGAGTATTCCCCACACGCGTGGGGGTGGACCGGACGCCTGGATCAATGGATGGCGAGGCATCTTCGTATTCCCCACACGCGTGGGGGTGGACCGAACGACGAGTTCAGCCAGGGCGCCAGGGACGCGTATTCCCCACACGCGTGGGGGTGGACCGTACTCGCGCGGGGAGTACGAGCGGGCGGACACCGTATTCCCCACACGCGTGGGGGTGGACCGCGGGAGGACATGGTCCGCCTGATGGCGGAGGAGTATTCCCCACACGCGTGGGGGTGGACCGCGGGACGTTTCGCCCACTCGCGCGCCCACACCAGTATTCCCCACACGCGTGGGGGTGGACCAGACGTGGGCGGAGCTGGGGGAGCAGTACGGGATGTATTCCCCACACGCGTGGGGGTGGACCCGATGACGGTAGAAGAACTCAACGAGCTGGTGTGTATTCCCCACACGCGTGGGGGTGGACCGTGGCCAGCTCTGCCGTCATTGGCGGCTCGGTCGTATTCCCCACACGCGTGGGGGTGGACCGTAGGCCGCTTTGTGCTAGGTGAGGACGTTCTAGTATTCCCCACACGCGTGGGGGTGGACCGCGTGGGCCGGTTCGTCGTGAGCCGGATTGTCGGTATTCCCCACACGCGTGGGGGTGGACCGAGGCGGCCGTCGCGGATGCTACTGAGTAGGTCGTATTCCCCACACGCGTGGGGGTGGACCGACTCCATGTGCTCCTGGGTGCCGACCACCGCACGTATTCCCCACACGCGTGGGGGTGGACCGTACATCGACGCTGAGGAGCTGGCGGTGATTGTGTATTCCCCACACGCGTGGGGGTGGACCGCGGCGGAGCATGGACCTCCCCGGCCTGGAAGGCGTATTCCCCACACGCGTGGGGGTGGACCGCGGCGCGGTAAACTCCACAATGCTCCTGATAGAGTATTCCCCACACGCGTGGGGGTGGACCGGAATACGACGCCCTGGACGCGGACAACTGCCGCGTATTCCCCACACGCGTGGGGGTGGACCGAGCTGGACAGCCATTGTCGGCAGTTCGGTGTGCGTATTCCCCACACGCGTGGGGGTGGACCGTAGTCGCACAACGCGCAGAACAACCGTGCTTGCGTATTCCCCACACGCGTGGGGGTGGACCGCCGAACTCGCCCTTTGGCTCGACGATAACGCAAGTATTCCCCACACGCGTGGGGGTGGACCGACGGCATCCACCACTTTGACGACGGCACCCATTGTATTCCCCACACGCGTGGGGGTGGACCGGTAGGAGACCTGACCGCTGCCCAGAAGGCGCAGGTATTCCCCACACGCGTGGGGGTGGACCGCACCACCGACTACGCTAGCGTCTATACCACGCGTATTCCCCACACGCGTGGGGGTGGACCGATTTAGTGTTGCCTACTGAGTAGCGAGCGCATCGTATTCCCCACACGCGTGGGGGTGGACCGGCCGGGTAGGTGTACCCGTAGCCGCTCACGGTGTATTCCCCACACGCGTGGGGGTGGACCGCGAAGGGCGGGCCGAATAGCCGCAACGGTACAGTATTCCCCACACGCGTGGGGGTGGACCGCCCTTGGCCCACTTGTCCGGGTCGGGCGGGTCGTATTCCCCACACGCGTGGGGGTGGACCGATCGCCTATGCCCATGAGCGGATCACCGCCGGCGTATTCCCCACACGCGTGGGGGTGGACCGCTCTTTTTCTTCCACCGGCAGGCGGGCGACGAGCGTATTCCCCACACGCGTGGGGGTGGACCGACGATCACCTCGCCGTACAGGGGACCGTCCGGAGTATTCCCCACACGCGTGGGGGTGGACCGTGACCACCGGCTTCGTAGCCGGTCACGGCCCCGTATTCCCCACACGCGTGGGGGTGGACCGGAGAACAGCATGAATCTGAACGGGATCGAGCTAGTATTCCCCACACGCGTGGGGGTGGACCGATGGCCTCAATCCAGGCGCGCCACTCTCCAGGGGTATTCCCCACACGCGTGGGGGTGGACCGTCTTCCTCTGTCTCGTAGCCTGATGGGTCTGGGTATTCCCCACACGCGTGGGGGTGGACCGCAAGCCGACAGCCTCGTGACATCCTGTCAATTGGCGGGCTATACTGGTCCATGCATGTGCGGCCAAGTTGGTCCACT
>DAOQVR010000030.1:0-29275 GCA_035341665.1 Anaerolineae bacterium
CGTCGGGCAGGTGCACATCGGGCAGATCGACATCCGGCACCGCTACCTTCGGCAGATCGACGTGGGGCAGGTGCACATCGGGCAGCGCGACACCCTCTGCCCGCCCGGCTGCGGCCTCTCTCGCTTCATCCTTCGGATTGAGCCACCACCAGATCACATAGGCCGCAAACGCCAGCAGGAGCAGTGCGACAAGCACCCATACCCACCAGCGCCCTCCCTGCCGCTCCACTTCCTGGGCCAGGGGATATGCCGACCCCATGAGCGACAAACCAACGCCCATCAAGAGCGCCGACGAGCAGAGTCTTCGTGACATAGCGATTCTGTCCTTCCTTCCTTGGCGGGAACAGCACTGGGCCGGTCCCCTACTGAACTGCACTTTGGCCGACCCTAGTAGCTGATGATCCGCTCCAGGTTCTTGGCTTGCTCAACCCAATTGGCCACCTGAGCCTGCGTCGGGAGCCTTCGCACCAGCTTCTTCTCGGCGTTGACTGCCTTCATCTTCTCGAACAGGTTGTCCGCCCTTCGCTTGGCCAGCTCGACCACCGTATCGACGCCCGCGACTTCGAGGAGGTCGGAGTACTCCTCAGCAACCCCTTTGATGCGGAACAGGTCGGCACGGTTGACCCACTCGAGGATCGACTTGTAGCCGATGCCGGATCTCTCCGCCAGCTCCTTGCGGCCCTCGGGCGTCTTGCCCGCCTCCAATAGGGCTTCAAGGCTGCGGATGCCTGCCGCCTGAAGCTTGCCGGAGTAAACCTCGCCGATACCCTCAACAGCCAACAGCTTTGTCATGTTGATCTCTCCCTTCTTTCTTGGTGTCAATCGGAGTGCTCACAGCACTCATCCCACATTATACCGCGCGGTCATTACAAAGCAAATTACGCGTTAACAAACAATGCCTCCAGCTTTGGGACAATCGCGCTCCAGTCATACAGGGTGGCAGCAAAGCGGAACGCGCTGCCGCCTAGCCTCTCTCTCCAGCGCGGCTCGCCCAGCAGCCTTGCCACTGCAGAGGCGAACTCGGCGGGCGTGTCTGCCACGAGCAGGTCTCGGCCCGGGACCAGGTCAAAACCCTCGCAGCCGAGAGTTGTGGAGACCATGGCCTTGCTCATGGCCATCGCTTCCAGTACCTTGAGGCGTGTCCCTCCCCCAATGCGAAGGGGGATAACGTAAACCTGGGCGGAGGAGATGTAGGGACGCACGTCCTCAACTCTGCCCGTCACCCGCACGGCCGGGTGACCGGCCAGGGAAGCCAGGCGAGGGTGAGGGTCCTTGCCAACCACCCAGAACAGAACGTCCGGCACGTCACGCTGGATCAGGGGCAGCACCTCCTGCACAAACCAGAGCACGGCATCCACATTGGGTCGAAAATCCATCTTGCCGGTGAAGGCCAGGCCGGGCCGGCCAAGGTCCTCACGGGCGGCCTCCGAGACGGCCGTCAGCTGCGCAACGGGCTGCGTGTAGAGATCCACATCCACACCGTTCGGTACCACAACCGGCTCCAGCCCCGGCACAAGGTCGCGCAGCGCCTGCGCATCCACCTCCGACACCGAGACGACCCGGTCTGCAGCCCGGCAGACGTGGCGCTCGTAGCGGCGCAGCCGCTGCCACTGGACAAAGGAATAGGCTGCGCCGACCCAACCCCGCGGCTTGCGGCTCCGGAGGTCGGTCTCGAAGGCCCGCTGCTGAAGAACATACTCGGTGTTGTGGTCGTCAAAGACGAGGAGCGGCGTCCCTGCGGTGCCCCGCGCCCGCTCGGTAGCAGCTTCCAGCAGGTAGCGCGCCAGCTCGATCCCCTCCACTTCGAGCACGTCCGGCCGCTTCTCCCGAAGTGCCGACAAGAGTGCCTCGCTGTACTCGGCAGAGGGAAGGCGCCGGGCCATATCGGGCAGGCGCGAAAGCAGCAGCCCTGCTACCCTATGCCTCATGGTGCGCCGAGGGGTGGGCACAACACGGACGCTGCTGCACTGCTCGTGCAGCGGCGAGCTTGCACACATCTCCGGATCGCCAAATGAGAGGAGGTGCACCTCGTGCCTGCGAGCCAGGCCGGCAATCAAGTTGTAGTTGCGGATCGTGGTTCCCTGGTTAGGGGGATAAGGGAACTGCGGGGTCAGGACAAGGATCCGCTTGTCGCGCGCCATCACACTGCGTCAAGCCTCTGCGACCCGTTTGTAGATCGCCACGGTCTCGGTCGCCGCCCTCTCCCATGAGTATCGCGCAGCCTGGCGTAGTCCCTTCGCCCGCATCTCGCGCGCCATGTCGGGGTCGCTGAGGACCCGCCAGATCGAGACGGTCAGCTCGTCGACGTTGTTCGGATCGATGAGCAGTCCGGCATCCCCCACTACCTCAGGCAGAGAGGCCACATTCGACACAATCACGGGCAGGCCGCACGCCATTGCCTCCAGGGGAGGTAGGCCAAAGCCCTCATAGAAGGCGGGATGAGCCAGCAGCTCCGCGGCATTGTACAGGTAGAGCAGGTCCTCACTGGAGACCCGGCCCACGAAGTGCACACGGCTATCAAGGTTGAGCTGCTCGACCAGAGAGAAAGCATCCTCGGAGAGCCACCCTTTTCCGCCGGCCAGTACCAGGTGGACATCCTCTTTGTAGCAGTCAAGCAATTGCCGGAGAGCCCGGAGAAGGGTAGGGACGTTCTTGCGCGGCTCGATTGTGCTGACAAATAGCAGGAAGCGACCCTCTATGGCATGGCGCCGGCGCACATGCTCGACTGCCTGCTGGCGATCGATGGGGCGGAAGATGGGGTTGGCAGCCTCGTAGACCACGGTGATCTTGTCCTCCGGGACCCCAAGGTGCTGGATGGTGTCGCGCTTGGTGTTCTGGGAGACGGCAATGATGTGGTCTGTCCATCTCACTGCCTGGTCGATGTGCCCGTAGTAGCGGGCACTCTCCTTCGTCAGGAAGTGGGGGTAAAGAAGGAAGGCCAGGTCATGCACGGTAATGACGGAACGGCAGCCCGGCCGGTCAGGCGGGATAAAGTCGGGGGAGTGCAGAATGTCGAGGCCGAGCCGCATGATCTCGACGTTGAGCGACTTACGTTCCAGCCGGTGGTGGCTGGGTGTCCAGAGCGAGACGCGCCGGAAGTTGGGCTGGTCTACGATGCTGGTGTGGTCCTTGCGGCTCTGCAGGAGCAGGTACTCGTTCTCCCGGTCCGTCTTCGACAGGCCGTCGACAAGATGGATGATGTACTGCCCAATACCAGCCTGGCTGTAAAAGACCAACCGGGCGTCGATTCCGATACGCATGGTGACTCTGCTACCCCTCAAGAAAAGAACAGCGCCCTCCACCGACATCTGTGGTTGGCTGATGGAGGGCGTCCGCGACCCAGGGCTACATGATACCACCTCAGCAGCGGGAGGTCAAATCGTGTGCTGAACGGGCTGTCACTCAGGCGGGCAGGGTCGAGAAGTGGAATCTCTGGCGGAAGCGCCGCAGGAGCCGCAGGATCGGCGCCCCCAGCAGCAGGAGGAGGGCAAAGTTCCCGGCTGCGCGGACAAGATCCCACCAAAGCGAGGTGACCGCGTAGAAGAGGGCATAGCGCCGGAGCGCCTCCAGCGCCGAAAGGCCGGGCTGCCAGTACAACTCGGATTGGCCAGCGGAAAAGACGTAGGGCCAGAACCAGATGTTCATCAGCGCCCCGAACGCAAAGCCGATCAGCAATCCCCACGCAGCAAGCATGAACGCCTCGAGACGCGGCCGCCGGTCAAGCCGCGGCAACAGGCCGGACAACAATCCCACCCAACCCGCGGATAGCATCTGGTAGGGAAGCCAGGGCCCGATGCCAAAACCGATGAAGGCGGAGACGGCGAGCGAGAAGACGCCCAGAAGAAACCCAAAGGTCGGACCGAAGGCGTAGCCGCACAGCACCGGCAGCAGAAAGACCAGGCTGAAGCCTCCCGGTCCCGGCACCCCGCGCAGCACGGCATTGACCGCGGTGAGGATGCCCAGTACGGCAATCAGTTTGGCGTCCAGAAGCCCTGCGGACAGGCTATTGAGCGCCGCCACCAGGCAGAGGACGACCACTGCCGCAAAGATCAGGGGAGCATCCTGTGCGTGGGCCAGGGCGTCAAACCCCTGCGACTGCTGGGGCACAAAGAAGGGGTAGAGAAAGGCCGCCAGCCCAATCAGGCTCGCGATCACCAGGATGGCAGCGTTGAGGGTCCTCTGCATGGTGTGTAGCTGCCCTCTAGGCAGCCCTCGCCAGCCCCGCCGAGGCAAGCGCGTCTTCGACGGTCAGCAGGCCCATGCCTTGGAAGAGCTTGCTGACTTGTGAAGCGAATACGAGCGATTGGCTCATCACCTGCCGGGTCGGGCCGTCGACGACCACGCGCCCTTCGGCCAGGAGGATGACCCGGTCGGCGCACTGCGCGACGAGCTCTACATCGTGCGATGCCATGAGGATGGTGCGCCCGTGTGCTCTGAGGCGCGACAGCAGGCGCGCCAGCGCCGCCTTCTGCTCGTAGTCCAGGCCGCGGGTGGGCTCATCCAGGAGCAGTATCTGCGGCTCGGCCACCAGGATGGCAGCAAGAGCCACCCGCTGCCGCTCCCCCACACTCAAGTCGCGTGGATAGCTGCCGGCGTGGCTCACCAGGCTGAGGTCGGACAAGAGGGCGGCGTAGTCACCCGTCGGCTGACCATGACCGCGCCGGGTAAAGTCGAGCTCGTCGCGCACCGTGTCGCCGAAGAGCAGCGCCTGCGGGTTCTGGGGGACATAGCCGACCAGCCTGATGATTTCTTCGACGGGGGCAGACCGGGTATCCAGCATGGGCGTGCCGAAGCCGTGGAGCTGCACCGCCCCGCGGTGAGGCTTCAGCAGGCCAACCATCTGCTTCAGCAGCGTGGTCTTACCGGCGCCGTTGCGGCCCATCAGCGCGACGAACTCGCCCTTTCGTACCTCCAGGGACAGCCCATCGAGCGCGGGGCGGCCGTTGTAGGAAAAGGCAAGCTCCTGCACCGAGACCGACACCTCGCCTGGGGCGCCCGGCCGTGCGGCTTGGGCGGTCCCAGCCGCGGCCCGGAGCAGCGACGAGGGGGCCGCGCCGCTCGCCTCAGGCTGGCGCGCGACACCAACCTGAGAGGCAAAGCGGCGGCCCTCTTTGATGGTCAGAGGCAGAGGCGTCCATTGCAGCGCCTTGGCTACCTCGATCAGCGGAGGGACGAGATCCACCTTCGCCAAGACCGCACGGGGCTCATCCAGCAGAGGGGGCCGGCCTTCGCCCGGCAGATAGAGGATGCGATCCACGTACTGCACCACTCTTTCGAGCCGGTGCTCCGAGAGGACGATCGTAAGGCCCAGATCATGGTTCAGCCGGACCAGGGTGTCGAGCACCTCCTCAGCGGCCTGTGGGTCGAGCTGCGAGGTCGGCTCGTCCAGCACCAGGAGGCGCGGCTGCAGGGTCATGACCGCGGCAATGGCTACCCGCTGTCTCTCTCCGCCCGACAGGGTATGTACGGAGCGCCCGCGCAAGTGGGCAATGCCCAATTGGTCGAGTGACTCCTCCACCCGTTTGCGCATCACCAGGGGGTCCACGCCCTGGTTCTCCATCGCAAAGGCCAGCTCATCCTCAACCCTGTCGACGACGAACTGTGCCTCCGGGTCCTGCAGGACGAAGCCGACGAGGTCGGCCATGCCCCGCGGGGCGAGGGCGATCGGGTTGCGCCCGTAGACCTGGACGGAGCCGGAGATGGTCCCCCCGTAGAAGTGAGGGACCAGGCCGTTCAGGCAGCGCAGAAAGGTGGACTTGCCGGCACCCGAGGGTCCCATCACCAGCAGGAACTCGCCATCCGGGATGTCGAGCGTGAGGCCGCGGAGAACTGGGACCGCTGCCCCTGGGTAGGTGTAGCTCAGGCGGTCGAACTGGATCACTCCACCATCTCCTCGTCACACAGCGTGTATTCGCCCCCGTCACGGCCGGTTTCTGGCCGTCCATGGCCTGCCCCGGCACCCTTCGGAACCAGGAGAGCCGGTGTCGCCAGGAGCAGCAGCGCGGCTCCGAGCCATGGGCTAAAAGGAGGCAGAAGCCAATTCGGTTGGTACGGGTTATAGACGAGCAACTCGGGCACAGTGAAGCGTGCAATCAGCAGCCCGGCAAGCGCTGCGAGGCTTGCCGCCGCGACCCACGCGCTGCGTGCCGTCCAGGGGCTGCGCCGGTAGCGTGTCCGCTGCACTCGCCTTCCTTGCAGCCAGAATAGGGCCAGGAGGCCAAGCCCACCTGCAGCTGCGAGAACCCAGCTCAGCGGGCGGCCTGACGGCCGATAGGCAGCCAGGAAGAGGCCAGCCAGCAGGGCGAGCAAAGCCACGAGGGTGCCTGCCAGCCTGAAGCTGGACTGGCGGTTCGAGATGGGCCGCACCGATGCGCCAAAGCCGCGCGCCTCCATCGTCTCGGCCAGCTGGATAGCGCGCTCCAAGCTGGTCGCCAGCAGGGGAAGGACCAGCGGGAGCAGGGCGCGCACGCCCCGGAAGCGGTGGCCACGGATGCGCTGCGCCTCGCGGATCTCCCTGGCGCTCAGGACCAGCTGCGGCACGAAGGTGATGGCGATCGAGGCGACCACACCTGCCTGGAAGAGGAAGGCAGGCGTGGCCCGCAGCAGCTCGTAATGATCGACGGCAGCATTGAAGGCCGCAAAGACCACCAGTATGCAGAAGAGGCCGAGTCCATTTGCTGCGCCGGCAACCACCGCCTCCAGGGTCACCGCTCCGCCGACGACAGGCCAGCTCTGAGGAAGCCGGAAGAGGACGGTGGCCCCGCTGTGATTCGCGAGGGCGTTGAAAGGAATCGTGAGTGCCACAAGGAAGAGGCCGATCTTGACCAGGCTGCCCCAGCTGTTTCCGGCGAGTGACGTGCGTCCATACGCCGAGTAGACGAGCCATGCACAGCCCAGAACCAGCACCAGGTAGAGCGGGTTGCGCAGCGTAAAGGCGGGCACGGCCGCGGCCGCCAGCCATGCAAGGAGCGAGGCTGTATTCGGCGGCGCAGAGGGGCCACGCGCATTCATGAGCCTACGCCCGGCGCCCGGCGCGCAGGTAGGCCGCTGCGGCAGCCAGCAGCAGGAGCATGAGGCCAAAGGGCCAGTAGCTCCGCCAAGCGCCCTCGCCCTTCTCCATGCCCCCGGTTGTGCTCGGGGGCACACCGGTCGCCTCAGCCGGCGGTGGAGTGGCGGTGGGCGCAATGCTTCCAGCAGTGGCGCCAGGGGTCGGCGAGGGCGCGTCCTCGCGTGACGACGGTGGCGACGCGGTCCACTTCGGGGCCGGCGCCAGAGTCGGAGGCGGAGAAGGAGACGGAGAGGGTGCGCACACTGACTCGAAGGTCAGCTCCCGGCCGGGCGGGGTGTGGCCATCCCCCCAGACCCAGGCCTCCACCGAGCCGGGCACCGATTGGTGCGCCAGCGCACCCAGCGTGGAGTAGACCCACTCCTCCTGCCCGGGCTCTCGGTAGAAGTAGTTCCAATAGCGGCAGGGCCCGCCCCCCATGCACTGGCAAAAGCACGCCTCAACCGGGTAGCCGCAGCCCGTGCCGGAGACTTGGCAGACGGTGATCCCACCGCCGTGCGTGGCGTCGACGATTACGTCAAGGCCCGAGCGGGCCAGCATCTCTGAGCCAGAGATCCTGTCTGCTTCGAACTCGACGCAGCGGGTAACCAGGGTGCCGTCCTCAAAGAGAACGGCAAACCCCGCGCGGTTTGGCTCACCGGCTGACGCGGGCACCCAGCCCATCGCGGGCAGGAACAGCAACGCCAGGCAGAGCAGGGCAGCATGGCTCCGCGCGGCCAGGGCGCGGCCGCCTACAGGCGCAGACATTGCCTACCGCTTGCGTGCCCGGAGAAGGATGCCGCCCAGCGCGAGCGCCAGGCCTGACGCCGTCAGGAGCCAGGCAGGGTCCACCCCTGGACCGCCGGTCACGGGAACGGTGGCCGGCGCCAGGCTCGCCGCCTCGCCGACGCTCATCGTTGCCAGCAGCAGCGCCTTGCCTGCACGTGCCGGCGCGGCCTGGACGGTAGCCAGCAGGTTGTCACCGGGGGCATCCGCCTTCCAGGACCAGGCTCCACTCCCGTTCTGCAGCGCATCCAGCGCGTCGTACGGTGTCGTGCCCAGGGCGCTGGTCCAGCCGCCCTCAGCCGGGTCCTCTCCTGCCGCCAGGAGCGCCTGCACGGTGACTGCCGTCGAGTTGGCATCCGTTGCGGTACCATAGTCCGACGGATTCTGATAGGGCCAGCCGCCATCGTCGTTCTGAATCCCCTCGTAGTAGGCAAGCGCTTTGGCCACGGCATCACCGCCGGCCGGTTCTCCTGATGCCAGGAGAGCCTGCACGGCATACGCCGTCGTATTGGTGTCTGACGGCGTGCTTGCGCTTCCGTCCCACGCCCAGCCGCCGTCGTCCTGCTGCGCAGTGCGGATTAGCTCCAGGGATGCCTGTGAGACCGGCCGCTCGACACTCTTGAGGGCGATGACGGACATGAGTGTGCTGACAAACGTGTCGGCAGCCCCGCCGATCCGGCCGTCCGCACCGGCCAGCGCCTCCAGCTTGTCCACCGAATCGACGCCTCCAAAAAGGCGCGGGTTCTCTCCGGCAGCCACCAGGGCCAGGATCAGCTTGGAGAGGTCGCCGGAACCGGCTGCCGCCGGTGCGCTCGTGGACAGGTAGGTGAGAGGCGTGTTGCCACCCTGCACAAAGGCCGCGGGGTCCCCATCCAGGGCAAGGATGGCAAGCAGGACGTCTGCGGTGGAGCCCAAGGCGCTGTCCGGGGTAAAGCCGTTGCCGAAGCCGCCATCCGCGTTTTGCTGGGTCTCGAGGTAGTCGAGGGCAGCCGGCAGGTCTGCCAGCGCCAGCACCGGCGAGACGACCAGGGTGAGGAGCACCAGCACCAGCGCCAAGCGAGCGATTGCAGTCTTCATAGTTCTCTCCTTCGAAAAAGTGAAACGCCCTGACCAAGCGGTCAGGGCCTCTGTCCTAAAAGAAAACCCCTTGCCTTTCGACAAGAGGTGGTTCATGGCTTGGGAGCCATGCGCCTACCCCCTTTCCGCGAAGGTCCACAGCGCGATCGCGGTGGGTGACCTGGCTCTCTGACGGTGGTCAGACTACAGTTGCGGGACAGCGCCGGACTCTCACCGGCTTCACCCTTTGTGCCCTGCGCTTCCGGGCGGCAGAGCACCGCGATCACATCTATTCGGTTGTTGCCTGAGCATAGCATGCCCGGCGGGCGATGTCAAGCTCAGGCACGCCCGTGCACTTCCTCCTCCAGCCGCTCAAAGAAGGCAACCATGAAGCGGTGCCTCTCCGCGGCGATGCGCCGCGCGCTGGCGGTCAGGAGGCGGCCCTGGATCTTGGCGAGCTTGATTCGAAACTCGTGGACGGGGGTGTGTTCTGTGCGTGTCCCGGCAGTCTCCCGGTATCCCTCGGACACCTCGCCCCACAGCCTCTGCCCCTCGTGGCCCCCGTAGGCAAAGGCGCGCGCCACGCCGATGGCGCCGATGGCGTCGAGCTTGTCGGCATCGTGCAGGACCCTGGCTTCGACGCTTTGCGGCTCCGGCCCGGCTCGAAAACGGTGCGCAGCAATGGCCTGGGCGACCGCCTCAACCTTTTCCGGAGGCCGGCCGGCGAGGAGCCGGCGTGCCATCTCCGCACCCGCCTGGGCATGGTCCACCCCGGATCGCTCGCCGCTGCGCGCGACGTCGTGGAGCAGGGTCGCGGTGCGCACGATCTCCAAGTCGGCCCCTTCCAGCCCGCCGATCCGTTCCGCCAGCGCCAGCACGCGCAGCACATGGTCAAAGCCGTGGATGGCGTCTGCCCCCTCGTAATATCGGCGCGCTTGCTCAATCGTGATCATTCATGCCTGCCTACTGAGCCGGATGTACGGAAAGGTACTGCCGGAGGATGGCTGCGGCTTCCCCCAGGAGCTGGTAGCTGTACCACTCCTGGGCGCTGGTTATCGCAAAGATCGCGGCGCCGACCACAAAGTCATCCAGCTGAAGCTGGCTGTCGTACCATGCCAGCTGCTCGACGTAGTTGCCGGGTGCGTCGGGGCCCATGCCCAGCTCCGCCCAATAGGAAGCAAAGTCCTGCCAACCGCGGCCGGGCGGCCCAGGGCGGTTGGAGACAAGCCCGTCGACACCGCACTCGGTGACGAGAAGGGGCAGCTGAATCCCCCAGGGTTGGAGGTGCTGGCGGTAGACCTTGCGGTAGCGCAGGGTCAGCCAGCCATCATCGCCTGGCTCAGCCCGCCAGTCCAGCGGCTGCCTCGTCGTCATCTCCCAGATGGTCGGCGCCGAGTACTCGTGCAGACCGAGGTAGCCCGCATGGGCTTGAGCCGCCTCGAGCGCAGGGCGGAAGGCAGGCCACCACTCCAAGGGCGGGGTGCCGGTGCCAAAGTTGCCGACGACGGCGCGCAGGCCGTTTTCGGCCAGCAGTTGTACCCTCTCCACCTCCAGGCCGGCGAAGCGGCGCACCTGGTCCTCGTCGCCGGGCGCCGGCTCGTTGTAGCCCTCCCAGGCGTCGACCAGGCCGGCGCGCCGCGAGTCGTGGGCGATGCGCAGCGCAGCTTCGGCGGCAGCGCGCGCCTGTGCGGCTCCATCGGCCCCAAGATCGGCCTGGCCCAGCGTCGGCGGCCGTCCCACGATCAGGGTCCCCGGGGACTGCGCGCGCACATCTGCGAGGAAGGCCGGGTCGAACTCGAGTGTCTTGAGCAACGCCACGTTCCCGGTAGAGATCAGGTCCATGATCTGCGGGTGAAACCAGCTGACAAAGAGGCCAAGCTTGGTTGCCGGCCCGGCAGGAAAGGGCGTGGGGAGCGGCGTGGGCGTGGGTGTGGGCGGTGATACCGGAGAGGCTGTCGGGGGCGCGGGCGACGCCAGCGGTGACACGAAGGGCTCAGCCGGAGCCGGGCTGGCCGGCACGGCCGTCGGCGATGCGGGCCGCGAGGGGCCGGTGGGCGGCAGGGTGCGCGCCGGCTCTGAAGGCACCGGACGGGGCGTGCGGGCCAAGCCGCAGCTCTCCAGCAGGGCAGCCAGCAGCGCCCCGCCTGAGGCCCTGAGGAACTGGCGCCGGTCGAGCTGCCTCCGATCGTCGGGCATGCCCCCATTGTAGCCCAAGACGGATGCCAGGGCAACGGAGGGCCCGCCTCTCCCGGGCCGCCGCACTCTTCCGTCGCCGGCTGAGCCGGCATTGTCGCACGCTTCCGGCGAGTGGTGCTCTCCCCTTGACCTCGGCAGGGCTCCGTGCTACTATGGCGACCCATGAGGTCTGAGCGCACTCGGGAAGAGGTGGAGGGCGGCCCGCAGCCGGGACTGGGCCGCGACCAGGTCGTCCAGGGCCTTGTCGATCTGCTGCGGCAGAGACGAGGCGAGGTCGCCGCGGCCTGGGTCGACGTGATCTGCCGTAAGATGGCCGGCACCGACTATGGCCGGCGCCCACCCGAGGAGATCCTCGAAAACAACCTCACGTCAGTCGACCTTCTGATCGAGTTTCTGCAGGGCACAGACACCATTCCTCCGACGTGGGAAGGCCAGCTGCAGTTCCCGGACTATCTTCTCCAGGGACCCAGGGTAGACGAGATCATGGAGGCGGTCCGGCTCTGGCGGCCAATCCTTGGCCTCCTCGTGGCGGAGACATTCCCCGCCGGCGCGCCCAGCACACAGGAGGCCCTGCTCAGGCTAGAGTCCTCGCTGAACCTGTTCGCTGCCGTCGTGGTCGAACTGGTCGGCGCTCAGACGACCGAGTATCTCGCCGAGCAGCAGCGCCGCACCGCGCTGATGCTCGAGATGGCCCGGACTGCCAGCGCCAGCCTCGACCTCGAGGAAGTCCTGCGCCGCGCTGCCCGAAGCATCGCGTCGGCGGCGGGCGTCGAGAGCAGCTCGATCTGCCTGATCGACGAGGAGGGCCCCACCGGCACCCTCCTGCCGGGTGCCACGCCCACCACCCTCACGGCTGCGCACTTTTACGGGGCGGGCGGGCAGCGCGCGGTCAACCTGGGCGAGTCGACCTTCGTCCGCCGCGTGCTCGAAGAAAAGAGGGCTGTGATCTGGCAAGACGTCCAGAACGATCCCACGGTTGGCGACGAGCTGCGCGCCCTCGGGATGCGCCTGGTGATCGGCGTGCCCTGCGCCATCAACGAGCGGGTCCTGGCCGTGGCCTTCGCGGTGACCAGCAACCCGCATCAGCTGCTCACGGCTGGCCAAGTCGAGATGGCGCAGGGCGTCGCCAACGTCGTCGCCCCGGCCATCGAAAACGCACGCCTGCACCACAGGGTCGGACAGATGTCCACCCTGGAGGAACGGGCCCGGCTGGCGCAAGAGCTGCACGACCGGTTGGCCCAGACGTTGGGTGCCATGCAGTTCTACACCTCGCTCATCTCGGAGTCTTTGGAGCAGGGCCAGGTTTCCCAGGCCCAGGCCGGCCTGTCGCTGCTTCGCCAGGCCGTCGACGAGGCCCATGTCGACGTCCGCGAGGCCATCTTCAACCTGCGATCCATGGCCTCTCTGCAAATGTGCGGCCTGGCAGCCCTGCAGAGCTACCTCTCGGCCTATGAGCAGCGCTACGGGGTTGCGGTGCAGCTCCGTGCCGATCCGGAGGCGGCCGGGGTGCTGGTGGGAGAGGCAGGCGCCCAGGCCTTTCGCATCCTGCAGGAGGCGCTGACCAACGTGCGCAAACACGGCCAGACGGCCCGGGCGCGCGTCGACCTCCAGCGCGAGGGCACGTGGGCGAGCATCACCATCCAGGACGAGGGGCAGGGCTTCGACCCTGTCCTGGTGCGCGACCAGGACCCGGCGGGCTTTGGGCTGCAGGTCATGCGTGAACGGGCGCTCAGAGTCGGAGGCACGCTGAGCGTCGAGTCACAGCCCGGGCAGGGCACCCGCGTGGTGCTGCGCGTCCCCTGCCCAGAGGGTGTGGGCGCCAGATGAGCGAGCGCCTTCGCATCCTCCTGGTCGACGATCACATCCTCTTTCGCCAGGGCATCCGCTTCGGAATGTCCACCCGCCCGGATATGGAGGTGGTAGGCGAAGCCGGCGACGGGCTCGAAGCCATCGCGCTGGCACGGGAGACCCAACCCGACGTCATCCTGATGGACATCTCCCTTCCCCGCCTGAGCGGGCTCGAGGCAACACGCAAGCTCAAGCGCGAGATGCCCCACGTCCGCATCCTGGTGCTCACCGCCTCGGACGACGAGCAGGATCTGCTCGAAGCTCTCAAGGCGGGCGCAACAGGCTACATGCTCAAGAACCTGACCGCGGGGGAGCTTTTCGAGCGGATCCAGATCGTCGCAAAGGGAGAAGTCATCCTGTCAGGCGCCGTGGCCAGCCGGATCCTGAATGACCTGGGGAGTGAGCGCGCCCGGCCGGACAGCGTCGTGCCGTCGCTCGTCGATCCCCTTACCGCCCGTGAGATGGACGTTCTTCGCTGCCTTGCTCGTGGGATGACCAACCGGGAGATAGCCGATCAGCTGATCATCTCAGAAGGTACCGTCAAGAACCACCTCAAAGACATCCTCGAGAAGCTGCACTTGACCAACCGCATCCAGGCTGCGGTCTATGCGGTCCGCCAAGGCCTGGTGCCCGACCTCTAGTTCCTCCGATAACCAGAAGGGATAGCTACAGATAGCCCTTTCGGACAGGGCAAACCCCTCGTAGGGCACTTGAAAGCCGCCCCCGGCCGTAGTATAATAAGGGGGATGACGAGTCCGGGGTCGTCCGCACCGCGAGTCCTGCTCCTTTCCGACCGCTCTCCGCTGAGCCTGGGCGTGGAGGCTATCCTGCGGGACAAGACGCTCCTGGAAGTCCTCTGCGACCCGGATGCGAGCAAGGTCCTGGAGAGTGTCCGCGCTTTCCAGCCCTACGCCATCGTCCTCGGTATGGCCTGCCGGGACGAGCAGCCTGCCGAAGAGTGGGTCCGCCTGCTGGAGGGCCGGCCGGAGATCAGGCTGGTAGCGCTGAGCCTGCAGGACAACAGCGCGCGGGTCTACGAGAGGGGACGGGTGCGGACTATTCCAGACGCCGCCCAGCTGTTGGATGCCTTGACCGCGGCCGACAGCTGATCGGCCACAGTCGCGACAGAGCAATCCTCGAGAGGAGAGTTGATCGATGAAGATACTTATCACCGGCGGCGCAGGGAGCGTCGGGAGAGAGCTGACCCAGAAGCTGGTCGATGCCGGGCAGCACGTGCGGGTTTTTGACCTTCCGGTGTGCGACTTTGGCGCACTGGAGGTTCTGCCGCGCACCGAGATCGTAAAGGGCGACATCGGCGATCCGGCCACTGTGCTCAGCGCGGTCGAGGGTGTGGATGCCGTGCTGCATCTCGCGGCACTGCTGCCCTTGGCCAGCGAGCGGAGCCGCGAAAAGACTTTTGCCGTCAACGTCACGGGCACGCAGCGACTGGTCGACGCGATCCGGTCCACGGGCAACAAGGCGCGGTTGGTGTTCTCGTCCACGGTTGCCACGTACGGGAACACCGTGGACGAAGAGCCGCCGTTGAAGGTCACCCATGCCCAGAACCCGGTGGACATCTACGGCGAGAGCAAGATCGCGGCCGAGCGCGTCATCATGGAGTCGGGCATTCCGTACACCATCCTGCGCATCACCGCAATCTCGGTCCCGGCGCTGCTGGACCCGCCCGAGATCTATCCCTTCATGCGCGACCAGCGTGTGGAGCTGGTGAACCGCGCCGACGTGGCGCTCGCCCTCCAGGCGGCGGTGCTGCAGCAGACGGCGGAGAACCACGTCTACAACATCTCTGGCGGCCCCACCTGGCAGATGCGCGGTCACGAGTACGTGGAGGCCGTGTTCCGCATCCTGGATATCCCGATCGAGGACGCCGTCTACCGGCAGACGCCGTGGTGGAGTGATTGGTACGAAACGGCCGGGTCCGAAGCGGCGCTGCACTATCAGTGCACGACCTTTGAGGAGTACCTGGCGCAGCTCGACGCTGCGGTCCGCGAGGCACTGGGGCTGTAGAGCGCATCCTGCGAGAAGGGAGCCAACTTGGAAGAGGGTTCGCACGCCTTTGTGCACATGGTACGCCCCCACGGGGACGATCCGGGCAAGCCGCCGGACCCGAGCCTGCGCAGGCCGGCAACGGTTGTGGCCGGCTTCCTGGGGGCGGGCAAGACCACGCTGCTCAACCATATCCTGATCAACGCGCCGAAGGCCCGCACGGAGGTCGTCGTCCGCGAGTACGGAGACGTGGGAGTCGACCAGGAGCTGATAGAGACGGGAGATGCGCACATCCTGCTCATCCTGGCGGCCAACCTCTTCGTCGATCCGCAGACGCGGCTCTACTGGGGGCTCGAGAACCTCTACAGCCGCTGCGACAAGCTGGGCACCAACCGATACACCTGGGAGGATGTCGATTTTGACCGGGTGCTGATTGAGAGCAGCGGCCTCGACTATCCGGAGCACATGGCGCAGCTCTTTTACCTGGATAAACTGCGGGACCACTTCCGGCTGGATGCGGCCATCGTCGTCGTCGACGCCGAGTACGGCGACCTTACCCTGGACCAGTATCGCTTCGCACGCGAGCAGGCTGCCTTTGCCGACATCCTGCTGGTGAACAAGGCCGACCTCGCAGGCGAGGCTGTGATGACCCGCCTGGAGGCAAGGCTGCGCCGCATCAACCCCCTGGCGCGCATCTATCGAACCGAGTACACCGCGGTGCCGTGCGAGCAGCTTCTTGACGTGCGGCTCTTTGACGGTGTGCCGGGCTTTGACATCCTGGCTGATCTGCAGCCACACTTCCAGAAGGGAGAAGAGAGATTGGACGATATCCAGAGCCTCGTGCTGACCGAGAGCCGGCCATTGGACAAGGGCAAGTTCACAGCCTGGCTCCAGGCGCTCTTTGCCGCCCGCGGTCTCGACATTTTGCGCAGCAAGGGCTTCCTCAACTTCTCCGGGTATGACCATCGCTTCGTCTTCCAAGGCGTTCGGCGTACGTTCCACTCCAAGGCGGACCGGTTGTGGCAGCCCGGCGAGGAGCGCAGGAGCACGCTCGTCCTGATCGGCGAGCACCTGGACGACGGGCCGGCGCTGCAGGAGGCATTCAGCGCATGCGTGGCACAGCCGTGACGGCTCGCGCCGACCCACGGGCGAGAGGCGTCGCGACTGGAGTTGCTTGGAACTATAGACAGAGAAGGAGACACTGAGCAGTGGCAGATGGTAGGGAATTGATCGAAGAGATCGTCGTGATCCTGGGGCAGCTGCCCGACCGGTTGAAAGCGGCCGAAAGCACGTACTCAGCCGACGAGCGCGCCGAGATGGACGAAATCCTGGTGAGTGCCAACAAGTGGGTCGGCATGTGCCGCAAGAAGGTGTGGCTGCGTGGCGCAGAGGGTACGGGCATGGCACAGAGCTGCCTGGACGCAGCCCGCCGGATGGAGGACTCGCTCGGCAATCCTGCTGCAGCGATCGAGGAGGCGGCTGACCTTTCAAGCCAAGCGGAGCGGCTGGCCCGCCTGGTAGCGACCAAGTCGTCGGTGATGACCTAGAGAAAAGAAGCGAGACACCCTCCGACTCATCGTGCTCCCAACGGGACGGATGAGCGATACGGTGTGGGGAGCAATCCCCACGCCCGCCACTGCGCAAAGGAGGCGATTGGTCCGGGCGCGCTCAGCGGCGCGCCGGGCCGGCGCGTCCTTTTCTGTTTTGGACGCCGGAAAGGAGCAGGATCCGGGAGCAGAGAGCGGCAGGCAGCGACCAGCAGGAGGGAGCACGTTTTGAGACAGCGAACACGCACACTATGGAGGGAAGAATGGCTTCAGAAGTGTTTTTCATGAACGACCGGGCCAACGCCCTGTCCGAGAGCATCAAGTATAAAGCGGTGAAGGTCTTTCGCGATGCCGGGCTGGGCGAGATCTTCAAGCCCGGCGACACCGTGGGCGTCAAAATCCACATGGGCGAGCACGGCTGCTCGCACCACCTGCGCTCGTCCTGGATCCTCTCGATCATCAACGAGATCAAGCGCCTGGGTGGCAAGCCGGTGGTTGTGGACTGCACGACCATCATCTTCGGCGACTATACGGCACGCGCCACTGCAACAGATATGATCCAGACGGCCAGGCGCCACGGCATGACGGAGGAGACCTTCGGCTGCCCGATCTGGATCTGCGACGGAGAGATCGGCGAATACGACGTCAAGGTCGATATCCCGAGCGGTACCTACCTGAAGTACACGTATATGGGCAAGAAGCTGCTTGATCTCGACGCCATGATCGCCGTCACGCACTTCAAGGGACACCCGATGGGCGTCTTCGGCGGCGCGCTCAAGAACGTAGGCATCGGCTGCGGCTCGAAGCGCGGCAAGGCCCTCACTCACCTGCTCAACCACGAGCGGCTCGGGCTCAAGTACTTTGGCATCAACCAACAGGCTGCTCAGGCTGCGGCGCAGGCACCCCACCCCAACGGGCTTGACCGCCTGATCATGTGCTGCCCCTTCGACTGCTTCGAGTGGGCGGACGACACGCTGACCTTCCACCGGGAGCGCTGCCAAGGATGCACGGGCTGCTTCGGCCCCGGCCTCTTCTCTGGCGTCATGACCCCGAACCCCGAGATCATGCTCTACTGGGCATCGACGATCCCGGACGCCTTCGCCGGCTACGTCAACGCGATCGGCAAGGAAAAGTGCGGCTACGTCAGCTATGCCATGGACATCGCTCCCTGGTGCGACTGCGTCAACTGGAGCGACAGACCGCTGGTCCCCAACCTGGGCGTCTTTGCGTCCAAGGACCCGGTCGCCATCGACATGGCCTGCCTGGAGATGGCCGAGCAGGTGGTGGCTCTGCCGGGCTCCAAGGCCGAGGAGCTGGGTTTCTCCGAGCCGGGCACGGAGCGCTTCACCCACGCGTCCAGCATGGCCGGGATCAGCCAGTGGGTCGCCATCAACTCGGGCATTCACAACGGGGTGGGCACCTCAGAGTACAAGTTGGTCCTTTCGGACCCTGCCCCCGAGGAGGAGTTCTGGTTCAAGCCCTACACGCCGTCCAACACGTGGGGCAAGGTCAACCGCGAGGCGATGCGCAAGCTGGACTGGAACGTAGGCCACTTCTTCTATGACGACCTCCAGCGCTCCATGATCGAGATGAGCCTCAAGCCGAAGGGCAAGGTCGAGGACTAGCCCGGCGCGGATAGGATAAGGAGAGTAGAAAATGACAGCAGGATATGCAGGTAAGCTGCTCTTCGTGGACCTGACCACGGGCAGCATCCAAGAAGAAGAGCTGGACGAGGAGATGGCCCGCCTCTTCATCGGCGGCTATGGTATCGGCGCGCGGGTCCTGTACAGCCGGATGAAGCCGGGTGTGGATCCCCTCGGCCCCGACAACATGCTGGGTTTCACAACTGGGCCTCTGACCGGCACGGGAGCCTTCTTCAGCGGCCGCTGGACGATCGTCTGCAAGTCGCCGGTCACCGGTGGGTGGAACGATGCCAACTCGGGAGGCTTCTTTGGCCCTGAGCTAAAGAAGGCCGGTTACGACGCAGTCTTTGTGTCGGGTGCCTCCAAGACGCCGGTGTATATCTACATCAACAACGGCAAGGTTGAGATCCGCGATGCTTCCGCTCTTTGGGGGCTAGACGCCAAGGAGACCCAGGACGCACTGGAGAAGGTCACCGACCCCAAGGTGCGCGCCGCGGTCATCGGGCCGGCCGGCGAGCACCTGTCACTGGTCGCGGCCGTCATGAACGACGGTCACCGCGCCGCAGGACGCGGGGGACCTGGGGCCGTGATGGGCTCCAAGAAGCTCAAGGCCGTGGCCGTGCGCGGCACCGGCGAGATCGCCGTCGCCAATCCGGCGCGGCTCCGCGAGATCAACCGCTCCATCACGGCCGCGATCAAGACGGGCGGCATGATGGGCCTGGCGGGCGCCTTCCAGGAGCTGGGTACCGGCGTCTTTACCGGCGGCTCGGCCCTGAGTGGCGACAGCCCGGTCAGGAACTGGGGTGGGGTCGGCCTCGTCGATTTCGGCGAAGCCGCCGCCATGCCACTCAGCGCCGGCGCGATGGATGCCCAGTACAAGACCAAGAAGTACGCCTGCGCCAACTGCCCGCTGGGCTGCGGCGCCGAGTATGACGTAAAGGACGGCAAGTGGCAGCTGGGAGTCACCGACCGGCCTGAGTACGAGACGGCCGCCCAGTTCGGCGTGAACATGCTGAACGCCAACGTCGAAGCCATGCTCAAGTGCAACGACATCTGCAACCGCGCCGGGCTGGACACGATCTCCGCCGGCGGGACGGTGGCCTGGGCCATCGAGTGCTTCGAGAATGGGCTGCTCAACCTGGAAGAGACCGGCGGGCTTGAGCTGAGGTGGGGCAACGGCGACGCCGTCGTCGCCGCCACGCAGGCCATGGCCGACGGCACAGGCTTTGGGGCGATCCTGCAGCTCGGGTCGAGAGCCGCAGCGGACAAGCTGGGCAAGGGACACGAATACCTGCAGGTGGCGCAGGGCATCGAGCTGCCGATGCACGACCCGAGGCTGGCCCCCGGCTACGCCCGGACCTACCAGTTCGACCCGACCCCTGGGCGGCACGTCAAGGGCAGCATCGCCCTGGTGCAGGGCATGATGGGCCCCGAGAAGTACATCCCCGAGGATACCGGCTTCTTCGAGATGGTCCTGACATCGGGCACGGAGATGCAGAACTGCCTCGGGCTGTGCATGTTCTCGCTCTTCACCGGAATCCAGACCATGAACTATACCATGCTGGAGGCCGTGACCGGCAAGCCGTTCAAGGCTGTCGACCAGCTGCGCACGGGCATGCGCATCATGAACATGCGCCACGTCTTTAACCTGCGCGAAGGCATCACCCCGAAGGACGCCGACATCTCGCCGCGCGCCATCGGGCAGGTGCCTCTGACCGCCGGCCCTTTGGCCGGGGTGCAGGTCAACGCCAAGCGGATTGGCGAGAATTTCTTCAACTGGATGGGCTGGGACCTGGACACCGGCAAGCCCAGCCGCCGCATGCTGGAGCTGTTCGGCGGCATGGACGACGTCGTTCAGGACCTGTATGCGTAGCTAGATGAGTCGAAGGGGGAGGAGCCCGGGCTCCTCCCCCACCGGCAGCGAACCGTGAAAGTCACCATCAGCTTTTTCTCTTTCTCCGCCCAGGCCGGGACGAGCGAAAGCACCCTGGATCTCCCGGAGGGCGCGACGATGGCTGCGCTGACCGGCGTGCTCAGGCAGAAATGCCCCTCCCTCTTCCCCCAGGCGGAGCGGGCCATCTTCCTGATCAACCACCAGGCGGCCACACGCGATACGCCTCTCAAGGAGGGAGATCGCGTCCTCATGCTGCAGATCCTCGGAGGAGGATAGGCGCCCCGACGCGGTAGACTGTCACCAATGCGCCGGTTCTACGGCTGCGGGCGGGCGCCCAGATCCAAGGCCGATTGGGGCAGGAACGCCCCAGCAGGTGGCCGGGAGGGAAGAAGTATGGCCGGAGAGTTGGTTGCCGTCTTCTGTGCCGGCCGCGGCACCCCTGCGGGCGATCCGGTGCTCGACGAAGCCGAGCGACTGGGCCGGCTGCTGGCCGAGGCCGGCTTTGACCTGCTCAACGGCGGTTACGGCAGCTCTATGGAGGCACTGAGCCGGGGCGCTCGGCAGGCAGGCGCCGCCCGCGTCATCGGCGTCACGCTGGACTTGTTCACCCCACCGATGAAGCCAAACCGTTGGCTCACAGAGGAGCAGCGGGTGACCGACTTTTTTCCTCGCTTGGAGGCGCTGTCCCGCGCCGATGCCTACGTCGTGCTGCGCGGCGGTATCGGCACACTCACAGAGGCGACGCTGATGTGGACCCTTCTCGAGACGCGGCAGGTCACGCCCAGGCCATTCCTGTTCGTCGGCAGGAGCTGGGCGCGGCTCCTGGAGGCGTTCCGCGACCATACGCTCATGACCGAGGGCCACTTTGCGCTGGCGACCCTGGTGGACACGGTCGACCAGGCCGTCGCGCGCCTGAAGAAGGCGTTTGCGCCTTCCCACTAGCCTGGCAGGGGCAGCCACGGCATGCCGTTGGCCGCCCCTGTCTCCCCTGCGTGATCGGCCGTCAGGGTGACAAGCCGCTCCGGCGCCCGAGCGGCCTACCCGCCGGTCACGCCCAGCCCCGGCAAGGCGCTCGAGGCGTTTTCCTCATCCTCGCAGGGCAGCCACGACCTCCTGGCTGTGCTCCGACACTTTGACGTTTGGAAAAACGTGGGTGATGGTGCCCCTCTCGTCGATGATGTACGTGGTCCGCAGGATCCCGTCGTACTCCCTGCCATACCTCTTTTTCTTGCCCCAAGCCCCGTACATCTCCGCCACGCGGTGATCGGGGTCGCTGAGCAGCGCAAAGGGCAGGCTGAACTTGACTTTGAACTTGACATGCGACTTGACGGGGTCGGGGCTTACTCCCAGGACGGCCGCGCCTGCCGCCAGGATGGCGCTGTAGTCGTCCCGGAACCCGCACGCCTCGGTCGTGCAGCCGGGTGTGTCGTCCTTCGGGTAGAAATATAGGACCACTTTCTGGCCCCGGTAGTCGTCTAGGCTCACGTCCCGGCCGTCGTCGGCGGGCAGGGTGAAGCCAGGCGCCGGCGTGTTCGGCTGTAGCATGGTTTTCCTCCTCGGTCTGGTAGGGTACGCGGCGTATTATACACCAGGAGGTGCTCACGTCAACCGCCGGACGCCACCCGCCGCCCGGACTGCTCCTGGCTCGGCTACCTTGCGGTTCTGCTTCAGCCGCGGCTGGTGGTGGCTCACAACCGCAGACCACATGGCATGGCCGTGGTTTGTCCCGCTTACTGCCCCGACGTTCTCCTCGGATTGGGGCTGCCTGCTGTCCAGTCCACAGTGCAGCACAGCTCAGTCACAACATTGCCCCGTTGGCGCTCAATCATCTTTGGGGAACGAGAAGTGCATCTGGACGATCACCCACGTTCCGCCGCGTTTTTCGAGCGTTCCCGTCCAGCGGCAGTTGTCCCATCCAATCCTCCGGCCGTTCCACTCGGCGTGGTCGTCGAGCATGCACGAGTACCACGCGGCATTGCCCAGCTCGGCATAGTGCACGCGCAAGTCCCTCACCGCATAGTCCGTCGCCCTGAATTCGTCCTTCATCCAGACGCGCTCGCCCAGCCTCCTGAACGCCTCGAACCCGACGATCGTTGACTTGGAGTCTGGATGGAAGATGAATAGGTCCTCGTCCTGTGCCACGATGGAGAACAGGCGGTCAAGGTCCTTGGTCAATGCCCAGCCGATGGAGTCGTGAATGACCTTCTCGACTGCGAGTCTTTCTGCTTCCGTTGGCGTCATGGTGTCTCCCTTCATGGGCAAGCCCTCCTTGCGACCAGGATGGTGATATCGTCGTATGCAGGCACCTCGCCGGCAAAGGCCTCGACCGCCTGGCCCAGGGCCGCCACCACCTGCGAGGCTCCGCCGTGCCTCTGCTCTCGGAGCAATTGCCCGAGGCGCGCCTTCCCAAACGCTTCTCCCTGGGCACTCCGCGCGTCAAGCACGCCGTCGGTGTAGAAGAGGATGAGGTCGCCTGAGTCGAGGTCGACGCGGCGCTGCTCATACACCGAGTCTGGGAGCACGCCCAGCGCCATGCCCGTCGGCGGCAGGGGCGTGAGGCTGCCTTCGCCACTCATTCCGCGCGCCAGGAGCGGCGGGTTGTGGCCGGCGTTGACATAGGTTACCGTGCCGGAGTCGGGCTCGAGCTGAGCGGCGCACAGGGTGACAAACATGCCCCCGGCTGCGTCAGCCTCGATCAGCCGGTTGGCGCGGGCGAGCCCTTCGGCCGGCGAGGGCGCACCATCGAGGCTGGCTCGGATGATGCTGCGGCTGAGGGCCATAAAGAGGGCGGCGGACATCCCTTTGTCGCACACGTCTCCGATCACGAGAGTGAGAGCACCACCCGCCAGGGGAACAAAATCGTAATAGTCGCCGGAGACCTCCCGGGCCGGCAGCCAGCGGGCGGCCACATCCCAGCCGGCGATGGAGGGCGGGTCCGCGGGCAGAAGGCCGGCCTGCAGCTCACGTGCCACCTGGAGCTCGCTCTCCATCCGGCCTTTCTCGACAGCTACCTGGTAAAGGCGGGCGTTCTCGATGGCCATCGCAGCAGACGAGGCAATGGCGGACAGTAGCTCCAGGTCGGCCTGCTGGAAGATGCCCGCGCGGAGCCGGTTGTCCACATAGATGACGCCCGTCACCCGGTCCCTGAGAGTAAGAGGGGCGCACATGATCGACCGCAGGCCCAGATCCCTCACACTGCGCCGCAGCCGGAGGCGGTCATCGGCCTGTGCGTCGCTGGTGAGGAGCGCCCTCCCCTCGCTCGCCACTTGCTCGACCACCCCGCGCGATACCTGGAAGTGGGGACTGCCGATCGTCTGCTGATCCATGCCGCGGGCCACCCGAAACGAGAGGAGCCCGCCGGGCTCACTGAGCATCACGAAGCCTCGCTCGCCCTGCACCGCAGCCAGGACCTCATCGATGACTCGGTTGAGCACCTGGTTCAAGTCGAGGCTGGAGCCAAAAATCTGGGACAGGCCGTAGACCAGAGCCAGACGCTCGCCTTCCAGCTGTGTCCTCACGTCCATCAGCCTATTCCTTCCGAACACTCCTAGGAGCAGGTGGGCGGCGTCGAGCGAACCAGCGGCTCGATGAGGCGCAGGGTGTGGCGGGCTTTGCTGCGGGCCAGGTGTTGGCAGGCAAGGGCCCTGTACCCGTTGAGATACTCCTGCCAGCGAGCACATGCCAGCCCGCGCGCCGCCTCAAGAGAAGCCTCCAGCCATTCCTGGACCATCTCCACGCACTCGATGTCAGCCCACTGGTCGGCAATCCGCCGCTGGATGTCGTCCGGCACAGGCCAGTCTGGCCCAGCCCAGGCCTCAGCCGGCGCCAGGCGGGCCAGGAACAGGGTGAGGTGGCGCTGCTGCAGATCCTCCTCCCAATCCCCGAGGTCGTCGAGCAGCTGCGAGGCAACGGCCAGCCGCTTGATCGACGATTCTATCGCCGGCAGCCACTCCGGCCGGCCCACGGCATGCACAAACGCGGCCATGGTGGCGACGATGGGGGAGAACTTGGCCGGTACGAAAGATAGGAAGCTCTCGAAGATGAGTTGCTCGGGGTGCTCCTGGCACTGCCGTTCGGCGGCCAAGCCGGCGACATGCTCCGCCCCCAACCTCTCCAGGTCCCGCCAGAAGAGGTGGCAGCCGGGCAGACGCTCCCGGAGCCGAGCCGTGCCGGCCTCGCACAGTGCCTGGTGGAGCAGGGCCGTGTCGCCGGGTACATCAGCCTGCCCATCGACCAGGTGGTCAAGCAGCACCGAAGCCAACACAACAAGGCTGCCGGCAAAGGCAAGCGAGACGACGTCGCCGTCGCCCAGGGGCTCAGCGATCTCCCAGAAGAGCCAGGGCGTGCAGGTAATCCCCGGGTTCATGGCGGAGGGGCCGCGAAAGGGCTCAGACCCACAAGCCGTCCCCTGGAAGGTGCGCGCCCGCCGGGCCAGGTCGCGCAGCCGCGGCGGCAAGCCGGCGGCCCAATCGAGCCAGCGCGCATCGACCTGCGCCAGCAGACGTGCCGCCCGGCCCTCGCCGGCTAGGTGAAGCTCCGTCACAGGTCGCCCGGAGGTTGATCTCGCTTCCGAGGCGCTACCACCACCAGAATCTGAGCGATCCCTGGAAGACGATGGTCTCCAGCTCGTGGTGGATAAAGACCAGGTCCTCGAAGGACAGCCCGTGCCCCTGAAGCGCGATGCGCTTCTGCTCGGGTGTACCGTAGTGAAGCACTTCCTGGAAGGCGGAGTCGGCTCTCGCGTGGGCGATCAGGCCGTCGATCGCGGGCCAATACTCGGCAAGAGTGCGAGCCGGTTCCATTGAGTGGTCACCCATAATCCGCTCTCCTTTCCTGAATGCAGACACAAGCCATCCTATTGCTGCTGGACACGCTCCGCCGGGGATGCCCCACCACTGCGCCTGACGCAGCCTAGGCCCATCCCCATCACCAGCAGGAAGGCGTTGACGAGGCGCGACAGCAGCGATTCCCCCGCCTGTTCCTGATAAAGCAGGTAGACGCAGGGTACCGTGACGGCGGCTGTGACAAAGGCTGCCGCCAGGGAGCGGACCAGCTGTCGGCGGAATGGTGCAGGGCCGCCCAGCCTGGGGATGGCAAGGGAGGCGACCATCCCGACGAGTGGGCCGTATAGGCCATAGGCCGGGATGTAGACACCCGGTGCGGCCGCAGGCTTGGTGGCTCCGGACAGCGCGAACAAGACAAGATAGAGGGTGTGCGCCAGCCCGGCCAAGCCGCCGAAGAGGAGCCTGCGACGAGCCCACAAGGACCCCCTCCACAGAGCATCGGCTGCGCCCACGGAGGCGCCCTCAGCTGCACCCAGTAAGCCGCCCACAACGAGCCCCACAATCGCGCTCCCCAGCATCCAGACCGGGACGTCCTGGAGCTGCCGCACAGCGCCAAACTCCTTGGGCGACGCGATCCACATGAACAGAGGCGTGAGCAGGCCGAATAAGGCCCAGGCAAGTGCTGCGCCAAGGCCGGCGACCAGGGCCTGATGGGAGACGGCGGCCCGCCGGGCCGCAAGGCGACGCTGGGCGAGCGCTACGCCCAAGGGCAGCCTGGGATAGGGACCTGCCTCCTCTGGCAGGCCGAATTCGTCGGCAAGCGCCACGAGGGCGGGCATGGCCGCGGCTTCCCTGCTTGAACCCGTATCGGCCAGGAGCGCATCGACCACCGCGCGAAGGCGTCCGCGCCCAGCCGCGGCCAGCGCGGCCTCGGTGCGGATATCAGGGGCATCGTCGCTCTGACAGATGTGAACGAGAGCGTCGGTTGCCTCGTCGAACGGCAGGGCCCTCAGCGCCTGGACGGCACGGAGCCTCGCCGGTGGCTTGGGGTAGCTCTCCCAGGCATCGACCAGCACCTGTACGGCAGCTTCGGGGCTGCCCGCCAGATGGAGCCATGGAGCAGGGTCCTGCCCATGCTGTAGGGCACTCCGCACGAGGAGCCGGACGTCCTCCGGGCCAATCGCCAGGTCGTCGCGACAGGCGTAGACCAGCGCCAAGGCATTGGGGTCCAGGAGGCCTTCCCCACGAGCGCGCTCCCGATCCAACACCACGCGGGCAGCGTTGCTGAGAGACGGTACGCTGGCTTGTGCCGAGGCAGGAGTGAAGCGAGCAGCGTCCGGTGGAGCACCGCTCGACACGAGGCACCCAAGACGCGCCCGCACTTCCGACGCCGAACCAGGGCGCTCCGCAGGTGCCTTGCTCAACAACTGCACGATCAGCGCATCGAGGTCGACGGGAATCTCCGGGCGCCTGGCCCGTGGCGGCATGACCGGTGCATGGATGTGCTGCGAGATCACGACGATCGGATCGT
This sequence comes from Anaerolineae bacterium, assembly GCA_035341665.1. Classification (GTDB taxonomy): domain Bacteria; phylum Chloroflexota; class Anaerolineae; order JAAYZQ01; family JAAYZQ01; genus DAOQVR01. The sequence goes on from DAOQVR010000030.1 coordinate 26,335, forward strand.
CCCCCACAAAAGGCAGCTCGCCCGTCAGCAGCTCGTAGAGCATGACGCCCAACGCGTACAGGTCGGTGCGCCCGTCGATTTCCTTGCCCATCGCCAACTCCGGCGCGAGGTAGAACACGGTGCCGACGATCGTACCCTCCGGGGTCAGCCGGGAAACGAGGGGGCGGGCCAGTCCAAAGTCGTTCAGCTTGGCGGTGCCATCAAGTGCCAACAGCACGTTTTCCGGCTTGAGGTCGCGGTGGATGATGCTGTGGGCGTGTGCGTGCTCGAGGGCGGCGCACACCTGGCAGGCAACGGCAAGTGTCTCGCCGAGGCTTCCAGGGGGGCGCTCATGGAGAGAAGGACCCTCGACCAGCTCCAGCACCACATAGGGGACGGTCTCCCCAAAGCCTGGGAGATCAGCCTCTCCAGCATCGTAGACAGAGACAATGTTGGGATGGTTGAGCTGGGCCGCCGAGCGCGCTTCGCGCAGAAGCCGCGTCCGGCTCTCGGCCGTCAGGAACGCCGCCGAGAGCACCTTGACGGCGACATCGCGATCGAGCAAGGTGTCGTGGGCACGATACACCATGCCCATTCCACCATGGCCCAGCTCGGCGTCCAGCCGATAGCGGTGGTTGAGGAGCGCACCGATCATCGTCTCTCCCCGAGAAATGAGAAGTGACGGACACCGCTTCCACTATGCCGCAACCCGGCCGATTTGTCAGGGAAGGGATGAGTCGCCTAGACTGCCTCACGGAGTGGGCAGAGGGCTGGTCCCTCCGGAGCGATGGGGCTGTCGCTCCTTCGTGGTCGCGCCAACCGCAGGATGCGGCACCCGAGCGCCGTCACCTGCAGCTGCTGCATCGCCGCACGCAGCAGCGCCCGCCCCACCGCGTCCAGCGGGCAGTACCCCCCCCCGCGCCTCCGCCGGCCCCATTTCCACATTCGTCGGCAAGCCCGTGCCGGCAAAGCGCCGTGCCTGGCGCTGCCGCGCTCCCTGCAGCCGCGCTGGGATCGCCGTCGATGGCTCCCCGAGCCGGCCGCCGGAGAGCCGCCCGGACTCTAGCCGCCGTCCCTCGATGTGGAGGTCGATCCGGTCCAGGTGGACGCCACGGGGCAGGCACGGGGGCCTGCCCCTACGCAGCTCACGACACTGGCGCCCGTCCGCAGAGGGAATCGCAGTACCTGCTGATATGCGCCGGCAGCGGATCCGAGCGACGTCCAGGGCCGTGCCGAAGGCCATATCGGACGCCACCGGCCCGTTGCCCCAGTCTCCCGATTTCTGCCGACCGGCTTGCTCCCGGCGAACATGCTCGTGACCCCTTGGTCGGGTGGCACCTGCGCCTGCGGGCCGCTGTTCAGAAGGAGTGGCAGGTAGATGCGCACCGGGGTGCCTGTAATCAGGATCGTATCGGTGTCCGTCAGCCCGGCAGTGCTTGTAACGATGAGCGTGAAGGTGAGCGGTCCGGCGCTCGACGGTGCCGTGAAGGTTGTGATCATCAGGTCGGGCGTGAAGCTCACCTCCTCGCCGCCCGTCTGCGCCCAGTAGTAGTCGAGGGGATGACCGTTCGGATCGCTGCTGCCGCTGCCGTCCAACGTGACCGTGGCGCCAGGATCCACCTGCTGGTCGGGACCTGCCTCGGCTGTCGGCCCCACGTTCCTCACAGTGACTACGGTGGCGTCACTGTCCGCCAGGCCAGTCGTATCGGTAACGGTCAACGTGAAGGTCAGCGGTCCGGCGCTGGCTGGCGCGGTGAAGCTCGTGATCACCAGGTCAGGCGTGAAGCTCACCGCCTCACCACCCGTCTGCGCCCAGTAGTAGACGAGGGGATCGCCGTTCGGGTGGCTGCTTCCGCTGCCGTCCAGCGTCACCGTGACGCCAGGATCCACTTCCTGGTCGGGCCCTGCCTCGGCCGTCGGGAAGGGGACGACGCTCACGCGCACGGGATCGGTGTCGGACAGCCCGCCATTGTCCGTGACTCGCAGGGCGAAGACGAGTTGGGTGTACTCCATCGGCGCGATGAAGGTCGTAATGCTCAGGCTCGGCGTGAAGCTGACAGGTATGCCGAGGGTCTGTTTCCAGCGATAGGTCAGGGCCTCGCCGTTCGGGTCGCTGCTGGCGCTGCCGTCCAGTGTGACCGTGGCACCTCCACGGATCCTCTGGTTGGGCCCAGCCTCGGCCGTCGGCGCGAGGTTCATCACGGTAACGAGCGTCGTGTCGGTATCAAACAGATTCTCCGTGTCAGTAACGGTCAACGCGAAGGTGAGCGGGCCGGCGCTGGCGGGTGCGGTGAAGGTCGTGATCACCAGGTCGGGCGTGAAGCTCACCGGCTCACCGCCCGTCTGTACCCAGTTGTAGTCGAGAGGATCGCCGTTCGGGTCGCTGCTACCGCTGCCGTCCAGCGTCACCGTGACGCCAGGGTCCACCTCCTGGTCCGGCCCTGCCTCGGCCGTCGGCGCCAGGTTCCTCACGGTTACGACCGTCGTGTCGGTATCAAACAGATTCTCCGTGTCGGTGACCGTCAGGGCGAAGGTGAGCGGGCCGACGCCGGCGGGTGCGGTGAAGGTCGTGATCACCAGGTCGGGCGCGAAGCTCACCGCCTCACCGCCCGTCTGTACCCAGTCGTAGACGAGAGGATCGCCGTTCGGGTCGCTGCTACCGCTGCCGTCCAGCGTCACCGTGACGCCAGGGTCCACCTCCTGGTCGGAACCTGCCTCGGCCGTCGGCGCGAGGTTCCTCACGGTTACGACCGTCGTATCGGTATCAAACAGATTCTCCGTGTCGGTGACCGTCAGGGCGAAGGTGAGCGGTCCGGCGCTGGCGGGCGCGGTGAAGGTCGTGATCATCAAGTCGGGCGTGAAGCTCACCGGTGTGCCGCCCGTCTGTACCCAGTTGTAGTCGAGAGGATCGCCGTTCGGGTCGCTGCTGCCGCTGCCGTCCAGCGTGACCGCGGCACCAGGA
>DAOQVR010000031.1:0-25783 GCA_035341665.1 Anaerolineae bacterium
GAGAAGACAGCCCCGGCCTTTTCTTTTCTCTGCGACAACTCCCCCTTTGCACCGGAAGTGAAGGCTGTCAACTCGAAAAAGGAGAGCAGTGCGATGGCAAAGGACGATCACCTGTCAAAGACCCCTCTTGTCCAGGCGCGACAGCAGGTGAATAGGATCCGCAATACCTTACCCAGACAGGGCGCTTTCGCCAGAGAGGGCGCGCAGTGTGCTTCCTGCCTGGGCATAGGCCGGTCGATGCGGGCCATCGAATCCGATGCATGCCCTCCACCCTGCCTGGTCTAGGCCGACCGGTTGCTCCAGTGGATGGCGCTCGGCAATCTCCGGGCGCCGGATTCGGTGGTCGCCATGGTCGGAATCAGTGGATGGCAGGCTCCGGGTTTCAGGAAGGGAGACTGAACCCATAGGGGGCGGCGCTGGATCACCCTAGATCCGCGTGGCATCTTTTGCCTCCGAAGCACAAAGGAGGCAGGGAGGGCTAAAGAGAGGTCAACCAGGCGCAAGGTAGCCAAAGTTCCTCGTCTGAAGTGGGGGTGCCAACTGCCAGGTCGGGCCGTCGCCCGGGGCTGCTCCACTCCCACAGTACCGTAGCGGAGCCTCTGCAGCGGAGGTAGCCGACTCTTGTGCAAAGCGGCCACAGGAGACCGCGGCGCGACCAAGAGCATACATTGGATTGTCGGCAACCGCACCTTCTGGGGCCCCTCCTCCACGCAGCCTTTCGCCCAATGAGAAGGAGGCATGCGACGGCGCCCGGGATCAACGCGTCGGGCCAGCCTACGGCAGATACGCCTTCGGGAACTTGGCGACCACTGAGTAGTTGGGATCGACGACGTTTCCGACCCGCATGATGCCAACCTGCGATAGCAGCTGGAGCGCCTCCCATTTATCGAAGCCGTAATCCGAAACAAGCCACTTTAGCAGGTCAAGGTGCGCAATGCGAACGGCGTCAATGAGCGGACGAGCACTCCCGATGACCATGAGGTGTGAGGCGTTCTCGACCCGTGGCCAGTCCGCAAGCCGATGCTTGAGCAACCCGATCCGCAGGGTGACGTTGGCAGTCGTTTCTAGCGCTACTCCGCAAATCTCTCCATCTCCCTGGGCAGCATGCACGTCGCCGAATGAAAGGTACGCGCCTCGAACCCAGACCGGCAGGTAGAGAACGGCTCCTTCGCATGTCTCGGCGCAGTCCATATTCCCGCCGAATTCGCCAGGCACGAGCGCCGGTTCCACCCGGCCGTATCTTGGAGCCACCCCAATCGAGCCCAGAAACGGGTGAAGGGGGATCTGGACCTCCTGCAACTGGCTGCGGAGTAGTCGCAGAGTCCCTGTTCCGGCGGAGCGGTCAAGCTGCCAGTGGTAGCTGAGATCAGGCACCGGCTCATTGAGGAGTAGCTCACCTAGGGCGCTCTCACAAGTAAGGCAGCCAAACCGAGGGAAGTGCCGGGACCAAGCGAAGTCGCGGGTGATCTCGATTCGCTTGATCTCTATTCTGAGCATGTCACCTGGCTCGGAATCCTCGACCCAGATAGGCCCTACGAGAGGGTTGCTCTCTAGGAGCTGGGTGTTTCCACAGTCTTGTCGCTGATTCGCCGACAAGGGTCTACCTTGGCAGTCCAGACAACCTGCGTCAATGGTCTGCGCGGATACCAGGTCGCCGCTTCGAACCCGGATGAGTGGGTCGGCGGGCCCCCAGGTGAACTGATAGCGCTCCGGCTGGAGCGAGAAGTGGGTGCCTTCGGCCATGGTTTCTTGCCTCCCTGTCGATCAGGCCCTCCTCAGGCCGAGTCGATGACTAATTGGTCGACTTGAGCTGCAGTCATGGACTGGAGCTCGGACGCAGAGACTCAGCCGACGCACTCGGTAATGCAACATGCGGGCGACACTCCGGCATGTGCCGGGGGACGGCCATTCGTACGCTGAACCGCAGTCTCGATGGGCCCTGGCCCTGAAGGGTGTCGGGTGCCCAGCGCCAGAACGGCTCCTGTTGCTGCGGGTCGCGCCTCTGCCGGCACCCGCAGCGCTCAGCGTCCAGCCACCCACGCGACAAGTTGCTGCCAAAGAAGGTTGTAGCCGGACCATTCCACAAACGGAGGTGGGCACCAATGCGGCCCGCAGTCCGACGTGAATGCCGCGGCGCGGCCTTCCCCGAACGTCCAAACGGCAAGAAGCGGATCTATGCCTACCGTTGCGACCACTTCACCGGCTGACTTCGGCAACACCCGGTTGTAGCCGAGTAAGCTAGGCCAGGGGCCCGGCAGACCGGCTACGACAGGGTGATCGGCGCGCAGAACCACGGGCGAACACCCCTCAGGGACCTCGACTCGGTCATCGTGAGGGAGCATCGTTACGGGCAGCGCTTCCTCTACCGCCGTTCCCGCATACCGTGCACGACCCTCAATGCCCTGGAAGGTCAGGTAGCCACCGACCATGATCAGCCCACCTCCCGCCGCCACATAGTCGCGTAGCAGTGTGAGGCGGTTTGGCTTGATCGTGGAGTGCTCGAAGGTCTCAGGATGCAGCAGTAGGGTGTTGCTGCCTATGTCGCTCAGGATCACTGCGCCGTACTCTCTGATGGCGGCGGCACTGGACGGGAATTCGGTGGGCGCGAGGTGATTAGGGATGAAGTCAACCTGGTATCCGGACTGCACCAAGGCGTTGCGCAAGAACCCGACTCCTTCGCAGTAGGTCGTTGTGGTGAAGGAATCAAATCCCTTTTGGTGAATGCTGTGGGTCACCCACGACTCGCCGGCGATCAGGACTCTGATTGTCATTGTGGTGAACCGTTCCTCTCCAAAGTAGAGTGCGCTGAGTATACTCCCGCAGCATTCTCAGCGAAGATGCGCCGCACGTCATCTTGCCGCAGCCCGGCTCCGACCAGAGCGGCCTTGGTTGCGAGAAGGGACTCATACAAGAGGTATGCATGGGGCGCTCCGCTCTCAACGCCGAAATTGTACCTACCCTCGGTCAAAAGCACCCCAGTCCCATCTCGACAGACCGTTTGCCCTCGAACAAGGGCAAATGGCAGGTCTGTCCCGAAAATGAGCCGTGAGGGTCCGACCGCGTCAAGGACCAGCCGGATGAGCGTGGAATTGCACACCATGGCGGTATCGAAAAAGACCTGGGGATACCGGCGCAGGCGAGCCAGGCTGCGGGCATAACCCTCGGGGCATGCGGTGGCACCCAGGTGAGCCAGGACCACCTTCGCCCTAGGCCAGCGCTCCAGCCTCGACTCCAGAGCGCGGAGATTTCCTGGGTCTGCCATCCGGCGCGCGCGCGGCGGGTGGAGCAAGATGGGAAGGCCGAGCTCATCGGCAAGCTGCCACTGAGGTCGCGTCACAAAGTCGCCGATCCCGACGCTCTCTTCCTTCAGGTGCCAGCGTGTCGTACGCTCGGGATAGGGCTTGAGCCCGACGAAACCGCCCTTTGTTAGGAACTGCCGCAGGCAGTCAAGTTCTGCGCCTGACGGTGGTATGAGCAGCCTCGCGTGGACGCTAGCTTCCTCCGTCGCGACCATCGAATTGACCCTCTCCGGGTCGGCCTCAAAGGCGGCAAGGCCAAAGCAAACTGAAGCCACCTTCTTGCCGGGTAGGAGTTCGCGGTAGGTCAGGTGCATCGAGGCTGAGCTGTAGCCATCAGCGACTTCCAGCATCGTCGACCGATAACGTTCAGGCGCAAAGGGCGTTGTAACGCAGCCGCTGTTCCACAGGTGCACGTGGGCGTCGATGATGGTGTCGGGAAGGAATGACTCTAGGTCCTCGGCATATCGAAACAGGTCGGCGGCCCGCCTGGTGGGTCCCGCGGCGTCAATCAACTCCAGTACCCTCTCCCGGCTCTTGCTGTCGCTACTGCATTCCATATGTCAACCCGCGCACTATGTAGCGTTGTATGAACACTCCCACCAGGAGCTGGGGGGCGATAATGATCACGCCGGCAGCTGCGAGTTGCCCCCAGAGTGTTGCGGTATAGGTGATGTACCCCAGCATCTTCACGGTCACGGGCTGAGCGTTCACCTGGGTGAGCATCAGTCCGAACCCGAAGTTGTTCCAGGCGAATATGAACGCAAGCGCAGCGGTGGCAGCCAGCCCGGGCGCCGTCAGGGGCAACACGATCCGGCGAAAGGTCCCAAGAAAGGAACATCCATCCAGGGCAGCAGCTTCCTCAAGCTCCTTGGGTACCTCCTGGAAATAGCCGCGCATCGTCCAGATGATGAAGGGAAGCATGAAGGACTGGTAGGAGATCATAAGCCCCAGCTTGGTGTCGTACAGGTGCAGTTGCCGGAACAGGATGTAGAGGGGGATGACCAAAGCCAGATCGGGCACGAAGCGCATCCCCAGGAAGCCGAAGGCGAGGTGTTCCTTGAAGCGAAACTCGAACCGGGCAAGGGCATATGCGCTTGGAAGGCCGAGAAGGAGCGACATGGCGAGTGCGCCGATGCAGATCACGAGGCTGTTGCGATACCCAGCCAGGAAATCCACGCTCGCCGCAGTATAGATGCCCAGCTTCGAGTAGTCCATGTCGAGCTGAAGAACGGCCGCGTAGTTCTCTATAATGGGCCGGAAAACGAACCGAGGAGGGTTCGCCACGAGGTCATTTGGCCCCTTGAAGGACATCATGAAGACCCAGACCAGTGGGAAGATTATGAAGACCAAGAGGGCGACCAAGGCGGCGATGTGCGCCAGTCCACGCAGGCAACGGCCAATACGATATCGAGTAGTCATCTATTCACTCGTCAATCGACTGGAGCGGCGCCAAAGCATCGTGAGGACACCCACCACCAGGACTATGAGCAGGGCCAGCAGGAAGACGTAGGATAGAGCGCTGCCCATGCTGCCGTATGTGAATCCTTCCCTGTACGCCGCGATGTTCAGTGTCGTAGTCGATTTTCCGGGCCCGCCTTTGGTGGTTGCGAAGATGATGTCGAACACCTTGAAAGTCTCGATGGCGCGGAAGATCGAGATCAGAGACAGAAAAGGAGTCATGAGGGGGAGCGTCAGATAGCGGAACAACTGCCACTCCGACGCACCGTCGATCCTGGCAGCCTCGTATGGCTCACGAGGAAGACCCTGCAAGCCAGCAAGCAGCACGAGGCTCACAAAAGGGATCTGGGTCCAGACGTCGATAAGCACCACAGAAGGGAGCGCTGTAGTCGGGCTACCAAGCCACGCAGAAGGCGGCAGACCGACCAGGCTCAGCCCGTAGTTGAGCACCCCCTCCACAGGAGCCATCATGGTCCTCCAGACGAGAGCTGCGACGATGAAAGGCACCATCATTGGCATCAGGACCACAGTACGCAGGGCACGGATCCCCCGGCTCTCGCGGTTGAGTAGAAGTGCGACGGCGAAGCCGCCAGGCAGTTCAATCCCGAGCGAGAGCAGCACAAACTTGAGCGTCGTCACCAACCGGTCAAGCGTTTGTGGGTCCTTGAGAATATAGAGGTAGTTGTCCAGGCCGATGAGCTGCGGACCGGCGACGTTGGTCAACTTGTAGTTGGTCAAGCTGTACCAGAGGGCCAGAAGGATCGGAAAGGCGAGGAAGGCCAAGATTGTCGCACTCGGCCCGAAGACGAGAAGCCGGGACACAGTTCGCCGGCTTCTCGCCCCGAGTCGGAGCCGGAACCTTCCTGACACGCTAGAAGGCATGGCTGCACTCAACTCGACTACCCTACGGTTTCTGAATTCCCTCACGGATGAGGAGGCTGTCAATCTCGTCGCAAGCTGTCTGAAGCGCAGCTTCGGTGGTCATCTCGCCGGCATATGCCTTGTGCAGGTAGTCGGTCCAGATATCAGCCACATGGGTAACCTGCGAGCTTGGCGTCCAGAGGAGTCTGGTGTAATTGGAGAACGTCTCATCCACCACAGACCGGTACGTTCCCCCGCCCCAGTCGCTGGCAACAGCGACGACTGCAGGATCGTTCCAGACCGAGGTTCGCGTAGGGTTGTAGTTGTTGTGCTCGAGGGTCGCTTCCAGCAGAACCTTCTTGCTGGTGGCCCATTGGATGAGGAGCCAAGCCGGTTTCGGGTTCTTCGAGTGTGCGTTCAGCGCTAGGCCCCAGATCCAGGTGCTTGTGAACCGTCCCGCAGGCCCCTCGGGTGGGATAGCGTACGCCACCTTCCCGGCGACCTGTGATGTCTCTGGGTTCTCGTAGGTGGCGGCGGCGAAGTCAATGTCGTGAATCATCGCATATCCGCCGGCAGCAAAGCGGTGCATGGCATCGTCCCAGCTGACCGATGCCCAGCCCTGAGGTGAGGCCTCCTTGACCATTTTGAGGTACTTCTCAGTGATCTCGACACCCTTTGGGTCATCGATGGCACAGACTAGATCCTCGGTCAGATCGCTCAGCCCATTGGCCCGATACATCAGAATGAGCGTGGTCATCAGCGGACCGAGGCCGTAGTCGCCGCGGCCGATGTAGCCGTAGAGCTGCTGCCCTTCGTCCGTCCGCGTGAGGGCTTGGGCGGCGCCAAAGAACTCATCCCACGTGTTGGGGACGGACACTCCGTACTTGTCGAACAGATCCTGACGATAGGCCAAGATGTAGGTTTCGAACATCACCGGCATGCTGACCAGGGTGCCCGTTCCTATCGCATGTCCAGCCGTGCGGTCCCACCGACTGGACTCGATGATGAGCGGCATGAAGTCATTGAAGTCATACCACTCCGGATCGGTGAGGGTGGGATCCGCGATGTAGTCGTCCAGCGAGGCATAGAACTGCCCGAACTGCCAGTCCCAAGGGTATGCGGAGAATATGACATCAAACTGCCCCTGGCCGCTGCTCACATCAGTCATGATCCGGTCGGCCGCTTCCATGTAGGGGAGCGCGGTCACGTTGACCGTCATGCCGGTCAACGCCTCAAACTCCAGCACCTGCGCCTTGAAGGCATCTGTGTAGGGATGGGTTACTAGCAGCGCGTTAATTGTTGTGCCGGCGAACTGCTTCCAGTCGATCTTTGCCGACTCGGGTGGCGGGAAGCCGGCTGCCTCTTCGGAGGTGCCTTCCTGGACGGCGGGTGCCACCTCGGTCGAAGCCACCACCTGAGGCGGTACCTGCGTGGGTGCGGGCGTAGAGCCGCATGCAGTCGCAAACAGAACGAGGATCAGCAGACACGCTGCCAAGGCTTGCGATCTGCCCCTATGTCTCTGGAGCCTATGTCGTGCGGTCATCTTCTCTCAGTCCTTTCTTTCGCTTTTCCGGGTGCCACAGCGGCACCCCGTTCGGTATCTTGTGTCCGGCCTTCTCGCTGTCGCAGAGTCCAAATGTCTCGGCGGTATCTGCCAAATCACCTCCTTTCCTACAACTGCCCGCTGTCATGGCGCGCGGCCCTGCATGAAGGCCTCTAGCTCCACGCGATTGGGGAGCGAAGGCTGAGCACCTAGGCGGGTCACGGCCAGAGCGCCAGCAGCGTTGGCGAGCCGCAGAGCCTCGAGCGGGTCCTGCCCGCCGGCGATGGCAGCCGCAAACGTTCCCACGAAAGAGTCCCCCGCCGCTGTGCTGTCGACAACCGGGACCTCAAGTCCCTCCACATGGTGCACGTGCGCGCCAACAAGGAGCGCCCCCTTGCTGCCGAGCGTGACGATCACCGTCATGCCACCTATCTCGCGCAGCTGGACCGCGGCACGGCGGGCGTCCCCAAGTGTCCCTACCGGAGTTCGCGTCAAGATCTCTGCCTCAGTCTCATTCAGGACCAGGAAGTCGACGAGCTCCAGAACGTGAGGCAAGAGTGGAGTGGCGGGGGCTGGGTTGAGCAGCGTCCGAGCCCCACAGTTCCGCGCATGCTCAAGTGCACAGGCCACCGTGTCGGTGGGTACTTCCAGTTGTGCAAGCACCACAGACGCGGTGCGTATGGCCTCGTGGGCCGGAAGCAGGTGCTCGGTGTTCAGTCTAGCGTTCGCGCCAGGGACAACGGTGATTGTATTCTCGCCGTCATCGTTGACCAAGATGAGCGCCAAGCCAGTTGTCGTATCGGGGTCGCGCTGGACGAAGGTGACATCGACACCGGCGCTGGACAGCCCATCGAGGAGGATCGTTCCGTAGGTGTCGGTGCCAACCCGCCCCACCATAGCGACTTGGCAACCCTGGCGGGCCGCCGCAACTGCCTGGTTGGCGCCTTTGCCGCCGGGGACCGTACGGAACGCGGTAGACATGAGCGTTTCACCCGGCTTGGGCAAGCGAGGCACTCGCGCGACAAAGTCCATGTTCAGGCTGCCAACTACAACGACCCTACCGGGCATAGAGCCCTCCGAGCGGGGCAGTGGAGCGGCGCACCACCAGGTGAGTCGCGAGGAGCAGACGCTGCACTGGGAGCGCCTGGTTGTCGATCCGCGCAAGCAGGAGTTCGATGGCCTTCTCTGCCATCTGCTGGGTTGGCTGTGCTACCGTCGTGAGGGGAGGGCTTATGAAGGACGCCAAAGCCACGTCATCAAAGCCCACGACCGCCAGTTCGCATGGAACACGAAGCCCGCGCTCATTGGCCACGCTGATCGCGGCAATAGCCATCATGTCGTTGCAGGCGAACACGGCCGTCGGTGGCTCCGGTTGCTCCAGAAGACGGGCCATGGCCGATGCGCTTCGGGAGTACTGAAAGTCACCCTGCTGGATGAGGTTCTCGTCGACCGGGAGCCCGCTGTCGGCGAGCGCTTGGCGGTATCCGAGTACGCGACCAGCGCTGGGCGTCAGAGTGGAGGGTCCCGAAATACAGCCTATCCTGGTGTGGCCCAGCCCGATCAAGTGAGCTGTGGCCGCGTATCCGCCCCCCTTGTTGTCGCACATGACGGTGTCGACTGCGATATCCGGCAACCCTCGGTCGACGACCACAACCGGTACGCTGCGCTCTGCGATTGAGAGAATGTGCTGGGAGCTGAGGCCCGCGGCCACAAATATGATCCCATCGACCTGCTTCTCCATCAGGACATTGGTGTAGACTAGCTCTTTGCTCAGGTCTCCTTCGGAGTTGCAGAGGATCACGTTGTGACCGTGGCTGAAGCTGGCGCCTTCGATCGCGTGGGCCATCTCGGCGAAAAAGGGGTTGGCGCTGTCCGGGACAATCATGCCCAGTGTGTTGGTCTGGCCGAGCCGGAGACTGCGGGCTAGTGCATTGGGCTGGTACTCGAGCTGGCGCATAGCGTCCAGGACGCGTTGCCTGATTTCTTCGCTGACGAATCGAGTGCCGTTGATGACGTGAGATACGGTTGTCGCCGAGACGCCAGCGCGGTCCGCCACATCCCGCATTGTGATCATGCGCCCTCACATGTCCTTCTTGTTCGCCGCGCAATCGATTGCGCAATCGATTGCCCAAGTATAGCACGTTCACAGTGGGTTGTCAATACCCTGAACGTTAAAACTTCGAGACGGCTGTCGTGTTTACCTGGCGCTTGGGATCGGCCCTTGAAAGGGGATTGTTGTTACCTAGCAGCCTGGCAGGCCGGCCTGAACTAGTGACTGGCGGCAGTATCGACTGCTAGTCAACCGGAAAGAAGCCACCCCTTGCCTGCGGTAGCGACGTCCCATCCCTAAGTGTGGGGCACCGTGATGCAAGTGGGGCGTGCCGGCCCTGAGCAGCCTCGTCAATGTCGGATCACGAGCCCGGACACTGGTCATCGAGGGAGATGGGGGCAGGGCATGCACACCCTGCCCTTGTCGTGGTTATGGCAAGCTCTAGCAGGGAGGTCAGAAGGGCGACCTCTCGTCGTCGTTGCAGACGCCGGTGGCGGCCTCCGCATCGGCTGGCAGAGGGCCGGCGTCGCCGGGCAGATGGTTCTGGTCGAAAGCCTGGGCTTGGGCTCAGTGCTCGACCAGATGGACGGTAGCCCTCTGGACAGCGGCTGAGGTGGGCGACGGCGCTTCCTGAGCCAGGCTGTCGCGGAAGCACTTGGCGGGGCTGTTGGCGCTGCCGGTGTCGCTGGAGACGAGGCGGTCGCCAATGTGTCATTGGCCCTGCGCCTCGTAGAGGAAGGACTAGCCGCCGTGGCACGCGCCGTCGCAGTCTTCATTGCGAGACATAGGGGTAGGTGCAGAACATGGCAAGGGCGCCAGGGCAGGCGCGCCGCCGCAGTGTTCTGCTGGTCTGTCAGGATCAGGATGGCGGAGCCGTTGGCTGGCAGCGCAGCCTAGCGTTTGGCCATCCACTTCTTGAAGTCGGCTAGAGTGTCCCATCCCCCATCCACAAAGGAGAGTATGGCATTGCGAATGAGCGTCTCACAATCGAGCAGATCGACAGTGTCGATCTCGGCCTCGACCTTAGCTCCGTGAGCGATGTCGTTGCGGATGCCAAATAGCTTGACGGCCCGGTCGTACACGCGGGCTCTCCTCGCGCTCTGGTTCGCAGCGCTTTTGAGGGTTTGGGAGAACGGGCGCGACAGATAGCCATCCACAGGAAAGACGACGACGTCGTCTTGGCGTGTGACGAGAGCTGCTATGCGCTCAGCGTAGCTTTCCTTTGGCGTTCTGTCGCCTCGGGAGAGAAGTGCCTCAATCGAGATGACGTACATCAGAAAGCTCTCAGCCATCGACATGGCGGTGGTTGCTTTGCCAAACCAGTCGATGGCACGAAGCAGGCTCCTGGAGGTCTCTCCTCCACCGCCTGATGCTGCGGTCGTCAAGAGCTTGTTGATCCGATCTAGGCCGTGGGCTCTCATGGACTTGATGACCGCATTGTTGATCTCGTAAGAATCGACGTGTCTAAAGCTCTCCTGGAACCCAGGGCTCTGATCCTCTACGGGATGGCCGCCCCGGAGGACGTACATGCTGCCGTACCTGCCCTCATGGCGCGTCCCGACGATTCCCATCTGCCTTGGGACCGACCGGTTGTGGATGTCGAAGTAGAAAGATGCGCGATACAGCCTGATCACGTTCAGTGCAAGCTCAACTTCGGCGCCGGCTCGCTTCAGAGCCCTCCCGAAGTGGCTTTGCACGGCAACGCTGAAGTAGGCGGAGGCTTGCTCGGCTGGAACGGGAGACTCTTCGTTCCTGTGTACCCGCTCTCGGGCCTGAGAGATTGCCAGCATCAACTGCGATCGCGGAGAGTTGCTGGAGAGGCGGCATCGAGCGATCTCTACATCCTCGCTGAAGTTGGCTTCGAGCCCTTCGATGGGTACGAGGACTACTAGGCTCCTGATCCGCTCTTCTACTTGGGTTAGGAACTGCCGCGCTGCAGCTTCGAGCGTAGGTTGGTCGTTCTTGTTTGCTCCGGCTTCGAGCCAGGCCTTTGTGGCGTCAGTGAGGAGGTCCGACACGGTCTTTCTGTGGGTCTGGCTCGGGTACAGACGATCCACCAAGTCCAGTAGCCTGTCGAGATCCCTTCGACGAAACCGGAAAGCGAGGTGGACGTCACCTGACTGGGCCAGACCGTACCATAAGTCATAGTCCGGATCTTGCGGAGGCCCGTACTTAGCGGGCTCGAGCCGATGCCTGATCAGAAAGCCCTTGAAGGCGGAAATGACCTGCTGACGCCGGTGCGCAGACGTATCCGTAGCACTCCCTCGCTATTTGTTCAACCGATGACTAGAGCGTCCACTCGTCGGCAACCGGTCTCCATGTTTGCGCGTCAACGTCCCATTGGTACAAAGGGCCTGCATCAGGGGATTGCAGCACGAGGGGCGACTCACAGCGGGTCAGGAACACCTCGTGGCACTCATCGCACCACCAGAAACTACCGGGGGTCTCGCCCAAGATCACTCCTGGGCTGTCCAGGACGTGGCTGCGGTCGATGATCGTCTCATGGTGAGCTACTTTGCCGGTAGCACCGGACTGGGAGCAGCGGGGGCATGGAAGCGACAAGTTCATCGCAGGACTCTCCTTCCTGAGTAATGGCTCTATCATGCCGCAGACACGGCCTCGAGGCGGCCGGCGTCACGGTCGAGGTACGTGAATTCGGTGAGCGGGAACTCATTCGGGCTCATGGTGTGCAGCTGCAGCCGAACGATGAGTCGCAGCTCCAGCGCCAGGCGGAGGAGGAGACGGGCGTCCTCCTTGGTCATGGTGCCGGTCGGGAAGATCAGCTTGGTGAGGCCGGAAAAGGTGCGGTTGACGCTGCGCGTGTCGCGCGTGCTCCACTCGCCGGGCGTCGCCTCAAACCACTCCTCCCAGAGAGAGCCAAAGTGTCCGATGCGCCGCAGTTCTCGGTGGAAGAGCTCGCTGGTGTAGTCAAGCATGAAGCCGACGTGCGGCGTGATTAGCTCGGGGATCAGCCGCGGCATCTCCCATCCCGGCAGGTAGCCCGCCCAGCGATCGTGGAAGGCCATGTCGTCGCTGATCGAGGGCGGCAGGGGCTTGAAGAGGTGCTCCGCCTCAAGCGACTGGCGCGGATCGAAGTTGATGTTGCCGTTGAAGACAAAGCCGGCATCGCCCTTGACGGTGATCGTGCCGCGGTTCACAGCATTGTTTTCCATGTAGCTCTTGTACAGGTTCTTGTCGTCGTCCTTGTCGAAGGAGCTGCCGGCGATCTCGTCGAACCCGACCGCGTCGCGCTGGGCGATGAGCCCGGGACGGGGTGGGGTGGTATTGCTGACGAAGAGCTTGGGCACAGTGATCGAGCCGCCGGCCAACAGCGTGGCGTACGGGCTGAACTCGGTGAAGCAGAAGGACTTGCCCGTCTGGCGGGGGCCGAGCTCGATCATGTGGTAGTTGGCCTCGACCAACGGGACGAATCGCATCAAGTAGAGCAGCTTCACGCGTTCCGTCATGAGCGGGTGGGTGGGCTCGTAGCCCATGGTGCGCACCAAGGCATCGATCCACTGGTCGCGGGTGAAGCGATCGCGGCCGGCGCAGTACTCAGCCAAGCCCACACTCCCAACCTGGACCGGCTCCAGGCGCGAGATGACGAAGGGGAAGGTGCGGCCGCGGTAGCGAATGGAGTCGTCGTAGTGGAGGAGAATATTGCACCAGACGCCGGCGGTGAGCAGCCGCTCGTATCTCTCTATGATCTGGGGCGAGATGTTGATGTGGTTGACGTTGGCCGTCAGCAGGCTGGCCCAGTAGACGCCCTCCTGGAGGCGCTCGTCGAGCTCGACCTTGACCATGTCGATGAGCCTGTGGGGAGGGCGCTCGCGGATGGCGGCCTTGATCGCCTCGGTCTCGTCGCCGCGAGGGATGTAGCGTGCCACTTCCTCCTGGACGAGCTGCAGACCGGCCTTCACGTCAGCGGTGTCGAAGAGGTTGGCGCAGTACTTGTTGAGCATGAACTCGATGACGTAGGAGGGCGCTTTGGTGGTGCCTCGGACCTTCTGCGTGAGGTCCTTGCGCATCACGAGGCCGGGAAAGGCCTCGAATAGCCTGCGGTCGAGTTCGTCGGGTACGAACGTGTCTTCGTTGGTCATATCGTCTCCCGTTTCCACGGCTGCCCAGGCCTTGCGGCGCGGGTGTGGCCGACATTCGCTACCACCCGGTCAGCTCGATGCCGAGGGTGCTGTCACAGGTGTCGAGCACTTCCTCGGTCGTATAGTCGCGCACCTCCAAGCGGAGGTGCGTCCCGCGTGAGGCTGTGGCGCCCTCGCGGGCGATGGCAGTGGCGTCCAGCTGGGAGAGGTCAGGCGTGGCGGTGACCGGCTTGGCCTCGAAGAGGATGTTGTGGGTGGCTGCATCGCGGATGACTACCACTACCTGGCGCGGGAGGCCCTCCTCGACGAAGAGGCTGGCGCGCTGCACCTGCAGGTGGACGCGTACCCGCTGGCCGAGCACCTGGTGCAGGGGCGCAAAGGTTACCCCCACCGGCTTGGCCTGCAGAGGCCACTCGACCGCCAGGCAGGGGATGATCCACTCCTGGAGAGAGGCACCGCCATGGAAGTAACCCAAGCCGCCGTAGGCACGGAACGAGGCTGCCCCGTACGGGACGGCCCCCCGCCAACGGCCGCCGGGGGCAAGGCCCTGGGGACCCGGAAATGACACGTGGGACGGATAGGCCAGGGCGCGGCGTGAGCTGTAGGCTGGAGGAGGTGCGGCGATTGGCGGCGCGACGTTCTTCTCTTCTGTCACCGGCCAATGGAGAAAGCCATGATCGGTCACAGCTAGGATGCGGAGCCAGCCGGCTGAGCGGAGACGCTCGACGGCCAGTAGATAGCGATCGAGGACGCTGCCGGCCCCCTGGGCCTCCAGCACATCTTCGTGGCCGAGGGCATCAATGGCGGCGTCGTGGACCACAAGCCGTGCGCGGCCCGGGCCGGGGGCCGGGATTTGGCCAGCCTGCACCGCCGCCATGTCGAGCATCGCGTCGGCGGGCACGTGCCCATGCCGCTGCCACCAGGCGCGGCGCGCGGCTGCCAGGCCCAAGTCGTCGCCGTGACCTGCCTGCCGCACCTGCCATTTTCCATCGACTACGTCTGCCTCGACGGCTGCCTCTGGCAGCGGCAGAGCCAGGGCCATGCCCAGGGGCGTGACGGTGGGCAGAGGCGCGCGGGCAGGTGCGACGGCGGCCCGGCTCGTGCCCTCCTGCTGGTTGATGCGCTCGGCAAGTTGGCAGCCCAGGTCGTAGCGCAGGGCGTCCAGGACGAGGATGGCCGTAGGACGCGGCTGCTGGAGCCGCTCGGCGAGCCAGGTGCCGGCGGTGGGGAGGTCGGGGGTAGGGCAACCGGCCTCCGTCCAAACGCGCGACCATTCGATCATGGCTTGCTCCCAGCGTGCCCGGTAAGCGGCGCGGAGAGGGCCGATGAGGGACAAGAGGGCGGGCGCCGGCTTGATGAGGTCGCGCAGGATCCCTTCCCCGGCGCGGTCGGCGCCCCATCCGTCAGAGGTGTACCAGGCGACGGCCTGTGCGGGTGTGGTCCAGGGCTGGCTACTGCCGGATTCGAGCAATGCCCGCGCTGCCCGGCAGAGCCGCTGCAGCTCGAGCCAGGGGATGGCCTTGGGATGCTGGCAGCCCAGCCCCCAGAAGCCATGGGCGTGGCGCTCGGCGACCCCTTCGAGGCCGGCGAGCTCCTCGATCAGCGGCTGCCCGACAAGCGCCGCGAGGCGAGCGCACTGTCGGGAAAACACTGCCTGCTCCAATGCCTGAGACAGATACGGCCCGTCGAGGCGAGTGCTTGCGCTGGGGAGATTGCCCAAGCCGGCGACGGCGTCCGCCTGGAGGATTGCTTCCGGCAGGCCCCTGCTGAGCCGGATCGAGTCGCACCAGTCGTCCAGGATCTGGAGGGCGAGAGTGCGTTCGGGATGCCGGATGAGCAGCTCGTGCCCCTCGGGCACGAGCCCCGGGGCGGCGGCGTCGGCTTCGGTCACCAACAGCCTGGCAAGGCAGCGCGTGCGCCATAGAGGAAGGTTGGCTTCGTCTACGGGGGGAAGGCCTGCCTGCTGCGTCGTGAGGTCGAGCAAGAGACGCTGGTCAGCCTCCGGCTGCGAGCCGCCGGCGAGGACCTCCAAGAGCAGCGCTTTGTCTGGCTGGAGAGCAGCGCCGCCCCACTCCCCAGGATCCTGGTCGAGCGAGCGGCGGGCCAGGGCCGCGACCTCGTCTTCGGTCATGGTCAGGGTGTGCGGCTGCCAGCCCCAGTCGCGCAACTGGTCGCGCAGGGGCCGGTCGTAGATGCGCTCTGCGAGCAGGGCCTGCGCCCACAGCCAACCAAGCCGGTCGGCAGGGCTGGGCACGCACAGGACGAAGGACTCGCCGGCGCTCAGGTGCTTCTGTAGCTCGGCACGAGCGCTCACCCCGCCGATGTGCCCTGCCAACTCGGCCGTCACCGCATGCAGCGTGAAGCCGCCCGCACCAGACGCTGCCTGCTTGAGCAGGGGCAGCCAGTCGCGGCGCCGGTCGCACCAGACCAACCAGGCGCCTGGGTAGCCGTCAATCACCTGATGGACTAGGGCGCTGATTCGCTGTCGAAGTGTATCAGCCATCCAGGCTATACCCCCTTCACTGTGCCAACATCCCCGGGAGTTGGCCGTCGTCTTCCGGTTCCGCCGGGGCGGGCGCGCCGCCTTCGAGCCGTGCCAGCAGGGCGCGGCGCTTTTCCTCCAGCCGTTGGCGCTCCGCCTCCCGCTCCGGCGCGCGCTCCGTCCAGCGCGGGCTCTCCGGCACCGACTCGTCCATCCACCCGCAGCGCGGCAGGATGCCCTCCCGCACCCAGCGCCGCTCGTCGCTCCGCCAGCGCGCCCGGTCCCCAATCGCCTTGGGCAGGTCCTTGGCGTTCAGCACGCCGGAGGCCAGCAGGCCCGCCTGCTGCAGCGGGGCTATGTTCACCCGTACCCCGTCGTTGACGTCCACGTGCCAGGCGCGCTCGTGGGCGAGCAGCTTGGCCCGGGTCGCCGGGGGACAGACGCCGTCGCCACTCCAGCGGTCCAGCGGCTCCACCTCCACGTAGGCGTCCAGTTCGGGGCAGGCAAAAGCCTCGACCTCCACCTGGCGCAGCCGGCTGGACAACTCCTCCAGCTCGGCGGCCCGCTCGGCTGCCTGGGCGGCGCCCGTCTCATCGCCGGCCCGGCGAGCATGCTGTGCCTGGCCCTGCATCGCATTCAGGAGCGGCTGCAGGTAGTGCGTGCGCAGGCGGGCGAGGACGTCGCCGGTACAGGCGTGGTAGTAGAGCAGGCATTCGAAGGCCGGATTGCGGCTTGCCTTCTTCCTGCCGCGCGGCACCGAGGCCAGGTGCCAGGCGATCGGGCGGTGCTTGAATTGGCGCACATGGCGCGGGAAGAAGGGCCTCTGCAGCCACGTTTCCAGGTCCTGGCCGGTCAGCTCGGCCAGGAGGGCCTCGGCCTTCTGCGCGCCCAGGGGACCGTCCTCGGCACGCAGGCGCTCGCGCAGGCGGTCGGCGACGGTGGGGTCGCCGGTGCCGGCAGTTAGCGGGATGATGCCGTCGGGATCGGCCCAGGAAGGCACCGGCTCGCCGGCCTCGATCTGCCTGGGCCAACGGTGGCCGAGGAGGCGGAGGACCAGGACGGAGAGGCGGTCCTCGAGAATGCGCTGCTCCTCGGGCTTGCAGCGGACTCCCTCGGCGCGCAGCTCTTCAAGCAGCCAGTAGACGCTGATGGGGTGGATCTGGAGCTTCTGGCTGAGCTGCTCCAGGAAGGTCTCGGGTGGAGCAGGGATCTCTGCCCCAGTCAGCGCCGCTTCCTCGTCCACAGGCTGCTGGACCTCGTCTAGCTCAGAGTCGCTGGCTGCCGCTCCTGGTCCAGCATCGTAGGATGTGCGGAGCGCGGTCTTGAGATGTGTCATGTCCGCTTGCGGCAGGCACAGCTCAGAATGTTGTCGTAGCGAAGCCGTCAACGATGGGGGGGCTGGCGGCAGCATCGATGCCGCCGCTGATTCGCCGAAGCCGCTATAGCCCGCGATCAGGGGATAGCCTCCCGCTGGAGTGCCAGCCGCGCGGTAGACTTCGCCCTGCGTTTCCTCTAGTCCGAGAAGCCCGATGACCCGCTCCTCTATCACCGCCTCAGCCGCATGAAGGCTGGCGGCGATCCAGGAGGCATGCTCCAGAGGCTGCGGCGAGTAACTGCGCTCGGTGGGATCGGCATTCACGAGTAGCGCCTTTACGGAGCAGCAATAGCTCGCCAGTTCGCGGCACTCGGCGTCGCGGAGAAAGGGCAGCCCGTCAAGGTGGCGGGCCTCAATGCCCATCTTCTGCGAGTAGAGACGCACAAGATATGATGCGACTCGGCTGTTTAGCCATGCGGCGAGGTCGAGGTTGACTGCTGGGCTAACGGGGAAGGCCGCAATGCTGGAATTCGTGAAGCCGCCCCCTGACCACAGCCGACACGAGAGACAACCTCGCGCACTCTGTGTTAGCACGACCCCCGGCACGGCGTAATACTCACGGCTCGGGAGCTTATTCCCAAGCTGGGACAAGATCTGCTGCCAACCGGTGCCCCACCGCAAGAACTCGACACGGTGTCCCTGCCATTTTCTGTACGAACCGCCGTTGGCGATCGGCAGCCAGGTTTGCGGGTCAGGCAGTTCCCAGTGCTTGCGGTAGTATTTGGTACCCTCTCCGGTCGTTAGGCCTGCCCGTGTGTGGGCTCCAAGCCTGATAACGGCTTTCCCGGCAATGACATTCAGGAGTTTGTCGCTCAGCCAGTACCCCAATGGGCTTCCAGGAAGAGATGTCATCAGCTGGGTCTTCTGTGAATAGCGCCCGAGGGATCGCCGCAGGGCATCGGCCTTGTGCGCCGAGCCTCTGAAGTGGACAAGGCGGTATGCTGTTACCGTGTGACCAGTGGAGGGTGTACTCACGCAAAGCGTGAACATGACGCTCTGGACCACCTCACCGCTGATCTCTTCGAATGCCCCTGGGCCAAGATGGGCGATCGCCTCGATCGATGTATCGTTCAGCAAGCCACGGAAGGGGCGTCCGGAGGGCCAGAACAGCGAGTCTGCCTCGGACGCAGCGCGCAGTGTGTTGAAGCTCTTGGTGAACATCCAACTGAGCATCGTGACCATGGCGACTCTCGCGCCTGGTGTCGTTAGTGCGATGCAGCGCAGGATGAACGCGGCGTACAGGTCACGTTTGCCAGCTGGGAAGTGATGCTCAACGAAAGTGCGTAGTTGGGATGTTGCGTTGCCGCTACCGAGGTAGGGCGGATTCGTTGCCACGACGGAGTACGTGCGGTCAAGTAGTTCCAGGAGGAACAATCCAGCGCTAGCCTCCCGCCCAAAGAGGGCAGCTGCGACGTCCGCTGCATCCCTGGCCTCAGCCTCGAAGCTGCGGGCGACCCGATCGAGCAGAACCTGCCTCAACTGCGCGGGATCATGCCGGCCCAGCTCGTCAAGCAACCGGTTCAGAGCGGCCTGCTCCGGCAGAAGGCCAAGCTGACCCTTCGCCCGGCACTGGAAGGTGCGGATCGCCTCGTCCAGGTGCTCCCCGGGCTGGAGGAGGCTGCCCAGGATCGGCGCCTGCTCCAGTGCCCCAAACACGCCACGCAGCAGCGGCTCGAAGACCTCGTCCTCCGGGTGGCGCTCCAGGTGCCGCTCCAGCGCCCCCGGCGTCAGCCCCGTAGGCGTCGTCGCCAGGTTCAGCGCAGGCGGGGTGTAGATCCCCGCTCCCGGCAGGTGCTGCGCCCGCCTCTCGTCGCGCACCAGCTCCCAGGCACGCAGGTAGAGGGTCAGCGCGGCCAGCTGCACTGCCCGCGGGTCGATGTCGATGCCGTGCAGGTGACGGCTGAGGACCGTGTCCGCGATCTCGCGCGCCGGCATGCCCGGATACCGCTCGTGGTACATGGCCGCCAGCATGTCAAAGCACTCGCGCTCAAAATGCCCGCTGCCCATGCAGGGGTCCATGAAGGTCAGTTCCTCCAGCGAGGCAGGCCCACGCTCGCCCTCGGCATGGGGCGGCTGCAACTCATCGGGGCGGATGTAGTACTCCCACGTGTCTGGTAGGGCGCTGCCAGGGTAGAGCTCGTGGTAGGTGCGCCCCAGGCTGTTCTGCAGCAGCCACTTGACCATGTAGGGCTCGGTGAAGAGCTGGGTGACCGACGCGATCTCGGCGCGCGTCTCGACCTTGCCGCCCCGCCCCAGCTTGGCGTAGGTACGGGCCTTGGCCTCCTCCTGGTAGAACTGGTAGGCCCAGCCGATGGCGTCAGGGTCCCGGAAGGCCTCGTCCGACTCTTCATGGGTAAAGCCGGACAACCCGCCGCCGGCCAGGGTAACGCAGGTGAGCAGCGCCTGGGTGCTCGGCCGGAGAGCGGCGCCGGGGTCGCCCAGGTCAAAGAGGCCAGGCAGCGACGCGGCCTGGGAGTGGCAGGCATCCTCGACCACGGCCCACCAGCCGCCATCGGCGCCGGCAGCCCGGGCAGGCTGAGTCCGGCGCAGGACGTAGAGGGCCTCGGACAGGCCGACATACTCCGGATCGGAGCGGAGGACACAGTCGATCAGGCCGCGGGTCTCCATGGCCCGCAGGGCCAGCAGGCGGTTGATCCAGGTGTAGCCGGCGCGCTCGACGATCTCGCGGCGCGCGGCCGGGCGCTCCCCCGCAGGCAGGCCGGCGAGCTGGGCCTCGGCGGCGCGGCGAGCACGTCGCTCGGTCGCCGTAGGGCTGGACAGGGCGTCGAGAGGCGTGATTGTGCCGTCGGGTGCGATGCCCAGGCGCTCGAGCTCGCGGTCGAGGTCGCCGCGCACGGGCTCACCCGACGCGCCGTACGTGCCGAGGAGTGTCCGGCGGAGCTGAGTGAGCAGCGTGCGGAGGAGTTCTTTCTGGCGCTTGTCCATGGGCTACTCTATTATGACGGTTGTGTCGTCGCCGAACTTTCCTCCGACCTGCACGCGCAGCCGTTGCAGGACTGCATCAAGCTCCTCAGCCGAACGGACCTCGACGCGGCCTGCTAGCTGGTGCCAGGTAAGGTGGATCTCGTGGGACTCGTCTGTGCGGTATTTCTCCTTGAGGTCGCGGAGCTTGGGAGGGACACCCAGGACCGCTGCGGTGAGCGGCGAGAGAAGGCCAACTGCCTCACCCAGGGATAGGTCGGGGCGGCCCGCGGCCTGGCGGGCGCGCTCGAAGGGGGTTGCCAGAGCGGAGACCTCGGAGATCACGTGCTCCTCAGGAACGCCTGCGCTCCGAACCTGGGATTCAAGCTTTGCCACTTCGGCGTCCGCTTGCTGCAGCACTTGGTCCCGCAGCTCGGCGATCTTGGCGGTCACTGCCTGCGTGGCTGAGCGATAGGCCTGGACGACCTCATTCCAGCGTGCAGCCTGAGTGAAGCTCCGATCCTGTGCAGAGGCACGGTAGGCGGTGAGGAATTGCTGGAGTTGCGGCAGCTGGGCCGGGACGTCCAGCATACGCAGGTAGAACTCGCGCACCTGGACGAAAAGCACCCCTTGCTCCTGCTGGAATCCGGCCAGCGATGCAAGTGTGCCGGTGTACTCGCACAAGCGGGTGCCCTGCTCGAGGAAGCGCGCCAGCCTGGCGGAGGCCGCGGCGGTGTTAAGCAGCTCTTCCACCAGACTCGTGCCCGACTCGAAGTCGAGTGGAAGGGGACACTGCGCGGTCGCGGCCCAGGTCTGAACGGCGCGCGCCTTCTGCGCGGTGGTCGCCAGCCGTGCCCCCAGTTCGTTGTTCATGGTCGCCTCCACTAGGGCCGGTCGAGCGGCGAAGGCGGCGTCCATGTGGTCCCGGATCTTGATGAGATCGGCGATCGTGATCTCGGAGTGCACACCCTGCACGCGCAGCCCGCTGAAGCTCGCCTCCTTGGTCAGGAGATCGACCACCTGCGGGGCAGCAGGATCGGAGTAGGTTTGGCCGTTGTGGATGAGCCGGCACAAAGCAGCTCGCAGGAGCAGTGCCAGGCCAACCTTGACCACATTGCCATCCCATCCGAAGGGCGGTCTCTCGAACTCGGACCGTATGGCGGAGGCATTGGCCGGAGGGAGGCCCTGCTCGGGTAAGGGGAGTTTGCCCCTCAGAGTGCTGAGCAAGGGATGGCCGTCGTCCAGGGTGCCATCGGCGCGGTAGACGTTCATGGCCCGAAGGTCGGCGTACCCAATGTTCCCAGCGAGAGCGGCCTTGACCGCCGTGGCCTCGTTGCCGATGCGGTGAAGCACCTCCGAGAAGCGAGGGTAGATGCTGGGCAGGATCTGGCTCAATGTGGCCCGTACGGCCTCCGCCGGGCCGTCACCGGGTGCCAGCTGATAGACGCCACCCCTGAAGAAGAGCACGCCGCCGCGGACGGCAGTTTCGAGCAGCTTCCGGACGGTCACCTTGCAGTCGGGCAGGTCGACCTGGAGCGCCTGGCGGGCTACCTCCTCGTCCGATTGGCCGGCGTGCCGCTGCAGAATCTGACCGGCGACCTCTTCTGTCGCCCTGGCTACGGCAAGGGCAGCGCGTAGCCCAGTCACGTCGGCCAGGCGAAAGTAGATCTCGTCCGGGGTGCCGTTGGAGCGGTGCTTCATGGCCGTGTCGTCGCCGATCTCGGAGTCGAGTGAGCGCTGGAGTGGGCTGTAGACGTGAAGCGTGACCGACGCAGATGGGTTGCGGGCGATGCGGCCGTCGATCTCTAGCCGGAGGAGGAGGTCACGTCCCTGCAGAGAGACCCGATCGAAGCGCAAAGCCGTCTCCCCCTCGTAGGTCTTGAGCGCCTGGATGAGCTCGTTGGCCTGGGAGAGGAGCTCCTCCCGGAGGCTGTGGACCCGGTCCTGGAAGGTGCGCTGCCGTGTGGTGAGGAAGAGATACTTCTCGCCGACGCGCTTGGCATAGCGTGCATCCACGAGGCGCTCGAGCTCCTCCCTGACCGGCGCGGCCATGGAGGCGATGGTGACGTCGACGGAGTCGGCGATGGCTCGGGCAACATTGTCCACGGTAGCGGGGATGTACTGCGCCTGACAGAGGAGGAAGAGCCCGCGTGCGACACGGAGCGTGAGCTGGGTGGCGCCGAGCACGGTGTCCTTGATGCGGCTGAGGTCGCTCTTGGTCTCGATGGGCACATCCGATTCGAGCTGGCTGTAGAGGTCGGCGAGGCTGACCAGGCTACCCACGGGCTTGTCGAGGAACCCAGGCGTCTCGATCAGGGCGCCCTGCACCACGCCGATCATGGTGCGGTTGGATCCGGTCAGCGCCTCGTCGCGCCCGGCAGCCTGGGCGATGCCCTTGACTGTGTCAGGGATGACGGCCACGGTCCAGGGCATATAGGGGTAGGACTGGGCAAAGCGGTCGCCGTCAGGGATGGGGTAGGCGCGCTGGGTGGCGGCGAGAGAACCCATTTCCACAAGCTCGCCGCTCCGTTCGTCGAAGCGCTCGGCCAGCGCCGACCGGGCGGCCGCGTCCTTGCGGAGGATGCGTTGACCTACTACCTCGCCGATATCCTCGTTGCTGAGCCTGCACTGCAGCTTGAAGCGCTGGATGATCCTGGCATAGTTCTCTTGCTGGACGTTTTGCGCAAGGGCTTGAATGTCACCGTGAGCTGTGACGGCCAACCAGACCCGGCCGGCGCCCTGCTGGGCAGCCTCTTCGGCCAGTGCCTGCACCTGCATGGTCCGCTCGTTGGCGTTCCCGGCGGAGATCCACTGGCCCAGCTCGTCCAACTGGAGGAGGACCTTGTGGCGCAGGCCCTGCTGGTCCCTGGCCTCGCACCAGTTGCGCAGCCGTCTGACCAGGGCGGCCGGCGTGACCCCGCTCCTCACGACGGCGCTGGCGGCGCGGTCGGCCGCGGCCGGGTCGGCGAACAGGTTCGGGAGCACCGCCGATGCGGCCCGGTAGAGGCTCTCCAGGTAGATCTCGGGATCTGTAGAGATCTCCTCCCAGTCCGTGCCGCACAGATCGCACGCCTGCTGTCGGAACTCGCCGCTGCGCCCCTGGGCGTCGACCTGGTACTCGATGGCCCATGCCAGCGGCCAGTTGAAGGTGTAGCCATGGTGGGCCGCAAAGAGCTTGAAGGCGCGCAGGACGAGCGGATCGTTTGGGTCAGCTGCCTGGGAGTAGAGATTGCCGCCCACGGCCGTGGTGGAGACCTGATGCTCGCACGCGCGCAGCAGCCGCTCGATCTCGGGGAAGTCCCGACTTGTGGCCGGAACCCGGCTGAGGAACAGCTCGCGCACAGGCTGGCCCTCCACCCTCCCGCCCTCCAGCACGGCACCGAGGACCTTCATAAAGAGGGACTTGCCCGAACCGAAGAAGCCGCTGATCCAGATGGCAATGCCCTGCTCGTCGTCACGGCGGGCGGCGTCGACGTAGGCATCGAGAGCCTGGCGAAGGTAGTGCTCCCACTGAGGAGTCACGACCAGGTGGGCGAGCTCCCCGCGAAGGATCATGGGCCGCCTGTCGGCGACCTTGACGACGGGCTCGATGCGTTCGGTGATGGTTGTGGCGAAAACGTCGCGGATTCGCATGGCTGCTCCTTTGCGCGCCGCATTTGGCTTATACTTCTTCGCCTCGATAGAACTGCAGGCGAAGATCCTCACGCCCCAGGAAATCGTAGGTGCGGCTCGCTCCTGGTGGTCGCAGTCCCGGCACCAACAGCACGAGAGGCACGACGCGGTTGGTGACCGGATCGTGTGGCTCGCCTTCGGCAATGGACTCCATCAGGGTGGTGGGGTTGCCGAGGGGGTGGAGGGCAGCAAGCCCACGGAGAACTACGACGGGGCGGCCAGGGCCCGGCAGGGAAAGGCGCTCCTTCACCAAGCCGGCTATCCTTCGCGCCCAGAGACGCAGAATCGACTGAGTCGCGTTGGCCTCGGCCGTGGGATTGGCGAGCAGCTCCTCCCGCTGCTCCTCCTTGCCACGCAGGCTGTCGACGGCAACCTCAAGGATATCGATGTGGTGGAAGCGATGGGACTCGGTGTCACGCAGGAGTTCGTCTGCCAGGCGCCGCAGTGCCCGCTCCTCCTGAGGAGGGTATACGAGGTAGATGTATGGCCGGCCGCTGCTATGGCCGACAGAGTCGTAGGCGGTCTTCAAGCGGTCAACCAGGTATTCCAGCCTCTGGGTTAGGTCGTCCATGGCACCTCCTCTGTTCCCAAGGCAGCAAGGGCGCGCCTCACGTGGTCTGGCTCCCACATCCACAGCCCCCAGTCGGGGTGGTGGGGGACTTCTTGGTCGGTCAGGCCCTCGGCCCTGAGAAGCCGGACAAGATGTTGGATCACAGGCGCGGGGACAAGAGGTGCGACGATGTGCTTGTCTGTTCTACCCTGGAGGAGACCAAAGTCGCGCAGGATGGAGAGATTGCCGCTGGCGAGCCTGTCGCGGGTCTCGTGGCTCCAGCTGGAGACCTCGGGATGGGTTGGCTCGGCATGGTCGAGGAACTGCTGAACGTCGGCGGGCCGGACCTCGACCTCTCCACGGTGCCAGCGGGGAAGGATCAGCTGCTGGACAAGATCGTAGAGGAGTGTGTCCTGGCGACAGGCGTGCAGCAGAAGGGCCGCCTTTAGGGCGTCGGACGCGGAGTCTTGGGCAAAGGCAATAAAGTCCTGGAGGGCCCAGTCGGGAGGCTGCCAGCTTGTCAGGCGGCGGCGGATGAAGTCGACGATTGTGCGCCGCGTTTCCCAGGCTCGCTGCGGCAGCCCTCCATCCCTAAGTTGCCGCGCAGTCGACTCGACGTCACGGGTCTGCGCTAGGACGCGCAGAAACTCGCGGGTCTCTACCAAGAGGCCGGCCTTCGAGGAGTTGGTCGGCACATAAGGACCAGTCCGTCGCCAAGTGGTTGGTCTGGTAGTTGATGCCAAGACGCTTACCCTCCTCCATCGGAGTACCGGGTCTGCCTCGAGGGGTCGACCCACTGCTGCCCGGTAACGTGTCCCAACAGAAGGAAGGATGTGTGTGGGACTATCCGCGGGCGCACTTGGCCTGGGCCAAGGTATCGCCTCGAAGCTCCCGACAACCGCCGGCAAGTATAGCACGGGGCGGTGGATCGGGCAAAGAGCCGGCGTGTGCAATCTGATGGGTTGTTGGCCGACCAATGTGATCATCCTGGGGATAGTGTAGCACGGGAGTGCGACGAAGGCTGTCGGCGAGGACGGCCGATTCTGAAATCGGGCGAGATCTCGGGGGGACTGCGTCCTGGCGAGATTGATGCAGCAGACAGGGGAACGCTGGGCAAACGATAGAGCTTGAGGCTACTGAGAGGGCTGCGAGCCGGGTAGAAGTCGATACCCACCCGGAAACTCACCCTCAGGCACAGGATATTTGCCCTAGTAGGCGCCTGACCTCGCGTTGATGTGCATGCTCCCTATGTAGGAGGGCACGGCACAGCTCAGCAGTGGCAAACGCAGCATCATGCCGGCTGAGCTCAAGGTGGCTACCTTAGGAACCGTGAGCGACGGCCCCGCGTCCTCCGTCGCGAGGGTCCCACAATCACACCTCAAGAAGGAGGTTAGCCTGACTTCAGCTCACCGCATGGCAGGCGACCCAGTGGCCGCCGCCGACGTCGCGGAAGTCGGGCTCCTGCTGGCTG
>DAOQVR010000032.1:0-24693 GCA_035341665.1 Anaerolineae bacterium
CGGGCCCCCGTCAATTCCTTTGAGTTTTAGCCTTGCGGCCGTAGTCCCCAGGCGGGATACTTAACGCGTTAGCTACGGCACTGATGACGATAGCCACCAACACCTAGTATCCACCGTTTACAGCGTGGACTACCGGGGTATCTAATCCCGTTCGCTCCCCACGCTTTCGCGTCTGAGTGTCAGGTGCGGGCCAGGACGCCGCCTTCGCCACTGGTGTTCCTCCCGATATCTACGCATTCCACCACTACACCGGGAATTCCACGTCCCTCTCCCGACCTCAAGGCCCGCAGTTCCGGACGGCCCCTCCCAGTTAAGCCAGGAGATTTCACGTCCGACTTACGAACCCACCTGCACGCGCTTTACGCCCAATGATTCCGGATAACGCTGGCCACCTACGTATTACCGCGGCTGCTGGCACGTAGTTAGCCGTGACTTATTCCTGAGGTACCGTCCTTCCTCATCCCTCAGAAAAGGGCTTTACGACCCGAAGGCCTTCATCGCCCACGCGGCGTTGCTGAGTCAGGCTTTCGCCCATTGCTCAATATTCCTCACTGCTGCCTCCCGTAGGAGTCTGGCCCGTGTCTCAGTGCCAGTGTGGGGGACCACGCTCTCACGCCCCCTACCCGTCATAGGCTTGGTAGGCCGTTACCCTACCAACTACCTGATGGGCCGCAGGCCCCTCCCAGAGCGCCGGAGCTTTGCTCGATAGACCGAACTACCGAGTGTATGGGGTATTAGCTACCGTTTCCAGTAGTTATTCCCCTCTCTGGGGCAGGTCGCCTACGTGTTACTCACCCGTTCGCCACTATCACCTTATTCAGATGATCGTTCGACTTGCATGTGTTAAGCACGCCGCCAGCGTTCATCCTGAGCCAGGATCAAACTCTCCGTAAATCACCTTTTGATTCAGGGCCCAAAGTTCCGCTGATCTTCCTATCACTCTTCAGTTGTTAAGGTCCTTCCAGACAAGGATAGTCAGCATACCACACGCCAAAACCCCTGTCAAATCCCAGAACCACTGTTGCACATCCCCGTCGGCTTCCGCCGCTCCCCCCAGCTCCCCGGATGATCTCCTCAGAAGCCGCCGATTCTCGACTGGCTTCAGGGTAGTCCCCGCGCGCTCGGGCCGCAGCCCCCACCTCTGGCTCTGTCAAGGTACCGCGCCTTTTCGGGCGCAACGAGCGGCCATACTAGCACACCCGTATACCCCTGTCAAATCCACATACGCCTGTGGCTTGACAACAAAGCGACCAGCAAATCCCTACTGGGTCTGCTGGCCCCTGGTACAGCGTTTCTGCTGTTGTCGTGTTGCTTAAGGTTCTTTACTCTGGTACCAGTATACCAGAGCGCCGCAGCCTTGTCAAGAGCCAAAGCGGCTTGGATCGACGCCCTTTAATCTACGCAATCACCAGCGCCAGCGCAACCATCACCACCAGCAGTACGCCGGCAATGATGAACGTGGTCTTCAGGTCCTTGAGGACGTAGTAATACTCGTGGCGAAAGTCCACTTCCTTGGCTGCCTGCGCGGTGGGCGTCCGCACGACCCGCACCGGCTGCACCACCGGAGATACCACCGCTCCAGCCACGGATGAGGACGGCAGCGCCGTCCGTGCTCGTCGTGATTTCTTGGCCATCTTTCTTCTCCCTGCATCGGCGAATCGGCGGGCCAGGGCAGCAGCCGGATGCCCGCGCGATTTGCGCCGGAGGGAGATTATACTGTCCTCGGGCAGGGTGTCAAGATCGGGCGGGGCCAGAACCGGAGCAGCCGGCGGCAGGCGCGCCGTACCCGCTACTGCCGGTGGCGACGCACGAGGCCGCGCAGAAGGGAGACTTCCTCTACGCGCAGGAGGCGGGCCAGCCCCAGGTAGGCCACGATCCCGGCCGCCGCCACCGCGCCCACGAGCACGATCTCGCCCAACAGGCCCGCCGGCGCGGCGGGCGCCAGCCCCTGGCGCACGGCCAGCATCAGGCCGCCCATCCCGGCTGCCGCGGCGACGGCCTTCCCCCCGGCAGCCACCAGGCCAAGCCCGCCAAGGCTGCCGAGCTTCCGGTGGGTGAGGAAAAGCATCACCGTCGCATGGCTCAAGTGCTTCGCCGAATCGGCGAGCACTAGGCCCATCATGCCCAGCGGGCGCACGAGCAGCAGCGCCACGGCCAGATAGACGGCGACGCTCCAGATGCCCACCAGAGCCGGCGTGATCGTGTTCTGCCGCGCATAGAAAGCGAAATTGAGCGGCCAATCCACGGCGGCAAAGATGAGCCCCGCCAGATACCCGTACAGCGCCCACGAAGTCTGCGCGCTGTCTGCCGGCGTGAAGGCACCATGCTCGAAGAAGAGCTCGATGACCGGCCTGCCCAGCACGAGGAGCCCCAGCGTCGCCGGCACGATCAACACGAGCACCAGGCGCAGGCCCATCCCGAGCGTCGCGCGAAAGCCTCCCAGGTCGCCGGCTGCGCTCTGGCGCGACAGCGTGGGCAGCACGGCCTGGGCGATGGCCACGGCGACCAGCCCGTGGGCTAGCTGGATCAGCGTCGTCGCGTTCGCCATCCACGCCACGCTCTGCTCCCCCGTGCCCGAAGCAAGCCGCCGGTCGACGATGACCTGGACGTTGCTGACCAGGACGCCGAGCGCGATGGGCAGGTAGAGGATCAGGATGCGCCGCAGCGCAGGGCTGGAGAAATCGAGCCGGGGGCGGAGCCTGGTGCCCCGCAGCCCCGGCGCCTGTACGATGAGCTGAAGGAACGAGCCGAGGAGGACGCCCACCGGCAGGCTATAGGCGCCCAGGTGTCCCACCAACAGCGGCGCAGCAATCACGATGCCGAGGTTAAAGACCGCGGCGGCGAAGGCGGTGAAGGAAAAGCGCTTGAGGGCATAGAGAAGCGCCGTGACCGCGCCCGACAGGCCGAAGAAGAGGACCGCCGGCGTGATGATGCGGATCATGCGCGCCAGCGCGAGCTGCAGCTCCGGCGTAAAGCCGCCGCCCATGAGCCCGGCGACCTGGGGTGCCAACAACTCGAGCAGCAGGACGATGGCCGAGAGGAGCAGGGCGATCAGGCTCACGACCCGGCCAAAGAGCGCCCAGAGCGCCTCGCGCCCCTCCCGCTCCTCGACCTGGCTGAAGACGGGCACCAGCGCCGCGCTGAGCATGCCGCCCACCAGCAGATCATAGATCATCATGGGCACGTTGGAGGCGATGCGGAAGGCACTGACCAGGCCGCTGGCACCGAACAGGTCGGAGATGACCGCCTCGCGCGCCAGCCCGAGCACGCGGCTGGCGACGTTGCCCAGGGCAATGACGCCCGCCGCGCGGGCAATCCCGCGCCGCTTGTCGGGGGGAGGGGAGATGGGCTCGCTCACGGCCTTGGAAAAGCGGAGCTAGCGCTGGACGTTGACGGCGACCCGGCAGGGCTCGGGGTAGTTGCCGCTCATGTTGACCACGACCAGCCGCAGCGTATAGACCCCGGGCGGATAGGCGCCGCTGCTAAACGTCTCCAGCACGCCTCCCTCGAGGGGAGTGTAGTGCAGCACCCCTACCACGCTCCACCCCTGGTCGCCGGGATTGGCGCCGGCCGCCACCTCGATCTTGTAGTACTGGAAGCCCGCGATGTTGGCCACGCCCCGTACCTGGACGTCCCCCCGTACCGTCTGGTTGACGCCCGGCGAGGTGATGCGCGCGCCGGGGTCGGGGCAGGAAGGCGGCCGGACCGCCGGCGTCACGGTGGCGACGATCTTCGGGGTCGGCGTGGCCACGACGAGCGGCGTCGCAGGCGGCTTGGTCGCCGTGGGCGTGGGGGTGATCGTCGGCGGCAGCGGCGTCGGCGTCAGGGTCGGCTCGGACAGCGGCCCCGCCGTCTCCTTCGGGGTCGGCTCCGGCGGGCGGAGGAGCTCGGGGCCCAGGAAGTTGGTGAGGCCAAAGATGGCGGCCGCCAGCAGCAGGGTCAACAGGACGACGATCATGCTGCGGCTGTAGCGCGTGCGCGACTGCTCCTGCTCCAGCTTAAAGATCGAGCGCCGGCCCTGTTGGCGAGCGGCAATCGCCCGCCGCAGGTAAAAGAGCAGCAGCAGCCCAAGGAAGCCGTACAGCCACCACTGGTACTGGGCGGCGAACTGCAGGGCGCGCTCCCAAACAGTCGGCATGCTATCCCAGCCTGGCCAGCACGCCGCACAGCAGCGCACTCAGCCGGGGCACGATCTGCTGGCCCGCCTCCAGTACCTCCTCGTGAGAGGCGGCATGGCCCGGGACAGGATCGGCGATCGCTTCGTTGCTGATGCCCGAGACGCCGAGGACGCGCAGGCCCCCATGGCGGGCGACCGTTACCTCCGGGACGGTGGACATGCCCACCGTGTCTGCCCCGATGGCCCGCAGGAAGCGGATGTCGGCGGGGGTCTCGAACGCCGGCCCCGCCAGGCCCGCGTACACGCCCTCGTGCACCGGGATGCCTTCCGCCTGCGCCACTTCCCGGGCGATGCGCCGCAGCTCGGGATCGTAGGCCTGCGACATGTCGGGAAAGCGAGGGCCGAGAGACGGGTCGTTGGGCCCGTAGAGAGGGCTGTTGCCCGCCATGCCGATCAGGTTGAGGTGATCGGAGATAATCATCAGCTCGCCCGCCCGGAAGGCAGGGTTCAGCCCACCCGCCGCATTGGTCACGATCAAGGTCTCGATGCCCATGACCTGCATCACGCGGATGGGGAAGGTCACCTGGTGCATGCTGTAGCCTTCGTAGTAGTGCACGCGGCCCTGCATGATCAGGACGGTGGCCCCGGCCAGCCGCCCCACAACCAGCTGGCCCGCGTGGCCTTCGACGGTCGGCTTGGGAAAGTGCGGGATCTCGGCATACGGGATCACGTTCGCGCCGGCGGCCTGCTCGGCGAGCGGGTTGAGTCCCGAGCCGAGGATCAGGCCGATGCGCGGCTCGTGGCGGGTGCGCCCGCGCACAAAGCCGACTGCCTCCTCAAAGTGCTTGCGGGTGTAACCGCCGGTCGGAACCTTTCGTGAGCCCATCGAGCCTTCTCCCTTTGGCGCGATCGAAACCCCGCGCTCCCTACAGCCTGTCCAGGAGCTCCTTCTTCTTGGCCTGGAACTCCTCGTCGCTGATGATCCCCTTCTGGCGCAGCTCGTCCAGCTCCTGGATGGTGCCCGGGATGTCGGCGGCGGCAATGGCGCTGGCCCAGGCCGCGACCGCCTCTGCGGCGCCCGGCGCGACAGCAGGCGCCGCCGCGGATGCCTGCGACACGGCGATCCCTTCCTCTGCCGCCAGCCCGGGCAGGGCCACGTGCAGCTGCTCCTTGGCGTTGAGCATCGCCCGCTTGAAGCGTGCCGGGTTCGAGATGCAGACAAACTCGTTGATCCCGACGTCCGAGCCGGTGATGATCTTGACCGTGCCGTAGCCCAGGAGCCGGCCGATGAAGGACTGGTTCAGGTCGACGTCGTTGACCTTCTCCAGGGCCGAGTCGCGGACATGCTTATTCACGATGCCCTGCACCACCATGACCCGCCGGTTGGTGATCAGGAGCTGCTGGTTCAGCCAGACGAGAAAGACGCGCACGAGGAGGAAGAGGGGCAAAATCGCCGACGCAAACCAGAAATAGGCCACCTGCCACCAACCCGGCTGAAACCAGAGGATGAGGCCGGCCGTCAGCATCGCCGCAGCGACCAGCAGCGGCCGCCACAGCGCGCGCAGGGCGCCTTCTTCCGTGTCGCGCCGCACCCAGTTGCGGATCAGCCAGGCCAGCGGCACGACCAGGCCACACAGGATGATCAGGCCGACGAGGTGGCGAACGTCGTTGCCGGCACGGGTAAGCTTGGGGATAAAGACCGCCAGGCCCAGCCCGAGCAGGATCGCGAAAAGGAACAACCAGCGGAAGATACGCTTCATGAGGAGCGTCCAGTGATGGCGCGTCCGGTAGACGATTTGCTCCCTTTCCCCCATGACCCTTTCGATGTAGCCCATGTTGTCTCCCTTCTCCTGGCCGGGCCGGCCTGCAGGCCGCGCCCGTCTTGCCCTACTCCTTGCCCTCTTCCGGCAAGCGAGGCGTCTCATCCATTCTGGCGTGCGCGTAGGCCTGCGTGGTCGAGATGTTGGCGTGGCCCATGATCTGCTGCACCTGCCCGACGTCGGCCCTCTTGCCCAGCAGGTGGGCCGCGCAGGTGTGTCGCAGGGTGTGGGGTGTGACTTCGTCCTCGATCCCGATCGCCCGGACATGGTGCTTGACGATGAGCCACAGCCCCTGGCGCGTCAGCCTCTCGCCGCGGTGGTTGACAAAGAGAGAGGTCTCTTCCCGGTTACGCAGGAGCTGCATCCTGCCCTGCTGCAGGTAAAGCTGCAGCGGCTCGATGGCCCGGTCGTGGATCGGGATAATGCGCTCGCGGCGCCCCCGGTTTCGAACGACGTGTACGGTCGCCGAGGCCAGGTTGAGGTCGTCCACGTTCAGGGCGACGACCTCGCTGACGCGGAGGCCGGTGGCATACAACAGCTCCAGCAGCGCCCGGTCGCGCAGCCCCTTCGGCGACGTATCGTGGGCCGGATACTCCAGCAGCGCCTCGACATCTTCGACTGATAGGGCGCGGGGCGGCCGCTTTTGCACCCTCGGCGAGTCGAGCTCGGCGGTCGGATCGTCCTTGAGGATGCCCGCCTGTGCAAGATAATGATAGAAAGACTTGACCGCAGCGACCTTGCGTGCCACGGTCGCGGCAGCATACTCCTGGCTTCCCTTCATCGT
Organism: Anaerolineae bacterium; assembly: GCA_035341665.1. Taxonomy (GTDB): domain Bacteria; phylum Chloroflexota; class Anaerolineae; order JAAYZQ01; family JAAYZQ01; genus DAOQVR01. The sequence goes on from DAOQVR010000032.1 coordinate 6,722, forward strand.
CATGACATAATCGATCAGCGTATCGTGCCGGACCTGGTCCCAGCCGGAAGCACGTCCCCCCAGGTAGGCAAGGAACTGGTAAAGGTCGTTCCGGTACGCACTCAGGGTGTTCTCGGAATACTGTTTCTGCACCTTGAGGTGCTCGAGGAACTGCTCGATCTGCTCTTTCATGACCATCCTCCCTCTGCCCCCGCCTTCGGGCCGGCGGCCCTGCGCGTGCCGGCGAATAGCAGTTTCCGATTGTACCACAGCTTGTCGCCAACGCTGCACAAACACAGGCCGCTCGTGCTCGGCACCGGGATTATACTGGAGAGTGCGAAAGGGCGCAAAGACGACATAAGCAAAAGGCACGCGCAGCCCGGGTGCCCTGGGAGGGGTGCACCCACGCCCGCTGGGGCGTAGTGCAGCCCATGCGGGCACACTTGTATCGAGCCACTATAGGAATTGCATAGAATTGCCATTTCTGGTATAATTACGATGTGAGTTCGGTTGAATGGCACAGTTACGGGGTGAAGTGGTGAAATCCCGCGCGCAGGTGAACAATACGCTTCAAGAGATGCTCGATCCGGCGCAGATCCCGTACCTGGCGGCCGACCTGGAAGGCTTGCTTGCCGCCCTCCTCAAAGCTGCAAAGGCACGGATCGCCTGCGACGGCGCGGCGGCCGCAGCACGGAGCGGCAGCGGCTTCAAAGTGCTCGCCAGCGTCGGCCAAAGCGCCGCCCTCTTGGGCAGCACCTTCCGCCTGCAGGACCTGCGGGCGTGCGGGCAGGAGCTTCTCGCCGGCAGAGTGGCGGTCGTAACCGACACGGCCGCCACATCCTCTTGGGCCGCGCTCCCCGGGCAGGAGCAGGCGCGCTCCTGGCTGGCCGCGCCCTTCGCCACCGAGGGCGAGACCATCGGCATCCTGATGTGGACCGCGCGTGAGCCCGGCCGCTTCGGCGAGGAGGCGCTGGCGAGCGCCGCTGCCTTCGCCGAGCACGCAGCCCCCACAGTGCGCTGGGCCGAGCGCATCCACCACGTCAGCGAGCAGGCGCGCCGGAGGGGAGCTGCACCCAGCAGCCCGGCCGGCCCCACGACCACGCCCGACGCCCAGCTCGACACAATCGCGCAGGTTGCGCACGAGCTGGCCGGCGCACGCGACGCATTCATCTACCTCGTAGACCGCGAAGGAGGCGGGCTGCGCTGCGTGGCCGCGACGGGCCACCGGGAAAAGGCCCTGGGCCACACCGCCCTGCGCAACGACGGGTCACTCTCCGCCTGGGTCGTGGCCCCGCCCTCGTTGGCCGGCGTCAAGGCACCCGGCCACTCCGACCGGGACGCCCTCCAGGCGCTCGGCATGAAGGACACCCTCCTCCTGCCCCTTGTCGTCGAAGGCCGGCCGATCGGCTTCCTCGGCGTGGCCGACCGGAGGGACGGCGCACCCTTCGGCGAGTACGGCACCCGGGTGCTGACCGAGCTCGCCGGGCGCGCCTCCAAGATCGCCGAGCAGATCGGCACCAGCCTGGTGCCCTCCGGCCCGGTCGACTATGGGATGCTCGTCCCGCCTATCCCGGTGCCCGTCGGCGTTCTGACGGCTGCCGGGCAGATCAACTTCGCCAACCCGGCTCTCTCGCAGCTCGTGCTGCACCCGCCGCAGGCGCTCTACGATCGCTACCTGTCGGAATTCATGGGCGTAGGCGACTCCCGCCGCTTCACCTCCGCCCTCGGCCGCGTCGTGACCACCGGCGAGTACCAGATGATGGGCCTGCGGCTGGGATCCCAGGGCCACCGCCGCAGCGTGCAGATGTCAATGGCCTCGCTCCAGGCCATGCTCGGCAACGGCGGCCGCGTCCTGGTCGTCTTCGACGACGGGTCCGACGGTCACGGGGACGACGGCGAGCCGCTCCAGCAGGTCAAAGAGCTCCAGGAAAAGATCGAGGCGTTGGCGGAGCTCGATGTGCTCCGGTCGCGCTTTGTGTCGGACGTCTCTCACGAGCTGCGCACCCCGCTTGCCGTGATCAAGCTGCACGCAACCCTGGCCCGCATCGGCCGGCCCGAGCGGCGGACCTATTACCTCCAGACCATCGAGCAGGAGACCCACCGGCTCGAGATGATGGTGGAAAACATCCTCGATCTGGGGCGGATCGACCGCCAGGGGCTCGAGATCCACTGCGAGTGGCTCGAGCCCGAGGAGATCATCGCCCGCGTCCTGGAGGTCTACCTGGAGTCCGCCAGGCAGAAGGGCATCACCCTCACCAGCGACGTCGCGAGGCCCCTCCCGCGCCTTTGGGCCGACAAGAACCACGTCGTGCAGATGCTGATCAACCTGGTCGACAACGCGCTCAAGTACACGCGCACCGCGGGCCGCATCTGGGTCGAGGCGCGCCCCGGCCCCCCGGGTGCGCCGCCCGCGCTCGAGGTGATCGTCGGAGACACCGGGTCGGGCATTCCCCCCGACGAGCAGGAGAAGGTATTCGAGCGCTTCTACCGCGGGACCAACAACCCCCCGGGAGCGACGGGCACCGGCCTCGGCCTCTCCATCATCCGCGACCTGATGGAGGCGCACGGCGGGTCCATTGCCCTCGTCAGCCGCCAGGGGGAGGGCAGTGTCTTCACGCTGCGGTTCCCGGTGCCCGCCGAAGGAGAGGCCCAACCGGCCCCACGCCCGGGCCAGGCGCCCCAGCCAGGCCAAACGGCCCCCTCCGGCGCGGAGCCCTCGCCCGGTGGATGACACGGGGCCTGGGCGATTGCCCCAGCCCACCATCCGGGCAGCCTGCCGGCCATACATCCTCGCGCTGCCGGATGGCCCTTCGGGCGCATCTGTGCTATCATGGCATGTGATCGAGGCCCTGCACGTCCGTGCCCCCAGCCAGGGGCAGCCAACGATGGGTGAAAGCGCGAGCCATGGGGCAGGCTGAGAAGCAAATCGTGGTCATCGGCAGGACGCTGACCCTGCTGGAAGGCATTACCGACCTGGTGGAGCTCGCCGGCTACTCCGCAACGCCCGCGGGTGCCTGGGGCGAGGTCGAAGGCCGGTTCCGCGACCACGGGCCCGATCTAGCGATCATCGACCTGACCGATTGGCTCGACTCGTTCGATCTCCCCCAACGTATCACAGAGATGTTCCCCCTGCCCGACGTGCCCATCCTGCTGATCTCCTTCTCCGGCGACGACCGGATCTGGCAGCTTCAGCAGAGGGGAGGTCAGGCCAAGGCCGGCAGGGTGGAAATCTACGCGCACTCCCTCCTCGGCCCCGAGGCATTGCTCGAAAAAGTCAGGCTCTGCCTGGGCGAGACCGGCTAGCGCACGGGCCGGCGCGCGACGGGGAGAGGCAGGCAGGGAAACCCGCCCAACAGGGCCGGCGCTACCCCCCGCTGGCCTGCAGGTACGCCTCCACCTGCGGCCGGGTCGGGATGCCCAGGACGCCCGGCTGCTCGATCGAGAAGGAGGCAGCGGCATTCGCAAAGCGAGCCGACTCGCACGCGTCCCGGGTCTCCGAGTAGCGGATCAGGAAGGCGGCGGCAAAGACGTCCCCCGCGCCGGTCGGATCGACCTGCTGCGTCGGGCGCGCCGGGTGGTGGCACACCTCGCCCGCCCGGTAGATGGTAGCCCCCCGGTCCGCGCGCGTCACGACAATGACTCCGACCAGGTCCTGCCAGTCGCGCACCAGCTGCTCGGGATCGGGCACGTCCAGCTCGCTAATCACCAGGATGTCGATCCGGCGCAGCACATCCTCGGGCGGCCTCCACTCGGCAAACGACACCAGCCCGCCCCCATTCCAGCGCCGGAAAAACCCCTGCGGCATGACACAGATGAGCGATTCGGGAGAGAAGCAGCGAAAGACCCCGGCGTCGATCTCCTGGTCGATCGAGCCAAGGTAGACCATCGGCGCGCTGCGCCATTCGAGCGGGATATGGTCGCCGGTGATGACGTCCGCCCGCTGGTGGAGGTACTGCGTGCGCCTGCCGTTCTGGTAGATATTCTCAAAGACCGTGGTCGCGGCCGACCGGTGGCACACGATCTGCGCACCCGGCAGCGTGTCGGCCAGCTCCAGCCCGGGCCCGGTGCTGGTCACCACCCCCACGCGGCAGCCCATCTGCAGCGCCGCCGTCGCCGCGTAGGAGACCGAGCCTCCCAACCCGAGGCCTCCGCCCGGCAGGATGTCCTGGCAGACGTGACCTACGACCACGAACTCGGGAATCGTCATTCGATGTTGGTCCTATCTTCAAGATTGGCTGCGCGAGGGGCACCCTCTCCCTTGCCCTCCCCCTTCGCTCCGCTCAGGGCAAGCTCCTTCGCTCCGCTCAGGGCAAGCTCCTTCGCTCCGCTCAGGGCAGGCTCCTTCGCTCCGCTCAGGGCAGGCTCCTGGGAGGGAGAGGGAGAAAAGAGGTGCTTCAGGAAAATGCCGGCCGCCTGGGGCAGGTTGAGCTTGAGGCCGCGCAGCGGCACCGTCAGCTCGCTCTTCTCGCAGACGGTGGAGAGGTTGGCCTGGTCGACCTGCGGCTTGATGGCGCGCAGCAGCCTGGCCCGCCGCCCCTCGTCGCGTATGCTCACAATGTCGTCCACCTGGGTGATCAGCCGCCGCGCCCAGAGGATGCGTGCCTCGGTCTGCGCGGCCTGCTCGGGGTCCGCCACCCCAAAGGTCGTCTTCAGGCGGTTCAGCCGCAGGCCGGCCTCGTAGGTGCTGTCCACGATCTGGCTGCGGTCCATCCACTCTGTCTCATAGTTCAGCACATACTTCCAGCTCGGCTGCACCAGCTTCTGGCGGTGCTCCTCCAGCGTCCGCGCCGAGAGCCGATAGCCAAAGCGCTCCGGCTGCTCAAAGACAGGGCTGCCCGGGTCCACGAACGGCGCGAGCGGGGAGACAAAGGGGATGAGGCGGTGGCCGGAGCCCTGGTCTAGGTCGCGCATGAGGTGCTCGCAGTAATCCACCGTGCCCATGACCGAGTCATAATCCTGTTTCGGCAGGCCGATCATGAAAAAGACGTCGAGCCGCCTGACCCCCGCCTCCAGGGCATACCGCATCGTCTCTTCGATGGCCGCACTCTTGTAGGGCCGGCCGAAGGCGCCGCGCACCTCGTCGCTGTGGCTCTCCAGCGACACCTCCAGCGTCCAGTTGGGCATCGTGCGCGCGAGCCGCTGGATAAACGCGCGGTCGGCCGCGTCGAACAGCTCGACGATCACCGGCCCCTCGTACCCCTCCATCGCGCGCAGGAAGCGGTCGGCATACTCCTCGCCCGGCTGGCGGATGTCGCCCAGGATAAAGACGGGCCCCCGGCTGAAGCGCGCGATGTTGCGAATGTCCTGGGCGAGCGCCTCCGGTGCCCGGTAGGCAGGGCGGCGGCGGTTGTGCAGGTTGGCAAACGCGGTCGCCGACCCGCCGCACGTCCGGCAGTTGTGCGTGCAGCCGCGCACCGTGAGGGCGGCCGTGATCGGATAGCCCAGCCACCCCTTGAACGGGACAAAGCTCGCCAGGTCCCGGTAGCGGGCCACCGCCTTGACGACGTAGCTGTAGTCGATCAGCACATGGTCCAGGTTCTCGGGCGAATAGGTCAGCTCGTTGACGTGGATCGTGCCATCCGGCCCGCGCCAGGTCAGGTTCGGAATCTCGGCCAGGTCGGGAGCGCCCGGCGCGTGGGTCAGGTGGCGCATCAGCTGGTACACCGGCTCTTCGGTCGAGTCGCCGCGCACCACAAAGTCCACCTCCGGCCGGCGGATCAGCTCCTCGTGGAAGTAGGTGGCGGAAAAGCCCCCCATCATGACCGGGATGTCAGGGTGGTGCTTCTTGCACAGCCGGGCCACCTCGATCGCCCCGTGGGCGTGCGGCATCCAGTGCAGGTCGATGCCAAAGACGGCCGGCCGCAGGCTGCGGATCATCTTCTCCGCGTCAAAGCGCGCGCTGTTCAGCATGCGCACCGCCAGGTTGACGATACGCACCCGCAGCCCTCGCCTCTCCAGGTACTCGGCGATGGTGGTCAGGCCGATCGGGTACATCTCAAAGACCGGCGTGCTGGGCACGAGGTCGCTCACCGGCCCATACAGGATCGATTCCTTCCGAAAGTCGTACACGCTCGGCGCGTGCAGGAGAACCAGGTTCGCTTGGGGCATACCTTAGCTCAATTCACAATGCACAATGCACAATTCTCCATTGTGCATTGTACCTTTCCTAATGGGGCTGCACGCGCGCTCCCGGCACCGGGGTGCTGTCCAGGATCTCCTGGATCACGGCACGCGGGTCGACATTGCGGATGCGGGCGGAGGGGCTGATGATCAGGCGGTGCGCCAGGGTGACCATCGCGAGGGCCTTGACATCATCCGGCTGGACATAGTCCCGGCCCAGCAGCGCGGCGCGGGCCTGCCCCGTCTTGTACAGGGCAATGCTGCCGCGCGGGCTGGCGCCCAGGTAGACGTCGGGGTGCTTGCGGGTCGCCTTGACGAGCTTGACGATGTACTCCTTGACCAGGGTGTCGATGTAGACGTCCTTGACCTGCTCCTGGGCCCGCAGAAGCTCCTCCGACGAGACCACCTGGCCGAGGCGGGCAATGGGGTGGGTCTTTTGCTGCTCGTCCAGCATGTGCATCTCGTCGGCCGCCTCGGGGTAGCCCAGGCTGATGCGCATCATGAAGCGGTCGAGCTGGGCCTCTGGCAGCGGGAAGGTGCCTTCGTACTCGATCGGGTTCTGTGTCGCCAGCACCAGGAACGGCTGCGGCATCGGATACGTCACACCGTCGACCGTGATCTGCCGCTCCTCCATCGCCTCGAGCAGTGCGGACTGCGTCTTGGGCGTGGCGCGGTTGATCTCGTCCGTCAGCACGATCTGGGCCAGGACCGGCCCGGGACGGAACTCGAACTCGCGCGTCTTTTGGTTAAAGACCGATACGCCCGTCACGTCGCTGGGCAGCATGTCCGGCGTGAACTGGATCCGCCGGAACTGGCAGCCGAGCGACCGGGCGATCGACTTCGCCAGCATCGTCTTCCCCGTGCCCGGCACATCCTCGATCAGGAGGTGCCCCTGGCACAGCAGCGCAATGACCGCCAGCTGCACCGGGTCACGCTTCCCGACGATGACCCTCTCAACGTTCTCGACCAGCGTCTGCGAGATAGCTTGTACAGAATCCATGCCACGCCCCATGCAAGTCCAGGATCCAGAATATGTACCCCAACCTAAAGGTTACTTGCTACTTGTGACTTGTGCCTTGTGCATTGCACCTTGTGTATTGCGCCTTTGTTTTCAACTCTCCCCGCCCCTCCCCCGTTCGCCGCGCACAAGCCGTGCGATTATACCAGCCTCTCCCCAAAAGGGGTAGTCGGGGGCGGGGCGGGACCGGCGGCCTGCCGGCTGCGATGCAGGGCCGCCCCGCCTTGCGCATCCGGCCGTTCCAAACGACAATGCCCGGGGGAAAAAACCGATGATCCGTCTGCTGCTGTTGCTTGCCATCCTCGGAAGTGGGCTGTCGTCCGGCAGGGACGTCACGTCACTGCCTCTGCACAGCGCCCTGCCTCCGGCCGCAGAGGCTGCTCCGGCACAGGGCGTGCCGCGCGCCGGCGCCTCCACCCTGCCGCCGTACGCGGTCTACCTGCCGCTTGCCGCGCGGACCTGCCCCTGCTGCGAGCCGATCCCGGGGGTCGTGTACGAGTCGATCGACGTGCTCGGCCCGCCGGCCACCCCGCCGGCCGAGCAGCACCCCGACCTCAACCTGGCCCTGCGCGGCTACCTGCTCACCGACGCCTTCCGCGGGCTGGTCGACTATGGGGGAGGGTTCGATCCGCTCGCCCCTCAGCTCTACACCCTCTTCGCCGACCAGAGAGTGCCCCTCTTCCCGAGCGTATCGCAGGTGTACGACTGGGACTGGGAGCAGAACTGCCGCGGCGAGCCGCTGGACGACTGGGATGTGACCCTCGCCGGCATGGCCGTCGCGCCCGGCGAGGTCCTTGCCCTGCCCGACTCGGGCTACACCATCGGCCAGGGCTATGAGGCCCTGGTGCTCTACGCAAGCGAGACGCGGATCACGCTCAAGTACACGCGCGAAGACAACGTCGTCTACGGCTTCACGATCCACGTCGAGAACGTCTGCGTGGAGCCGAGCCTGCTGGCCCTCTACCGGGCCTGCAACGACCAGGGCCGCGGCCAGCTCCCTGCCCTGCGCGGAAACCAGCCCTTCGGCCGCGCCCAGGGCACCGAGATAGGCGTGGCGATCCGCGACGCCGGCACCTTTCTAGACCCCCGCTCGCGCAAAGACTGGTGGCAGGGCCAGTAGCCCCCGCGCCCTCGTGGGCGTCGTGCCCTTCGTAGCGTAGCCCCTCGTGGGCGTCGTAGTGTAGCTCCTCGTGGGCGTCCGCCCGGGGCACATGGTTGTGGGGCTGCCCGACAACTGCCACTCCGAGGGAGCGCGGCGACCCAGGCCTGCCCTGCGCCCTAAAAGCTGTCATTCCGAGGGAGCGCAGCGACCGAGGCATCTCTGACTCGGCCTGACACGCAGCGAAACCACCTGCATCGCCGCGCTCAGCAAGGCTGGTCTCCTGCCTTCCGGACAGCCCCGCCCCGCCTTGACACCTGCGCGATTCCGGGTAGAATCCTGCCGGCGGCATGCCACCCGGCGCGCGCCGGTGCGTGCCAGACGATTCGAACCGAGGAGACTATGACCAACATGCAGAGGAATCCAGAAATGCCGGGTGTCTGGACCGGCGTCGGGTTGGGATTGGCCGGGCTGTTGCTGATCCTGGTGCCGCCGTTGGCCCGCCTCGACATGATGGGGCTTGGCTTCGCCCTGCAGTTCCTGGGGCTCTTCCTCGTCATCGCGGGGCTGGTCACCGCGCTCCTCTTTGGCCAGCGGGCGCGCCGTCTGAACGCTCTACTGGGTGGGGAGAAGCTGCTCGCCCACTGGGTCTATGCGCCCGAGCAGCTGCGTACCCAGGCGGAGCGCGACTTTCGGCAGACCAGGCAGCGGAACCGGACGCTCTTCCTGATCGTCGTGGCCTGGATGGTGCCGCTGGTCGTGCTCTTTGTGGCGCTCGGCCTCTGGGAGGGGGAAGGGGAGAACATGCCCCTCTTCGTGGCGATCATGGCCGGCGTCCTGCTGGTGGTCGGTGCCTTTGCGTGGGGCATGCCCTACCTCCTGCGCCGCCGCGCGATGCGCAGCAGCGGCGAGGCGTACATCGCCGCCAACGCCCTCTTCGTCAACGGCACCCTGCACACCTGGGGCATGCCCCTGGCCGGGATGGATGGCGTCGAGTTCGTCGAGGACGGCGGCCCCGCCCGGCTCCTGTTCCACCTCCGCTCGCTGTCGAAAGCCAGCGCCACCCTGTACGATTCCTACACGGTCGAGGTCCCGGTACCCTCCGGCCAAGAGGCGACCGCCCGGCGCATCGATCAGCACTTCCAGGCGCCCGCGTGAGCGGCCCGCCGCCCGAGAGACCACGACAGGAGATAGCATGACGGCACATCGACGCGACCTCTTCTCCACGGCCAAGATCGGATCCCTGGAGCTCAAGAACCGGCTCGTGCGCTCCGCCACCGCCGAGAGCCTGGCGACAGAGCCCGCGGGCGAGGCCACACCCGCCCTGGCTGCCCTCTACCGCGACCTGGCCCGCGGCGGAGTGGGGCTGATCATCACCGGCCATGCCTACGTGAGCCCCAAGGGCAAGGCCCACCCGGCGATGCTCGGGGCCTACTCCGACGAGCTCGTCCCCGGCCTGCAGACCCTGGCCGATGCGGCGCACGCTGAGGGGGGCAAGATCGCCCTCCAGATCAACCACGGGGGGCGGCAGTGCTCCCAGCTCAGCGTCGCCCAGCCCATGGCTCCCTCCGCCGTGCCGTCCCCCTCCGGGCGCATCCCGCTCGAGATGAGCCACGCCGACATAGTCGAAGCGGTCGAGGCCTTCGCCGCGGCGGCACGCCGCGCCAAGGAGGCCGGCTTCGACGCGGTGCAGCTGCATGGCGCGCACGGCTACCTGGTCAGCCAGTTCCTCTCGCCCCACACCAACCGGCGGTCCGACGCCTGGGGTGGCGACTTGGAGCGCCGGCTCGCCTTCCTGGCGGCCGTCTGCGAGGCCGTGCGCGGCCAGGTGGGGCGCGACTATCCCCTCTTCATCAAGCTCGGGGTGGCGGACAACCTGGAGGACGTACCCGACGGCCTGACGCCCGAGGACGGGGCCCGCATCGCCGGCCGGTTGGCCGGCCTTGGGCTGGACGCCGTCGAGGTGAGTGGGGGCGCCAGCGGGCGGCTGGGAGACTACAACAGCCGCCTGGGCGTCGGCGCCAGGGCACCCGAAGCCTACTTCCGCTCCCTGGCCCGGCGCGTCAAGGCCGCGACCCGCCTGCCCGTGATCCTCGTCGGCGGCCTGCGCAGCCGCGGCATCATGGACGAGGTGCTCGACAGCGGCGACGCCGACCTGCTCGCGCTCTGCCGGCCCCTGATCTGCGAGCCTGACCTGCCCAACCGGCTGCTGGCGGGCGACAAGGCTGCTTCGGCCTGCATCTCCGCCAACCGCTGTTGGCCCATGGAGGCGGGCCAGGGCATCGGCTGCAAGTGCAAGCTGGAGTGAGCCGGCGCCAGGCCGGTCCCCCAGGAGGAAGAGCATGCCCATCCCACCCTACGTTGCTGCGCTGCGCGCCAAGATCGGCCACGACCCGCTGCTTGTCGTGGGCGGCTCGGCCATCGTCCGCGACGGCGCCGGCCGCGTCCTCCTGATCCGCCGCGGGGACAACGGCCGGTGGGCGCTGCCGGGCGGGATGATGGAGCCGGGCGAGCGCATCGCCGAGTGCGTGGTGCGCGAGACGCGCGAGGAGACGGGCGTCGAAGTCGAGGTCGTGCGGCTGGTGGGCATCTATTCCGACCCCGCCCACGGGCACGTCACCCTCGGCAACGGCGACGAGCTCTACGTCGTCATCGTCTCATTCGAATGCCGGGCGGTGAGCGGCGCGCCGCGGCCGGACGGCGACGAGTCCCTCGATGTGGCCTACTTCGCGCCCGGCGACCTGCCGGCGTCGGTCCAGCCCTGGCACCGGATGCGGATTGAGGACGCGCTGGCGGGTGGTCAGGCCGCCTTTGTGCGCTGAGGCGCGGTATCGGCCCGGCCAAAGTTGACAAGCTCACCGGCGCCGGATATAATAGACGTGCGTGCCCTCGTGGCGGAATTGGCATACGCGGCAGGTTGAGGACCTGTGCTCGCAAGGGCGTGGAGGTTCAAGTCCTCTCGAGGGCATACGGAGTAGACCTGACAGGTCACCACGACCTGTCAGGTCTTTGTTTTCACGTCCTGACAGGTCCTCTCGTCGGGGCTGTCCCAAAACTGTCATTCCGAGGGAGCGAAGCTCAGTTGTTCCGGCGTGGTCTCCGGACCGCGCCGGACCATTGGCACGGCCACATCTACCCTTCGGAGTGTTCCGCCTGCCTTCTCCCGGTGGGAGATCGACCATAAGTGGCTTTCGGGACCGCCGGGGAGTGCGTTGCGCAGTTCCTGCGGGCATCCGTGCAGGGGTTGGGGACAGCGGCTGACGTCGAGGGGTCGACCTCGACACTGGCAGAGTCTCAGCCGGGCATGGCTGGCACGACCGGCCTTCCGGGTAGCAGCAACTCCCCGGAAGGCCGGCCGCCTGCGGAGCCCGGCTTGTTCAGTAGCTCCGCATCACCAGCGGCAGGTAGAGCAGAACCCCCTCCGGCTGCGCCACCACCCCGCCGCCCCAGAAGCCCCCGCCCAGCACGTAGGCACCGCCGGTCGAGAGCCCTGCGTCGGGTTGGCCCGCCGTCCCGCCCAGGGAGTAGCCGTCCCCGGTGGAAAAGGTGCCTCCGCCACCGTCGACGGTCCACCAGTCCAGTGTGTAGCTTGCCGTCACCCCAGCGTAGACACCCGCCGCGCCCAGGGCCAGCACGAGCAGGATCGCACACCACGCCAGCAAGCGTCTCATGGGCCTGCCTCCCACGCCACTCTTGGCTTCGCCGCGATGGCCGGGTCGGCCGCCGGGGCAAGGCGCACGTCCTCGAAGCCCAGCCGCTTGGCGACCAGGCGCCAGTCGAAGGCCAGGCTGCACGCCCGCCCGCCCAGGGCGCCTACCGTGAACGACTCGGCCGTCTTTTCAGCCACGTACAGGCCGCAGTCACCCATCGGGGTGAGGAAGACCTGATAGGGCTGGGCCAGGTTGACGGTCTGGGCAAAGACGGGGTCGATGGCAACGACCGCCCACCCCTCCACCAGCTGGGCGCTGCCCACGTCCTCGAAGAGGACCTCGGGGCTCTCCACGGCGTAGAGATGGCGCCAGTCATAGTCCTGGGTCTGGACGATGGCCGCCTTGGTGCCTGTGGCGGCGAAGTTGCCCGAGGAATAGACGCCATAGTTGCCGGTGGGGGAGGACGCCGCCCCGTACACGCCGTAGCCGGCGGGCGAAAACACCGTACCGTACACGCCTTTGGTCGCCCCGGTATAGGCGCTGGCAAAGCCCGCCACCCCCCGGCCGTCGGTGGCGGTGCTCTCGCCCCACACTCCATCGGAGCTCTCGCCGGTGGCGTGGCCGTGAACCGCAGCACCTGCAGACGAGGCGGACTGGCCCATCACGCCGGAGCGGTACATCCCGTCGGCGGAGGCGAGACCGTACACCCCCGCACTACCCGGGGTCGTCGAGAGGGACTCACCGAACACGCCGTAGGTGGTCCCGGTGGCGGCGCTGGCGAGGCCGTACACCCCCCGGCCGGCGGTCGAGGAGGACTCGCCCTGGACGCCGTAAGTGGACCCGCTGCTGTTGAGGCCCGTGCTCCCCCCGGACAGCGTCAGGCCTGTGCCGCTGCCGCTCCAGCTCTCGCCCCAGTGGTCGTGGGCGCCGCCCCCGACCGGCTCGCAGGTCACTGTGCCGTCGGCGTTGACCACGCGGATGGCGTTGCCGGTGGAGCAGGTGCCGCTGACCCGGCGCTGCAGGTAGGCCGTGTCCGCCGAAAAAGACCTGCCCGACAAGATCAGTCCCGTCCCTGCCGTGTAGGTGGTATCATTGTCCACGCCGTCGGCAAAGCCGGCCGGCACATCGGCCAGCCCCGACCAGGGCGCCGTCTTGGAATAGAGGGCATAGGGAGCGGCCGTGAGCGCCTGCCGGGGCGAAAGCAGCGTGTAGTCGCCGCTCCCCGCCGGGCAGCGGACCGATATCTCCAGCCAGCGGCCGTCGCCTGCGAACGGAGTGGTGCCGTAGTTCAGCTGCACGGTGAACAGGCCACCGTCGACGGGGACGTTCGTCGCGGTGCGATCACCCACTTGCGTCCCGCCGGTGAGCGCATCCCACAGCCCGAACCTGAGGTCGCACACATCATTCACCGGCGCTCCGTCGCCCTGGAGGCGTCCCTGGTAGGTGAACGAATTGGCCATAGGGCTGCCGTCGGGCGCCTGGGCCAGCGCCAGGCCGGCCATGAGGAGAAACGCCAATGCTGCCGCTGCAACCCTTGCTGCCGTTCCGAGTGCCCGCTTGCCGTCCATCGTTCTTCCTCCTCTGATGGTTTGGTGCGGCGCACCCCGCAGGTGCGCTGCACCTGGCGTGAAAGACACAACCCGCCGCGTCGGGCAAGCCGGCGGGCAGGCTGGAGTGTCGGGAGTCGCGTGCAGTTGCCGGAATGCCTTGCCCGGCGTTCGCCTCACGCCCGATTGGGGTTGTGAGGCGTGGTCGGCTAATGCGCTCTCATTATACCACGATGGCCGTGGGAGTCAAACGGCGCGACGACGGCACAGCGAACGGCGAGGTTCGAGGCACGGAGCTGTCTGCGCGAGCAGGAGACCGGCCCGGAACCTGGCCGGCCTGCCGAGCTGTGCCACTGTGCCAAGAATTTGAGGGTACTATCCCGAAATGCCCGAATTCCCAGAAACGACTATCGACTATCGGTCGCCGGGAGCGTGGCTTGTTCCGGTGTGGGCTCCGGACCGCGCCGTTGGGCCGGTCGAGACCGGCCCGCAACCTGGCTGGCCGGCCGAGCTGTGCCACTGTGCCAGGTCAGTTGCTCCGGCGTGGTCTCCGGACCAGGCCGGATCGCCGCGTTCAGCCTGTCAGGTCTCTCCCCGCCCTCTCGTCCTGACAGGCACTCTCGCCGGCTCCGTCCTCTCACGAGGTGAGTCACCACCCTGTACAGGCCCTGGCCCGCATTGACCTGGGCGTAGGATGATGTATACCCGGAGGCGGAGTAGGGGGTTAGGCATGGCAAGGATGGTGAGAAAACAAGTCTATATCGAGCCTCGCCAAGAGGCGTCTCTCAAGCAACTGGTCCGGGAAACGGGCGCCAGCGAGGCGGAGATCATCCGCGAGGCCATCGACCATCAAGCCCGGGTGGTGGCCTTTAGGCGGCGCGATTTGGCTGCCTGGCAGAGAGAGCGAGCGTTCATTGCGGACCTAATCTCACGTGGGCCTGTCGGCGGCGAGCGACGGTGGCGACGCGAGGAGCTCCATGACCGATAGGGTGCTGATTGACACCAATGTCCTCGTCTACGCCTACGACCGTTCGGAGCCGGAGAAGCAGACCCGCGCTGTGCAGGTCCTGGATCGGTTGGCAACCAGTGGCCTGGGTGTGCTGACTTCCCAGGTGCTCGCCGAGTTCTCTGTGGCCGTGACGCGCAGAATCCCGGCGCCGCTGAGCACGAACCAGGCCTACGAGCGGCTGCAGAATCACGTCCAATCCTGGACCATTCTTGAACAGACCGGTCTGATCGTGCTCGAAGCCGCTCGGGGCGTCGAGGAGCACCAGTTCAGCTTCTGGGATGCGTTGATTTGGGCGACCGCCCGCCTCAATCAGATTCCCGTCGTGTTCAGCGAAGATTTCCACACCGGATCCAGTACAGAGGGAATGCGTTTTGCGAACCCGTTTGCGGCGGACTTTCAGATCGAAGACTGGCTCGCATAGCATCTGTTCCTGGCCTGTGCCGAGCCTGGTTAGGCAACAAAGCTCGCGCTGAGGTTGCGGACAACGTGCGGGAGGCGCCAGGCGCACTCTTCGAGGCGTGACTGCCCGGCTCAACTCCTCTCGGGCGCATACTGAGTAGACCTGACAGGTCCTCTCGTCCTGAGGTGTTGGCGCTTGCCAGCGGCCTGGCGCCCGCGATGTGGCCGCAGGCGCAGGCGCCTGCCCCGGAGAGAGAGACTGGTCGCGTGGGGGACGCGCCGGCGGGGCTGGCTACGTCGACATCCCGATCGCCAACCACGTGGTCGACTACGGCCGGAACACTCACCTGCTCTGGTGGCAGCCGAGGGCGGTGGGCGAAACCATCCAGGCATGCGCTTTCCAGATCTCCTACATCCCGCCGGGCGGGCTCCGCTACCTTCCGGAGGTGATGAACAACCACTAGAGCGCGGCGGTGCTAAGTTGCGGGCCGGTCTCCGACCGGCCCGCCGGCGTGGTCCGGAGACCACGCCGGAACAAGATAGCCCGGTGACGCACCGAGGTGCAGCGCACCTGGAAGGTGCACCGCACCAAGAGCAGAGGTGCAGCGCACCTGGAAGGTGCACCGCACCAAGGGCAGAGGTGCAGCGCACCTGGAAGGTGCACCGCACCAAGGGCAGAGGTGCACCGCACCTGGAAGGTGCACTGCACCAAGGGCAGAGGTGCAGCGCACCTGGAAGGTGCACCGCACCAAGGACAGAGGTGCAGCGCACCTGGAAGGTGCACCGCACCAAGGACAGAGGTGCAGCGCACCTGGAAGGTGCACCGCACCAAGGGCAGAGGTGCACCGCGCCGAGTGGTCTGGAGGCCACGCCGGAACTAGATTCCCTTCGCACCTCAGGGCGTGCCTCGGTCGCTGTGCTCCCTCGGAATGACAGTTTTGGGTCGGCCCGCCGGCCGCAAGCCTAGGGAGCCACCTCTTCCCAGGTCAGATCCCCGCGCAGCCGCCAGCGGCTGACCTCGCTGCCCTGGGAGTCGAGACGAACGATCTCGCCCGGCAGGTCCCCGGTCGAGTCCAGCTCGATGAAGCCAAGAGGGGTGTCGCGCTCCTCCCCGCTCCCACCCACCAGGTTCAGCCGGCACCTGTCCCCGCAGCCCAAGGACGAAACCTGCAGCGTCTCGCCCCGCTCCACCACACCGGCACGGCCTAGCTCATAGTCGAGCCAAGCCAGGCTCCTCGTCGCCACGCCCTCCTCGCCGCGATGCTGCCCCTTTTCCAGGATGCAGACCGGCAGGTACATGTCCAGGAACCGGGCTGCCAGCCACTCCACCGGCTCGCAGGTCGGCCGTCCTATCCCGGGAGTGGCCAGGCAGTCCACATCCGATTCCCGGTCCGGACAGAGCTGCAGGGTGTAATAGTCGGGCACGGGCAGATCGGGAAAGGTCCCTGCCCTAGCGTAGAAAGGACTCTCCTCCGCTTTCTGCAGAATCTGGCTCCAGAGGAGCACCTTGTCCGCCCCCCGGTGCAGGCGCTCTATCTCTGCCCATGCCTTCTGCGGCTGCCCCGAGTAGAGATAGTAGAAGGCCAGCGATACCAGCGCGTGGAGTGTGGCGCCGTCCTCCTCCGCCGGAGACGAGGGTTCCCGCTCTTCGGCCTCCCTGGTGTACCCGGCAATCTGGGGGGCATACCACGACGCAAAGCGGTCGCCGGCCGGGCCGTACCCCTGCCCCGGCTCGTACTCCAAGATGGCCATGACCATCAGCCGGCGGTGCTCGGCGTACGGGTTGGTCGTAGACCGGCCGTAGAACCCCCATCGCGGCGCATCGTCACAGGTCACAAACTCTGCGCTTCCGTCACCATCGAGGTCCGAAAAGATGCCCAGCTGCGGGCACGGCACGCTGGGGTAGGGATCGCTGGAAACCCAGGGCGCATCCATGACCTTGGTGAGCGTCGGGCCGAGGTCAAAGACCTGCGTCGAGAGGGTGTGGTACGAGCCCCCGGGCGGAGACAGTTGCACCACCACGTCCGGGTTGCCCTCGCCGGTGATGTCCTGCCCCGCGTGGCGCACCTCCATCCGCCAGGCTTCCACCTGCACCAGTGCAGTGCCGCCGGCCGAAATCACCACGATCCTGGAGCCCTGCAGTGGATTCTCCCAGAGGCGAATGGTGTAGCCACCGATCTGCCCCTGGCCGACCAGGTAGTAGGTTGGCCCGTCGCCTGTCGCCACCCCTGGCTCGGGCGCAGGTACCGCCGGCGTGGCGCCCGGAGGAAGCTCCTGTGCCGGGTAGAGGCCGCGCCCAGGGTTGGAACCTTCTGGCGTCGGATAGGGGGGCAGCGGCTCAAAGGGCACCGGCGTGTAGGGAAAGGGCGTCGGTGCTGCGCTGGTAGCATAGGATGCCGGCTTCTTGCTCGGCAACGCAGGGGTGTCCGTCACCGCCGGCATGCAGGAGGCGAGGGGCAGCAGGCAGAGCAGAAAGCTGACGATTCCCAACAGTTCGCGCCTGGTCCGCGGTGAATGTCTCATACGCTGCCCTCCATTCGCAAGGGAAGCTGCCTGCCGCCAACCACGCCACGAGGGCATGCGGGGTAACTGGACGGCAGGTGCCGGCACAGCCACTATACCCCCAGGCCTCTCTTTGGGCAAGTCCTCTCGACCTGACAGGCCCTCTCGTCGTGACAGGTCCTTCCCTGCAGCCGGCACGACCGTCGCGCGGAGGAGATTCCACGTTGCGGGCCGGTCTCCTGGCCGGCCCGCCGGCGTGGTCCGGAGACCACGCCGGAACGAGAGCTCGTGGGCTGGCGCCCGGTGACGCACCGAGGTGCAGCGCACCTGGAAGGTGCACCGCACCGAGTCGTCAGGAGACCACGCCGGAACAAGAGCTCGTGGGCTGGCGCCCGGTGACGCACCGAGGTGCAGCGCACCTGGGAGGTGCACCGCACCGAGAGCAGAGGTGCAGCGCACCTGGAAGGTGCACCGCACCGAGAGCAGAGGTGCAGCGCACCTGGAAGGTGCACCGCACCGAGAGCAGAGGTGCAGCGCACCTGGGAGGTGCACCGCACCGAGAGCAGAGGTGCAGCGCACCTGGAAGGTGCACCGCTGTCACGGCCAATGGTAAAATCCCCAAAACGGCCAATGTAGAATTCCCCACTTT
>DAOQVR010000033.1:0-21367 GCA_035341665.1 Anaerolineae bacterium
CCGTCCTGGGTGTGGAACTCGGTGCGTAACCCTTTGACTTCCAGCAGTGGCATGTCTTGTTCTCCTGGGTGCCGGCTGCGCCCGGCACGAAGCCGGCGCTCTTGGCATCATACTGCAGGTTGCATTACTAGTCAAGAAGACCTGACAGGTCTTCAGGACCCGTCAGGTCTACACCATCCGTGGGTCCAGCACGGCGTTGAGCCCGTCGCCGAGAAGGTTCCAGCCGACGCCAAAGAGGATGAGCGCTAGTGTGGCAGGAAGAAAGACCCACCAGTAGGCGAGCGGGTTGCCTCCCGCACCGACGATATAGTCGCGGCCTACGGCCAGGAGCTCGCCCCACGCCGTGCCCCCACCCATGCCGATGAACTGGAATGCAGCAGCCAACACGACCATGGCACCCACATCGCGTGCAGCCATGACGATGGCGGGCGCCAGTGCGTTGGGCAGTAGGTGACGACGGAGGATGCGCGAACCGCGCACGCCCACGGCACGGGCAGCCATGATGTAGTCAGCCTGCTTGAGCTGGCGGATGGTGACGCTCACGAGCCGGGTGTAGGGCACCCAAGAAAAGACGATGAGTGCCATTAGGACAGGGCTCAGGTGCAGATTGAGAAAGACCTGCTGGATGCGCGTGGGCTCGACCCAGATGTTGGCAGGCAGCAGCACCTGCCCAATGAGCCACACCGCCGCGAGCACCGGGAAGGCAAGAAAGCCGTCGCCGATGCGGAGGATCAGGCTGTGCACGATGCCGCCGGCGTAGCCGCTCACCGCGCCGAGCAGGGTGCCCAGCAGGGCAGTGCTGAGGGTGACGACCAGGCCAAAGCGGAGCGCCGAGCGCGTCCCCCACACGACCGAGTAGTATACGTCGAATTGCTGGGGGGTCGTTCCCAATAGGGCCTCTCGGCTTGGCGGCTGAGGCAACCCGACGCGCGGCCTGCCCACGATGCGCGCCGTGCCGGGATTGCCTGGATCATCAGGCGGCGCGAGCACTGGCGCCAGCATCGCCACGAGAATGTATCCCCCCAGAATGAGGCACGCCAGCCTAACCTGGCGATTCTTGAAGGCGCGCCGCCAGCTTCTCATGTTTTCTGCCCCCCACTGCGCAGTCGCGGATCGACGAGCACCTGGAGCACGTCCAGCGTCAGCATGATCGCCAAGACGCCCAGCACGCTGTATACGGAGAAGCCCGCAGCCAGTGCCACGTCCGGCTCGTGGACGGTGTAGGTGATAAGCTTGGACACACCCGGCCAGTTGAACACGATCTCGACCACGTACACCCCGGTGATCAACATTGCGGCAGACAGGGCGCTGGTCGTGAGGGCCGGCGCGACCACGTTTGGCACGGCATGGCCCCACAGGATCCGCCGTGGGGCAACCCCCTTGGCGTGCGCTGCCGTGATGTAGCCCTTGCCCGACTCTTCGATGATCAATGCGCGGGTCACCCGTCCGAGTGTTGCCCAGTGGAAGAGGCTGAGCGTGACCACGGGCAGGACAAGGTGCCGGGCCGCGTCCAGCCCGACTGTCCACTCTCCGTTCAGAAGAGCATCGATCGTGGTCAGCCCGGTGAAGGTGCGGAAGGAAGCGGAATCGACCACCACCTCCGCACGCGAGCTGAGCGTGCCGGGAAGGAACCAGTGCAGGCCGACATAGAAGATGGAAAGGAGCACCAGTCCGAGCACAAAAAGAGGAATGCTCGTGGCGATGTAGGCCACAATCCGGAACCCCCGATCGCCCGCACAACCTCGCCGCCAGCCGGCGATCGCCCCGAAGATCAGCCCCAGTGGCAAAAACAACAGCAGGGAGTAAAGAGTGAGCTCGACCGTGGCCGGAGATCGCTTGGCCAGCAGCTCCAGCACGTCCGCGCGCAGCAGCGGGCTATAGCCCCACTCGCCGCGCACCAGCCGGCCCAGCCAGCGCACGTACTGAACTGGAAAGGGATCGTCCAGACCGTGCTCGCGGATGATTGCCTCGATCATGTTCTGCTCAATCTGGGCAGGCATGTTGGCCCGCGTGCGCTTGCCCATGTACAGGTTGACGCGTGACTCGATCGGCGCAATGTTGATGATGCCATAGATGAGCGCGGTAACGGTGACAAGCGTGCCGGAGACAATGACAAGCCGATTGAGAAGGAAGCCAAGGACGGGCAAGGGCTTCATGGAGCACCGATGGACCTATCAGGTCCCACTGGAGTTCCCATAGCATACCTCATCGCAATGCTGCGCGCAGTGTCAGCAGTGTAACCACTAGCGCAATCAGTAGGAAGGCAACCTGCAGCCATCGGCCCGGCCGGTTGAACCAGATGGCCATGCCCTCGTCGCTGCGGTCGAGCAGGTAGGGTAGGCCAGCCAGAACCAGGAGGATGAAGACGGGCGCCAGCACGCCGGCCACAAAGACCGACCCGAAGTGCAGGAGCTCCTGGATCCAGAGAAAGAACCAGGGCGCCTGCGGACTGTCCACCAGCGCGGTGGGGTCGGCGGGCGCACCGAGCGGCGCGTCGACCAGAATTGAGAGGCCGACGACGGCGGCAAGCGTCAGGAGGAGAGCAACCACCTCCGCGCGCACCAGGTGCTGGCGATCAACCCGCGGCGATGTCGCGCGGTGAGAGATGCCGCCGTCGCGCCGCACGCGGAAAAGGTGCCACGTGACCAGGATGACTGCCGGCAGCACAAGTCCCAGAACGTGCACCGTGTAGAAACGTAGCAGTGCCGGCGAGCCGATCGCCTCCCCCCCTACAATGGCCCGGTAGAGGGCTGGCCCGATGCCCGGGATCGATTCGGCCAGCTTGGTACCGACCATCAGTGCCCAGGCAGTGTCCTGGTCCCAGCGCAGGACAAAACCGGAGAAGTTGAGCACGAGCGTGAGCAGCAGCAGGGAGACACCTATCAGCCAGTTGAGCCGCCGGCCCTTGTAGCCGCCGCTTAGCGCCACCCGAGCCATGTGAAGACAGACCGTGCCGACCATGAGCTGGCCGGCCCAAAAGTGGATGTTCCGCAGGAGCCAGCCGGCCGGGGCCTGGTAGGTGATCTGCCGGACCGTCAGGTGGGCGCCCTCGAGGGTGGGCACGTAGAGGAACATCTCTATGATCCCGGTCAACCCCAGCAGCAGGAAGAGCGCGAGCGAAATGCCACCCAGACCAAGGGTGTATCCAAAGCGCACCTCGCGTGCGGGGATCGTGGGCGGGTGCAAGTGGTGGTAGAAGCTCGGGCGTCTCGGTGTCATAGCGGCAGCCGCGCAGTAGCATCCACCGTCGATGTGCGATCGACCAGGAGTTGCCCCTGAGCGCCATCCAGCCAGATCCGCAAGAAGCGGAGCCCTTTGGTCGCGGGGCCGTTCTGCACCTGCCCCTGGCCGTCAAAGCGGCTGTCGTGACAGGGGCACAGGAAGCCTCCCTCGCCGTCGGGCTCAACCAAGCACCCCAGATGCGGGCAGACGGCGTCCACGGCGTAGAGGCCGCTTCGCTCGCGCACGACATAGACGCGCGCCTCGGCTACGTAGGTGGCCGAATCACGTGGGTAAGCGTCCAGTGTGCCGAGGGGCAGGACCGTCTGCTCGCTGCTGGGGGGCTCGAACGCGAGGAAGCGCGCGATGCCAGCGGCGGCCGCTAGCGTCGCTGCGCCCAGCGAGCCGCGCGCCAACCAGGCCAGGAAGGTGCGCCTGCTAATCTTTTCTCTCATGGACTCCATCCGGATGGCCCGCAGCGGCAAGTGCCAAGAGAGGCAGAGCGCTCATCGCGAGCACGCAGGTCGCGCAGTTGGCCGGTCCCGGTGCCCCGGCCGCCAGCCTGGAGACCTCCGCCGAGCGGCCGTTCTCCTCCAGCAGAAAGGCGGTTACGTCCCAATACTCGGCGTCGGTGAGCGCCCCCGGCCTCTGCGGCGGCTGCGTCTGGCGCACGTAAGAGAAAAGCGCATCAGTCTGGGGAAAGCCACCGAGCGCCGCCGGCGCGCCGGCCACAGCCGGCACCTCGCGCGGGATGTAGAAGGCCGCCAGCTCTGCCTTGCCGGTGTGGCATCCACGCGCCCAGCAGTTCCGATGGTCTGGTTCCCAGACTGCACGGAACTCGTCTGTCAGTCCCTGGCCGCGATCGCCATGGCAGGGCATGCAGTGGTAGTAATAGACGGAGCGTCCCCGCTCCACCTGCGTCGGCGAGTTGCTTGGCACCGGTTCGGCAAGGCGGTCAGACGTCGCCTCGCTGCCCGGCTGCGGTGGCGCGGCTTGTGTGTCTGCGCTCGCGGCGGCGTTCGCTGGCCAGACCAGCAGAGTCCAGAAAAGGGCGATCGCCACACAGAGGGCCGACAGTCGCCCTGCCGCAGCTCCTGGTGATCCTCTGCCCCTTCTCGACGCCACAGCCATCAGCCTGTCACCGCCCCCGCAGCCCATAGAGCAGGGCGGCGGCCGCGAGCAGCCCGGTGATCGCACCGGCCACGATACGCTCTACGTCGATGCCAGCTTGGTGCGTCTGGACGAGGTCGGGCACGAGGAGGAGCCTGGCTGCATTCCTCGGCCCGAGGGGATCGTCGGGCAAGTCAATCTTGTTGGCTCTGGCGAGGTAAGCGGTGAGGTTCCAGTATGTCGCGTCGTCAAAGAGGCCGGGGTACGACCAGGGCATCCTGACGCGCATGTACTCGAAGAGCTCCTGGGCGTTCGTGTAGCCGGTGAGTGCGCCAGTGCCCATGATCAGCGGCGATGTGCGAGGAATCTCGAATCCGTACGGCGGGTGTGCAGCGCCGTGGCACTTGGCCTGCCAGCAATTCTGGTCTTCGGGGTCGAGCACGTCGCGCCACTCCTGGGTGAGGCCCTGGCCTCGGTCGCCGTGGCAGACCATGCACGACATCCAGTACTCCACGGCCCCCAGCTCAGTCTGAGTAGGAGGGTCGGAAAGCACCGGCTTCTGAAGCCGCTCTGCGGGCGACATTCCGGTGCCGGCGTGAATGGAGGTTGGCTTGGGCGTGGGTTGTGCCGATGGCAGCCCTGATTGAGCACGCGCGCTGTCTGAAGACAGGGCAAAGCCGGCAGCCGCCAGAAGGAGGGCCGCGGCAGCGCAGGCTCCCACCAGTGCTGGTCTCAACTTCATTGCTCGACGCACATCTCCCCGATTGCGGACGCAGCCGTCGCGTTCGCGGCAGAGTATACAAGAGACGGGTCCGGCGTGCAAGTAAGATGCTGAGCAGAAGCCCAGGCCTGCAGCGGCCGGAGGTGCCCGAGCAGGTTCCTGGCTCCAGAGTGGCCCCGATTTCACCGTTCTTGGGGGTACTGCTATACTCGCCCAAGCGAGGGACACAATGCATCGACGCTTGGCGCTATTCCCCGACACGACCGAAGTGGCCTCGACAGAGGAGGGCAAGCAGCTCTTCATCGCCGGATGCGATGTGGCTGCGCTGGCGGCGAAGCACGGCACTCCCCTCTATCTCTATGACCGCGCGTCTCTGGACAACGCGCTTGCTGCCTACCGCAGGGGGTTGAGCAGTACCTACGCCGGCCCCTCGGGCATCACCTACGCCGGGAAGGCCTTTCTGTGCACGGCCATCGCGCAGTGGGCTGCCCAGGAGGGCTTGTGGGTCGACTGCGCGGGGTTGGGCGAGGTTGCCCTAGCCCGTGCGGCTGGCGTCCCGCGGGCACAGATCGTTGCTCATGGTGTGAACAAAGGCAAGGAGGAGTTGGCGGCGGCAGTGCGCTATGCCGGCACCCTTGTGATCGATCACTTGGCCGAGCTCGAGCGGCTGGCGCAGCTGTGGCAGCCGGGCAGTCCTTTCCCCGAGCTCTGGCTGCGCTACCAGCCAGGTGTTGTGGTGGACACCCACGCCTACATCCAGACGGGTCAGCACGAGTCCAAGTTTGGCATGGGCGAAGAGGAGGCCGTCGCATCGGCGGCGCTCTGCCGCGCGCTGGGGCTACCGCTGACGGGCCTGCACTTTCACCTCGGCTCGCAAATCCGCGACCGCGTGCCGGTGTGCGATGCGTTGACGAAGACGCTGGACCTGGCCGAGCGGATCGGATTGGGCGGGACATGGGCGCTCTCGCCGGGCGGTGGCTGGGGGGTAGCGTACCGAGAGCAGGACCTGCCGCAGCCGGACATCGCGGCCTACGCCCGCTCGGTCGGTGAGCTGGTGGCGACGGGCTGCCGGGCGCGGGGACTGCCGCTGCCCCGCATCCAGCTTGAGCCTGGACGCAGCCTGGTGGCCCGCGCAGGGGTAGCCGTCTACCGGGTGGGCGGCACCAAGCGCATGCCACACCGGCGCTGGGTGCTTCTCGACGGTGGGCTGGCGGACAACCTCCGGCCGGCGCTCTACGGTGCCTGCTATTCGGCCCTGCCGGTGTGCGACCCAGAACGCCCCGACATTGGCCCGGCCACGCTTGCCGGGCCGTACTGCGAGTCCAGTGATGTCCTGATCCACGACCTGCCGCTGCCAGAGTTGGGCACGGGCGAGCTGGTCGCACTCCCCGTGTCGGGCGCCTATCAGCTCTCCATGGCGAGCAACTACAACGGCGCGCGCCGGCCGGCCGTCCTATGGCTGGAGCAGGGGCGCGCACAGCTGATCCAGGTGCGCGAGTCGCTGGACGACCTGGTACGCAGGGACCGGCCCCTTGCAGCCTCGCGGGGCGCCATGCCCGGCCCAACTGCCTACACCAAGTACCAGGCCCTGGGGAACGACTACCTTGTCGTCGATCCAGCCAGCCTGGCGGCCGAATTGACGCCTGAGCAGATCGCGCGTGTCTGTGACCGGCACTATGGCGCAGGCTCAGACGGGCTCCTGTTGGGACCTTTCAGGGACGAGGTGTGCGATTTTCGGCTGAGGCTCTTCAACCCCGACGGCGGTGAATTCGAAAAGTCGGGCAATGGGCTGCGGATCTTCGCGCGTGCCCTCTGGGACCAAGGGCTCGTGGGCAGCGAGCCTTTCACCCTCGCGACGCCGGGCGGGCCAGTCACGGCGCGGGTGGCGCAAGAGGGGAAGCGGGTCACAGTGCAAATGGGCCGTGTCTCGTTCGACAGCCGCCGTATCCCAGTCGCTGGCCCGCCACGTGAGGTGCTGGAGGAGACGCTCGAGGCCGCCGGGAGGCGCTTCCGCTACTGCGCTGCCACGGTCGGCAACCCGCACTGCGTTGTCCTGTGTGACGCGGTGTCTGCCGAGGAGGCGCGGCGCTGGGGACCGGCCATAGAGGCGGATGCGCGCTTTCCGAACCGCACGAATGTGCAGTTCCTGCGCGTGCTGGACCGGCGGCAGATCCAGATCGAGATCTGGGAGCGGGGCGCGGGCTATACGCTGGCCTCGGGCAGCAGCTCGTGCGCGGCGGCGGCAGTGGCGCACCGGCTTGGGCTGTGCGACGCCGAGATCGAAGTGCACATGCCGGGTGGCATGATCGAGGTCTCGATTGCGCCCGACTGGTCGGTAACGATGGCCGGCGCCGTGTCCCGTGTCGGCAGCGGGCTCCTGTCGCCGGAGATCTTCTCCACTGAGGAAGGACAAGGGAGGTGAGCATGGAACCCATGGGCGTGGTCCTGGACACGGTTGCCAATCTACACAGCGGTCCTGACACCGTCAAAGATGTGGTGACCCAGGCGGCGCTCGGGACGAGCCTCGCCGTCGAGATCACCTGCGACGGCTGGCTGTACGTTCGCATGGCGGACGACTACCATGGCTGGATTGAGGGAAGGCTCGTCCGGCTCCTCGACCCCGATGAGCCGCCCTATGCCTCCTTTGGCCGCGTCGGCGAAGTGAGGACGCTGATGCCCTTCCTTTACACCGTGCCGGACGGCGTATCGCGCGCGCCCGCCGGCCGCGTGACGTTGGGCGTGCGAATGCCCATAGTGGAGGAGCAGGAGGACTGGACGCTCGTCGAGCTTCCCGACCGAGCCCGGCTCTGGATGCGGGCCGGTGATCTTGCCCTCGTGGATCCGGCCGCACCGCGGCCACGGCGAGGCATCGAGGCCGTGCTGGACACCGCCCGGCGCCTTCTGGGTGTTCCCTACCTGTTTGGAGGGACGACACCGCTGGGAATCGACTGCTCGGGCTTTGTGCAGCTCGTCTATCGGCTAAACGGGGTGCAGCTCCTGCGCGACTCACGAATCCAGTTCACGGACCCTAGGCTGGTACCGGTGGGGCGAGATGCGCTTCAGGCGGGCGACCTGATCTTTTTCGGGCGGGAGCGTGTCACCCATGTGGGGCTGTGCCTGGGCGCGCCCGAGTTCATCCACGCCACGTCGTGGCGGGTGCCGGCGGTCCAGATCTCCTCTCTAGAAGAGCTCCACTGGACGGAGCTGTTCTTGGGAGCCCGAAGGCCGTAAGGAGAGAGACCTGGCAGGTCTTCGACTCCTGTCAGGTCTGGCTCTCTATCCCCGCCACCCTGGCCCGCGCACGACGCGGCCCGGCAGCGCGCCGGTGTGCTCACCGCCTTCCAGCACCTGCACGCCGTTGACCCACACGTGCACCACGCCCGTGGCGTACTGGTGCGGCCGCTCAAAGGTGGCATGGTCCTGTATCGTCGCTGGGTCGAACACGACTACGTCGGCCTGGTAGCCGGGCGCCAGTCGGCCGCGGCCCGTCAGGTGAAGGTTCGCTGCCGGCAGAGAGGTGAGTCGCCGGATCGCTTCTTCGAGCGGGATCACTCGTTCGTCGCGGACGTACTTGCCCAGCAACCGGGCAAAGGTCCCGTATGCCCGCGGGTGAGGACTGGCCTGGAGGAACACCCCCTCCGGCGCCTGCGATGCGCCGTCAGAGCCAAAGCTCATCCACGGCAGCGCGACCTGCCGGCGCACGTTCTCCTCTGACATGGTGAAGTAGATGGTGCTGACCTCGCTGTCGTCCTCGATCACCAGGTCGATGGCCGTCTCCTCCGGCGTCGTACCGCGCATGGCAGCGACCTCCGCCAGCGTCTTTCCGGTAAGCGGCTTGAGCGCCGCGCTGCGGAAGCCAACCAGCAGCACTCTTTCCGCCGACCCGGCTGCCAGGTAGGTGTTCTCCCACTCATCGTTTGGTGTTGCCATCTCGCGCGCCACCTGCGCGCGGATGTCGGGGTCCCGAAGCCGTTCGACCCAGGCGCCGTGGCCGCCCTCTTGCACCCAAGGGGGCATGGCAGCGTCCAGTCCCGTCGCCGAGGCCGGGTAGGTGTACATGTCGGCGGTGATCTGCAGCCCTTCCGCGCGTGCTGCCTCGATCAGCGCGATGGCGCCCTCCAGCTTGCCCCAGTTGGCCTGGCCGGACGCCTTCATGTGATACACCTCGGCTGCGATCCCGGCGGACCGCGACACGCCGACCAGTTCCGCCAGCGCCTGCAGCAGGTGGCTCCCTTCGTCGCGGATGTGCGAGATGTAGAGCCCTCCGTAGCCGGCAGCTGCCCGCGCCAGGGCGACGATCTCGTCGTTCTCGGCGTAGCAGGCCGGCGCGTATAGGAGCGCAGAGGATAGGCCTACAGCACCCTCCTCCATCGCCTGCCGTACCAGTGCGCCCATCGCTGCCAACTCATCGCCGTCCGGCACGCGGTCGGCATAGCCCAGCACGTGGATGCGTACACTGGTCGCCCCGACAAAGGAGGCGACGTTGCACGATACGCCCCTCCGCACCAGCCAATCGAGATAACCACCCAGGGTTCGCCACTCGATCTCGTAGCGGATGCGGCCCTGGCGAGCCCTGGCCTCGCCTGCCATCTCGTCGCTGATCGGCCCCATCGACGTCCCTTCACCCAGGACCTCCAGCGTCACCCCCTGGCGGATGTTGGACTGCGAGCGGCCGTCCTGGATGAGCGACTCTCGGGCCCAGGAGAGCATATTGACAAAGCCGGGTGCGACGGCGAGCCCACGGGCGTCGATCTCCCGGCGGCCGCGGGCGCCGGCCAGGTTGCCGACGACGGTAATTCGATCACCAGAGAGCCCCACATCGCCATGGAATGGGCTTCCACCGAGCCCATCATAGACAAGGCCGCCTCGGATGATGACGTCGAAGTCAGTCTGCTGGGACAAGGGAGCAACTCTCCAGGGTGACGGGGTCGAACCTGTGGAAGAGGCACTCGATGGCATGCCCGCCGCCGGGCGCCGAGGCCTCGACCTGCACGTACGAGCCCCACTGCGCGAGGCGCCGGATGAGCGGTTGGGGGCCCAGACCTGCGGCCTGCTCCTGCAGCCAGGTCCGCAGCTCGTCCGAGAGGGAAAAGCGACAATAGGGGCAGTCTTCAGGCGCCTGGCCGGTGGAGATGACAGCAGCGAGACCGCGCAGGTAGGGCTGTGTCGAATCGTAGCAGAACGACAGAGTATCTGCGACTACGCGGCAGGTGACCCAGGCGCCGTTGTCAAAATCGGCCACGACAAAGACCGTGTCCGACATGCCGTCCGAGCCGCCGATAGAAAGCGAGAACTCCTGTCCCATCACATCTCGCACTCCCTTGATCGCGTTGTAGTTGACTCGCCGTTCCAGACTCAGCTCAAACAGGTCGCCTGCGTACGTGCGGCCGGTATGGATTGCCTCATACACCTGCTGCGGAGCCACCCGCAGGGGGCGGTTCACCACGTCGTCGTTGATGAGGCCAACGCCAACCACCAGCGGGAGAGGCAGGAGAAGCAAGAACCAGCCTCGGGCGTTCAGCCTCCCTTTCCTCCGTGCTGGAGCGAGCTCTCCCTCAGTCTTTGTCCCTGTCGCAGCTGGCGGTACTGAGGGGGAGTACTCGACCTCTCCGCCAATCAGCTCAAGCCGGTAAGGCTGTACGAGGCCAAGCGCCCCAAAGAGGAGGAGGGTAAAGAAGCCGGCCAGGACCATACCGATGCCGGCAGTCAGGTCAAATGGGAAGACCGGCCGGCCCCAAGCTCGCAGGTCAGAGAACCACACCGTCAGCGTGCGCCCCTCGTAGGGCAGGTGGCCGATGAGGAGCATCATCAATGCGGCAGTGCCCAGCCACACGAGCATGGACGCCCACGCTTTGCCCAGCTTGGCTGCCAACCAGCCTCCCAAGCCTCCGAGCGCAATCAGGGTACTGCTGCCGGCCACCAGGCTCGGGTACACCAGCCGCACGTGGCTTGCGCCAACGGCTACAGCATCGGGGGCGTATGCTCCCAGCGCCAAGGCGCCCCCGGCCAACGCACCTGACAGAAACCCAAGGCGCAAGAGCTGGTCGGGGGGATCGGTGAGCGCTGCTTCAGGAGAAGACGTCATTCTATCACCGTACGCCTGTCATTCTCAGCGAAGCGAAGGGACTCGTTCTTGGAGACGAGACCCTTCGCTTCGCTAAGGGTGGCCAAGCTGCGCTGGAAGGTAGCTGCGCGGGGCTCTGCCCGCCCCGACCTAGCCCCGTACGCTCCGCAGCCTTGGATCTAGGATGTCTCGCAGGGCGTCGCCGATGAGGTTCCACCCGAGGCCAAAGATGATCAATGCCAGGCCGGGGTAGACGACGATGTACCAGTGGGTGTCGAGGCTCAGGATCCAATCGCGGGCAAAGCTGATGATCTGGCCCCAATCGGCGTAGCCAATGTCCGTGCCCACCCCAAGGAAGGAGAGGGCCGCAAAGGAGAGCACCGCATCACCCAGCCGGAAGGAGGCCAGGACGAGGATGGGATAGATCACGTTCGGGAGGATGTGGCGGATGATCAGCCGGTTGTCCTTGGCACCAATGACCCGCGCCGCCATGACATAATCCCGTTCCTTCGCCGACAGAATGTCACCGCGCACCACGCGCGCGTAGCGCGTCCATCCAAAGACGATGAGGGCGATGGTCGGAGGCCAGATAGACCGCCCGAATTTGGGTACCAGGATCGCCGCGAGCATCAATGCGGCGAGCAGGAAAGGAAAGGCCATAAAGATCTCGGTGATGCGCTGCAGGACATCATCCAGCCATCCGCCATAGAAGGCCGAGATCGATCCGACGACGATGCCGATAAAGACCGAGGCGAAGGTGACGACCACGCCCGCGAAGAGGGCGGTGCGCGAGCCCCATATCACGCCGTACCAGATGTCGAACTGGCCCGACGCGGTCCCCATGATGTGCACCCACTGATCTTTGCCCGTTAGCCACCGATACCAGCCCGGCACTTCCGGCGCGTTCTTCACCCACACGCTGCCCGGCTCCTTCGGCACGGGGCCGTACCCATCGCGCGGCACAAGGTAGGGGTCGGGCGACAGCTTGGGCGGCGGAGCCAGAACCGGGGCAAAGGCCGCCATCAAGATGAAAGCAGTCACGATGATCAGGCCGGCCACTGAGAGGGGGTTGGTGAATACCCCGTGCACAATCCGGTACCACTCGGGGCCGAGCAGCTTGCGGAGCCCCTTCAACTCCGGTAGCGACCAGGCAGCGACATCGTCGCGCGTAATCTCCCGCTGCCCCGGCGCCTGTCTCGGAGTCAATGTCTCTGTTGCCATGTATCACCTCAGTAGTCATCCGACCTAACAGGTCTCCAGGATCTGTCAGGTCTGGATCATGGTCTAGCTCAGCCGCACCCGTGGGTCCAGCAGCCCGTAGATGATGTCGATCGCCAGGTTGGCGAGGATCACAATCACCGCAGTGAACATCGTGAAGCTGACCACGGTCAGCAGGTCCAGGCTCTGCGCAGCGCGAGCGGCCGCCTGTCCCATGCCCGGCAGGTCAAAGATAGTCTCTGTGATCACCACGCCACCGATCAGCCCCACAATCGTGAATCCTGCAATTGTCACCACGGGGATCAGCGCGTTCGGCAGTGCGTGCTTGTTGGCTACTTTCCGGTCTGACAGGCCCTTTGCCTTGGCCGTCGTGACATAGTCCTGGTGCAGCGACTCGAGCATCGACGAGCGCGTGATGCGCAGCAGCATGGCGCATTCCACGTAGACCAAGGTGATGACGGGCAGCACGAGGTGGCGAGCCGCGTCCAGGAAGATGTCGAAGCGCAGGTTCAGGATGCCGTCCAGGGTGTACATGTTGGTGTAGGAGCGCCATTCGGGCGATGCCACCGCTTGCGTCGCCCAGTCCGATAGGCGCCCGGGCGGGAACCACTCCAGCTTGGCATAGAAGAACGCGAGCATCAATAGCGCGAAAACGAAGGTGGGGAAGGACCAGCCGACGATGGAAAAGACCCTCGCCACCTGGTCAATGAGCTTGTTGTGGTTCTTGGCGGCGATCACCCCCAGTCCGACGCCGACGGCAATGATCGGCAGCCCTGCCCAGAGGGCCAGCTCCAGTGATACCGGCAGGCGGCGAAGCAGCAACTCCTTGACCGGGATGCGCCCGGTGCGGGAGAAACCCAGATCCCCGCGCAGGATCCCGCCGACTCGCTCACCGGTTTGCGGGTCGTCTTTGCCCACGAGCCAGCGCCAGTACTGTGTGTAGAAGGGATCGTCCAGCCCATAGCGCCGAATCACGGCATCCAGCGCCCCCTCGGTGTGCGGAACGTCACGGATGTAGAGGGCGGAGCGCTCGACCGGGTCGAGTGTCATCATCATCATAAAGATGAGCAGCGTCACACCAAAGACCGTGATCGGCAGCTGAAGCAGGCGCCGAGCAATATACCGGGTCATGGACACCCCCTCATTCAGGGAAATTCACCGGCGGGGGCACGCCCCCGCCGGTGAGGCGAACTCCTCGAGTCAGGCGGCTATTCGGTCGCCATCCCCAGTGCGTAGAAGTAACCAGCAAAGAGCAGCGGGTTGTAGTACCAATCCTTCACCCAGCGCTGCTCGTAGCGGACTCCGGCTTCCTGCGACAGGGTGATCTGGATCGCCGTGTCGTGGAAGAGCTGCTGGAGCTCAGCATAGATCTCGACGCGCTGGGCGGGATCGGGCGCCAAGACGCCGGCTGTGACCAGCTCCTGGAACTGCGCCTTCAGGTCGTCCGGCAGGTTCTGGCGCCCCGCGTAGGTGCCGACCGTGAAGGGCTGCACCCAGTTGTGCGGGTCGTGGATGTCCTCGATCCAGCCGGAGGCGGTCAACGGCAGCTGGCCGGCGCGGAAGTAGCGCAGCATCGTAGGCCAGGGCAGGCCGATGCACTCGATCTGGTAGGCCGCGTTGATTGCAGCCAGCTCAGACTGCAGGATCTGGCAGGCGGTCTGGCGGCTGACGTTGCCGGTGTTGTAGGCCATTTGGACGCGGAAGCCGGTCTCTGCGACCTTGCCGTCCCAGGCCAGGGCCATCTCCTCGGCGCACTTGTCCCGGTCGTATTCGTACATCGGTCCATCTTCGGGGTAGCCCAGCATGCCGACGATGATCGGGCCGTTGTTGCGGATGCCTTCGCCGTTCTGCGCGTCCGCGATGTAGGCGTCATAGTCGAAGCAGTAGTTCAGCGCCGTGCGGACGTGAATATCGGTGAAAAAGTCGGGCGGGATGCCATTGCCGTCGAGCTGCCCGCTGCCGATGTAGGGGTTGACGCCCGTGTCTTGGCTCAGGTCAAAGTTCATGAAGACGTTGGTGCGGCTGACGCTCGGCAGGCCGCCCCACTTGCGCAGAGGCGCGTTGGGGTTCTCCGTCGGCGTGCACTCGCCGGTCAAGTAGTCGCAGGTCTCGCCGACGTAGGTGGCGTCGACCTGGGGGCGGTTGGCTGCCGGGACGGCCACGTTCTCGGCATCGCCAGCCTGCAGGATGGCGAAGCGGGTGCCCCACTCATCCACCAGGTCCTGGACGATGCGCTTGATTCGCGGAGCGCCGCTCGGGCCGCCGGGCCACATTTCGTCGCCCTCTGCCCGCCAGTAGTTCTCGTTGGCGACCAGGACCCAACCCTCATCGGGCGTCCAGCTCTCGAGCTTGTAGGGGCCGGTGCCCATCATCACCGCACCGAGCGGGGTGTTCTCCGCGCCCGGTGCATAGTGGTCGGTCCAGGTCTCGCAGGAGCCGTCCCAGGCGCCCTGCTCGATGGCCCAATCCTTGTCAAGGACCGAGCCCCACGACTGGGCCAGGGTGGCCAACCAGGGGCCCCAGGGCTGGGCCAAGTTGAAGGTGAGCGTGAAGGCTGTATCGTCGGCCTCGACAGAGGCCTTGACCTTCTCGCAGACGGCCAGCAGCTCCTCCGGCGTGGCGTTCGCCTTCAGGGCTTCCGGATCGCCTGCGTAGGCGCCCTCACTGATCTCCTCGGTGACGTCACCCGAGGCATAGCCCAGGAGCGGCTCGATCAGCAGCCACTGCGGGCCGTTCGGATCGGACTGGAGCAGGCCGCGCTCAAAGGTGTACTCAAAGTCGCTCGGGGTCAGGTCATTTCCGTTGTGGAACTTGACGCCCTGACGGATATTGAAGATGTATGTCATGCCGTCAGCCGAGATGCCGCCGTTCTCCACGCTCGGGATTTCGGTGGCTAGTACGGGGACATACTCCGTCATGTTCTCGCGGTTGAAGAAGATGAGCCCTTCCAGTACGTTCATCATCGGCGCGGCGCTGGCGGTATCGTAGGCCAGGTTCGGGTCCATGGTGTCGATGTCGCCGAAGGTGACGATGGTGTAGGTGTCTGGATCGGGCGCTATGAACTTGCCCTCTTCCACCACCGGCTCTTCAGCGGCCGCCGTAACTTGGACCTCAACTACCTTGGTCTCGACAACGGTGACCGTCTCGCCTTCTTTTTCCACGATCTTGGTAACCTCGATGATCTGCGGCGTCGGGGTGGCCCCGCAGGCCGCGATCATGGGGATAAGCAAGACCAGGGCCATTAGCATCGCGAGCTTCTTGTTCATTGTCTCCTCCCTCATTGGATTCGGTTTCTCTTGCTGTGAAACGAAAGGCCAGGTGCGGCTCTCCTGCCGGTCATGAAAGGCCCGCGGCATCACCTCCTTACCCTTGGCCTCGCAGAGGCCCTGCAGTCGTCCACATGGTGGATGCAGTCCATCGAGTGCTTGCCCATCCAGCTTACCACAACGCGTTCTTCAGGTCAAGTCGGCGACCTCATTCTTTCGCAGAGCGGCATTCTCGCCATCCCGTCCCGTCGCGACCCATCGAGGCCGGGGAATGCCGCTCTGGAGCTGCGCGAGATCCTGTTCGCGCTTCACGGTGTGCATCGCTATGCCTACCGCTCGCTCAGTGTGGCGACACTGCGGGGCTTCGACAGCCCCTGGCAGGGGAACGGTCGCAGTTGCCCGCATGCAGCCAGGCTGCTATAATCGGCGGGCAGGCCGCCTGACCCGGACGCGGCGACGTCTCCGGGCGGGGGCACCCGAACACCCGTGAGAGGAAGAGATACAACATGGCGGAAGATGCATTCGTACAGATGCGCTGGTCCCTGGCCGACCTACTGCGGGGCACATCGGGTCCGGGGCTCGATGCGCTGGTGGCCGAGATGGAGTCGGCTGTGACGCGGTTGGAGACGAGCCGCGAGGCACTCTCGGCCGATCTGCCGGAGGAGCAGTTCGCCGGGCTCGTGGCTTCGTTCGAAACGATACAGGCGATTGTGGCGCGGCTTGGCAGCTATGGCGAGCTCTGGTTCGCCGGGGACACGCAGGACCAGGACGCCCTGGCGTTCCGCGGGCGGATGGACGAGTTGATCACCGGCGTCCAGAACCGCGTCCTGTTCTTCACACTTTGGTGGAAAGGGCTCGACGAGGCAGCTGCGCAACGGCTCTTGCCGGCGTCAGGCGACGCGGCCTACTACTTCGAGGCCCTGCGGCACTTTGCGCCCCACACGCTCTCAGAGCCTGAGGAAAAAATCGTCAATCTCAAGGACGTCAACGGCGTGCAGGCGCTCATCACGGTCTACGACATGATCACGTCGGGCCTCATCTTCCGGCTGGAGGTCGACGGCGAGATCAAGACCCTGACCCGCGGCGAGCTGATGACCTACGTACGCAGCGCTAGGCCGGAGCTGCGGGCAGCCGCCTACCAAGAGTTGTACCGTGTCTTTGGGGAGCAGAGTGGCGTATTGGGACAGATTTACCAGCACGTTGTGCGCGACTGGGCGAGCGAGAACCTTCATCTCCGTTCTTTCGACGCGCCGATCGCCGTTCGCAACCTCAGGAACGACATCCCCAGGGCGGTGGTGGACACGCTGCTGGAGGTGTGCCGAAGGAATGCGCCGGTGTTTCAGCGCTACTTCCGGCTCAAGGCGGGCTGGCTTGGCCTGCCCAAGCTGCGCAGGTACGACATCTATGCACCGCTGGCGGATGTGGAGCGTAGCATTCCCTTCTCTCGGGGGGCCCAGATGGCTCTCGACAGCCTGGGCGCTTTCTCACCAGACCTGGCTGGGTATGCTCAGCGCGTCCTGATCGAGGGCCACCTCGATTCGGAGGTCAGACCGCGCAAGGACACGGGCGCCTTCTGCGCGAGCCAGGTGCCGGGGCTGACTCCCTGGGTGCTGGTGAACTACAACGACAGGCCGTCGGACGTGGCGACGCTGGCCCATGAGCTAGGGCACGCAGTGCACGCCCTGGCAGCCGCTGGACACTCTCAGCTGACCTTCCACTCGTCGCTCCCGATGGCGGAGACGGCCTCCAACTTTGCAGAGATGCTGCTCCTTCAGCGGCTGCTGGCGGAAGAGGACAATCCGGCCATCCGCCGCAATATCCTGGCCTCGAGCGTGGACGACGCCTATGCCTCGATCCAGCGGCAGGCTTTTTTCGTGCTCTTCGAGCGAGAGGCACATGCAGCGATCCAGGCCGGGGCGACGACCGGCGAGCTGGCCGAGAGGTACATGGCGAACCTTATCGAGCAGTTCGGCGATGCGCTGGAGATTGCGGAGGAGTTCCGCTGGGAGTGGGTCTTGATCCCGCACATCTACCAGGTGCCCTTCTACTGCTATGCCTATTCCTTTGGGCAGCTCCTGGTGCTGGCGCTCTACAACCAGTACCGTGCTGAGGGTGAGGGCTTTGTGCCACGCTACATGCGCATCCTGGCCCACGGTGGCTCCAAGAGCCCGGAAGCGATCCTGGCTGAGGCGGGGATCGACGTCGCGTCTGAGGCCTTCTGGCAGGGTGGATTTGACGTAATCAGTGGGATGATCGACCAACTGGAGACACTTGGCTGATGGGACGGCTCTGCAGGCGGCCGCCGAGAGCAGCCCTGCCGGCTCCGACAGGTCGCGAGGAGTCTATTTGGCGTTCTCAAAAGCGTGGCGGGCAACCTCGACGACGTCTTCGACAGGGATGGTGTCTTTCGGGCGGAAGTTGAGGCAGGCCTTGCCGGAGCGGATGCGGGGGTGTGCCGCCTTGAAGGCGGCGATGTGGTCTGCGGAGCAGGTGTAGAGCGAAATCCCGTCCTTTCGGTAGCCGAGTGCGACCCAGCCGCCGCCGGAGCGGTAGGTGGGCATGTTCCACCAGAGTGCCTCCTCCACACCCGGGAAGGCTTCCAGCAAGATGGTGCGCAGCCGCTCCAGGAGAGCCCGGCGGCCGTCGGACACTTTGTCTATGTATGCCTTCACCGCGTCGTCCACTGCTACCTCCGTCTCCGGAACCATGCCGTCCCCTACAGAGTCCGTCGTGGCTGCCTACCGTAGCCTGTCCGAGAGCCTGGTATCGGCGGCTGCGGCAAAAGGTTGCCGCGGCTCATTGCCGTGTTCCCCCTGCGGCACTCGCCCGGGGTGACGATGAGGAGAGACCTGACGGGCTTGAGCAGCCTGTCGGGTCCCGTTAGCGCTCGCCTCGAGGTGGGCTCAGCCCACCTCAAGCGCTCCTCTCGACTCTGGAACGCAAGTCTCCCCCATTCTACCACGCCCCGGTGCCCAGGCGCATCTGACGAATGTCCCCACTTCTGTGGGAGATTTCGGCCGAGTCGGACAGCGCAGTGCGGCGCAGTCTGCGCGCTGCCGCGGCCCCGCGGCCCCAGCAGTTGACGGCGGCAAGGCTTCTGTTACAATCGCATGTAGGGGGATAGGCACTATGAGCTCGACCATGGCAGGAAAGCTTCAGATCAAGCCTGGCACGCAGCTGGCAGTGCTGAGCGCTCCGGCAGAACTCGTCGCCCTGTTGGCGGCGGAGTTGCCGGGCATTGACGTGGGGGAGGGCGTCGGGCGCGATACCGACTCGGTACTCCTCTGCGTCCGGACGCACGACGAAGTGGATCGTCTTCTGGGCGGCGCTATAGCGTCGGTGACGGGGGGCGGGCTCCTATGGGTCGCCTACCCCAAGGCAAGCTCAGGCGTGAAGACCGATCTGAACCGCGACCGGCTGTGGGAGGCGGTGCTGCCGAGCGGATGGCGGCCGGTTCGCCAGGTGGCTCTGAGCGAGGCCTGGTCGGCAATCCGGCTGCGCCCGGCGGATATGGTTGGGAAGTAAGCTCAACACCGGACGTGGGCGGCATAGCACACAGTCGCCTGCGCGCTGCAGCAGGTGATACACCAATGGGCCGGCAGAGAGTGCAAGAGGGATGGGGCGACTCCCTCCACCAATAGTGGCCCGGGAGGAACTATCAGGCGCCGGGATGCCCATCCCAGTCGCCGCGTCGTGTGTCACAGTGTGATCAGTGCGATTGCTGCGACGGCAACGGCTGCCCCGGCGACCTGTGAGCGTGTCATTTTCTCGCCGGCGACCAGCCACGCCAGCAGGGCCGTGATCGCCGGGTAGAGGGAGGCCAGCACCGCAGCCACGTCGAGCCGGCCGGTCTGAGTAGCCAACAGGAAGAGCAGGTTGCCGGCCGCGTCCATCACGCCGCCGAACACTAGGAGGCGAAGCGCGGCGCCACGTGGTAGGAGGGGACGCTGCCCCGTCAGCGCCAGGGGCAGGACAGCTGCCACGGCCACCGCGCGTCCGGCGACCAGCGGCCAGAAGACGGCACCTGGCCCCACCTGGTCCAGTGCGACGAAGAAGCCGCCGAACCCCAGTCCCGCCACCAGCGCTGCGCCGAGCCCGCCCGGCCTGCCTCCCAGCCGCTGCGGGCGTGACAGAAGCCAGATGCCGGCGATCGCCGCTCCAAAGCCAAGCAGCTGCCGCGTTCCCGGTATGCCTTGCGTCAGTGCGGAGACGATCACCGGAATGGACGCCGTCAGCACCGCCGAGACGGGGGCCACGATGCCCATCTGCCCTTCGGCAAACCCACGAAGCAGGAATACGACGCCAACAACGCCTGCCAGGCCGGCTGCTGCTCCCCAGAGCAGGTCGGCCGCCTGCGGCAGCGCCTCGCTGCGCGCCAGGGCCACTGACGTGAGGACCAGGAGTCCGACCCCGTAGGCTGTGAGCGTCGAGCGGATTGCTCCCACGCGGCGTGCCCCCAATCCGTTGGCAAAGTCGCCCGCACCCCAGACGAGGGCCGACGAGAGCGCAAGGAGAGCGGCAAGCAGTAAGGGAGCCATCAAGCCCACGAGGGACGGCGGCCACGCGGGCCGGCCCGAGTGAGGGATTGCTCGTGCAGGGAAGCGGTGCTGCGCATCTTGCCATTCTAGCCGGAAGGTGCC
The DNA here is from genome assembly GCA_035341665.1 of Anaerolineae bacterium. GTDB lineage: Bacteria > Chloroflexota > Anaerolineae > JAAYZQ01 > JAAYZQ01 > DAOQVR01. Next base: position 20,239 of record DAOQVR010000033.1, read on the forward strand.
TGGTGGCAAGTTGCGCGGCTGGTCCGAAGTGCGCCCCTGGGACTCTTGAGCCGCCAGGTGCAGCGCACCTGATCTTGGTGCGCCGCACCTGAGCCTCCGCTTTGGGACTGCAGGCCGGTCTAGCCGGCCAGACCGCGCGCGAGGTCCACAGCGCTGCCAGCATCTGGCGCATAGCCGTCGGCGCCGATCTGGCGGGCGTAGTCGGCCGTCACGGGTGCGCCGCCCACGACGATCTTGACAGAATCACGCAAGCCGGCCTCCTGGATCGCGTCGATCGTGCTCTTCATCTGGACCATGGTCGTCGTCAGCAGAGCGCTCATGCCGACGATGCATCGTCCATGCGCCCGGATGGCCTCCACGAAAGCGACCGGTGGGACGTCTGTCCCAAGGTCCACCGTCTCAAAGCCCGCGCCCTCCAACATCATTCTAACCAGGTTCTTGCCGATGTCGTGCAAGTCGCCCTTGACTGTACCAATCAGGAACTTGCCGGCGCCGCGCGCTTGGCTGCCGACCAGTAGTGGCCGGAGGATGTTCATCCCGGCGTGCATCGCCCGCGCGGCGATCAGCACCTCCGGCACGTACAGATCACCGGCCTTGAAGTCCCTGCCCACCTGGTCCATGCCAACGATCAGCCCGTTCTGCAGCACCTCCGCCGGGCTCATCCCCTTGTCCAGGGCCGCCTGCACCAGCTCCGCAACCTCTCCATCCTCTCCGTCGTACAGGTTGGAAGCGATCTGCTCCAGAATACTTGCCATGCGTCTCAGTTCCTTTCATTCTCTTCATGTTTGTGTCTGGCAAGAGCGACCAGCGCCGCCAAAGCGATGAGGGACCACGCCCCGTTTAGAGCGACCGATGGCCACGCCAGATGGTATACCGAGTTCCAGACGACTCCCGCCGCACCCAGCAAGTTCAGCATCTGGTAGAGCCGGCCCGTGGTGATCCGGCCCATGCTGTTCAGGAAATAAGCCAGCAGGATGGCAGCCCCGCCCGCCCATCCGACTGCTTCAGAAAAGAGTTCCATGCTTCGCTGTCGACCTGACAGGTCTTTGGGACCTGTCAGGTATTGAGGGATGAGCTACTCGACGGCGAAGCAGGCGACCCAGTGGCCGCCGCCGACGTCGCGGAAGTC
>DAOQVR010000034.1:0-18242 GCA_035341665.1 Anaerolineae bacterium
AGGCCGAGAGGTCAAAGCGGTAGAAGGGGTCTGCGGGGGAGGCGAATGGCGGGGTTTCGACCAGGCTGAAGGCAGCGCCGGCCGGCGCCGTCACCGCTCCGGGCGGGAAGTCAACCCGCACCCAACCGTCGGGCGAGGCGAGCAGGCCCCCTTCGCCGGGGAGGATCACGGCCCAGTCGGGCGGCGTCGGGGTGGGGTCGGGGGGCGGCGTGGGGGTGACGGTCTGTGTGGGTGGGCTCTGCGGCGTGCCTGCCGGCGTGGGCGTGAGTGAGGAGGTGGGCGAGGCGGTGACCGTCGGCGACGGCACATCGGTCACGGTGGGCGTGGTGCCGGGCGGGAGGGTTGGGGTGGGTGAGGCCACAGGGGAGGGAGAGGCCGCGGGCGTCGCCGAACCGGCCGCAGGTGGGTAGGGGGGACCCGCCGCTCGGGCGCCGCCGGCAGGCGGGACCGCCACCAGGCCCAGGAGGAGAGACAGCGCGACCAGGAGCCCAAGGTGCTTCGACCAAGCGGGGGGCCGGGTCACGCGACGCATCGATCTACCTCCTTTGCCAAGCCTGAAGGCAAAGCCCCCAACACCAGGGCACGACTCCATCCTACCACCCAATCAGCTGCCTGTCAACACGTGAGCTTCCAGGCAGAATGGGCGCGGCCTTCTGGAGGGGACAACCGTTTGGGCTTACGCCTGACGGCGCACTCCGTGGCTATCGCAATAACCGAAGCGTCACCGCACGGTCGTGTTGTACGAGGTCCCCGAGGGTCTGGGCGACCGGCTCAGCCATCGTCGTGGAGCGGCAGCGACGGCTCCAGCCGCCGCTCCTCGAACGTGACCGTTCCGTGCAGCATCTTGTGCACCTCGCACTGCCGCGCCGCATTGAAGAGGATGCGCTCCTCGCGCGGCGTCAGTCCTTCGCCCAGGTCTATCTCGCTGGCAAAGTGCGTGCGGGTGTCTGTGGCGAGCTGGGTGCGCCCTTCGACCGTCGCCCCCAGCCGGGTGGGGTGGATCCCCTTGTGGGCGGCGACCGCCGCCATCGTGAGCACCATTCAGGCCCCCAGCGCCGCTGCCACCAGCTCCAGCGGGCAGAAGCCGGCGCCCGGCCGCTCCAGCTCGCTCCGCTGGTCCGCTTCAAAGGTCCGACCGCCGGCACTGAGCCGGACACGCCGGCCACCCACGTACTCGGTCGTGACGCGGTTTGTCAGGAGCTCGCCATCCATCAGGGTCCACCCTTACTGCGCCGGTGTGCGCCTGTCGCGCTCTCGGCGGCCAATCCCCTCTCTGACCCGGCTGCGGGGCGGAGTCTGCCCGCCTCACAGCCGCTGCGCGGCGCCAGCGCTCAGCTCTTCAGCCACCGCACGCTGTTGGAGCGGCAGCTCGGGCAGGTGCGCTCTACAATCTGGAAGGGCTGGCTCCAGTGGTGGCCGCAGCGCAGGCAGGCGAAGTGAGCCGGCTGGCCCTCGTCGGCCGGGCGCGGATTGCGCGGGCTGGGCACCTTGGCCTGGGCAGCTGCAGCCCGGGTCTGCTCGACCTCCTCCGCGCTCACGCTCTGCCGCCGCTTCTCGGCCTCGACCATGATCGTCTGCCAGCGTCCCCCTTCGGCCGCCGAGCACCACTCCAGCAGCAGCCGCTCCGGGCGCAGGCCCAGCTTCTCCATCCCGTCCCACAGCCCGTCCAGCCGCCGCACGGTGCTGCGGTTGGCATCGATGTAGTGGCAATCGACATAATGACAGCCAGAGACCAGCACAACCGGCGCGCCCTTCTTGAAAGCATACCAGATAAACTCGGGATTGACCCGGCCGGAGCACATGGTGCGGATGATGCGCGCGTTGGGTGGGTAGGACATGCGGCCCACGCCGGCCGTGTCGGCACCCGCGTAGGAGCACCAGTTGCACGCAAAGGCCACGATCCTGCCCAAGGGGTCGCCCTCGAGGATGGCATCGATCTGGGCATAGATGGCCTGGTCCGAAAAGTGGCGCATCTCGATGGCACCGAACTTGCACTCTGCCGCGCAGGTGCCACAGCCGGCGCAGGCAGCGCTGGTGACGTGCGCGACCTGCTTCTTCTGCCAGGTGATGGCTCCGAAGGGGCACACCTCGGCGCATTGGCCGCACATCTTGCACACCTCTTCGTTGACGACGGCGGTGATCGCCTCCACGTGAAAGCGCGGCTTGTTGAGCAGGATGGACGCGCGGGAGGCGGCGGCGCTGGCCTGCGTGACCGACTCGCGCACATCCTTGGGGCTCTCGGCGGCACCGGCAATGTAGACACCCTTGGTCGGGGTGTCGACCGGCCGCAGCTTGGGGTGCGCCTCGCGCAGGAAGCCGCTGGGCGAGCGCGACAGGCTCACCATCTGGCGGATCGCCTCGGTGGAGGTAGCCGGCTTGGCGCCGACGGCCAGCACGAGCATGTCCACCTCGTGGACCTCGAGGCGTCCGGCGGTCGTGTTCTCGACAGTGACGCGCAGGTTCTGGGTGACGGGGTCTTCGCGGACCTCGCCCGGAAGGCCTCGAATGTACCGGACGGCGTTCTGCCGGCTGCGCATGAGCAGCTCTTCAAAGCCCTTGCCAAAGGCGCGCAGGTCCATGTAAAAGACGGTGATGTCGGTGTCGGGGTAGTTGTCCTTGAGGTACTGCGCCTCTTTGACCGTGTTCATGCAGCAGATGTTGGAGCAATAGGGGTTGCCATGCTCCGGGTCCTGGGAGCGCGACCCGACGCACTGGATGAAGCCAATCCGCCGCGGGCGCTGCAGGTCGCTCGGCCGGCCAAAGTGCCCACCCAGCGGGCCGCCCGTGCTCACCAGGCGCTCGAACTCCATGCTTGTGACGACGTTCGGGAAGCGGGTGTAGCCATACTCGTCGAGCCCCGCGGGGTCGTAGACGTCCATTCCGGTGGCGACGATGACCGTCCCGACTTCCAGGTCGAGGATCTGGTCGTGCATGCCAAAGTCGATGCAGTGCTTCTCACACGCCTCGATGCACTTGCCGCAGGCGATCGGGTTCTGGCCGAGGCACTCGTCCGCCGCGACGATGTAGGCGGAAGGCACGGCCTGCGGGAAGGGGATGTGGATGGCGTGGCGGCTGCCAAGCCCCATCTGGTACTCGTCGGGCACGACGATGGGGCAGACCTTGGCGCAGTCACCACAAGACGTGCATTGTGTCTCGTCGACGTAGCGGGCGCGCTTGCGCACTCGAACCCTGAAGTTGCCGACGTACCCGGCGACGTCTTCCACCTCCGAGAAGGCTAGGAGGGTAATGTTGGGATGTCGACCGACATCCATCATCTTGGGCCCGAGAATTCATATGCTACACTCGATGTCGGGGTAGACCTTGTCCAGCTGGGCCATGATTCCGCCGATCGATGGCTTGCGCTCGACGAGGTACACCTTGTGGCCGGAGTCGGCCAGGTCGAGGGCGGCCTGCATGCCAGCCACGCCGCCGCCGATGACCAGGGCAGCCGGCGTGACGGGGATCTGCTCCTCGCGCTGGGGGTAGAGCCAATGGGCACGGGCAACCGCCACCCGGACGATCTCCATTGCCTTTTGGGTGGCGGCTTCGCGATCGCCCGGCGTCACCCAGGAGCAGTGCTCCCGGATGTTCGCCATCTCCAGCAGGTAGGGGTTGAGCCCGGCCGCCTCGATGCACTGGCGAAAGATCACCTCGTACGAAGCCGGCGAGCAGGAAGCGACCACCACCCGATTCAGGGCGTGCTTGCGGATCGACTCCTGGATCTGCTTTTGCCCCGGGTCGGCGCAGGTGTACTTGTTGCCTACGGCAGCCACGACGCCGGGCAGCGTTGCGGCATACTGGCGTACGGCTTCTGTGTCCACGGCGCCGGCGATGTTCGAGCCGCAATCGCAGACGAACACACCGATGCGCAGGTTCTCTTGGTCCAACGGTTCCCTCCTCACAGTCGCTCGGCCACGATGGTTGCCCAATCGCGGACGGGGATTCCGATCTCGTCGCGCAGGGCCGGATCGTCCTGCGCGCACTTGAAGTGGATCTGGCACTTGACGCACGCCGTGACCAGCATCTCGGCGCCCGTGGACTGCGCCTCGCGCAAACGCTCTACCTGGATGTTCTTGCTCACCTGCCCGCATGCCGTCCAGCAGCTTGTGCCACAGCACAGGCTGGTCTTGCGCGAGCGCTCCATTTCCGCGACCTCCAGCCCCATGCCGGACAGGACCTGGCGCGGGGCATCGTACACGCCGAGGTGGCGCCCCAGCCGGCAGGGGTCCTGGTAGGTGATCCGCAGCCCGGGCTCGGGCGTGCCCCAGACCGGGTGGAGGTTGGCGACGAGCTCGGACAGGTGGACCACCTCCATGCCGTGCGCGCCGACCAGCTGCGGATAGTCCAGCCTCAGCGTACGGGCGCACTCGGGACAGGTCGTGACGATGCGGCGGGCACCGGTCGCCTTGAGGCGCTCCATGTTCAGCCGGGCAAGCGCCTGGAACGTCCGCATGTCCCCCTGCCAGAGCTGGTCGTGCCCGCAGCACCGTTCGTCGGCCAGCACTTGGGGCTCGATGCCAAGCCGGTTCAGGATCTTGACGGCCGCCCGTGCTATCTCGACGCCTTCGGCACCGATCGAGCGGAACATCGGGTCGTAATAGGGCAGGCATCCGGCAAAGTAGAGCGTTTCGGACGAGTCGGAGACCTTCAGGCTGCCGTCCAGCCAGCCGAGCCGGTCCTGTTGGAGCTCGGGACGGGCCATCATCTTGCCCCACGTCTGTATGACGTCCGCGTGGGTGCCCTCGCCCGAAAGGCCCTGCTCGCGCGCCAGGGCGCGCGCGTCGCGCAGGAACTCGGAAAAGTGCACGTCGGAAGGGCACAGCATGGAGCAGCGCTTGCAGGTGAGGCATGACCAGAAGAGCGGGTCGTCGAGTACCTCGGCGGTCCGCCCCTCGACTGCCTTCTCCACCAGCAGGCGCGGGCCGGTATAGGTGCGCCGTTCCCAGAGGGTAATCGGGCACACTGCACTGCACTTTCCGCATTCCAGGCAGTACCGCGCCCGGTTCCTGGAGATCGCTTCGCGCATAGCGTCTGCGCTCATGCCCGTACCCCGCCTAGGCCTGCGCAGAAGGCCTCCACTTTTTCCACAAAGCTCTCTCCTGCACCAGCACCTACCCAGTCAAGCCGGAGCCTCTGGGGGCCGATCCCAAGCTGTGCGGCTATGGCCGATGCCTGGGCGAACATCTCTTCCTCCCGCCGGTTGCCGAAGCCGTAGTGGCACTCACCCGGCGGGCAGCCAAGCAGCAGCACCCCGTCCGCACCCTTTTCGAAGGGCTTGAGGATACTGCCTGGGCTGAGCTGGCCGATGCACATCACCTTGATCGGCCGGGTCGAGGCATTGTAGGCGAGATGCCCTTTCCCCGCCGTCTCGAGCGCGCTGTAGGCGCCCCAGTTGCAGGTGATCACCACCACCTGGGGCGCCGCGCCGGTGGTCGCCGGCTCTAGGGCGGCGTCCAGCATCTGCTCCAACTGCAAATCGCTCGCGTAACCGGCCGTAATCGCGCCGGAGGGGCAGTGTGCCGCGCAGGTGGCGCAGCCGGTGCAGAGCACCGGGTCGATCCACGATGTGCGTGCAGGGTCCTCCCCACGCAGGACAGGGGCGCCAAACTCGCAGACCTGAACACAGGTGCCACACGCACGGCACCGCGCCGGGTCAACGACCGCCGTGATGGGATCCGCCCTTCCGTCGACGCTCGCCAACCAGGCGGCGCACAGTGCGGCCGCTGCGGGGCCAGCGATGCCTGGGTCGACGTCAGGATCGCAGAGGAAGACACCGGGACGGTATGTCGTCACGGCAGGTCCTGGGCCTTCGGCCCGGGCCGACGGCACTCTGCCCCCCAAGGCGTCTAGCATTGCCTCCAACTCCTGCGGCGAAGGCGAAAGAACGAGAGCCGTCGCCTCCCAGCCGCCTGCTGCCTGGGTGACGCGGTAGTGGCGATTGGCGCGGTCGATGTGGGCGGCAACGCCACGGACGTAGCGTGCGGCGATGCCCTGGCGCCCCAGGGCCTCCAAGGCGGTTCGTGCTGCCGCACCGCTGCCCACCACCAAGACCGATCGCTCAACGGGATGCTCCTCGATGGGCCGGGGGCGGTACGCACGCAGCTTGGCCGCAGCAGCGGCCGTCAGGGCGAGGGCCTTGGCGGTGGCGGCCTGAGGGTCTTGTGCGTGTGCCCAGGCGCACTGCTCCCGGATATTGACGAACTCGAAGGGCGCTGCGGCCTGGAGCCCCTGGATGCTGGATGGGAGAATGCCCAGGTTGGACTTGCACCGGACGCGCTGATAGGTGCAGCTGTAGCATACCTGATCGATGGCGCAGCAGGAGCAGGCAGCCAGTACTGCGCCGCTGAGCGCGTGCTCCCGAACGGCGGCGCTCATCCTCTCTGCCGCTTCGGGCGAGCACGAGAAGGGCAAAACCTCGGCATGGGCGACCCCCGGCCAGTCCCGCGCCCGCTCCGAGAGCGTGTGAGTATCCACTACGTCTGAGATCTCGCCGCCGCACTCGCAGAAGAATACCCCGAGCCGGACTTGCTGCTCTGCTCTCTGAGCCGGGGCGCATGCAGCGGCCCTCGGCTCGCGGTCCGCAAAGAGCTCGAACATGGCGTGCGCGGCCGCGGCAGAGCCGGCCGCGGTGTCCTCCGGTGCAGCCGTCAGCAGGTCTACCCGCTCAAGCGCAGGCCAGTCACCCAAGTGCCCCGCGTCGCCGCAATACAGAATGGCGCCGATGTCGAGCGCCGCAAGCGTCTCACGCTCGTCGTGGATGACGGCGCCGGGCTTGCACGCCCGCACACAGGCCAGGCACTCGCTGCACGGCCCGCAGACCAGGCAGCGCTGTGCCTCGGCAACGGCCTGCTCAGCCGAATAGCCCAGCTCGACCTCGGCGTAGCTGCTTAGCCTTTGCTCCAGGCCCAACGTGGGCACCGGCGTGCGTGGCTTGGGCACCAGCTCCTCCGCGCCCATGTCGCGGCGGGCGATCGGGACCTGGCGAGCATCGACCACCGTCTCCTGTGGCTGTATGCCCCTGAGGTAGGCGTCAATGCCGGCGGCTGCCTGCTTGCCAAAGCCAATTGCCTCGATCACTGCCATCTTGTCAGACGTGATGGCATCGCCGCAGGCGAAAACGCCTCGCCGGCTGGTCATGAAGCTGGCCGCCTCCACGTTGATCCGCTCGTCGCGCGTGATCGCCAGTCCGTCTTCCTGCCCGAGGAGCCCAAGGTCTGGTGCCTGTCCGATGGCCAGGACGACCAGGTCGACGTCGACGATGAACTCGCTGCCGGCGATGGGCACCGGGCGACGCCGACCGCTCGCGTCGGGTTCGCCTAGCTTCATGCGCAGGCATTCCAGCCCAGTCACCCGGCCGTCCGCGTCCCCGAGCAGGCGGACAGGGGCAGTGAGGAACTCGATCTCTACCCCTTCGCTCTCCGCGTCCTCGACTTCCTCCGGCATGGCCGGCATCTCGGCGCGGGTGCGGCGATAGAGGATGCGCACCTCGGAGACCCCAAAGCGTCGCAGCGACCGCGATACGTCCATCGCTGTGTTGCCGCCGCCCAGTATGGCTACCCGTGTCTCTGGTCCACGGTGCAGCCAGCGCGCCAGTGCTTCCTTATTGCCGTCTCCCGCCCCTTGCTGGGACAGGCTGATCGTCTTGAGCAGCTCTATGCCCTGGACAACATTGGTCAGGTCCTCCCCCGGGATGCGCAGCATGTGGCCGCGGTGGGCACCCACCGCCAGGCAGACGGCCTCGTAGCCCTGTGCGAAGAGCTCCTCCAGGGTGAGGTCGCCGTCTGGGCCGATTGTCGTGTTCAGGCGTATTTCGACGCCCAGGTCCTGGATATGCCGGTACTCGCGGGCGATCACGTCGCGCGGCAGGCGGTACTCGGGGATACCCACGGCCATCATCCCGCCGATGACAGGCAGCTTCTCAAAGACGGTCACGCGGTAGCCCATGCGGGCCAGCTGCTGCGCGGCCGCCATCCCGCCCGGGCCGGCGCCCACGACGGCCACCCGCGCGAGAAGGCGAAGCTCCGGTGTCGCCGGGCCAGCATCCGCGTCATCCCTAAGGTCGTTGAGCTCCCAATCGGCCAGGAAGCGCTTGAGGAGCCGGATCGCAACCGGCTTGTCCAACTCGGCACGCCGGCAGTTGATCTCGCAGGGGTGCGTGCAGATGCGCCCGCAGATGCCGGGGAAGGGGATGGCCTCGCGGATGAGGTCAATGGCCTCCCGAAACCTTCCCTCGGCAGTAAGCGCCACGTACCCCTGCACATGGATCCCGCCCGGGCAGGTGTTGGAGCAGGGCGGCTTGCCGAGCTTGTCGATGGCGGCGCACGCCGGCTGCCCACCGTTGGTCAAGTGGATCGCCTTCCGGCCGGTGCCCGGAACGAAGACCGGACAGACTTCGACACACTCCCCGCAGGCCGTGCATCGGCCCAGGTCGATGTAGCGGGGATGCCGGCGCAACTCTACGCTCCACGCGCCAGGCGCTCCCTCCACCCGATAGACCCGTGTGTTGGTCCACGCGGTGACGTTGGGGTGTTTGGCCAGCTCCAGGAGCTGGGTGTTCAGCAGGTGCGGGGCAACGGATGCGGTGACGGACACGCCGAGGAAGGGGGACGGCTCGACCAAGTGTACCCGGGTGCCCGATTCGGCCAGGTTAAGCGCAGCCCGGAGGCCCGCTGGTGTTGCGCCGATGACGAGAGCCCCGCTCACGCCTGACCTCCACCGGCCGGCAGACCCGCCGTGGGTTGGGCGTCCTGGCTGCCGCCTTGGTCGGCCTTCAGCCTCATGCCCTCCGCATAACCGGCCTCGAACACGCGAAGGTTCATGTCGACCATCTTGGCGGGCACCGACTCCGCCACGGCGTGGCGCATGGCCTCCTTGCTCACGATTCCCGCAATCGCGTTCCAGCAGCCGAGCATGGCCGTGTTTGCGGCGCGTGCGCTGCCGGCCTGCTCTGCCATGTGTGTGGCAGGGATGCAGTGGGTCGTGATGTCGGTGCGGTGAGACTCGGGAAGGTCGACGAGCCCGCCGTCGATGAGCAGGACGCCTCCTGCTGCCAGCGACGGCACGTACTTGGCGTAGGCGCCCTGCGACATGATGATCATGCTCGTCGGCTCGATCAAGTGCGGGTGGTGGATGGGATCGCTCGAGATGATGACCTGGGAGCCGGCGGCGCCGCCACGCGCCTCGGGGCCGTAGCTCTGGGTGAAACATGCCTCCAGGCCGTCATAGATGGCTGCCGCCTGGCCGATAATGCGCGCGGCGCTCATGATGCCCTGCCCGCCGAAGCCACCCAGCTGTACTTCCGTGCGCGGGACCTGGTCTGTACGCCGCGGCAGGCGAGGTCGCTCGTCCAATGCCTTCCTCTCGGCGGCATACACCTTGCCGGCGGCTGCCGACTGGTGGGCGATGGCCGCCATCAGGTCGGGCTTCGGGTCGTCGAGGAACTTGCCCTCAATGATCTCGGTGATCTCTCCCGTGTCGCTGACCTTTACGTGGGCGTCTTTCGGGTGGGTGCCGTTCGCCACCCGCCCAGCTTTCTGGTAGAACTTGATCGTCTCCAGCCCGCGTCGCCCCAGCTTCTCCGGATCCAGCCCGCGCCCTTCGGGGTTCCACCGGGCATACGCGGTGGAACAGGGCGCGATGATCTCCACAAAAGAAAAGCCCGGATGCGACAGCGCCTCTCGAAGCGTCCACTCGAGCTGCCGCGCATGCAGGACCGTCCACCGTGCGACGAAGGAGGCACCGCTGGCGGCTGCCAGGTAGGGAAGGTTGAAGGGGTATTCGAAGTTGCCGTACTGCGACGTGACTGCGCGGGCCTCGTGCGGCGTTGTCGGTCCGACCTGCCCGCCGGTCATCCCGTAGTTGAAGTTGTTGACGCAGATGACGGCGAGCTCCAGGTTGCGGCGGGCGGCATGGATCAAGTGGTTGCCGCCGATGCCCGCCATGTCGCCGTCGCCCGAGATCACGACGACCTTGAGCTCCGGATTGGCTATCTTCAGCCCCGTCGCAAAGGGCAGCGCCCGGCCATGGGTCGTGTGGAAAGAATCGAGCCGGACGTAGCCGGCGATGCGCCCTGTGCAGCCGATGCCGGACACCACGGCGACCTTGTCCAGGTCCCAGCCTTTGTTCTTCTCCAGCCACTGTAGCGCACCGATGAACGTCGTGAGCGCGGTGCCCAGGCCGCAGCCCTGACACCAGATGTGGGGCAGCCGCTCGCCACGCAGAAGCTCGTCCATGGGGTGAAGGCCGGTCACCCAGTCGCTCTCGTCCGGCGGCTCGTAACCCAGCATGTGGAATCGCTCGCTGCGGTGCATTTCCTCTTCGGGCATGGTGTCCATCCTTCCAGTGCCAAGCAACGGGAGCCTTTGCTCTCCTCACTATCGAACCCGGAGACGGTCTATTCCTCGACTCGTGCAGCTGCCCTCTGTGAAGGCGAGCCGTGCGAGGGGGCCCGGACCTGCTCTGCGGTGATCCTGCCTGCTGCAAGCCGGATGACGTCCAGGACGTGCTCGGGCTCAAGGATGTCCCCGCCTGCGCGGTTGGCGCCGAAAACCTGCGCCTGGCCGCCCGCGCAGCGCTCCACCTCGCGAACCATCTGCCCCAGGTTGATCTCGGGCACGACAAAAGCGCGGACTGCCTTCGCAAGCTTACGGATCGGCTCGTCGGGGAAGGGCCATACTGTAATGAGTCGCAGGTAGCCCACCCGTATCCCCTCCCTGCGTGCCAGCTCGATCGGCCAGAGCGACGTTCGAGCCGAGATGCCGTACGACACGACGACGACCTCGGCATCCTCCAGGTCCTGGCCCTCCCATTGCAGGATGTCGCTGCGGTACGCCTTGATCTTGTCCGCCAGGCGGCGGATGTTCCACTCCTGCGCCTGGGCGTTCATCGCCGGGTAGCCGCGCTCGTCGTGCGTCAGGCCCGTCACGTGGATGCGATAGCCCTGCCCGGCTGAAGCCATCGGAGAGACATAGCGCTGCTCGCCGTGCGGGTCGTCGCGATAGATGCGGAAGAGGTCTGGTGGAACATCGCCCTTGAGCACCTGCCGGCGCTCGACAATGGGCACGCTCTCGAGTGCCGGGATGATCACTTTCTCGGTCATGTGGCCGACTTCGGCGTCCGCCATGACCAGGACCGGCGTTCTCAGCATCTCAGACAGGTTGAAGGCGCGGATGGTGAGGTCGAAGAACTCTTGCGGCGAGGTGGGGCAGAGTGCAATGATCTCATAGTCGCCGTGTGAGCCCCAACGCGCCTGCATCATGTCCTGTTGCCCGACCAAGGTCGGCAGTCCTGTCGACGGCCCACCGCGCTGTACGTTGACCAAGACGCAGGGGGTCTCCAGCATGATGCCCAAGCCCAGATTCTCCATCATGAGGGAGAAGCCGGGGCCGCTGGTGGCCGTCATGGCCTTGGCACCGGCCCAAGACGCCCCCAGGATGGCGTTCATGGATGCGAGCTCGTCTTCCATCTGGATGTAGACGCCGCCCACTTGCGGCAATCGCACGGACATCCGCTCGGCGACTTCGGTCGCCGGCGTGATCGGATATCCTGCGAAGAAGCGACATCCAGCAAGGATCGCTCCCTCTGCTGCGGCATGGTCGCCCAGCATAAAGTGCTCGCCGGTAAGGTTTCCCGTCGTCTCCATTATGCTCCTGTCTGCTCTCCCACACTCGGGTGGGCCGTCGTATCGGGGTGCCCGTTGAACCAGAATGCGGCCCGCGCCCCCGCCCTTGACTCCGCTGCCCAGCTCACGGCCGCGTCCCCGGGGCCGATTTGCCCCCTACTCCTCTTTCCTGTGAACCGGCTCAATTCGTTCCGGCGGCACCAGCCCACCATCCTCGACGTAGATGGCAAAATCGGGACAGAGCAGGGCACAGAGACCGCAATTCACGCATTCCGCGTGCGCCGTTACCTCCGGGGGATGGTAGCCCTTGCTGTTGGTCCTCTCGGACATCACAAGGCGGTCCTGAGGACAGAACTCGACACAGAAGCCGCACCCCTTGCACCGTTCCTCTATGATGTGCACGATCCCATATGGTATGCGGATGCGGTCTCGGTCTAGTGGCTGCCTCCAAAAGGTCACGGTTCCTCCTCTTGCCGGGCACGTGTGCGGCGAAGCCAGGCTACGACTAGCCCAATCGGCTTACCAAGTCAGCTATCTCCAGGGGATGGCGGGCGACGCGCACGCCCACAGCTTCGAAGGCGGATATCTTCTCGGCGGCGGTGCCTTCGCCCCCCTCGATGATTGCGCCAGCATGCCCCATTCTCTTGCCGGCCGGTGCAGTCTGACCGGCAATGAACGCGGTGACGGGCTTGGTCATGTTGCGGGCGATGAACTGCGCTGCGCGCTGCTCGTCGGAACCACCGATCTCTCCAATGAGGACAACCTGCTCCGTCTGCGGATCTTCCTCGAAGAGGGTCAGCACGTCGATAAAGTCGGTGCCGATGATGGGGTCGCCCCCTATCCCGATGGCGGACGACTGCCCGAGGCCCTTCTGCGAGAGCGCATGCACCACCTCGTAGGTGAGCGTGCCGCTGCGCGAGACCACCCCGACGGGTCCCGGCCGGTGGATGTGACCCGGCATGATGCCGACCTTGGCCTCGCCGGGGGAGATGATGCCGGGGCAGTTGGGGCCGACCAACCTCGTTCCCGCGCAGTCGATGCGGGCGCGGACCTTGATCATGTCCAGGACAGGGATCCCCTCGGTGATGCAGACGATCACCGAGATGCCGGCATCCGCTTCTTCCAGGATGGCGTCGGCCGCTGCCCGAGCAGGGACAAAGATGACGGCCGTGTTCGCTCCAGTTGCCGCGACTGCCTCGCTGACCGTGTCAAAGACCGGCACTCCGGCGACCCAGCCTCCACCTTTGCCAGGCGTGACGCCTGCGACCACGGGCGTGCCGTAGTCTATCATCTGCCGCGTGTGGAACTCGCCCTCGCGCCCCGTAATGCCCTGCACCAGCAACCGCGTGTCTCGATTGACCAGGATACTCATCTCGTCGGCTCCTCGTGAGCGGGCAAGGCCCGCTCCAGCGGGGGACAGGGTGAACCCCTGTTCCTATTGGCCTCGCGCAGCAGCCACTGCGAGCTCGGCCGCCTCTGTCAGGGTCGCAGCGGTGGACATGTTCGCCTCGGCCAAGATACGGCGCCCCTCCTCTTCGTTGGTCCCGACCAGGCGCGCGACCATGGGGACCTGCGCCGGAACCTCCTTCATCGCAGCCAGGATGCCGCGAGCAACCTCATCGCAGCGGGTGATGCCGCCAAAGATGTTGAAGAGCACGGCCTTCACGTTGGGATCGGACAGGATGATCCGCAGCGCCGCCGCAACCTTTTCCGACTGCGCACCGCCGCCGATGTCGAGGAAATTGGCAGGCGCTCCCCCATACAGCTTGGTAATGTCCATGGTTGCCATGGCGAGGCCGGCGCCATTCACCATGCATCCGATCTCGCCATCAAGCTTGACGTAACTCAGCCCATACCGACGCGCCTCTTGCTCCTCCGGTGTGTCCTCATCGGCGTCCCGCATCTCAGCCAGGTCAAAGTGCCGGAAGAGGGCATTGTCGTCGAGCAGTATCTTGCCGTCGAGCGCCAGCAGCTTGCCCTCGCCAGTCACCACCAACGGGTTGATTTCGGCCAGGGAAGCATCACAGCCCACAAAAGCAGTGTAGAGGCTCTGGGCAATCCGCACGAACTCGCCGACAAGGTCTTTCGCCAGTCCGATGCCGAAGGCCAGCTCACGCGCCTGAAAAGGCTGCAGGCCCAGGAAGGGATCGATGGCGACCTTGATGATGCGCTCCGGCGTGGTGCGGGCAACTTCCTCGATCTCGACCCCGCCCTCTGCGGAGGCCATGATCACGGGCCGGCGGCGGGCACGGTCAATCACGATGCCCAGATAGATCTCCTTGGCTATGGCTGCTGCTTCGTCGACCAGGACTTTTTTGACGGTGAGGCCCTTGATCTTCATGCCCAAGATCTGGCCGGCGACCTGCTCGGCCTGGTCCGGGTTGTCCGCGAGGCGGATTCCGCCCGCCTTGCCTCGGCCCCCGACGAGCACCTGCGCCTTGACAACGACGCGTGTGCCCAGGCGTGCCGCAATCTGGCGTGCCTGTTCGGGCGTAGTCGCGACGTCGCCACGGGGGATGGGCGCGCCATACTGGGCGAAAAGCCGCTTCGACTGGTACTCGTGTAGCTTCACGTCTGCCTCCTGTCGGTGTCGGAAGTGACTGGGCACATCAAGCCAAAAGAAGAAGCCAGCTCCCTCTCGCTCCCCAGCTACCTGCGGACTGAGTGGCGGAACTGGCTCCGCTGCACCGGTCACAGGCCGGCGCACCCTCTGCGATGCAGAACACCGTGCTCATCTGGTGGATAAGCCCTGATGCCCTGATCGCCCGGGAGATGCTTTCATTCGCATGCGTGTGCTGCCCCATTGCAGGCCCGACGCACAGATTCTACCACGCTTGCGGCACCCCGGCAAGAAGGCCACTGCAGAAGGATGCTCCTGGCCCATTGCCACATCTCCGGGGCAGGCCTTTCAGCGGCAGAGGCCGTACCGCTCCACCGCGGCACGATCGAGGCCGGGGCGAGGTGCTTTGGGCCACTTGATATGCATGTAAGCAGATGTATGGCCCAAGCTGTGCGCCCCTCAGCGCCCCTGGTTGGCCCCGACCAGGGGGAAGAACCGGCGCGAATCGACCCATGTCACACTTTCGAGGCGATGGACCACCCCCCAGCCGTCGTCGAGGAAAGCTCGGTTCAAGACGTACCGCCCTGATGATCCTCCATTGATTGTGACCGCATAGCCGATGGTCACGGGCAGCCCCGGGATGACGCTGCCGCTCCAGGCGAGTGAACCGGCCGTCGGACTCAGGACACCGCCACTGGCCCAAGCGGATCCCTCCACATAGGCTGCATACGGCGGCGTGGCATCGAGAAGCTGCGCCTGTGCCGCAGCAAGGCCATCGTTCTGGAGGGTCAGCGTGTAGGTCAACACCTGCCCTGGCAATCCTGTGCTCCGGCTGACGTGGGATCGGGACTTGAAGAGGTCTGGGGCGAGGATGCGCAGCTGCGCCTCTGCGTCCAGCCAGAGTGCGCTCTCTTCTTCAAGGTGGGCCACGTTGCGTACCGGCGTGCCGGGTGGGAGTCCCGGCGCTAGCTCCAGGCTGTATCCAGTGGTGACTACCTCTCCGGAGTCCAGCGAGCCGCTCCACGTGAGGCGATTGGCGAGCGGATCGTACTCCGCCGGTCCCCAGAGGCTGCCGGGCACGAAGGTGGTCGACACGGGAACGGTATTGGAGAGCGTGACGCCGGCAAGCGCTTCGGTCCCGCCGTTGCGTATCTGCAGCGTGCAGGAGACCGTCTCCCCGGGCGCTGCAACTCTGCGACCCATGGAAAGCGACGAGTCGCCCAGAGGCGACAGCCAGTCCAGCGTACGTCCCAGCGCCTGGACCAAGCCCTCCGCAGGCAGCGCCTCTAGGGCAAATGCGTAGAAGGCGGTCCTCCACGGCCCTTGCGCCATGGACAGTGCCGGCGGCTGGCCGTGCTGGCCCCACCAGGCAATCTGGGCACCGGGCACCGGGCGGAGCGCGTCACTCAGGTTGGGAAAGGGGTAGAGCAGCTCCTCCGGCCCCAGCCGGCTCGCGAAGGGGCTGTTCGCAGCGCCAATCACCTGTGTGGAGCTTAGGGACTCGGTGTAACCGGCTACGCCGAGGTGGTCCTGGGCGAAGCGTGAAAACCCGCTCGTGTAGAGATAGTCCTGGCTGGACAGCAACAACCTTCCTCCACTGTCGAGGTAGCTTGACAGCCGCTGCTCGTCCATAGGTGTCAGTGTGGCGTACCAATCAAAACCCGTGAACCAGAGCACCGTGCGGTAGCGCATGAGCCTCTCAAGCGAAGGGCTGTGTGTGTCAGGTGTGGGTACCGGGTCGATGCGCCAGACATCGTAGGGAATGTTGAGTACCTGGAGCGCCGTCTCATAGAGAGCGAGCTGACCATACCAGCGGTGATCGTCCACGACGAGCAAGGGGGCAGGCGCTTTGCTCACGAAGCGAACCTGCGAGGTGGTCGCCGGGTCTGCCATGGAGCGCGCAGTAAGCGTCGCCGAGTCGGTGGCGTTCCATCGCACGCCTGGTGGGACCACGACCTGGATGCCAAGCGTCTGCGTTGCGCAGGAAGTGAGATCGAGGCTCGCCGTGATAGGCTGCATGAAAGTGCCGTCCCACACGGACACCGGCCACGCCGAGGGCGAGAGCTCGAGCGCAAACCGATCGGCTGACGCGCCCAGGTTGCGCAGCTCCACGGTATAAGTGATGGCCTCCTGCCCAAGCCATACCTGCCGCTGGTCGGTTGGGCTCATGTCGACACCGGTCTCCGGCCGCGGCCCGCCAAGCCACGAAATGGACCGCGCTACGACCTCGGCACGGCTCGGCCGGTCTCCCAGCCCCTCCAGTCCGGCTGCGAGGTAGACCGCACGATAGGACTGGCAGCCGCTCGCCCGCAGGGCAGCCTTTCCGTCGCCGGCATACTCCGCAATCACTGCGGCGTCGCGCTCGTCCAGCATGCGAAAGGCATCTGGTGCGTACTGGTTGCCGGCGCTGTCAGGGCCGTTCAAGGGCAAGGTGACGCCCGCCAGAAGCTCCCCCGCGACGCCCGACACGTCCGCTCGCCCGGCATCGTCTGCGACCGCAACTGCCTTGAGGAGGTCCGTGTAGTAAGGCTGATACACCAGGTCAAGGCCGCCATCCCAGTAGCCGACGTCCTGTCCGGTCAGGAAGAGGCTGCCGCCCGTCGTGAGGTAGCTGCTGATGGTGTCGGCGGCGCCGATCAACCCCGGGGCATCCAGCGGGGAAGACCAGAGGGTCACATCGTAGGCTATTAGGTCCTCCGGCGAGGGTACGTCGTCCGGGAGCTGCCGGATGGTCCGCACGTCGTACACGTACCCGCGGTCGTCCAGTGCCTCTTCGAGGTAGCGTATCTGGCTCCCGTAGTACCAGGCGCCGCTGTCAACCAGGAGAAGCGTGGGCGCCTGAACAAGGTCCAGGTCGACATGGGTTGTCTGGGCCGGTGTTATGGCGATGCCTTCTGCCGTCGCGCGCCGGTAGCCGTTGCGGAGGGCCAGAAGGTCGAACGTCCCCTCGGGCAGTGCCAGGCTATAGTGCCCTGTGGCGGGGTCACTTGTCGTGTGGGCCGGTGTCCCGGGCACCAGCAGCTCGGCCTCGACCGGCGCCAGGGTAGCGGCGTCGCGCACCTGGCCGCTCAGCTCGCCGAGCGGCATCGGGGCAAGGCAGGCATCCACGGTGGTGGTGATGGCTGCGAGCACCTCCACGCCCTCCAGGAACTGCGAGGCGAACGCAAAGAAGGTCACCTCCAAATCGTAGGTCGCCGGCGCAAGCGCCAAACGATAGCCGCCGCTGTTGCCGGTCGTTGCCGTTGCTCGTGGCAGGCCCAGGTGGTCGTAGGCGGTGACGCGTGCCCCGGCGAGTGGCTGGTGACTGGGCAACTCGGTCACCGTGCCGGCGACAAAGCCCGCGCCCGAGGCGATCGCCGCGGCCTGGTACGCGTCGACTCTGCCCCAGCCCGTGTTGTTGTTGGGCACGGTGTCACCCAGCGGGAGCGCCGAGGTCTCTACCATCTCCTCGATGTCGTCCACCGATGCCCCAGGGTCAGCTTGCAGCAGGATCGCGGCCAAACCGGCGACATGAGGTGCGGCCATCGAGGTCCCGTTTGCCGAGCCATACGTCCCACCCGGCAGGGTTGAGCGTATCTGAGTTCCGGGAGCAGAGACCTCGGGCTTGATCTCGCCCCAAGGGGAGGGCCCTCGGCTGCTGAAGGTGGTGACCTGGTCGGCCGCGTCGACTGCGCCCACGGCGAGTGCCTCGGGATAGCTGCCCGGGCTGTTGAGGCTGGAGGCCGAGGGGCCATTGTTGCCACCGGAAAAGACCGGCACGATGCCGGCTGCGCGCAGCGCTTGCAGATCGGCACGGAAGGACTCGTCAGAGCCATCGGGTGAGCCCCACGAGCCATTCACGATGTGCGGCGCAAGGGAGGGATCCCCTGCGGGAGCCAGCACCCACTCGAAAGCGGCATGTATCCAGCTCTCGTAGCCGTACCCATCGTCGCTCAGCATCTTGGCTGCGATCCAACGCGCACCAGGTGCCACGCCGATGGCGGTACCTCCGCCGTCGTTGCCCCCCACTGTTTTTGATAAACTAAAACAGAGCCACTTGGCTGGAAAGTGATCACCGAAAAC
>DAOQVR010000035.1:0-8545 GCA_035341665.1 Anaerolineae bacterium
ACGACGGGCACACGATGCGGTCAGGGAGGCACAGGGGTACATTCGGGAGGGGAATAGCTGGGTGGTAGATATCGACCTGGAGAGGTTTTTTCGACCGAGTGAACCACGACAAGCTGATGGCGCGAGTGGCGCGGGTGATGAAAGACCGGCAGGTGCTGGCGCTGATACGGAAGTACTTGGAATCTGGGGTGATGGTGAACGGGGTGGTGTTGGACACGGAGGAAGGGACGCCGCAAGGTGGGCCGTAGTCGCCGTTGCTAGCCAACATCATGCTGGACGACCTGGACAAAGAGTTGGAGAAGCGCGGGCACCGGTTCGTACGCTACGCGGACGACTGCAACATCTATGTGAGAAGCAGACGGGCGGGCGAGCGGGTGATGCGGAGTGTACGGCGGTTTCTGGAAGAGAAGTTGAGCCTGAGAGTCAATGAGGGAAAGAGCGCAGTGGACCGGCCATGGAAGCGGAAGTTACTAGGCTTCAGCTTCTACTGGCGCAAGGGAGAGGCGCATATCCGCATAGCGACACAGGCAATCGGTCGTTTTCGGCAGACGATACGCCAACGGACGAGACGCACGCGGTCCGGGACACTGGAGGCGGTTATCCGGGACGTCAATGAGTACACGATGGGCTGGACTGGCTACTTTCGGTTAGCAGACACGCCGAGTGTGATGGCAGAGTTGGATGGGTGGCTGAGACGGCGGATGAGGCAACTGGTCTGGAAGCGCTGGAAACGAGGCAAGACTCGCTTCCGCGAACTGGTGGCGTTGGGGGTGCCCCGCGAACGGGCTGGTCTGGGGGCAATCGGGATAAGCCCGTGGCGGATGGCGGCCTCACCTGTGGTCAACGAGGGCCTGAGCAATGCCTATTGGCAGCAGCAAGGGCTACGAAGCATCGTCGAACGGTACCGCCAACTGCGTAATACTTGACGAACCGCCGGATGCGGAGCCGCATGTCCGGTGGTGTGAGAGGGGGCGGCTAGCCGCCGCCCCCTACTCGATTCCTGCTGGTGAGCCGTGGAGGAGTCGAACCTCCGACCCGCTGATTAAGAGTCAGCTGCTCTGCCAATTGAGCTAACGGCCCACAGCCTACGCCATTATACCGGCTGCTTGCCCCCCTGTCAAATTGCGCCCGGCGCCTGCCTCCACCGGTGATTCGCCATGTCCCCAGCGCGGTGCTATAATCGGCTCTTCGGGAGACCCTTGTGTTCAAGAGACCACGCTTCTGGATCGGGGTGCTCATCAGCATCCTGGCACTGCTCCTCGCCTTTCGCAAAGTGAACCTGCGCGACATGTGGGCCGAGTGGACCGGTGCCAATCACTGGCTGCTGGTCGCGTCAGTGCCGGTTCTGCTTCTCTTCCTGGTCCTCCGTGCCTATCGCTGGCGCATCCTCTTTCATCCACAGCAGGGCTTGCGCGTCCGCAACCTCTTTGCCGTGATCAACATCGGCTACCTGATCAGCAACATCCTCCCGGCGCGCCTGGGAGATGTGGCGCGTGCCTATCTCATCGGCGATACCGAGCCCGTCAGCCGTGCTGCTGCCTTCTCCACGGTTGTGGCCGAGCGCGTCCTGGATGCGCTCTGTGCAGTGGCGGGCTTCTTTCTCGTGCTGCCCTTTGCGCCGGTGCCCGTCTGGATGATCCGCTCTGGCCTGGTCGTAGGTGTGGTGGCGCTGGTGGCTGTGGTCCTCTTCGTCGTCCTGGTGCGGCGCCGCGACTGGACCCTGCGACTCTTCGAACGCATCCTCGTGGCCTTGCACTGGCCCGATGGCGAGACAGTCGGCCGCTTCTGGGCGCGCGCCGCCGCCCGCACGCACCTGCCTTTCCTCGCGCGGATACCCTGGCTGGACCGGCCGCGGCTGGGCAGCATGGCCGGCTCTCTGATCGATGGGCTGGGCGGCATCACCACGCTGCGGCAGGGCCCGCGCCTGCTCCTCTTCTCTGTCGCTATCTGGACCGTGATCAGCGCCTTCTACTGGATTGTCCTGCTGGCCTTTGATGCTGCACAGCCTCCCGTGGTGGGGCTGGCCGTCTCCTCCGTCACGGCGTTGGGCATGACCGTCCCATCGTCTCCGGGCTTTATCGGCGTCTTTGAAGCACTCACACGCGAGACGCTCGGCCTCTTCGGCGTGGCGCCCGAGCCTGCCCTGGGCTATGCCTTCGCCGCACACCTGATAGTCTACGTGCTGTACACCCTGCTCGGGGTGATCGGCATGCAGCAGCAGAACCTCACCGTCGCGGAACTGCAGCACCGCATCTCGACACCCACCGAGGCGGAGACCCCCACGTGAAAATCCTGCTCGTATTGACCTACTACCACCCGCACGTCAGCGGCCTGACCATCTATGTTCAGCGCCTTGCTACCTCGCTTGCCCGGCGCGGTCACCAGGTGACCGTCCTCACCTCGCGCTACAGTCACTCGCTCCCGCGCCATGAGGAGATCGACGGCGTTCACGTCGTCCGTGCTTCCGTCCTCTTCCGCGTCAGCAAGGGCGTGATCATGCCCTCCTTCCTTTGGCGGGCGTGGCGGCTCATCCGCTCGCATGACGTCGTTTCCGTCCACCTTCCCCAGTTCGAGGCCGGCCTCCTGGCCATGCTGGGACGCCTCGCCCGCAGGCCGGTCGTCCTCACCTACCACTGCGACCTGCAACTGCCCCACGGTTGGTTCAATCGCATCGTCGACCAGGTGGTCTTTGCCAGCAACTACCTGGCTGGCCGGCTGGCCCATGCGGTCGTCTCCTATACCCAGGACTATGCGCTCCATTCCCGTTTCCTGTCGCGCTTCTTGCCCAAAGTGCACGTCATCCCGCCGCCCGTGATCATGCCGCCTCCCACCCCGGCGGCGGTAGACGCCTTCCGCGCGCAGCACGGCCTCGAAGGCCGGCCGGTGGTCGGCATGGCAGCCACCCGGCTGGCCGCCGAGAAGGGTGTCGAGGTGCTGGTCGACGCCATGCCCCGCCTCCTGGAGGCCTTTCCGCGGCTCAAGGTTCTATTTGCCGGGCACTATGACAACGTCGTTGGCGAAGAGGAGATCTACCGCCGTCTCATGCCCCGTATCAGGGAGCTGGGCCCAGAGCACTGGGAGCTTCTGGGGGTCGTGCCCCAGGCGCAGATGCCGGTCTTCCTGGCTGCCTGCGACGTGCTCGCCGTGCCCAGCCTCAACTCAACCGAATCCTTTGGCCTGGTCCAGGTAGAGGCCATGCTGTGTGGAACGCCCTCCATAGCCAGTGACCTGCCCGGCGTCCGCCAGCCGCCGCTCATCACCGGCATGGGCCGCGTCGTGCCCGTCGGGGATGCCGCCGCCCTGGCAGAGGCCATCCTGCGCGTGATCCAGGACCCCGCCTCCTTCCACCGGCCCCGCCCCGAGATCGAGGACGCTTTCAGCCTCGACCAAACCGTCGCTGGCTACGAAAGCCTGTTCGACGTACTGTGCAGGCAGCAAGCCCGCTCCGCGCCCTGAGCACCCCATGCACGCCCAACCGCGTCCTTTGCCCATAGCCTCGGGCCTTCTGCCTTCTGCATTGTGCATTCAGCATTGTGCAGTCAACATTTCGCCTTGAGCCTTCTGCCTTGAGCACCGACTTTCTTTGGCCCCACCTCCAGGACCTGCCCGCCTTCCGCGCCCTCCTGCGCGCGGTCGAGGCCAAGTTCTACCAGGATCTCCTACCCCTGGCCGAGCCGGCCCTCGATGTTGGCTGCGGCGACGGGCACTTTGCCGCTGTCGCCCTGGACGGGAGGAATCATCCGCTGGCTGTCGGGATTGATCCCGATGCGACCAGCCTGCGCGAAGCCCGGGGCCGGCACGCCTACCGGGAGCTGCTCCAGACGCAGGGAAGTGCCCTGCCCTTCCCCGACGGCGCCTTTGCTACCGTGGTCAGCAACTCGGTCCTCGAGCACATACCCGAGGTCGAGCCCGTCCTGTCCGAGGTCTCCCGTGTGCTCCGGCCTGGAGGGCGCTTTGTCTTCTGCGTGCCCAGCCACCACTTCACCCGTCTCCTCTTCTTCACGCAGCTCTTCCGCCAGCTGCGCCTGGAGGCCCTCGCCCGCGCCTACGAGCGCTTCTTCAACCGGATCTCCCGCCACCACCACTGCGATGGTCCCGAGGCGTGGCGAGCCAGGCTCCAGGCCGTGGGCATCGAGGTCACGACTCACTTCTACTATTTCTCCGCCCGCGCCCACCATGCCCTTGACCTGGGACACTATCTCGGCCTCCCGAACCTGATTCACAAGAGACTGCTGGGTCGCTGGGTGCTCTTCCCCTCCCGTCGCAACCCCTTCCTCACCGCCGCTGAGCGCCGGCTGCGTCCTCTCTATGACGAGCCCTTGCCCGACGTGGGCGCATATCTCTTCTTCGTCGCGCGGAAGCGATAACCTGCCGGACTGCTTGGCGGCGCGTCCCGTGCCAGTAGCCCGCCGGGCGACCCCAATGCCCACTCTGGCCCCGGCTGGGGTGAAGGACGGCGCCCATAACGAAGAGATTCCCCGCCGCCGCTCAGCAGCAGGGAATCTCTTCCGGTCGTCCTGGCACTCTCAGTGGTGGGTTACTCGCGCTGCGGCTCCGAGTCTCCGGCCTCATCGGCCGGCTTGACCTCTTCTGTGGCCGCGCCTTCCTCCGCCTCGTACGGCCCGGCCGCGGGCTCGACCTCGTCCTCTGACCCATCCCACAGCGAGACCTCCGCCGCGTCTCCGATGCCCGACTCCTCGATCTCCTCGGCGGCAGCGAGCTCCTCGCCCTCTTCCACCACCCCCTCGTCGATCTGCTCACCCTCGCGGCGGGCGCGCCACCAGAGGATCAGCAGTCCGGCGGCGCTGGCAGCCACCAGCGCCATCTCGATGATCTGCCCCATCCGGAACCGGCCAAAGTACAGCGCCTCATCGCCCCGCACGAACTCGACAAAGAACTGCCCCCCAAAGTAGAGCAGGCAGTACATCAGGAACGCCGCACCCGCGAAGGGCCACCGGCCTCGCAGGAACCAGAAGAGCGCAAAGAGAAGCCCTGCCTGGACGAGTCCGGCAATCTGGGTGGCAAAGCGCACCTGCTCGATGCCGTAGATATCGGGCAGCACCATGGTGCCAAACCCCTCGCCTGTGGCGCCGTAGGCGCAGCCTCCCATCAGGCACGCAGCCCAGCCAAAGACGATGCCGAGTGCCAGGCCCGGCACCAGCACGTCCGCCATCTGCCAGAGCGAGACCCTCTCCTTGCTCCGGCGCTGCGCGAGCCCAAAGATGCACAGCACCACCAGCCCGCCTAGGAAGGCACCGAGGAACGTGAGCCCACCCTTCCATATCTGGAACGCCTGGGTCCAATCCTCGCGAAAGGTGCTCAAGTAGCTGAGAACGTAGCCGGCTCGGCCGCCCAGGATCCCGCCGATCACCGTCCACAGCCCCAGGTCCAGTGCCAGGTCAGGCTTGCTCAGCCACCGCTTCCCCTCAAAGTAGGTGAGCACCAGCCCCAGGATGAGCCCCAGGTCCAGCAGCACCGTGTAGGTAGGAATCCCCACCTTTCCGATCGTGAACAACGTAGGATGCATGATGCCTCTTCTCAGATCTTCGTAGTGCGCGCTTCAGCGCGCCTCTTCTTCGTGTACTCTTACGATCGTTACTGGAGCCCTTGCACGATCCGTACGTAGCGATCGGCCAGCTCAGCCGCCGCTTCGTCCGTGCGCGCCTCAGCATAGACATGGAACTGAGGATAGTCCGGGTCTGGCAGCACCAGCACCCACTCCCCTTCGCTCAGGACGATCTTGACGCCGTCGATCAGCTCGGCTCGCAGCTCCTTGTACTGCTGGTTCAGCAGCCGCATGACTTTGCCCTTCTCTTCCCAGGGGCACGGTACCACCCGCCGAGCGACATGGAAGGGCGGCAGACCGGCCACCACCTCGGCCAGTGTCCTCCGCTGGGAACCCAGGCATTCCAGCAGCTTGGCCGTCGCCATCAGCCCGTCGATCAAGGGCTGGAATCCCGGGATGACAAAGTTGCCCATGCCGTCCGCCCCGAGGATGACGTCCTTCTGTGCGGAGAGTGTCATCAGGTCGTGCGGCTCCATCTTGCAGCGCTCCACCTGCCCGCCGTGCCTGGCGGCGATCTGGTCAAAGACGTTCGGCATGCTCACCGGCACGACAATCGTCTTCCCAGGGTGGCAGCCCAGCATCAGCTCTGCCATCGCCGCGGCAGCCGTCGTCTCGGGGATGGGCTGGCCATTCTGGTCGACCAGAAAGACCTTCTCGCCGCCCACATCCAACCGCACCCCCAGGTGCACATCCAGCACCCCCGTGATCAACGACAGCTCCTTGAGTGCCTTTTCGAACTCCAAGGGCGTGATCGACATCTTGTCGCCGTCTACCTGAGCGTTCAGGGGGATTACCTCCACCCCCAGTTTGTCCAAGATCGGCGAGAGCACTTCCGATGTCGGGGCGTAGGCGTGGTCGACCACGATCCGAAACTTGGCCTGTCGAACTGCCTCGACATCCACTGCCTCCAAAAAGCCCTTGGTGTAGGTTTCCACAACCTGTGGTGCATAGTCGATGGTCCCGATGTCGTCCAGGTAGGCACGCCGAAAGTCCTCCCGGAAGAACACCCGCTCGATCGAGCGCTCCGTGCTCTTGCTCACGTTGCGCCCCTGCTTGTCGAAGAAGCGAATGTCGATCACCCGTTGGTCAAAGGGCGAGATCCGGACGTGGACGCCCCCCGCCGCCCCTGTCACGCGGGTGTAGTAGCGCGCCACCGGGATCGGCATGGACCGCAGGTCCTCGGCGTGGACCCCGGCCGACGGCAACCCCGAGATCAGGGCACGCTTCATCATGCGCGGGCTGCGGTTCGGGTCGCGGTTGATCGTGACCGTGCTTCCCCTGGGCAGGCTTGCCCCGTAGGCCGCCCCCAGCTTGGCAGCAAACTCCGGGGTCAGGTCCACATTGACGACACCCGTCACCCCAAAACGGCCAAAGAGCACCCGGCGGCCCCGTGCGCCCCAGATCAGGCTCGTCTTCACGATGGCGCCGGCCTCGATCTCCTTGTCGGGCCACACCTTCACGCCGGAATGGATGACCGCGCCCTCGCCGACGATGCAGTTGTCGCCCAGCACCACCCCCTCAAAGAGCACCGCCTTGCTCTTCACCGAGCACTGCCGGCCGACGATCGCCCCCCGCACCTCCGCCCCTTCCCCGATGTAGGTATTCCGCCAGACGATGCTGCGCTCCACGTGTGCCCGGTTGTCTACGACGGCGTTGTCGCGCACCACAGTCGGGCCATGGATCACCACGCCGCCCTTGATCTTGACGTCATCCCCCAGGAAAATCGGGCCGTAGAGCTGCGCGTCGGGGGCAATCTCCACATTCTCGCCCACCCAGACCTCGCCGCCGATGTGCTGGCTGATCTCTTCCGAATAGACCGCGTGGCGCAGCATATCGGCCGTCGCCCGCATATACTCCCCGATATCCCCCACGTCCGTCCAGTAGCCACCCGCCACATAACCGTACAGCGGACGTCCCGCCTCCAGCAGCTTCGGAAAGACGTCCTTGCTCCAGTCCGTCGGGACGCCCGGCTCGATGAGGTCGAGTACCGCCGGGTCGATTACATAGATGCCCGTGTTCACCGTGTCCGAGATCACCTCGCCCCACGACGGCTTCTCCAGGAACTGCGTGATCTTGCCTTGCTGATCCGTGATAATGACGCCATACTCCAGGGGGTTCGGCACGTGGTAGAGCGTCAACGTTGCTTCTGAGCCGCGCGACTGGTGGAACTCGATCACATTGCGCAGGTTGATGTCCGTCACGGCGTCGCCGCTGATGATCAGGAACGGCTCGTCCAGGTACTCCTGGGCGTTCTTGACGCTGCCTGCAGTACCGAGGGGGGTCTCCTCGACGGCGTAATAGATCTTCATGCCGAACTGGTGGCCGTCGCCGAAAAAGCTCTGGATCGCCTCCGGCATGAACTGCAGCGTCATCACCACCTCGGTGATGCCGTTGCGCTTCAACAGGTCCAGGATGTGCCCGACGACTGGCTTGGAAACCATGGGGACCATCGGCTTGGGCCGGCCGATGGTCAGGGGCCGCAGCCGCGAGCCTTCACCGCCTGCCATCACGACCGCTTTCATGGGCGCGCTCCTTGTTGCGGGTTTACGCGCCATTATACCCGAAACGCGCGCTACGGCAAAGAATCCTCTCCTCCCTGCGGTCCCCGTTTGCGGTAGGCGCCTAAGCGCGTCGTCCCCGGCAGGTCCCCGCTCTCCCCCCTGCCTCTCAGGTGCTCACTGCTCCCGGCCGGTCTCCCGACCGGACGGTGCCGGACTGTTGGTGCGGCGCACCTCAAGGGTGCGCTGCACCTGTCGCTCACCGCTCCGGCCGGTCTCCTGCACGGCCGCCGCCCGACCCTGTTCCCGGCCGGTCTCCCGACCGGACGGTGCCGCGCCGTTGGTGCGGTGCACCTCAAGGGTGCGCTGCACCTGGCGCTCACTGCTCCAGCCAGTCTCCTGACCGGCCGCGGTCCGACCCTGTTTCCGGCCGGTCTCCCGACCGGACGGTGCCGCGCCGTTGGTGCGGTGCACCTCAAGG
>DAOQVR010000035.1:8645-10299 GCA_035341665.1 Anaerolineae bacterium
CGCTGCACCTGGCGCTCACTGCTCCAGCCAGTCTCCTGACCGGCCGCGGTCCGACGCAGTTTCCGGCCGGCCTCCTGACCGGCCGCCACCCTACCTAGATCGCACTACCCCTGCGCCTCTCTCGCGCCCCGCCGTGCCTGCTGCGGGCAAGACCATCCCGCCTCCCACCCAAGCATCGCCTTCTTGCGCGCTGTCCCCCACCGGTAGCGGTGCGCCTCCCCCGCGCTCGTGATTACCCGGTGGCACGGGATCAGGTACGCCACCGGGTTCTCCGCTACCGCGCGGCCCACCGCCCGGCTCGCCTTCGGCATCCCAATGTACGCTGCCACATCCTGGTAGCTCACCATCGCTCCCGGTGGGATCGCTAGTAGTGCCTGCCAAACTCTCACCTGGAAATTCGTCCCCTTCAGCAGTAGGTGAAACGGCCGGTCCGCCTCGCCCGCGGTCGAAAAGATCCGATCCACCAGCGGCGCGGTCGTTTCTTCCCCCGTCGCCAGCGCCGCCTTCGGCCACCGGCCCTGCAGCACCGCCAGCGCCTCGCTTCCATCCTCGTCCTGCACGAAATTCAACGCGCACAAGCCCCGCGCCGTCGCCGCCGCCAGGCACTGGCCAAAAGGTGTCGCGTGGAACCCGTAGGCGATCCGCAGCCCCGCCCCCAGCCGGCGGTACTCGCCTGGCGTCATCGCCTCCATCGTCACGAACAGGTCGTGCAGTCGGCCCGCGCTCGACAGCCCCGCGCCCATCGTCGCCCCCAGCACGCTTTCCGACTCGCGCAGCCGTGTCTTCGCATACTCCACCGTCAGATAGTGGAGGAACTGCGTCGGGCTGATCCCTGCCCAGCGCCTGAAGAGCCGCTGGAAATGGTACTTGCTCAGGTGCACACTCGCCGCGATTTCCTCCAGCCCCGGCTGCTCCCGGAACCGCCGCTCCACAAAGCGGATCGCCTGCTCCACGATCCGGTAGTCCTCTGCCTGTTGCTGTATTCTCTCTTCCATCATATCCGCATTATACCAACTCTGGCACCGTGCGTCCACCCGATTCTTGCTCTCTTCCCTCTCCCCGGAGGCGAGAGCGGCGGTAGGCCGGGTTTCCATACCCGGCCCCAGCTCCCTCTCCCCGGAGGCGAGAGCGGCGGTAGGCCGGGTTTCCATACCCGGCTCCAGCTCCCTCTCCCCGGAGGCGAGAGCGGTGGTAGGCCGGGTTTCCATACCCGGCCCCAGCTCCCTCTCCCCGGAGGCGAGAGCGGCGGTAGGCCGGGTTTCCATACCCGGCCCCAGCTCCCTCTCCCCGGAGGCGAGAGTGGCGGTAGGCCGGGTTTCCATACCCGGCCCCAGCTCCCTCTCCCCGGAGGCGAGAGTGGCGGTAGGCCGGGTTTCCATACCCGGCCCCAGCTCCCTCTCCCCGATGGGGAGAGGGTTGGGGTGAGGGGGTGATCTCAAGTATACTCTCCCCATCTTATTCCCGGAGGAGCACCATGGACGCCTGGGACGCCAACGCCGCCGAGAGACTTGCGGGCCTCGTCCGATTTCCCACCGTCGCGCAGGAGTCCAAGTTCGCCGGCGCCTGTCCCGGCTGGGCGCCAAGCCGCTTCGAGACCTTCTGTCAATTTGCGCCCGATCATGGGCCAGTGATGTGCGGCCATAGTGGTCCACTT
>DAOQVR010000036.1:0-9419 GCA_035341665.1 Anaerolineae bacterium
GGGGGGGGGGGGGGGGGGGGGGGGGGGGGGGGGGGGGGGGGGGGGGGGGGGGCGGAAAAAGGACCTGCCCAGGGTGGGCGGTCTACAGGCCGCAGGGGAGACCGGCCTGGAACATGGCGGTATGTGGGCGGTCTACGGGCCGCAGGGGAGGCGGCCGGTCGGGAGACCGGCCTGGAACACGCAGACCGGCCCGGAGCACGCGAGTGAAGCGAGCGACGAAGGATCGGGGATGCACTTTGGAGCCCGTTTCTCGAGGCTCAACCGAGATAGTTCGCTCCTTTCCTGACGATCTCCTGACGATGGACTGACAGTGCGATGGTAGAGTGGAGGAAAATGAGCAGACCACTGAGACGACGCGATGGGAACCGACAACCGAACCGCAGCCGCTCGTACATCCTCCGCATGTGGTGCGCAGGTGAGCCGGGGGCAGCCGAGTGGCGCGCTTCGCTGGAAGACATATCCACCGGGGAGCGGCTGGGCTTTGCAGGCCTGGAGCAGTTGTTCGCCTTCCTGATGGAGCGCAGCGAAAGGGACGGCGGCATGTCTGCTCGGCGAGGATCGATCGCGGACGACTGACGAGGGCGGCAGGCGGTGTACCCATAGTGCAGCCAAGGCACGCGAACCGCCGGATGTGCAAGAGAGGGATCGTGCCGGGGAAAGGAGGAGAGACGAGGGGAATGGTGTGGGCCAACTGCAAGGAAAGGAATGCACGCTCGTGGGCCCTCGGGGAGGGCACGAATCGAAACCAGATACGCAAGACAGAGAAAGGAGAATGATCATGAACAGCTGGAAGCTTCACAAACCGAGATCCCGTGGAAGAGGATGGTTGGTCCTCCTCACCGCCCTGCTGCTGGTGTCGGGCCTGGTCTCTCTCCAGGCGCCTGCACCGGCTTGGGCGATTCGGCCCCCTGGGGACCCGCTGGATCCGGGTGGGGGAGGGGATGATCCCTTCGATTGGCCTGAGCCGCCGTTTCAGCCTCCTGAGGGTGGCTTTAGCTGGAGCGTCCCGCGTCGCTATGGCCTGGACGCAAACAACGACCGCATGATCGACGCCCACTACAACGCCGCCACCTACAACTACGACCAGGACTATATCTACCCCGACCACTGGCCGATGCAGTTCTGGGGCTGCCAGACGGAGCATGATGACCTGAATCCCACAAGCACGGACCTCACCTACACCTGGTTGGTGGATGGGCACACCTTCAGCGGGCTTGCGTGTGCGCTCACCTACGATGACCCCGGCTTCGCCGCCCAGGGGAGCTATCCCGTCACCCTGACCGTGACGTACCCGGACGGGACGACCGCCTCCTTCTCACAGGATGTCTACATCCGAGACTACTTCCTCGTCACCGTTGGCGACTCGTATGCCGCGGGGGAGGGCAACCCGGACATCCCGCAGACACTTGAGATGACTCCGTTCGGCTACATCGTGACGGGTCCTGCTACCTGGCAGGACCAACGCTGCCACCGCTCGGCGAAGGCCTCTTCCTCCCAGGCGGCGATGGCCCTGGAGTGGTCCGATCCGCACACGTCGGTCACCTTTATCTCCTACGCCTGCTCGGGAGCCACCATCTCCACCCCGCTCTATGACTCCGCGGGCCTCTTCCCGTCGTGGAGTCTTCCCCGGGGCACCGGGCTCACCGGTCCCTACCGCGGCCAGGATGTCCCGTCCGGCACCCCCTATGACCTGGACACCTATGTCCCATCCCAACTGGGACAGCTCCAGCTGGCCCTTCAGCCGCCGGCAGGCCAGGCGGTGCGCCAGATCGATGCCCTGGTCGTGTCGGGCGGTGGGAACGACCTCCACTTTGGCGACATTCTCACAACCTGCGTTCTTGGGCTCGACTGCTACCCGGATAGCCTCGTGTGGGAAGATCCCGATCATCAGGTGGAGATGGGCAGCTTTCTCAACGCGCACGCTTCGACCAACCTGCCCGCTGCCCTGGCGGACCTTCGGAATGGGATCGAGGAGGTCAACAACCTCCTCCCGCAGCCCGCCGAGGTGTTCATCATGCAGTACCCGGACCAGACCCGTTCCGACTCGCCCGGAGTCTACTGCGACCTGCTCTGGGACGTCCTCTGGGGGTCGATGGTCCTGAAGATCACGCCCGAAGAATCGCAGCTTCTGGTCACCCATGCCCTTCACCCGCTGAACGCGGCGATCCAGGAAGCCGCCCGGATCTATGGCTGGCAGTACGTGGATGGGCTCGCCTCCTATGAGGTGGACCCGGCCAAGCCTGCCGGCACCCCGGGGCTGTTCGTGCAGGATCCAGGCGGGTATGGACACGGCTACTGCGCCAGCAACAACTGGATCATCCGGGCAGAGCAGGCCGAGCTTGTCCAGGGACCGTGGCCCTTCCAGCGATTTCGCGGCACGGGCGCAATGCACCCGTGGCATGGAGGAATCACTGCCCAGAGGGACCGCCTCCTGTACTACCTGCGCCCTTACCTCAACTCCACCCTGCCCGGCGACCCTCCCGGCGACCCGCCCACCTTCAGCAGCAGCCCTACCAGCGGCGGGCTGACGAGCGTACCGGGCGCGAGTGGTTGGTACACGCAGGCCTGCGACGGCAGCGGCACCTGCTCGCCCCAGGTGGTGCTGCAGGTGACCGTCACCGGCTCTGCCCCTCTGCGGAGCACCAGCCTTTACATGAACGACAACGACGAGCCCGGCTGCTCCTCGGTCGCCGGGGTGACCTGCCCCGCGACCGTCGCCGGTCCGAATGAGCTGAGGTGGGATTTCACCTTCTCCGCCGACGGCATCTACCAAATGGAGCTCAGTGCCAGGGACTCGAATGACCAGATCGGCTCCTACACTCTCGAGATCCGGGTGGACCTACACGATCCGGCCTTTGACCCACTGCCGGGCCCCTTCGAGGTGAACGAGGGCATCACCACCACGCTCACGGCTCACGCGGGCGAGCCCGAGGGCATCGTGTACGACTATGACTGGGACCTGGACAGCGACGGCGCCTTTGAGACACTGGACGAGCAGCCCGTCTTCTCGGCGGCTGCCCTGGACGGCCCGGACAGCCAGTCCATCGGCGTGCGCGTGGCCGACCAGGCCGGACGGTTCGCGACGGCGACCGCGACTATCTCCATCAAGAATATGCCGCCGGAGGTCGAGATCTCGGGAGCCCCGCCGTCCGCTTCCGAAGGGACGGGGGTCAACCTGACCAGCGCGGTCACCGATCCGGGCTCGGCGGACACCTTCACCTACTGGTGGAGTGTGACCACGGGCGGCAGTCCGGTCGCTTCCGGCTCCGAGCCCGCCGTCACCTTCACGCCTGCTGAGGACGGCACGTACGACATCTCGCTCACCGTGGCTGACGACGATGACGGCGCCACAACCGCCAGCCAGATCATCGAGGTCGCCAACGTGGCGCCGGTCCTGAGCAACGTGACCGCCACTCCGGGCACCGTCGACGAGGGCGGGAGCGTGACCCTTGCCGGCTCCCTCTCCGACGCGGGCTCGACGGATGCCTTCGCCCTGGTGATCGGCTGGGGCGATGGGAGCGCGGAGGAGCTTGTGTGGCTGCCCGCGGGCAGCACGAGCTTTAGTGTCCTTCACACCTATGAGGATGACAACCCCACCGGCACGGCCTCGGATACCTACCCTGTCGCGCTGACCCTCTTCGACGACGACGGCGGCACGGACACCGGCTCGGCGAGCGCCGTGGTCAGCAATCTGGCTCCCAGCGTGTCGATCTTGGCTCCCGAGAGTGGAGCCCTCGCTGCGGCCGGTGCGACGGTCGACGTCAGCGCCTCAGTGGCGGACGCATCCGGCCTCGATACGGTGACCTGCTCCGTCGACTGGGGTGACGGAGCCGTGGGACCCGGGACGCTGGCGGCGGGAGTCTGCACGGCGAGCCACGCCTACGCGGTCCCCGGCGTCTATGCCGTCCAGGTGACGGGCACGGACGACGACACGGGAGCCGCGAGTGCGAGCGTGATGGTCGTGGTCCACGATCCGTCCGCCGGGTTCGTCACCGGTGGAGGCTGGATCACCTCGCCCGCGGGCGCCTACAAGCCGGATCCGGACCTCACCGGCAAGGCTACCTTCGGCTTTGTCTCCAAGTACGAGAAGGGCGCGCAGGTGCCCACCGGCGCGACCGAGTTCAAGTTCCATGCGGGTGGGTTCAGCTTCCACTCCGAGACGTACGAGTGGCTGGTGGTCAACCAGGGCGGCCAGAACGCCCAGTTCAAGGGCAGCGGCACGGTGAACGGCGGGCTGGATCCCAACGGCAACGAGTTCAAGTTCATGATCTGGGCCACCGACGGTTCTCCGGACACCCTCCGCATCCGCATCTGGTGGGAGGCAAGCGGCGCCGAGACCGACGTCTACGACAACGGCGTCCAGCAGGCGATCGGCGGCGGCAGCATCGTCGTGCACACGGACGACTAGGAAAACGCACCAGGCCCGGTGCCTCCGGTTCTCAAGGGCACCGGGCCTGGGATGGGACAGGCCCCTGTTGGCTGGAGGCCAGAGGACGAGTCCAGGGACGGGAGCGGCCTCCCCCTACGCCGCTCTCGGCCCAGGGCGACCCATGAACGCACCGGAACGATGTGGCCGGACTCCAGACCGCGCCCCAACGCAGCAGCGACTTGAGCCTCCCGTCTTTGCAGCCTCGCGGGGCGGCCTTCTCAGCCGCGCCGCACGCGACTTGCCCGTGAGCAGGCAATAGTCTATAATCCGAAAGCCTGGCCCTGGGGCTCCGCCGGTCTCGGGCACGGGCGGCAGCCTTGTGCATGAGTACGCTCGATGCCGAAGGGAAGGGAGGCCCTCATATGACCGTTCCGTCGATCGGTGGTGCGCAGGGGATCTTTGAGATGTTCGTCCCCGGTGCCTTCACCCTCCTCAACGCGCTCTTTGTGCTCTACGCCGCGCTCGGCCCGGGGGCGCAGCAGCAGATGCGGCAGATGGCTTCCGACTCGCTCCTCAGCTTTGTCGTCGTGGTCTGCTTTGGTTACCTGATCGGGGTGGTGCTGCGCCTTTTCAGGACCGAGACGCCGGACGCCTTTTCGGCCTGGCTGCTGCGGCTCACCGCCAAGGATGCCTGGAAGGACCCGGGGGTCAAGCCGCCCTGGAGGGCCCGCTGGAAGCTCACGGAGGGAAACAAGAAGTACTTTGGGGGTTGGGTCACCGAGACGTTTCCGTACGCCGGCTGGATCGGCGAGATCCATTCCTTCAGCTCCGGCCCGGAGGAGACGGGCGCCGTCAAGGAGTTCTACGCCAGGGTGTGGGCCAGGCCCGGCTCGACCAAGTACCAGAGAAAGACCTTTTTCAACTGGTGCAAGACGATGATCAACTCGGCCGACCCGCGGGCTGCCGCCGAGATCACCGTGGCCGAGGCGTTCAACCGCTACCTGACGGGCATGTTCTACTCGCTGTGGATTGGGGTTGGGCTCATGGCCGCCGGCCTGGGCATCCAGTGGGCGACGGGGACGGGCGGCAGCGCGTGGGTGCTCTTTTTGCTGGGGCTGCTGGCCTACCTGGCGATGCTGCTGGTGATTGCCAGGCAATTCCGGGTCAGCCGCATCAAAGAAGTCTCGACCGTGTTCGCCGCGACGTATCGGCATCGAGAGCTCTTCGAGACACGCGAGCCGTAGCCACCCGCCTGCCCGGCGCGAGCCAACCCCTCGTGCGGCGGGGGCGGGGGAGAGAGAGGTAGGTGCCTTTTGAGCGAATCGCTTTGCCTTGCGGACCTGCCGGAGCGGATCGGGGCGTTGGCCGGGCCTGACCGGGAGAGACTCGAGCGCATTTTCGACGTGCGGCTCGCCGCCGGCTCGGCGGTCCCGCCGGACGCCATGGCTGACTGGATCGCCCGGCACTTTGGATCGGTCGATGCGGTCCGCAGGCAGACGATCGTCCGGGTCACCAACAAGGTCACGGGCGAGGGCGCCCTGTTCAACCAGCAGCGTGCCAACCGCCCTCTCCAGGCTGCGGCCGGAGCGGGCGACAGCGGTGCGATGATCCGCGCCACGGAGGAGTGCCTTTTCTGCCGTCCTGCCGAGGGCACCCCGGCGGACGTCTTCGGCCGGATCCGCGGCCGCTTCTGCACGACCGCCTCCAACGCCGCCAAGTACGACGGCTGGCACGCGGTCATTGTCTTTGACGAGCATGATCCGCTCCGCTTCTCCCTGGAGCAGGTCGAGGACTATGTCCGCACGGCCCAGAAGTGGGCCCGCAGAGCCCATCGCCGCGATCCGGAGGCCCGCTACCCCTTTTTCCTGTGGAACTGCCTGTGGCGCAGCGGGGCCTCGGTGATCCACGGGCATGCGCAGATGGCCCTGGCGCGCGGAATGCCCTATGCGCGCATCGAAGCCTGGCGCCAGGCGGCGCTGCGCTACCGCGCCGCCCACGGCAGCGACTACTTCGCCGACCTGGTGGCCGTCCACGATCGCCTTGGCCTGGCGATACCGCACGGCGACGCCGTCATCTTCCCGTCTCTGACTCCTGCAAAGGAGATGGAGACCACGGTCGTGGCTCCGCGGCTCGAGGGGGGCCTGGTCCCCGCGCTGTACCGGGTGCTCCGCACCTTCATCGACCGCCTCGGCGTGCAGAGTTTCAACGCGGTTCTCTACCAGCCGCCGCTGGCCGGCGCGGGCGAGGCGTGGGCCGGTTTTCCGTTCGCCATCCGGGTCCTGGACCGGGGCAGCCTGGAGAACCGCACGTCGGACATAGGCTCGATGGAGCTGTTTGCCCAGAGCGTGGTGGTCACGGACCCCTACTACGTGGCCGAAGCGCTGCGCGCCTAGCGACTCCCTCTCGCTCCGGCACCCTGGGGTGCCACTGCTGTGGGGTGGTCCAGAAAGCACGAGACCTGCGATGCCGAGCGCGGCGATGCGTCCACGTTGCGGGCCGGTCGAGACCGGCCCGCCGGCGTGGTCCGGAGACTACGCCGGAGCAAGAGGTGTATTACTACTGGCTAAAGGACGTGGACATCTGCGGGCACACGGGGCTGCACGGGTCGGTGGAGGCGACGGCCGCCGGGTGCGGGGAGGCGATCTATCTGCCGGTGGTATGGAGGTGACACGCGAGCGTCGGAGGGGGATGGGAGGGGCTGTGCGGGTTCTGCCAGAGAGAGGGGGCGGAAGGCGGGAATGGAATCCCGCCCTACGGGGACGTGCTGCGCCTGGTGTGGGGCGGCTCGGCGACACTGCCAGCATTTTGCCCATCAGGACTACCGCAAACCTGTTCCGGTTGGCGTCGATGAACTGGAATCGCATGTGTTTGGGCGCGAGAAGACGGCCACTGCTTTTGCCGTTGGGGTCCGTCACGCTTGGGCCTTGGCAGCTTGATGTCGCAGCCCAGTGGAGGTCGCTGGCGCCTGGACCCACGACTGCCCAGGCACCAGCGCTTCGCTGGGAGCCTACCAGCTCATTGCCTCCGTATCCAAGCCCTCCGCGCTGTCGGAAGCACGCTCTTCGCGCTCGGAGCCCGCTTCCGGCTCCGCCGCCTTCTCTGTCCCCTCCTCAGCCGAGTCAGCCGGCGCATCTTCTTCCATGGCAGCAAGGATAGCGTCCGCCTGCTGGTCCAGGCGGCGCAGCATACCGGCGAGGGCCTCTGACAAGGGGCGGTCATCCACATGGGGCAGCCCCTTTCCGGGAAGGAGTCTGCGTCGTGGGTAGTGCTTCTCTTTCATTGTTCCTCCTCTTCTTGATTGGCATGGTACCCGACTATGGCAAAGCCGCGCTCCACAAGCGGCGGCGCCACCGCAGGGAACGCAGACTACGGCCTCAAATCGGCCCTGGAGAGGCTGGCGCAGACGGTCGGTTGTGGTAGGTCGGGAGATAGGCGCGCGCCATCGCACTTTCGATTCAGATTGTGCCGATGGCTGTGGGTGGGTATCTCGCGAGCACGACTATGCCAGAAGCCGGGGAATCTGTCAAATCCTTCGACCGGTCGTTGGGCCCGGTCACGATCGGGCTCCTCTTCCCCCGGCCCCACACCGCTGTCACGGCCAATGGTAGAATCCCCAAAACGGCCAATGTAGAATTCCCCACTTTGGTCATGTGGTTGCGCCTGCGGCACAATGGCCTGGCAAGCCGGAGCGCCAAGGAGCAGACCACCCATGCTGAAAGTGGAGGAACGAGTCATGATCAAAGACCAGTACCGTAGAGGCGTGACCATCAGCGACCTTGCCCGTGAGACCGGGCATGACCGCAAGACCATTCGATCCGTCGTGAGGGGCCCGACCGTTCCCCCGCGGAAGAGGAAGCCGCGGGCGAAGAAGCTGGACCCCTTTGTGCAGTACCTGGAAATGCGCATGCAGGAGGGGGTGCTCAACTGCAACAAGCTGCTGGAGGAGATCCGGAAGCGGGGGTACCGGGGCGGCAAGAGTCTGGTCAAGACCTTTGTGCATCCCCACCGGGAAGCCCGGCGACAGGAAGCGACGGTGCGCTTTGAGACCGAGCCGGGCGAACAGGCACAGGTAGACTGGGCTCACTTTGGGTACATCGAGCATCGTGGGCGCAGGCGCAAGTTGTACGCTTTCGTGATGACGCTGGGCTGGTCGCGAGCGTCGTACCTGGAGTTCACGGTGTCGGTCAATGCAGCATGGTGGCTGCGCTGCCACGTGCACGCCTTTCGCTACTTCGGCGGTGTGCCGCGCGTCGTGCTGCACGACAACGTCAAGGCGGCGGTCCTGGACCGGGAGGCCGACGGGCGGATTGTCTGGAACGAGCGCTACCTGGACTTTGCCGACTACTACGGATTCATCCCGCGCGCCTGCCGGCCGTACCGGGCCGAGACCAAGGGCAAGGTGGAGGCAGGCGTGCGCTACGTGCGGAGCAGCTTCTGGCCAGGGCTCAGGTTCGTCGACCTGGCGGACCTCAATCGCCAGGCCATGGAGTGGCTGGACACCGTGGCCAACCCGCGCGTGCACGGCACGACCGGTGCAGTACCGTTTCAGCGCCTGTCGTTGGAAGGGCTCCAGTCCATCGACGGCAAGCCCGACTACGATACCGACCTGATCGTCTTCCGGCGCTCGACCAAGGACTGCCTTGTCAGCTACGACGGCAACTACTACTCGGTACCGGCCGACTACGCCAGGAGGAGCCTGCAGGTCAGGGAGACAGAAGACGGCCAACTGGTCCTCAT
The DNA here is from genome assembly GCA_035341665.1 of Anaerolineae bacterium. Classification (GTDB taxonomy): domain Bacteria; phylum Chloroflexota; class Anaerolineae; order JAAYZQ01; family JAAYZQ01; genus DAOQVR01. Next base: position 9,107 of record DAOQVR010000036.1, read on the forward strand.
CGACACACAGGATGGCGAGATCGCCCGCCATCGTGTGGCCGAGGGCCGCAACCTGCGCGTGGCTGTGACAGCCCACTATGCCCATCTCCGTCCTGGCTCACGGCCCGCCCGACGGCGGGGTGCGATCCAGGTGCCTGCTCCGCAGAGTCTAGCAGACCTGCCTGCTGCGCCCGAGGTCGAGACAAGACCTCTCGCCTGGTATGACAAGATCCTGGAGGTGGGCTCATGAGCGATGTGGCCTATCCCCGGGTGCAGGCACACCTGGCCCGACTCAAGCTGCCCCAGATCGCCGAGTGCATGGATGCCGTCGCCC
>DAOQVR010000037.1:0-2104 GCA_035341665.1 Anaerolineae bacterium
AAGTGGGGAATTCTACATTGGCCGTTTTGGGGATTTTACCATTGGCCGTGACAGTGGACCGCACTTCGCGCCAGAGTCCCCCGAGATCGTCGCGTATTCCCCACACGCGTGGGGGTGGACCGCCAACTGGCATGGACGGTGCGGCGATGCAGGTGTATTCCCCACACGCGTGGGGGTGGACCGCTCGCTGCCCAGGATGTGCGAGAGACGTACCGCGTATTCCCCACACGCGTGGGGGTGGACCGACTACCGGGCAACGGCGCCGGAGACGGCGCTTCGTATTCCCCACACGCGTGGGGGTGGACCGCGATATGGCTCTCGGTTACGAGCAGGGCACAAGTATTCCCCACACGCGTGGGGGTGGACCGGGAGGCGCCGAGCCGCCGCTGGGTGGACATCGAGTATTCCCCACACGCGTGGGGGTGGACCGTGGGCCGCGCGATGCTCTCCGTCCGGGGCCAGGTATTCCCCACACGCGTGGGGGTGGACCTCATACTCCGCTTCGGTCAGCGTCGGGAGGATGCGTATTCCCCACACGCGTGGGGGTGGACGCAGACGACCCTGCGGGAGATAACCACAGCCGAGACATGGGAAAGGTGTGCTTTCCCTGCCCCGGAAAGGAGGCACTCTATGCCCAGTTTGCCACCCGCTTTCTGGACCGGACCGATCAATTACTGGACCATCCTCACCGCCGTTCTACAGGACGAGCCGACCAGGGAGCGCCTCCGGGGCGAGATGTGCTACGAGCCCCTCTCCATCAGCCTGGCTGACGGAGAGGGGCAGACCCAATATGCCAGCTCTTTCCACGAGTCGCTCCACGCCTTCGCCTACGCCCTCTTCGGCTTCCTGCACGACAACTCTGCCCTCTTTCCGGCGGGGCAGGATCTGTGGCCGCTGCCCCCTGACCCCACGTCCTGAGCGACTGGAGATGGGCTGGCCCCCCCGGACATGGCCTGTCCCCTGGCCTCCGACCAGCCTCTCACCGGGCATGCAGCGCACTGCCCGTCCAGGGCGTGCGATGACCTCTTGCGCCCCCCGGCATTCCATGGTACGATTCCCTTGTGTCCTTGAGGCCACCAGCGGGCGTCTTGAGGAGGAGACGTGAGGGATCCCTATCTCGCCAGGCTCTGTGAGGACATAGAGGCTGAGTGCCTGGCCCAACTCGCTGCCGAGCGCCTACTCGACGCCCTGCCTCCCTTGTCTCCCTTTGAGCAAGCGCTCGCCCGCGTGTACGCTCACGTTTCGCACGCCTGCTGGACGATGAACGAGTTCATCTCCCATGCCTTCTGGCCGATGGCCGAACATGCGTACATGCTCTGGATCATGGGCCTATGCTTCGCACTGTGACCCCGCTCTCCGCCTGGCTCCTCCCCCAGATGACAGAGCGTGGCCTCACACAGACCTCGCTCTCCGGGCGCGCCGGCGTTGGCGCCGGCACACCATGACGACACCCTGCCCAGGGGCTGACACCGCCAGGCGGCATCTGTGAGCTTCTGGAGACATGAGCCAACCAAGAATCGAGGGAGTGCGATGACGACCAACAAGCAACTGGTCCACGCCCAGGGCGTGCGCATTGCCCAGGAACGCCTCTCACGATTGGGATTCCAGATCCTGCCCTCCGGGGAACGCCGGGTTGCTTTCCGCGCCGCTTTCGGCAGCCGGTCACTTCCGATCAGGGTGAAAGCCATAAGCCGCGGCCAGTGGCAATTCAGTGCACCAAGCCTGATGGACATCGCGACCTCGCCCGGCGGCGTTCAGACCGTGCTTGGGCGGAAGCCGCCGTCTGACCCTGGCCTGGTCTGCATCCTGGTCAAGCTGGAGGGGGAAAGGGGGAAGAGGGCCGATTCCCCTCTTCGCCCCTTCCCCTTCGTGCCCTGATCCGCTAAGGATGGTACGATTACCATAATCTCGGTTTCCTTGTCAGGAAGAGTGCGGCGCAGAGGGCGCCGCCTTTCTCTGGCAGTCCACCTGATTCCACCCGACAGCTCTTCGCGTCGGGGCTGTCCAAAAACAACGGGACCTGCCATGCTGAGCGCGGCGATGCATCCACGTTGCGGGCCGGTCTCGACCGGCCCGCCGGCGTGGTCCGGAGACCACGCCGGAA
>DAOQVR010000037.1:2204-7597 GCA_035341665.1 Anaerolineae bacterium
CAACGATTCCTCGGTCGCCGACGTGGTCCGGAGACCACGCCGGAACAACGATTCCTCGGTCGCCGACGTGGTCCGGAGACCACGCCGGAACAACGATTCCCTTCGTACCTCAGGGCGTGCCTCGGCCGCCGGCGTCTGCGCACCGGTCCTCTCCCCCTCCGCCCAGGCGCACCATGCGCACCCCCGCCTGCGTATAGCTGCGGACCGTCGCCGGCACGCGCAGCCGCTCGTCTTTCTCGTACAGCCGGCGCACCCGGTCAAACTCGGGCACGGAGCCGGCCGTCAGCGCAGCCAGCCCGTCGAGCAGGCTCCAATCGTCGGCGGACTGCTCCTCGTCGGGCCGGTCGAGAATGCCCCAGCTATCCCAGGGCAGCATCTCCACCTTGTTCAGCGCCGCCACATCCCGCGCAAGATCACCGCGGACGAACCACAGCCCGTGCATGTCCCAGATGCCAAACGTGTCCGGGTCGGCCTCCCCGGCGCGGCAGAGCTGCCACGCCTGGCCGCCGGTGATGAACTGGTCGCGCGGCACGTCGAGCGGGCTGAACGGGAGCGAGAGCGTATCGCACTGCAGCTCGTCCAGCTGCGCATCGACCAGCACCCACCGGCCCTCCGCCCGGTTCCAATACTCGCCCACCCAGTGGTCCTCGTAGTGACCGGGGAGGAAGTAGCGCCCGAAGCCGCAGCGGGCGCGCGCCGGCACCCCTTGGTGGCGCAGCATGGCAACCAGCATCACCGAGAAATCCCGGCAGTTGCCGACCAGCCGCTTCTCCGGCTCGCGAGCCTCCGTCAGGGGGCGCGGATCGAGCTCGGCGATCCGCCCCAGTTGGCGGCTCACCCAACGCAGCTGCACCTCCTCCCGGCGCGGCTCGGGCAGGTGCACGCCAACCCGCTCCGCCCAGTAGATGTGGAGGAGGATCCCCTGGACGACCTTGCACAACGCCCCGACGTCGCCGGGCAGACGATCGAACAGGTGTGCCCGACTGCCGGGATCGGTGATCGCGCCGTGGGTGGCATAGAACGCGAGCGGGCTGGTCATGGTACATTCCTTTCTGCCGGTGCCGGCCTCTATCAGGCCGGAGGCCATGCGTCGCCAGGATGATATCACCCGGCAGGCGGCGATGCAAGAGCGATCGCGCGAGGATTGGGGGCAGCGCTCGCCGGCGAGGCGCCATGCCGGCGCCTGTCGAATGGTGAAGCCCTCGACCTTCTGCTGCGGCTGCAGCCGCCCTGCCGGTCAGGCCGGCGTCGGGACGGTGAGCGACCATCGGGCTGGCCTGGCTTCGCCGCCTCTCTGGCGACCAAGGTGCTGCACAAGAAGCGCCCGGAGCTCATTCCGGTGCTGGACAACCAGGCCATCTTCGCATACATGAGCGCGACGTGGCCCAGGCAGATGGCATCAACCGAGAGCGTCAAGGATGGTGGGCGGATACTGCAGGCACTCGACTGCATCACTGTGGATCTCAACCGACACGAGAACCTGTCTTTCTGGCCCATGCTTCAGGAGATAGAGCCTACCAGGACGCTGATCCAGCTGTTCGACAGCGTCTGGTGGATGTACTTCAGGCTGAAACAACCGGTCCCGACGAGGACGCCATGACCCCGCTCTCCGCCTGGCTTCGCGCCCGGATGACCCACCCTCGCCCAGGCAGCTCGGTGTGGCCGGCCGGAGCGCATGCACCGGTACCAATCCGGCTGCAGCCACGGTCTGGACCCCTTCCGCTTACCGATGGCAATGCTAGGTCCCTCTCTCGCGATCATCCATCAGAGGCATGATGAAGTAGACGCCTTGCTCGTTGTCGCCATGGACTTCGGGTTGCGCGCCAAACCCAAGCGACAGCTTGACGTGATGGTTTGCGTCTCGACCATAGCTGCTATAGGACGCCACTTGATAGCAGTGAAGCTCTCTTGCGCGGCGAATGGCCCGTCTCTGCAGCTCCGTACCGATTCCCTGGCCCCTACTCGTCTCCCGCACTGCGAAAGCGTGGATTTTCGCCTCGACGAGCTGCTTGCCGTCCAGGTACAGCGGCGGGCACTTGGCTTCTGGGCCGATCGGTTGAACGGCAAACCTCAGGAAGCCGACCACCTCGTCCGCCTGAAGTGCCACCAGAAGGTAGGACGTATGGCCCTCGTAATGCCGCCCACAGACAAACGGTACCTGGTCCGGCGCAACCACCTCGAGGCATTGGACGAACTCGCCCCACCGCGGATGAGATTCGCTCCATTCCTCAATCACAATAGGTTCGGTCACAAGACTGCCTCCTGCTCTACGGACTGGCCCTTCGCGAGCTGCCCAGGTTGAGGGCGCGGCCCTTGTCTGTCAGTGCCCCCGATTCCACCCGACAGCTCTAGAACGTCATCAGCCTTTGTCATCGCACTGCTCTCCTTTTTCGGGTTGACAGCCTTCACCGCCGGTGCAAAGGGGGAGTTGTCGCAGAGAAAAGAAAAGGCCGGGGCTGTCTTCTCAGCTTGCCCGGCCTGCGTGCTCTCAGCCACGCGAAACTAGCAGGGCGTCAGTCTCACCTCCAGGCGCGCGTTCAGCACCCGGCTGATCTTGTCCAATGTCGCCAGTGAGGGGCGGTGGGATCCGCTCTCCAGGCGTGCGATGGCCGGCTGCTTGGTGTTCAGCGCCGCAGCAAGCTGATCTTGCGTCCATCCGCGGCTCAGGCGCAATCGCAGGATCTCTCGTCCGATCTGCTCCTGTTCGTAGGCGCAAGCCAGCTTGGCATCTTCCCGCAAGCGTCGCTCCCGGTACTCAAGGTAGTCCATGACGGCTTTCTCTCTTCCTTTCGTTCTCTCTAGTCGCGGACCATGCAGTGGTCACGCTGCTTGTCCCGGTGCACGCTTTGATCTAGGGCTGTCTTTCGAGATAATCCTGCATTCTACCTCGGGCTATGGCCAACTCGCGGATCGGTGTCTTCTTGGTCTTCTTGCAGAACCCATGTAGAACAACGAACCTGCGGCCCGAATGCGCGAAGTAGACAAACCGGTACGTGAGACCCTGGCCTTGAAAGCGCAATTCCCAGAGCTTGCCTTCGAGGGGTGCTACTTTGCTTCCCCTAAGGGCGAGGCCGAACTCCGCCAAATCGTCAAGCTCGGCCAGGATCTTGGCTTGGTTGGAGCGAGACTGCTCCTCAATGAACTCGACTACCGGGCTAGAGCCGTCAGGCCGTGCATACAACTCGATTACCCAGTCGGCCTGCTTGCTCATCTAGCCCCCTGCGATGAGATGTTGGTCGGTGAGTACATAGACAACTCTCCCTTCTCTTTGTCAGTCTGGGCACGAGGCCCAAGTTGTTGTCTAGCCTCCCTTCTCTTGTTGTTAACGTGCACTAGGACTACACTCTTCATAACACAAGCTGTTATATCTGTCAAATACCAACTCCGCTTTTGCAGTCACCAACATGGCATGATGCAAGAGGGATCGCGCGAGGATTGCGGGCAGCGCTCGCCGGCCGTGCGCCATGCCGGCGCCTGCCGAAGGGTGAAGCCCTCGGCCTTCTGCTGCGGACGCAGCCGCCCTGCCGCTCAGGCCGGCGTGGGGACGGTGAGCGACCAGTGGCTCTGGATGATCTGCCACCTGCCGCCGGCCCGCCGGTAGACCTCGGTGCAGTTCCAGCGCGAGGGCGCCTTCTGCCCCTGGTACGAGGCATAGTTGTACGTGAGCACGGCGGCGTCGCCCACCAGCTGCACCAGCGGGTTGATGAGCTCGAACCGGTCAAAGAGCACCCGGCCCCGGATGGCCTCGTAGCGCTCCGTCAGCGCTGCGAGGCCGTCGATGCGCCGCTCGCACCCCGGGTCAAAGTAGACGATATCGGGCGCATAGATCTCCAGGAACCCGCTCGGGTCGCCCATCCCCCAGCGGACGAGCGCGGCGCATTCCATCTCGATGACCTCGTGCGTCGCGCCCTCGGGCTTGGTGTAGGTCGGACGGGACATGGTGCACTCCTTTCCTGTAGGTAGCGATCCGGACGATCCGTCCATGACGGTAGAGCTGACGGCGGTCATGCGAAACATCCACGCCGGTGTCACTCTGCTCATGCCGCAGCAGGATCACCCGATTCCTGCGCGCATACTGCTCCGCGCCGGCGATACTGCACCGTGACCTGTCGCTGCTCGGCTTCTTCGACCTTCGATACCGCCAGCCAAGGGGCACGATACTCCCCGACGAAGATCGGGTCCAATGCTAGCCGCGCCCCTCGATTCGGCCAAACCTCCGCAGAGTCAAGAGCTTGTCCAACGTGATCACCCCAGACCACTCCTCCCTGGCTCTTGCCCGCGCCTCCGGATAGGTGTCGTCCCAGGTCCAGGTCGGAGTCCAGGATCCATCTCTGTTCTGAGTGGCAATCTCATAGTCCAGGTTCTCAGCCACGGCATCCTGGAGGCCCACAAGAAAGGGCGACTCTGGGGCATCGGCTACCTGCAGCGGACGCAAGCTGTACCCGCTCCACTCCTTCGGCTCGCGGGCCACCGCTCCCGGGAGCGCCTGGTTCAGCCTGGCACGCAGCTGGTCCCGGCACGTGTCGGGCAGGCTCCTTGTCTTGAGCAGCCGCAGGCAGCAAAGCAGCTCGTGCATCTCTGGCCCCGCAGGACGGCCAATCTCCCGAAAGACTCTCTCGGACACACCACGGAGCGCCTCCTCCTCCACGTGCTCACGGTTGTCGAACAGATACCCCAGTATCTCGGCGGTAGGGTTGAGCGAGAAGGCCTCAAAGTGCGCCTCGCGTCCTCTCTGGTACCACCAGGGTGCACGTGGGCTGGATTCTGCGGCCTGCGGTATGATTCTCCATCCCCACTGGTCACGGTCCAGGCTCGCCATCAGGAAGCGCACGCTGCTCGAAGCGAACGCGTGCTCTGTTGGGATCTCGAGGGAGCGAAGGATCTGGAGGGCCACGGACGTGCACAGCACGGAGCTGGCAGGTGTGCGCAGGTCGGGCTCCAGCGCGTGACCGAATCCGCCGTCGTCGTTCTGGAATGGACCGAGAGCATCGAGGACCATGTCCGTGGGTGCCCCGAGAAATGCGTGCCGAAATCGGGCGAGCTCAAGGGGGCGCGCAGTGGCTTCCAGGAACTCCCGGGAGGCACGCAAAGCTTCGCTGCTGAGGATCGTCATTCTCTCTCTCCTGCACAGTGGCTCGGGAGGCGCCGATTGCGCCACAGTCCAAGCCCAACCCGGTTGCCGCCTGCAGGCACCGCACTGCCGGGCAACGTCACCCTCAAGAAACGGCAGCGCCCTCCTTCCTCGGACCTCGACCGGCCGCTCCTCGCGGGCAGGAACCCGAAAACCGCTGCCCGGCACGGCAGCCAGAACACCGGGTGCAGTATAGCACAGGTCCGGCCGCCCTGGAAGCGACTCCTTGGGGCAGCCGCGCACTCTACCTCCGGCCCGCAGT
>DAOQVR010000038.1:0-6991 GCA_035341665.1 Anaerolineae bacterium
CTCGGGGCTTGCCGGACTTGACAAAGCGTGTCCTGACCACGCCGGCGGGCCGGTCGGAGACCGGCCTGCAACTTGGCTGCATCTTGTTCCGGCGTCATCTCCTGACCACCCCGGCGACCGAGGAATCTTGTTCCGGCGTGGTCTCCGGACCACGCCGCAGGGCTGTCCCAAAACCTTGTTCCGGCGTCATCTCCGGGCCACGCCGGCGGGACGGCGATCATCCAGCCTTCCGCCCCCCACGTCCCGCCTGTGAGCCTCAAAGGGTTTTCCCCTGCGTTTGCCAGGGCCGCTGTCCGGGTGTATGGTAGCGCTATCACACTGAGCGAAAGGGAGGTGCGTCATGAAGAAGAGGAGTCGTTGGACCCTGTTGGTGGTGGCTGGCGCTTTGGTACTGGCGCTGGCCCTTGGCCTGGCCCTCGGCCAGAGGCCCCAGGCGCAGGAGGCCGATCCGGCTGAGCCGGTCATCAGCAGCGCCGGCCCCGGCTACGTCTTCCAGGAGCGCCAGTCGCCCGAGCCGGAGGATGAGATCAACGCCACCGTCTCGATACGTGTCGCCGGCTCCATGCTGCGGCCCCGCGAGGACAATGTGAGCTACAACTGGGGCTCGAGCGGCGGCTGTATCTATGCCACCACTGGCGACGACTATACGATCTGGAACGCCCCCGTCTACCTGCCGCTTGGCTCGACGGTGACCCAGATGCGCATGTACGTCAACGACACCAGTACGTTGAACACCAGCGGGTTCTTTTCGGTCTATGACCTGTACGGCGACTTGGTCGACGAGTGGGCGGTGACCTCCAGCGGGACGCCCGGCGAGGCATACTATGTGGTGAACATCGACCCCGGCCACGTGATCGACTACGAAGTGTACTCCTACGCCGTGAACTGGCGGCCGAACGACACGGGGAACGACCTGCAGCTGTGCGGCTTCCGCCTGTTGTACACCCCGCCGCCGGGCGCCGTCTTCTTGCCGAGTGTCATGCGCGACAACTCCCCGTAAAGGCGCCTCCCGAGCCAGTCCGAAAGGGGAGGGCCGGAAAGCGCGGCGACCGAGGCGGGTAGCCACCGCCTGCCTGACCACGCGCCCGCCGGAGCATGCCATCCTCCATGGCGGCCACCGGCGGGCGGGTATGGAAACCCGCCCTACTGTGAGGGCAACGCGGGCGGGTATGGAAACCCGCCCTACGGCCCGCCCGGCGGAGCCAGGTGCGCCGCACCGGGAAGAGGGCTATCCGCTGCCAGAACGCCCGTAGCGCGCTGCGATCTCCTCCCCGATCTCGACGGTCGCCTGTGCCGACTCGGCGTAGCAGCGTTCGAGCTCCGCCGTCTCGGCTTCGCGGATGGAGACGCGCTTCTCTTTGCCCTCGTGCTCCTTGTCGGGCGTTACGATCTCGACCTCGACCGGCTCCCTGGGAGGGATGCGGAAGTGGGGCTCCTTCTCGCGATCGGGCGGGATCAGCCACTGGCAGTACTTGGAGCCCCGCAGCAGGCGGTGGGCCGATGCCGACCGTCCAAAGATGTCCGTGACCTCGACCGCGAGATCGATCTCGAACGATTCCTCTTCCATGGCCTCGGTATCTATGTCGATGCTGACCGTGCGCCCGCCGTCGAGGACCGCAAAATCGCCCGGCCCCCGGTAGGTCTCCCAATGGATATCGGGCTCGCCGCCGGAGCCCGCTTCCGGGTCGTAGAGCCGCTGGCGCAGCTCGACGGTGAACTCTCCCCAGTAGCGCCTGGCGCCCGACGATTGCAGCCGGAACCCGGACCGGGTCACGATGGACGGCTCGGGGTACTGATGCCACTCGCCGACAAGCTCAACCTGCGGCAGGATCGCGGGTTCGTAGAGCACCCAGCGCAGCAGCGGACGGCCGTCTTCCAGCACATTGAGGCGTATCTTGCCAAAGGAAGGCCACGCACGCACGGCAAAGACGCGCCCGTCCCGGTGCTCCGCTGCGGGCAGCGTCGCCCTGGTCTCGTGGTAGATGCGCTGGGCCAGGCTGTCGGCGTCGAGCTCCTCGAAGGTGCGCGTCATACCCAGATCTGCGAGCATGGCGCCGCTCACTTCGAGGGTCGCCGTCTCGAGGTTGAGGGTAACCTGGTGTCCGGCGCCCATGCCAAAGGACAGCTCGGTGGTGCGGCCGGCGTTGACAATCCGGCCCGCCTCGATCTGGCCGCTCAGAATGAGCCCGTCTTCCCGGACCTCGATGTCTTCCCAGAAGACGACCAGGTGCTCTGAAGAGACAAGCTCGGGCACGAGGTTGGCACCCAGGCGGCCGAACTCGTCGTCGGCGTAGCCCGCGACGATGCCATTGGCCGACACGCCCATGCACGACAGGAGGATGTCCGCCCACCAGGGCAGATCCACGTCGGCCTCGGTGCTGGTGGCCAGGCGCCCCGTGGCCGGGTCCACCTGCAGCCGGATATCGGCGTCCAGCGACGCAGCGACCTCGACAGGGTCTTCGACCGACAGGACTGCCCTCAGGTTGACGTAGCCGTTGCGCAGCTCGATGACCGGCCGGTAGAGCACGGCCGAGTAGTCTTCAAAGGTCAGTGTGACCTGCGTTCCGCGGATCTCCAGGCAGTCGCCGGCATCGGCCTGCAGCGTCGCCGTGAACCCTCCTTCCGAATCGCACCTGAAGCTGACAGACTCGGCGTCGGCGGCGCTTCTGTTTCGGATTGTGCCCGAAACGCCAATGCGGCCGGAGTTGGGCTGGCCCTCCAGGGTGACCATGCCGGCGGCGGGCGGCACGATTCGCACGTCGTTGACGGTCTGTTCCTCCTCCGGCACGGTGAGATCGAAGCACATGAACCGCTCGTCCAGGGCGTCGACCGCCATCTGATCGAATGCCGTACTCGACATGCGCAGCGTGAACTGCTTGCCCTCCTCGAGGAAGGGCGCGATGTCCTCGGGCTCGCCCACCTCTGTGCCGTGATAGTCCCAGAGCCCGATGTTCAGGGTGTCCCGGTCGTCACCGCTGGGGTCGTCGAGGATGCGCACATGGAGCATGTCGCAGCCGAGCAGCTCGTCGCTCCCGCCGATGAAGGAGAAGGGCAGGTCGCCGAGGATCCCACCTTCTCGCAGCGCATACGCCACGAGCGTCGCCACGATCACGTCGTCCGCACCCTCCGGCGTCACCGCCGTCACCGTATCGGTGTCGAGCCCCGAAAAGTCGCACTGGAGGGTCTGCGTATCCCAATCCACCACCAGCGGGAACTGGACCTCCAGCACCCTCACCAAGGGCTCCTCGAGACCGGGGGGCAGTATCTGGAAGTCGTCAACCGTCAGGACGACGTTGCACCCAGGCCGAGTGGCGTCAAAGCTGACTCGCGGCCTGCTGATAAAGATGTGAGCAACGGAGCCGGCACTGACTTCGCTCGCATGGGTGTCGGGTATCTCCTGCCCATCGTACATCGCGCCGATCAGGCGGTCGATCACGATCTCGGCAACGGCGAGCGCGTTGAGGTAGCCAAAGGAAAGTTCGGTTGACATGTCAATCCCTCCTCTACTCGTCTTTCTCGGTGCGGAAGGTGGCCCGCTTGATCCAGGGAAGCTGCCTCCTGCCACTGCGCACGTCGTCGTAGAGGGTCTTGTCCCTGTGGAAGGACGCCGGGTAGGCGCGCCGCAGGTACTTGCGCGCCGCGGGGCTCAGCTTGACGCCGCCATCGGCAAAGGCCCGGATGGGATCGACGAGGAACAAGAGGGGCAGCCGCTCGTTCCTGGTGGCGGCCAACGCGATCTGCTTGCGTGCCTTCGACAGCTCGTCTGCGACCCGAGGGTGAATCGGTCTGCGGAACATCTGGGCACCTCCTTGGAACCGAACTCGGAGGCGGGCAAGGAACGAAGCAGGCTGCGAAACCGCTTCTCCGGCCAGGATCCATTATAGCACGGAACCAGGGGGCCGTCAAGCAGGGGGGCAAATGGAAGGAGGAGGGCGGCGCAGCTCAGTTGTTCCGGCGTGGTCTCCGGACCACGCCGGCGACCGAGGAATCTTGTTCCGGCGTGGTCTCCGGACCACGCCGGCGGGCCGCCCCAAAACTGTCATTCCGAGGGAGCGCAGCTCAGTTGTTCCGGCGTGGTCTGCGGACCACGCCGGGGGGCTGTCCCAATACTGTCATTCCGAGGGAGCGCAGCGACCGAGGCACGCCCTGAGGTACGAAGGGAATCTCTGATTCCGCTCTTGTTCCGGCGTGGTCTCCGGACCACGCCGGCGGGCCGGTCAGGGGACCGGCCCGCAACCTGGACGCATTGCCGCGCTCAACATGGCAGGTCTCGTGCTTTTTGGACAGCCCCGTCGAAGGGCGGCCAGGTCGCAAAGGGCCGTCAGGGCAGAGGGACCGCAGTACCCTGCAGCTGGCGGAAAAGGTCCGGGCGATTGCTGGCGGCGCCATCCACGCCTAGCGAGCGTACCAGCTGGAGCGCGGGCAGATCATCTACCGTCCAGACAAAGACCCGTTTGTTGGCCGCGTGCACCCTCTCCACGGACGCGTGGGACACTACCTTGTGGTAGAGCATGGCAGCATTGGCTTCTGCAGACGCCATGAGCCGCATGACCCGACTGGGCATCTGAGCTCGCATCAGTCTCAGAACGATGGTGACAATCGGCGCCAGGTACGATCGGGTCGATGCCCCTCCTCGGTCTTCTGGGTACGAGATGGCCGTCGCCACCGCCGGATCGAGTCGCCGGATCTCGCTCAAGCTTTGGGGGTCCAGCGAGCTGATCAGCACATCCGCCAACATGCCCTTGCGGCGAAGCGTGGCTATGACTGCAGCCTCGATACCGCGCGTCTTGAGGTCGACGTTGAGCAGCGCCCTGCCCTTCAGCAGATCGATTGCTTCGTCCAGGGTCGCAACACGCTGACCATCGCCGGCCCTCATGGCTCGGACCTGGTCAAGAGTAAGCTCGCATGCCCGGGTCTCCCCTTCCAGGGCAGAGGCCAGGGCGTCATCGTGCAGCAGAACAAGCGCATCACGACAGGGACGCACGTCGAACTCTACCATATCGACGCCCAGCTCGAGAGCGAGCTCAAACGATTCGAGTGTGTTGGCGGGCGCGTAGGCCGATGCCCCAGCATGACCGATGCGGATGAATGACTTGTGCCAGAGGTCATGGGGGGCCGCCATCGGGCCGGATGGTGGCGACGGCGCTTTGTGAGAGGACGGCTCAGCAGCCATGTCAGTCTCCGCTTCGGAAAGGTGGTGGCCGTTTGTCCAAAGCACCTTTGTCGGGTGACTTGAGCGCCCGCGAAGGCAGGCTCCTTTGTCCGTGGCCGGAGCCGGCCACCGGGTACTGGAAGGCAGCATAGCACAGGCCTGGCAGACGCGCAAGCAGCCCGGTTCTGAGTGGCCCTAGACGCCAGAGGTGATTGTGCTTGTGGTCCTGCGCATTCACGTTGGTGAAGCGGAGGACAGGCGGCAGCCGGCCAGGATGCACCAAGCGTGGGTGACCCCGGCGCCTTCGGGCCGGCTGCCGCCTGACCGGGGCCGGGCGTGCCGGCCCTTGCTGCCTGTGCGCCGCCCGCTACATCTCTTTGCGGTAGGTGATGAACTCTCTGTCCACCCGGTAGCCGAGGCTGGTGTAGAGCTGGAGCGCGCCGTTGGGATTGTTGGCGTCCACGCCGTGGGCCGTCTCGGTCATGCCCATGTCGAGGAACATGCGCATGCTGCGGCTGATGAGTGCCCTGGCCACACCCTGCCGCCGCCAGGGCCTGCGCACAAAGATGCCCTCGGTGTAGCCGCGCTTCCGGCCGTACTTTTCGTTCTCCCTCTCGTTGAGAAAACTCTGGACGGCACCCACCACTTCGTCGCCCGCCCAGGCGACCTGGAACAGCTCTGGCTGGGTCAACGGGTCATCCTGGTAGGCCTGGAAAGCCAGGTCGCTCCAGACGTCCGAGCTGTATCCCCAGTGGTCGCGGAATGCCTCGCGCGCGGCCTCCCAGATGGCCGGCAGGTGCTCCCTGCCCACCGGCCGCACCTCCACGCCCTCGCGCAGGGGCAGGTCGGGCACCGGCTCGGCGAGGGATCGGACCATCTCGTAGCCCCAGCGCACCGGCGCATAGCCCAGCTGCTCGAGCACGCGGAGCCAGTCGCTTTCCGTGTGGCCGGCGCCTGTCTGGTAGAATCGCCCGGTGACCGGCCGCGTCTCGGGCAGGCCGCAGTCAATCTCGCGCAGCCTCTGCTCGCACCAGCGCACCATCGCGTGGCGCAGGCCCGCCGCCCTGCCCTCCTGGCCGGCGCCCGGCACCGGCGATCCGGGGCCGGTGTCCCGCCACTCGGGGAGCAGGTAGGCAAAGCCCTGGTACAGGCGCACCCCGTCGTCCTGCTGGTACCAATCCACCCGGCTGTAGCCCACCACGCACCCGTCCATCTCCACAAAGAGCATGTCGCGCCACGGATCCGAGTTCTCCAGGTGGCTGTAGTTGCGCGCCACCTCCTCCACCGACACCGCCCACTCTCTCTGGTCGGCCTCCAGGCTGCCGGCGATCACGCCGGCCATCAGCGGATAGTCGGCCTCGCCACGAAAACCGCGAAAGCTCAATCCCGGGATGGCAGGCGCACCGGGCACGCCGAGCGGCTCCTGTTCCTTCACTGCTTCTGTCATGTAGCTTCTCCTCGCTCCTTCCGGAAGGCTCGTCCGGTTCTGCGCCGATCATAGCCGCAAGCCGGGTGGGCTGTCATCCCCCAAGTAGGGGATTTGGACCGGAGAAACCACGCAGCGCTGCGGCGGCTGCCGGCGCATCCTTGAGCTGGCGCCCCGCTCAGTTGTTCCGGCGTGGTCTCCGGACCACTCGGTGCGGTGCACCTCCCAGGTGCGCTGCACCTCTGCCCTTGGTGCGGTGCACCTCCCAGGTGCGCTGCACCTCTGCCCTTGGTGCGGTGCACCTTCCAGGTGCGCTGCACCTCTGCCCTTGGTGCGGTGCACCTTCCAGGTGCGCTGTACCTCTGCCCTTGGTGCGGTGCACCTCCCAGGTGCGCTGCACCTCTGCCCTTGGT
>DAOQVR010000039.1:0-6220 GCA_035341665.1 Anaerolineae bacterium
CGCCAAGGTGGTCAACGGCGAGACCTTCGGCTACGACGCCAACGGCAACATGACGACGCGCAAGGAGAACGGCGTCACCTACGGGCAGTCGTGGGACGAGGAGAACCGGCTGAAGGAAGTGAGCTTCGCCGGGAAGACGACGCTGCTCACCTATGACGGGAACGGCAGTCTCGTCAAGAAGGACGACGGCATCGGGGTCACAACCTACGCCGGCGCGGGATATGAGGTCTACCAGATCCCCGCCGGCCGCGACCTGGCCGGCGACGACTTCTACGACGGCAACGCCGACGGCTGGAGCCCGACCGGCGGCACCTGGGCCGTAGAGAAGCGAGCCTACAGCGGGCAGGGCAATGCCATGAGCCTGTGGACGCCCACCTTCCGGACGGGCAAGGTGTGGGCCAAGGTGCAGACCCAGAGCCTGGGCGCCATCGCGCACAATGGGTACCTGGTGTTTGACTACCGGGATGCCGACAACTACCGCTTCGCCGGCCTGCAGGACGACTCCAACCAGTGGGTGATCGGCGAGAGGCTGGCAGGCAATCTCTATACGCGGGCGGCTGCCTCGGAGACCATCAACATCGGGCAGTGGTACAGCCTGGAACTGGTGGTGTAGTGCAGTGCCTTCTGCCTCATGACAGATCTTATCAACCCGCAAGGTCCCAACCGCTGTTGACCTCTCGTCAGAAGGCTGCTACACTTGGCGCCTGCAGTGGGGTCCGAGCATCGGGCCAGCGGAGTGCATGGCTGTCGGCGACAGATCATCCGGCGCCGACATGGTCCGCCTCGCCCGCCTCGGCGTGGCGGTCAACCCTTGGTCGGACAGGGTGCGCACGGAGGCGGGCCTCGTGCTCGACGCCCCCGACCTTCGGCCACTGCTCGCACTCGTCGAGCACGCTCTCCCCGGTTGGCTGCCGGAAAGAGCGCGCCGATAGGCCCGCGCCATTGAGGAGAAAACATGAAATCGTTCCAACACGCTGTGGTTCTTCTTTTGCTGGCTGCCTTGCTTCTGCCTCTCGTCACTGCGTGTGGTCCCCAGGCCACCCCAACATCCTCGCCACCCACCCAGGCGCCAGCATCCGCCGCGCTGCCTGCCGCATCACCCGTGCCGGCGGCGACCGCCACGGCTGCGCCGACGCCCCCGCCCGCGGCCTTTGAGGAAGATGCCTGCCCTTTTGACCTGCCGGCCGGCCAAGTCGAGGGCGAGACGGTGGACTGCGGCTACCTGGTGGTCCCCGAGGATCGCTCGGCCCCACAGGGCCCGTCCATCCGCCTGGCCGTTGCCGTCTTCCACCCCGGCGCCAACCCCGAGCCAGACCCCATCGTCTACCTCTCGGGCGGCCCCGGTGGGAGTGCCCTGGAGCTGATCCAGTACACCTTCGCCGAGCTCTTTGAGCCTATCCTGAAGGCCAACCGGGACCTCGTGGTTTTTGACCAGCGCGGCGTGGGCCTCTCCCAGCCGGCCCTCGATTGCCCCGGCCTGCGGGCACTCGGCCTGGAGCTGCTCGACGAAGAGATCGACGGCCGGCCCGTCTCCGAGGAGGAGGCGCTCACCATGGTCCGCGACGCGGCGCTCGAGTGCAGGCAGGACCTGTCCGCTGTCGCGGAGCTCTCTGCCTACCACACCGAGGCCAGCGCCGCCGACGTGGAGGACCTGCGCCTTGCCCTCTACAATGGCCCTGTCAACCTGTGGGGCACCTCTTATGGCACCTGGCTGGCCCTCGAGGTGATGCGCCGTTACCCGGTAGGGATCCGGTCCATCGTGCTGGACTCGGTCTACCCGCCCGACAAAGACTTGCTCGCCGAGGCGCCGACCAACGCCGCCCGCTCGATCGATCTCCTGTTCGACACCTGCGCGGCGGACGAGGCGTGCCGCACGGCTTTCCCAGACTTGGAGGCCACGTACCGAGATACCGTCGAGCGGCTGAACCAAGAGCCGGCGCGCTTCCAGGTAACCAACCCGCTCACCCGAGACACCTACGACGTGGTCATGACCGGCGACAACCTGGCGACCTTCCTCTTCCAGTTCCTGTATGCCACCAGCGTCATCCCTTCCCTGCCGCAGATCCTCTACGACGCCAGCCAGGGCAACTATACCGTCGTCGCCCAGTTGATGGGCTCTCTCCTGGCCCAGGGAGATGCCGGGAGCTCCGGCCAGCAGACCTCGGTGCTCTGCCACGACGAGATCGCCTTCGGCTCAGAAGAACGCTTTGCGGAGGCCCTGGCCGACCACCCTGAGCTCAAGCGCGCCTTCTCCGACTCGATCCTCGGGGAGTTGGGGGTCGAGATGTGCGAGGACTGGCAGGTGGGCCGGGCCGACGCTCTCCTCACCCAGCCGGTCACCAGCGACCTGCCTGTGCTCGTCATGTCGGGTGAGTTCGATCCCATCACGCCGCCGGCTTGGGGCCGGCATGTGGCCGGCACACTGCCGAACGGCTTCTTCTTCGAGTATCCGGGTGTGGGCCATGGTGCCAGCACGGTCGCCGGCTGTCCGCAGGACATGATGCTCGCCTTCTTGGCCGATCCCGGTTCAGTGCCCGAGGGCGCCTGCATCGAGGGCATGGTGGACTGGTCCTTTGCCCTGCCTGTCGCGGCGAACGCCGTCGAGCTGGTTCCCTTCACCTCGGCGACCTTTGGCATCCAGGGCCTCGTGCCGGAGGGGTGGCAGGAGCAGGCGCAGCCCGGCGTCTATGCCCGGGGCAGCTCCGCGACCGACGCCGTCGTCCTGATCCAGCAGGCCGCCACGACGAACGCGTCGGAGTTGTTCGGCCTGCTCACTCAGCAGCTCGGCACGGTTCCGGCCGGCGCAGGGCAGCAGGAGGCCAACGGGCTCACATGGGACCTCTACGCGGCGGAGGTGCAGGGCCTCTCCGTCGACCTTGCCCTAGCCGACGGCGGAGGCCAGGCGATGGTCGTGCTCATGCAATGCTATCCTCAAGAGCGCGCTACGCTCTATGGTGCCGTCTTCCTGCCCGTCGTTCAAGCGTTGGTGCCGGTGCAGTAGACCTCGGCAGGCGTGGGTCCTGGCCTCCCGCACACATCTGGCGTTAGGGCGCCGGCGCCTCGGCGTTCGCGATCTGGATGTGGTTGCCCTCTGGGTCGGTGAACCCGCCAAAGACGACCATGCCCGGGATGGTCACGACGTCATCACAGGGGATACCCCTGGCGCGCAGTTGGCGGGTTACCTCGTGGCAATCGTCCACGGTGAGGACCAGCTTCGTCGTCCCCTCGTGGGCGGGCAGCGGGTTCGGGCCTTCCCACCGGCTGAGGGCGACGTGTGTCTCACCCTCGCGCCCGAACTCCCACCACCCAACCTCGTCGATGCCGGCCGCCACTGGCCAGTCCAACACCTCGGCATAGAAGCGTTTCGCTTGCTCCCAGTCGGCCACCTGGATCGACACCACGTTGACGTTCTTGAATTGTGACATGCCTTCCTCCCAAGATCAACCACACCTGGCAGGCCGGGTACGTCGCGCCTGCTCGTCATCCAAGCGCGCCGGTCGGGGCGCGATGTGCCCCCGCCGTCGGGTCGCGCAGACAGATTACTCGAAACGAGTATCATCGCTTGCGGTGTCGCTTACCCTGCGGTACTCTGCCGGAGGGGCTGCACAGCCGCGGAGAGCCACTCCACCCAGCTCTCCACTCCTTCGCCGCTCTTGCACGACACCTCGAAGATGGGCGCTCGGGCATTGAGTGCCCGCACGGCCCACCGGAACGCCTCCAGGTCAAAGTCGAGGTAGGGCAGCAGGTCCAGCTTGTTCAGCACCAGCGCATCCACCACCGTGTACATGCCCGGGTACTTGATCGGCTTGTCGTGCCCCTCCGGCACGTGCGCGACCAGCACGTTCAGCCGCTCGCCCAGCGCAAAGCCGGCTGGACAGACGAGGTTTCCCACATTCTCAACAAAGAGGAGATCGATTTCCTTGAGGGGAAGCTGCCGCAGCGCTCCCCGCACCTGGAGTGCGTCGAGGTGACAGCCGCCGCCGGTGTTGATCTGGACCACCGGCGTGCCGGTCGCGGCTACCTTGTCGGCGTCGATGCGTCCGGCCAGGTCGCCTTCGATGACGCCAAAGCGGAGCCGGCCCCGCAGCGCGTCGACCGTGCGCAGGATCAGGCTGGTCTTGCCCGCCCCCGGCGAGGCCATCAGGTTGACCGCTGCGATGCCCTGCTCGTCCAGCAGGCGGCGGTTCTCCAGCGCGACTTGGTCGTTTGCGCTCAGGATCTGCTCGACTACGGGGACTTGGCGTGTGGACCCGGACATGGCTCTTCTTGACTACTCCACTTCGATGCTCGAGACAGAGAACTCGCGACCGGCGACCACATCGCCGCCCAGCGCCCCGCACTCGGGGCACGTCCAGATGCGGCTATCCGGCGGTGCATACTCGGCATCGCACGAGCGGCAGCGGGCGCGCGCCGGAATGCGGTCGAACGTGAGCCGCGCACCGGCGGCTGGCGTGTCCCGGGTCAAGAAGTCAAAGTAGAACTGGATCGAATCGTCGATGAAGCCGGTCAGCTCCCCGATGGTCAGGTGGACGGCGAGGATGTGGGTTGCATTCGCCTTGGCGGCATGGCGCAGGGCGATGTCGAGGATGGATTGGGTGACGGGCAGCTCGTGCA
The DNA here is from genome assembly GCA_035341665.1 of Anaerolineae bacterium. Lineage (GTDB taxonomy): Bacteria > Chloroflexota > Anaerolineae > JAAYZQ01 > JAAYZQ01 > DAOQVR01. The sequence continues at coordinate 4,615 of DAOQVR010000039.1, forward strand.
TGGCGCGATTATACCACGCCCCAGGTCAAGGTCAACAATCGAGCAGCCTTCCCTCGTCTCGACGCGCCTCCGTGGGAACGCCGGTCTGCGGCATGGGCCTTAAGCCCACGTCCCGTCGGCGTCGCTCACCCCGCTGGCGGAGGCCCATCCTCCCGCTCGAGAGGCAGGAACCCCTTCCCCAGCACTTCCTCGGCCGGCGTCAGCGTCACGAACGCTTTCCCGTCCGCGCCGGCAACCAGCGCCTTCAGAAAGGGCACCTCCGTCATCGTGAGTGCGCACATCAGCACCGCATGGGGCTGGCGGCTGTACATCCCGATACCCGACAGTGCCGTGACGCCCCGTTTCATCTCGTTCAGGATCTGCTCGGACACCGCTTCGGCGCAGTCGGTCACGATAAAGGCCAGGAGCTGCTGCCTCCTGCGGCTGGGGCGGAACCACGCCCTCAGCCGCGGCCGCCGCTCCGCCTCTCTGCCTTCCGCCTCGGGCGGCAGGTGGAACGAGCCATACCGGGGCAGCACCTCGCCGGCAGCTTGCTGCATGCCGATCGTCAGCACCGAGAGCAGCACCATGGCAAGGTTGAAAACGACGATGGCCGCGAACATCGCTTCACCGGGCACGCCCCCGATCGAGGCACGCCGCATGATCTCCGCCCACGACGAGGTCGGCTCAGGGTGCAGCCACACCTTGCCCATCCACGCCAGCCCCAGGACCGCATAGATCCACAGGTAGTTCCGCCGCAGCCGGCGGCCGAGCGCCTCCCGCATCGACACCGCAAGCTGCGGGTGCAGCAGGCTCTCCGCCAGGCTCTCTGCCCAGTCGGCGGATGGCTGGAATGGGGGGACGAGCATCGACGCAAAAAAGTCGGTCTCCATCAGCCGCACGCGGTAGCTCCACAGCTCATAATACCGGTCCCGGCGCGCTTCGATGTACAGAAACAGCGTGACCAGCAGGACGTCCAGCACCAGGACTTTGTGGTCTTCGGCAACGGACCGGGTGAAGGCAAAGGAGATGGCTGCGCCTGTGGTCAGGACGGCCCAGTTGGTCGTCGTGTCCAGGCGCTGCCGCCAGACGTTGGCACGCTGGACTTCGGCCCGAAAGAGGTGCACCATCGCCGTTGTGAACTCGCTGGCACGCAGTTGGTAGCCGCGATACGTCCACACCGGCTCCGGAGTCGGGCACGAGCCGCCATCAGATGGCTTCGGTTCAGGGTCCACGTTGCCCTCCTTGCGCGCAGATACTACCATCCCCTCGCCAAAGTGTCAAGAGCCCACCCTGTACCCCGGATAGTCGATAGTCGTTTCTGGAAATTCGGGCATTTCGGGATAGTACCCTCAAAATCTTGGCACAGTGGCACAGTCGTAGGGCGGGTTTCCATACCCGCCGGTGTTGTGGGGCGGTTTCCATACCCGGCCTTGCCCGCCGGCTAGGTGCGGTGCACCTTCAAGGTGCGCTGCACCTCGTCCCTGATGCCCGGAGTGGGGGTTTCCATACCCGCCGGTGTTGTAGGGCGGGTTTCCATACCCGCCACAGCCCTCCCCCGATTTGCACCCGATCCCGACCTGCGCTACACTACGGCTCGGCGTTAGCACTCGGGAATCGAGAGTGC
>DAOQVR010000040.1:0-4240 GCA_035341665.1 Anaerolineae bacterium
AGAGTTCCGCGAGGACGAGCTCAAAACCCTGGGGGAAAGACCCCACTAGGAGCGCTGGGTGCACGACGCCTGGTCGGCACTGGCGTGATGCACTCTGCCCTGAGCATTGCATGGAATGGAGGAGTTGAATGGCTGAGTTGGAGATGATCCCCATCTACATCATGGGCAAGCGGTACCTGGTGCCAAACACGCTGACAATCATGGGTGCGCTCGAGTACGCCGGCTACACCCTGATCCGAGGAGTCGGCTGCCGGGCATCCTTCTGCGGTGCGTGCGCGACAGTCTACCGCCAGGAGGGCGACCCAAAGCTCTACATCGGCTTGGCGTGCGGGACATTGGTCCAGCCCGGTATGCATCTGACCCAGATCCCCTTCTATCCGGCAGAGCGGGCTCAGTACAAGCTGCGGGAGCTGGAGCCAACGTTCGCGACCTTGGTGCGCCTCTACCCGCAGGTGCTCAAGTGCCTGGGCTGTGGCACTTGCACCAAGAGCTGCCCACAAGACCTCAAGGTGAAGGACTACATGGCAGCCGCTATGCGCGGCGACATCGCCCGGGTTGCCGACTTGTCGTTTGACTGCATCATGTGCGGCATGTGCGTATCTCGCTGCCCTGCTGAGGAAGCACAGCCCAACATTGCCATCCTTTGCCGGCGCCTGTATGCCCGGAACCTTGCGCCCAAGGCCAAGCACCTCGCGCAGCGAGTGGATGAGGTGTGGTCAGCCCGATTTGACGAGGACTTGGCTCGGCTCAAAGCCACGCCCGATGCAGAGCTGCGCCGCTTGTACAACACCCGGGACATCGAGCCGGAATAGCGTTTTGGGAGCCGGGACCTGGCAGGTTTCGGTAACCAGTTGGGTCTGGCAGGACCGGACAGGAGAAGACCATGAAACTTGAAGGATACACACCCAGCATGCGGGAATCGATCGACCGCGTGGTCGCCGGCCGCCCGGCGCGCCTGCATACGGACTGGCCCATGCTGTCGCCCGCGGAAAAGCAGGAGATCCTGCGCAAGTTCCACCCGGACTTTATTCCGGAGGGGATGCGCGAGCTGAGGATCGGCCCAAACAGAGGAGGGCGCACGCCGAACGAGTTGGCTGCGTTGCTGGAGGGTCACAGCCGCTTGCGAGGTACGGCGCTCGACCTGGACAAAGTCGACTACGACACCGACGTCCTGATCATCGGCGCCGGTGGAGCCGGCTCGGCGGCTGCGCTCCTGGCGTCGGAGCAGGGTGCCAGGGTGTTGATGATCACCAAGCTGCGCCACGGGGACGCCAATACCATGATGGCACAAGGCGGCATCCAGGCGGCCGACAAGGAACACGACTCACCCGGCCAGCATTACCTCGACGTCATCGGGGGGGGGCACTTCACAAACGATCCCGACCTTGTGGAAGCGCTCGTGCGTGACGCCCCTGAGGTCATCCTGTGGCTCGAGGACTTGGGCTGCATGTTCGACAAGCACGCCGACGGAACGCTGGTGACCATCCACGGTGGTGGAACCTCGCGAAAGCGGATGCACTCGGCCCGCGACTACTCGGGTGCCGAGATCATGCGCACCCTACGCGACGAGGTGCGTTCCTATCCTGACATGATCACCGTGATCGAGTTTGCTCCCGCCGTTGAGCTGCTGATGGACGACAAGGGCCAGGTGGCTGGAGCTGTACTCCAGAATCTCGAGACGGGGGAGCGCCTGATTGCCCGGGCCAAGCAGACGATAATCGCCACCGGAGGAGGTGGACGGCTGCACTACATGGGCTATGCGTGCACGAACCACTACGGGGCCACAGCAGATGGCTTGGTCATGGCCTACCGGGTCGGCGCGAAACTGGCCTTCATCGACACCATGCAGTACCACCCCACCGGCGCCGCTTACCCGGAGCAAATTGTTGGGTTGCTCGTCACAGAGAAGGTCCGTGGCCTGGGGGCACAGGTGCTCAACATCCACGGCGAGCAGTTCGTCTTTCCGCGCGAGACACGCGACGTCGAAGCCAGCGCCTTCATCCGCGAGGTGAAGGAACGAGGCAACGGCGTCAAGACCCCTTCAGGGTTTGAGGGGGTATGGCTTGACTCGCCCATGATCGACATCCTGCACGGGCCGGGCACGGTGGAAAAGGAGCTGCCCGCCATGGTCCGTCAGTTCCGCCGCTTTGGCGTGGATATCGTCCATGACCCGATGCTGGTCTATCCTACGCTCCACTACCAGAACGGCGGCATTGCCATCCGACCGGACTGCAACACCGGCATACCGGGACTCCTGGTCGCCGGCGAGGCGTCAGGTGGCGTTCACGGCCGCAACAGGCTCATGGGCAACTCTCTTCTTGACGTGTGCGTTTTTGGTCGCCGCGCCGGGCGCACCGCCGGCCAGCAGTTCCGCGACGTGCAGACTGGAAAACTCACGCTGGCCCACGTGGCAGCCTGGGAGAAGCAGTTGGCCGAAGCCGGTATCGAGACCAGCATCGAGTCGCCGCTCATTCTTCCAGACTACGTCCGGCACGGACGCTAAGGGAGAACGCCCGCCGGAATCTCGGCGGGCGTTCTCTTGCGCAAGGCGGCCGCGATGCGACTTTGCCTCATCCCGCTGAGGACGAAGCTCCGGCAGCCGGCTGCCAACCTGGAACACCTGAAAGCCCGCCTGGCCGAGGCATCGCCGGCACGCCCGGACCTGGTATGCCTGCCGGAGTGCACCTTGACTGGGTACCTGTACGAGGAGGAGGATGTCCGGCTCTACGCCGAGCCCGTGCCGGGACCGGTGACCGCGCAGATGTGGGACCTTGCCAGGGCCCATCAGGTGCACCTTTGCTTTGGGTTGATCGAGCAATCGGAGGCCGGCGTCTATGATACGGCCGTCCTGCTTGACAGAACCGGGCGAGTCACCCTGATCCACCGCAAGAGCAACGAGCGGCCGCCGTACGCGGCGGGAACCTCAACCGAGGTCGCCGATACGGAGCTGGGCCGGCTGGGGGTCCTCATCTGCGGCGACCTCTTTGACGTGGCCGCCGTGCAGAGACTCGACCCTCGCCTGGCGCTGCTGCTGGTGCCCATGTCGCGCAGCTTTTCCGGCCTCTCCCCGGCCCTCCGGCGCTGGGAGGCAGAAGAGCGCCAGGCGTACCTCGACGCCGTCCGGGGGTCGGGCTGCCGCGCGGCGCTGGTGAATGCCCTCGAGGAGGGCACGGAAGACAGGTCATTTGGCGGTGCCATGGTGGTGAGTGCCTGCGGAGAACTGCTCGCCGAGTCGCCCCACGGAACCGACACGATCTTGATCTGGGATCTGGAGGAGCCGGTGTGAAGCTCCTGGTCAGCGCCTGCCTGGTAGGGCAGAGGGTGCGCTACAACGGCGGAACCTGCACGGTCGATGGTACGGTCCTAGAGAAGTGGGCCGCGCGAGGGCTGGTGATTCCCTTCTGCCCCGAAGTGGCGGGTGGGCTGCCGGTTCCGCGGCCGTCGGCCGAGATCCACGGATCGGGCGGTGAGAGCGTGCTGGACGGCTCCGGCCAGGTCGTCACCGGGGCCGGCGCCGACGTTACGCAGGCCTTCCTGTGCGGCGCGCGCTGCGCCCTGGAGGTCGCCCGGGCGGCGGGCGTGCGAGTGGCCATCCTGAAGGAGGCGAGCCCATCCTGCGGAAGCAGCAGTATTCACGACGGGAGCTTTTCGGGACGGTGCGTACCCGGGCGGGGCGTCACCGCCGCGCTGCTGCTGCGCAACGGGATTGCGGTGTTCAGCGAGAAGGAGATAGCGGCCGCCCTTGTACATCTTGACCGGATAGCACCCGGCGGCGACGTCTAGCCCTGCCATATCCCCCACACCGCGCCCATCAAGCGGCGCACGCTCCGATCGTCGACAAGGTTCTCGGCTATCCCAGCCACCTTCAGCTGGAACCGGCAATCGCGCCGCCGGCGTACCGCAGGAACTCGGCGATGCTCACCTCGTCAGTGCCGCTGCCCGCCAAACCTCCTCACCAAGAACCTGCGTGACGCCCATCCAGGACCATTCTGCTGCGGCATTTGGACAGGGCGCTACTCACCTCCGGCTCCGGGAGGCCGAATGCTCGACAGATAGTCGATTGCCCGCTCCATGCTTCCACGGTATCTGGAGAAGGCCGGGCTGTCCAGGTTCGCTGCAAAGAGCCCACTCACCTCCGCGGCTTCTGGAGCCCGGTCGGTGGCACCGACGCGGCTGGCGGCGACTTGTTTTTGTCAACTGAAAACAGAGCCATTTGATCACCGAAAAGAGAGCCACTTGG
>DAOQVR010000041.1:0-2201 GCA_035341665.1 Anaerolineae bacterium
CCAGTAGATGTGGAGGAGGATCCCCTGGACGACCTTGCACAACGCCCCGACGTCGTCGGGCAGACGATCGAACAGGTGCGCCCGGCTGCCGGGATCGGTGATCGCGCCGTGGGTGGCATAGAACGCGAGCGGACTGGTCATGGTACACTCCTTTCTGCCGGTGCCGGCCTCTAAGGCCGCAGGCCATGCGTCGCCAGGATGATAGCACCGGGCGGGAGGCGATGCAAGAGGGATCGCGCGAGGATTGCGGGCAGCGCTCGCCGGCCGTGCGCCATGCCGGCGCCTGCCGAAGGGTGAAGCCCTCGGCCTTCTGCTGCGGACGCAGCCGCCCTGCCGCTCAGGCCGGCGTGGGGACGGTGAGCGACCAGTGGCTCTGGATGATCTGCCACCTGCCGCCGGCCCGCCGGTAGACCTCGGTGCAGTTCCAGCGCGAGGGCGCCTTCTGCCCCTGGTACGAGGCATAGTTGTACGTGAGCACGGCGGCGTCGCCCACCAGCTGCACCAGCGGGTTGATGAGCTCGAACCGGTCAAAGAGCACCCGGCCCCGGATGGCCTCGTAGCGCTCCGTCAGCGCTGCGAGGCCGTCGATGCGCCGCTCGCACCCCGGGTCAAAGTAGACGATATCGGGCGCATAGATCTCCAGGAACCCGCTCGGGTCGCCCATCCCCCAGCGGACGAGCGCGGCGCATTCCATCTCGATGACCTCGTGCGTCGCGCCCTCGGGCTTGGTGTAGGTCGGACGGGACATGGTGCACTCCTTCGCTGTAGATTGCGATCCGGACGATCCGCCCATCACGGTAGAGCTGACGGCGGTCATGCGAAGCATCCACGCCGGTGTCACCCTGCTCTTGCCGCAGCAGGATCACCCGATTCCTGCGCGCAGACTGCTGCGCGCCGGCGATCTTGCACCGTGGCCTGTTGCTGCTCAGCTTCTTCGACCTTCGATACCGCCAGCCAAGGGGCACGATACTCCCCGACGAGGATCGGGTCCAATGCTAGCCGTGCCCCTCGATTCGGCCAAACCTCCGCAGGGTCAAGAGCTTGTCCAACGTTATCACCCCAGACCACTCCTCCCTGGCTCTTGCCCACGCCTCCGGATAGGTGTCGTCCCAGGTCCAGGTCGGAGTCCAGGATCCATCTCTGTTCTGAGTGGCAATCTCATAGTCCAGGTTCTCAGCCACGGCATCCTGGAGGCCCACAAGAAAGGGCGACTCTGGGGCATCGGCTACCTGCAGCGGACGCAAGCTGTACCCGCTCCACTCCTTCGGCTCGCGGGCCACCGCTCCCGGGAGCGCCTGGTTCAGCCTGGCACGCAGCTGGTCCCGGCACGTGTCGGGCAGGCTCCTTGTCTTGAGCAGCCGCAGGCAGCAAAGCAGCTCGTGCATCTCTGGCCCCGCAGGACGGCCAATCTCCCGAAAGACTCTCTCGGACACACCACGGAGCGCCTCCTCCTCCACGTGCTCACGGTTGTCGAACAGATACCCCAGTATCTCGGCGGTAGGGTTGAGCGAGAAGGCCTCAAAGTGCGCCTCGCGTCCTCTCTGGTACCACCAGGGTGCACGTGGGCTGGATTCTGCGGCCTGCGGTATGATTCTCCATCCCCACTGGTCACGGTCCAGGCTCGCCATCAGGAAGCGCACGCTGCTCGAAGCGAACGCGTGCTCTGTTGGGATCTCGAGGGAGCGAAGGATCTGGAGGGCCACGGACGTGCACAGCACGGAGCTGGCAGGTGTGCGCAGGTCGGGCTCCAGCGCGTGACCGAATCCGCCGTCGTCGTTCTGGAATGGACCGAGAGCATCGAGGACCATGTCCGTGGGTGCCCCGAGAAATGCGTGCCGAAATCGGGCGAGCTCGAGGGGGCGCGCAGTGGCTTCCAGGAACTCCCGGGAGGCACGCAAAGCTTCCCTGCTGAGGATCGTCATTCTCTCTCTCCTGCACAGTGGCTCGGGAGGCGCCGATAGCGCCACAGCCCAAGCCCAACCCGGTTGCCGCCTGCCGGCACCGCACTGCTGGGGAACGTCACCCTCAAGAAATGGCAGCGCCCTCCTCTCTCGGACCTCGACCGGCCACTCCTCGCGGGCAGGAACCCGAAAACCGCTGCCCGGCACGCGGCCAGGACCCTGGGCGCAGTATAGCACAGGTCCGTCCGCCCTGGAAGCGACTCCTTGGGGCAGCCGCGCACTCTACCTCCGGCCCGCAGT